>CAVBPR010000046.1:0-2053 GCA_963597355.1 bacterium | reverse complement strand
GTTGGTAATTACGCAATGTTGACACCCGAACCAAATTTATATTATCATAAAATGACTTGTTGCTAAAGAGTCCATTTCTGTTGTATCAATCTTTTTCCATAGCAGGATCATCATATGATTTAGGTGTCAAAAGGTACGTCCTTTTTAAACGATAACTGTTCTTTGAAAACTGAATATATTGTTGTAAAATTCTGTATTTTCCATTCATTTCTGGTATAATGGAAACAGTAGGAATGATTGGAGGCCATCTTATGTCTTTTGTTGAAAACCGATTGGAAGAACTGCAGCTTTCCCTGTTTGACCCATTAAACACAATGACTGAAAGGGAAAAGAAATTTCTTGACAGGTCATGGGCAAAATATTTTGCGGAATTTATTTTTCCCAAGATTGATGAAATCCCGTATGCTGTCTTATACAGCGATAAGGATTCACGCCCAAACACGCCTGTTAATGTCCAGATCGGCGCGCTACTGATCAAGGAACTGACCAACCTTTCAGATGATGAACTGCTGGAATCCCTGATGTTTGACATCCGGTTCCAGTATGCCCTCCACACAACGTCTTTTGCGGAACAGCCGCTCAGCGACAGGACACTCAGCCGTTTCCGCGCAAGGTGCGCCGCATATGAAACAGAGCATGGCGTTGATCTCCTTCATGAAACCATCACCTCCCTGTCATCGGAAATGGCGGAGCTAATGAGGATCGACAGCAGCCTGAAACGGATGGACAGCCTGATGGTCGCCTCCAATATCAAGCGGATGGGGCGCCTGGAACTGCTCTACACCTGCGTGGCAAACCTTGCGAAAGAGGTGGCAAAAAACCAGGAGCTCCCGGAACATCTGCGGCATTACACAGAAGCGGATGACAGGAACCGTATCATATACCACAACCACAGTGAGGAGACTTCCGTAAAGATAGAAGCTGTCCTGAAGGATGCGGCTACATTGAAAGAGCTTTGTGGGGAGGATTATGATGACTCCAGCAGCTACCAGCTTCTTCTGCGTGTGCTGAAAGAGCAGGCCGTACAAAAGGAAGATGGAACCTACCGCCTGCGTACCAAAGAAGACGGTGGCATGGATGCATCCATCCTTCAGAACCCTGCCGACCCGGATGCGACATACCGTGAAAAAGCCGGGAAGCAACACCGTGGGTACGTGGCAAATGTCATAGAGGCATCCGGAAAAAACGGGAGCATCATTGAGGATTACCAGTATGAGCAGAATACCCACAGTGACAGCCAGTTCCTGAAAGAAACCCTCGACAGCATGGAGAAACAGGATGAAACAGTAACGATTGTTACGGATGGTGCCTACAGCGGTACGCAGAATGAAGAACTGGCTGCTGAAAAAAATGTACGCCTTGTCACCACAAACCTTACAGGGCGGGAAGCCGAAGACATTATGGCTGATTTTGAATTCAGCGAAGATGGCAGGAAAGTCATCAAATGTCCCGGCGGGCATGAACCGAAAAGCTGTAGCTATAACCAGGGAACCGGCCAGTGTAGCATTTCTTTCCAGAAGAGCCAGTGCCAGGGCTGCCCATATAAAGAGCAGTGTCACCCTAAGATGTTCAAACGTGTAAGCCGGAAAACGGTATCATCCAAGTCGAGCCAGAGGGCGAAACAGCAAAGGGAACGAAGTACCGAAGAATTTAAAAAGCAAAGCCGATTTCGAAATGGGGTGGAAACAATACCATCCATCCTTCGCCGAAAATACGGAATTGATAAAATCCCGGTACGCGGACTGATACGGAGCCGTTTTTTCTTCGGATGTAAAATAGGTGCGCTAAATATCAAAAAGTTCTGCAGATATATGCAGGACCAGGATAAGTGCGCCCTTAAAATGGCAGTTGCCTAAAAAATGGTGGAATATCCCTCTGCCATACGCAACAAAAGCCATCCAAAATCATCATTTCCGAAAATTCACAGCAATATATTCAGTTTTCAAAGTTCCTATCGTGAAAAGGATAAAATACAAATACCCTTTTGACCACCTAATCATATTATGGAGGGAGGAAATACGATATAGCAAGATGCAGTCACGGCTTATGCTGT
>CAVBPR010000045.1:0-2119 GCA_963597355.1 bacterium | reverse complement strand
CGCCTCCAAAATCACAGTTACTCGGTTGATCTGCCGCAGCTGTGGTCACACGCACCGATGATCCGTCAAATAACGCCTGCAATTGCTTGCACTTGAGACTACATCGCATATAATATATTCCAAGGAGTGTGATATGCATGGCAAATACAACAGCAGTTTATGCTCGTATTGATACGGGATTAAAAGAAAACGCGGAAGAAATCCTTTCTCAGCTGGGCATTACGCCGTCCAGCGCGATTCAGATGCTGTACAGTCAGATTGTATTGACCAGAGGGCTACCTCTTGACTTACATCTTCCCGCTTCCAAACCTACGGCTATTGGTGGAATGAACCGTACAGAACTTGATGCAGAGCTGATGAAGGGTGTGGAATCACTCAAAGCCGGAAAAAGCTATACGCCAGATGAGGTTGATGCAGAATTGGCGAAGGAATTTGGTATATGAGTGATGCCTATTCTGTAATTTATTCTCCGGAAGCCAAAAGCGATATCAAGGATATTTATTCCTATATTGCTTTTGAACTGTTGGCTCCACGCACTGCTGAAAGTCAGGTGAACAGAATCAGAAAAACCATTCGTTCTCTTGAATTTATGCCATCACGAAATCCTATCGTTGATTGGGAACCGTGGAAATGCATGGGGATGCATAAAGTTCCGGTTGACAATTTTGTCGTTTTCTACACGGTAGATTCGTCCACCACACGTGGGCTGGCGCCTAAAATACTGTCCACAGAACAGGGGGGGCTAAACATCCAACTCCGGCGGTTCGTCTAAATGCTCCGAGACGTATTTTCCGTCCTTTTTTCTCTGCTTCACACATTCTGTAAGCAAATATTCAATCTGTCCGTTCACGGAGCGAAAATCATCCTCCGCCCAGGCGGCAATCGCATCGTATAATTTTTCGCTCAGCCTCAAAGGTATTTGTTTCTTTGCCATAGATTTTTCCCGGTTAATACAGACTTCCGGAATTTATAACGGGCTGCGCATTTTGATTTCCGCATAAAACAACCAGAAGATTTGAAACCATTGCTGCTTTTCTTTCCTCATCAAGATCGACGACATCGTTTTCACGAAGGCGATCAAGAGCCATTTCCACCATTCCGACCGCGCCGTCAACGATCATTTTCCGCGCATCAATGACAGCGGACGCCTGTTGCCTTTGCAGCATGACAGCAGCAATCTCCGGTGCGTATGCGAGATAAGTGATTCTGGACTCAACGATCTCAAGACCGGCATCTTTTACCCTGTCCTGAATCATCGCACGGATTCTTTCGGCGACAACCGTTGTGGATCCCCGGAGGCTCCCGTCATCTGCCTGCCCGTCACCTGTTGTATCAACATTCGGAGAAACATCATACGGATATATTTTAACAATGTCCCTTACGGCAGAATCCGCCTGTAAAGAAAGATATTCCTTGTAATTGTCAACTTCGAAAACCGCTTTGGCCGTATCCTTTACCTTCCATATGACCGCGACACTGATTTCTACGGGATTGCCCAGAACATCGTTGACTTTTTGTTTGGCGTTGCTTAAAGTCATCGCCTTCAGGGATATTTTTCTGGAGTTGTCGGCTTCGGCGCCATGCTGCGGGTCGGAAGCAACGATCAGCTTGGTTCTGGAAGCACCGTCATCGACATCGCCGCTCTGTCCTAACCGGGTTTTGGCAGCCGGATTAACGGAGGTACAGAACGGATTGACAAAATAAAAGCCCTCACCCTTCAAGGTGCCGACATAATTGCCAAAAAGCGTCAGCACCAGCGCTTCCTGCGGCTTGAGAATTTTAAGCCCAAGAAAAGGGAGCCAACCGAGCACCATCCAGATCAGACCGGGAAGAAAATAGATCAGCGCAGGGCAATCTTCGGTTCCCTTAACGATTCCTATCGTGAACAGAGCCACAGCGGCGGCATAAAGTATAACAAAAAGAATTAAAAAGGGCAGGCCGTTCTTTTTCCTGTTTAATACTTTTTCACTCATGTTGAATCCCTCCTTCGGATATGTGAACTAAATCTGATATCAAAACGATATCACCTTGATTCAACAGTGTCAACAAAAATCCCGGTGCAGCGGTTCCGCTGCACCGGGATTTTTACAGTTTTTGAACTTTTTCACGTATGACAAAA
>CAVBPR010000044.1:0-2305 GCA_963597355.1 bacterium | reverse complement strand
CCGCCGTTGCCAAGGGACGGCTCCGGTTCAATCTCTTCAATGTCCGCAAGTCGCTTGCCGTTTTTCTCCAGGATCTCATTCATCCTGTCATAGACCTTCAGATTGATCAGATTGTTGGCTAAAAGCTTGCCGATCAGAAACTCCGCAGATATGTAATAGACCTTCTTCTCGCCGACATTGCGCTCTGTAACGGCCAGAAGTCGCTTGCAGTAATCCAATAGCACATAATAAAGCTCCTGGTTGCTGCAGGCTGCAATTGTCTTGCCGCACTTCTCCAGCGCAATGTCCTGAAGCTGCTGTTCCATATTCAGTGCCAGAATATCTCTTTGCATGTTGGTGTGCTGTGATCTCATTGGCTCTCTCCTTTGCTAATACCCTGCTTCATCATAGCGCGTTTTTGCTCCGGTGAAAACACCATAGAGTCAAAGCCCCCGCCCTCTGTCAGCCTCCGGTAACAGTTCAAACGCCAGCCAGGAACGGGTCCTGACGGAGGGATGGAGGCCATAAACTGCAAAAATAAACCGGGAGGAAGATTCCTCCCGGCAAATTCGCCATGCATGTCTGCAGCGGTGCTGCGCCATCAGAACTCCTGCAGCTCCTCCATTACGAGGTGACGCGGTGTTCCGTTTACCCAGAAGGGGAGCAGCTCACCCTGAATCAGCGGACGCGCATAATCCAGATACTCCTGCTTCATATCATCGCCGTCCTCATTGATCCACTCCTGAGGAACGTTCTTCACACCGTTTGCAATCTGATGAATATCAAATTTAGAGAAGCCGATGCGATACGGCTCGCCTTCCTTGTTAACTCTCTCGAAGATCACCATCTTCGCTGTCTCGCCCTTGGAAGCTGCTTCTGCCGCCATGCTGCCGGCCGTAAATGCCTCCTCGATGTCTGTCAGAGAAGCTACATGTGTAGCTGCTCTTTGCATCGTAGAGAACTCAATGGCTCTTGTCTTGCAACCTGTACGCTCTGCAACCAGCTTGCAAAGAGCCGTTGCAGTACCGGAAAGCTGCTTGTGTCCGAATGCATCCACCTTATCAGAGGCCTCACCCAGTTCGCAGGCATAGCGTCCGTCTGCCAGCTTCAAGCCTTCCGACACAGCAACGACAACGGATCTCTTCGTCTTGGAAAGGTGATCTACCTTATCCAGGAACTTATCTACGTCAAATACCCGCTCCGGAAGATAGATACCGTCAACTCCGCTGCAGTCATCTCCCTTTGCAAGCGCTGCCGCTGCCGTAAGCCAACCGGCATCACGTCCCATAATTTCAGCAATTACAATGGTAGGCTTTGCTGCACCGAAGGACTCATTGTCGCGGATGATCTCCTTCATGGTCGTTGCGATATATTTTGCAGCGGAGCCATATCCGGGGCAATGATCTGTAACCGGAAGGTCATTATCAATGGTCTTGGGAACGCCCATGAACAGCTGCGGCTTGTCATGCTCCTTGGCATAATCACTGAGCATCTTTACCGTATCCATGGAGTCATTGCCGCCCGCATAGAACAGGGTATCAATGTCATGCTCTTCCATAATCTTGAAGACGTTTTCATACACGTCCTCATGGCCTTCAATCTTCGGCATCTTGAAACGGCAGGAACCCAGGAATGCAGAGGGGGTTCTCTTTAAGAGCTCAATTCCCATGGGATCTGCAAGGTACTTGTCCAGATCCACCAGCTTGTCCTGCAGAAATCCTTCAATTCCATGAATCATGCCGTATACATGCTCGGCTCCTGCTGCCTTCGCGCCGGCATACACTCCTGCAATGGAGGAGTTGATAACGGCTGTAGGGCCGCCGGACTGACCAACAACTACATTCTTCATAGTAACCTTTTCCTCTCTTTCCCGGTACGCCATGCACGATTTTGTCATAGTTTCCATAATATTGCGCACCCACGACTGAAATTATAACAATTCTGCCTAATAGCGTCAATGTACATCGTACTGCCGACAATCGCAGTGTTATTTCAATGTTACTGATACATGGCCTGTATTCTTTTGCTATAATGTCCGTGGGACGGGACCCCTGCAACCTTTTGCGTTCTGATACGACTTCGTGGAGATAAACAGCCAGTCGCCGCCATACACCCATTGCCACCGTAAATTTATACATAACAAAAGAGCAAGACGTATGTCCTGCTCCGCAAGCGGTATATGGGAATCGAACCCACAACTCAACCTTGGGAAGGTCGCGTTTTACCACTAAACTAATACCGCACAATCTCTATAAGCTCCCGCTCCGCAAATGCCAGAGCCATTGTGTATGCTGTCCGTTTCGAACGGCATACACAGGATTATAGC
>CAVBPR010000043.1:0-2397 GCA_963597355.1 bacterium | reverse complement strand
ATGGTCTATGGTTAATATAGCACATGAATGGATGTGCTTCAAGATATGAAATCAAGGAGGCCATACGAATATGGGAAAAAGAATTTTGATATTGTCATCCAGTCCACGCAAAGGTGGTAATTCTGAAACTCTTGCCGAATCCTTCGCCAAGGGTGCCGGAGATTCAGGAAACGAAGTTGAAACCATTTATCTCAGAGAAAAACAATACGGTTTTTGCAATGGATGTTTTGCCTGTCAGAAGCTGGGACATTGCATTATTAAGGATGATGCTGTGGAGATTGCTGCAAAAATGCACGATGCAGATGTGCTTGTGTTCGCATCACCCGTTTATTACTACAGCATCAGCGGTCAGTTAAAGACCGTGCTGGATCGGGCAAATCCTTTGTTCGACACGGATTATGCCTTTACAAAGGTATACTTTCTTGCAACAGCAGCAGAGGATGAGGAAGAAACGCCGGAAGGAAGCATCAAAGCCATTCAAGGCTGGGTAGATTGTTTTCCGCGCTGCGAGCTTATGGAGACCGTATTTGCCGGTGGCGTCAATGACATCGGAGATATCACGGGGCATCCGGCTTTGGAAAAGGCTTATAAAATCGGTAAGGAGGTATGACCAAATGGCAATAAAACAGACGGCAGGAAGAGATGCACTCGGAGAATTTGCTCCGGAATTCGCACATTTCAATGACGATATTCTCTTTGGAGAAAACTGGAACAATGAGGACATCGACTTAAAAACAAGAAGTATCATCACGGTAGTTGCCTTGATGGCACAGGGGATCACCGATTCTTCTTTGAAGTATCATCTTCAGAATGCAAAGAATCATGGTGTGACGAAGAAAGAGATCGCCGCGATCATTACCCATGTTGCATTCTATGCAGGCTGGCCGAAGGCATGGGCGGTATTTTCCATGGCAAAAGAGGTCTGGGCAGATCTTGCCATGGATGTACCGGGTGAGGCAAGCTCCAATGAATGACCGGAAGCCGTAGATTACGTGGATTACAGAGAAGCAAGTTTGTAAGCAATCTCTCTTTCTTATATTGGAAAGGATAAACGGATATGGAATATACGAAATTAGGAAAAACGGATATTGAAATCTCCAAGGTCTGCGTAGGCTGTATGAGTTTCGGAAAAGCCGGAACCATGCATGACTGGACATTGGATGAAAAGCAGAGCGAGGATATCATTGCACATGCTTTGGAACTTGGGATCAATTTCTTTGATACGGCGAATGTATATTCAGCAGGAACCAGCGAAGAATATCTTGGCAAAGCACTGAAAAAACTGACTTCAAGAGACAAGGTGGTGATCGCGTCCAAGGTCTATTTTAATGAGGGCCGCTTATCAAAAAGTGCCATTCATCGAGAAATTGACGGAACATTGAAACGTCTGGGAACGGATTACCTGGATCTCTATATTATCCATCGATTTGATCACGATACCCCGATCGAGGAAACGATGGAAGCGCTGCATGAATTGGCACAGGCAGGTAAGGTACGTGCATTGGGAGCTTCCGCAATGTATGGCTATCAGTTTTATAATATGCAGCTTGCAGCCGAAAAGCACGGATGGACCAAATTTTCTGCTATGGAAAACCATTATAATCTGCTGTACCGTGAGGACGAGCGGGAGCTGATCCCGATCTGCGAGCAGATGAATGTTTCCCTGATGCCGTACAGTCCGCTGGCCGCAGGGCATTTGACCAGGAAAACATGGGAGTCGGATTCTGTGAGAGGCAAGACGGATAAGGTCGCCCGCGGAAAATATGACCGCATGGAACAGCAGGATATGCACATTGTAGAGCGAGTTGCCGAATTAGCCAAACGGTATGACTGTAAGATGTCTCAGATCGCATTGGCATGGCATTGGGCAAAAGGAGTAGCAGCTCCGATCGTAGGCGCAACAAAAGAAGCTTATCTCACTGATGCAGCAGAAGCGTTGAATGTCAGTCTTACTGCAGAGGATATTGCTTATTTGGAAGAAATGTATGTGCCGCATCCGGTTGTGGGTGCGATCAAGCAGAATCCGCCGCAGGGTGTGATACTGCCGGATGAAAAGAAGTAAGCATAAATTAAATCTTAAGCTCCTTCCGGATGCTCTGTCACAAGGCCTTGCAGCAGATCTTGTGACAGAGCATTTCTTTGTGTATTTTCCGGCGACCTTGATGTTTTTCAAAAAACGCGTCATATTAATATAGAAGTTCGGATGGCTTCGTCCTAAGTATGCATCTGGTCACATTGTGGAAAATAGGATCTGCCACGAAGTTTTGCGGCGGGGGTTCTGTTGGCGTCGGTGCGTGATCGTACAGATGACAGGCGTCATTACGGGGTGGTGCGTGATCGTACATGTGACAGGTGCCATTACGGGCATTCATACGGGTAATATACGTTTTGAAGGGG
>CAVBPR010000042.1:0-2711 GCA_963597355.1 bacterium | reverse complement strand
ACGCAGAATGTGGCTGACCTGCTCCAAAGCCACACGGCACGAACCATGCTGGCAAACTCCGAGTTTCTGGTGATGCTGAATCAGGCCCCCACGGATCGGGTGGAGTTGGCACGGCTTTTGAACATCTCGGACGATCAGCTCAGTTACATCACGGATGTGGAGGTGGGCCATGGCCTGCTGAAATGCGGCAGTACGCTGGTGCCTTTTGAGGACAACTTCCCACAAAACACTCAGCTCTATAAACTGATGTCCACGAAGCCTAATGAAAAGTTTTGAATAATGGAAAGAAATGCGAAGAACGGCTGAATTTCGGCCGTTCTTGCCCAAATGTCTTTCGATAAAATTTTTTGTTTCGTTGTCATAGCGATTGTAGCCAGGATAACAGACTTTGGTCTTTCTGCCAACTTGTCTGGGATTCGACTGGAAGATCGAGATTTGCTGTCTCCAATGCTTTGCGCTTCATTTCCGCATCCGCACGGGCGTAAACCTCGGTCGTTTCAATCTGCACATGTCCAAGAAAGTCTCGAATGTAATGAAGATCAACGTCCGCACGGAGCAGGTGCATCGCTTTGGAATGGCGGATAACATGCGGAGTAATTCCTTTTTTACCCTCCATCCAAGAAACTTGCGCCATATATTTATTTAGAATATAAGTGACTCCGGGACGGGTCAGCCGCTTTCCTTGGTGGTTGACAAACACTGGATCATCCGGTTTCCGCGCAGCGTCCAAATGCCACATACTCAGATACTTTTGCAATATGACTGCCGTCTGTGACATAAGCGGAACGACACGCACTTTTCTTCCTTTGCCATAGAGCCGGATCGTTGCTGGTGTTTCCAGACGAATATCTAGCAAGGAAAGATCAATCAGTTCTTGAACTCTTGCACCAGAGTCATAGAGCAAACACAGCAGCGCCGTATCTCGTATTCCATATTTTTTCGTCTGGTCTGGAAGAGAAAGCAGTTCTTTCAGCACCTGCTCCGGAAGGTACTCCACAAATCTCTTTTCTGTTTCTTTCATCGGAATTGCAAGAATGCGTTGACAATGCAGCAGCATTTCTGGATTTTGGAACTGCACATACCGAAAAAATGCATGGATTGCAGCTAACCGCACATTCCTCGTCGATGCACTATTCCCGCGGTTTACTTCCAGCCAATCCAAAAAGCGAATAACCAAGTCGGCATCAATATCGGCCAAGCGAATCCTGTCTATCTTTTTGTTCATCTCCTTCATAAATAATAAGAGCAGGCAAAAGGTGTCCCGGTATGACTTTATGGTATTGGGGCTTAGATTTCTTGCGCCTGCTAAGTGTTTTGTAAGGTAATTGGAAATACAGATAGCGAAATCAGATGGATGTTTCATTTTGGTTGCCCTCCAACGGTATTAAGTTGCCAAACAAAAGTTGCATGCTCCGTGTGAATGGGGGGAAAAGCCTGAGGCAGAAAGCCAGGGGCTTACCTATCCATATCCGACCAGTGCGGGTACATTGAGTCCGGCGTTATACCCAAGCACTCCTACTGTCCCACCGGTGTGGAGTGGTTTCGTTCCAGAGGCCAGTGGCAGGATCGAAACAGCATTCCGGTTCCAGGTGCGATCATTTATTTCGATTGGGGCGGAGATGGCGTGGCAGACCATGTGGGAATTGTGGAATCCTGTGATGGAAGCACTGTGTACACCATTGAGGGAAATGCCAATAATGCTTGCAAGCAGCTCAGTCATGCCGTGGGGGATCGGAGGATACTGGGGTATGGGACACTTTCAAAATAACGGTGCCGCAGGTGGGTTAGTAAGCGTCAACTCCCCCGGCATCTACCGCAGATCAAAGGAATATGAGATAATTGTGAGGGAGTCCAAGCCAGTGCAAGGGACTCCCTCGCAGTACCATGTAGTACATCGGACTGCGAAATACTATGTGGGAGTGATTCATAGTGAACAAAAGCGGCTTACAGACGATCAATCATCAGAAGAAACTAGCTCTGTGGAGTGACCAGGTCGCGGATTGCCGCAGTAGCGGTCAGACGGTGTCCGAGTGATGTGCGGTACATGGGATACCAACGTTGACCTACTACACCAGACAGCGCAGGGTATATGAAATGACCTCGAAATCATCCGGCGCTTTTGTTGAAATCCAGGTGGAGACAGCGCCAGCACTGAATGGCAGTATTACAACAGTATCCGCCGGAGGACTTACAGCGGAGATCCATCCCGGTGCCGATGAAGCATCCATGACGTCACTGTTCCGGGCAATGAAGTCATGCTGAAGGAATTTCAAGGGAAGGTCCATTTGGCCATAGGCCGCACAGATCTTCGCAGAGGAATTGACGGTTTGGCAGCCATCGTGCAGGAGCAATTTAAGCTGAATCCGTTTACAGAAACACTGTTCTTGTTCTGCGGCCGCCGTAAAGATCGCATCAAGGGATTATTGTGGGAGGGCTCGGGCTTCCTGCTCCTGTATAAGCGCTTGGAAAGCGGCACCTTCCAGTGGCCTAGAAACGGTGAGGAGGCCCTGCAGATCACACCACAGCAGTACCGCTGGCTGATGGAGGGCCTGAGCATCGAGCAGCCTAAAGCCCACCGTCCTGTGGAAGGAATCAGCTTCATTTAAGCTTATTTAGTTTCCGCAAATTGCAAGTGCAAGTTGGACACCTGCACGGCAAAAAATAGTTCAAGAACCATGGGCGCGTGGAGAGCCTTGGCTGTCCACGGGAGC
>CAVBPR010000041.1:0-2891 GCA_963597355.1 bacterium | reverse complement strand
AAACACAGGCGGCGTTCGCGGACTGTGTGACGCTGGAAATCGGCAAGGCCCACGGCACCATTGGCGTCATCATGAATCACGACATTTATGAGGTGACGACCTATCGCGTGGACGGAGAATATACAGACAGTCGCCATCCGGATCAGGTGCGATTCACCCGATCCATAGAGGAAGATCTAAAACGCCGGGATTTTACCATCAACGCCATTGCTATGGACCTTCGAGGCAACGTCATAGGTGTAGAGAATTCTATTCCGGATCTCGAAAATCGTATCCTTCGTGCCGTCGGTGACCCAAGCCAACGTTTCCGGGAAGATGCCCTTCGCATCATGCGTGGAACTAGGTTTGCTTCGCAGCTCGGGTTTAACATTGAGGAGAAGACCGCGGCGGCAATTCACAAGGATCGAGAGCTCCTTCGCGCTATCGCCGCAGAGCGCATCCAGACCGAACTGAATAAGCTGCTTCTCGGCCCGGCGGCCGAACCGATTCTTCGCGAGTACCGCGACGTGCTTGCCGTCTTTATGCCGGAAATTGAGACTACATTCGATTTCGAGCAGCAGAACCCGTACCACTGCTATGACGTCTACGAACACTGCATCCATGCGGTTTCGAAGGCGCCGAAGACGGTAGTGCTGAGACTTGCAGCATTGCTCCATGATATCGGTAAGCCCGCCTGTTTTCAGCTAAAAGAAGGTTGGGGGCATTTCTACGGGCACGAGCAAGCGTCCGCAGAAATGGCCCATCAGATTCTAAAGCGGCTCAAATACGATCGTAAGACCATCTCGCAGGTGACAGAGCTGATCGACTGTCATGGATATATATTCAATCAGACAGAGAAATATGCGAGAAGAAGATTGAATCAGCTGGGAGAGGAACAACTCCTGAATCTAATTGCGCTCGAGCGAGCGGATGTGCTGTCGCAGGCAGAATTTGTTCGAGAGGAACGCACAAAGAAGCTCGATGCATTTCGGGAACTGGTGGAGGAGGTTATCGCCAAGGAGAGTGTTCTTTCCCGGGGGGGCCTGGAACTAAGCGGCCGCGACCTTCTTCAGATGGGTATCCCTGAGGGGCCGGAAATCGGACGCATCATGCAGATTATTTTTGACCGGGTAATCGACGGAGAACTGCCCAACGAGCGGGATGTCCTGATCGATGCGGCGCGAGAAGTCATCAAGAGAAACTCCGATGGGAATGATTGGTAACAGGAGCGTAGAGGATCAAGATGCAGAGGGTAGCTCTGGAACGGGTTATCGATGAAATTGCGGATTTGGAGGATGCTTATACAGCCACATAAGCGGAGTATGAAGAGGAGAATAAGTTGCGGCTACTTCTGAAAGTCGGCATGCGAAGCGTAGTTTTAAGGCGTGCATTTTATGTCTGCGCATGCCGAAAGAAAATGCCCTGGATTTCTTGAACAACTGCGGTGTTAGGGGTATAGTGTATCATAGTGGAAGGTGCGACAAGTGTAGGAAGGGGCAAGATATGGCAATGAGAATCGAGAATCAGGCGATTATTTTTGCGCTGCTGTGCAAGTACACAGTGGAAGCTAAGGGCGACGTGGGACGAGAGGTCATTCAGAGCGGAATGATTCGTTACGGCAAGGAACGCGGTGCCCGGATGGCGGCACGGGCTGAGGCAAACGGCGATCCGATTGCGCTATGGACCAACCAGGCGTATGGAGAGTGGAAACCGGATTACGATGGGCAAATGGAATTCGGGACGAAGGAGACAGAACCGAGCTACCGGACATACATCGCGAAATGTGCGTGGTGTGATGCCTGGAAGAAATACGATCTGCTCGAGTACGGCAAAGAGTATTGCGTCAACGTAGATAAGGCCGTATATGAAGGGTTCTGTAAGGACTTCGTCTGTACGCCGCAAGGTGCTCCGATGAGCTGGGGCGGAGATCAGTGCGTCTTCGATTGGGGACAGCCGATGTCGGAGGAAGATGTGGCTAAAATGAAGGCGAAGAAACAGGAACTCGGAACCTCCGCGATGCGGGATTTTGACTACCACACGGCACACATGTACTACACCATCACGGCGGTGCTGCAAGAGGAATGTCCGAACGAGGCGGATTCCATCGTTGAGAAGGCTGTGGCGGATTATATCCGGCTGCTTGGACAGGAGGAGTACGACCGAATTCTGGATTTTGCAGGAGAAGCATTCTAAGAACCACATTAACATACGGTGAAGCCGACGTCGGAGGATGTGATGACGAAGAAACTCGCGCCGGAAGTGCCAGGAAGAACCAGAGGAAATAAAGAAAGGGGTACAAAGATGAAATTTGGAGTAATCGGATTTGGAAACATGGGAAGCGCCATTGTCAAAGGCGCAGTGGCCAGCGGTGTTCTGGCCAAGGAAGACGTGATGACCTATGATATCAAGGACACGGCATGCCAGGCGGCAACGGACTTTGGAATTGAAGTGGCCGCAGACAACGAGGCACTCTGCAAGGAGAGCGATGTCGTCCTTCTGGCAGTGAAACCGCAGCAAATGGAAGACGCGATGGGTCAGACGAAGAGAGCGCTTAAGGACAAGGCACTCTTCTCCATTCTGCCGGGCGTCTCCGTGGAACGCCTCCGCAAAGCAGCCGGTACAAAAGATTTCCGCGTGCTGAGATTGCTGCCGAATACGCCGGCGTTGGTGTTTGAAGGAGCTTTCGCCTGCAGCATCGAGAACGACCTCAGCGACGAAGAGAAGGCTTTTGCCACAAAGCTCTTCGAGTCCATCGGCGTGATCACCTGGGTCAAGACGTATGACCTCGATGCGGCTTGTGGCCTGTCCGGCGGTGGCCCGGCTTATGTCGCCATGTTTATCGAAGCGCTGGCCGATGGTGGGGTAAAAGAAGGTCTTACCCGCCCTGTAGCTTACGAGTTAGCCATTCAGAC
>CAVBPR010000040.1:1159-3146 GCA_963597355.1 bacterium | reverse complement strand
CTCTTGCAACGTCATAATCGTTAGACTGTACCTGTTCATGTACATAGTTCCAATCAATCGTGTTCAGGTTAATCTTAATGCCATTCTCCTGCATCTGTCCCTGCAGACCCTCTCCCAGGATCGTGGATACGCTTCCGTTTGATGTGTAATAATCCAGCTCCAGAACCTCTCCATCCTTTTCATAATAGCCGTCGCTGTTCTTGGTATAGCCGGCTTCCTCTAACAGCTTGTAGCCTCTCTCCTTATCATTTGCATAGTTTTCCTGGAAATAATCCTTGGCCTCCTGGCTAAAGTTCTGCATTGTATCATAGACCATGGAGTACGCCGGAACAGCCTGACCGTCCGTCAGCTCGCAGGCTGCCTCACGATCCAGCAGAAGTGCAAAAGCCAGTCGTACATTCTTGTCCGCAAACGGTCCGTCCGTGGTATTCAGTTCCAGGTAATCGATTTCGGGATATGAGTTATCCACTACTGCAATTGCATCGTTTCCTTCCAAATCCACCTTATCGTCCATTGTGATTCCCACAAGGAAATCCACCTCACCGTTTTTAAGAGATTCCAATGCTGTATAATCTTCCACATTGAAAGTGCAGTCGATCTCCGCCAGCTTGGCAGCACCCTGATTTTCCACCAGCGGTGAGTGTGTCACATATTTATCATTTCTGACAAGATCCACCTCTGATCCCGACACATAGTTAGAAACAGAGTACATTCCATAGGGATGGCACCCCCACATCAGCTCATCATCCGTCATGGAATCCAACTCATCCTTGCTGATAATACCCATGAAATCGCCGCACAAAGCATACAACATATCCGAGCGATAGCTCGTCAAATGGAATGTCACCTGGCGTCCTTCTACCTCCATGGATTCAATGTTGTCATAAGAATCCGCATATGGACTTACCTTCTTACCATGCTCAATCGATGCCACCACATCCTCTGCGGTTACCTCCTGACCGGTGGAATAGTACATCCCCTCCGGAACATTAAAGGTCGCCGTCAGTCCATCCTCACTAACCGTCCAATCCGTACAAACACCGTCTACCAGTTCGTTCGCGTTGCTGTCCCACTCGAACAGAGATTCCGACACACACTGCTGCAGGACAGCAGAGCTATCCAGCTGGTAAGGATCTATTCCGTACCATTCGTTATCTATCACACGGAATACATTATCATTGCTGTGCGCCTCTGCAGCTGTGCTTCCGGATGTTTCACTTGAACTCCCGGAAGTACTCGCACACCCGGCAAAGCTAACCGCACCTGCGGCTGTTGTCATTGCCATCAACATTGCAATCCATCTTCTCTTCATAACGTCCTCCTCTTCTGAACAAGTAGCGTTTCTATTGCCCATCGTCCTCCAAATCCGGCCGTTTGCACCCCCGAAGAGCAGGGTCCATGATCGGCACCGAATCCATAAGACGTTTGGTATACGGATGCTGCGGCTGATCCAGAATTTTTTTTGTCTCTCCGCATTCCACGAGCTTACCGTGATTCATCACAGCCACCCGATCACTGATATATCGAATAACACTGATATCATGTGTGATGACCAGATATGTCAACTGCAATTCCTTCTGCAGATCCAACAGAAGGTTCAAAATCTGTGCCTGCACAGAGACATCCAGCGCACTTGTGGGTTCATCGAGAATCATTACCTTCGGCTGAAGTGCCAGCGCCCTCGCAATAGCAATTCGCTGTAACTGTCCGCCCGACAGCTGGTACGGATAGCTCGTCAAATATCTGCGGTCCATTTTCACCATATCCATAACCGCCCCTGTACGTTCTCTGGCCTGATCTTTCTTAATTCCGTGGAGGATCATTGGCCGCATAATGGAGCTTTCCACCGTCTGTCTCGGATTCAGATTGGAGGCAGGATCCTGAAATACTACTGCCACATCTCTTCGAATTTGCTTTATTTCTCTCCTTGATGCATGAGCCAAATCTATCCCGTTGAGGTAGATCTCTCCGCCGGACGGCTTTATCA
>CAVBPR010000040.1:0-1149 GCA_963597355.1 bacterium | reverse complement strand
CTTCAACATTGCCTCTTTATCATCCTGCACATTCGTTGTCACGGAGTTTCACCTCCCTCTGTCAGAAAACAGCTGCACATATGGTCTTCTCCTACCGTCTTCATGACCGGTGTCTCTTTGCCACAGCGTTCCCCTGCATACGGACATCTCCCGGAAAACCTGCAGTTGCCGCGAATTTCCGTTATTCTCGGCACGGTTCCATCAATTGTCTCCAGTCTGCCCTCCCATTTAGAGTGCTTTGGCAGTGCCTTCATCAGAAGTCTTGTATACGGATGCTGCGGATTACGAAAAACCTCATACACGTTGCCGGTTTCAATCAGCTCTCCTGCATACATCACGCCGATCCGATCCGCAATCTCTGCCACCAAACCGAAATTATGTGTAATCAGAAGAATTGATGTCCCGTTCTCATCCCGGAGCTGTTTCAAAATCCGTAATATATTCGCTTCAATCGTTACATCCAGAGCCGTTGTCGGTTCATCTGCGATCAGGAGTTCCGGACGTCTCGAAATCATCATGGCGATCATCACGCGCTGGCGCATGCCGCCCGACAACTCATGGGGAAAACGATCCAGACAAGCCTCCGGATCCGGGAGCTTTACTTCCTGAAACAATTCCAGTGCCCGTTTCCGTGCACTTGCCTTATCCACACCATCCAGCTGGATTGCCTCCATCACCTGACGGCCTACCGTATATACCGGATTCAGAGAATCCAGTGGATTCTGAAAGATCATTCCTATCCTGCCACCGCGAATTCTCTCAATTTCCTTTGCACGCAGACCATTCAGGTTCTGATCATGGAATAAAATCTGCCCCGATGTCTTCGCATTTCCATCGTTCAGAAGCGACAGGATACTATGTGCGACGGTTGATTTCCCGCATCCCGACTCACCGACCAAGGCAAAAATCTCTCCCTTTCCAATGGACAAATTTACGCCATGCACAGCAGACAGATAACCACCCTTCACTTTATAGTCCACAGACAGCTGTTGCAGCTGGAGCAATGCATCACTCATAATCCATCCTTACCTTGTCTTCATGTGCGGATCCAGAATATCCCGCAGTCCCTCGCCCAGGAAATTAAATCCCAGCGTCGTATATACCAATGCAATTCCGGGGAAAATTGAAAGCCACGGTGCTCTTGTTATG
>CAVBPR010000039.1:0-3609 GCA_963597355.1 bacterium | reverse complement strand
ACACAAAACAGCAGTCAGTCTCATGGAACGGGGAGCAATACAAGCCATGCGGATTCGTCAAGCAACTCTGATGCTATCGGTGGATCCATAGGAGCGGAAACAGGATTAGATATAGGGGTGAAGGCATCCGCTAATGCTAGCACGAACTATAATCACACCTGGCAGACCGGGACATCGGATACAACAGGTACGAGCATATCAGACACTTTGACAGAAGGCACGGCAAAAACGGTTACTGATACAGTCGGAAAGTCAACTGGCCATTCGGTTGCAGAGACAGTTGGAAAAGCCGTCACAAGCTCTACTGGCAGGGCTGTAGCCAATTCTGTCGGCAAGACCATTGCCAATACACTTGGCCATGCTGTTTCTAAATCAGTATCTACAGCGCAGGGCGTATATAAGGGCGTGAACTTTGGCGGAAATTTTGGTGCAAACTTCGCGCGTTCTTCCAATGTAACTGCTACCGTTGGAAAGAATGAAGGTATTACACAGTCGTTTACGAATTATAACATCAAGCATACTCTGGAGATTCTTGAACAGCAAATGAAGCGATTTGAACAGAGTACCGCACTTGGAATGTGGGATTTCGCTGCTTACGTGCTTAGCGAAGACCAGAATGTGGCAAACAATGTGGCACATTCCTATCTGGCACTTACACAAGGTGAACAGTCCTATATGTCTCAGACCGCGGTGAATCTTTGGCGAGGAGATATGGGCAAAGAGAGCGATGATGCGGAAGAAATCTGTTCTTATCTGAGAGAATTGCGACATCCTTTGTTTGGTTTAAGCCCGGCACTTACAGCAGAAGACGCAGAGTTCAATGCTTATCCGGCAGTAATAACCGCTGCAACAAGCCTTTCAGGAAAAGAACTGGCGTATTCTTTGAACTTCCCTCAAAAATCTGTTGCGGGGCTTCCGGTGGTGGAATGTGCGGAATTTGGCAGAAATGTTGTAAGCTATGCAGCCAATAAGAAAGATGCTTGTACCTTGCGTATCGGTAATATTTATCATATGAACCGCACTGAGAATACAACGGTACAGCTTACGAAAAAATCTCTTTGCTCGCATACTTTTGTTACCGGAAGCACTGGCTCCGGTAAAAGTAATACGGTCTACCGGATATTGAATGAAGCGTTAGCAAAGGACACAAAATTCCTCGTAATTGAGCCAGCCAAGGGCGAATATAAACATGTATTCGGAAATGAGCCTGATGTGACGGTATATGGAACAAATCCATATTTAAGTCAGCTTTTGAGGCTGAATCCGTTCAGCTTTCCTCAAGGAATACATATTTTTGAGCATCTGGATCGTCTGGTTGAGATATTTAATGTATGTTGGCCGATGTATGCAGCCATGCCCGCTGTATTAAAGAATGCGATTGAGAAATCTTATCTGGATTGCGGATGGGATTTGATGAAATCAATCAATAAATATGGCGAAGCAATTTATCCTACATTTGCTGATGTGGCGCAGAATATCAAGACTATTATTGATTCAAGTGAGTACGATGCCGAGAACAAAGGCGCATACAAAGGCTCACTGCTGACGAGACTTGAATCCTTGACAAACGGTATTAACGGAATGATTTTTACCGTTGATGAAATTGACCCGGAAAAGTTATTTGAAGAGAATGTGATTGTAGATTTAAGCCGCGTCGGATCAACGGAAACAAAGGCGCTCATTATGGGGATGCTTGTCTTAAAGCTGCAAGAGCATCGGATGACAGACAGATCAAAAATGAATACAGATTTACGACACATCACCGTCCTGGAAGAAGCTCATAATATCCTTAGGAGAACCTCTTTTGAACAATCATCGGAGGGTTCAAATCTGACTGGTAAGAGCGTGGAGATGATTTCTAATGCGATTGCTGAGATGCGCACTTATGGAGAAGGTTTCATTATTGTAGATCAAGCACCGGGATTGCTTGACATGTCTGCTATTCGAAACACAAACACGAAAATCATCATGCGGCTTCCAGATCAGAGCGACAGAGAACTTGTTGGCCGTGCAGCAAATCTGAATGATGACCAGATTACTGAGCTGGCCAAGTTGCCTTGCGGTGTGGCTGCAATATACCAAAATGAATGGATTCAGCCAATTCTCTGTAAAGTTGACGAGTTCAAGACAAATGGAAGTGTTTTTGAGTATTCTCCGGAGGATGATATTTTTCGGGAGCAGGAAACAAAGGAGATATCTGAATCTCTTTTGGAATGTATTATGAACAACGAGATATTCCGGAAAGACAATAAGGCGGATATTCAAAAACTTCGCCATTTGATTATTAGATCGAAGCTTGACTCTACCATAAAGATAGACTTCATGGAGTATATCGAATCAAACAAGGATAATGCTATCAGTTCGCTTCGTAAGATGATGTATGACTTCCTGTCTGCTGAAAGAGCCATTGATTCCTCAAAAAAATGCAGCGATCTGACTGAATGGGCAAATTCGGTTGTAAATGCTTTGCAGCCGTCCATAAAGGATTATTCCAAGAAGCAGATCAATCTGGCACTTGCACTTCTTATCTACGAGAAAACAACCCGTGACGAATCGTACAATGATTTATATTGTCGATTCACAGAGGTATATCAGGCGAAAGGGGGCGTTTTGTAATGTTTGGTGAAGTTTCAAAAAACGAGGTAAAAGAAACACAAAGTTCTGAAATGTCAGGCTATCAAGATATAAAGCCTGAATCTGGCATGAGTGTCAATGATGCCAACAAATACTGGGATGGAGTTTTTGATGGAGAGCCGAAGCAATATTTCGATGATAACGGGACGAAGTATCGCGAGGGAGACATGCTAGAGCCAAACACCAAGTTTGAGCGAAACGGCTACAGTTACGAAACAGACAATAATGGGCGTGTTATAAGTGCTGAGGGCAAGCTACAAGTAAAGGATCATAAAGGCAGAAGCGAAATGCCAGATTCTCGTGACACTGTGGCACATGGAGAAATGAAAAGTACCGATGACAGAGGTCATTTGATTGCAGATCGTTTTAATGGAAGCGGAGAGTTAGAAAATCTTGTCCCAATGGAGGGAAAGATCAATAAGGGCGATTATGCGAAACTTGAAGATACACTTGCAGAGGCAGTGAACGATGGAGCGGATGTACGGTTGAAAGTTGAGCCGGTTTATGAGGACGATGCTTCACGTCCATCGGAATTCCGAGTGACCTACAGTATTGACGGCGAAAAGGATGCGGTCATTTTTAAGAACAGGAGTGGTGATTGATATGATGAACGAAAAAGTGTACCAAACTGTGTTTAATACAATAGCTCCATTATTGCCAGAAGATTGGGATAAGCTTGTTGTCTATCTGGAATACGGCGAAGATTCATATTCTTTCTCGTTTTTCTATAGCGATGGCAAGAAGTATGTAAAATGTTTTGACATTCCGACTATTTCGGAAGAAACCTTATTCTCTGCCTTCAAAAAGATAGATCAGATTGTGGCGCATGAAAGAGATAAGATTAAGGGTGAATTGTGGAGCAATATGACAATGGTCATTGATTCAGACGGCAACTTGCATACTGATTTTGATTATACAGATCTTTCTTCCGGGACTTATCAGTATAAGAAGGCATGGAAAAAGAAGTATTTAGCG
>CAVBPR010000038.1:0-3786 GCA_963597355.1 bacterium | reverse complement strand
ACATCCTTGAGAAAGTCTCTGCCGTAGCGATAATTTAAGGTAAACGACAATAGACAAGGAGGAAAACAATATGGCAAGACAAAATCGACTGTTGCCGGCTTATGGATCGACAACGGTTACCGGTGGCAAAGATTACTTCCGAACCCGGATGCGGGATGATGACGGCAGACGCATTACATTATATGGAAGAACCCGCGAGGAATTATACGAGAAAGCGGTGGATGCCCAGCGGCAGTTGGATAATCATTCCTTTCGCCGCTCTTCACCTACGGTTGAGGAATATTGCGAAAAATGGCTTCTCATGCAATCTGCCCATGTTCGCAACACCACGTTGATTGATTACACATCCAAGGTGAAAAATCATATCGTTGCACCGCTGGGTAGTTTGAATATGGCAGATATCACGCCAGATCATGTGCGTATGGCAATGCTTACTGCGGCTGACAAGTCCGCTTCGGTTTACAAATCTGTCACGGTTTTATTCAAGTGTATTTTCAAATCGGCAAAGGAAAGCCGTGTCATTGATGAAGATCCAACCGTATACCTTACAGCCAAGGGAGGCGGTGTTCCGCAACGGGATCGCGTTCCGCTGACAGATGAGCAGGTAAATGTTCTGTTGGATACGATAAAAGGGCTTCCACCCTATGTTTTCGTAATGGTTGGATTATATACCGGCCTGCGCAGAGAGGAGATTCTCGCTTTGCAATGGGATTCGGTTCACCTTGACTGCCAGGCACCGTATTTGACTGTGCGCCGTGCATGGCACACCGAAAGCAACCGTCCCATCATTATGACGGAGTTAAAGACAAAGGCGGCGCATCGGGATGTTCCGATTCCGGATTGCCTGTTGGACTGCCTGGCCGAGGCGAAAAGATCGTCACAATCACAATATGTTGTAGCGAACACGGATGGAGAGCCGTTGTCTTATACGCAGTTTAAGCGGCTATGGCAGTACATCGTGACGAGAACGGCAAAGGAACGTTCCTATTACCGTTACGAGAATGGAAAGCGTGTAAAACACACAATCCATCCGAAGCTGGGAGAAAAGGCCGCACACAATGGACATGTGGTTTATACACTGGATTTTGACGTTACCCCACACATGCTCCGCCATACCTACATTACCAATTTAATCCACTCGGGAGCTGATCCGAAAACGGTTCAGTATCTCGCAGGACATGAAAGCAGCAAAATCACCATGGACATTTACGCCAAGGTGAAATACAACCGACCGGAAGAGCTGGCAGTCTCTATGGCAGACGCCTTCGCTTTATGGGATGACTGAGTCAGGAGGACAGGCATTTTAGAATGCTTGTCCTCTTTCGTATTTGGCGACATCATTGCGAGTGCGGTCCCTCCGGTGTTACTTATAGTAGAAGACAGGAGGGATGCAAAGTGCCGAAGAAAAAAGAAACCATTCCCCAATATGGCACGATAGTCTTGAAGGGGATCACCTATTATAGAACCCGCATAACCGATGCGGACGGGAAACGCAGCTCACTGTATGCGGAGACACCGGAACTTTTATACCAGAAAGTAAAGGAAGCAAAGCGTGAGATTGCCGATATTAAGTTTCGCAGAGAGAATCCTACGGTAAGGGAATACTGTGAAAAATGGCTGGTCATGCAGTCGTCGGTAATTCGTGATATTACACTGAATGAATACCGGCAGACCATGCAGAAATATATCGTGGATAAAATCGGCGATATGTATCTGGATGAAGTTACAGCAGACGATTTGAAGCTGCTGATGGTTCCGGCCTCGAAAATGTCATCGGCATTATACGGGAAAGTTAATATGCTGGTGAAATGCGTATTTTACTCAGCCGAGAGAAGTCACTTGATTGAGTACAATCCATCCGCGCAGATTTCTGCGAAGGGCGGAACACCAACACAGAAAAAAGAAGCGCTTTCCGATGAACAGAAAAAGATATTGCTGGATACTGTTCGAGACTTGCCGCCGTATGTGTTTGTTATGCTGGGACTTTACTCCGGGCTGCGGCGAGAAGAAATTCTGGGGCTGCAATGGGACTGTGTCTTTCTGGAGGCAAAAGTTCCATACATTTCAGTCCGGCGTGCCTGGCATATAGATCACAACCGTCCGGTGGTGAATGCTAATCTGAAAACAAAAGCTGCTAAGCGCGATGTTCCAATTCCAAAGTGCCTTGTCAGGTGCCTTCAGGAAGCAAAGGATGCATCAAATTCCAAGTATGTGATTGCGGATGCGGCGGGTGAACCGCTGGCTGGAACGCAATTTGCACGCTTGTGGAAATACGTCACGATCCGTACAACGGAACCACGGAAATATTATCGCTACATCAACGGGGAGAAAATTGAGAAGGAAATCCATCCGGTTCTTGGTGGTCATCCCAACAATAACCCCAATCTGATTTATACAATGGACTTTCATGTTACGCCGCATATGCTGCGACATACCTATATCACAGATTTGATTTATGCCGGTGTTGATCCCAAGACGGTTCAGTATCTCGCAGGACATGAGAACTCCAAAACAACGATGGATATCTACTGCAAATTGAAGTACAATAAACCTGAAGACCTCAGACCGATCGTAAACAACGCATTTGCAGGCGGCAAAAATACCTGAATTCGCCCCGGTAGGCGGGGCTAGAGGGTGGGATAACTTCCACTGCTAATGCCCAAAAGCCTTGAAAAATAAGGACATTTCGAGGCTGGATTTCATAGAGTACGGCCTCAAGAAAGCCCGTAAGGCTCCGCAGTTCTCAAAGAGATGAGCTTCAAACAGAACACAAAGAGAACACCAAGCCCTTGGAAATCCGATATTTTCAAGGGCTTTCTTATGTTTGGGATTCATAAAGAATTGGTGTGAAAAAAGGAGCGACCCCAAAAGGTCACTCCACCTCGCACTTAGGACGAAACCGTCCGAACTTCTATGTCAGCGTGTCGCGATTGACCCGGACTGTATGAAGCGTGAGTCCTTTGTAAGAACCCTCGCTGCATTGCTTAAAAGCGGAAGCTTTACTCCGGCAGGGTTTATGATTATGCCGTCAATTTTGGAACCGTCGGGAAGCATTGTGTCAACGATGGTTCTGTATTTAAAGCCCTTATAGGGAATTTTCTGGTTTGCAGAAGAACGAAAGGCCTTTTTAAGCTCGTTCATATCAGTAAAGAGAGGCAGCATAAGCTTTCCCGCCTTATCCTTTAAAAGCGCAGGCGCGAAGCGTTCGCCCCCGGAAGCTTTTTTATCGCTGTCAATGTTTCCGGCAGCGTAAGGCTTGACAGAATTATCGTCTGTATCATTCACCTTTGTAAACGCAATATAGAAGTCGGCGTTTGCTATATTGGCAAGCACCTCAGTCTGAATACGCTGAAAGTTTTCTCTGTCAGCCTTTATATGTTCCTCGCCCTGGCAGAGCTCCTGAACAAGATAAATCATGCTTATTTGTGCCGAGGTGTTCATAAGGAACGGATGGCCCTTGGCATCCCTGGCGTCAGCGTTCGTGCGAACCATATTGTCGGTCTCTACCAGAACAGTCTCATCGCCGTCATAAAATCTGACAGCGTCTATACCATAGTAAAGCATGTCGGTAAGCATGGCCTGAAAGGCTTCCTTTTTAATCTTCATGGGCGCGACAGGATGTCCGTCCGCGGATAAGCTTTCGGCCTTGTTTTTGGCAGTGGATTCATCAAAGTACAGTGATGCATAGTCCAGCATGGTGTCAGCAGTATCACAGCAGACATAAGGAACAAAAGAGCTCCTGTTATAAATCATATAAACAAATTCCTGCGAGGAAAGCTTATCAAG
>CAVBPR010000037.1:3436-3937 GCA_963597355.1 bacterium | reverse complement strand
TTTCCTCAGTATCTTTCCTATATCTGCGCGCAGTTCCCCGTATATTGCCTTACGACGAAACTTCGGCGCAAACACCAAATGATACTGACATCTCCATGTCGAGTGCGCGCTATGCTGCAACTCGTTCTTTTCCATGTGCATAACCTCCTGTTTGTCCCTTGGTAATGCGGTCGCCAAACCTTTACCATCGTACATCAGGAGGTTATCTTTTTCTACTCTTACTAAAGTATTTTTCCTACCCCCGGTAAAACCGGGGGTTTTGTCTAGCTTAAGCGCCAAAAAGAAAGGCTCTCTTGAAAAAGAGAGCCTTTTTCTTTTGCCCACCAAAAAAGCGAAATGCCCTTTTCCGCTTTCCCGAAAGCAGCGGGGAAACGGCACCGCCGTTCCGGCGGCCCTGCCGCCGCAGGCGAAGCTTTTTTACCGTCTGCTGACGGTGAAGCCTTTCCGCCGATACAGCGGTGTGCCGCTGGAGGCGGCTTTACGCTCAAAGTGAGCGTGGAC
>CAVBPR010000037.1:0-3426 GCA_963597355.1 bacterium | reverse complement strand
TCATAAATGTCCTCATATTGAGGCAACGGCTTTACAGTTTTTTCTTCTGATATCGGTTCATAGATATTATCATTATCTTCGTTTTGAGCAAGGTTTTGCTCTGTTTCCAACACGATATTTGCTAAATCTTCAAAGACATCCTGCTCGTGTTTTGCTTTCATTGTCTGCGTTATGAACATAACCTGTGTTCGTCAAGTAAAAATGTTAGCAAAAGGTCCCCAAAAAGGTTAGCGCCTTGGAGCACCTAATTTGTAGTTCGAGCATTTAACATCGAGACCTTTTTAGGGGCCAAACGGGTCGGGACCCAACGCTCACTTTTTGGAGCGCTTTTTCAGTGGGTGCGCTGGCGTTGCATGGACTGGGTCAGCCGGTAGCTCTCACCGGAGAAGATTACAATGTGGGAATGGTGAATCAGCCGGTCAACCAACGCTGCCGTCAGGCGGTTGTCGCCAAAGACGGTGTTCCACTGTGAGAACTCCAGATTGGACGTAATAATGAGGCTCTTTCGCTCGTAGCAATCGGAGATCACCTGAAACAGCAGCTCAGCAGCATCCTTGTGCAGCGGCACGAAGCCAATTTCGTCAATCACAATGAGTTCCACTTTCTTCAGCGTGCTGAGATAGCTGTTCAGCGTACCTTTGTTGTTCTTCTCCAGCAAAATATTAGCGAGAGATGCCGCCGTGTAAAAGCGGACATGCCGCCCTTCCTGGCAGGCTTTCAAGGCAATGGCTGTGGCGAGATGGGTTTTGCCGGTACCAACAGTGCCCATAAAGATGAGATTCTCTTTGGACGCAAGAAACTGCAAGTCTTCCATGTATCCGGCAGTCAAGCCACTGGGTAGTTCAATGGCAGAAGTCCACACAAAGTCATCCAGCGTTTTCAGAACACGGAAACCGGCGGTTTTCACCATGCGGTTAATCCTGTTGGCTTCACGCTCTTTCAGCTCCAGTTTCAGCAGATCGGTCACATATTGCTCCGTGCTTTCAAACTGGACGGAGCGCCATTCCCTGGCCATGCCGCCCAGCTTCACCTGCCGCATCATCAATTCAATTTCCTCAGACACTTGCATCACCTCCTGTCAGACTGTCGTAGGCGGAGAGGTCGGGATTGTAGTGTAGTGCCGGAGAACCGGGCAATTTCAGCGGATCAGGCCGGTATTCCTTTTTGGCAATCATGTAATAGCATTGCCGGAGGCTGTCCGCATCCGTGCGGCCATTCTCACCGGCGAGTTCCAGTGCATCAGCACACAAGTCGGCGTTGCCGTCAGAGACAATCTCATTGAGCAGCTGAAGCGCATTTTTACGCTCCCTGCCGCTGGTCTGCTCCAGAAACGTCTGCCATTGCTGCGGCATCTGGTGGAAGAAGCGGGTATGTTCAATTGCACCGGGCTTTTTGCAGAGCACAGACACATATTGTGTCCAGTCGTAGACCTCATCATTGGTTTTGTAGCTCCTGCGGTAGTGCCCAACCGGATGGTGGTCATGGAAGAACTCCACATGGTCATAGAAAATCTTGGCCTGCACTGTTTCGCCGGACAGCATTGGGGAAAGACCGTATTTGTTCGTTTCAATGGTCACGAAGCCGCTTTTGTTCACCGTCAGCGAAGCATACCGGAACACTGAAAACGGATACTCCGGCAGACACAGAAGGCTGGCTTTGTCCTCTTCCCAAAGCTCCGCAATCAGCAGTTTCTTCTTGTAATGCGGCCGCTGGGCATCCTTCTCGCACCATTCCCACAGAGACTCGTTAAAATCGTCAAAGGACGTAATGGTCGGAACCGGCACAAAAGCATTTCTGCGGCTGTAGCCCACCTTGTTTTCCACGTTGCCCTTTTCGTTGCCGGACGCCGGATTACAGAACTCTGCCCGGAA
Organism: bacterium; assembly: GCA_963597355.1. Taxonomy (GTDB): domain Bacteria; phylum Bacillota; class Clostridia; order Oscillospirales; family Oscillospiraceae; genus UMGS1766. Next base: position 1,555 of record CAVBPR010000037.1, on the reverse strand, counting down.
ACGGTAATGCATCATAAACCGAGTAAAGCCGTCTGTAAGGATCCGCTCAGTCCCCTTGCGTACCTGCACAACAGCAGTGGACATATTGTCAAAGCGCAGCACCGGCGGCACGCCGCCAATGTGCTCAAAGATGCGCTTCATGCCTGTAAGCAAGCATTCCTGGTTCTGTGAGGGGAAGGTCTGGGTGTAACCCTTGTTGGAATTCGGAAACGAAATCGTCAGCGCATAGCCGTCCTGTTCCTGCCCGGTTCCGTCGTAATAGAGGTGCTTACCAAAATCCACCTGCCCGCTGCCCAGCGAATGCTCCAGCGGTAAATAACCGCTGTTCCTGGAATTCATAACAAACCGTTTTTTGCGGACGTACTTTTTCACGCTGGAATAGCTGCCGCTGAAACCGTGTTCATCCCGCAAACGGCAGAAGATCCTCCAGACCGTGTGGCGCTGCTTGCGCGGGATTTTGCGGTCAGCCTCCAGCCATTCATCGATCACAGGAATAAAATCTCCCAGCACCGGATAGCTCGCTGGCTCGGTATCCGGCAGATTGTCCTCGCTCCAGTCAAGCTGGTAGGCGTACTTTTGGACGGTCTTGAAGCTGTGACCCGTTTGACGGGATATTTCCCGCAAACTCAGGTCTTCATTTTCGTAGAGATCTTTGATATAATTTACTTGAGCCATTCTTAACACCTTTCTGCTACCTCCTTAGTCTTCAACAAACTAATGGTAGCGGTTATTTCAGGTGCTGACAATGGCTCATTTTTTTGCCATTTGGGGTGCTAACTTTTTCGAGACCTTTTGCGATACTTTCATTTTACCGAAAACAGCAGAAGCCATGAAGAGAAACGGGAAAATCACAGCACTTTACGAACGCCTCAGCCGAGACGATGAACAGCAAGGCGAGAGCAACTCCATATCCAATCAAAAGATTCTGTTAGAAGACTTCTCAAAACGGCAAGGTTTCACGGATATTGTCCATTTTACGGATGACGGCATCAGCGGAACCTGCTTCGACAGACCCGGCTTTCTTGCGATGATGAAGGAAGTAGAAGCCGGAAATGTGGAAGTCCTGTGTCTGAAGGACATGAGCCGCCTGGGGCGTGATTATCTGAAAGTCGGTCAGATCATGGAGATTCTCAGACAGCACGATGTTCGTCTGATTGCCATCAACGACGGCGTGGACACTGCCAGAGGAGACGATGATTTCACTCCCTTCCGCAATATTATGAATGAATATTATGCGAGAGACACCAGTCGCAAAATCCGTTCTACATTTCAGTCAAAGGGCAAATCCGGCAAACATGTTACCGGAACTGTCTCCTATGGATATCTCTGGAATGAAAGCAGAGATCATTGGATTGTTGATCCGGAAGCCGCAGAGGTGGTAAAGCGTATCTTTGCCATGACGATTGAAGGATACGGACCGTATCAGATTGCACAGAAGCTAGCAGAGGAGAAAATACTCATTCCATCCGCTCATCTTGCACAGCACGGTGAAGGTGTGAATAAAAGCAAGCAATTTAAGGATGTTTACGGTTGGGGTTCGTCCACTATCGTCAAT
>CAVBPR010000036.1:0-4349 GCA_963597355.1 bacterium | reverse complement strand
ACTACGCCGATCTGAACGGCGATGTAGGCCGCCAGTGGGTGGCGCTGTACACCACCAAAGACAAAAACGCCGGCAACCCCCTGACGGAACTGAAGGTTCAGTACGAAGACAGCAGTCTGCCGGACGAGACCTACACCGCCCTGTCCATGTTCGGGGAAGACACGGCGCAGAACCTGACCAACAAAACAGCAGGATACACCTATTCCGACGGTAAGAGCGGCATCTACCTGTTCTACCGAACCGATGCCAATGCTTTTGCGGGAAGTGTATTCTCCGAAAATGTTGAAGTTCTGATCGGCGTAGCCTCTGCCGTCGTCGTGGGCGCTGCCGCCTTCTTCGTCGGCATGGGCGTTGAGAAGAAGAGACTGAAAGGAAAGGTAGCCAATGCTTAAAAAAATGTTCCGGGGAGCCGTCAGTGCATTTCTGGCGGTAGCCCTTGCAGTCAGCACCTGCACCAGCGCCATGGCGGCGTCCTCCAAGGCAACTTACATCAAGGATGTGGTCATCAGCTACGGTGACACGGAAGAAGAGGCCAAAAACTGGCTGACAGAAAACGGCTATGAAATTCTGGACAATAACCTGAACGAAGGTGCCGATGACCTGATTTCCTCCAAACGGGCGGTCTATCTGGGTTACACCACCACCAACGACGCAGAAGAAGCCATCACCGACATGCGCTTAATGAACATGAAGGGCGGCTACAGCGCGCAGGACTATCAGAAGGTGCTGGAGGAGCAGAAGACCAATATCCGCAACTTTTTGAAAAGCTTCCTGGTCGCCGTCAATGAATACCGCGCCAACTACAGTGCCGGTCAGCAGCAGGCAGTTGTGGCTCATGACATGCTGAACCTGCTCTACGACGACGACAGCCAGCAGTACATGGGTGACCTGCTTCTGAACAAGGTCAAGGAAGAGTATTCCGACGAGGAGTGGAACGCTCTGTCCCCGGAGGCACAGAGCAAGGTCGGTGACATGACCACCATCCTCATGCAGGCCAACGCCAACGCAGTGGTGGTCATCCAGCAGTACATCGCCATGGCTACCGACAGCAGTGACAGCACCTGGGTGGAGCGCTATGAAACCGCCAAGACCTATGACGAAATGGTAGAGGAGTTGATGGAAAGCGAGAACCTGACCATCAACGAGGCGGAGAGCCAGCTGGCGACCGAGTATGACGAGGCCGCCCAGAAAATCGCCGCCATGCTGGAAAGCTACAAAACCTTCCTCGAAACCTACACCAATGCCGACATTCGCTTTACATCCACGGAGGAGGAAGTGGATGCCTATGAGACAGCTCACGAAGACTTTGATTACATCAACTGGTTTGCCGCAGGTACTCAGTACGAAAAGCTGGCCACGATGATGAACGACGACATCTCCCTGCTGGATCTGCTTACCGGCGACGATTACGATGTTCAGACCAGTGAGCGCTACCTGCTCTATCCTCTGGTGTCCGTCCTGTCGGACGGCCAGAAAGCCAGCCTGGACTTTATCTCCATGTATTCCCTGGTGTCTATGGGCATCAGCGACGGGGATGCGGTAAAGCAGGGCATGGAGAACCTGGACACCAGCGCACTGAAGGAACAGAACAACTCCATCTACGAGGGGGTTGACCGCACCATCTTTACCGACGAAGTTGCCATGACCAATGAAGCCCTCCGGCTGCAGGCTTCCAGCGGAAAGCCTGCGACGAACAGCGTGTGGAGCTCCATCTCGATCACTTCCTATATTCTGTGGGGTGCTTTCGGCCTTTCCGCTCTCGCTATGGCGGCAACGTTGGGCTATAACACCTATCTGATTCATCTGCCCGAGAAATTGGCGGATAAAATTGCTGCATACGACGCAGAGTTCGTGAGGATATGGGAATCGGGCGGTACCGGTGATCGGTTGGTGCAGCTGGAGAACCTGTCCCAAAACGCACGAAATCAGCTGACCAAAATAGAGGAGGGTGCCAACAATGCCCTGATGAACTTTACTTATTATGCAGCGGCAGCCATGGTCGCAATAACCGTTATTATCTTTGCAGTTTCCATCTGGAGCACCTATCAGGATCTGAAAGAGTACTATAATGCAGATTTTACCCCCATCCCTCTGCACATGGTGGATGAAAGTGTGGATGAATACGACGCGAAGGTCTATACCTACTATGATGCGGTGACCTGCAACCGGGAAGAGAAAAACATGGTGACGGACGCCAACAAGCTGTTGGGGAACTATGCCGACCTGAACGGCGACGTGGGCCGCCAGTGGGTGGCGCTGTACACCACCAAGGACAAGAACGCCGGCAATCCTCTCACGGAACTGAAGGTTCAGTATGAGGACAGCAGTCTGCCGGACGAAACCTACACGGCCCTGTCCATGTTCGGAGAGGACACGGCTCAGAACCTGACCAATAAGACAGCAGGATACACCTATTCCGATGGAAAGAACGGCATCTACCTGTTCTACCGGACGGACGCCAATGCTTTTGCGGGAAGTGTGTTCTCTGAAAACAGCGAGATTCTGATCGGCGTAACCGCCGCCGTCGTCGTGGGCGCTGCAGCCTTCTTCGTCGGCATGGGTGTTGAGAAGAAGAGACTGAAAGGAAAGGTAGCCAATGCTTAAAAAGCTATTTCGAGGAGCAGTCAGTGCATTCTTGGCAGCAGCCATTGCCGTCACCACCTGCACCAGCGCTATGGCGGCATCTTCCAAAGCGACCTATATTAAAGATGTTGTCATCAGTTATGGTGACACGGAAGACGAGGCAAAGAACTGGCTGACGGAAAACGGCTATGAAGTTCTGGATTACAACCTGAATGAGGGCGCAGATGACCTGATTTCCTCCAAACGGGCAGTCTATCTGGGCTACACCACTACCAATGATGCAGAAGAAGCCATCACCGACATGCGGCTGATGAACATGCAGGGTGGCTACAGCGTGCAGGATTACCAAATCCTGCTGGAAGAGCAGAAGACCAACATCCAGAGTTTCCTGGAGAATTTCCTGGTCGCCATCAATGAGTACCGCGCCAATTACAGCGCCGGTCAGCAGAGAGCCGTTGTGGCACATGAGATGCTGAACCTGCTCTACGACGACGACAGCCAGCAGTATCTGGGGGATCTGCTCCTGAATAAAATCAAGGAAGAATATTCCGATGAAGAGTGGAGCGCTCTTTCCCCCGATGCTCAGAGCCAGATCGGCGACATGACCACCATCCTCATGCAGGCCAACGCCAACGCCATTCTTGCCATTCAGCAATTGATTGCCATGGCTACCGACAGCGAAGACGGCACCTGGGTGGAGCGCTACGACAGCGCCAAGACCTATGACGAGATGGTAGAGGAGCTGATGGACAGCGAAGGCCTGACCATCAACGAGGCGGAGAACCAGCTGGCGGCGGAGTACGACGAGGATGCCCAGACAATTGCCGGTACTCTCGAAGACTACAAAACCTTCCTGGAAAAGTACACAAACGCAGGCGTCACCTTCGCCTCCTCTCAGGAAGAAATCGATGCCTATCAGGCCTCCGTGGAGGAGAACGACTACATCAACTGGTTTACGGCAGGCACCCAGTATGAACTGCTGGCCACCCTGACCAACGACGACATCTCCCTGCTGGAGCTGATCACCGACGGTGATTACGACATTCAGGGCACCGACCGCTACCTGCTCTATCCTCTGGTTTCCGTTCTGACGGAAGGCCAGCGCGCCTGCCTGGACCTGATGTCCATGTACAGCATTGTGGCGATGGGCATTAACAGCGATGAAGCAGTGAAACAGGGCATGGATCAGTTTGATTTCAGCGCAATGGAGGAAAAGAAATGCTCCATCTATGACGGCGTTGACCGCACGATTTTCAGCGACGAGGTCGCCCTGACCAATGAGGCACTTCGGCTGCAGGCTTCCAGCGGCCAGAATGCGATGGGAGAAACGTCAACCCTTTCCGACACGACGTGGATTCTGTATGCGGTTTCTGCCGCTACGGCGGTGTTTACCGTTATGGCATGGAACCTGATTCCAAAGCTGGTAGAGCTGAAAAATCAGCTTTCCGAAGGGTGGGCAAACCTTGCGGATATTGCGAATCATAGCCTGAGAACATCAAATTTCACCCAGGCTTCCAACGCGGCAAACGGAATGTACGCCCAATTGAGCCAGGCAAAGTCCTTTGCAAAATATTTGCGTTATGCCAGTGTGGCTATGGTGGCCATAACCGTTGTTCTTGCACTGGTTTCTCTGTGGAGCACCTATCAGGATCTGAAAGCTTACTATAATGTAGAGTTCACCCCCATCCCCCGGCACATGGTGGACGAAGGCGTGGATGAATACGATGCGAAGGTCTATACCTTCTACGATGCCGTGACCTGCAACC
>CAVBPR010000035.1:0-4489 GCA_963597355.1 bacterium | reverse complement strand
CTGTCCGGCTTTCCGTTGAGCGGCCGCTGTGCCATCCAGAGAGATTGCAAGTTGCGGGCCATCAATGCCTATCACAAAACACTGCCACCAGACACCGTGGAGTACATCGGCATTGCCACTGACGAGCCGAAGCGCCTTGCCCGACTGAAAGGCAACTGCGTTTCCCTTATGGCAAAGCACGGCATGACCGAGGTCGATGCCTACAAGCTGTGTGAGTCCGTGGGTTTGCTCTCTCCCATCTACGATTTTTCAAAGCGCGGCGGGTGCTGGTTTTGCCCGAACGCGTCTATCCGCGAGTTACGCCATGTGTACGACCATCACCCGGAACTCTGGCAGAAAATGCTGGAATTGCAGGATGTGCCGAATAAGCCCAGTGAAAAATTCAGATGGGGCAGCACTTTCCGTGACATTGACGAGCGTTTCCGCGCGGAGCAGAAGCCGTGATTAAGTTCGTGGATATGTTCTCCGGCATCGGCGGTTTCCGCGAGGGGCTGACCAATGCCGGGGGCTTTGAATGCGTGGGCCACTGCGAAATCGACAAATATGCCAATCGCAGTTATAACGCCCTGTTCGAGACTGAAGGAGAGTGGTTTGTAGATGATGCCCGAAAAGCCGACCCCAGCACAATGCCCGATTTTCAACTTCTCTGCGGCGGATTTCCTTGCCAAAGTTATCCCGAATAAAACAGAACTCCCGAAGTCTAACCGGCAGCCCTTGCTGCGCAAGGTAAGCGTCAAATAGAAGTTTAAAGAAGCACAAGGGTGGAGGCAAAACTCCACCCTTGTGCAAATTCAGGTATGTACTTCTTTACAGTTGCCGGGATAAACGATCCTGGCTTTCTTGTAAGCTTTCCACCCCAAGTGCTGGCCGCAACGGTCGCAGTAGGCCGTGAACTCCCGTTCCAACGTTATGTCACATCTGGGACAGACATAATAGGCATGACCATTCGGGAAAACCATTACTTCTTCAACCTGCAGTTCCATGCGGTATTCAGTAAAGAGCATAAACAGCTGCCAGAGAAATGACGAAAAAAAGAACAACTCAGGCAATGTTGGATATGTAACTTTCGGCGCTTTTTTCACGCTTCTTTTACTGTTGTTTCTTCCCATCATCGAAACTCCTCTGGGAATAATTCAGCAAATTCGCATGAATACCGAATTTTCATTTTAACCAGCGCATCCCAATCCGGGAATTGCTCCCCGGCCTCGTACCGTTGGATCGTACGAATGTTGCAAGAAAGATCTTCGGCGATTTGGTCTTGAGATACACCGGCTTTTACCCGCGCTTGCTGAAGCGGATTTTCAGGATGCCCTCCACATACCCGAATTGGAATGTTCTTTTTTTTTCATAGTGTTTCCTCCTGTAAATTTTACCGGGCTTGTCACCCTTTCTAATCTTAGAGGAAACAATTTCCGTTTCAAACGGCACAAATGTCGGGTATATTGAAAAATGCAAAAACATGTCGTGCAGCAAGAGAAAACTGGATCTGCAGAAGCAAATCCAGTCAGTCCCTATTGCCCGCGAAACACACATCCGGTGCGTTCTCCGGTATAAGCTTTGCCGCCCAGCCCGGTGCAGCTTTGTTCATTCCTGGCGCCGTCTGGAATACCCACACCAGATACCGGAATGGATCCAGTCCGTTCTCCTTTGCTGTCTCAATCATACTAAAGATCACAGCGCTGCCGTGCGCACCGTTTGGCGTGTTGGCAAACAGGAAGTTCTTTCTGTCCATTACGAATGGTTTAATGCTGCGTTCCGCACGGTTATTGGATATCTCCAATCTTCCGTCTTCCAGATACCGGATCAGCCATGGCCATTGTTCACGCAGATAGTGCAGAGCCTTTCCCAACGCAGACTTCGGTGGAGCCTTTTTTGTTTCAGACCACGCCAACAAGGCGTCAAGAATCGGTTTTGCCCGTTCCTGCCGCTGTTTGTATCGTTCTTCTGCTGTTAAACCGGCAAACTCCTTCTCCAGCGCAAACAGGGCACTGCAATACCGCTGTCCCTCCAGCGCTGCACTGCCGGCCTGCTCCCGCTTTGGCAGAGAGTTCACCGCTTCGTCAAATTTGCGCCGCGCATGAGCCCAGCAGCCTACTACGCGGATCTGCTCCGGCAGGCTGTGGTAGCCGGGATACCCGTCCGCATGAAGCCAGCCCCTAAAGCCCTCCAGAAATATTTCCGCATTCTTTGGCTTTCGGTTGGGACTGTACTCATACAGAACAATAGGATGCTCTGAGTCGCCGCCTGTCCTGTACAGCCACATATAGCTCTTGCTCTGGGCGGATTTTCCCGGCTCCTTGAGTACCTGCAGAGTTGTCTCATCCGCATGTAGAACTTCATGCTGTACCAGATTTCTGTGAAACTCCTCATACACCGGCTTCAGCCAGTCTTCCGCTGCACGCAATATCCAGTTGGACATCGTCTGCCGGGAAATTTTCACGCCCTGCCGGTTCCACTCCTGCTCCTGCCGGTATAGTGGAGAACCCATTACAAACTTCTGCACCATAATATGGGCAATGGCCTCTGCTGAGGCATAGCTTCCGGAGATGACGGGAATATCTTTTTCCGTCTTAACCACCGGCGTCTCGGTATTTTCTGCATTGCAGTGTTTGCAGGCATAACTGTAGTACCAATCCTCGCGGATCTTTACCTGTGCGGGGATCATAACCAGAGAACGCCGCACCTCTTTGCCAATCTCCACCATGGTCTCGCCGCAGGACGGACATTCCAGCTCTTCCGCGCTCATTCGGTGCTCCACAATTTCAACGGGAACATCCTCCGGCAGAACTTCTTCCAGCCTGGAGGAACGCTTCTGCCGGGTGTAGGCAGGTACGGTGGTTGTCTCTTTTTTCTCCGGCACCGGCAGATATGCCTCCGCCTCGTTAAACAGCAGACTCAACTGCTCATAAGCATCCTCGCTCAGCTTTTCAGAGGAGGAACCAAACTGCTTCTTACGGGACAGCCGGATCGCCTCCATGAGTCGTTCCACCTGCTTTTCAAGCGCAGAGATCCGTGCTCCCTGCGCTTGAAATCTCTCGTATTCCGCACGGGAAATGCTTACCATTTCCGTGTTGCTTGTCTGCTCGTTTAATCTGTTTTTCATAGATAAATTATACCACGAAAAACGCAAAAAGTCTACTGTTTTCAGCACTTCACGCCATTTCTTGCGCTCAAATCATACTCAGTCCAAGCACAGGTCGGTGTGCTTTCGGCTGCTCTGTTTTCAGGCCTTCCATAAGCCACCGGTACTGCTGTGGCGTCAAACTCCGCACCTCGTTCTCGTTCCTCGGCCACTGGTACGCTCCGCGTTCCAGACGCTTATACAGAAGAATGAAACCGTCCTTTTCCCAGTACAGTCCCTTGATCCGGTCTCGCCGCCGCCCACAAAACAGAAACAGTGTATTGGTAAACGGATCCAGCTGAAACTGCTGCTGTACCATGGTTGCCAGACCATCTATTCCTTTTCGCAGATCTGTGTACCCGCAGGCAATGTAGACCTTATCCGCTCCAGTGAAATCGTTCAGCATGACTTCAATGCCTGGCAGATCGTCTGCACCAGCTTCGGGTCTGCCCCGGAATAGAGATTGACGCTCGCTCTGCCCAATTGTATGCTGGCGGCCAGAACCGCTCTTGGCTCCTGCACATATTCCTCCGGCGCTGGAAGCTCTGCAAATTGAGGCCCATAATCATTTCCTGCGGTACTGACCGCAGTCCTTTCCCGCTGCAGGATCGCCATGTCAAATACCCGCTTTTGCCAATAGTGGTATCTCCGCTCTGTGATCCCGTGCTGGGCACACCACTCTTTGCGGGTCAGTTCGCTGTTCCTGCACTCTGATACAAGCTGTGCCCACTCCATTAATCTCTGGTCTGCGCTGGTTTTAACAAGTCGTGTATCCATTCCCGTTCCCTCCGGTGACAATGCTAATTTGTGCAAAAGACTGCGATGGCACTCTTTCGCACTCTTTTTCCTTACTCCGCATTATCGCAAACTGGAACTCCTTCTTCAATCCGCTCTCTTATTTTACGCTTACTGCGCAAGGATTCCGGCATAAAAACTTCGGGATAATATTTTCACTTGTATTACTGTTTGCCTCTTAATTTAAGCATCATCTCCTCATCATCCGTATCCCAGATTGCATCTGGCACGGTATCGTTTGACTTGTTTGCTGCCTGCTGAATAGCTTTCCGTTTCATTTCTGTATCAGCGTGGGCATAAATTTTTGTCGTTTCAATTTTCGCATGGCCAAGGAATTCGGATACCATCGCCAAAGGAACACCGTCTTGGTACAGGTGCATTGCCCGTGTATGCCGCAGCATATGGGGATGTACCCGTTCCGGAATGGATGCACAGACTTGCCGTGCAGATTCTCCATATTTCTTTACAAATGCCGCAACCGTATCAGGAGACATCGGTCTCTGCGAGCCTCCATAGGCATAGAACACATAGTCATCGCGTTTTCTGTTGTCTGCCGAATGAAATTTCTTCAGG
>CAVBPR010000034.1:0-5261 GCA_963597355.1 bacterium | reverse complement strand
CGCTGTAGCCGCCCTTCATGTTCATTAAGCGCATGTCGGTGATGGCTTCTTCCGCGTCATTCGTCGTCGTATAACCCAGATAGACCGCACGCTTGTCGGAAATCAGGTCATCCGCACCTTCGTTCAGGTTGTTATCCAGAATTTCATAACCGTTTTCCGTCAGCCAGTTTTTGGCCTCTTCTTCTGTGTCACCGTAGCTGATGACAACATCTTTAATATAGGTTGCCTTGGAGGATGCCGCCATAGCGCTGGTGCAGGTGGTGGCTGCAAGGGCTACCGCCAGGAATGCACTGACGGCTCCCCGGAACAATTTTTTAAGCATTCGACACCTTCCCTTTCAGTCTCTTCTTCTCTACGCCCATGCCGACAAAGAAGGCTGCAGCGCCCACGACAATGGCGGCCGTCATGCCGATCAGAACCTCACTGTTGTTGGAGAACACGCTTCCCGCAAAGGCATTGGCATCGGTTCGGTAGAACAGGTAGATGCCGCTCTTGCCGTCGGAATAGGTGTAACCGGCTGTCTTATTGGTCAGGTTCTGGGCGGTGTCCTCTCCGAACATGGACAGTGCCGTGTAGGTTTCATCCGGCAGACTGCTGTCTTCGTACTGAACCTTCAGCTCCGTGAGGGGATTGCCTGCATTCTTGTCCTTGGTGGTGTACAGCGCCACCCACTGGCGGCCCACGTCGCCGTTCAGATCGGCGTAGTTACCAAGTAGTTTCGTGCTATCCGTCACCATATTTTTCTCTTCCCGGTTGCAGGTCACCGCATCGTAATAGGTGTAGGTCTTTGCGTCGTATTCATCCACAGCCTCGTCCACCATGTGCAGGGGGATGGGGGTGAATTCCGCATTGTAGTACTCTTTCAGATCCTGATAGGTATTCCAGATGGAAACTGCAAAGATAATGACGGTTACTGCAACCATGGCTGCGCTGGCATAGCGGAAATAAGATGCCCAGGGAGAAGCCTTTTCAACTTCAACGGTAGTCGAACCAACTCCCCTCATTGCCTTGTCTGCCGCACTAAGCGAGGCTTTCGCCTGTGCCACCTCATATGCCGCCTGGTCTGCTGCGGAACCGGTTTCCAGATATCTCGCCATGGCAGCTGTTTCATCATCGATCGCCTGTTGTACATTGACGGAAACATCTTCCATTGTTACAGGAACTTTAACTTTGATTTTACTTAGGTACGTACCGATCTTCCACGCTGCCACAGAGCACAGAGCAGAAACACCAAAAGCGCCCCACAAGATGAAGGAAGTAACCGAAATAGAATCGATTGCTCCCCCCACAGCATTTTTGCCGCTGGAGGCCTGAAGGCGGATGGCCTCGTTGGTCAGGGCAACCTCATCGCTGAAGATGGTGCGGTCAACTCCGTCATAGACGGAGTTTTTCTGCCCTTCCAGGGAACTGAGGTCAACATCCTCCATTGCCTTCTCTGTAGCTTCATCGTCGTTAATGCCAAGCGCCACAATGTGATACATGGACAACAGATCCAGGCAGGCGCGCTGAGCATCCGTCAGCACGGAAACCAGAGGATAGAGCAGGTAGCGCTCGGTGGTCTGAACGTCGTAATCGTCGCCGGTAATCAGATCCAGAAGAGAGATATCATCGTTGGTCATCACAGCCAGCAATTCATACTGAGTGCCTGCCGTAAACCAGTTTGTATAATTGAAATCCTCGTGTGCTGCCTGATAGGCATCAATCTCTTCCTGGGTGGAAGAAAAGCTGATGTCTGCGTTCGTGTACTTTTCCAGATAGGTCTTGTAATCTTCAAACTTGGAGGCGATTTTCTGAGCGTCCTCGTCATACTCCGCCGCCAGCTGATTTTCTGCCTCGTTGATGGTCAGGTTCTCGCTGTCCATCAACTCCTCCAGCATCTCGTCATAGGTTTTCGCGCTGTCATAACGTTCTAACCAGGTGCTGTCGCCGCTGTCGGTGGCCATGGCAACCAACTGCTGAATCGCCAGCACTGCATTGGAGTTGGCCTGCATCAGGATGGTGGTCATGTCGCCGACCTTGCTCTGGGCCTCGGGAGACATGGCGCTCCACTCCTCGTCGGAGTACTCTTCCTTGATCTTGTTCAGGAGAAGATCGCCCATATACTGCTGGCTGTCGTCATCGTAGAGCAGGTTCAGCATATCATGTGCCACGACAGCTCTCTGCTGGCCGGCGCTGTAATTGGCGCGGTATTCATTGACGGCGATCAGGAAATCATTCAAAAAGCTCTGGATGTTAGCCTTTTGCTCTTCCAGCAGGATTTGATAATCCTGCACGCTGTAGCCGCCCTGCATGTTCATTAAGCGCATGTCGGTGATGGCTTCCTCTGCGTCATTCGTCGTTGTGTAGCCCAGATAGACCGCCCGCTTGTCGGAAATCAGGTCGTCGGCTCCTTCGTTCAGGTTATTGTCCAGAATTTCATAGCCGTTTTCCGTCAGCCAGTTCTTTGCCTCGTCCTCCGTCTCACCATAGCTGATGACAACATCCTTAATATAGGTTGCCTTGGAGGATGCCGCCAAGGCGTTGGTGCAGGTGGTGGCGGCAATCGCCGCCGCCAGGAATGCACTGACTGCTCCCCGAAATAGCTTTTTAAGCATTCGCCATCTTTCCCTTCTGTCTCTTCTTCTCCACGCCCATGCCGACGAAGAAGGCTGCAGCGCCCACGACCACAGCGGCGGTTACGCCGATCAGAACTTCACTGTTCTGGGAGAACACACTGCCGGCGAAGGCATTGGCATCGGTCCGGTAGAACAGATAGATGCCGTTTTTACCGTTGGAATAGGTGTAGCCCGCTGTTTTGTTGGTCAGGTTCTGGGCGGCGTCCTCTCCGAACATGGACAGGGCAGTGTAGGTTTCGTCCGGCAGGTTGCTGTCCTCATACTGAACTTTCAGTTCGGTGAGAGGATTGCCTGCATTCTTGTCCTTGGTGGTGTACAGCGCCACCCACTGGCGGCCCACGTCGCCGTTCAGGTCACCGTAGTTGTCCAGCAGCCGGTTGGCATCCGTCACCATGTTCTGGTCTTCCCGGTTGCAGGTCACGGCATTGTAATAGGTATAAACCTTTGCGTCATTTTCGTCCACGCCTTCGTCCACCATGTGCAGGGGGATGGGAGTGAATTCTGCGTTGTAGTACTCTTTCAGATCCTGATATGTGTTCCAGATGGAGACGGCAAAGAGGACAAGAGATACCGCCACCATAGCCGCTGCGGCATAGTAAGTAAACACCACCATGGCGCTTTCTTCACTTTGCTCCGCCACACGCAATGCTTTTCTCACATTGTCCTGCTGCGCAACCAATTCCTCCGAAAAGCTTTGATTGCCTGCCTCCCATGCCTTGTCTGCCTGCTCTCCGATCTTTAGAATTGTCTTCTGTAATCTTTTCGGCAAATCGTTTAAGTAGGTGTTGTATACGGCTAAGCCAATTGCGAACAGAGTGGAGAGACCGAAAGCGCCCCACAGAATATAGCTCGTGGTAGAGATGGAACCCCAAATGCTGTCAACGGCAGGCTTGCCGCTGGATGCCTGCAGCCGAAGCGCCTCGTTGGTCAGGGCAACTCCATCGCTGAAGATCGTGCGGTCAATGCCCTCGTAGATGGAGTTTTCCTTCCCCTCCACTGCGCTCATATCCAGAGTTTCCTTTCCCTCCTTTACGGTGTCGTCGTCACCGATGCCGAGGGAAATGAGATAATACAGGGAAACAAAGCTCAAGCTGGCTTTCTGACCTTCCGTCAGGAGAGACACCAGAGGATAGAGCAGGTAGCGCTCGGTGGTCTGAATGTCGTAATCGTCGCCGGTGAGCAAATCCAGAAGAGACACATCATCATTGGTCAGCGTGGCCAGCAATTCATATTGGCTGCCCGCCGCAAACCAGTTGATATAATCAAAGTCTTCATGGGCTTCCATATAGGCATCAATTTCCTCCTCTGTGGAAGAGAATCGAATGTCTGCGTTGGTGTAATTGTCGAGGAAGCTTTTGTAAGCCTCAACTTTCGATGCAATGGACTTTGCACTCTCGTCATATTCTTCCGCCAGCTGATTTTCTGCCTCGTTGATGGTCAGGCCTTCGCTTTCCATCAACTCCTCCAGCATCTCGTCATAGGTTTTTACACTGCTGTAATGCTCCAGCCAGGTGCCGTCTTCACCGCCGGTGGCCATGGCAATGTACTGCTGAATGGCCATGACTGCGTTGCCGTTGGCCTGCATGAGGATGGTGGTCATGTCGCCAATTTGGCTCTGGGCCTCGGGAGAAAGAGCGTCCCACTCTTCGTCAGTGTACTCTTCCTTCACCTTGTTCAGCAGCAGGTCGCCCATGTACTGCTGGGTGTCGTCATCATAGAGCAGGTTCAGCATGTCATGGGCCACAACTGCCCGGGCCTGACCGGAGGTGTAGTTGGTGCGGTATTCATTGACCGCGATCAGGAAGGTATTCAGGAAGTTGCGGATGTTGGTCTTCTGCTCCTCCAGCAGCATCTGGTAATCCTGCACGCTGTAGCCGCCCTTCATGTTCATCAGCCGCATATCGGTGATGGCTTCTTCCGCGTCGTTGGTGGTGGTGTAACCCAGATAGACCGCCCGCTTGGAGGAAATCCAGTCGTCTGCGCCTTCATTCAGGTTATTGTCCAGAATTTCATAACCGTTTTCCGTCAGCCAGTTTTTGGCCTCTTCTTCCGTGTTGCCATAGCTGATGACAACATCTTTAATATAAGTTGCCTTGGAGGACGCCGCCAGGGCATTGGTGCAGGTGCTGACCGCAAGGGCTACCGCCAGAAATGCGCTGACGGCACCCCGAAATAGCTTTTTAAGCATTCGCCATCTTTCCTTTCCATCTCTTTTTCTCTACGCCCATGCCGACAAAGAAGGCTGCAACGCCTACGGCAACAGCAGTCGTTACGATAATTAACATCTCGCTGTTGTTGGAGAACACGCTACCGGCGAAGGCATTGGCATCCGTCCGGTAGAACAGGTAGATGCCGTTCTTTCCATCGGAATAGGTGTAACCGGCTGTCTTGTTGGTCAGGTTCTGAGCCGTGTCCTCTCCAAACATGGACAGGGCGGTGTAGGTCTCGTCCGGCAGACTGCTGTCCTCATACTGAACTTTCAGCTCCGTGAGAGGATTGCCTGCCTCTTTGTCTTTCGTAGTGTACAGCGCCACCCACTGGCGGCCCACGTCGCCGTTCAGGTCGGCATAGTTTCCAAGCAGTTTGGTGGCATCCGTCACCATGTTTTGCTCTTCCCGGTTGCAGGTCACGGCATCGTAGAAGGTA
>CAVBPR010000033.1:0-6577 GCA_963597355.1 bacterium | reverse complement strand
CGCGGACAGAGGCATGAGCAGGAGAGATGTTTACCAGAAGCTGCTTAAGAATGAGAAGTAGCGTGAAAAATCTACATATCCTACGATTCGACAAACAAGAACTGCCAGGCTGGTGAGGTTTTTAATCCAGGAGGTTGATTGGAACTTAAAAAATGGTAAACAAGTGCATGATAAAAAACTTACCAAAAAGGTAATGATAATATTTGACTGTGTTTGAAATAGATGGTATATTAAATGCTGAGGTGATATGTATGAGACATCCAGGAGAAGAATTACAGAAAAAATTGAATATCAGTGGTATGTCCCGAAAAGAACTGGCTCTAAGAACTAATGTTACTGAAAAGCATATTTGTACCATTGTAAATGGTGACAAAGGTATTTCAACTGCTTTTGCGAGAAAACTTGGTTACGTATTTGAAGATTCAAAGTATTGGATGGGCTTGCAGGCCCAATACGATGCTTATCAGGCGAGACTTCAAGAAGAATTTGAAATTTCACAGGAAGAGATGGAAATCTTGAAGCCGCTACGTGATATTATGACATATTTTATCAGTTGTGGATATATGCATAATAATTGTGGTGACGCATCTAAGGTGATTCAGCTTAGAGAGTTTCTGCAGATCAGTGATTTGACGCAGATTCCAAAAATTACTTACAATGCTGCATATAGGGCGCAGCTGACAACGAATGTTAAGATTGATCCGTATGTACTCTTCGCATGGCAGCGCTTATGTGAGAAACAAACAGAGAACATTCCTGTTAAAAAGTCTATAGATAAGGAACTACTTCAGAATAATATTGAGCGAATCAAAAAAGCTATGTTCGGCAGTATTAGTGAGGGAATACAGGAAATACAGGATATTCTTTCAGAATGTGGAATTGCTTTTCAGGTTGTTCAGAACTTTAGAGGGGCTCCGGTACAGGGATTTATAAAGGAAACTGTAGATGGTCGATTAATTCTCTGTCTGACAATCCGCGGAAAGCGAGCGGACCGCTTCTGGTTCACTTTGTTCCATGAAATTGCGCATATCCTTCACGGAGATTACAAAGCAAGATTTGTTGATTTTGACTCTGTCCCTGGAAAGACAGAGCAATTGGCGGACAAGTATGCAAGCGATATATTGATACCACCTGAGAAATATCGCAAGTTTATTTTATCGAGAGACTGTACATCATGGAATCGAATCACAGCTTTTGCAGAGGCTGTTGGAGTAGAGCCATTCATCGTACTTGGCAGGTTGCAGAATGACGAGTACCTGGATTGGTCTGAATATCCGGATAAGGTTGTTCGATATAAATGGGCATAAGATAAAGCTTACGAAAGGTGGTGGTTTTATTGCTTGTAGAAGACAATAAAAAAACATCCTGCTAACCATTGCAGTGATCAGCAAGACGTTTTTCTCTGAATGTTTCTATTCAGAAATTAGGCATTTCTATTATAAAGACCTTCGGAGAAAAAGTCAAAGAATTTCTAAACCCAGTGAGTGGGGGTAGAAATGTTACGTACGATTGCATTGTCCTGATAAGGAGAGATTATTATATGCAGATTGTGACTTTTTTAACCGGAGGTATTTTTAATGAAAAAAATAACATATAAGGTAATCGGCGATGATGGTACTGTAATTCGTAAGGAAAAAGAACTAAAATACCAGCTAAACTACGGAATAGCGGATTTGTTGAATAAGGCGGTGCCAAATGATTATTATTTGCCAAATCATCATTGTGATCCAAGCGTTTATCCAGATTTCATTGCGCTGAATACTGAAAAAGCGAAGTTCCATTTGACGCCAGCTACAGCATTGGGGTTTTATTCGTATGATAAAACATTTGATAAAATCGATGGCCTATTTAATGCAATATATTATAATGATAAACGGCTGCTGAAAAAGTACAAAAATCTATATGCTAATATTAGATTTGTCATAGGACCGGACTACTCTCTTTTTGATGATATTTGGATAAATGAAAATGAAAATAGATTATGGAAAATTCGTGTGGTTATGCTGTGGTTCGTAATGGAAATCGGCGCCATTGTAGTACCAAATGCAATTTATTTATCGCAGGACAAATTACCAAAGTATCTGAGTGGGTTTGAGACATGCACAGTCATGTGTTTTAGTACAAAAGGACAGATCCGATATGCTAAAAATCGTGCACGTGTGAAGGAAACAGTGAAATATGTTGTAGATCATTTCAAACTTAAGGTCATTTTGGTATATTCCGTTTGTGGTAAAGACGAGACCTCGTTGAAACTGTTTGAATATGCTATCTCGCGTGGAATTGATGTCCGCATTGTAGACAATACATTACGCAGACAAAATCAAAGACACGTTAAAAAGGAGGTGGCAAAGTGAGTAGCGGACCTAGTATTGATGTTGCAAAAGGAGTGCCGGGGACGCAGATTGAAATAGGTCAGATTGCCAGCGAGATTACAGCAAGAGCAAATGAAAAACGCATTGCTAGGGAATTAGAGCCAGATTTCTTCGTCGGTCCAAACGGGAAAGCGCTTCCCAAGGCACTCAAAAGGTGGATTGGGACAAGCAGAAGGGAGTCGCTTCTTAGAAGAGCAAAAGATCCTAAACTAAAGAATGCTGTAAATCAGTTATATAGACCAGGTTCGTTTATTGGTGATGGTGGAACTGCCTCAGTTATCAAGTTTGAGAAAGCAACAGGAATAGGACTTGGAAGTAAGGGAAACACACATATACAAAAAGGTCGAGAATTGTTGAAATACATCGAGACCAAAATTCTAACACAGAAGACTTTATCTGCAAGTGACCGAAAGCTGGCGCAACAGTTGGCAAAATCTTTGACAAAAGCAATATGGAGGTGAAGTTGTGAAGTACGATACACTATATGATGAATTTACACAATGCTTCCCGGAAGATTTGCCTAGATTCCAGGAAATAGCGGAATGTGCCGCGGCGGAGCGCTCTGATGGTATGCATGTTATGTTTGGTATGGTGGTTATACCATTCGTGATTGAACAGTTGGAAAAGTGTAATGAGCCAAAATTGAAACGTGCTTTTGATTTTTTTGAACGTATGGCAGAAGATAATAATACAATGATTTCAGAAGTGCTTGAATTCACAGTGTTAGAGGATCTTATTTCAAGAGGTGATTCTACTCTTGAAAAATGTAAAACTTATATGGGGCAGAAAACACGTGAGCGTTGTTCAATTGTTGAAAAGTATATGATGTAATTATGTAAGCCATTAAAAGTGAGCATCATCTCAAAATCCCCCGCGTTTCTGCGGGGGATTTTGAGATGGCTGATATATAGATTGCACTTTGAAAAGGCACAAAATGGAGAATACTATGGAAAATTTAAAAAAATACCCGATAAAAGAGATCAAGAACCTTCACATCTACGGCCGTACGGCGGAGCAACCGGACAGTATTGCCCTTTTCTGGACCGGATCGGGAATAGAACTGAAGGCGAAGGGAAGTGAGCTTTGGATGGAACTGGAATCGGATTATGATCTGTATGAGGCATGGATCCGAATCCTGATCAATGGGGCAGAGATCACCAGACAGATGGTGCAAAAGGGCACTACGAAGATCTGCATCTTTCGGGGCATGAATCCGGAGGAGTGCAAGCATGTGCAGATCCTGCGGGAAACCCAGGCCATGCACGAGGATCCGGTGCAGTATCTGCTGGTGAAGGCCCTGTATTTTGACGGAGAATTTTTGTCTATCGCCAGGAATCCTTATCGCTTTGAGTTTATCGGCGACAGTATTACCTGCGGCGAAGGAACCGTGGGAGCTAAGAAGGATATGGACTGGGTACCCCAATTCATGTCGGTGTGCCCGGCCTATCCTTTCCGGGTTTCCAAGGCATTTGATGCGGATTTCCATATCATTTCCGAGAGCGGATGGGGCCTGTACTCCGGATGGGACAACGATCTGCGCCATGCCCTGCCGCCCTATTACACTAAGGTTTGCGGTATTCTGACCGGGGAACATAACCGAGCATTGGGGACGCAGCAGGAGTGGGATTTTGACAGCTGGCAGCCGGATGTGATCATCGTGAACCTGGGCACCAACGACTATTGCGGCTTTAAAGAGGCACCATTTACAGACCCGGATACGGGAAAGGTGCACAAGATGCGCCTGGATGAATATGGCGATCCCGTGGAGGAGGACGCCCGGCATGTGGTGGACAGCGCCGTATCCTTTATCCGCCTGCTGCGGGAGAAAAATCCCAATGCCTACATTCTCTGGTGCCACGGAATGATGGACATTCTGCTGGATGATATGGTGACGGCTGCCGTGGCACAGTATAAAGAAGAGAGCGGCGACAAGCAGTTAGAGTCGGTAAAACTGCCCCTGACCAATGCAAAGACCGTAGGTTCCAGACAGCATCCCGGTCCGGCAGCCCATGCACTGGCAGCAGAGGTACTGTGTGAGAAGATCAAGCAGATCGTGCCTGATAGAGGAATTTAGATAGCTAATTTACGTACGGATATGTTTCTTTTGAAGGTTGAGAGATGTCCCTGAGCCAGAATATTTTCCATCGATATCATTGCCTGAACGGCATCTGTACATTGGACAAGTAAAAAGAAAGGCAAATGCATGGCAGCAATCTGTTAAGACAACGTAAAGATTCCGGGAGGGCCGTTTGGGTCGGTGTTTATGGGGATTTTACAATCATTTCATTTTCTGCAGGTTGATTTTAAACGGTATTCATGTATAATTGGATGGTGACGGATGTCTCAAAGCCCGTATTTACGGCTTTTGAAGATAAATAATACAGAAGAAGAGGAGAACTTTGAAGATGGCAGTTATTGATTTAACAAAGTATGGCATCACAGGAACCACAGAGATCGTTCACAACCCCTCCTATGAGACTTTATTTGCAGAGGAGACAAAGGCTGACCTGGAAGGCTATGAAAAGGGCCAGGAGAGTGAGCTCGGCGCTGTCAACGTTATGACAGGTATTTACACCGGCCGTTCTCCCAAAGATAAGTACATCGTAGTGGATGAGAATTCCAAGGATACCGTTTGGTGGACCACCGACGAGTACAAGAATGATAACCATCCTATGACCGAGGAGACTTGGGCTACCGTTAAGGAGCTGGCAAAGAAGGAACTCTCCAATAAGAGACTGTTCGTAGTAGATGCATTCTGCGGCGCTAACGCTGATACCAGAATGGCAGTTCGTTTCATTGTTGAGGTTGCTTGGCAGGCTCACTTTGTAACCAACATGTTCATTCGTCCCACCGAGGAAGAGCTGGCTAACTTCGAGCCTGACTTCATCGTTTACAATGCTTCCAAGGCAAAGGTTGAGAACTATGCAGAGCTGGGTCTGAATTCCGAGACCTGCGTAGCCTTCAATATCACCTCCAAAGAGCAGGTTATCCTGAACACCTGGTACGGCGGCGAGATGAAGAAGGGTATGTTCTCCATGATGAACTACTACCTGCCTTTAAAGGGCATGGCTTCCATGCACTGCTCCGCTAACACCGATATGGATGGCAAGCACACCGCTATCTTCTTCGGTCTGTCCGGCACAGGTAAGACCACCCTTTCCACCGATCCTAAGCGTCTGCTCATCGGCGATGACGAGCACGGCTGGGATGACAACGGCGTGTTCAACTTAGAGGGCGGCTGCTATGCAAAGGTTATCGGCCTTGACAAAGAGTCTGAGCCTGATATCTACAACGCTATCAAGAGAGATGCACTTCTTGAGAACGTAACTCTGGACGAGGCTGGCAAGATCGACTTCGACGACAAGAGCGTTACCGAGAATACTCGTGTATCTTACCCGATCAACCACATTGAGAAGATCGCTTCCACCGTTAACGGCGTATCTGCAGGTCCTGCAGCTGACAACGTGATCTTCCTTTCCGCTGATGCATTCGGCGTACTGCCTCCGGTTTCCATCCTGACTCCTGAGCAGACCCAGTACTACTTCCTGTCCGGCTTCACTGCAAAGTTAGCTGGTACAGAGCGCGGCATTACCGAGCCCACCCCTACCTTCTCCGCTTGCTTCGGCCAGGCATTCCTGGAGCTGCATCCTACCAAGTATGCAGAGGAGCTGGTTAAGAAGATGGAGAAGAGCGGCGCTAAGGCTTACCTGGTTAACACCGGTTGGAACGGCACCGGCAAGCGTATCTCCATTAAGGATACCCGCGGTATCATCGACGCTATCTTAAACGGCGATGTTCTGAAGGCTCCCACCAAGAAGATCCCTTACTTCGATTTCGAGGTTCCCACAGAGCTGCCCGGCGTAGATCCTGCAATTCTTGATCCTCGCGACACCTATGCAGATGCTGCTGAGTGGAACACCAAGGCAGAGGATCTGGCAAAGAGATTCATCAAGAACTTTGCTAAGTACGAAGGCAACGAGGCTGGTAAGGCTCTGGTTGCTGCAGGCCCTCAGTTATAAGAAATACAGGGCAGCGTGTAACGTTTGACTCTGCATACTAACTTATAAAGAGAATAAAAAGCTCCGGCTTCCCAGATTTTCTGGGAGCCGGAGCTTTTTTTGGCAACTGCTTGGCACCTTTCAAGGTCAGCTATGAATCAACTGTTTACGGTTCAGTTCATGCCTGACTTGAAAGGTGATATGCTA
>CAVBPR010000032.1:5810-7873 GCA_963597355.1 bacterium | reverse complement strand
GACATTCCATGCAGCATGCGCCGCAGTAGATGCATTCGCCCGGATACATCACGATTGGATGCTCGCCCTTGTTTTCGGATGGAATCAGCACATCAATCGGGCAGGCATTGGCGCAGGAGTTGCAGCCAATGCATTTCTCTTTGTTGAATGTAATCGGTCTTGCACTGCAAGGTACTTCCGATGCAAACAGTTCTTTATTACTCATAGTACTTCGGTGCCTCCTCTTTGATATAATCCTGATTATACTTCTCGTACATCTCTTCTACATCGCCAAAGTAGTCATGTGGAATCTCACCGCGAACTGCCTTGCCGTTCTCCATGCGGATGGTGATGAACTTCTTATCTTCATCCGGATCCATCTCAGGATAATCGCTTCTCTGGAAGCATAGCGGAGAAGAGCTGGACTTTCTCATCTTGCAAGCTTCGAGAATCATCTTCGATACATCAAGAATATCCAGTACTTCGTGCGCTCTCATCAGATCATGCGGGTTCTCGCAGTGAAGCTGAGGAACGATGTTCTTCGTATAGGAATCCAGCAGATCCAGGCCCTCATTCAGAAGCTCTTCACACTTCACTTCCGCACAGTAGTTCTGCATGCACTTGGAAATCGCGAAGTTCAGTTCCTGCCAGGAATATCCGTCCTCTGTCTTGATCGGAGCGAGAAGACGTTCTTTCTCTTCTGCAGCCTGCTGCTTGTCATAATCGCTGAGCTCTACTTCGCTCGCGTGGATTGCTGCCTTACGGCCGGCATAATAACCCGTTGCGGATGCCGCACCGCCGCAGTCCATTGCGTAGAGCTGGTCTCCTGCTGCGTACACGCCTTCCAGGTTGGTCATGAGGTTCCAGTCCGTGATAACTCCGCCCGGTGCGCCGAACAGCTGTCTTTCCTGACCCAGGAAGCTTGCGGACTGCCAACCGGTACCATAGCTCTGAAGCATATGTTTCTCCGGGTCGAATCCCTTCTCGGTGTAGTACTTCAGTACCGGAATCTTGGTTTTACCCTCTTCACCGACCATCATACCCCAGATAACTTTACGCTCCATCTCCGGCATCTTGCTCAGATCCGCATAGAATGGGAGCTTGTATCCTCTCTTATCGAGTTCGTCGAAAGGCATCGTCTCCGGTCCGCGGTATTCATACTTCGGTTCGTCGATAACGCCGCCCTTGAGGAAGAACTTCTGTCCCTTTACCGGGTTGAAACGCTCGGAAACCGTCTTCAGTTCGTTTCCGTCTCTGTCAAGGTAAGGGATCTCAACGCCTCTGGCGTCTACCATAGTTGCACCGTACCAGGTGTTGTGGTTGTTACCGGTACTGTAAGCCGGGAAGCTTCTTCCGGCTGCAGAGAACTCACCGCGAACGGATTTCTCCATCATTGTGAATTCCATACCGGCTCTGTATCCCATTGCGTGTCCGCTGCCGATACTGTTGAACGGACGGAACTCGCAAAGACCCGGCAGGTCTGCGTTGAACAGCCATACTCTGGCCGGTCTGGACATTGCCAAGATGGTGGATTTCGCCGATACCGTGTAGAACTTGCCGGTATGAACATTCATACCGCACGCACCAACACCGATAATCTTCTCGCCGTCCTTCTTAGTCAGCAGTGCGGTTGCTTCCGTACGATCCAGGACTTTAACGCCCAGCTTCTTGCACTCCTTGTACAGTGCCGGCTTGAAACCGGATCCCCAAATACGGATGGTGTATCTGTTGGTGTAGTCATAAGCGTACATCAGCTTGGTCTCGTCGTCACGGAATTCCGCACCCTTGAACTCGTCCTCCGTGTCACGAATCTTGCCGCCAAAGCTCTCCATGTCCAGCAGACGATCCCAACCTTCGCGACATTCGATGTAGTGTGCGATACCATTGCTGTAATGATCCTGCTCATCGATGTAAGCTTCTGTAACTTCCTTCGGTGTTACCTGACATCCCGGGTTCGTGCAGGCAGATTCCCAGTGGTCAAATCCGCTTCCCGCAGAACCGGAACGCTTGGTTGCGCCCTTCTCCATCAGAATTACGTTCTGTCCCTTGCGAGCAGCTGCGATTGCAGCGTAGCAACCGGCAAG
>CAVBPR010000032.1:4010-5800 GCA_963597355.1 bacterium | reverse complement strand
CCAGGACATCGCACTCCAGATGCTCTTCCTGTCCCACTTCATTGGCGTAAGGCCATTTGTGTTGACTCATTCTTGCAAACCTCTCTTTCGATTATGTAACGAAACAACTTCTATTACTTATCCGGATTGTGTATCTAGATTGTAGCATTGCATATTGCAAAATGCAATATGCAATATGAACTTTTCTTCACATTTTTTGACGGACTTGTGACCGAATTTCATCCGACAAAATAACGCTCTCCAATGAAAGCCTCTGCGGGCTACATAATGTAGAAATTTACGCCTTTTCGACATTACAGATATATCGCAACGCCACCCATTCAACACGCAGATTGGATTCCCGATCCGGATTCTGTTTCATTCTTCATCAACACCATTTAGCAAAGATCCAAAAAAGGAAAAAAGGATGCACAGAGTTTCTCTCTGCGCATCCACCCTCAGGATACCTTTTCCGACGTCCGCCCATGAAACAATCGTCAGTCATCGCTTCAAAGAAACGGCCGCCGTCGGCATATCAAAGAAAGGAGATACTTATTTTTGAAAATACCATTCATGCACCGACACGATGATCATTCTCCGCCATCCATGCCACAGTCTCCCATGGCTGTATTCTTCAGAATCTCGATCATCGGATTGGTGTCGTACTTCTTGTTCGCATACCTCTTTCCATATTCCTTCAAAGCACTGTGGAGCTTGGATTCGTACGCATCGTCCAGTTCGTCCAGGTGATCCCGGTGAAATGTTCGTTTGGAGGTATTACCCAATGCATCTTCATCATCGGAATCCTCAGAATTCTCATAATCGTCCGTGACATCCTCGATGTCATTCACAAGATCCTCGTAGAATTCATCCATCGTTGGGAACACGTCCTTCTTCCGAAGTTTGCAGATTACACCCTGCGGCAGAACCGCCACAACCTTGCCACCGGCTACATAACCGATGCGATCGTAGATTCGTCCGGCGCTATAGCTGTCCCCCAGAACGGTATATACGCTGTTGGCTACATAGCCGACCAGACCCAAGCCCTCCACTTCGACGCGAATAGCCTCATTGTCATATTGATTATCCGGTTCTTTGACCAGCTTTACCTTATCGCCCTTTCGGAAGAAATCAGAACCGTATCTGTATTTCGTGCCTGTAATTGTGAAATAAATTCTGCTCATCGGAATCCTCCTTTCGATGAATTTTGCTTTTGACCAAATCTTCCACAGAAGCTGCCAAGTGTAACGCTTGTGCTTCCGATCCGCCTTCTCTTATCTACATTCCTTCTTAATTCGCTGTGATTCTATCATGGGACAAAACGAAATGAAATAGCTTTCGGGCAAGCGAAGGTGCAACGGGAAATTATTTTTCCATATCTTTATCCTATCGCTTGGAGAAGTTCTGGTCAAACGCATAGCGTTCACTAAACCCCGCGTTTAACGCGGGGTTTTCTGTTATACAGAAAGCCGCCCTTGACGATGCCAAGGACGGTTGATACAATAGTAATATGGTTAATATATAGATAGATTACGAATTGAGAGGAACAGCGTCATGAACAATCTGTTTGCGCAGTCCCGTTCCCATTGGGCGCGGTATGACCGCTATGAGATCAAGAGTGGCAAGGACGGAAAACGCTATATCACACCGGAAAAGACGGCAAAGCCCGACATCTATAACCCGCTGAAGGAGTCCTCCGAGATGGTTCTTGAAGCGTTGAATGTGGGGATGCTGATGATGAACCGCAGGTCGGAGGATGTGGTGGAAAAGGCAATTCTGGCCTTTGTGAACCATTACGGTATGTTGGGGCT
>CAVBPR010000032.1:0-3962 GCA_963597355.1 bacterium | reverse complement strand
AGGTCGGAGGATGTGGTGGAAAAGGCAATTCTGGCCTTTGTGAACCATTACGGTCTGTTGGGGCTGATGACGGCACTGCCCACCACGCCGTCCTTCATGGATTATGAAGCGGTGTATCTGCCAAAAAATCACTTCATCAAGGAAGAAAGCATGGCGACAGAGGATTATCTTGCGCTATTCTATCCCTTCGACAAATTGGATGTAGTGAAAAAAGGCGTGGAATCCAGTTGGAATGTTTCCGGGGATAATATGATGATTGCCCTGACCATGACCTTCATGGATGAGCCGATGGCGAAGAACATGAACTTTCAGCGGGAATATGCCGAACCTTATGACTGGGTAGCACAGCAGTTCAAGGATTGGGCGTTTACGCTGACCACCTCTATTTTGTACTATAACGACTACGACAGCATTGACGAGGATACAAGAAAT
This sequence comes from bacterium, assembly GCA_963597355.1. Classification (GTDB taxonomy): domain Bacteria; phylum Bacillota; class Clostridia; order Oscillospirales; family Oscillospiraceae; genus UMGS1766. The sequence goes on along the minus strand of CAVBPR010000032.1, from coordinate 3,530 downwards.
CTCTACCGCAAGGCCATGACTGCCTTCGGCGGCATTGCGCCCAGTTATCATATTGAGCTGCTGGAGAAACCGACCATCTATTGGGACTTCCATTCGCTGCTGCTGGGCATCCAGATGATGTTCAGCTTCATGCTGGTGGACGATGCAAAACCGCTGCGGCTGTGCAAGCACTGCCAGAAGGTATTCCTCGGCAGCCGGGCCAACTCCGCATTTTGCAGCGCCCGGTGCAAGAATCAGTATAATGTCTATAAAAGCAGAGGGAAGAATAAGAGACAGGACGGTGAGAATGATGATTGACCGCTGGATCGCAGAAACGACCGAATGTGATTTCAAGGTCGCGCTGGAGGTAAAGAAGCCAAAAAGCTGGCTCAAAAGCGTCAGTGCCTTTGCAAACGGCATTGGCGGCACACTGTTTTTTGGGATTGATAATGACAGAAATGCTGTCGGTTTAGCTGAGGCACAGACCGATGCGGAGGCGATCAGCCGGTTGATCAAAGAGCGTATCACGCCTTATCCGAGTTTTATCCTCGCACCAGAACGGGAGGACAACAAGGATATTCTTGTGCTGTCTGTGTCCGCAGGGCGCTCCACACCGTATTACTACAAAGCAGACGGCATTATGGAGGCGTATATCCGCATCGGCAATGAAAGTGTGATCGCCCCGTCCTATGTACTGAATCAACTGATTCTCAAGGGGATGCACCGCACCTATGACGAACTGGTCTCCGAGTATGATTTCAAGGATTACGCTTTTTCCAAGCTGCGCGAACGGTACAAGGCCTGGACAGGCAACAGCATGGAAGAAAAGCTGTTCGATTCCTTCGATATGCGGGACGAACACGGCAAGCTGACCAATGCAGGCGCTTTGCTTGCAGATGACTCTCCCATCCGACATTCCCGCCTGTTCTGCACACGCTGGAACGGCCTTGATAAAAGCGGCGGCATGGTAGATGCACTTGACAGCGCGGAATACTCTGGCAGCCTGATTATTCTGCTCAATGAGGGCGTCAGCTTTGTCAAGCGGAATATGAAAACGCGCTGGAAGAAAACCGCCGATTCTCGTGTTGAGATGCCCGACTACTGCGAGCGGAGCGTTTTTGAGGCGCTTGTCAATGCACTGATCCATCGGGATTATTTGATCTTGGGCAGCGAGGTTCATATCGACATTTACGATGACCGCCTTACCATATATTCTCCCGGCGGTATGGCAGATGGCACGCGGATACAGGAGCGGGATCTGGCCAGCATTTCCTCCACGCGCCGCAACCCCATCCTTGCAGATATTTTCGGACGGCTGGGTTATATGGAGCGTCAGGGCAGCGGCTTTAAGAAAATCACGGAGACCTACCGCGCCGCTCACAATTACCGCGACGAGCTGGAGCCTAAATTCTATTCGGATGCCAGTTCTTTTCAAGTTACACTCTATAATCTAAATTACGGAACCGCTGCAACCGCAAGCAAGGTTACGATTGAGGACGAAAATGTTGCGATTGAGGTTGCGATTGATCGGCTGAACGCAAGCCAAGGTACGATTGCAAAGGCAAAAGCGGTATTTGCCAATATGGGCGTTGATGGTGTGTTTGGTCGCTCCGACATCGCTGCTATCACAAAGGATTCCGTTACTGCCGCAGGCAATCTCATTACAAAACTGAAAAATGCGGATTTGATTGAGCCTGTCAGCGGCTTTGGAAAGGGTAAATATAAGTTTATATCACCAAAAGAATAAAAAAACCATCCCCGCGTTTAACGCGGGGTTTTCTGTTATACAGCAAGAGAGGAGGCACTGTAGCGCCTCCTCTCTCTGCGTAAATCTATGAATGGATAAACATCTCTCTCTAACTAACGGCGAAGGTTACACTTCCTGCCAGCAATGTTGCGAAATATCCGGCGAAAATTACCGATGTAATGGTTACCGTAACGAATCCGCCAACAACCATCGATGGGAACATCTTGCTCATCAGATATCCTCTTTCATCCGGATCATCTGTCAGAGAGTTGCATGTATTCTCGGTGATAATCGCATCGCACGGGAATCCGTACAGTGCAGTCAGTCCATTTGCAAAAGCAAGCGGGAAATCCATCTTGAAGATCTTTGCGATGACAAATGCAGCAATACCCATGCCGACAACGCCGATGATAATCATGATCAGCATTGGAACGATCAGTTCCTTAAGCATTGCCGGTGTGCAGTCCTTCAATCCGGAGAATACGCTCAGCATTGCAGCGAACATGATGATCGTGTAAGAGTTTGCTCTGGACAGCGAGCTAGTATCGAGGAATCCCAGTCTGGTCAGAACAACGGATACGATTAGACACCACACGATGGTTGGAACCTGGGTAACAACCTGTCCCAGCAGTGAAGAAATCCATACGCTCAGACCCAGCTTTGCGATGATGAATACCGGTGTGTTGAATCTTGCAGGCAGCGGCGGAATCGGTTTCTTGATATCGCTATCGTCACCGATGGTGGAAAGACCGATGGTCTTCATCTTGTCGATCTCTGCCTGGCTCAATGTCAGCTTGACTTCGCTCCACTCGTTAATCAGCTTCTTGCCTTCCGCATGGAGGCAAAGTGCGGTGATCGGATATCCCGCCAGACCCTGTACGGAATACATGGCAATTGCGAATACTGCGGCTTCTTTATAACCGGCTGCGGTCGCTGCATTCTGCATCGTCAGCGCGGCAACGATACCGCCGGTTAGCGGCGGAAGTCCGGCAATAACCAGAACCTTATCCATCACGAGCGGACAGATGAACCAGCACAGCGTGACCATGCCGACCAGTCCGACGAGACAGATGACTACCGTCTTCCATTGTTCTATCAGCTGCTTGAGACTGATAACTGTTCCGATGTGGGTGATGAACAGCATGACACCGATGGTTCCGGCGAAAGCCGACAGTCCGGAATCATCGGACAGCGTCTTCGGAAAGACCGTCCAGTAGCCGATCAGGAAAATTATCGCGGTTACCAGCACGGATGGAATCCAAGCCCTGGAAAGGTCGGAAACCCATTCACCGATTACGTATGCGAGTGCAACGATAACCAGTGCGAGGAAAGCATTATAGAATGTCATATCGTTCTCCTTTCATTTTCTTCTTGTAGTAAACAAACACTCTACAAATTCTTGAGCCGAAATCTCTATTTCAGCGCACCCAGTGCTCCGACGCTCATTGCTGCCATTCCGTACTGCATTGCATTCTCATCGAATGTGCAGGTTTCATTGTGAAGAACCCCCTTCTCATGACCTTCTGCATGACCTGCATTTAAGAACATCAGCACGGCCGGTTTGCCGGTGACAGTGGAGAAGAAACTGAAGTCCTCACTGAATTTTAGCGGCTCCTCCATTATATAGTAGCTGTCTTCTCCGAATTCGGCACTGTAGACAGATGTGAGAGTGTCCACCAGTTCCGGATCATTGAAGCATGCATCGTAGCCTATCTTAACCTGATCATCGATCTTACAGTCAGAGAAAGCTTCTACGCCTCTGCAGATTTCATGAATCTTACGCGTTCCGATTTCCCTCGCTTCC
>CAVBPR010000031.1:0-8125 GCA_963597355.1 bacterium | reverse complement strand
GGTATCTTCGCACAATTCGTGCGAACTTAATAGGTACGTGCTATGGAGCATTTACGTTTAGGAACTGATAAAATGCGGGATAACAAAAAGATATGTAAGCAGCACTATTTTGAGGTCGAGTACTTTTTCTTGAATTTCATTAATGCATCAAATGAATAATTTTTCCAAAGAACTGGACAGCCACCATAGCACGAATCAAAGTACTCACAAGTGGTACATTTCGAAGAAGGCATTTGGCGAATATTATCCATGATCTTATGATATGTTGGCTGTTCAACCAGCTTCTTAAATTCCACAAAGGATGTGAAATCGACACCAAGTTTTCCTAAAGGATGACTTATATACATATCGCAAGGCAACAATTGCATTTTTGTATTGAATGTTACTGCGTTGTTTTTATGAATTTGGCACGGCGAAGCCAGTCGCCCAGTTAATGCCTCCATCTGCTCTTTCGTATACATACACAACGGAAAACTATATTCAATCCACCAATCGTCTATAATGGAATTTAGACGGTCTGTTTGTGACAAGAAGCAGTCAATTAAAGCAATGGGGTTGTTCTCCTCCAAGTATTTTTCATCTTTCGCTATTGAATCACTATTGTCTATAACAAATGTAAAAGAAAACTGTTTAGCTCCATTATCAATTGCAGCTTGCACTGCATTACAAAATGTTGAAACATTATCTTTTGTAATCACCATAGAACAAGTGAATTCCAACGATGTGGCTGCTAAGTTGTGGATTCCATGCAATTGCTTTGAATATCCATCGTAACCAGTTGCATGTTTCCATCCAGTCGGATCCGTTCCCTTCATGGAAATATCTATATATCCAACGCCGCTGTCTACCAGCTTTTTACAAAATTCCAAGTTCTCCACCAAGACGCCGTTTGTAGCAATCGCCGACATGATTGTTGGCTTCGTATTTTTGATATACTGCAAAATATCCAGAATATGAGGATAGGTGAGCGGTTCTCCACCAGAGAAGAAGATATATTTCGTTCCCGCTTCACCGCAGAAATCCACAATTTTTAAGAGATCCTCATAAGAAAGCATGTCTTGAGGATCATATCCTGCATCTTTCACGTAACAAACGTCACACCGCAGATTGCAGGCCCTGGTTAACACAATTGTACACTGCTTTAGTTTATCTTCCATAAATCCACGGTCCTTTCGTAACAAGCATTACACATTGAGTTTATCTAAGCCATAAAGAGATGAATTCTCTTGGGCAAAAACTGATTTAGGTTCCCCCTGAGCGGAGATAATACCACCGGCTTTGCCGCTGACTAATCCAAAATCAATAATATAATCGGCCACCTGCGAAACAAATCTCAGATTGTGTTCGATGATAACGATTGTATCCCCCTTGCTTTGTAATGAAAGCAAAATCCGGATGAATTTATCAGTATCAACATCATTAAGTCCTGATGTAGGTTCATCAAGAATATATAAATTTTTTCCATGTGAAGGTATCCCTAATGCTTTGGCCAATTTTATGCGCTGTGCTTCTCCTCCTGATAAATTCATGGACATCTGACCAAGTCTAAGGTAGCCCAAACCCAAATTTTCCATGCTTTGAAGAACAGCGTAGATTTTATGATTTTCTTTGAAAAGATCCATTATTTCAGAAACTGGCGTTTCCAGAACATCTAGAATGGTTTTGTCTTTGTATGTTACTGCAAGGACATTGTCATTGTAACGTTTACCCCCACATTCAGGGCAGAGAATATACGAGCTGGGCAAATAGTTAAGCTCTATCTTCTGCATTCCAGTTCCCTGACAGCATTCGCAGCGTCCACCTTTGACATTCATGCTGAAATGGGTGGCACTCAGTTTCATTTTCTTAGCTGTCGCTGTTTTCGCATAAAGAGAACGAATTTCGTCAAAGATTCCCAAATAAGATACAACCGTGGAGCGAGGAGTTTTTCCGACAGGTGCCTGATTTACTTGGATAGCACGCTTGATAGAGGAGGCACCATGAAATCTCTTGCAACAAAAGCCGGATTTTGTCGAGAAGCAATTTAAAACAACCGTTGCCAATGTGGATTTACCAGACCCGGAAACACCGGTTATACAGGTAATCCCGCCAATAGGAAATCTGGCCGTCTGTCCTTTAATGTTGCGAAAATCAATGTCCTCTATTTCAAAAAATTGTTTGTTATCAATATTTTCCTTAAAAATCAAGCCCTTATTTAAAGCACTAACATCTTGCTTTGAATCTATTAAATATCCACCACATGGACCACCAACCGGTCCTAACTCAATAACAGTATCGGCGACGGCAATATATTGTTTATTATGCTCTATTGAAATAACAGTATTTCCGCGATTGATTAAATCTCTTGTGACCTGGATAATCCTCCCTATATCTCGGTAATGCAGTCCTTTACATGGCTCATCCAAAATATACAGCAATCCTTTCAATGAGCAAGTAAGCTGAGTTGCTATTCTGATACGCTGTCTTTCTCCATCAGAAAGAGAAGGGACAGACCGATTCAGACATAGATATCCTACATTTAGCTTAAGTAATGCATCAATTTTTTGATGCATTCCGTCAACCAACTGGGATACCAACTCTTTTTTTGCAGAGGATTGATACTCACTATTAACATCATTCAGCCAAGACTTCAGTGTGATAAGCTCTATGCTTTCTGCATCGCTGTAATTCAATCCATTAACCTTGTACTGTAGAACATCTTGACGTAATTTGGCGCCATGGCAAATATGGCAAGGTACTTCTTCCATATATTTGGCGTATACTGCAGACTGATCGGTAGAATCACTGCTCGTTCTGTCTTGAATTGCTGGAATAGCACCTCTCAAATTTACATAATGCTGTTTTCTTCGCTTCCCTTCTTTGTAAGCAAGCTTGTAGCGTATTTGATCATCCGCATAAAGAAGCTGATGCAATTCTTGTTTGCTTAATTCAGATACTTTCTTCTCAATGTCTATCCCGTAGTGATCGCATAGTGCCTCTAGAAATTTCATCTCTTTGCTTTCAGGCGCACCCTTAAAGAACAAAATTGCACCGTCTCGCAATGTCTTCTCCGGATCTGGGATCAACAACGCTTCCGAGACTATCATTTCGACACCCATTCCGGAACATTGTGGGCAAAATGCCTTGGGATTGTTAGAAGAAAAGATGCTCTCCGATATACTCTGAGACTGATTACTATTCAAAATTGCAAACAAAGACCTTAAATAATAAGAAATCTCTGTAATTGTTCCTATCGTTGAACGCGGATTTACATTGTAGTAATTCTGAGAAATATTAAGCGCAGGCTGGAGATTTTCAATAGAGCCAACTCTCGGCTTATTCATAAGTTTTTGGCCATAAAGATTGCCGGTCATGCCTTCAAGAAATCCGCGTTGACTTTCAGCATAAATAGTGTCAAAAACCAATGAGGATTTTCCGCATCCGGAGCATCCGGTTACGCATGTGAAGGAATTCAACGGTATCTCAAGATTCAGATGCTTTAAATTATGTTCATACGCATCTTGAATAATTATTTTTTCCATTTGTGCATCCCTCCTTCAGTCATAAATATCAATGCATCTTCCTATATTCAGAAACACTTTTATGGACAATAGCCGATACTTTACAGTGGAAGTCATTGATTTTAAATACATCATTATCTGGATTCTCATTAGCGTTGCTCATCATACAAACCGTACAATATCCACGATCTTCACATGTAACGCATTTAGCAAACTCTCTTCTCCTAATTTTACGCAGTTCTTGTATTGCGGATGAATTCTCCCATATTTCTGCTATTGTATCCTGATTCAAGTCACCGATTATATTTGCCTGCCAGCCTGCGCAAGGGAAAACTTTACCTTCCACAGATACGCAAAAACTATATCTACACACAGAACATATTGGATCGTTTTTGGTTAAAGCTTCTTTTGTTTTCGCGGAATCCCAAAAGACCTCCGCATATCCTTCGGATAATTCCTTTTCTACAACTGCCTCAAATTCTTCTAATGACAATCTGTTTTTTAAGTTACTCCCAGAATGATCATACGAAGCAAAAATTTCCGGCTCTATAGCAACCGCAACATTATGGTTTTTTCCCCATTGTATAACGCCCAAAAAACTATCCTTATTTTGCTTCATTATTGGGCAAGAAATCTGCAATGGTATTCCTGCAGATAAAAGCTTTTCAAATCCCTCCGTTGTCTTTTTAAGACTTCCAGAAACACCTGTTATGCCATCATGGACTTCAGCATCCATAGAATAAATTGACGTTTGCACGGAAAGAAGGGGATTCTTTTTCATTTCAGAAATCATATCGTCTGTCAGCATGGTTAAATTTGTCAATACATTTACCGACAAATCAAGTTCTCTGCAACGTGCAAGAAAGTTTATAAAGTCAGGATGTAAAAGTGGCTCTCCTCCGGATAATGTAACATGAATTATATTCTGCTTTCTTCCATCCTCAATAATTCTATAAAACAGTCCTGAATCAATAGCTTTAGTTTTTTCCTTATGCGGTATATAGCAGTGCACACACCTTTCATTACAGATACTAGTTATGTCAAAGTGAATGCTTCGGAGGAAATCATTGGAATTGATGACATTCTTTTCGCACTCATCGGCTGAAACAACAGTTATTCCATTTTTTTCTCCTGCATCATCTGTTGAAGCAACTTCATCTGCATCTACGCAAGACTCGTAGGTGTTTCCGCAACTTAAATACCCTTGGTTGAATAACCACTGATAAAATTCAATTGTGTCTGCTTTCAATGTGTCAAAATCAACACCTTGGAATATCTGCATTAATTCAGCGATAATCTCATCAATATCTCGGGGAGACTTTCTTAATGCTGCTAACATTACCGCACCACTCTCTGAAACATAATTCTCTCCTGGATTTTTGCGGTTGCTATTTAAAAAGCGATATCCGTACTCGGAGTTATCGGTAATGTACCCATATTCTTTGTATTGGCGAAATAATATGTCGTTTCTGATTTTGTAATACACTTTGCCATCCTCCGAAAATATAATTTATCAAAACATTTATAAAGAAAAAGACACAGGCACAATGACCTGCGTCCGTAGTTTCTCAGTATGTATTTCGGCTCAGGCCTTATTAACGCTACAAGGTCTACCGCAAGGACCATCGCCGCATTTAGCGAAGTTCACGATCTCGGCCTTTAATACTACCGGTTTTGTGTACTGCATCCCTTATTCCTCCTTTATAAGTTAATAAGCATCTGAAGTCAAATACCCATATATATTATATCAGTCTGGCCTTTCAGTGTCAATTATTTGGATTGTTACGGGCCGTGTAAGTTTATGCTCGGATTGAATAGTGCAGAGTTGCACCACAAAGATTTGATAAGAATTAATCAACATGACTCTATCTTAAATCATTTTTTTCCGTACTAAACCTTACTGTTTTCCCATCGCTGGCACAGGTAATGTCCCCGTTCATATCTGTCCTGTATACAGTCGCTCCATATGCAGCAATCCTGTTCATTACCTCATCGTGCGGATGATCATATGCATTTCCCTGGCCTACCGAAATCACACAATACTCCGGTGCCACTGCCTTAAGGAAACTCTCTGATGTTGATGTATAGCTTCCATGATGCCCCACCCTGAGCACCGTGCTTTTCACATCATATCCGGCATCCAATATGGACTGTTCCTCTATTTCCTCTGCATCACCGGTAATCAGAAACGCCGTATCCCCGTATATAATCTTTACCACGATTGACGAATTATTCTCATTGTTCTCCGCCAGAGACATATCCACGGGACCTACAATTTCAACCTTCGCACTACCCAGGGTAAAGGTATCGCCTGCTGACGGAATCGTTATGGACTTACCCTGCTGTTCCAGATACTTCACAAAGCTGTTGAACGCTCTTGTATCATATTCCGTAACCGGAGCAAAAGCCGTTCCGACGGTTGCATAGTTCAGCGCACCGGCTAGACCGCTAACATGGTCTTCATGGGCATGGGTACAGACCATATAATCCAGATACTTTATCCCGTTCTGCTGAAGATATGAATACAGGAATTGCGAGCTGCCCGGATTGCCTCCGTCTATCAACATCGCTTGTCCGTCACACATTACCAGCGTGGAGTCCGCCTCGCCCACATCAAAGAAATTGATCTCGAAAGTGGAATCCGCCGGAATTACCCGCTCTGTATTTTCAGTCGGTGGTGACTCCGTTCCTGTATCCTGTTCTGTTGTATCATTCTCAATATTTCTCTGATCTTTCCGGTCGTTACCCTCCGTTTCGGACACCCGCGCGTCCGGCATATTTCTTTGTGGATGATGTTGTCGATATATGCTGTATCCTGCAATCCCGGCAGCAATCACAACCGCCAGTATTGCGAATACCACAAATATCCGATATGTTTTTCTTTTCATAGGCTATGTTATCAACTCCGCAAAATCCCTGGCATTTTGAACGTTGGAAATCTGTAGCTCTACATTCAGCCCGGACGATGAACGTAGGAAAACCTGCCCGTACAGACATATAGGTATCTGTCTGTTGTTCTTATATCTTCGATCGGGCGTACCATTCTTATTTACATATTGCCATGTCTGTCCTACAACCTGAGCATCCTTAGGCACCGGATCAGATTCCACAAAGCGTACCAAAGATACGCTGATTCTGAAATCAGAATAATCTATCATGCCTACCTTTTGCTTTCTTACAAAGAACACCTTATCCGGCAGAATGATCAGTGTCTCCTTATTAGCCAGCACTATCTGTATGGTATCTACATTCGTATCAATATAATACGGATGCCCCTTCTGTATTTTACATACAGATCTCTTCTGGCTTCTGTTTGCCCCGACATGAACCTTTTGGTTATTGTTGAATTGCTCGGTCAGCACCTGCCATTCCTTGTTTCCTTCCGCCAGAAGCTGCCATGCCCCAATCCTTCGGTTATGCTCATCCTGTTTTTCAGGATCAAAACTATATTCCAGATTCACTCTGCCTGCAGTATGCGCAACAATTTTCAGCACGATTCCGGCAAATGGCACAAGCAAGAATGCCGGATGAACAGCTACCAGCAATATTCCAAATAGAAGTAATGTTCCGATCCAGTTCAAACGGATTGTCCGCTCCAATGCATCAGAAACAGTTCCTTCCTCAGCCTCTTTGAACTGTTCAATACCAGTGCTCTGAATAGCCCTCTCAGGAGCACTGTCATAAGATGGCTGATAATTTTGCCTTGGCATCGGCTGTGTCGGCTGATACGGAGCTGGATTACTCCGGCTTCTCGTATTGTTTCTGTTGCTTCTTGACCTGTTTCGGTGCTTTCCGCCCGTTTCATCGACCCATGAAATACCTGTTCTGGGGATAGAATAGGTTCGCCTGGTGGTACCATGGGCAGTCTTCGTCACTCTGTATCCCTTTGTCCCCCAGCTGTAGCCTATACCTGACTTGCTGAGGTTAATCCTGAATCCCCCTCCCAGGTTTATGCTTTTTCTGAACCTAAAACCCATTCTCACCCCTCCTGCATACAGATAAGCACTACTGTCATATCATCTTTTGATCCGGCAAGCAAGGCAGCTTCCTGTATGGCACTGCATTTCTCGTCATTCGGGATATCTGAATTGATGATATCTTCAAGATCATCAATGCTCACATACTCGTGTATCCCGTCACTCGTCAAAAGTAATGTTTTTACTTCATTTACTGACTGGATATAAAGCTTCTCGATCAGCTTTTCATCTCCGCCTCCAAAGCAGCTTGTGATCTCATTTTTATTGCACACTTCCGCTTCTTCCGTTCTGCCAAGACTTTTCAGCCAGTTATAAACTGTATGATCCGATGTCAGCTGCTTCAGATAATGTCCCTGCATGGCATACACTCTGGTATTGCCAACATGAATAATCTTCAGTTCGCCAGCTTTGATGTACACCCCGGACATCGTGGTCGCCATATTGGTAAGCCTTACATCCTCTTTGCTGTTCGATACAAGCTTGCGGTTGATCTCTACGAGCTTTTCTCTCATAGCATCCTCATCTGACCACTGATAATCAGACAAAGCATTCAGCACAAATGATGAAGCCTCTTCTCCAGCATTATTGCCGCCTACCCCATCAGCTACGCAGATCAGCCCCTCAGCAGGAATATCCACTGTATCCGTT
>CAVBPR010000030.1:0-8819 GCA_963597355.1 bacterium | reverse complement strand
CCGCCATTATTACCAATGAATTTCTCCCAAGACGGCAAAGTATCCTATTGCTCCCTATTTGCTTAAAGTTTTTAAACACAGTAGTAAAGAAACCGCATCCTGAAAGCGCAGCTATACCGCAATACAGGAAATTGCCAAACACCGCTCCCGTATATGAAATCCTTTGATTCAGTACTGCTCCGAACAGAATACTTGCCACGCCCGAAACACACAGTATGAGAATGACCCAACCGATTTTACGCTGCTTGCTCCAAGTGATCCTGCGAAGTATATGTCCATACGAAAAGCCAAATAGTGCAAGCGGCAAAAGATTGAGCTTCAGCGGCAGCGTATTATATTCACCGCATAAAAACCATGCGACCATACTGACAAAAAGCAAAATTTCTGAAATAAATCTGTTCTGCACGAGGTTATCAGCAAGAGCATAAACCACCTCACACAAAAACAAGGTCAGGAGAAACCATATTGGCGCATTCCAGCAAAGCTTCCCATGAACAACAAAGAATCCCTCGGCCACATCTGCCAAGTCCCTTGTTATAAGCAGTTCAACCGCCGATGACAGACTGTTCCAAGCCCAAAAAGGCACTAACAATGTTATTGCTTTCCTGCGAATGTAGCTTCCGAGTTCCTGCTTTTTATATAAATACCCTGAAATAAAGAAAAACAGGAACATATGATAAGAATAAATATGAGTTTCTATTGGCAGCCACGGATTCAAATGGGCAAGAGTAACGCAGAAAATTCCATACCCCTTTAGCGCATCGATCCATTGCAGACGCGGTTCTACGCCTGCCTGCCTGTCTGTCTGTCTAGATTGTTCTCCTTCTTTTGTCACCTGTCAACCCCACTTCTCCTATTTGCAGAGATTTAAAATCACGCTTATCGCCAGTACCGCTATCTATTTTTTTCCGGATGTTCATCCAGAATTTCTTTTATGACTCCCGTCAGCTTTGTGCTGGAAATTCCGTCCGTATGTGGTAGATACACAATCTCCACGCCCAGCGGTGCAAACTGTTCTTCAAATCCTTCCCATTGCGGAGTTCCCATCCAGTCCGACCCGACAAACATTTTATCAAAGTGATACTTTTCCCACGCCCCCATCTTATTTTTGTCTATCTGGGGCACAACCTGATCCACATATTTCAGTGCCTCTACTATAGCTGCCCTTTCCTCATAAGGGATGACCGGAGTCTTGTTTTTTTCGTAAAAAACAAGTTCATCTGTGCTGACACCCACAATCAGATAGTCGCACTGCTCTTTTGCCCGGCGGATCACATTAAGATGGCCTATATGAAACATATCGTATACGCCGGTGGTGTAACCAATAATCTTTTTACTCATAAATAAATTCCTATCGCAATTTTAACAATTTAAATAATAACGGATGCTTATAGTTCAATTCCATTGACTTGAGCATATCGGACGGAGCAAGCCAATACCCCCCCCATATCTCAATCGTGCGGTGTTCTCTCGAATTTCCTTAAGATATAAATCCAGCTTCGAGCCTAATTGTTTGTACAGCGGAACAATTGCGTAAATAAGTGCTGCACCGGTTAATACCGCAGCTTTATAATCCATCATTTCCCAATAACACTCGTGAAATTCTGACTTTTTTTTCAGCAGATGCTGCGCCACCTTTATTTTATCCAGCTGGTTTTCCGGCTTATGGACAGTAGATGCATCGTTCTGAAAATAGTTATAAAATGTATAATCAATTTTTTTCACCCTATCGGAGGCCAGCATTGTCAGCGTATTAAACGCACTGTCTTCATAATACAATCCTTCCGGAAATCTAATTTGCTTTGCCTCAAGCATAGATTTCCGATACATTTTACACCAAAAATACCCCGGCTGCATTAAAAGCTTTTTCTTTGTTTCCACCGTTTGCGCTCCAATGCATTCCCGTGCATTTTCATAAACATTGATTTGCTTTGTCCTGCCATCCGGCCATACCCAGTCATAATCCCCACAAACAATATCCGCCTTCGTTTTGACCGCACACTCATATAGAAGCTCACAGGCTTGAGGTTCTATCCAATCATCGCTGTCAACAAAAAGAATATACTCGCCCTGTGCACAATTGATCCCAACATTTCTGGCCGCGCCCTGTTTTTTATTCTCGCTCTGAAATACAACTCTAACCCTATCAGGATGTTCTTTTTGCATTTCTATCAGCATTTTTGGAGTTGAATCCTGAGAACAATCGTCAATCACAATTACTTCTATTTCCTGTAATGATTGATGAATGCAAGAATCCAACGCTCGTTCGATCGTTCTCTCTGCGTTATACGCCGGCATAATAATACTTACCTTAACTTTGGGTATACTATTTTCCATGATATAACCTCCTGATGTTCTGTATTGGTTCAAAGTCATTTTTTTAACCCAGTTTCTTCCGCTTGTGAAACGATTCCCTGTTTCATCTGTCTTTTCTCTGTTTTACTGTTGTTGACATATATATTGGCACACCCTTTCCGCTGCATGCCCATCCTCGAAACTTCCTATTGTAGTCATGAATTTCCTGCGACACTCATGATAGTGAGCCTCGTCAAAATTCTCTATAATATCGCACAACTCATCCATGCTTTGAGCAATTGGAAATGGGAGTTCCCGGATGTCAAAATAAAGTCCTCTTTCTCGTTCCATGTATTCTTTCAAATCCGGAGCGTATAAAACACATGGTTTTCCAGCAATAGCCATATCGAACATGCAGGAAGAAAAATCCGTTATCAGAATATCTGCCGCCGCAATCAATTCCTGCATATCCGAATACTTACTCATGGATATCGCTTCATCCGGAATAACAGCCTCAAGTACATTTGGATGCAATCTTGCTCCAACGACCCATCCATCACCCAAAGAAAATTTCAGCCGATAAAAATCCATCCCAAGGAAATCAGATGGTTTATTGCTGCGAAAAGTCGGCGCATAAAGAAGCAGCCTTTGGGATTGGTCTATGCCATAGGTGTCAAAGACCTTTTTCTTAGCATCGCCAGCACTCTGCAGAAGGATATCGCACCGAGGGGTTCCGCTTTCCAGAATTTCACCGTCATACCAAAACGCCCTTTTAAAGATATCCGAGCTAAAGCGGCAACCGGAAAGGAGCAAATCAATTCTATCAGAATCCTCCTGACATATTTTTATATAACCGGGATCAAAATGCTCCGCCGCATCCCCCTCTATTTTTTTCAGTCGCAAAGAGCTGTGCCATGTCTGGATATAGATCTGATCCGGCCTTTTTTTCCAATATTGCGCAGGTCCAGTGCGCATATTGCAGATCACAAACTTTGCTGTATGAAGCTCCCTCAGATAGTTAATAGAGAAATACCGCACACAGCGGATTGCATCCGGAAAGTCCGGCGGCAGCGCTGCGCCATCTTCAAAAACCCACACAAGGTCAAATCTGCCCGGATAATGTTTGAGCAAATAAAGTGCAATATACTTTGGGCTGCACCCAAAATGCTTAAAACTATCCGCCCACATAATAATTTTGTTTTTCTGAATCGAAGAATGGCAAAATCTCCAAATATAGATTTTATGTCGAAGCCTTTTCAGCTTATCAATCAATCTCATTGTTTTTCATGATTCCTTTAATATTCTTTGTTAAATTTAATAAATATCTAAACTCCTCGCTTCTGCAAAAACACAGCAATATAATCAAATTAGTTAAGACAAATGTAATTCCACCTTTGACAACAACCCACAGTAGATTGCTGTCCGGAATAAAGCTGGCAACATACCAACTGAGAGCACCGATTGCAACAAATAAAACAGCTTTTTTGATGTAATCAATGTAATAGAACATCGGTGAACGATGCAGGCCATGTTTATAGACTAAATAAGGGTCAAACCACACATTGGTCGTTAAACGTGCAACAGCAGTTCCCCAGAGAATACCCGGTAGACCCCACCATATAGCAAAAACAACAGACGCAACCAAATTTATAATGGCTGAGATAATCGGCCTCCATCGTCCCTGCACAAACAGCCCCATTGTCTGTCTATATTGAAATGGTGCAAACAGCATTCCACCTATATAAATATTCACAGCAATTATCAGCGACGAAGAAAACGCAAGCACATATTCATCACCGATCCACACATGAATAAACGGTGTCATACAGATAAACAGGCATATCGAGCACACGGCGTAAAACCAAAATGTTGCCAAATTGATCACGTTGAATATAAAATGTTTCTGCTCATCTGATTCCTTTGCATTCAAATTTCCGATGCTTGCTGTAAGGTTTCCAAAGATAGTTGACAGAAAACCTGTCACAGTGCTTGACAAAAGCTGATAATTTGAATATTTACCCACTGTAATAATGCCGACAAACATGGAAATGAGAATGTTGTCTGTCGAGCTCAGCGCCAGAGTTCCAACCTTATACATAATCAAGGCTTTCACATTTTCTTTGATTTTCTTCATCTCATCTCGCGGAAGCGGCTTTACGTCCTTATTTTTCAGAAATGGATACAGTTTTCCCGAATAAACGTAAGAAACGACGTTCGGTATAAATCCAAATATTATCTGCACTGCTAAGTAAACAAGATAATTTCTGAATGCACACAGCACTAAAACCTGCACTGCACATGCAATAAGACTGCAAATTGTTGATATGTTATTGATGATATGATTTTTCTGACACGCCGTAATAAAACTACTTCTATATGCACACAGATAGGATGAGGCTGAATTCACCAAATACATTACATAGATGAGTCTCAAATTCGGAATAGAATCGATATCCTTTATGATGTATGGCAACACCGGAAGTAACAGTAGACCTACTGTCAGCACAAAGAAGAACAAAAATTTATATACCCGTTCATAAAGGCGCATCAGCGATGCAATCCGCTCTTTATCATCTTCTGCTATCGGTTTATAAAGGCTGAAAATGATTGCCTGCCCAATTCCAAGTTCCGCAAAAGACAATATAGAAAGGATATTTGAAAATAAGCCACTAACTCCTAAATATGTAGAGCCAAGAATGCTGATAAAAACAGTTCTTGTTATAAACCCGGTTATTGTAACAATTACCTGACCAGCTAATCCCGTTAAAATATTTTTTATAGAACTCTGTGTTCTCATAAACTATCACTCCTTATTTCAAGATAATATCGCAGATACGATCCACATCCTCCAGTGCCAGATCTGCATACAGCGGCAGGGTAAGTACATGTTCAGCAAGGAACGCCGCAATCGGTGTCTTCTCCGCGCCCGCACTCGGAAGCTCTGCATATGCCTCCACGCTGTTTGTAATCGGATAGAAATACTTGCGGGCTATTATGCCGTTTTCCTGCAATGCGACAAAAATCTCGTCGCGTGTATACTTATACTCGTCAAAGACAACCGGGAAATATGCGTAGTTCGGCTCGACATCCTTCTGCGGCTTGCATAGCCTGACTCCGTCTATACCGTCTAACCTCTCCCAATAATGTTTGACGACTTTTTTACGCTTTTCGAGTTCGCGGTCAAGATGCCGCAGATTGCAGATTCCCATCGCTGCCTGGAACTCGGTCATCTTGGCATTTCCGCCGATACATACAACCCTTTCCGGGCCGCGTATTCCGAAGTTCTTCATATCGTTCATCGTCGGAACAAGACGGTCCTCCTTGAAGCACACTGCGCCGCCCTCGATGGTATTGAACACCTTGGTGGCATGGAAGCTGAACATAGAAGCATCTCCGAAGTTTGCTGAGGATACGCCCTTATACTTCACCGCAAAGGCGTGTGCTGCGTCATAGATGACCCTTAGTCCGTGCTTGTCCGCAATCGCCTTGATGCGTTCTACGTCGCATATATTGCCATATACATGAACAGGAACGATGGCGACCGTTTTATCCGTGATCAGCGCCTCGATTTTATCCACATCAATCGTATAATCCGCCAGATTCACATCGCAGAACACCGGAACAAGCCCGTTTCGGCTGATTGCGTGGGTCGTGGACACAAAAGTAAACGGCGTAGTAATCACCTCTCCGCCCTTCGGCAGCTGCATGGCGGCAATAACATTCTCAAGCGCAAGATGACCGTTGGTGTAGAGAACCACATGGGGACAGTTCAGATATTTCTCCAGCTCCGCCTGAAGTTGCTGATGCTCCACACCCATGTTTGTCAGCCAATGGCTGTCCCAGATTTTTTTTATTTCCTCGCAATACTCCTCAAAAGCCGGCATTGACGAGCGCGTGACATTAATCACTCTCATTTTGATACTCTCTTTCCAATTCCAGCAATCTTTTCATCCTTGACTTGATCTCATTTGCCGGAACACCAGCATAAATTGTCCAAGACTTGCCTGAATACTTCATCAACGACATTGCTCCAAGTGCCGCTCCCTCTTCCAGTCTGACTCCCGGTAAAATCACACTCCCTGAACCGATACTAACATGCTTGCCAATATAGACTGGCTCGCTCTGAACATCCCTGTATTTCTCGGGAACTGTCGGATTTACCATTGAACATCCACTATAATCATCAGACACGGCATAAACGCATACACGTGATGAAATAGAAGCAAAATCACAAATTGTTATTCCCATATCCCCCCCCCACAATGCACTATATGCGGACAAATGAATGTTGTTTCCAATCTTTATCTTTCCACTCAAAATACAAAAATCATCAATTCGAACATTATTCTCTAACGAAATTTTTGATGCGCCATAAATACTGGCCTTTCGACTAACCAACACATTTTTTCCATATGATTTAAACCCTATTCGTTTCAATTCCTCTTCGCTATACCAACTATTCATAGTTTTTGTCATTCCTTCCTATAATGTCAAGCCCTAAATCATTGATTTTTCAGGCTTTTCTCTAAATATTTACCTCTAAAACCAGAGCTAAAGGTGTATGTCAGTCATGGTATCTTGTACTGAATAGTTAAATAAGGGTGCACTTTATAAAGCATCCTCTCGTTTTGCTTTATAAAGGCTATAATCCTCTGTTAACTATGGTGGTGAACCTTCCGTGTCTAAAGGGATCGTGTCCCAACTTCCTTCGTCCCACCTGTCCATACACCGAGTGCTTGCCAAGCTTTCGAACAGGGTCATGCCCTACGGTGTAAACTACTGCAAGCTACAGCTCTTGTTTGGATTTTGATTTTACTGACCCACAGCTTTCACAGGAGACGGATATTCCGTGGACGCTCTCCACTGTGTTGCTCTGTTGGTCGTTGTGTGCTGATGCAGTGCAGTGCGCACTTCATCGTTTTCGGGTTTCTTTCCAGAACCCTGCCCGATTTCAGATACCTCTGGAACCCGGCAAGGTTCTGGAGCTTTGAGATAAGGAACTTTTTTCTATGCCGCTGCCGCTTCCTGTTTTTCCTGGCGTCTGATGTCCATCAACATTTTTTTCGGATCATAGACCACACCTGTCTTTAGCATTGTATAGATAATCCTTAGCAGCTTGCAGGCAATCACTATCAGGGACTGCATCTTCTTCAACGGGTTCTCTGCCCTTGTCGTATAGTAGACATGGAGTTCTTTAAACTCTTCGGAATGAGCCACCACTGACTTACCCGCCTGAAACAGCCAGTATCTCAAGCGTTTGCGCCCTCTGTGGCTGATCTTGGTCTCTCCTTTGTGCTTTCCGGAACTGCATGCCACCAGTCCCAGTCCACTCAGCTTCTGTATTTCCTTCACATCGTCAAATCTTGAAATATCTCCCATCTCTGCAAGGATTCCAGAAAGTGTATTTTCTCCGATTCCGGATATTTCGAGGATGTTCTCGGCATGTGGTATTTCCTGACATTTCTGATTGATCTGTTCCTCTATAAGTGCCAGTTCCTCATCCAGTGTCTGAATCTGCCCTACAAACCACTTCACAGCTGTTCTTCCGGCATCCATTCCATCTTTTATTCCAACACTTGATTTTGCATAGTCTAAGATTTCTTCTGACCTGCTGTAGCCGCGTCCTCTAAGCTTTGCATTATGCCAGATTTCCCTTATTCCATCCTTACCAAGTGCTGTCAGATCTGTTGGAAATGGTGCCTGTTTCAGTAACTCCAGGCTGAAGGAGCCTTCAACTTTTCCCAATGCGTCCTTATACTCGGGAAAATAAATTTTTAACTCCCTGTGCATGCGGTTAATGGCTCTTATCCTGTCTTCATTCAGCTGATCCCTAAACAACGATAATCTCCGAAGTTCTGCATAAAGCTTTTCCGGAAGATACGGCATACCAAAGTTTCCGTCTTTTACAAGATTTGCAATTAGCTTAGGATCTTTGGTATCGTCCTTCAGCTGGCTGTTATCCTCAAGTTCCTTTGTCTGCTTTACTGCATACGGATTTACCTGAACCACACTGATTCCATTTGAAACCATCCAGGTAGCAAGGCAGAACCAGTAATGACCGGTTGGCTCCAACCCGAGGACTATCTGCTTTTTATCATGTTCGGCTGCTATTTTCACCGCCCATTCCTTCGCCGCCTGAAAGCCTTCTGAATTATTACTGAACGGGAATGCGGACTTACTGAGTTCTCTGCCCCTGGTATCAATTGCTCTCAGATAATGTGTTTCGCTGCCCACATCGCATCCTAAGATGAGCATGTCATCACTGATGAAGGAGAGTTTAGCATTCTTATCGAATTTACCACTGGTTTCCAACTCACGCCACGTTGAAGCTTTGAGATTTTCCCTGATCACCTCCGCTTTTTTCAAAAGTTCCTGCTGTTCCATAACATTTACTACTTGATTTTTCTTCTTTGTGCCTTTAACATTCATTGTATATACCTCTTGTGTTTTTAGATTTTACCAACTGGCAGGTCAGTAATAATCTAAATTTACTTGAGGTATTTTTTTTTGTCAATCTCTTGACC
>CAVBPR010000029.1:6207-9500 GCA_963597355.1 bacterium | reverse complement strand
GATAGAAGCATTATACAGCACATTCTTTGTATTCTTGCCCATACTCGTGTTAGATTGATCTTCTGTCTTCATCCAATTTTCCCTTCTCTTGTATTTATAGCCATTTTCGGTATCATAAAAGCTAGGACAATTGCCAGAATTTCATAGAGAAAACCGTATTTATTATGCATGGGAGATAAGAAACACACCCACATATAACCATAGTAGGTAAGCCATAATATAAAGATTCTTTCCTTCCGCCTTATATCCCTTTTGTACCCACCAAAACATCATTAGAATTAATACAAATGCAGTAATACAGATGATGACAAGTTTTTGTCTGATCTGCATAATTCATAAGATTAATTTTTCCCCCACAATTTCTCCGCTTAGTCAGCTGCATTGTAAGAGACACGCATACTGTCAAAGTCCAATGTTATCATCCCTGTTTCTTTACACAATTCGGTCACATTCCAATTATCCTTACTGTAAAGATAAACCTCTTTTGCATCGATTTGATTCAAGACATTGCTCTCAAATTCATAGTGTCCAATCTGTTTCCAGGCTGCGCTCTCGCTCCTGCTTCCACTTTTATCAAATAATCCGGACACATAATCTGTCGGAATCTGTTCATAATAGAACAACTGTGATGGGGTGACATCATATACATGACACATTTGATCGGCTAATTTATCCTCAATAAATGCGAGTGCCTCTCTGGTACCTCCCCCCCACAGAACATCCGTTGTATCTGTCGTGTAATCTCCTACATACTCAGAGAAAAACAGTAAAGACATTGAAAGATACGCCAGGCCCGTCGCCACTAATACATTCTTCCCGAATCGCTCATATATAATAAAAATTCCATAGCTGCAATAGAAAACCAGTACATAATGAATAACATTAATCCTTACGTAGTTAATTTCAACAAGCAACCCGAGAACAACTGCGCAACTCAGCCAGACTAACATTATGATATGTACGTCTTTTCTTGATTCAGTTTTCTTCCGATCTAATAATGCAGAGATGGACGTTCCAATTCCCAGCAAAATGAAAACGTTGGAGAACTTGTAATAAATGCCGTATTCCGGAATCTGCTCATTCAATCTTCCATTTTCCTGTGTTGTAAAAATATCAAGGAATCGAATCAAATTTGCTTTTATATTTGAAAGTGAAACCTCATTTCCACGAAACGAATACATTCTTGGAACAGAGAAGCAGGATGTTTTAATTTCTGGGATAATTGCCATATTAACCAGCAAGAAAAGAATCAGCGGAAAGGCCAACAGTGCCAAAATAACACCACCAACCACAAGATATCCGCAAGATTTCACTCTCCCCGCTCGTATAAAATATCCTGTAATAAAGGCCACCAAAAATGGCATAATCACCCACGCTGCAGAGTAGCAATAAAGTGATAATCCCCACAATACCCCTGTGCCAACCAATAATTGCGGATGATCCTCACTGTATAACAAGCATACTAGCCCAAAAAGGAAAAATGACGGAAAAAGATTTGATTCCAACCCCCACCGCGCCATCATAATATGCCATGGAACAACCGACAAAACAGCCATTGAAATGTATGCTGCCTTTTTATTAATAAGCCTGCGAACAAACAGATAAAATGCTGGAAGAGACACAATCGCAACAATCACCTGCGGTAGCCGTGCCGTCACATTGTTCAGTCCCCATAGCTTAATAAATGGGATCATTAAATAGGATTCCATCGCATTCATTCCGGAATCCCATGCAGACAGATACACCGGAAAATGATACCCGTGTGAATCCATCCCATAATTTAAGATGGACCATGCCTCATATGCAGCATATGCCTCATCCTTGTGCATTGCGCCATTTCCTGGAGCAATGCCAAAACGATAGATGCGAAACACCACACCGACCAGCAGTATTGTCAACCAGATTATTGCATTCCTGCATGTACGCATCCACATACTATTTTCCAACTGATTGCTCGAACCTGCCATCACCGAATACTTTTCCCTTTCCACACGTGCATCATCCGATAGCTGTGAATCAGCCATGCCAACACATTTAGTCCAACTGCAATCTGATAAAAGTCATATCCGAATCGCTCGTATCCGCCGTAGGCAGAACCCAACATGAATAACGTTTCTGTTCCCTGTAGAAACAGAATTGCCTGATACAAACGATGTTTCAGTAAGTTACGGCATGCCGTCACCAATACCAAAAACAAAACCGATCCATCTTCTGCATGCCCATACGGTAAAAAAAGTAGACAAGACCAAACGCTCCAAAGGAGAAACGATTCCTCCGCGAAATTTGGTATTGCCAAATCTTCTGTCTTCTCAAGCGTTTCCTTCTTCTCTTGCTCCAGATACCAGAACAAACCAATTACCAGAATGCCCGCTGTCAAGACAACAGCCACCATTCCGAAACGTAGCTGCTCCCGTCCAGTCACCAGAGACCAGAAAGAAAGGTTATGGTCAAACACATTGTCAACATTCAGCCATGATATCAGCCGATAAATCGGCCATAATGCATTTCCATGCTGTACTGTCTGCGGAATCCCCATAAAATAGGTCCCAAGTAGTATAAAAACACCTTGCTGAACGACCGTCTTCCTGCGCATGGCTTCGCTCAGAAAGAACGGCACTACTGCAGCTGTTGCCGGAAAACAATAGATTGCAATTCCAAGCAGCAAAGACGCTGCAGTACTGTAGCCTCTTCCAGTCCGCGTCTCCGCGCATTTCATCTCTTCATTTGCAGCAGATTCCCTGTTTTTCAACATGAGTGACACAGATAACATCGCCATTCCAGCCAGAAGCCACAGCATCCCTCCCGCATGGTATTCCAGAACCAGTATCGCCAGACTCAGCACTGCAATAGCGACAATACCAATTCCGAAAAAATACTTTTCATTCTGGATAATAAACGTACGAACAGCTTCCATACCGCTTTACCTCATATCCCGCATCAACAAATGACGTCAGATCCGCTCCATCTTCCATGATAAATACTCCATTCGTATCAGGAACAGGATTCCCCAAGTCAAAATACACATTGCCTGCGGACTGTGGCATAGGATGCCACTCACTGAATACTCTTGTTTCAATATATTCATCCACCGGCATCTGCAGATAATATAAAACCTTTGGATAAATTCCCTTTTTATTAATGTGTATTGTTTTCCCACTGCTTACTGCTTCCTGAAGAGCTTCTTTTAAGCCGGCATCGAATGCGTATGCAGATTGCCAACGATACTCCATAAAATAATACTTCTCAAAAGACATGAAACAGAATAAATAAATCGCCAACAGAAAAACCGGAAT
>CAVBPR010000029.1:1792-6197 GCA_963597355.1 bacterium | reverse complement strand
GCCTCCCATAATCAACATTGGGAGGAAAACTATATTCACCCGATTCACATTCACATGGCTGACTAGTCCAGAAATGACACCACAAGCGAACTGCAGCAGAACAAATAATTCCGGAGCAAATTCCTTTCGCCTGCATTTAGCGCAAAAGGATCGAATGGTCCCTGCTATTCCCAGCAAAATAAACAGAATACCAATTGGATAGTATAAGCCATAACCATCCACGCAATTCCAGATAAGGCCATCGGTCTGAAGAAATAGAATCTCGAATAAATTCACTGCATTCTGCCACAAAGTGTATCCACTTGTCACAGACGTTCTCAAATAATCAAGCTTCGGAATGGAGAAGACTCTGCTGGAGATTTCTCCCATAAACCCGTAATTAACTAGGACCACCAGTACCAACGGAATTGCCATAACGCCAACAATAACGATACAAGAACACAATACCTTATCATTCCAGGAAAGCTTCCTTTCGTATATCAGGTAGCATACACTAAGCAGCAGAATGACCGGAACATATATCCAAACCATCGCATAGCTGTATAACGCCAGCCCATACATCAAGGCTGACAGTATGTAATATTTTTTTCTCTCAAGTCCTCTCAAAAAGAAGTACATTCCAAACAGCAGCATACCAGGTGCCAGATTCGATTCTAGGCCCCAACGAGACATCATAATATGCCACGGGCACCATGCCACCACTAATGTCGACCATAGGCCAACCCGTTCATTGTAAATTCTTTTAGTCACGCCATAGACAGCCGGAAGAGATAAAATGGCCACGATCGACTGCGGTACACGAACAACCCAGTCCTGAGGACCAAAAACCGCAATAAATGGAATCATAAGATATGTTTCCAGTGCGTTCATCCCTCCGCCATTCGTAAATAAATACAGCGGATAATAGTATCCCATCGTGTCATGTCCTGTTGTCAGGATGTTCCACGCCTCATATCCTGCAAACGCTTCATCCTGATTCAAACCTTCCGGGATTCTGCCAAATAAAAACACCCTGGCAAAAATTCCTGTCAGAATCAACAAGAACAATCCCATTCTCCTACTCCGCGTATTGTTCGATTTCAGTACAGCCTGTAGCTTCATTGATGAACCTCTTTTAATTACTATACTTGCATTTTTCGGTAAACAGATCTGACGCAATCCTTAACCGATTAACAATCAGCTTCTACGAACTTTTTCTACCACAAGCCTTTCCAAACAATTAACTCCATAAGCAGCAAACGGAATGAGAAAAATGAAATACGACATACTGTAACGAGGCTTGGATTCCCACACGATATAAAAGAAAAACCCTCCGCAAAAATACATAGGAATCAGCAGATCACATAATCTCCCCTCTTCCTTCTTGCTGCCAAACACATATTGATAGATTGTGATAAATGCCAGCACATACATTACCATCATATATGCTGTCAAAAACATCTGCATATTGCTCATGAAATCACTTTCCAGAAATGCGGAAAACTCCTCTGGCACTTGATCATTATTCCATGGATAAACCGTCATAACGGCTGCAGAGAACCACGGATCGCTCCATTCATTTCGGATTTTACGAAGGAAGAATGTCCAGTCTCTCTTTCCGCTTAGATATTCTCCAACTGCAACTTTTAAACGCTCCACTGCCAGCTTGTTTGCCGCATCATGATCTCTTCCCGCCTCTACATACAACGATATCGTCGAGGCATCATAACTCCCCGGACCGCACATTGTATTTTCACCATCGCTGGTAATTCCCATCAGTATGATCGCAGTTGCCGGACTAGCCTGATTGTGTTCTGCGCCCGTCTTTGCGGTAAAGAAGTTCTTTGTCCCACTCTGTAGCGCTGTTGCCAGCAAAACTATTAATAAAATTCCGCCTACACTAGCAAACGCACATGTTGCTTTTCTTTTTTTAACGCACATGAGCGCGTTGATTCCAAGCGTGATTTCAATAGCTATCGTTGCTATGATCGTGCCGGAATATAGAGCGTTCGCAAATGCCATCAAAATAGCTAACACTATCAGTTTCCAGAAACGTTCCTTTTGAAAATAGTCAATCAATAATATAAATGCCCAAGCTATCAATGCCAGTGACATCAATGTCCCATATACAAAAGTCGTATACATACACACCGGGAAAAAACATGCTCCCAATATGGCTGTAATCGCCATGATATGATATTTTTCAAAAAGCTTATAGGACAGAGTTGCAATCCCACCCTCCAAAATAGCAGCTGCTACAATATTACAAATCCGGAATATCGTAACAGAACATACCCCCAATATTCGCAGCGATAAGCCAAAGAAAGTCACTATACTCATATTAAACGGATATGTTCGAAAATAACCGGAATCCATCCAGCCATACGTACCATGCGCAACGTTTTGTATCGCATCCCATACCTGATTCTGATCCCAGAGAGGCAAATATGTATTGTTATATACCCATACCCCCGACACAACAGCAACCCACACCATACCAGATAGCGTAACAATAATGGCTGCCTTTTTAGATATAGACTTCATAAAATGAAGCATCAGCATTAGTACAGCAATCAGCAAAAGCATGCCTATAAACTGAGGCACGCCATTTTGTACATATTGAACATCCCATTCTAAATATGTTGTAAAATCCACACTACTGTGGAACAGCAGCGCACATATGGTACAGACGCCTAATGCAGCTAAGCTGAGTATCCAACTAATACGAATCAAATGTTTCATACATTAAAACCTCTAAACGCTTCTCTGTCACATCCCCCGCAACATTGCAATCTTCCTCGAGATCAATAAAGCTGCCACTGCGAATGCAGCAATTAGCCATCCAATTTTAATCCCTGGCGTACAATAGACCAGTTCAACCTTATGCACTCCTTCCGGAACATCAAATCCGATAAATGCATCATCAGCCTTGTATGTTTCACTTTTCTTCCCGTCGATCAACAGTTTCCAGCCTTTGATATATGGTATTGACAGAAGGATATGCTCATTCTCGGCAACGTTAACCTGCGCAGAGACCGTATTCACACCAATATTCACATCCGTATATATATTACATAATCCCGTTATACGCTCAGAAAGCTCGCTCTCCCCTCGTATAAACCACTGAATGTCATCTATGCTGTACTTCCCCGCTGACTCGAAACAAATCTCAACCGCGTCAATTGCATCTCTTAAATATCCAATGTTGATCAACCAGTTATGACGACCTTCATAAATGTGATTTCGATTATTCGTGCCTCTTAGTCGATCTGTGTATTCTGTACGTACTCCATTCTTTAACCCATATATTCGAACAGAATAAGAGTTCTCATCGTCATACTCATAATCGATGTTCTGCAGATAGATGTAGCATTCTCCGTTGCAAATCAATCCATCTGAAGAAGGTGTGAGAATGAAACTGCCTCCACCTTCTGCGCAAACATAAGACCCATCCTGTGCCCGCACCATATTGATCAATTCTGTTTCATAAGAAACTTCGTCCTGATCGAATGACAACTCTTCAAGCGATATATTGGCCTTAGAATCATCCACAATCATTGCCTGCATTAGAGCCTGCTGACGTTCATAAGGAGTAAGTTTCAAGTACTCACTTTCTCCAAGGAGACCATCAAATATATGTAGCAACGACACTGCCTGACGATTTCTGTAACTCGAATATATCTCCCCGTGTGATTCACCAGTCACTTCATGTTTATCAAATCCATACGGGAGACATGCTTCGTCTCCCTGCGTGATCAAAAACCTCGTTACTCCAAACAAGTTCTGTAATTCCGATCTTCGATTTAAGCCGTAATATGTATTCGCAGCATTGGTCAGCAATGCTGTATTATTATGGAATTTCTCAATGTTGTTATCCACATTGGACAGATACAGATCTATCCCACTCAATCCGTACAGCAGCGTTTCATTATGGATATTTCCCATCTCATATCCATCAAATCGTTCCGTAGAATCTGTGGCCACTTCTCTTAGCAACGGTAACGCCCCTGCATTCGTCACATTTTCATATTCCTGTCCTCTTACTGCATTTGCAGCAAGTGCATTGCCAAAATTCTCACTGAAGCGATAACGAGCGGGAATCATCACGCTCAACATCGTTAACACTAGCAGAATGCAATAGTTAACGTTCTCCACAATCTTAGACTTATCTGAAAAATTTCTAGAACCTCTGCGTGATAAAAGGAAAAATATCCCATATGCCACTCCAATAACATCAATCCAGAACACACTTTGAAGAGAGTTCCATTTTGAAATAAACACCAGGTATGCTGTCAAAACAATCGTCAGCAGACAAAATTTCCTAAAACGCATGCACTGAAAGGAGCCAATGCCTTTTACCACAGCATATGAAACCAATAACACATATGCGAATATCCAGCGGTTGGCACTATATCCGCCTCCATTC
>CAVBPR010000029.1:0-1746 GCA_963597355.1 bacterium | reverse complement strand
ATTCAGAAAACTTCCAAATAACGGAACACACGCTCCTATCGACAAAAAAATAACTTCTGACTTGATCCTCCGGTTTCCCTTTTCCGCAAACAAAGCTCCAACGCACCACAACGCCAACATTGAGAATCCAATGTAACAATCTCGATTCAGCATCATATAAGAATTTGACATTCCGCTGAAAAGCGACTGGTAATATTCTTTTGAATACAGCAGTGGAACATAAAAATCTGCCCCCACACGCTGCGAACCACTCATCATAATTACAACCGGCACAAGGACAGGAGCTGCAAGCGCCATGGCATAAATACTGTGAGTCACATACTTCATGATCTGGCTCAGGATCAATTTTCCATTATAGAAAAGCTTTCGATCTCTGAGTAGCAGTCCTACACAATACAGTACTAGCAATCCAGCGATCATATACGCAAAATAAAAATAGTTTTCAAACGCCCAAAACACGGCAAAGAGGAATAACTTTGATTCCTTTTTATTCCATAACTCGTCTGCTCCTACAATAACCAGTGGAAAAATGTAAAGTACATTCAAAAACAAAGGTTGCAAAATTAAAATATAGCTATAAGCTGAAAAAACGTAAACAATTGCTCCAATCAGTACATCTCGTCTGTTATGATGCCGCCGGAAACCTAAAAAAGAAAAAGATACGCCTCCAAAATAAAGTTTAAGAACAATAATGCAGGTATACACCTTCGCAGTCAGATACTCTGGGACAATTGCCGAAAACCAGTTAAACGGATCGGTAATGTGTGCACTCAAAGAATACAAGATATCCCCGCCGTACCCAATTCCTATATCAAACATCGGAATGTTCAGGCTATGCTCAATGATTATGATTCGTGCACATTCCCGCAACCACCTTCCT
The DNA here is from genome assembly GCA_963597355.1 of bacterium. Taxonomy (GTDB): domain Bacteria; phylum Bacillota; class Clostridia; order Oscillospirales; family Oscillospiraceae; genus UMGS1766. The sequence goes on along the minus strand of CAVBPR010000029.1, from coordinate 866 downwards.
ATATAGACAAAAAACAAATAGTGCTGATTCATGCTATCGTTGGTGCACATAATGGATTTGTTGTACTTGCGCAGCCAATAAAAAAAACAACCATACATCAGCACGATAAATATGACACTATATACGGTTAGATATTGAATCCATCCTTTACAAATCGTTTGAGAGTTGTCTTTTTTATAAATCGCCTTCATTCTCTTTGTCTCTGCTCCGTATGTGACAATAATCCTCTAATTTCGTGCACTATCTCCACCAGCAAGCAGCATAGCAAACAATAATATCCGATAAACCTCGGACGTTCTGCGCTCGCATAAATCGTCGGCGAAAAGCCCATCAGCCACATCGTCGCAAAGCCGCCAAAGTAAAAGCAAAAGCTCAACACATCAAACGTATCCGCCATCCATGCAAGATTCATTCCCAAAAGGACAATCATTCCAACGTTAGTGATCTCTGCCAAAAAAGCCTGCCTTGAAATACCGAAATCAATAGTGTTAATTTCAACGAGTGAAAACCAGGGTGACATGAAGGTTGTAGCATCCTGCATCTGTCTGCTCATTTGATGAAAGAAATTACAAATAAAATAAATGGCTGGCAGCCATCCCAACATTTTCTGCAAGCTCCCCTTTTGATCCACATGCCGCATCCCATATAGATTGACAACTGCAAGGAGCGCCATCAGTGCAGGAATTTCGCTTTCAACATGGCCAACGGCATATGTAATGCCCAACAGCGCACGATCCAGAGAAGACAGCATATCAAAGCTTTGAAAGTTTCCCAAAATCTCCGCCCGCATTCGCACAGAATTACCCGGCAGTAGGAAGAAAAATGCTGTTAATAGACAAGAGACCGCAGTCAGTGCCACAATACTT
>CAVBPR010000028.1:0-11331 GCA_963597355.1 bacterium | reverse complement strand
AGAGGTATACGCTCTGGAACACCATCGAGATATTCTTCATCAGGCTGTCCAGCTTAAAATCTCGTACATCCGTACCGCCTATGGTAATCTTCCCGGCATTCACATCCCAAAAACGGGCAATCAGGTTGCACATCGTTGTCTTTCCTGCCCCGGAAGGGCCGACAATGGCCGTAGTCGTTTTTTCGGGAATGGTAAAGCTGACCTGATCCAGTATCTTGCGATCTGCGTAGGAAAAGTCCACCTTGTCAAACACGATCTCGCTGGACTTCGGTGTAATGTCAGCGCCTTTCTCATCCATCACCGGCGTGTCATCAATGGAGTTCGCCGTATCCATCGAGGCCGCCAGCATTTGTAGCAGAGAAGCCATGTTCCCGGCGTTCTCCAAATCGTTGAACACCATGAAAGAAGCAATCACCAAAATCAGGCCGTAGGCCAGCGACAGGGAACCGTCCAGCCAAAACCAGACTGAGGCCAAAAGCAGCAAGACACTGAATACCCGGACAACGGCCTGCTTGATAGCGTCATAGGGAACACTGGCCTTTGTCAGTTTCAGGTTGTCCCGGCAGCTTGCCTTAATTGCACTGCCGATAGACTGCGTGCTGTCCCGTTCCAGCCCAAACGCTTTTACAATCCCCATGCCCTGAATATACTCCAATACGGACTCCACAAGGGACTCCTGTGTGTGCTGGCGTACCCCGCTGAGCGCGGCAGATTTGCGAAGCGCCAGTTCCGCCGCCGCAAGGTAAATCAGGACACCGGCAGCAGCTATAAGCCCAATCCGCCAGTCGAATATCAGCAGGACGATGACAAGGGCAACCGAGTTAAAAAATCCGCCCAGCACCGACACCAGGACACGGGCTGCCGAGTTCTCCACATCGCCCAAAGTCGTTGTGACAATGGCGGTAATGTTCCCGATACTATTCTTGTTGAAGTATCCCATCGGGATATAGCGCAACCGATCTCCGATGTGGATACGCTTTTCCGCTACCATGCAATAGCCGGTTTCTGTCTGCTCCATCGTGGAGAAATAGGTCGTAATGATACGCCCAAGAAGGGAAACGGCCATAATCCCCAGCGAAAGCCAGATAAACTTTCCGTTCCGGTCGTCAGATACCAGCGCGCCGGTCACCACAAAGAGGGCGGCAAACTGCATGGCTGAAAACAGCCCGGACAGGAATGAAAATAACAGGGATTTTTTCAGAAGTCCCTTTTTACTGCCTGCAAAAGCAAAAATTTTTTTCAATGTTCCATACATCTGACAACACCCCCTTACATCTGGTCTTTCGCACCGATATGCGCCTGCCACATATCCCGGTAGAGAGGGCAGGTTTCCAGCAGCTTCTCATGCGTACCTTGTGCGTGGATGGTTCCATCCTTCACCACAACAATGTTGTCCGCGCCAACAATGGTAGACAGCCGGTGTGCAATCACAATCAGGGTCTTGCCGACAGTTAAAGTGGAAATGGCTTTCTGCACCAGCGCCTCATTCTCTGGGTCGATATAGGCAGTTGCCTCGTCCAAAATGACAACCGGCGCATTTTTCAGCATGGCGCGGGCGATGGCAATCCGCTGGCGTTCACCGCCGGAAAGATGGGAACCGGCGCTGCCGACAACCGTATCATAGCCATTATCCAGCTTGCGGATAATGGCGTCGCAGCCGCTTTGTTTGGCTGCCTGCTCCACCTCTGCGTCCGTGGCACTGGGTCTTCCCATGCGGATATTCTCCCGGATACTGCGGTTAAACAGGTAGTTGTCCTGAGATACATAGGAAATCTGGTCTGCAATTTCAGACAGCGGCATATCCTTCAGCTCATGGCCGCCGAGGGTAATGCTGCCGGATGTAACATCCCAATACCCGGCAATCAGCTTCGCCACCGTAGACTTGCCGGAGCCGGACGGCCCTACAAGGGCGGTCATGGTTCCGGGCCGGATGGCAAGGTTCACATCATGCAAAACCTCTGTTGTCCCGTCATAGGAAAACGACACAGACCTAAGAGAAATGCCGGTATCTTCCAGCTTGACCGGCGTGTCCTTATGGTTCAGTTCTTCGGCGTTCAGAAGCTGGCTGATTTCTTCCACATTTGTCCCCAGTACGGCCAAATCGTCCGTAAAGGTAAAGACCGCAATAATCGGCCCGATCAGCCCCAGCGAGAAAATCACAATGGACAGGAAGGTGGAAAGCTCCAGACTGCCGGAGAGCCAGAACGCGAAGCCGCAGGGCAGCACACAGATTAGCACTGAGGGCAGGATGGCGTTGTAGGCGCTCATGGTTTTCTGGTTTTCACGCATCCAGTCCACATAATAGTTGGCGTTATAATTCACCGCGTCAGAATATTTTTTGTAGGAACCGGCGGACTGGCTGAACGCTTTTACCACCTCAATCCCGCCGATGTATTCTACAATGGCGTTTGCCATCTGCTTTCCCGCTTTAACCGCGCCCTCCCATTTGACGGGATAATTCTTCATACCGGCGGACATGACAGCAAGGCCCACCACCAGCGTAACAAGGGACAGGAGCGCCATGCGCCAGTCCATAACGAACAGATATACGACAATCACCAAAGGCACCAGCACATTTGCGGTCATTTCCGGGAGCAGGTGTGCGAAGGTCGATTCCATGCCTTCAACCCGGTCAACAATCGTCGTTTTATACTGGCCGGACGGAGTATCTAAAATCGTCCCCATCGGGACGCGGGCCAGCTTTGCGGTGATATTCTCCCGCAGATCACGCAGCGTGTAATAGGTCGCTGTGTGGGAAATGACTGTTGAAAGATTGGCGAAAACAACCTTTCCCAAATAACCGCACAATGCAACGATACAGGCCGTCATATAACTGGAAAAATCCTGCTCTCTCGACAGCATCAGTGTGACAATATGCGCCACGCAGAAATAGGGCACCATCTGGCAGGCCACGCCTAATACCGCAAGGATAATACTGCCGATGAATTTCCCGTGATAGGGCTTGCCCCATCCCCATAAGACGCCTATGGGCGACTCTTTCTTTTCTTCCTTCATTTTGTAGGCACCCTCTTTATAAAATAGTTTCGGATTTTCTCAAGACCGGCCTCATCCATTTGAAATTTGTCGATGATGGAACCGTCCTCAAAATGGACAATATCCGTACAACAATCTAAAAGCAGCTCAAGATCATGGGTAATGACATACAAGGTAATGCCTGCATCCCTGACTTGTTTCAAGACATTGGCAACCTCTTTCATGTGTTTGTAATCAAGACCGCTGGTCGGTTCGTCAAAAAATAAGATAGAACGCTTGGATGCGATTGCCGAGGCAATTGCTACCCGCTGCTTTTGGCCGCCGGAAAGAGACATAGGGTGTCTGTCTTTGAAGCCGATTAAATCTAACTTGGCAAGGATTTCCTCAGCCCACTCCTGATTTTCCTCCTCCATACTGATCAGGACTTCATCCAGCACAGTTTCCGTGAAAAGCTGGTGATTGACTTCCTGCATCACCATGTAGCAGGTATTTAGTCTGTCTTTAGGCCGATAAGTTCTACCGTTCCAGATCACCTCACCGCAGCGCTTTTCAAGGCCGCAGAAACACCGGGAGAAGGTGGACTTTCCAGCTCCATTATTCCCGATGATCCCGACAATACGATTTGCGGGGATTTTACTTTCCCGGATGTGCAGCGTTTCCGGTTCGTTTTTGTAGGCAAAGCAGAAATTGCGAAGTTCCATTTGCTGACCGGCCTGGGGCAATGCTTTCGGCGGCAACAAATCTTCAAGAATAAAGGTACGCAGCCCCAACTTGGCTCTCTGTTGCTCCGTCAGGCTCTCAAACTCTGCTGCGGAGTAATCTTTTTCCACCTTTCCGCCGGTAATATAGATAAAACGATCCGCAAGACCGCGCAGATAGTAGAGCCGATGCTCTGACACTATAATTGTTTTCCCCTGCGACTTCCAAAACGCAAGTATTGCTCTCAGATCCAGGATAGAGGAAGCATCCAGGTTGGATGACGGCTCATCCATAACCAGCACATCCGGCTCCATGATGGATACCCCGGCACAGGCAATTTTTTGCTTTTCCCCGCCGGAGAGATGAAAGATATTGCGTCCCATCAATTTCTCCAGGCGGAAATCCCGGATGGTCTTATCTAATCGTTCCCGAATACTTTGCTCCGGCTGGCCGAGATTTTCACACCCGAATGTGATTTCGCTGGTTGTATCCACATTGAAAAATTGTGAGCGGGGGTTTTGAAACACGCTGCCAACCGTTTTCGCGGTATCATAAAGGGGCTGTTCCGAAACCTTTGCCCCATTTACCCACACTTCTCCATTCATTTTTCCTTCATAGTAATGGGGAATCAGACCGTTGATCAGCCTGGTAATTGTCGTTTTTCCACTGCCGCTTTCGCCGCAAAGTACGACGCATTGACCGTCCTCTACGGTCAGATTTATATCATGGACTCCACCAGCGTTCTCGTTTTCTTCTCCATAAGAGAAGGTCACATGGTCAATCCGTATCATAGGTTCACCCCCTCCCGTCAAAAAGAAATCTGCTGCTGAAACAAAAACAAGGCAAAACAGATAACGCAAAACAGAATCGCAATCAAATCTTGAACATGGAAACCGATCTGGCACACGTTTGTACGTTTAACGGGGGCTCCAAGCCCCCGTGTCAACGCAGCAGCAGAAAGTTCATCACCAATCTTCACAACGGACACCATCAAAGGAACAAGGCGATATTCCAACATCAGGAAAGGATTTTTCCCGCCGAATCGTATGCCCCGCATTTTCATTGCATCCCGGATGGCCTGATATTCTTCGCTGATGGTTGGGAAAAAGCGAAAAATGACAGACATTGGAATCACGATTTTTTCCGTGATGTGCATACGCTCCATTGCGCCGATAAACTCACTGATCGAAGTGGATGAGATCAGATAGGCACCTGTCATAATGCCGGGCGCAAACCGCGTCATGATAGATGTCACTGCCAGCACGATGAACGAGAGTAATCCGCTCAAACTCGTAAGGGCAATCCGTTCCAGTATAAAGCAAACCGCATATAGCACCAGATATTTTCCTGCTGTTTTGAAACGGCGTTCCGACAAAATCAGAGCAAAGGGGACAAGGCTTAGACACGGCTTGACGATGTTCATAATTCCTTCGTTACTGGTACTGAACATCAGTGTTGTAATCGTCAGCAGCAGAATGAGCTTTGTCCGGGGATCAAGCAGGATTCCTTTTCTTTTTTCGGTTGTTGCTGAAAATGATAGCCCGTTCATCACACAATGCCCGCTTTAGCAAAATGCTTTTTCAGAAGCGCCTTACCTAAAAGTCCGCCCAGGATCGCAAAAATGAAGATTCCGGCGATTACCAGAATAATGCTCCACATAGGCATAACAGCCATTACCCTGTCAGCGTATTCCTCACCAAAGCTGGCCGCAAAACTGGCCCAGGAATCCTCAACCATGAAATACATGGGGATATATGTACCAACCATCCAAAGGCTGAACACCGCATACCCGATCAGGCTCTTCTTGGCGCTTTTATAACCGCCGGATTTCAAGATCAGATCTCCCAGCAGCCCAAAAATCACGCCCATCGGTACGCCCCAAAATCCCATGCCAGTCAGCCCCATCAGCAGGCCGCTTAAAATTCCCATAATTGTAACCATGCCGAATTTTTTAACTCTGGTCAGGAACAGCATGAACGGGATGCCGGTAATCAAAGACCACAATGCTCCGAGGATCGGCAAAAAGATAGGTACAAAGCCGACGGGAATGGCGACACAGCAGCCAATCACAAAGTAGAGAACGGTGAACAGGCCGAGGTTAATCAGGTCTTTTGCTTGTAACTTGTTACTCATAACGAATACCTCCATTCATTTGCTGGTTAGCGTTTTCTAACCTCTCTATAAGATACCATAGTTGACAGTAGCTCTCTACAACCAATCATCTTTTTAGCTCCAAACAGCAATGAGTTTTTTTATTGACTGACTTCGCTTACAATTCTATAATATGATTAAAATCAAGGGCAATAAGCCAGACAAATCGACAGGAGTTAAAAATGAAGATTGATGATATTATTAGAAAATGTATTGAAATTCCCGGCGTTTCAATAAAACGTAGCGAGTTCAACGCAGAACTACTTATGAAAACTAAGGAAGGAAAAGGGTCTATGACATTTTTTCAACTTTTCCCCGGACTTACTATTGCGTATATTTTTATAAATTCTCCGACATGGGCAGCTCCAAATTTGGGTGAAGATAGTTTCATTAAAAAAGGGCCTTTGCTCCTAAACTATTGCGTGACTGGTCGTTGCGAGATTATCTTGAATAACGGAAACTTTGTATATGTGAAAGATGGAGATATTTCTCTCACGGAGTGTTTTGCCCAAAAGCAATATGTCTATCCTCGCCGTATCTATGAGGGAATGGAGCTTTTTGTTGATACTAATACACTGGCAACAGAGAGTACATGGATACAAAAAGAGTTTGGCATAGACATCCCTAAAATCATTGAACTTTTTTGCCCAAACGATAACACTTATATCTCAGCAGTTACTCCTGAAGTTGAAGAAATATTGATTAAGCTCTGGGAACTTTTTGATATTGCGCCTCCGTTTTCGATTTCTCAAATGAAGATCTATGTTCTGGCTCTATTTTCATTACTACAAAATCTTAACAATATCCCCCCATCGCAAGCCTGCACATTTTTTACTGAAACACAGGTAGATATAGCAAAACGTGTTGAAAAAATTATCACTTCCGATTTGCGGCAACATCATCCTGCATGGGAATTGGCAGCTCAGTTTTCTGTCAGCGAAACCAGCTTAAAAAACTATTTTCGTGGCGTTTTTGGTCAAAATATTTCCATCTATCTACGGGAAGTCCGAATGAAAAAAGCTGCAGAGTTACTGACTTCTGCAAGATTGTCCGTTGCAGAAATAGCAGAGTTGGTCGGCTATATGAATCAAAGCAAATTTGCATCAGTTTTCAAAAAACAATTCGGCCTATCGCCATTGGAATACCGGCGGTCAAAGAATTTGGAAAACATATAAGCGTAGAGGCGGTATTATCACCTGTTAAAGGCAATAATACCGCCTTTCTTTAGCTTTCTTTGCAGTAAGTCGGCCAAAATCTCCGTTTCAAATTGTAGTATTAGTAGAGGGAGAATACGAGGGTAGGGTTACGGTAGCAAGCACAGCAAGCGAGTACCCGCTTGCGAATTTTGAGATTTTCAGGTCCCTTGCCCAAAAATTCAAAACTGCTTGTTGGGATAGTCCCAAACCCTTATAAAGAACGGAGGCGGCGCATGGCAAATCGAAAACGGAATATCCAAATGAAATTCTATGTTACGGAGGATGAAAAACGGCTCATAGACGAGAAAATGAGCCAGCTCCCCACACGCAGATATGGTGCCTACCTCCGAAAGATGGCGATTGACGGATATATCATCTATACGGACACCGCAGATATCAAGGCATTTACCAAAGAGCTTTCCGCTATTGGTCGGAACATCAACCAGATTGCCAAGCGGATCAACGCCGGAGGTCCTGCGTATCGGGCCGACATGGACGAGATACGGGAAAGGCTGGACGAGATATGGCAGTTACAAAGACACATCCTATCAAGTCAACGCTGAAAGCAGCCATTGACTATATCTGCAACCCGGAAAAGACGGACGGAAAGCTGCTTGTTTCTTCCTATGGTTGCGCCGCCGAAACTGCGGATATCGAATTTGCCTGGACCCGCCGCCATGCCATCGACAAGGGAACGAACCTGGGCCGTCACCTGATCCAAGCCTTTCAGCCTGGGGAGATCACGCCGGAACAGGCCCATGAGATCGGCATGGAGCTTGCAAAAGAAATCCTGGGCGGCAAGTACGAGTTTGTACTTACCACTCACATAGACAAAGATCATGTTCATAACCACCTGATTTTCAATGCGGTCAGCTTTGCGGATCACAAGCACTATCATTCCAACAAGCGGAGTTATCACTATATCCGCCGCACTTCGGACCGGCTTTGTAAAGAACACGGTCTATCCGTCATCATCCCAGGACAGGACAAGGGCAAGAGCTATATTGAACATCAGGCCACGCAGAACGGCACCAGCTATAAGGCAAAGCTGAAAGCTGCCATCGACCGGCTCCTGCCAGCCTGTTCCGATTTAGAAGAACTGCTCCGCCGCCTGCAGAGAGAAGGCTATGAGATCAAACGGGGCAAATATATCTCCGCCAGAGCGCCAGATCAGGAACGGTTCACCCGTTTGAAAACGCTAGGTGTGGACTACACCGAAGAAGCCATTGCCGCCCGAATCGCCGGACGTTCCAGACCTTCCCACCAGCCGAAACAGCAGAATGGAAAGATCAGCCTGCTCATTGATATCCAGAATAACATCAAGGCGCAGCAGAGCGCAGGCTTCACCCATTGGGCGAAGTTGAACAATCTGAAACAGGCCGCCAAGACCATGAATTTCCTGACCGAACACGGGATAAGCAGTTATGGAGAACTGGAAAGTAAATTAACCGCAGTATTCGCACACAGGGATACCGCTCATGCAGAGATCAAGCGGATAGAAAGCAGAAGTGCCGAACTTGCCCTTGTGATGAAGCACGCCGGCACTTACCGCCAGCTAAAGCCACTTTATGACCGATACCGTAAATCGAATGATAAAGAAAAGTTCCTGCGGGGACATGAGAGTGAGATCATCCTTTTTGAAGCGGCCGCCAGAGAATTGAAGCGGCTGGGGGCTGTGCCGCTGCCGACAACGGAAAGCATGAAAACGGAGCTTGCCAATCTCACCACAGAAAAGGAACAGCTCCTTGCGGAGTACAAAGCTGCAAGAACCGAAGCCCAGGAATACGATACCGTCAAGCAGAATGTGGATGCGCTGCTGGCCGTTCCAAAGGAACAGGAACAACAGCGGCGGCATGAACTTGAATAATTTTCTTTGAAAGGCGCTGGGCGCAGCTCCCGGCATTCTGTATAATGGAATTGCGGAAGGAGGTTTTACCGATGACAAGAAGCGAAGCAATCAAAGCATTTTTCTTCAAAAGCGTATTGCCCGTGACCGTGGCACTGATTCTGTACTGTATCTTCAAATCCGCCTGCGTGAAGAACGGAGAGCTTGACTATGTAGGGCTCTGGATACTCTGCGGGTTGCCGTTTGGACTCCATCGGATGTGCCTCTGGATCGTGCCGGGCGGCGGTTCCCTGGGTGGAGGGATCGCCCTGTTTGCATTGAACTTTATTATCGGTGGTGTGATCGGTGGTTTCATTCTGGCGTGGCGGCTGATCGTGGCAGCGTGGTATGTGCCGCTGACGGTGTACCGACTAATCGCTGGATGATTTTCTTGCGTCATGGAAATATGGAAAACTGCCGCTCGTGCCGATGGAAAATCCATTCACAGCCTGATGGAAAAAGACACGCCTTTTCCCGCAGGTCTGCAAACAGCTTTCCCACAGCCTCACAATCCTGGCAGTTTACGCACATTCCCACAACGCCTACTGCGACGAAATTTACTTCTCTTATAGAAATAGAACCCCATTCATGTTAAAATTGAAATACATACTCTAAGGAGGTTGAAGCGCATGGACGAAAATAATTCCATCCAGCTTTTTGAAGATAGAAAAATACGCACCGCATGGGACGAAGAACAGGAAGAATGGTATTTCTCTGTTGTGGATGTTATTGCTGTCCTGACAGATAGCTCTAATCCAACAGACTACCTAAAAAAAATGCGCAAGCGTGATGAACAGCTTGCAAGCTACCTGGGGACAAATTGTCCCCAGGTAGCAATGATGGGCGCAACAGGCAAAAAGCGCAAAGTGTTAGCGGCAACGGCTGAACAGCTTTTACGCATTATTCAGTCCATCCCATCACCTAAGGCTGAACCATTCAAACTCTGGCTTGCTCAGGTCGGCCGTGAACGCATCGAAGAAACGATTGACCCGGAACAGGCAATCGACCGTGCATTAGAGACCTATCAGAAAAAGGGATATGATACAGACTGGATTCATCAGCGACTTCTTTCTATTCGTGTCCGTAATGAGCTTACCGCTGAATGGCAGGAGCGCGGCGTACAGCAAGGCAAAGAGTATGCGATTCTCACAGATGAGATCACGAAAGCCTGGTCCGGCATGACTACTCGGCAATATAAGAAGCTGAAAGGTCTGAAAAAAGAAAACCTTCGTGATAATATGAGCACGATGGAAATTGTGTTGAATATGCTGGCAGAGGCAACAACCACAGAACTGTCAAAAGCACATCAGCCGGAAGGTTTTTCTGAAAGTCAGAAGATTGCCCGTCGTGGCGGCAGCTATGCCGGTCAGGTTCGACAGGATATCGAAAAGGATACCGGGCGTCCAGTCATCACATCACAGAACGCCGCACAGCTTAATGCCGTAGTCGTTGACATGATAGAAAGTGTAGCGGAAACGGAAAAGCCTGATAATGACGAAAATAAATAAAAAAAGCGGGAGTACAGCCAATCGGACGAACCGAAAAGCTGTACTCCCGTTTTGCGTGACAGAAAGTGTTTGAAATTGAGCTTTTTCTCTATGTGCCAGCAAGCAGACCAACACATGAGAAATCATAAAGGCTCCCTTTGAAAATACGGATACCGGGAATTATTCTGCGGTTTTTCCACCCCTATCTTGACAGATTTTAGACCGTTTGGAACTGTAATGCGGACAAGCGACCAGACACGCCCGGAAACTCTGCTTGCAGCCGTGAACACATTTTTTACAGATATGGTTATACTGCCGCCTGCCGTTCTCACCCAAGAAGAACGCCCATTCCAGCCGCCATTTTTTACTTCGGCTCATAGGCAGTCATGCTCCGGCACATCACGGCCGGGCTTCTTGCCCTCCAGGGGCTTATGCTCGGCACACTCCCGTTTTGCGTCCTCCAACCTCTCACGGATGGAAGGCTTCTCCGGCGTTGTCCGTTCTGCGTACTCCTGGGCTTTTTCTAATTCTTCGCCGCGTCTGCCGTTATTGATAACGCCGTCAATCATGCCGTAGTCATCCTCCAGCGTCATTTCCGCGGTGCGGAGAGGATTGTCCTTTTCCGGCTGTTCCGCTGTCACGGCAAAGGCCCTGGTGCCGTTTCCCATGATAAGATACTTCCCATCATCGGAAATATGGTGGACACCATAACCGGCTGCCTCCATCTGCTCCCGGCTCATAGCCGTCACCTGAAAGCTGCCCCTCGGTGTCTGCACACGTTCGCCAGTTTCAAAACGGTCTGGCAGATAAGCGAGGTCTTGCTTCTCTGCCGGGACAGGGAGAACAACGATATTGGCATAGAAGGCTGTCTCGAATTTCTGAGCATTGACCTTTCTATCCTCGTCCAGAATGTGAGCAT
>CAVBPR010000027.1:0-11699 GCA_963597355.1 bacterium | reverse complement strand
AGCTCCGCAGCCACGTCCGTGACCCAAGGATGATGCGCCAGAATGGTCTCATCAGACACAAGACCCTCGCTGTTGCGGGCATTATTGATAAGCTCGCTCTGGTTCATGATCATGTTCCGGTTGAAGACAAAGGTTACCTTGGAATCTTCAAAATCTCCCGCGCCTGTATTAGCCAAGTGCGCCTTTACAAACCAAAGGAGTTGTTCCAGCGCCGCCTGGAACTCCGCCTCCATGGTGCTTGCATCCATGTCAATGTCGTTGTACATGCTCTGGATGTTCATTTCGTTGGGCGTACCGCTCATCCGATCATCCTTGGCATCGTATCCCATGCAGTTCTCTATCATTGCCTTTTTCAGCACTTCCAGGATCGCCTTGTAATTGTCGGCATTGACACCGACCTGCAATGTCTTAACGTCACCCTGCACGCCGTCTACGCTGGTTACCTTGACCGCGCCATAAGTAGACAGGTTCTGCCGGAAAGAACCCAGATTCTCGCCGTCATAGTTGACCAGGACAAGAATTGTGTTCCTGGCGTCCTCCTGCATGTTGTCGGTGAAGTTACTCAGGATCGTGTTGATGGCGTCCTGCAGGCTCTTGGCACTCTTGATCAGAGGTGTCTCGTACCTGTTCGCTCTAAAGGGAATCAATGGAATGCGCGACCAATTATATCCCTCCTGGTGGCCGTTCCTTTTGGGGAGGTGGCCAGGTAACTGTTGTAAGCACCTTCCAAACTCCACATGTTCATTGCAGCGTCGCCGTATTTTATTTTTGAATTGGGAAAGATGTCGGAGTAAACGATCCTGTCCTTGTCCGCTTTAATCTCCATAATGGTGTTGCGGACATTCTTGGAAAAGCTCGTTGACAGGGTCTCGTTGTAAGATCCCGTCATTATTTTCTGATTGCAGTTGATACCCAGCACCCACTCCACAAAGTGGCTGACGGTGTAACTCTTGCCATGCCGCGGCGGCATGTTGACGATCAGTACACTGTCATTCCCTTCCAGGAAGCCTTGCAGGGTGTCGTAGAAGTCTTTTAAAAACCTTCTGTCCTCTTTATAGAAGGCCGGCGCCATAGTCCGGCAATACCACCAAAAGGAACGGCGGGAGAGCTCACAGCGTGCCGCCCTGGCTATATCCTCGCGAGATGCACTCATCGCTCTTCTCCGGCAAGCCGCAGGAGCTGTTCCGTACTCAGGCCCTCGAAAGGATTGTTAGGGCTTCCGGATACGCTGACCTTCTCCACGTATTCACCTTCCATCTTGTTGTCCAGGTCTATGGCGCGGCACCGATCGGCGGCGCTGGCCTGCGGATCCTCCGCGATGGCCGTCAGGATCTGCCGCTTCCTTACTCTGGTAAGACAGGCGGCTTCTGCCTGCTCCTCTTCGATCTCGCGGGCCTTTTCCCGAAGCTCTCTTAACCTTTCCTGAACCTTTCCTGACCTTTCCAGTGTGGGCGTACTGCGGCGATACGTCTTGTTCTCAATCTGCTGGATCGCTTACTGTTCCTTCTGGTACAGTTCCTCTCTCGTTCTTGCATATAAGGAAACCCGCCGCCCCTGCTGATCTGTTACACGGGTTCGATAATACTGCGTTCCCTTCATACTCACCGTACCCTAATCGGGAAGCATCATTCTTCGTGCCGCCATATCATTACCTCCAATCCTGTTGATGCTTTCATTATTGCGGATTCATCGTACATACTCAACGATGTCGATTTTCACCGCCGAAAGCTTCTAGGTTTGCGATATGTCGCAGCACGTTCCATCGGTTTTCTTATGGCCGGACCGCGAATTACGGAAGTATCATTGTCTCTGTCTGGCTTTAACACCGCCGCCGGTTGCAATCTGGCATTTGCTTCTGCGAAACCGCTATCGCCCCGATGGGCTTCATGGCGTGCAGTCGAAGGCTCGACCTAACAGGAATGTACCTGAAGAATGAGTATTCAGTTTTCAAGGGACATTCGGACTTTCGTCCTTACAAAGTAAGTTTAACAAGAATCCTCCGGTTCCGCGTTGGCCTCGTAGGCGCACTTTGTTTGTCCTTGCAGAACTACCTACGGTTTGTTTTGACTATTCAGTGTTCTATACAACCGGATTGGGGCAAAAAAATACCCCGTTGGTTTCCCAACGAGGCATCAAAGACGATTCTATTCTGTTTTCTGTAAACTGGTACCCGTTTATCTCCTGGTGACCATTTGAGTCACGGCCAATGTATCAAAAAAGCACAAACCGCGCAGCCGTTTTCGCTGCCCTACAGGTATGAAAAAAGCAAAGCTCATCTCAGTAAATCAGACAGGCTGTATTCTCCTTTGGGGATATTTGCTGTTCTGCGATACTCTTTTATGGCTTTCACCAAGAGCTGTGGGTTACTGAAATACTGCTTCACAAAATCATACGACTTCACATCATGCATCCGAAGATTTGTTTTACAAAATTCGCTTGGTTTTTTCCCAGAACGCTTAAATTGATCATACACTCCTTCCGCATGAATAATCAGCATTTCAATTTCTGGAGCAGTAATGACATTTACCACGTCAATTTTCTGCTCATATGCTTTACTCAATCGAAATTCCTCTCTGCGAGAATCCAAAATCCGTATCACAGAAATCTGCTCATCGAATCCTTTCCGTAAGTATCGCTCCTCGAATCGTTTAGCACTTCTGCAACGGATAACACGTTCTTCCAACATTTCTTCTCTGTTGAAAATCAGAAGATCATTATCAACCAGTATGTCGATAATAGCTTCTTCGGCAGAGCCTTCACATATACACGCCTTGTATTTTGCTAATTCCATTCTGCTGCCTCCTTAATTGATCGAAGCAGCCAGGCTTTTCTTCAAGCGCATATACGCTTCATATGCTGGCGTTGTTCCCTCAAGGAAGCCGCTCTGGTAGGCATCACTCTTTTTAATATCATTACGTTTCAATATATAGCTCAAATTTTCTGCTGTAATGCCATTACGGTTTCTTACAATACAAATTCCGTCATTTCGGTCATATTCATCCAGCAGTTCCGGATAATGCGTAGTGAAAATAAGCGTTCCGCCATTTTTGTTCAGTCGGCTGTCCATAAAAAAGCGCACTAAGGTCGTTACAATTTCCTTGTTGAAATGATTCTCTATTTCATCTACCAGAAGATAACCACCTGAATGAAGAACTTCCTTTACCATCGAGAATGTAATAATGCCCTTAATCGTACCAGAGGACAGATACTGCTCAAGGTCTGCCGCATTATTCAGGATAATCTCTTCTTCGTCCTTAAACTTCAAGTGGATAAATGTTTTTCCCTCTGTCTGCTCAAAGCACAATTTCTCAATGGTCGGATCGAGAAATGCAATTACTTCCAATGGAATATCTTCGGTAAATGGAAGCACATTCACATTCGTATAGGAAAGCAGGCTGAATATTTCCACTGTATCATTCGTTTTTTTATTATGTGCAATGACAAAGCTGACATCATCAGAAAGGTATGCTTCGTCGCTATTGCGCTGCTCTACAGGCTTCATTCCTGTAAAATCTGTCAGATACTTTTTCGACTTAACGGTTGCAATCGGTTTTTCCCAAAGGCTTTCAGACAGAATCGAATACACATATTCCCCTGTTTTCGACTTCTTTGCTGCAATTACAGTTTCCAAGCAGCAGACGTAGCTGCGCTTATCATAAAAATATGTGCGGATTGTAGCCTTCTTCGCTCCGCCAAGAATGCTTTTTGCATCCACATGATTGATGGGCTCATTTTTCACAATATTTAAGGCCAAGCTAATAACCTTTAATACCGAGGTCTTGCCAGATGCGTTAATTCCAATGAACGCACAGGCAGAGTGGAGATAGTAGTTATCCGTCAAACGGTAAAGACTATCTTTGTCCTCTTCGCAAACACGTTGCTGCGTATAAAAGCAAATATCCAAGTCTTTTTTGAATAATGGGAGTCCTTGTGCGGTGATGCGGAGTATTTTCATGGGTAGCCCTCCTCTAAAAACGATTTTTTCGTTTTTATTTTCTTGTAATCTTATTATATGCCTGAAATTAGAAGATATCAACGAATTTTCCGTTTTTATTTTTTGAATTGTTATTTGTATTACAAAGTATCCGTTCAATGTGGCGAAAGCCGTAATCAAAGGCACATTACCGTCCGTACCGAATAAAAAAGAAGCAGGACAATGGAGGAGATTCCAATGTCCTGCTTCTTATCTTTTCTGAAAGGAATTTCTTCTCTCAGAAATCACCCGTACACCTTGTCATGATCAAAGGGCTATTCCCCAGAACATTGTTTATCACTTGTTCTCCCAGGGTTGCTCTATCTTCTTTCCATTCTCGCATACCCTGGTGTGGAACAGAACCAAGCAATATTTACATCTATGCTGTATATTATTCTCTATACTGTTCGTTCTAACCTTTCCCATGCTCTGTATCGTCTGATTCAGAGTAAAAAACACCCCGTTGGTTTTTCAACGAGGCATGTAATGCTTGCGGATTGACAAAATGCTTTTTAGATTTTCTTCGCAATCGTGGACAGCTCCGAAATAATGCTCAGAAGATCATTTTTGACTTCCTCTTTGCTCGGCTCACTGCCCATCAGAAGATAATCCGTGCTGACATGGAGGATGCAGGACAGTTCGATCAGCAAATCAATGGAGCAGCTGCGCTCTCCGTTCTCCATACGGCTGACATGCTGCTTGCTTGCCAGTCCCAGGCGAACCGCCAGCTCCTCCTGCGTAATGTCACGGGAAGTGCGAACATCGTAAAGTCTCTTACCAAACTCTTTTGCGTCAAAACACATACTTTTGTCCTTTCCGCCTGACGCGGATTGGGGCAAGAACATTTGCCCGCCAGTATGTGTTCCATTCCCTTCAGCCCCAAAAATATGCTTTGTGAATTTTAACAGAACAAACTTTTAAAAAGGAGATTTGCAGCTATGACGTTCGGAGAAAAAGTAAAACGTGAGCGCAGGAATTTAAACTTATCACAGGAAGAGCTTGCCGCAAAGGTTTCAGTATCCAGACGTACCGTTACCGCCTGGGAAACTGACAAGGCTCTTCCGAGAACAAGAAAAGTATATGAAGCTCTGGCAGATATACTCAAAGTAACTCCCACCTATCTAATCAATGAAGATGAGGCCTTTGTAATTGATGCTGGGGAGCAATTTGGTTACAGAGGGAAAAAGGGAGCCGAACGGCTCATGAATGAAATAACCGGCCTGTTCGCCGGTGGTTAAATGACCGAAGAAGATATGGACGCTCTGATGTTTGCCGTACAGCAGGCATATGTTGATGCCAAACGAGAGAATAAAAAATACACCCCGAAGAAGTATCTTCAGAATGACAACGGTAATGAGGCATAACCTCTTTCGATTGTTAAACTCGTGATACGCTACATACAATAACAGGGAGGTGGTTTCTGTGAAATTGAACACCAATGAGGAAAAATTCCAGGAGTTTAATCTCTTCTATATGACCACCAATCGCATGGAGTACGAGGCAAACCTCTTCGCCGCCCAGATCGGCCTTGATGAGAATCAGCTCTGGGAATATATTATGCAGGGTTGGGATGACATTTCCATTGCAAGGGCACTGAATTCAGATGTCAACCTAGTCGCCCTGAAAGTCAGCGCTATGTCCAGAAACGGATGTAAGCTGCGCATACCATTCATCCTTTGTCATATTACAACGCCCCGGCAGTGATCCACCTCATGCTGAATGATCTGTGCTGTCCAGCCGGTGTATTTGCCATGCTCCTTCTTGCCGTCAATATAATCCTGGTACATCTCGGCAAGACCTGACATGCAACCATCACAATTTGCTTCAATATTTCCCAAAGATTCTGCTACGATCTTCTCTCGCTCTTCTTTTGTTGTTTCAGAAATTAAATATCCCATGGCAAACCATCCTTAAATTCAATTTTCTTACAATCAGCCCATCATGTTTTCAGTCTTTTTCTATAAAACATCGTCCCTTGTTTTTTTCAAAGATCAAAAACGGAATTTCAGCTTTAGCGAGGATTTGATTGCTGATGGGAACATATCTGAAATCGTCTATATCAGGCAGGTATTTCAGAACCCTTTCATGATCGGGATGGCAGAATGTGTCAGAACTATCCCATAGCAATTTCGTCTTCACCGCAAAACAATGTGTCAGTCAAGCCCTAATTTGTGTGTAAATTGCTCTTAGGTACCTTTGGTACGGAGGGATACATTGCATCCCTTGACCATGCACCAGCTCTCTTGAAGGAACTGTCAAGGGTGCATAAGCACCTCGAAGATGTTCTCTTGACTGATCCTAAAAGAGTGCCACTTAAGTTATGCGGTCCAGAGCTGGATCTGTTCCTTTGCGAGCTTGACCAGTTTTGAAACAGCATCCGAAGTCATCAGGGCCTGATAGATCTCGGGACTGAAAACCGCCTTCTGTGTAGAGACGACTTCGTTCCGTTCCAGAAGGACGGATCCCATAAGCCGCAGCAGAGAGTCTTCGTTAGGAAATACTCCGATTACCACATCCTTGTAATCAGCGATAATGGAATCCCGCTTTTTGCGCGCAGAGCTGAGATCCATGCAGTTCCACATTTCTTGGAGATCTGCACGAATTCCCGCCTGGTACTTCTTGGGGGCTTTCTCTGAGATATTTTTAGAGAAATGAAACTGGCATCTTTGCCAAGGGACGTCAGGGAACACCTTACTGATGGCGTCCTGAATGCCTTCGTGCGCATCGGAAGTGATCATCAGAAGTCCCTTAAGCCCTCGGGCTTTCAGGCTCTGAAAAAAGGCATTCCAAGTAGGCTTGGATTCGTTGGCATAGACGCCGAATCCAATGATTTCCCGGTGCCTTCCTGGTTCGTTCCATAGGCGATCATAAAGGCCCTGGAGATGATCCTGTGGTTAACACGCACCTTAAAATACGTGGCATCCACTGTCAGAAAGGGATAGTTGCCAGTCAGAGGGCGTTCACGGAACTCCCTGACCTTCTCATCGAGATCCTTGCAGACATCAGAGACCGCAGATTTCGAATAGGAAGTTCCACAGAGTGTCTCCATTATCTGTCCAACCTTTCGGGTTGCTACGCCGTTTGCGACCATTTCCGCCATACTGCGATCAAAGCTGCCTCACTGCGGGAATAGTTCTCGAATACAAGCGTCTTGAATGGAATGTTCCGGTGTCTTGGAACCGTGAGGGTGATCTTCCCGATCCGGGTCTTAAGATCGCGCTCTCTAGTGCCATTCCGACTGTCGGTACGTTCTTCGGAGCGCTCATAGGGATCCGCCTTAAGCTGAGCGGTCGACTCCGCCATCAGTATGCTGTTGAGGCTCTTCCTGAGCAACTCCCGAAATGCCTGATCGTGATCTGTCGAAAGAAGCTGTAGTATTTCCTCCTGATTTAATGTAATATTGAGTTGAGCCATTGTATTCATTCTCCTCGGTATTATGTTGATTGTGGTGATTTTCATTATACCTAAGAGATGAGCCTTTGGCTCTTTTAATTTTTTCAATTTACACCATTATACAGACGTAACCCGGTATTTCCGATTCGCATCAGAAATCCGGCTATGTAAGGAGGGGGATAGTGTCGTTCGATCAGACTTGTAGTTTCAGCAATGCTCCTCTTTATGGGTACAAAAAAGACCGTTCATTGAAATCACTTCAATGATCGACCCTTTTCCTCGTTTTATATTGAATTATGGAAGATCCGACAGATTAATTCTATCGTATGCTCCGTTTTTTGAATCTTCCGGATGCGGCTCCAATCCAATGATGGTTATGTCTTTGTGATCAGGACCGTAAACCCAGAACATTCTTCTTGCCTTGCTCGTCTTATTCTCCAGATATGACTGCCAAACTTTCATTCCATATCTTCTGGATAATGGCTCTATTTCGTGTGTATGAAGACTTGGATACAATGGATCCGACGCTAATTTCTTTAACGCATTTCCCCATTTCACATATAACTCTTCATCTTTTTTGCTGTTTGTTCCATTCCTGTGGCCGGTCTGTAGTCTGTACCACATCGTCTCCATTTCAGGAATCCCCATCCTTATGTTGAACATCCATCTGCCGCCTTTTTAGAAATCCGATAAATCAATCGGCTGAGAAACCTCGCCCATTTTAAAATTGCTGATTGCCCTATCCATATCTCTTAAAGTAGCAGCGGATATGCTCTCGGGAACCGTTAATTCCCTCGGCTCTAACATAATACAACCATTATCATATTCTTTTACATTGTAATACTGATATAAAGCTCCACGCAGCGTTACCCGTTTTTTGTTGTCAATATGAACCGTATAATCCTTTACTGCTGTCATCATCAGCACCTCCATCGACAATGTTAGGTGGGATATCCCACCTAACATTATAGTATTCCTTAATTAGAATATCTGTCAATGGGAGTTTTTCCTTTATATTGCGGCTTCCTGTTTCTTTGACGCTTTTCCGGAAGGCGCAGCCGCTGTACCTTCCTTCCGGTCAGATAGGTCCGAGAGTACGGATCCTCTTCTTTTGTCTTTGTAAGCTTCCATCAGGGCCTTCAGCTCTGCGTTGGTAACCTCCCTGGTTTCCCGCTTCCAGACGGTTTTGCCGGCATCATCGACGCCGTCTCTCACCGAACGGGAAAGACGGGTAGTGCCGTCCTCCGGCAGCTTCATCCAGACGCCTTTGCCGAACTTGTTATCGTGGATCATCTTCGGGGAGATCACGAAGCTCTCCCACGGACGGGTATCGGCAGGATCTGCGTTGGGGATCTTTACCTCCACCAGCTCCTTGCCGTTTCTGGAAGTGAAGGGGTCTCCCACAAGACCCTTGCCGAACTTGATGGTGACCTCCGCCTGCTCCGGAATGGTTTCTCCGTTTGCCAGCATTTCTTCCGCTTCTCTTACAAAGTCGGGAACATCATTCGGCACTGAATATCTGTCATTTTCCATTTTGGCTTATCCTCCTATTCTTCCGCCGGAACAACAAAAAACGCATCGTTGGCACGGAGCTTTGCCCTGGTGTTCAGGAACTTCTCAATGTCAAAGGTGAGTTTCTTGTCATAGTCGGCAGTGTATTGGTAATTCGGGTGCTTGGTCAGATCATATTTGTCTGACAGGAAAGGACGGACGCCGCGCAGCTGCAGGATGCATTTGCTGCCGTCCAGCACGGCGATCTCATCGCGGCTCATGAGCTCTTTCCCCAGCTTCTGATAGTTCGTTCCGTAGCTCGGACTGTTGCCCCGCGTATCCGAGGTATTGAAGGTATCGATTGTTTCCTTGCCGAGGGCTTCCGAAAGTTCCTTCAAGGTAATGGGCTCCGAACCGCCCAGGAAGACCTGGGAATCCATGTTGCCGATGATCGTATCGGCGTTGTCCTTATAAATTGCTTTCAGCTGGGATCTTGCCTGCAGCACCAGGCAGGCACTGATCTCACGGGAACGGATGGTGGCGACCAGCTTTTCAAGATTCGGGATCCGGCCGATATTGGCGGCCTCATCGATCAGGCATCGTACATGAACCGGAAGCCGGCCGCCGTACACATCGTCCGCTTTCTCACACAGCAGGTTGAACAGCTGCGTGTAGATCATACTGATCAGAAAATTAAAACTGCCGTCTGTGTCCGACATCATCAGGAACAGGGCAGTTTTCTCATCTCCCAGGGTATCCAGCTCCAGTTCGTCGTACATGGTAATGTCGCGAACCTCCTGAATATCGAAGGGAGCAAGGCGGGCACCGGCAGAAACTAAAATACTCTTGAGTGTCTTTCCGGCTGCCAGCTTAAATTTAGCATATTGCCGGACGGCGAAGTGATCCGGCTTTTTCTTTTTCAGGTCTTCAAACATCAGATCCACAGGATTCTGAAAGTCTTCATCATCCTCGCGTACTTCCATGGCATTGATGAATTCGATCAAAGTGGCGAAGTTCTGCTCCTCCGCCGGCGCTTCATAATGGATATAACCGATCAGCGCACAGTACAGCAATGTTTCTGCCTTGTCCCAGAACGGATCTCCGCCTTTTCCGTCACCCTTGGTATTGGTCATCAGCGTGGTGGTAAGCTTCAGAATGTCCTTTTCGCTGTGGATATAGGCGAACGGATTATAATGCATCGACTTGCGGAAATTGATGGTATTGAAGATCTTGATCCTGTAACCGGCATGCACAAAGGCATTGCCCACCTCGAGCAGCGTTGTACCCTTCGGATCTGTCAATACATAAGAGCTGTGGAGCTGAAGCAGGTTCGGTTTGATCCAGAACCTGGTCTTGCCGGAACCGGAACCGCCCACGATCAGAACGTTTTTGTTCCTGGCGTTGGCAGGATTCTTCGGCCGGTTGCTCATCATCAGCCGCTCCGTTTTGGTAAGGATAATGTTGTTTTCAAAGACAGGATCCATAAACGGTTCGATGTCTTTGGGACCGCCCCACCTTGCGGAGCCATACTCGAGGTTGTGTTTAAAATTTTTGGCATTCTTCCCTTTCAGATAGACCGCCAGCCAGAGTCCTACACCGCAGGCAAGACCCACCGGCAGATCCGGCGAATGAAAACTCGGCAAAGGGTTGCCGAATGCCGGCCCGATCGCATCAAAGAAAGACAGCAGCTTCTGCGAACTGTTTTCTCCCTCTGCCAGCCGCCATGCTTCGCCGAAGTTCGTGCAGATAAGGCCTGTGATGATATAGGGAAGTGCCCGGATCAATTGCCTTTTCAGCTTATCGGTATCCATATTCATCGTGCCTGCACCCTCTGCTTATCCTTCGTGATGATCTTCGCCGGGATCTCTTTGACGACGTCCATCAGTCTGTGCAGCGTTTTCAGAACGCTGGGCCGTTTGGTATTTTTCAGGATTTCTGCCGAATAGGCGTTGAATGCAGCCGTCATGGCGTCCGCATCCCTTGCCTTGAAGAACACCAGGTATTTCGGCTTTGCTCCGGAAGCATCTTTGGTGACCGCATAATCCACACCGTACTTCCGGGCATGCTTTTCGAAGCCCTTCAGGTCTGTTTTGGCAACGTCGATATTGGATACGCCCTGATTTTGTCCGATCAGCTTCTTGATGGACTGCTTGCCCACCGGCTTCTTCTCGATGGTTCTCTTTTTCAGGATCGCAATGCCCTTAAGCCCTGCCCGGACAATGACCCTGGCAGTCAGTTTCGTTGTACTGATTGCCAGGTTGACGGTTCTGTTCTCCACTTCCTCCTGCAACGCTCATCACCTCCTCGGCCGTCTTTGCTTCATATTCCCTGTCACTCCATGCGGCGCTGCTATAAGCCAATGGTTTGACCATGTGTCAAAACTCCTTTCTCTCACCTTCCTCTCAGTGACTGTCGCGGTCGGTTTTCCTGTGTTTTGGCTTATCTGCGATCTCCTCCGCAGCCTTTGCTGCATCTTTTGCATCCAGAACCTCGTCAGGGATAGGAATCGCCATCACGCTGCGCCCCATCTTGATAAAGGTCTCCGGCCGGTGAAAGGTCTGCTCATATTTGCTGATCTGCTCCTGTGTCAGAGATCCGAAGCTGTCTTCGGTAAGACCGGTCACCAGAAAAGAACCGGCCACCACGTCGCTGATCTGCCCATCTTCGTCATAGAGTGCACGGTTCAGCGGCAGGCCATTGAGCTTCCCCTCCTCATTGACAATGAGGCCCACCGGATCCTCAAAGGGATAGACCACTTCGATATAACCGCCGACGGCAGCCTGCAGATCAGAAAGCTCGGTACCGATCTGCACCACCTGCGGATGCTTTTCCGGCTCGACCA
>CAVBPR010000026.1:8504-12107 GCA_963597355.1 bacterium | reverse complement strand
ATGAATAAACACCTTGCACATTTTATTATGGGATGATACCATCATTTTATCACGATAAAATGATTAAGACGAGCCTGATGCTGAAGGTGATGGCTGATGTCAGCAACGGGCTGAAGCGGAGGGTAAAGGAGGCAGGGTTTTCCATGCCCACCCTGAATCGGTACGAGGATGCGGCGGGCATCATATCAGATCCGCAGCCGGACAAGTCGAGTCTGTGAAGATTGAAGTAAAAATAAGATGATGCGCAAAAATCTGGACTTCCGGATTTTCGTATTCTAAAAAAAGAAGGGAGCCGGACGATGCTAAAAATCTCCATTTGTGATGACGAGACCAGAGAACGGAAAAAGATTGCGGACAATCTTTGTGTTTACTCCGAGGCGCACCCTGAATACAGCATTGAATCTGACATATATTCATCTGCGTTTGAAATGCTGGACGCCTTTGAAAAAAACGGGGGTTCTGATATTACGCTGCTTGACATCTGTATGCCCGGCATGCTTGGAACAGAGCTGGCGCGGGATATTTTGCGTTTGAGTGAAAATACAGATATTGTTTTTCTGACTACCAGTTCTGATTACGCGGTGGATGCTTTTTCCCTGCATGCTGCTGACTACATCTGTAAGCCTTATACACAGGAACAGTTTGATGCGGCGCTTGACCGGGTGATTGCCATGCGTCAGAAAAGGACATGGATCCTGCTTTCCTGCGAGGGAGGGGTGCATCGCGTCGCGCTGGAAGATATTCTGTATGTGGAAACAAGAGATAAACGCCGCGTGTTTTCCCTGTCGTCCGGACAGAAACTGATTGTGTGGATGTCAGCCGCGCAGCTGCAGGAGAGTCTTTTAGGAGAAAAAAGCATGCTGATGTGCGGCGTTTCCTATATTGTCAACCTGAGTCATGTCCGCTGCTTTTCCGGTGAAAATCTGATTATGGATGACGGCACGCTCATCCCCGTTCCCAGACGGTGCCGCTCTCAGGTAAAGCAGGGCTATTTTGATTTCTACCTGAAGGAGGCTGGGATCTTATGATAAACCTTAATATAGGAAATTCAATCCTTGCGGCTCTGCTGTTATTTGCGGTTCATCTGCCAGCCGCGCTCTTGCTGGAAGAGAGAAAATATTCTGCCATAAAGACTGCCTTTCTGTGGGGGCTGGCTGGGATTGTGCTTTTTCTGGACTTTTACTTTTGCTTCAGTCTTTTGCCGAAGCCTTTAAGCGTGATTGTTTGCCTTGCGATTGCTTATTTCTATTACCTGGCGACATTTCTATACGTATCCGCAGACAGCTTCTGGAAGAAATGCTATCTTTGGGTCACATACGGCTGTCTGTTCGGCATTTCACTGTCGATATCTTTATATTTATGCAAGCTCATCATGCCGGACACCACAGGGACAGTCCTGTATCTTGCGCGGGGGCTGATCAATATCATTATCTGCTACCCTGTTCTGCTTGCGTATAGGAAATACGGCAGACCGCTTATTCATGAGGTCAGCGGCTTTCGGACAAAAAGGTGGAGAACATTATGTGTCATTTCCATATTGTATTTTTTCACTTTTATGATCCTGCTGGTAAGGATCAATTCGGATAGTGAGATTAATTCAAATACCCTGTTCCTCTTTTTGCTGATCGTCTGCTCTTTTGCGGCTGCAAATATCCTTATTGTGAGCAATATTGTCCATATGAGAAGGGAAGCCAGGGATCAGTTGGTAAAACAAAATGTGGAATATCTGTCAGCCTATATAGATGGTGCAAGAAAAAGTGAACAGGAGAGCCGGCGTATCCGCCACGATATGCGCCATCACGATGAACGTATAGCTGACATGGCGCGGGAGGGTGACACGGAAGGGATTCTGAACTATCTGGGGCAGGACAGATTGGCAGATGACAGTTTCCCTGTCTGGTGCCTTAATGTCACGGTCAATGGGATTTTGAGCTCTTATGCAGGAAAGGCAAAAGGAGCGGGTGTAGAGTATATAGCCAAGGCGGATACTCCGATGGAATCCGCGGTTGCCGATGTGGATTTTGTGGCCATCATTGCCAATCTTCTGGAAAACGCGCTGAATGCCTGCATGAAAATGAAAAGCTCAGGCCCGCTCCGGGTCAATATCAGGAATGTGGGCAATAAAATGGTGATTGCAGTAAGCAACCCCTGCGGCGAAAACTTGAAGCTGGAAAATGGCCTGCCTACCGCACGGGGAATCGGTATAGACAGCATCGTTTCCTCATCTGCACGCTATCAGGGCGAGATAAACTATACGGTTCAGGATGGCATATGTACCGCCTGCGTTATCCTCAACCCTTAAACATTCATAGGAAACGAGATTTAAGCAAACCGCCTTCGGGCGGTTTTTCTTTTTGAGCGATAAGCCCGAGAGCACGTTAGTGCGAAGCAATCCGTACTTTTATTATATGTGGTGCCTGCAAACACGCAGGCATGTTGGTTTAAAGCGAACTGTAACTGCTTAGTTACAGTGATTTTGCAAATTATTGTTGAGGATGGCGGATGAAAAACAGAATGGATATTTCAGGAAGCATTGACATATTTCACAGAGATGCGGCGTCAATAGCTCCCGGACAGCATTTGTTGTTTTATCCCATTGTCGTTGATGCGGTGGATGGGGACATAGTGACCGATATTGACGGCAATCAGTATATTGATTTTCTTTCGAGCGCTTCGTCCATGAATTTGGGTGGCTCACACCCAGCGATCATTCAGGCGGTAATGCGTCAGATGGACAAATGCACCCAATATTGTACCTGCTACACGCTGAACCGTCCGATGGTGGAGTATGGCGAGCGGCTCATTTCCATATACCCCGGCGGCATTTCCGTCAAAATATTCTTCAGCCATAGCGGCTCGGATGCGGTGGACATGGCTTTCAGATATGTAAAAGCCTATACCCGGAGAACACACATTATCTGCTTTGAACATTCTTATCACGGCAGCACATACGCCGCTTCAAATATGTCCGATATATGCGGGGGATGCTTTTTGGAAATGCCGGATATTCACCGTTTTCGGTATTTCTATGAGGGTGAAACGACTCCACCCGGAAACAACTATATGTATGAAATTGAGCAGGCATTTGCAACAGAATTTTTGCCGGAAGACACAGCGGCTGTTTTTATCGAGCCGATTCAGGGTGATGGGGGAATGCAGCCTGCCGCAAGGGAATTTATCCGCCAATTACATAAAATGTGCCAAAAATATGGAATTTTATTCATCTCCGATGAAGTGCAGCAGGGCTTTTTCAGGAGCGGCCGCTGGTTCAGCATTGAACATTACGGAGTGATTCCGGATGGAATTGTGCTTGGGAAATCGGTGGGAGCTGGGTTTCCTTTGGGTGCTTTCATGGCAAGGAAGGAGATTCTGGAAAGCCTTCCTGCCTCACTCTGCGCATCCACTATGGCGGGTTACCATTTGGCATGCGCCGCAGGGTCTGCACAATTTGATTATATGTGTCGGGAAGACTTTAAAGTCATGCTGGATGAAAAAATCCGCCTGTTTGCGAATCTGGCGATGAATTTGGAAAGACGGAATAATCAGGCTGTGCAGCTTAAAGTGTCTGGAACAGGCTTGTCATGCGGCGTCCATATCTTAAAT
>CAVBPR010000026.1:0-8431 GCA_963597355.1 bacterium | reverse complement strand
CATATTTTAAATCGGGAGAAGGGGCTTCCTGATCCGTTTACAGCCTATAAAATCGCCTTTCGATGCTACGAAAAAGGGCTATTGCTGATTACGGTGGCAGGAAACGTCCTCAGACTCCAGCCTCCGCTTACGATTAGCGAAGATCACATGGTCAGAGGCTTTGAGCTATTGGAAGGAGCCATGGAGGATATTGGCTCTGGATATGAATCGGATGACATGCTCCGTTTCTACGAGCACAAATGCCAAAATATAGTTTTTTAAATCAATCGAGGCATGAGCGAGGAGAAATCATAAGATGGGATATTCATATTACAGAAACGAGATAATTATAAAAAAGAAAACCAAAGAACTTTTTGGCGTTGGTGCAGTTGTGACCGCATCTTCCTATCTTGTCCTTGTCGTGGATTTCATGCTCATAGGATGGTTCCTTGGCGCAGACGCAGTAGCCGTTGCAGGCTTGTGTGATGCCTTTGTGGACGCTGCAGAATTTCCCGGTTTCATCATTTCATCAGGTGGACCGATTGCGGCAGGCATTTTGCTGGGCAAACGGAAATTCAGGCAAGCTAACACCGTGTTCGCTTTATCCTTTGCAGTTACTCTCATTGTCAGCATGCTATGTTGGTGTCTGCTGCCATTCTGCGGTTTGTTCGGCAATGTTTTAACCAACAGCAGTTCCATAGCAGGTGATGTGTCGAGATATGCCTTTTTAGTCATAGCGTCCGCTCCCTTCGTCGGCATTAATCTCGTCCTTTCCGGATTTGCCGTTCTCGATAATCATTCGAGTATCGCTATGGGATCGGTAATTGCCGCGAATGCGACAAACATCATTCTGGATGTGGTCTTCATGAAATTCCTGAATATGGGCGTTGCCGGTGCGGCGGCAGCTTCGTTGCTTGGCAATGTGGCAGGGGTTTTAGTCTGCCTGCCCTATTTGTTCTCTAAAAAGCGCACTTTTCGATTCGCACTGCATATGGATGGACTTAAAGAAGGCCTGCGGGAACTGGTAACCGCATCTTCTTCTTTTGCTGTGGACAAAGTTTCCAGAATCATATCTGGTTTGGCTGTCAATGTTCTGCTGATGTATTTCATAGGAACCATAGGCGTGGCGCTTTACGCGGTATATGGCGTACTGAAATCCATCCTCTGGATCTTTGCCGGCGGCGCACTGCAGACAATCTCCACGCTTGGAAGTGTTCTTTATGGGGAAAGAGACTTCTTTGGACTCGGAAAAATGATGTCTATTTTGCTGAAATATACCTACATCATGGTTGCAGGTATTGTCGTGGGGCTGTTTTTCTTTTCAGTGCCATTCCTGCGTTCCTATGGAATTGATCCTGCGGAGCCGGGGATGTACACCCTTTCTGCTTTTCGTATCATGCTTTTATGTATGCCTTTCCTCTGGTTTAATGACCTTCTTGCTAGGTTTTATCCGAGTATTCAACGCCAGGATCTGTCCGTACTGCTGCTGGCACTTCATAATGTTGTGTTCAAGATACTATTACTGATGCCTTGTGCGGCGGCAGTATCACGGATGCATTTCGGCGGCCTTCCTGCGGTGGCGGTATGGTGCTTATCTGTGGAAATTCTGTCAGCTGCTGTTACGCTTGTTCGGGAAAAGCAAAAATATAAGAACATAGCGATTCTTAACATGAAGGACCATACATCCACGGACTGTCACACATTTTCTATCACCGGAGAGCCGGAAAGCGTCGCAGATATACATCGGGAAATTGAGAATTTCTGCAGGCAGAATCATATTCCTCAAAAGAAAGGAACCTTTCTCGCGATTGCCTTCGAGGAAGTTGCTCTTTATATCATCAATAACAACAAAGATGTGGATATGATTGACATCTGCCTTCTCTTAGAGGACGGCAGCCTGATTGTCCGTATCCGTGATAATGGCGCAGCGTTTGATCCTCTGGCGTTTGTGGATGAGGGAGATATTCTCTGGCTGAACAATATCAACTTGCTCGAAAAGCTTACCAGTCAGAAAACATATATGCGGATTATGAACATGAACAATACGGTATTGTCAATCAAACTGGAGGATACACAAGATGAATGAAGCTGAGGAATTATCCTTACAAAAATATCCGGCAATCGCAGATCTTCTCCGGCGGTATGGAGGGATAACGCTGCTTGAATACTTAAGACAAATAAGACATCATCCCCTGCCTGATATCATGCCGGCTGAGGATTTGACCGAAGAAGTAAGAAATTACTTCAAAGCATTTTTCGGCGAAAAAATTTCTAAAGAAGCCGCAGGGGTCATCAGTCGCTGCCGTTGTCTGTCCACCGCCAATCATCACCATCTTGCATTTGAATACATGACGGTTCAGGATACCATACTGTACGATCAATGGCTTTGCATGCAGGGCGAGACAGGACTTGCGATCCCGTTTCTGGCTGCATCCAACCCAAACCTTACCAACACTGTCTATCCCAGGGGCATGATAATTTATGACTGTGCTGCGCCGGAGGGACACCTGCGGATTCCATTGTACCCTTGGAAACTAAAACGCCAATGCATCGCAGCGCTGGAAGGCATCACTCTTCAAATGGCTGACAAGGCCTCCGGGCGGCTGCACCTGGAGGTGTCGGGAGGCACTATCACATCCCGCATGGGCAATGCCATGAAGCGGTTTTGCCATGATGTATTGATGTCGGATCATGTACAGCAGTATGGCACGCTCCGGGAGCAGACCACGGTTATCAATGCCATGCTTTCGCAAAAATATTTTACAGATCGAAGCCCCCGATACCTTTGGATGCCTTTGGAAACTCTTGCATCCCGGCTTCTTATCCGTGACCTTCAGTCAGAGAAGGATCTGCCCTATCAGATTCTTTTCTGCCGCGAGCTTCGATCTCTGTTGATTCAGAAACTGGATGGGGTTCCCGGATGCTGGACAGGCAATGCAGGAGGCACTCACTTTTTCTGGGGCCTGGACAGCCGCGCGATACTGTTCCCTCTTCATCTGGCAGATGAAGAGGGCAGTCCGGTGCTGACAGGTCGTAACTCTTTGGGAGAAGATGTAAAAATACCTTTCACAAGGCGGTCGCTCATAGATGCGTTTCACAGGCATACATTGCTGCCGGGGCTGTTTCTGTGCTTTCTGGAAATCCATTTTCTCCGTGATTTCACAGTCCTCGGAGGATATTATCAGCCCGCATATCTGGAACAGATGCGCAAAGGCTTGGTGCAAAGTCTCCGGGCATTGAAGATGTTTGAAAGAGAAGCTCAAATTATTGAATTAAAGACTGACTATATGACACTGGGGCTGACCTTTCTGCGGCGGAGCAATGAAAGGGGCATATTCCCCGTTTCAACGGCGGAGCTGCTGGAGAAGCCGATTTCAATGGCGGAACTGGAAAGGGCGATGAATATATCTTTGGAGGATTCAGTTGATTTATTAAAGGGCTGAGACCTGCGAACTCAGAAATCATTTGATGCAATGACCAATTTCAGAATCAAAACGACCAATTTCGGAATCCCTGCCAAATTTCAATATCACCGTGCTATTTTCAGGTAAATCATCAGAAGAAAGGGTCGAAAACGGATGAGCATAAATGAAATCATTTACAAAACCCTGATTGACGGAGAATCCTACAGGACTTTGCTGAAAGGACTGGGCGTGACCTTGCAGATTTCCCTGCTTTCCATACTGTTTGGCACACTTCTGGGAATGGGAATTTGCGCCATGCGCAGGAACCGGTTTCGGATTGTCCGCAGTATTGCCGCCGTGTACATTGCGGTCGTCAGAGGAAGTCCGGTTCTGCTGCTTTTAATGCTTATGTACTATGTGGTATTTGCCGGCAGCAAGGTATCTGCAGTCATGGTGGCTGTGACGACATTCACACTTCACATGGGCGCTTATACAGCGGCGTGCTTCTATTCTGCCTTAGGTGCTACAGATGCCATGCAGGTTGAAGCCGCAAGGACTCTGGGGTTTTCCCGGTGGCAGGCGTTTACCCTGATCACACTGCCGCAGACCGCGAAGATTGCAAAAGGAACCTATCAGTCTACCGTTGTTACCCTGATCCAATGGACAAGCGTTGTGGGATATGTAACCATCACAGATTTGACGAGGGTCATCAACAATATTGGGAGCCGCACGATGCAGCCGCTCTTCATGATCCTTGTTGGGCTGGTGCTGTATCTTGGAATGGCTTATCTGTGTTATGGCATATTTGCTTTCACGGATAGATTCTCGGCGTGGAGAAAGAACAGGAGGCTGAAGGCATGAGCATGATCCGTATAGAAAATATATCCAAAGCCTTCGGTGCGCTGCAGGTTCTTAAAGATGTAAGTCTGACTATCGAAAAAGGCGAAAGGATTGTCATAATCGGAGGTTCCGGCTGTGGGAAAAGTGTATTTCTGCGTTGTATGGATTTCCTGGAAATACCGGACGAAGGAGCCGTGTTTATAGAAGGTGAAAAATTGACGTCGAATCAGGCGGATTTGAACCGCATCAGACGGAAAGTGGGAATGGTCTATCAGGGGTTCCATTTGTTCTCCCATTTGAATGTGCTGGACAACATCACATTGGCACCGAGGAGACTCCTCGGACTATCACGGGAGGAGGCGGAAAAGAAAGCGGAAACACTCTTGAAAATGGTGGGCTTAGAAAGCAGGAAATATGCTATGCCGGAAATTCTTTCCGGAGGCCAGAAGCAGAGAATTGCCATTGTCCGCTGTCTTGCGATGGAGCCGGAGGTCATGCTGTTTGACGAGCCGACTTCGGCACTTGATCCTACGATGGTCGGCGAGGTACTTGCAACCCTTCGGCTTTTGGCAAAACAGGGTATGACGATGGTAATCGTCACTCATGAGATGGAGTTTGCGAAAGAAATCGCCACAAGGATTCTCTACATGGATGAACAGGGAATCTATGAAGAAGGCACGCCGCAGGAGATCTTCGATGCGCCGAAAAAGAAAAAGACCAAGGATTTTATACACAAGATGAAGTATTTCTCTTGGCGGATTGAAAGCCGTGATTTCGATCTGATGCAGCTTCAGGGCAATATCCGCAGCTTTGCCGCGCGATACGGGCTGGACAGTAAAAAGGCTAACCGCCTCCAGCTTTGTACAGAGGAGCTGATCTACGAGATGCTTGAGTACGGGCAGTCCGGTGATGTCCCGGATATGCAGATACAGATCTCCTTTGATGAGCGTGACAAATGCACGGTTATTGAGATCTGCTGCAAAGGAGGCCGGTACAATCCCTTTGAAGCAGAGTCAAAGGACGAGCTTCATCTTGGCGTCACTATCCTGAAAAACACCGCCAAGCGGCTGGAACATCATTTTGACGGTGAAAATAATTATCTTGAAATCGAATTATAGGAGGAAAATCAACATGAAAAAACTGCGCGGACTTATGAGTATTGGATTGCTTCTGGCGATGACATTTTCACTGGCAGGATGCAGCAGCCAAAGCACCAGCACCAGCACCAGCACCAACGATAACCCCAATTCGGCAAAAGAAGAAGATATCCAATGCGGCATCATGAACTGGCAGGAGCCGAATGATCTGGATATATTTCCAACACCGGCACTTGGCGAATGGAAGCAGTACAGCAACCTGACCTCAATGATTTTAGACCTGAATGCCGGGAATATTGAGTATCTGCTTGTGCCGGCCTCGGTAGCAAACTATCTGAAAGCACAGGACGATTCGCTGACCATTGCTCCGGGCGGAGCCGGCGTCCCTACGGAAATCCGCATGGCGGTCCGTTCGGATGATACAGATCTTTATCAGATATTACAGGATGGAATTCAAACACTCCGGGAAGACGGAAGTCTTGACGCACTGATTGAAACCTATATAACCAATATTTCAACAAGCGGCTCTGAAGACAGTTCACAGGAAGGAAAAGAGGATGCCTATGTGGTTGGCGTAACCGGGGATCTGCCGCCGCTGGATTATGTAGCTGCGGATGGAACTCCCGCCGGATTTAATGTGGCGCTGATGAATGCGATCTCGGACAAGATGGATGTTCCTTTTACTTTTGTACAGGTGGAAGCGGACGCCAGATTATCGGCTCTGAGCAGCGGGAAAATCGATGTGATTTTCTGGTACGGCAATGTGCAGGGATATACATCGGAAAAAGAAGATATCCTGGTAACAGACCAGTATTACACGGACACGGTCTACTATGTGACAAAGTCTTTTGATATGGACAGAATCTTGGAAGCGATGGAGGCGCAATAAGCCGGGAAATTGACGGAAAGGAGGTTTCCTATGGAATGGCCCTGGAAAAAGAAAAAAACTTCCTTTTCTGATGCAGCAAAATTCAACTGGGAATCAGATACAAACGCTGAACTGCGGCAAAAGTTGGATGAACTTGCAAGAAGTTATACAAAGCTGAGTGAAAAGGAATACAGAAAAAAACTCTTGATGGTATTCCGTGAACATGGATTGGATATTGATGCTGATCAGCTGGACATGCTGCTGCTTCTCAGGCAGAAAACGGATCAGATGCTGCTTAAACAGGAAGCAGACAATGATAAGGAAAATAACATGAAGGAGGAGTGAAAAATGCGTAAATTTATAACACTGCTTTTGGCAGCAGCCTTGATTGTTACATGTGTGTCAGGCTGCTTACAGAAGAATCATAGCCCTGTAGAGGGGAAGAAAGTGGCATATATCATGTATATGTCGTCATCGCCCATTTTTGAGATGTGGTCGGAGTCCTTCACAAAAACTGCGGAAGCTCTTGGAATGAAGGCGGATACTTTTTTCTGCGATGACAATGGCGATGAGTGGAAAAACAGAATTACAAAATGTGCCGAAGAGGGATATGACGGACTGCTTGTGTCCCATGGCGGAGTTGATTATGCGTGGGAATTTCTTTCAGGTGTTTTAGAGGAATATCCGAATCTTAAAATCGCGACCTTTGATACTTCATTCAGGGATGCGAATGGAGACACAAAGACAATTGACGGCGTCGTTCAGTTGTTTCAGCAGGATTCCGGACTTGCTGCGCTTCTGGTGGAAGAGATTCTGGCCATGTATCCGGATAAGATGGAAGAAAAGGAACCGGTAAATATACTTCAGGTGCAGGAAGAGAACTACATCATAGCCTTTGACAGGCGACAGGTTGGCTACCATCTCTACGAAACTACGGGAAAGATCAGGACGCTGGAGCAAATGGCACCACAGGATCATCTGAATCCCACATCGTCAATGCAGGATGTTGCGGAAAGTATCATCACGAAGTATGAAACCGGCGAAATAGACGCGATATGGTGCTGCTATGATGCGTATGCACAGGGAGTATATAAAGCTCTGAAGGAATTGGACAGTGATATTCCTATGGTATCGGTGGATATTTCAGATGCGGACATTCAATGCATGGCGGAAGGCCGGAATTGGAAGGCCTGTGCCACGACCAACTGGACGCTGAACGGGGAATTTGCCTGCCGTGTTCTGGCGTTGGAGATAGCCGGGCAGTATGACGATATTAAAGCTGCTTCCAGCTACTATGAAACCCCGGGAATGTGGATGGAGATTCCGTCCGTGGTAGTAACGCAGGAACAAGTTATGTCTGGCAAAAATGTCACGATAGAAAATCTTTCGACTGTAGCAGATGATTCCTATACAGACAAAAGCTGGATGCCTTCCTGTGACTGGATAGCTGCCGCTCTTGGGAAATAACAAAAATTGCAGAGGAAAGAATATGAACATTCAAAAGAATGTAAATGGAACCACATTGGAAGTTGCGGTGGAGGGAAGACTGGATACCACGACTGCTCCGAAACTGGAGGAAGAGCTTAGAAGCATTGTTGTCGGGATAACAGGCCTTGTGTTTGATTTTGAGAAACTGGAATACATCTCATCAGCAGGGCTTCGAGTACTCCTGGCAATGCAGAAGATCATGAATAAGCAGGGAAAGATGCGGCTTAAAAATGTTGATGAAATGGTCATGGAAGTTTTTGAAGTTACAGGGTTTGCCGATATTTTAAGCATTGAATAGAGGGCTCTTCGAAAGAGGAGGAATGTTATGTTGTTCGTCGTGATTCTTGCCATACTGGCGGTATTCGCCATGGTGGGACAATATTTCAAAGCCTATTCCGCTTCATTCCGTTGAAGTGAAAAGTTTATTTCCACTTTGAAAAAGTCAATTTATAAAGTGGCATTTACTCTTGCAAAATAGGGTAAATGTCACTTTTCACTTCAGCCAGTAAATTTACCCTATCATTCCCTCAACGACTGATTGAAAATAAGGCCTGTGTATGATATAAGTTAAACTTAGGCTTTACTCAAAATAGCCTTCGCTTAGTACTGATATCTACAGTTTGTGCTTTTGAATTTTAAAATAAATCTAATGAATTAGGAGTAATAATCAATGTTTCATATGTTCAATAAAACAAAATTCTCAGCTTTTCTCGCCGCCGTTATGCTAAGTTCTTTAACGGCAGGACTAAACCCAG
>CAVBPR010000025.1:10474-13928 GCA_963597355.1 bacterium | reverse complement strand
CATGGATATGGTATTCAACGCCACCTATTCAAAACCGTATACTTACACTACAGATATAGATACAGGAGCACGTTATGTCGCAGAAGAACAAGGAATCTACAAGTAAATTGATTGCCCTCGTGCTTCGTCACAAGCCCGAAGAAATCGGTATTACGCTGGATGAGCATGGTTGGGCAAATGTAAATGAACTGATTGCGGGCATCGCCAGGACGCAGCCGTTTGATATGACAGCGCTTGAGGAAATTGTCAGCACGGATGAAAAACAGCGCTATTCCTTTAACGAGGATAAAACGCTGATCCGTGCCAATCAGGGTCATTCCATTCCGGTTGATGTGGAACTCGAAGAAAAGAGGCCACCGGAGCTTCTCTATCATGGCACGGGGGAAAAATATACGGCATCCATCGATGTGCAGGGGCTGATTCCGAAATCACGGCTGTATGTGCATTTATCTCCGGACTACGATACTGCCGTGAAGGTCGGTTCTCGTCACGGAAAGCCGGTTGTTTATACCGTCGCAGCCGGTGAAATGCAGAAAAACGGTTATGTGTTTTACCTGTCGGTCAACGGGGTATGGCTGACAAAGAGTGTTCCCGTAGATTATCTGCGGAAAGAAGACAGAAGGTGAAGATATATGAAGGGTTCCAATGGTTTTCTTGTTGTCCTGCCGGAGCAGATCATTGAAATCCCGCAGAACAGCAATCTTTCCTGGCTGCGGATGTTCTATGCGCTGCCAAAAGAGCTTGTGGCAAAGCGTTCGGCATATCTGGAATTGCCAAGAAACATTCAGCGTGTATTGAGCAGTGAACAGTATTGTCAGATGCTGCAAAGTGACAGTTTTCTGGAGCTTGTATGGGACTGCTATGCCTGGGCGGTCTGGCAATTCTTCCGGATTCCGCACAAGGACGGAACCTATCATGATATCCCGGGAGATTGGAAGAATTACTCCGGCGATTTCCCGCTTTGGCGGATGTCGTATCTCATACTCGTATATTTTCGCAGCAAGTTTGAATTTGAGATGGACTGGAGCTTCCAGAATCTCTTCTTAGACCCCATCGAGCACGATATCGGGTGGCTCTCCTATCAACAGTTTTGCAATCTCGTCGGCAATCTGACAGACCTCGTTGTGAAGGAACAGAACTGGCAGCCGCTCATTGATGAAGTGTGGAATAATCGTCAGCCTGCGGACTATACCGGCAAAAATATGCAAAAGCGGGACTATATGCGGTCATGGACGCACAGCCGCACGATACCTACTCTGTCCTTGGAAGAGATCCGGGAAAACGGATTATCTGCGAATGGCGATGTTCTCTATGAAACGGCAGATCCTCGTGCGGAGTTTGAAACCTGCATTCTTGAGAAGACCAAGATGGAGGATTTTAAGAGACGCTTAAGCGATGCAGACCGCAGAATCCTTGAGCTTCGCGCAGCAGGCTATTCCCAACAGGAAATCGCAGACAGAGTCGGTTTTAAGGTTCCGAGTGCCGTTTCCAAACGCATTCGGCAGATGGCCAAGCTCTTTGATGATTTTGTCAGCAAAGAATACGGCGAATTTATCGACAAGCGTATAGAGCAATAATTTCGTTATTTTGCTGTGCCATGAGACCATACAATTGATGTCAACGCTATGGTCAAAAATCTCGTGGGTCAAAACTGTATGACGAAACATTTCTATATATGCTTGAGTATAATCTCGTACAGTGAATCTACGTTCCTTCTGTAAAAATCACCATCGCAGGAACTTAATCCCTGAAACGCTTCTTCTCTATAATCCTCATTAAACAAAGAATAAAACCCTCTATCTAAACCCACGTAACATGGCAGCAACGTAAATGTGTCAAATACTTTCTTTCCGACAAACTGATCCGCTGTGATATCAATTATTACTCCTTCATCAGTTTCAAGCCACGTATGTGGAAACTTATTCTCCCAATCATCATAGTCATATTCTCCGTGAACGCTTTTTGTGTGGACACCATTTTCTAACAGATATTGTGCAAGAAGATCACTTGCAACTTCACAGCAGCCCTTCGGAAAATACGGCATCGTTGATTTAGTAGTTCTTGAGGAGATGCTGCCGCTTTTAACAGCTCTCTCTATGCCCTCCCGAAAGGATTGAGCAAGCATTCTGATTTCTGCAATATTCGTAGCACTCACGTTGTATCAGCCTTCCCATTCATTGCAATTTTTAATATTTCGCCGTGTAGCATATTGACCACCGTTTTTATGCGGTGGCCAATTTATCACATCATTTATTTGTGGTAGGAACTGGAGGAGGTGTAAGTGCCACAAGACGCAGAACCTCTGCGACATTTTCAGCCAGTTCCCACTGAGCCATTCCCGGTTTCCAGATATATGTTTCCTTCACAATTTTCTTCTCTGCAATGAGTCTCGAAAGTTCTGTGAGAGAATAGGGCCCGGATTGCCTGCCATCAATCACTGCAAAATAAATATTGTCAGCAGCTGTCGGCATGGCTTTCCCTGCGCCGGGTACTTGCATCTGGTTAAGAGTTTGATTCATAGATGCAGCCATCTGGTTTGCAATCGCCATGCTCATGCCAAACTCTACAAGCTTATCCATCGAATAAAAATCTGTACTCATAATGCACCTCCTACTCTTCTTTCGGCACAGGCGGGACACCAGGAATCGGAGGTACCGCAGAGCCAAACAACGGCTGCAGTTCCTGTACTGTTTCAGCCTTGACCCAGTCAGCCATTCCCTGTTTCCAAACAAGGCTGTCCTTGGTCAGTGTTCCGGCAGATACCATCTGCGATAATCCGTTCATGTCAAACGGCCCTGCGGCCTGTCCGTTCTGAACAACATGGTAAGCAATATTCGGAACCGGAGGAGGTGTCATTCCCTGTGGTGGCTGCTGTCCCGGTTGTTGCTGCCCGTTCATGCCTTGCATCATACCATTCATCATACCGGCCATGTTCTGTCCGATTGCACCGCCCATAGCCATTCCTGTCATCATAGCAGCCGGATTCATCCCACCGCCTCCTGACATTTCTGTCGCACCGTTGGCTCCCATCTTGCCGAGAGCCTCTGCTCCGGCAATTCCAACCGCTGCCTGCTGTTCAAGCTGATATGCGGCAAAGTTGCCCATTTGTGTCTGCTTACGCTGAGCGTATTGTGTTTCTTCTCTCTGGATACGCATTGTCTCTTCCATGTTTTCGGCATTGATCCTCTGCATATCTTCCATGTTCTTAATATTGACTGCAGTCTGTGCCTTTGCAGTAGCCGCGGCAAGATCCTGAGTAACAGCCTTCAACTGCTGATAGCCTTCACTGCTCTTATCTACTTCTATGGCATTGATATCTACAGCAGTAATATTTACGCCGAAGTCTTTCTCAAAACGCTCTCTGACGCTTGCTTCGACCATTTCATTGATAGGAGCAATCGCCCTCTCGATCTGAACAACAGGAATGTTTCTCTCTGCCGGAGCATTTGTCACG
>CAVBPR010000025.1:7252-10464 GCA_963597355.1 bacterium | reverse complement strand
GCCCTTTACATACCTTGCCATTGCATCTTTGATCTGCGTCTGGAACACATTTAGATCGAAGTTGGCAAGCCTGTGCAGTTTGATGAATTCCTGATAGTCCGCAATATTAAATGTAATCTTTCCGCGAACAGCTGTCGGCACTCCGAAATCAAGATATCTCGGATCATAGAGATCAAAGTACGGTACGGCAAACGGGATCTGCACTACTCGGGCCAGGTTGATGAAATAGACCTCTGCCTGAAAAGGTGTGCCGCCCTGGTAGGCAAGACCAACAATACTCGCGAGAACAGGAAAGTTCTCTGTTTTAATAATCTCGTCATAGGGACCTTCAATAAAGTCCTGCATGATGCCATTTTTCTGGTTGTAGACAAATACCGCTACTTCTCCATCTTTAACACGAAGAGAAGATCCCCAGCGGATTGCATTCTCTCGGTTATTGTTGCCAGCCTGCGATCCTACCGGATGCCACTTCCAGATGAGGTAAGACGGTTCGTCACAACGGATTTCATCCATGAATCCGCCCGCTTTAGGTTTTCCAAATAACGCCATTTTGATTTCTCCTCTCTTTGTTATTGCACTGGTCTGACAATGAGATTGATTTCCTCGTAATTCTGGCTACGAATCAAATTATCATACTCTTCACCGCGGCTATTTGTTTCATATTCAAGTGTCAACTCTGTATTCGGTTCAATATCCTGACCTACTACAATATAGTTCTTCAAATCATCTATATCTTCCGGATCAACATATTTTCCGTTCTCGGATGTGAAAACAATTCTCATCTCACCTTCGCCGTAATTGTCGATCCTTCCGGAACTATCTGTTTTCCCAAAGGAAGCGGCATTTCTTCCCACATAGTCACGGATGTAATATGAATGCCTGTCCAATGTCGGCAATATTGTAATATATTCCGGCTTATAGTTCTTGTCCCCGATAGGCGCAACATACAGCACTATCTCTTCACAACTCTGATAATCCACCAAGCTGCTGTAGGGTTCACCCTTGCTGTCTCTTTGATGCACAATGGTGATGTCTGTTCCAGCATCCACATTTTGACCTACAACAGAGTATTCTTTCTTTGCCTCATCTTCCGGTGAGATATAGGTACCATTCTCAGTAACAATTATGATATTTATCTCGCCTTTACCATACTCATCTATAAGGCGCTCATTTTCTACTTTCCCAACAGATGCAAGATTTTTTCCAATATAGTTTCTTATCTGATATGTGTAGATACCTTTCGTCTCGTCCGTCTGAGTATTTTCAGTCAAAGTCGGACTCTCTGCCTTTTTAGAACTACTTGTAGTACTTGCGCTGCGTGTAAAGATGAATAATGCAAACATCGCCACCAGTACTGCTGCTATAATCACGCGGATAAGCAGAGACCTATTCACCTTTTTCTCGCTTGCCAAAATGACCGAATAAGCATCAGTAGCAATTTTGTCGCCTTTGAACATCATCTCCGCTCTCTCATATAACTGAGTGGCTTTGTTCTTCCAGATTTTCATCCAACGAGCAGTATTGCGGTCTATCTTTCCCGATGCCAAAGAAGACATCTGGCCCTTGATGTATAATAATGCCTCCAAGATGCTCTCACGGTCATTGGGAAACGCAAAGTTATTGATTACACTCGCTTTTTTCTGCTCTGCCGGTGTCAGTGAAGACATCCCTCCAATTCCAAGCAACGGTAGAAGAAGATAAATCAATAACGGAATGCACAAGGTATAGATATTTAAAATGACCCATCCGAACCTTTTCCCTTTGCTCCACGATGCCCAGCCTTTTTTTGGCTCTGCAGGGCTGTTCGCAATCGTAGTATCGCATTGACTGATTTGATTTGTGAAATCCTTAAATGCCGATGAAACCATGGCCGAATTAATTTCATGACCACATCCAGGGCAAATAGCCGTAAAACTTGGTATCTCTGTTCCACATGCAGGACATTTGATTATTCTCCCGGCGAATTCCTGTTGCCTTTTCGACCTATCCTCCGTCATCACAGGAGAGCCACAATTGCTGCAAAACTTCACACCGTCTTCTACGAACTGACCGCAATTGCTGCAATATGCCATTTTCTATATCCCCCTAATTCACTCGTCTATTTTCATTTTCAGTTCCGTCATTTTGTCCACATATAACTGTCTAACATAAGCGAAAGCTGGATCATTCGGGAATGATGCCGCTGCCTTTTGATATGCCTGCTTCATCTTGGACACCCAGGCATCACTGATTGTTCTTGGCATTGTGAGGCTTGACTCTCCGCTCTTCAGCTTGCTCTGATAGCGATTATTCAGCGTATTTTTTGAAAGCCCAACATCTATGTTTGCAATAGCGAGGAGCATGAACTCCTGAATATCATCAATCGTATTTGGAATCGGAAAACTCCTAATCAGAGACAATTTCTGAGTATCAACAGGATCCGCCGAAACACCGAAAAGCTGCCCTAGTCCGGCACCCTTCCGTCTGGACTCAAGGAGCATCAGTTTATCACTGAATGCCTGCACAGAACTTACCGCTGCCTGTCCTGTGATGTGGTGACCACATTCCGGACAAACCGCTGTGGTCTGGCTGATAACAGCACCACAGTTCGGGCATTTCAAAACAGTTCCTGCGAATTCCTGTTGTCTTGTCTCATGATTGGCAGGTGTTATAGTCGGAATAGGCGGTACCGCTGCTGCAGGTGTTGTAGTTCCTACGGCCGTTCCGCATCCGGGGCAGAACTTTGCACCGGGATCAAGTTTCGTACCGCAGTTCACGCAGAAAGTTCCGGTTGTCTTCGGTACCGTCTGGGGAGCAGATTGAGGATTGAAGGCCTGTTGAAATGCTGCCTCTTCCTGTGCCTGTTCCTGCCGTTTTGCCTCCATCTGCGCTCTTGCATTCCCATAAGAGATTCCGGCCTGATCCGCCGCCTGTTTTGCCGCGGAAGATACCGATTGCCCTAATGTTCCTGCCATTGAACCCACGCTTGAGGCAAGTCCTGATAATCCGCCAAGAAAATCATTCTTTTTAGCAGAACTCTGTGTCATTGGGGGCTTTCCGTTCCCTAACAGCTTATTCAGTTCATTTACCCATTGGTTCGTAATCTTCTTCGAACCTTCACTGTAGGAGTACTCTTCAGTGCCGCTGATGAATTGGATCTGCAGTGCGTACTCAAACAGGTCTGTCTTCTTTTGGCTCACAAGAACCTGTCCGTTGATCACTTTCACTTCAGA
>CAVBPR010000025.1:0-7242 GCA_963597355.1 bacterium | reverse complement strand
GTCTTTTGACTTGTCACGTAGATAATGTTTTTATTGGTCAGAACCATATTCTTAATATAGGAATTTCCTCTCCCGGATCGACGAACCCCTTCTGTTTCTAGGATAACGCCTTCATCAAAATCAAGATTAAGATTTACCATTTCATTCTCCCTCCAGTTGCTATCTGTTATTTACATTCAGCGATTCCCTCAATTCATCTGGGAAGGCATCAATAGACTCAATAATTGGTGCGGTTTTGTCATTATGAGTAAAGAACATAATTAAAGATAGAAAAACATTCCATGACATTCTTCTCTTCTTCGTTTCTATTGCGCTATAGGTTTGTCTGCTGATTCCGACAATTCCACACAGATCCTCTTGCGTTATAGCGATTTTAGCCCTTAACGAGGGCAGTTCTTCTGTCAAGATATCGATTAAAGCCTCTTTCTTGTCATCAGGGAAAATGTATTCGTTGGTCATATGCTCTCACCTTATATAAACAATGCATAGTTATTTGCGTTTATTGCTACATATTGTCTAATATTTTACATCTCGCAATTATTTTTGTCAATCTACTGCGACTGTTTTTGTGGTATTGAACAGCAAAAGCACCCCGCTACAGCGAGGCTCCTCATATTCTTTATTCAGTTATGCCTCTACATCGACTTCCAGACCGGATTTGAACTCTATTGTCACCTTTTCATTATAAATTGTGATCCTCGATCAGCTGTCCGACCAGTGCCTCGGAGTATTCCGAGACCACTTCTACAGGCTCATCCGGAGAACATGCAAGGTCAGTGATACGCTCCTACAGTTCTGTATTCTTTGCCGCTTTAGAAAGAATATTCTATTTCTGCTCCCGAACTGTATGCTGAGCCGGACATTCGCCTTTTCGCTGTGTACATACGTACCGAAAAATATATTTTTAGAAATTTTCCGCAAACCGGAACAAAACCACTTCTCCCATGCCCATATATTATGGAGGGAGGAAATACGATATAGCAAGATGCAGTCACGGCTTATGCTGTGGCTGCTTTTTTCATGGCAGGTGCTGTATATAGCTCGGGATTTCCGGGCGAATAAAAAAAGGAGGGTAACAGCATGTTACAAATTGCAAACATTAAGTCAACCGTTGCACCTGCCGATGCAGCAAGGCAGTGCGGTCTGCCCGTACAAAGAAATGGAATGGCACTCTGCCCGTTCCACAACGACACCCATCCAAGCATGAAGCTTTATGATGACCATTTTTATTGTTTCGCCTGCGGAGCACACGGAGATGTGATTGACCTGACATCAAGACTGTTGGGCGTAAGCTTTGTGGAAGCCGTACATCGCCTTGAGGCAGATTTCGGTATTTCACCGAATGATGATCCACCGGCGGCAGCAAAGCCGCCAAGACCGTACTTATCCCAATTTCGCCGGGATGAGCTGCTGTGTCTGTCAACATTGACAGAATACGAGCGTTTGCTCCATCTCTGGAAGCAACTGTACGCACCAAGAGTGCCGGATGCACCAATTGATGATCGCTTTGTGGAAGCCTGCCAGATGCTTGAGATGATCGAATATCTGGCGGATTTTTTATGCGCCGCCTCGTTAGAGGAGCGTGTGAAAGCCGTGGATGAGCTGATACAGAATGGGCTCATGGAGAAACTGCGGAATCGTTTGGAGGAGGTGAACGGAAATGAACGAGCTGCTTGAGTGTCCGATCTGGTGGAATGGCAAAGATATCGTCGAAGCTGCTTTCTGCGAAGAGTTTATGAAGGAGCACAAGCTTGCCTACGATTGCAATGCATTCTTTACGCCGGATGGTCGCATGACGAGTGATATCCCGTTACGTCGCGAGATTTACCACCGCCTGAAAATCTGCGCTGTCAAAAATGTACCGCATACGATTAAGAACATTGAGGAGCTTCTAAAATTTTATGATACCGGTATCGACCTGACGCCGCAGCAGGACAGAATACACCTTGCCAACGGGACATTGGGAGTGGACGGAACATTCACACCTGGCAAGTCGGAGATTGTACGAACCCGTCTGCCGATACAGTATAATCCTGATGCTCCCAGAGCGGAAATCTGGCTGCGATTTTTGCATGAACTGCTCCACGAGGATGATATTCCGACATTACAGGAATACCTCGGTTATTGCCTAATCCCATCGACCAAGGGACAGCGCATGATGGTCATCAAGGGTAGCGGCGGAGAAGGAAAAAGCCAGATTGGCGTTGTTTTGAGTGCCATCTTCGGAGACTATATGAAAGACGGCAGCATTGGTAAGGTTTCTGAAAATCCGTTTGCCCGAGCGGATCTTGAACACCAGCTGTTGATGGTGGATGACGATATGAAAATGGAGGCACTGA
The DNA here is from genome assembly GCA_963597355.1 of bacterium. GTDB lineage: Bacteria > Bacillota > Clostridia > Oscillospirales > Oscillospiraceae > UMGS1766. Next base: position 4,903 of record CAVBPR010000025.1, on the reverse strand, counting down.
AGCAGACCAACTATGTAAAATCCATTGTCACGGCGCAGGGCAAAATGGATCTGGAGCGGAAAAACAGGCAGAGCTACCAAGGCTGGATGTTCTGCCGCTTACTCGCCTTCTCCAATGGAGATTTGCAATCACTCTATGACCGGTCAAACGGGTTTTATCGCCGCCAGCTCATCCTTACGACAAAGGAAAAATCACCTGACCGCATGGATGATCCGGATATTGCCGACAAGATGAAAGCGGAGGCGGAAGGAATTCTTCTCTGGATGTTCGAGGGCTTGCAGCGGCTGATCGCAAATAAATTTCAGTTTACAGAGAGCGAGCGTACCTGTAATAACCGCGAATACGTAAAGCGTGATTCCGTCAATCTACTGGATTTCCTGGAAGATGAAGGTTTCGTCCGCTTGCGTACCGACTGCGGTGCATCGTCGAAGGAAATCTATGAAACCTATGCGATGTGGTGCGAGGAAAATGCCATGACACCCATGAAGCCGCGTTCCGTCAGTGATTTTCTGGTGGCCAATGAAAAGAAATACAATCTTGAGCACACCAACACAATCACCAATGCTGCCGGACGGCGTGTCTGGGGATTTCTTGGAATTGAGCTTCTGGTGAAACCCTTTACGAGCAGCAACTTTCGGTAAAGCGCTATGTACATGTGTACCGGGGCAAACGCTTCGGTACGTATGTACACAGCAAAAGCGTCAAATTTATCACTGATACAGGAGGTAGCGATGAGTCAGAAAATAGAAAAATTAAAAGAGGACAAGCGCCGCAATGAAGCCAAACTGCGGCAGCTGAAACACGAACAGAAGGCATTGGAAGCTGAGGGAAAGGGGCTTTGCCGAAGGGAGAGGAATCATCGCATTTTTACTCGCGGCGGTATGCTGGAAGCATTTCTTCTAAAGCCAACGCTGCTGACAGATGACCAGGTACATTCTCTGCTGAAGATCATTTTTCACAAGCCGGAGATCAATGCAATCCTGAATCGTATGATTGCAGAAGCCAAGGAGAAAATCGAGGAAGTCGAGACGGATGAAGAGACCCTGTAGAATACAGGGCACAATTATACACCGGAACGGTGCTGTTGCGCTCTGTGAGACTGGAATACCGACACGAATCGTGACGGTATTTTTCGGATTCTCGCAGGCTCCAATCACAGGGGCAAGCCCCTGCGCCGTTTCACGGCTACCCTGTTTTAGGATCATAAAGCACGCCATTAAGGAATCGAGGTGATGAATGATTGTCCTGTCCGCATTTTGCAATATCTATCCGGCAGCGGAGTAAACGGCAATCCGCTGTGGCCGGAGCTGCTTATCAAAGCGGCGAAAGATTATTTTCAGAATATGACGGAAAGACAAAAAATTACAGATACAAGTCATCAGAGGTCGTAGCAAAGGGTATCCTTCTTCCGTCGAATGCTCCACAGGAGTATTCAGATCGGCAAACGCTGTGGAATGCCGTTGAACAGATTGAGGGTCAATGGAATTCCCAGCTTTCACGTGGCATCATCGCAGCATTGCCGAGAGAATTGCCCAGGGAAGAATATGAAGCTCTGATCCGTGATTACTGTCAGGAGCAGTTTGTTTCTCGTGGTATGATTGCAGATTTTGCCATTCACGGAACCCTCATGTTCATATCATGCTGACGATGAGAGCTATGGACAAAGATGGGAAATGGCTTCCGAAAGCGCACAAGGTTTATGACCTTGATGAAAACGGTGAGCGTATTCGCCTGCCGTCCGGCGAATGGAAAAGCCACAAACAGGATACGGTTGATTGGAACGATAGAAGGTATGCCGAGATTTGGCGCAGCGAATGGGCAAGTACGATCAATCGTTATTTTGAGAAAAACAATATTTCAGAGCGGCTCGACCTTCGCTCTTTTGCTCGACAGGGCAAGGAAGAATTGCCGACAGTTCATCTTGGCGCAGCTGTTTCACACATGGAGCAGAAGGGGCTTCCGACGGAAATCGGAAATTACAATCGACAGGTCAAAGATCATAACCGCAAACTTACCGCGCTGAAAAAGCTGATTGCGGATTTATCTGTCTGGCTGAAGGACGTTGCTGAGAAAATCGCTGCACTGACAGCAAAAGAATCGCAGCCGCCGACCATCCTGGACATCATCAACACCTATTTTGATCTGCGTAAGGAAGAGCGCTTTGATTGGAATCAATACGCCAGGCAAAAAGGTACGGTTGTTGATCTAAAGCAGCAAGCTCGGATTTTCCGCTGGATTCAGGAAGCCGGTATCACAACATTGGAAGATTTTAATGCTGTGCTGGATGCCCAAAAGCCGACGCTCGATAAGATTAAGGCAAACAAGAAACGCATCAGACAGCTGGAAACCGGAATCGGTTATATCGCTACCTGCGTCCGTCTCAAGTCGATTGCTGACAAATCCAAACGCGGATTTCAATCTGTTCGTGAGAAATATGACGAAACGCATAAGACTGAGCTTGCCGAGTACCACAAGGCCGTTCGTTATCTGAAAGCCAACAGCATTGCTCCGGGTGATCGTGAGAAAATCAATGTCGAGGTGCAAACGCTCCGGAAAGAAAATGAAGAGCTTCACGCCAGGCTGCAATCTGCCAATATGGATCCTGAAATTATCCGTCAGATTCGATATTGCGTTGACACAGTTCTGCATGAGGCGGAGATCCCGGAGAAAAGGAAAAGCGTGCTGGCTAAGCTTCACGCACACAAAGCATCAGCGCCGCAGGAAAGGATGCCTGCGAGGCAGGAGCTCTCAATTTAATCGGATTCCTTTCACTGCAAATGTTTCTGATACAAGACATCGAACACAAGACAGCGTCATCAAAAAGATGACAGAAAGTGAGATGCGAATGGAAAATGCGTAGATAGCTGATTGGCTGGAAAGGAACGCCTCATTGGAAAACTACAGAAATGAACTGATGCAGGATCAAAACTTTATTCGGTGCTCCGTCTTGATCGCGGAGCTGCTCTTAAAATACAAGACAAAAGAAATCGAGGTCGCAGAGGTTTCCGGGGAATCGAAAGGTTCCCCGGAACCGGATGCTACATATGGACACTTGATATTGTTTGTGTCATCGCTTATAATATATAAATATAGGGAATTACTACTGACAAAGAAATTGAATACAACATTCAATGCGAATATTTACGGAAAGGAGAATTTTGCTTATGGAGAACGCCTATATCTATACGCGCGTTTCTACGCTTATACAGGTGGACGGATTCTCACTGGATGCACAGGAAGAAGAAATCAGAGCCTTTGCCAGGCAGCGTGATATCAACATCGTGGGCAAATATTCGGACGAAGGAAAATCCGGCAAAAACGCAGAGCACAGACCGGCTTTCAATGAGATGATGGCAGATATTCGGAGCAAGAAGGACAATATAAAATACGTCCTTGTTTTCAAGCTTTCCCGTTTTGTCCGAAATACCAGCGATACTGCCAAGTATCTTCAGGAACTTGCAAGCTACGGCGTTGGTCTCTTGGGCGTGAAAGACGGCATCGACACTTCTACTGTGACAGGAAAAATGATTGCCAATATCATGGGCGCGGTTGCAGAGGTTGAGCTTGAAAATATCCACGAGCAGACGCTGGCAGGCAGACAGCAGAAGGCGCGAAGTGGTCTTTGGAATGGCGCGCAGGCTCCGTTTGGGTATGTTCTGGAGAATAAAAAGCTTGTAATTGAGCCGTCAGAGGCAGAAGTCGTTAAGGAGATATTCCGACTGTATACGGAGGAAGGCCAAAGCCTTCAATACATAACAAAAAAGCTGAATGATGAGAATGTAACAAGAGTGCAGCGCGGGAACACTAAATTCTCCGGCTTCACTGACAGAACAGTCCGAGGGATTCTGAAAAATCCTGTATACGTAGGGAAAATCGCATACGGCCGCAGACATACGGTAAAGGTTGAGGGAACGAACAACGAAACCAAGGTCGTGAAGCAGGAGGATGAGAGTAAAATCATTCTGGTTGATGGTCTGCACGATGCGATCATATCGGAGGAGGCCTTTGAGAAAGCGCAGAGCCTGCTTTCCAAGCGTGCTTCGCATAGAAAAACGCGCAGTGACAGCACCAATGTCTATCCACTTACCGGCCTGATCAAATGCCCGGATTGCGGCAAAAATCTCTTCGGCTATACGGCACCGGCCAGACCAAGGAAGAACGGAAAAGAGGGCTTTTATCCCCGTTACATCTCCTATCGGTGCATCTCAGGCCGAGACCGTAATGGCATTACCTGCTCTCTGGCCAACAAGTATTACAGCGGTACAAAGCTGGAAAAAGAGGTTCGGGATGTTATCTCTGCCATGGTTACGATCCCTGAATTCGCCACATTGATTTCAAGCAAGATTGACCGTGAGACGGACATGGAGCTGCTCAGAAAGAAACGTGACAGCATTCAAGCCGAACATAATAAGTACGGCAACAATCTCATGCAGACGGAGAAGCGGCTTGCCGAGCTGGATGCAGATGATAAGCACTACGAAAAGCGGGTCGATAGCCTGAATCGTGTGCTGGATGATATCTACGAGAAGCTGGATGATGCACAGTCAAGGCTGGATGAGGTAAACGAAGAAATCGCCATGGTTCAGAAATCTACCATGACGAAGGAAGCTATTTTCGAAATGCTGGAGGGCTTTTCCAAGTATTATGATGTAATGGAGCCGGAGGATAAGAAATCACTTCTGCGAGCCATGATTTCTTCTATTGAAATCTATAATACTCCGAAAGGGAAACGCGCTGACGGACATCTCATCAAAACCATCCACTTTACATTCCCGGTAACCTATGACGGAGAAAGTGGAGTCTTATTTGTCAGCAGTACAGGCGGCGAAGTTGAGACGGTAGTATTGATGTCTAAGGTACAGAAGTAAATAACGAGAAAAGGCTTGAAATCAAGGCATTTCCG
>CAVBPR010000024.1:0-14691 GCA_963597355.1 bacterium | reverse complement strand
CACTGCATAGTCTGCATCTTCCTTGCTGTACTTACTGTCCTTGGCCTTGAATTTGGTCGGCTTATACTTCTTCAGCTTTCGCATCTTCATCCGCTTCACCGCCTTTCAGCCACTGCCTGTACACCTGCTCAGAAATCTTTGCCATCATGACCGGCGGCACACTCATCCCACAAATATACTGGGCACTCTGATCCATAAAATCGTAATCCTGTGGAAATGTCTGGCAGTTTAAAATGTCCTTATCCGTCATCAGAAGCCCATCACACATCCGGTAAAGACTGCTGCCGGCAACAATCGTCTGCACCGGCTCCTCGTCCCCATTGATCGGAGTGGTAAATCCACTGTTCTTCTTTCGCCGCACCCGCTCATTGATATCCGCTATACAACGATCTGTCGGAAGCCGGTATTTCATCAGCTTTGCCTGCAGGCTGTTCTTATCCATCGGTTTTCCATAAGGTTCTCTTACATCCTTAAAAGGAATCGGCTTTGAGTGAAATGCCATCTGAAGCTTCGGATATTTCAGATCCTTCCTGTGTGCAATAAAAAAGACGCGCTCCCTTTTCTGAGGCACGCCCATTGCAGCTGCGTTGAACAAAAAAATTTGCACTGTATATCCGGCATCATCAAAAGCCTTCACAATCTGATTGACCCAGCCTTTCGCATTCCCCAAAATGATTCCCTTCACATTCTCCGCAATCACCACCTTCGGCTGCAGCCGCTTGGCAATGGCGATAAAATACAGAAACAGATCATCCAGTCTCTGCTTTGCCTGTCCTTCCCGGAATACTTTTTCCGTATTCCATCCATTTTCCCGGACACCCGCCGTAGAAAATACAGAGCATGGCGGGGAGCCATCCAACACGTCCAGATGAAACAGTTCCTCCGGAATCTTCTCATCCGGCAGCTTCAGAAAATCCCTGATATCCATGAGAAAGCTGTATTTCGGATGGTTGTTCTGTTGATAAACTTTCATCATATCCGGATCAATCTCGCAGTTTCCCACCACATCATATCCGGCCAGCTTATAACCCATAGATGAACCACCACCGCAGGAAAAGCAGGAAAATACACGGTGTCCATGCTTCGGTCTGTGCTCCAAATCTGTCAGCTTCCATTTCCAGGGAAAATCAGTTGAACCGGAAACCACATTTCGGGCACTCGTACTTGAACTCTTCATCCCCGAACACCTCCGCATCAATTTCTGTCGTACCGGTCAGTTCCTTATCAGCACTGCCTCCGTTTCCTTCTCCATCAACCGGCAGTGCCTCAGCCATTCCAAAAAAGTCGAAGCCTTCCAGATCCAGTCCTTCCAGTTCAACCTCCAATTTCATCAGATCCCAGGTTGCCTTTTCCCCGGTCTTGTTGTCCAGATACCGGTATTTCTTTTTCTGCTCCTCGGAAAGTCCTTCGCAGATCAGACACTCCGCATCCTCTATATCCAAAGCCTTTAACGCTTTGTATCTCGTATGCCCGGCAATGATGATAAAATCCTCATCCACAATGATCGGTGTGATATAAGAACACTGGCGGATACTCTCAGCCACCGCATTCACGGCCTGATCGTTCTTTCTCGGATTGTTTTCATAAGGCTTGATCTGCGTCAGCTTTAATTTCTGCAGCTTCATATCTCAAACACCTCCCCACAGCAAGGACAGGTCATGGTCTTTATGCCCACCTCTCCAGTCTCATCCTCTGGCATTGCTGTCTTGGGCTGTCCGAAGTCATATCCCAGAAAATCCACTTCACAAAGTTCTGCACTCAGCTTCTTCTGATCCCAGGAAGCCATCTCTGCCGTCTTATTATCATAAAGACGGTACTTTTTCTTCTGTCCCTCTGTCAGATCAGAAGCAATCACTACCTCACACTCCTTATATCCAAGCTTTTGCAAAGCCTTATATCTCGTGTGCCCTGCCAGGATCACACCATCTTCATCAATAACAATCGGCGCGATGTAGGAACACTGCCTGATGCTTTCCACCACATCGTCCACCGCCTCATCATTGATTCTCGGATTATTCTCATAAGGCGTAAGCTCTGACAGCTTTTTCTTCACATATTTCATCCAATCCTCCTATTTCTTCTTCGCTGACAACAGATGTTCCATCAGATCATCATGTGGATTTGCACCACCATACTCAACGGAACAGTTCTCCTTCACAATCTGGTAGATCTGATACCAGCACTGGTTCACCTGCTTTAAATAGTTCTGGCTCATCGTCACATAGGGCGAAGTGATTGCCGCTCCTGTAGTCGGATGCTTTGCCAGAAATCCGTATTCGGATATGCAGGTCTCACACTGCACCCATCTGGATACAGACATGGCATACTGCTCAATCAACTGTGAATTTACTAACCGATCACAGCCTCGCTCCTTCAGCCATAAGAACGTACTCTTGAACACATCCTCCGCACACAGGTCAATGCCGCTCTTCTGCGCAGCCTTCAAAAACTCTTTAATCGGTGGCACCTCTTCTCCACTCATTTCCTGCGGTTCCGGAAGGTCAATGACCGATGCTGCCAGACCATTATCAATTTTCTCCGTCAAAGACTTTGCCTTCCTGCCGGATCCAACTCTTGCGCCTCCACGCATGGTTCCGTCTCTGGCCATCTCATCACCTCCTCACCCTTGCTCTGGTTAATACCCCGTTTGATTTCTCATTTTTGTGCGTGTGACCCCCGCGCCGTTCCCAGAAGCGAAACGTACAGAGATTTGTATTCCCCCTGCACCTCCTGCACCCGCATCACTTCCCACGGAATTTTTGACCGGTGCCATCTTTTCCCCATCGGTCTCCTCGCTCGGCGTGAATCCTCGAATGACAGGCATGGCACAGTGCCATCAGGTTGCTGTCCTCGGATCCTCCGCCTTCTCGCAATGGTTTGATGTGATGGATCTGCTCAGTCTTTGTTATAACTCCACGTTGAAAGCACAGCTCACAGAACGGATGCTCCGCCGCATACCTGTCACGGATTCTCTTCCAGGCACGGCCATACTTACGCTTTGTGTTCTTGTCTCTGCCATATCGTTCATACTCACTGTTCACCTTACTCTGGTGCTCGCTGCAATATCTGTCTCCTGAGGGAATCAACCGGCTGCATCCAGGATACCCACAAGGCTTCTTCGGTTTCTTTGGCATCTGCCTCACCTTCTTTCCCACATGAAAAGAGCCCTGAAGGATTCTTCCCTCAAGGCTCCGAAACAAAGTCACTTTCTATTCTTCTTTCGTCAGTATAACAATATCATAAGAGCACTATCTCCTTCTATCACATCAACTCTCCACTTCAAAATTTCCAGAAAGTGCCTTCAAAGCCTTATCGTGTAAACGAAAAGTATGCTGAATGCTGTATCCCATATCCACCGAAATCTGCTCCCAGGTCTTAAAGCAAAGATATCTCTGTTCCAAAATGATCTGGTACTCATGATTTTCCAATGTCTTGATCAAATGCGTAATATCTGTTTTCAGATCAACCAGCTCATCAATATCCTGATTCACCTCTTCCTCCAGACCAATGATCTTCACAATCACATCCTCCATCTTGTGGATATTGCGATTCGGACTCCCCGGCATATCGCTGACTGTAGAGCTTGCCTTTGTTGCCAGATCATGCAGGGCACTGATCTGATCCAGCTTAGAATTGATGCGATGGTCGATACGATATGTCTGCCCCAAATATTCTTTTATCTTCATGGTCGATACCTCCATAAAAGGTTTGATAGTTAACCACTGCGGCATCGATACTTAGAAGCATTGTTCCCTGTTCATCCCTCATTATTCATTGTATGGAGCCTTCCATAACAGCTCGCACCTCATCCACAGACCGGACAACCAAGGCTATCCCACCCGCAGCTCGGATTTTCCGGATCGTTGCCTCTTGTAATTTTGTAGGCCTTCCAACCTCCGTCTTTACCTCAAATCCATAAAATCTGCCACCACAGCAACAGATCACATCCGGTATCCCAGCCGTTCCATACATACCGCCATGTTCCTTCCAGGCAAAGCATCCGGGCACGGTCTTTAGATACCTCAAGATAGCTCTCACAATATCCGCTTCCTTCATGTGTCAAATCAACTCCTTGTATTTCAAGCCTCTTGACACATCTGACACGTAATTTTCGATTCTTAGCCAAAATTTCTCTCAAAAATATTCCTCATGGAATACAGATATTTTCCATGAGGAAAATAAAGAGTTACGATTATGGTGTCAAATGTGTCAAGTTTCCAGTACCTACTCCCCTGAAAAGGGAGACAAAATTCTGGTTATCCTAATCCAGGATCTCTCCTAACTTGATCCCCGATAAAGTTCTCTTTCTGCCAACCTTATCCACGCTCCTTGTAATCTGCGGATTTGATGCAATGATCTGGCTGACAAAAACCTTCTGCGAAAATGGCTTCAAGCCGCATTCTTCACAGTAAGCCTTATAACAATTAAAAAGATCCGTAGATCCCACCTCATATCCTGCACCAAGCAAACAGTTTTCCTTCACAAAAGAAAGCACGGAATCGCTCTCCTCCCGATACTGCTGCAGTTCTGCCTTATTAATCTCTGTCTCGCAGAACACATAATTCTCCTTCATCAGACGTCGCAGTCCTTCCAATGCAAACAGGAAAATGCCGTCGGCCTCCGCTCTGAACTTGTCCAGAAGATGAGGATCTCGCTGCTCCACCGGCACTGTATGATTGAACCGCACAATGATCAGCCTTCGATAAAATCCGTCAGACCGATCACCATAGTTCTTCGGTATACTATTGCAGGAAAACAACAGCCTTGCATTGGACTGAAACGAAAACGGATCCTTATTCTTCTTCTCCACCGTCAGATAATCCTCGCCAACTAACGCCTTGAAAATACCATTGTCATCAATATTTTTCGTCGGCAGATCCGCGAAAATATTCGCCAACTTTCCAAAAAGCTCCGCTGTCTTAAACCGCTCATTAAGCGCCTGCCAGGATACATTGCTGACATTCTCCTTTCCCAAAAGCAATTCATTCAACACCCGAAGCAGAACCGATTTTCCTGCACCTGCTGCCCCGACAATCACAAAACACTTCTGCGCCGAATTCACCGGAACCAGAAAATATCCCAGCATCTCCTGCAATAAAGCTACCTGCTCCCTGTCACCGCCCATACTATCCAACAAAAACTCCTTAAACATCGGACAATCCGACGACGCATCATAATTCACATTCAGCTGTATCGTCGAATAATATTCCGGCGAATGCTCACTCAGCACATCATCCAGAACGTTATAAAGCCCGTTTCTTACGTTCAAAATAAAAGGATTCGCATTAAGCTCCCGGATTTCCTTGCGGATCAATAGTCTCCACTGTCTCTCCGCATCTGTGATCTGATTCATCTTCGTCTCTGACGGCAGCATCTTGTCCCTCACCATCCTCTGGGCTTCCATCTCATGAATCGGCTGATAAACACCGCCGCGATAGCTATAATGCTGCTCTGCCGCATAAAATACCTTTTCCTTGCTGCTCAGTTCCTCCGCCAATATACCCGGCATAAATTTCATCCCATGTTCCGTCGGCACATACCAAAGCGGCAATTCATTTTCCACCTTATGCTTTCGCACCTTCAGTCCCTGCTGGTAAACCTTTGCCAATTCCTTGTATCTTGCGATCAGCGGCTTAATCTCCGTCGCCTTGAATTTAAAATGCTCCTTCAATTCCGTTGTAATCAATGTCTCTGCTATAACATTATCCTGATTATAAAGATATCTTTCCACGAATCCATTGGCCGTCTGCATGTTATCCAGAACCTTTTCTGTTACCGGAAGCTCCGCAATCAATTCCCGCAAACCATCCAGTGACATCGGCAGATAACACAACGCCGCCGGCGCCTTGCAGCCACATTCTCCACTTTCCAGTTTCGGGCACTTAAATCCCTTTTCTGCAATGGTCTGGCAATTCATCGGCCGGGTGCCGGATTCCAGAAAATGATTGATCTTCTTCTGCGTATTCGCCGCATCATAACCCTCATAAGGCTTCGAGAGTGCATGAATCAATTCCACACCACCCTCAAATACCGCCAGATTTGAAATCATAGCATACCAATCATGCTCTGAAAGAGCTTCTGCATGCTCTTTACAATGCTTCACAAAATCACATTCATGCAGCACAATGCTCAGCCCTTTTTCCGTTCCCTTCTTAGACTCAATCGGTGTCTCCTCCACCTTAGGCAGTGCCTCTGACAGTTCTTCCTGGGTATACCGTCTCTCCGGATGAAACAAGATACACTCCACCATCACCGGCTCTTCCTTGCAATGATAAAATCCCGGTAGTCGCAGCACACGGCTCTCATTCACACACATAGGATCCCCATGAAACTTTTTAACCAGCTGTTTCTGTATCCCACGGAAACACTCCACCTTTCCGCCCTTTACGAACCAATAGGTATGTAAAGACTTCCTTGTCCTGATAATCATGGACGGAGGCAGAGAAAAGGCATCCATCTGCGCCTGCTGTTCTTCCAGCGACAGCTCATCACTCTCCACAAACTGCGCGTTGATACGGGTAATCAAACTGTCCTCCTGACCGCCGTAGTTCACCACAAAGAAAATACCTCGATTCAGCGCATTATGTTCTTTCAGCGTCCCCTCCAAGGAAGCATATTTTCCACATTCTATGGAATACTTCTGACCGGAGAAAATCCCCGACTTCCTGTCATCAAAGACACGAAAACATACGGTATCGTTGGGATTAAACAGGCTGTTCAAAATATCCTGCGCTTTAATATCCATCAAATCCCTCCTCTATTTCGTACATAAGCTAATCCTCCAGTTCTTCCATCTTGCCGAAGGATGGTCCCGCCGACGCTTCTGCCACCAGCGGCAGATCAAATTCCGGAAAAGGCTGTGGCTCCATGCAAGCCTTGATAAAAGCCACTGCCTCAGTCAATCTCTCTTCCGGAATGATGAAAGTCAATTCATCATGAATCTGTAGAATCGGCTGAAGCCAAGGTCGCTCCGGCAAACCCGCAATGATCCTGCCCAGTGCCAGTTTCAAAATATCCGCCGCCGTCCCCTGTATCGGCGTGTTCATGCTGCAGCGTTCCGCAAAGGATTTCTTTCCCCAGTCATCGGAATCGATATTCGGCAAATACCTGCGCCTCCCCAATCTCGTCTCACAATACTTTCTTCGCGCTGCCTGATACTTCGTCTGCTCCTGCCAGATCGTCAGCCCCGGATATCCTGCCTTCAGATTTGCAATGATTTCCTCACACTCCGGCACCGACTTCTCCACGCCAGCCTTAAACTTCAAAGTCCTTTGCAGCCCTCTCGGAAACAGCCCGTAAAAAGTACCGAAGTTCACATTCTTCGCAATCGTCCTCCGCTCCTTGTAATTTTCGGCATGTTTATCTACCGCCTGCTCATAAGGAATATTGAAAATAACACTGGTGGTCGCCGCATGAATATCACCACCCCTGCGATAGGTATCCAGCATAATGGCATCCTGGCAATAATGTGCACCAACCCTCAGCTCAATCTGAGAATAATCACAGCTGACAATCAAATATCCCTCCGGTGCCTTGATAAAATTCCTGACACCGATCGGATCATTAGTCTTTCGCGGCATGTTCTGACAATTGGGCTGGGAGCAGTTAAACCGCCCGGTATCCGTAGATAAAGCAAAAAAATTCGGATGCAGCTTTCCCGTCACTTCATTACGAAACTTCAGGTAACCATCAATATAAGTAGACTTGATCTTGCCCCACTTACGGTATTCCTGTACTAAAGTAAACAACCTCGACAGCTCCGGCTTATACGTGTCACACCATTCCTTCAGCATGATCATCGTCGCATCATCTGCTGCCTCCCTGTTTGACTCCGTCACCTTCAATACCGGCAAACCTAAATCCTTATACAGATACTGCTTAAAGGCATTGGTACTGCAGTTACTGCCAATGTTTACATCCCCGATCATAAAAACAATTTCTTGACGGATTCGCTCCATCTCGCTCTCCGCCTCTGCCTTACGCTCCAGCATCAGATTCAGATCTAGCGGCACGCCATTGCATCTCATAATGCCCAGATACACGGCAGTCGGGGACTCAATATTCTCCACAATCCACCTGTGCTTCGGCAGGAACTTGTCAAACCAACCATTAAAAATATGCATCAACCGCAAGGCAAAATCCGCATCCGCACAACTGTAGCGAATCGTCTCCGTGTCCATCGGATTCAGTTCATCAAAATCCCTTCCCTCTGTCACAGAGCTAAAGGATGGAAGTGGCTCTCCACAAAGGTCTGCTGCCAGCTTTTTTAATCCCGACTCATGCAGTTTCCGAAACTCTGTACAACTCTTTAATGTCATCTGCGCAGCCGCAATGGTATCGTAGACCGGTGCCTGCACCACAATCCCCAGTGCATACGAAAACATAGCCTCAAAAGATAAATTATGTGCCACCTTAACCAGCTCCGGATCCATCAGAAATTTCTTCAGGAAATCCAAGAACACCCCTTGATCAATATTCACACCCACTCTATGCGCCACCGGAATCATAATTCCCGTATGTTCTCTGACACTGATACTCATAGTTACAATATGACTCTTGGCCGGATCCAATGCCGCCTTCTCATCCTCCCGATACGCCTCATCCGGTGCCGTCTCATAATCAAATGCCACCACCTTGGAATCTCCGATATAATCCCAAATCTCCGCCACGGTGGTAACGACCTTGTAGTCTGTCTTCTCATTCATATCGATATCACCTCATATACCGGGAAGACTATAAGCCCTCCCGGTTTTCCCAAATCAAAACTTCCTACTTCAACGGTTCCATGACTTCTCCCGTCGGTGCATCCACAAAAGGTACATCCTCCTCGACCGCAACAAAATCAGCACTCGTCAGATTTGCAGCATAGGCCTTCACAGACTCTGTCACCGCAGTAATTGCCGTCTTCTCCTCCGGACGCAATACCCTGTCAAAAGCAAACACAGCCTGAGAAAAAGCAATTCCAGATCCACTGGTCGCCTTCTTTAATGAAATCTTCGTCACAATCTGATTCAACTTACGACCTTTCGACAACTGTCTCTTCAGATACTTCGTAAACTCTTTCAGAGAACCGGTCGGAAGGGACAATACCATCGGGAAAATTTCCCCTTCCATCAAAATGTAGATCATGCGACGATTCTTACATGCCTTGCTCTGTCCATCTCCGAAACCAAACTGGTTATACATACACTTACTGCAGCTGCCGCCAGGATTTCCCACACCGGTAACTCCATCAAAGCTTCCGCAGTCCGGCGGATTCGATCCCCCAGCATACTTCTCGGTGTAATAGGCATAGGCCGGATGATGCAGCAAAATAACCCCGGTAATATCCTTTACCATCGTTGTATCGTCTCCATCCCCATCCGGAATCTCAAAAGCTGTCGAACCACCGGCCGGAATCTTGATGCGGTCAAAAGTCAGCTCCAACCCAGCCAGATCCTCTGATACACTCCCCAACGCTCCTGCATTCGCAAGCGTCGCAAATCCACCTGCAACAACTGCCGTTGTCTCTTCATTTTCAGCAACATGATTCTTATCGCTCATCTCTTTTACCTCCTGTTCATTGAGCTAAGTAGTAAAGGGAAACGAGTCCCTCTACTACTTAGGAATTTCTGCAACCCCTTCGTCCTATCCCTTGCGAATGCCGACACTAACTTTCTCAAAGGTTGTAACTACCTCAGCAATCCACGCCGGTATCTCATCGTTATTTAAATGCATCTGTTCCTTCACAAAAGAGGCCAGCGTATTGACATTCACCGTTTCTGTCACGATTTCACCATAACCATTCTTCTTCAATGCCTGAAACAACTCTTCCTTATGCCCGGCCACCGGCGATGCAAACAATCTGGTATTGAGATAAAAAGTCGAACCATTCCGGCTGAATCGTTCACATTCCGCCTCTGCCATCGCATCCGATAACGCAAGATCCAGCTGCTCAATGGCAGCCGAAACCTCCTTCACCTGTGCCTCCAATTCCTTCTTCTCGTCCTTTGCAGCCTTCAACTGGTCTGCCAGCTCAAAAATCTTATTCTCCATCACGAATCTCCTATTCCCTAAACGGATTCTTTCCTGTCCTATAGTCATCCACCAGAAGCTTTGCCAAATCCACCTTGCTTCTCAAGGACTTCAGCACCTTCTTATCCACAGTGCCTTTCGCAATCAAATAAATGTATAAACAGTCATTCTTCTGCGACACACGATGGATTCTCGCCTTAGCCTGCTCAAAATTCGACATACTATGATCCAGACTATAGAAAACCATGGTAGACGCCGCCGTCAGCGTGATACCCAGACCTGCTGCCGCAAGCTGTCCGATAAACACTTTACAGTCTTCCTCTTCCTGGAACCTTGCAATCTCCTCCGAACGATTGGTCACACCGCCCCTCACGCAGGCATAATCAATGCCCTTCTTCTCCAGAAGCTCCTGAATATCATCAAGCTCTGCCACAAACCTGGCCATCACTACCAGCTTCTTATTCTCTGACAAAGAAGCATCAATAATATCTTCCAGTGCCTCCAGCTTAGCCTTGCTAACCACAGTAGAATCGCCTCCATCGTCCGGCAGATGCCCTCCGGTGAGCTGCGATAAACGCAGCAGCTTCGTCAACACATTAACCACCGATACCTCGCCCTCATCCAGCGCTGTATACGATTTTTCCTCCAGCTCCCGATACATTTTCATTGCCTTCGGCTCCAATTCAATCTCCCGGATCTCCTCGATAATATCCGGCAGATCCAGGCACTCCTCCTTGGTGACTCGGTAGGCAACGGAGTGCATCTTACTCAGAAAATCATCCAGCATATAGGACTTGAACTTCGGAATATGGTTGCCATATCCCACCATGTCAAAGTATCTGTTACGAAACTGATAGAAGCTGCTGCCATAAATCTGCCGATTCAGGTATCTGTACTGAGAAAAGACATCCAGCTCCTTATTCGTGATCACCGTACCAGTCAACAACAGCTTGTATCTGGCAAGATCTCCCAGAGCATGCAGACACCTTGACTGCGAAGTCCGCGCCTCCTTAATCTTGTGTGCCTCATCCGCAATGATCAGATCCGGTGCAAATTCCTCTAAAGCTTCCTGGATTCTCCAAGTGCTCTCATAATTCACAACCACAATCTGCAATCCCTCATCCGGTATCACCGACAGCATTTCCTTTTTCTTAGCACTGCTGCCCTTCAGGATTGTCAACTCATAGCAAAAATCTGCAAACCGCGCAAACTCCTGCTGCCATACCCCCACAATCGACAGCGGGCACACCACCAGCACACGATCCACATGCCCCGTCTTGTACAACGCACCTGTGATACCTACACTGGTGATCGTCTTGCCGCAGCCCATTTCCATGAGAAGCGCCACCCCGTCGCTGGTTTTGGCATTTCCCATCAGACCAAACTTCCTGCAGGCAAATTCATAAGCCTGCTTCTGATGCTCATAAGGAGTAACCTTGATGGGCATCGGTAATGTTTCCAAAATACTTTTGCTCATCGTCTTATTCTCCTTGAATTTCTTTTATCGCAATGGTGCTGACTGTCTCACCGGGATTCAGGATCAGAATCTCTCTGGCTTCCCCAAAAAGCCGTCTGATCATCCACTCTCTGAGACAACATTTCCTGGTAGAAAGAACCGTAGCCTTGCCACCCGGCTTTCGAACCATCACATTGACTTCATGATTACGTCCCATATCTTGTATCCTTCCTTTCATAGACAGGGGCTGTTTCCCCCGGAAGCCATCTGCTTCTACTACCTGGGAAGTTTTGCAACCCCTGCCCCAATCCGCGCCTATTCCATTTCCAACAATTTCTTGGTCTTTTCCTTGATCTTTTTCAAACGGTTGGATACCGCCTGGTGCGTAATCGGCTTTCCGCCTTTCTTAGCTGAAATCTCCGCAGCAACCTGTTCCAATGTCTTCTGATCCCCATAAATATCCAGAATCAGTTCCTTCTGATCCTCCGTCAGCTTCGGCATCACCTTCTCCCGGAATGCCTTCAGCAACTCACTCTCCGGCTCTTCCTCAAGAAAAAACGTCTCCGGTCCAATTAACTCCGGGCTACCAATAAAAGGACTTGCCAAATTTCTGCTGCCTCTGCCATAAGTACGGCTGGCACTGATGTTGTCCAGCACACTGTAATCGAAGCCATCGCCATCAGACTCTGCACCATTCTCATGTACAGAAGGATCTTCATTACGTTCAAAATCCTCTGTGTCCTGCGCCTCCGCATTGTCTGTCTGCTGCATATAGTTCAATAGTTCCAAGGTGACATTCTCGTCATCAATGCTGATTACATGATTCTTATAATGCCCACGGCCGTTACCATCATCTATCCACTCCTGATACACATAAGTGGTCTCATCCTGGCGATAACAGTCTCGATTGGCATCGTAGCGAGACTTAAAATTACGAGTTTCCTTATTCTGTTTTTTCTTTGCGCTCATTGATTCTTTCCTCCGTCGCATATGCGAAACGGAGTGAATCCACCTGGCGCATTATCTTTATTCCTTTGCTTTTGTTCTTGGCCATCTAACCGAAACCTCCGTTTCGAGTTAAAGGGCCAGTCATCTCCAAACTGACTGAGATTGATAAGTGTCCGTCGATCCGCTTGGAAATGAGATCTCGTGTACATCGAGAAACTTCACGCCGGAGGCAGTTAAGGTCATTGCCCGACCAAGGACAGCTGGGTAGCTAAGCCAGCTGCGGGAAATAAAAAAGCCACCCAGATGACGCCCAGAATTCAACGCTCACAGACTAAATCTGTGTGGCATTGAGTCCTGCAACGCGCATCCAGGTGGCTTGCGAGTGACTCTCTCGATATTTACTTCATTATTCTTGTTGCCATGCGTGCGTATACCGGAATTTTCTTATTCCCGCACAGGCGACAAGTTACATTCAGGATATCGCAATCCTGTAACGGTTCAGGTGTTGCTGTAGAAAAACAATCCGCTTTCGCCGGACACATTGAATGGTACGGACATCGATATTCATAAACATCCCCCTTCATGTATGCCTCTGCAGGCATTGGAAAATACGGTCCGAATAATCTTTGTAAATCCTGATAAGAATGTGTCTCACTCATGATGCTACTTACCTCCTTGTAAATATTTAAAATAAAAAAGCCGAAGTTAATCCTCCACTTCCAGTGAAAAGACCAACTCCGGCATGACGACCTCGTATAATTACGGATCTGAGCTCGGCTCAGTATTTTGTTAGTACTGCATTCTTAAGTAACGAAGAGTGTTACTACGCTCTCGCTCAGTCATATGTATCCAAGCAGGATAAATCATATCACTTACTGCTATAACAACATCTTTTGCATGACCACTTTTGTCACGATATTTCATATGGTAGCAAAGCGAATTATCATCCTCGCGAACAAGATCACACGCTCTGTCATCTGTGGCATTCTTAACTTCGACTAATTTTCGCATTTAACCTCCTACTGGACTCTCTCCGGCAGGGTATCACTCTTGCCGTTAGTAGAGTTCTTAATAATATCTTTAACTTCATTTACCTCTGCATTTGTCATGGTGTCTCCCATTACCATGTATGCAATAACCATTCCGGCAGCTCTGATGGATTCTTTACCGGTGATTACCTTTTTCTTCTTGGCTGGAATTACCAGAATATTGAACCAAACCGAATTATCCATAGACCAATCAACCTTATCGAGCTTCGCCACAACATCAGACCATTCCTTACCTTTCTGCTTTGCAAAATATGCTACATGTGCCAAGGCCATATGCGTTACTGGCTTCATCAACAGGTTGTCTTCACGAAGAGCTGAGATTGGCTTGTCCTCTCGTGTCAGTTCTAAATACTCTTGATAAACATGCATTCCATCAAGCAATTTCTGCCAGAACTCCACATTCTCTTGGAATGCTTCTTCAATGGCATCTATATCTGCCGGCATTACTTTTGGCGACCATCCTCTGTCCTTAGACATTGTTTCTGCAATTGTATACAATGCACTAACCGTTGTAAGCTGCTTACTTCGCTGAGAGAGCGTGTTACTGCTCCAGTTTACAAGTTCATTCTTGCCAATCTTATGCAATACTTCACCTTCAGCAAATAATCTTCGAGCTATAGTAGCGTATACGTCATCGTCTGCCGTTATAATATTCTGACCTCTTCCTGTCTGGCGTGCATACTTGTTCACCTTATTAAAAATCTTTCGAATTTTCAGGTTATCCTCGTGCTCAACCAAAATGACGCTGATCTCTTCGTTAGCTAATTCCGGATGTGGCTGTAAGGCATTCATCTGCGGCGTCATCTTTTTATTTCCAAGCATCGCTACCGATATGGCACTTGATCCCTTTAATGAGAGCTTCATCGCAAGGAGTCTATGCTGTCCGTCGAGAGCTATAAGCCGCTCCTTTCCCGGAAGAGTAAGGAATCCAGCGTCCTGAAGAGCAATATTATGAGCTGCAGCAAGCTTGTCTGAATCCACAAATTTTGTAATTGGTTCGAATACAATATTGTCATATCCAGAATAGATGTCCACGATGAGACTTCCGAAGAATCGATCCTTATCTTCTATAAAATACGGACATATTTCATTTACAACACGATTGATGTCTGGTTCTCTCTGCATCTTCTCATCTGGGGTCATATCCTTCCATTCTGGAAGTTCTATTGCGAGACCTACTGTATTCACCAAGTCCTCTACTGTCATCTTCGTTGTGTAATACGT
>CAVBPR010000023.1:0-28429 GCA_963597355.1 bacterium | reverse complement strand
ATGGTCTGGCTACCCTCTGCATCGGCGGCGGCCAGGGCGTTGCTACCATCTGGGAAAAGTGCTGATTTTTAAAACTGTATAACTTCGCATCATAACAAAAGACCCTCTGCACCGCTGGTGCAGAGGGGCTTTTTTATCGAAAAAACCGGAGTGTTTTTCGATAAAAGGCTTGCCGTCTGGGGGCGGCAAACTCTGCGAGGCTTTTTTCACTCGCAATTTACCGTTTTATTTTTCATAAAAAATCCACCCCCGATTTCTCGGGGGTGGATTTGAAATAAATAAAGCTTCGGGATCAGATGTAGAACAGCTTCTCGGCTTCCCGGCGCAGCTCGGCCCGATCCTCGGGATGCGCGATGGAGATCAGCTTCTCGGTGCGCTCCTTCACGCTGCAGCCTCTCAGCTGAACAACGCCGTACTCGGTGACGATGTAGTCCACATAGTTACGGGGAATGGTGACCACAGCGCCCTGGGTCAGCATGGGCTTAATCTTGGGCATGCCCTTCTTGCTGCGGCTGGCGAAGGCCAGAATGCCACGGCCGCCCTTGGAGTGCAGTGCACCGTAGGCGAAGCAGAAGCCGCCGCCGGAACCGGAGTGCTGACGGGGACCGATGGACTCGGAGCAGACCTGACCGGTCAGATCCATTTCCAGAATGGTGTTGATGGACACCATGTTGTCGTTCTGCATGATGGTCATGGGGTTCACGCCATAGCTGCCGGGAACGATACGCAGGGTGGGAGTGGCAGACATGGTGTCGTACAAAGCCCGGTCGCCGCCGGCGAAGGAGCCCACGTGAACGCCCTTGTAGTAGTTCTTCCGCTCGCCGGTGATGATGCCCCGGCGGATCATTTCACCCATGGAGGAGGTGAACATCTCGGTGTGCAGACCCAGATCGTGCTTGTCCATCAGGTGGTGGGCAACGGCGTCCGGCAGAGAACCAATGCCCAGCTGGATGGTGTCGCCGTCGTGAACCAGCTCGCTGACCAGACCGCCGATGGTGTCTTCCACCTCGCTGGCCTGCATGGCGGGGATCTCGGTCAGAGGCTCGTCTACCTCATACAGGCAGGTAACGTCGTTGATGTCGATCTCCAGGCCGCCCTTGACCCGCACCTGCTGGGGGTTGACCTCCAGAATGACACGGTGGTCGGGGCTCTTCAGAACTGCCTCATAGGTCTCGGTTTCCCACATCATGCACAGGCCGATCTGGAACTTGCCGTTCTCGTCCATAGGAGTGACCTGAGCCACGAACACATTGGGGGGACGGTGCTGGCAGACAAAGCCGGGGAAGTCAGGCAGGTCGGTAACGATCATGGAGCAGTTCAGCTTCTTGTGACCCTCACCCCAGCCGGGACCGTAGAAGAATCCGCCGGTGTTGATATGGCCGTTCATGCCGTCGCCGGTGACGAATTCATAGTTGCCGGTACGGGGCTTGACCACGGAGACGTTCTCCACCCGGGGGGCAATCTTGTGCAGGTTCTGGGCAAAGATCTTGGGCTCGTTGCAGTCGCCGGCAAAGCAGACGTTGTCGTTGCTGCGGATGAAGCCCAGAGCATCGTCCAGAGAGACTTTCTTGCTCTCATACAATTGCTTGAAATCCATTGGTATTCCTCCTAGTGAAACATAATGTGCCTTTTTGATGTTCTTATGACAAAACCAGAGGGTTTTATCGGTCCTTTATTCCTGCGGAGCTTTCCCCTTAACGGGAAATCGGCTCCCTGCGGATCGGTTCACTGACTCAACTTGAGCAGCAGCTGTTTCAGCGTGCCGCATTCCTCCTCGGTCAGGACAGCCGTCACTTCCCGGTCGGTGTCCAGGATAATGCTGCGGAACAACTCCGCCTGCTCCCGCCCCTTTTCGGTGGTGCGCAGGGCGTAACTGCGGGCGTCCTCCGGATCATGGGTGCGTTCCAGCAAACCCAGCTTTTCCAGTCCCGTAATCAGCTTGGTGACCCCGGGATTGCTCAGCTGAGTAAACCGCTCGATGGCCCGCTGATTCACCGTCCGCCGGTCTTCCCAGTCGGCAACATACACCAGACTCATGGCCTGATACATGCTCACCCCGTATTCCTCCAGCGCACGGGAGTTGGTTCGGTTGAGGAGAAAGTCAGCTCGATGTACCAGGTGGCACACCGTCTCCCTCAGGTTGACGGGCGTCTGTGGCACGGGCTCACCTTCTTTCTGAAATATAACCGTTTATATAACTGGTTATGTATTTATTATAGCAGACTGCATAGCCATGTCAACCGGTTTTTCAGGCATTTTCTGCAAAAAAAAGAGCCACCTCCAGGGGTGGCTCTTTTCTCAGCTCTAATATGAAAATCAGACCTTCAGGGACTCCAGATCGCCTTCCATGGGCTTCAGATCGGGATCGATGATCAGAGTGGCCTCGGTGGCAGCCTGAATGGCCTTGACAGCCTCTTCTGCGGTGCCCAGCTCGGGGTTGTACTCCTTCAGCACGATGCCCTGGCCCTTGACAACCTTCATCACGCCCATCTCGGTGATGATGTCGGTGACGCAGTGGGAAGCGGTCAGAGGCAGCTTGCACTTCTTCAGGATCTTGGGGTTGCCCTTAGCGGTGTGGGTCATAGCGATGATGACTTCCTTTGCACCGTTGCACAGGTCCATAGCGCCGCCCATGCCGGCCATGCTCTTGCCGGGGATGATCCAGTTGGCCAGGCTGCCTTCCTCGTCGACTTCCATGCAGCCCAGAACAACAGCGTCCACATGGCCGCCGCGGATCAGGCCGAAGTTGGTGGCAGAATCGGTGAAGCTGCCGCCGAAAGCGACGGTAGCGGGAGAACCGCCGGCGTCAACCACATTCATGGGATCGTAGTTTGCGTCGCCGGGTGCGGGAGTTGCGCCCTGACCGACGATACCCAGCTCGGCATCGATGCAGATCTTGGTGCCCTCAGGCAGGTACTTGGTGCACAGGGTGGGCAGACCAATGCCCAGGTTGACGACAAAGCCGTCCTTCAGCTCGCTGGCAACGCGGCGGGCGATGTAATCCTTTACATACTTCTTATCCATTACTTCTGCACCTCCACGATGTAGTCAACCAGAATGCCGGGAGTGACGACATCCTCGGGCAGGATCTCGCCAACTTCGACAATCTCCTCTGCCTCAACGATGACATGCTTTGCAGCAGCGGCCATGTAAGGAGCAAAGTTACGGCCGGTACCCTTGTACCAGACGTTGCCGACCTTGTCGACCTTGGCGCCCTTGATGATGGCCCACTCAGCGGTGACGGGCTTCATCAGCAGGTAGTCCTTGCCTTCGATGGTCTGACGACCCAGGCAGAAGGGGGACTCCTCCACCAGAGTGTCCACACCGGTGGGAGTGACAACAGCGCCCAAGCCATAGCCGCCGGCGCGGATCATTTCAGCCAGAGAGCCCTGGGGAACCAGATCGACCTTCAGACGGCCGTCGTTCTGCATCTCCTGTGCCTCCCGGTTGGTGCCCAGGTGGGAACCGAGATAGCCCTCGACCTGGCCGTTGTGGAACAGCTTTGCCCAGGAATAGAACTCGTCGCCGTCAGGACCGTTCTGCTTGGAAGAGTCGTTAATGATGAGACGCAGACCCTTTACATCGGTCTTGGACAACTCGTCAATGACCTGCAGAGCGGAACCGCAGCCCACGAAGCCGCTCAGCATAACGCTGGCGCCGTCGGGGATCAGAGCGGCAGCCTCTTTGGCCGTGATGAATTTTGGATTCAGGGACATTGAGATTACCTCCTATATTTCCTTCCAAATGTGATTAATACGCTAATCAATAAAATTGTATCGCCATGCACGGAAATTGTCAAGACAGTTTCCGAACTTGTCCCCCCGCTTCCCTTTCCATGCCATGGAAAAAGGGGCGTTTGGATAATAAAAAAATCGACTGCCTGCAAAGCAGACAGCCGATGAATTTTATCCACAGAATCTGTGGAAATTATTTTTGTTTCTCTCTTAGCCTTCGCTTTTCGGTGCGCTGCCGCTGCCGCCGTTGGGCTTGTTGGGGCGGCGACGGGAGCGATGATGCCGGGGTTTTCCGCCGCCGGAGGGTGCGCCCTGCTCCGGCTTCTCCCGCCGTTCCGGCTTTGCCGGCCGCTCCCCCTGTTCCTGCTTCGGCTTTGCTCCGCCGTTGGGGCGCTCCCCCCGGTTGCGGGGCTTGGAACGGGGACGGCGGGGCTTCTTCTCCTGCTCCGTTTCCCCGGTCTTTTCGACAGCCGCTTCCTCCACCGGAGGCAATTGCTCCGATACTTCCGGTTCTGCCGGCTTTTCCGCCGGCTTGGGCGGGGCGGAGCGCAGGGGACGCTGAGGCCGCTCTTCCCGTTCCGGCAGTTCGTAGCCCTCCGGCCGCTTGCCCTTGCCGGAGCGAATCACCTTCAAATCGGCGCAGTTGTAAATCTGGGGGTTCTCCGGGTCGTTGTCCAGCCGCACCTTTGCCTGCTCCCGCAGGAGATAGACGTAGGTGACCGTTCCCACTCCGTCGGGGGTTTCCACCAGACTCTCCTGCTTCGGCACCCGATGGAGCAGATCCTCATAGGCGTCCTGCTCATATTTCAGGCAGCACATCAGCCGTCCGCAGGCACCGGAAATTTTGGTGGGGTTCAGGGACAGGTTCTGGGTCTTTGCCATCTTGATGGACACGGGATGAAAATCCTCCAGAAAGGCATTGCAGCAGTAGGGACGGCCGCAAACGCCCAGTCCGCCCAGCATTTTTGCCTCGTCCCGCACGCCGATCTGCCGCAGCTCGATGCGGGTGTGGAACACGCTGGCCAGATCCCGCACCAGCTCCCGGAAGTCCACCCGTCCGTCGGAGGTGAAGAAGAAGAGAATTTTGCTGCCGTCGAAATTGTATTCCACATCCACCAGCTTCATGTCCAGCCCGTGGTCGGCAATCTTCTTCTGGCAGATGTCGAAGGCCTTCTTTTCCTTCTCGTGGTTTTTCTCCACGTTCTCCAGATCCTCCGGCGTTGCAATCCGAACCACCGGCCGCAGAGGGGAAACCAGCTCCATCTCGTCAATCAGATGGTTGCCCTCCACGCAGGTGCCGAACTCCGTGCCCCGACTGGTTTCGATGATCACCTGATCCCCCGCGGCAACCTGATTGCCGTCGGGATTAAAATAATATGCTTTTCCGCCTTCCTTAAAGCGGACACTGATAATTTCTGTCATAAAAACCTCCGTTTTGGGGTTTGTGCTGTACGCTTTCTGCCAAGAACGTTTAAATCTGGGTTGCCAGCCAGCCCAGCTGGTTGCCGCCGGTGACGTTGAACCGGCTCATGTCCCCTGCCTTGCGGACGATTTCTCCCAGCCGCAGCAGCTCTGAGCGGCTTTTACTGCCTGCCAGAAGCCGGCTCTCTTCCCCGAGAAACTGCCCCTTCACGCTGCCGATCACCGCATCGTCCAACAGACGGGCAAGGGAGGAAAAGAAGGCTTCCATGGTGGCCTTGTCAGCTCCAGCCACTTCCATGCGCACCAGAAATTCCCATCTTGTCAGCTCGTCTCCCTGGGCCAGGCAGCGGGCAAATCCCTTTGCGTTTTCGTCCAGAGCCTCTGCCTCCCCCTCGCCGGTGCGAAGCAGCACGCAGCGGGAGCGAATCGTCTCCAGCAGTGCCCCCGCCGACTCCGTCAACAGGAGAAACGCCGCATAGCTGGGCCCTTCCTCCAGAGTTTTCAGCAGGGCGTTCTGGGCAGAGTCGTTCATGGTGTGGGCATTGTCGATGAGATAGACCTTGCTTCTGGCCTCGTTGGGGGCAATGAAAGCGTCGGTGCGAAGGGCACGGATGGGGTCGACTTTCACCATTCCCCCGATGTCCTTTTCCGCCATAAACCGTTCCACCGGAATGATGTCCGGATGAATCCCCTGCTGGGCCTTGCGGCAGTCCCGACAGGTTCCGCAGGGCCGCTGTCCCTCGGGAGCAGAACACACCAGTGCCATGGCCAGCTCCAGCGCCTTGCGTTTGCGCTGTTCCTGCCCACCGACAAGGATGGTGGCTTGAAACGGAGTGGTGGACATAGGCAGTTCCTTTCCCTGTATTTTCTCGTTCATTTTCTTATTTTACCGTTAAAATCGCGCTATTATCATCATAACACAATCTTTTCAGATAGGCTATTGTTTTTTTCGTCAGCTCTTCTCCCGGGGCGACCACCGGCACCCCCGGCGGATAGGGGGCAATCGGCTGGGCGGCAATTGATCCCTCGGCCTCCATCAGCCGGATGGTTTCCTTGGGTGCAAACCGGGCCTGTCGGGGAGAAAGCACCTGCCGGGGAACCGGGGGCGCAGGCAAAGTGGCTTTTGCCGGTTGTTTGCCGGAAAGTCCCAGCCCGTCCAGCACTTGACGGAAACGGAGGAAATCCTCATCGGAGTCCGCCGCGGTGAAAATGCACACCACATGGTACTGGTCGCTCATTTCCACATACACGTTCTGCTCCTCCAGCCTCTGAGCCAGCTGTTTTCCCTCCTCCACCTGAAGCACCACCCGACAGGGGTCGAGTTTTGCATTTTCTATGGGAAGGCAGGGATAGTCCCGCCGCAGAGCTTCGCACTGCCCTGCCGCCCGATGCCATTCCTCCCGACTGTCCCACAGCCAGGGGCGCAGTTTGTCCAGCGCCGCCAGCAGGACAAAGCTGGGAGAGGTGGTGCTGGTGAGGGCGCTGGAAGCCCGGAGTTCCTCCAGCGAAACTCCGTTGGCAAACACCACGGCGGTCTGTCCCGGGGCGGCCAGAGTCTTGTGGGCGGAAACCGTCACCCCGTCGCAGGCGGCATAGGGATTGCACCCCAGCAGGCAGTTTTTCTGCTCCGGCAACACCAGCGGCAAGTGGGCTCCGTGCGCCCCGTCGACGATCAGCTTTGCCCCGTGGGCATGGCAGATGTCAGCGATGGCGGCAACGTCGGAGAGAACCCCGTAATAAGTGGGGGATGTGATGACCACAGCGGTGATGTCCGGGTGATTTGCCAGCATGTTTTCCACAGTTTCTGGGGATATTGCACCGGTAACGGCACAATTTTCCTCCCAGGGACGCTCCAGCCACAGGGGCTGGAGATCAAATAATGCACAGGCGTTGTGGATGCTACGGTGACTGACCCGGTCGATGAGCACCCGATCCCCGGGACGGGCAAACAGATTCAGCAGGGTGAAAATGCCCTGGGTCGAGCCGCCGGTGGCGAAAAAGGCGGTGTCCATCCCCCAGTCCCATGCCCACAGCCGCTGGGCGTCCTCCAGCCAGTCGTTGCCCCCGTAGAGGTCGCCGGTGGGGGTCAGCTCGGTGAAATCCAGAGGGACGAGGGCGTTCCACTCCTCCATGGGCAGAGCTTTCCCCTTGTGACCGGGCATGCACAGCCGCAGGGGCTGCCGGGCGGCAAACTCCGCCAGAGCGTCATAGAAATTGGTGTCGGACATAGCGGCCTCTTTCCCCTTTTGCAAATACTTTCAAAAAGGCAGGCGGTGTTGCCGCCTGCCACAGTCTGTAAAAAAAGATCTGCGATTTCTGCCCACATAAGCTTCGCAGAGTTCCGTCATCCGCAGAGGACGGAATAAAACCAAA
This sequence comes from bacterium, assembly GCA_963597355.1. Lineage (GTDB taxonomy): Bacteria > Bacillota > Clostridia > Oscillospirales > Oscillospiraceae > UMGS1766. The sequence goes on along the minus strand of CAVBPR010000023.1, from coordinate 20,900 downwards.
TTCTTTTTTTCGGGGGCATGTACCTCGGAAAAAACACTTCTCAGGCTGCAAGTGTGCGAGCGCAGCGAGTGCGCGCAGCAGACTGCATCCCATCGAAGAAATGCGTGCATTTCTGAGAGAGCGTGTCGAGAGACTCGACACGCTCAGGCAGGCGGTGTTGCCGCCTGCCTTTTTTTACATACGGAATTTTACGCTTCGGTGTGCTGGGCTTCAGCTTCGTCTGCCGTCCCTTCGGAATCGGATTCCTCCTCATCCCGCATGGCAACCGCCAGACCGATCACCTTCACGCCTTCGCCCACGGTCATCACACGAACGCCCTGGGTGGCCCGGCTGATTACGCTGATGCCCTCTGCCTGAGTGCGGATGATGGTGCCGTCGTCAGAGATAATCAGCAGATCCTCCCCGTCCTTGACCATGGCAACGTCAGCCACCGGGCCGGTTTTTGCGGTGCACTGGTAGGCTTTCACGCCCAGGCCGCCCCGGTTCTGGGTGGAGAATTCCGAGGGATCGGTGCGCTTGCCGTAGCCGTTTTCCGTGACGGAGAAGAGCTTTCCGCCCTCTTCATCCACCAGCTCGCAGCCTACCACATAATCGCCATCCTTCAGCCGGATGCCCCGGACGCCCACGGCATCACGGCCCATGATGCGCACGTCGTTTTCGTGGAAGCGGATGCCGATGCCGTTGTGGGTCAGCAGCAGCACTTCCCGGCTGCCGTCGGTAACGGCGGCGCCCAGCAGCTCGTCTCCCTCGTCCAGACCAAGGGCACGGATGCCGCTCTTCCGGGCGGTGTTGATGCTGGAAAGGGCAATCCGCTTCACGGTGCCCATGCGGGTGGCCATGAACAGATAGGCATTTTCCTCCTCCAGAGAGCGGGTGTGGAGCATGGCGGTAACCTTCTCCCCGTCCTCCAGGGGCAGCATATTGATGATGGGCGTGCCCTTGGCGGTGCGGCCTGCCTCCGGCACCCGATAGCCCTTCACCCGATGCACCTTGCCGGTGTTGGTGAAGAACAGCAGGAAGTCGTGGGTAGAGGCGGTGAAGAGGTGCTTCACATAGTCCTCGTCCTTCAGGGTCTGGGCGTTGACGCCCTTGCCGCCTCTCCGCTGGGTGCGGTAGGCGCTGACGGGGGTGCGCTTGAGGTAACCCCGCTGGGTCAGAGTGAACACGCACTCCTCCTCTTCGATCAGGTCCTCGATGTCCAGGTCGTCCTCCACCTCGGCAATTTCCGTGCGGCGGTCGTCGCCGAACTTGTCCCGAATGGCGATCAGCTCGTCCTTCAAAACGCCCTTCAGCATGGTCTCGTCGCTGAGCAGCTGGTCATAGTAGGCGATCTTTTTCTGCAGCTCGTCAAACTCGTTTTGCAGCTTCTCTTCCTCCAGACCCTGCAGCCGCTTGAGCTGCATGTCCAGAATAGCCTGAGCCTGCACGTCGTCCAGACCGAAGCGGTTCATCAGGTTTTCCTTGGCGTTGTCGTAGCTTTCCCGAATGATTTTGATCACTTCGTCGATGTTGGCCTCGGCAATCAGCAGACCCTCCAGCAGGTGGGCCCGTTCGGCGGCCTTCCGGCGGTCGAAAATGGTGCGGCGGGTGATGACCTCCTCCTGGAAGGACAGGTACTCATCCAGCATGTGCCGCAGGGTGAAAATGCGGGGCTGCTTCTGGTTGTCCGTCAGAGCCAGCATAATCACGGCAAAGGAGGACTGCAATTGGGTCTGGGCAAACAGGCGGTTGAGCACCACCTGAGGATTGGCGTCTTTCTTGATTTCGATGACGATGCGCATGCCGTTTCGGTCGGACTCGTCCCGCAGGCCGGAAATGCCCTCCAGCCGCTTGTCCCGCACCTGCTCGGCAATGTTCTTCACCAGCAGTTTTTTATTCACCTGATAAGGCAGCTCGGTGACGATGATGCGGGTGCGGTCGTGGGCGAATTCCTCAAATTCCGTCCGGGCACGAAGGACAATCTTGCCCCGACCGGTGGCATAGGCGGCGCGGATGCCGCTGCGGCCCATAATAATGCCCCGGGTCGGGAAGTCCGGGCCCTTGATGTACTGCATCAGGTCGTTCAGGTCGGCTTCCGGATTGTCCAGCACGCAGACGCAGGCGTCAATCACCTCCCGCAGGTTGTGGGGAGGAATGTTGGTGGCCATGCCAACGGCGATGCCGCTGGAGCCGTTGACCAGCAGGTTGGGGAACCGGCTGGGGAGCACCCGGGGCTCTTTGCGGGTTTCGTCAAAGTTGGGGTCCCAGTCGACGGTTTCCTTGTCGATGTCCCGGAGCATTTCCGCCGCCATTTTGCTCATGCGGGCCTCGGTGTAACGGTAGGCGGCGGCAGGGTCGCCGTCCACGGAGCCGAAGTTGCCGTGGCCGTCTACCAGCTGGTAGCGCATGGAGAAATCCTGCGCCAGACGCACCATGGCGTCATAGACGCTGGTGTCGCCGTGGGGGTGATACCGACCCAGCACGTCGCCCACGCAGGTGGCGGATTTTTTAAAGGGCTTGTCGCTGGTCAGGTTGTCTTCGTACATGGCGTAGAGAATCCGGCGGTGCACCGGCTTCAGACCGTCCCGCACATCCGGCAGGGCACGGCCGACAATAACGCTCATGGCATATTCAATATAGCTGTTCTCCATCTCCCGAACCAGGTCGGAGTGGGTAATTTTCTGATCCGGGTAGCGGATCTCTTCGGGATCATAATCCCGCTTCATTTTCGCCATTGTGATCTGCTCCCCTTTCTTAGTAGTCCAAATTCACCGCATAGTGGGCGTGGGTTTCGATGTATTCCTTACGGGGCTCTACCTTTTCGCCCATGAGAATGGTGAAAATCTGGTCGGCCGCCACTGCGTCCTCCATGGTGATCTGGCGCAGGGTGCGGCGGGTGGGGTCCATCGTCGTCTCCCACAGCTCGTGGGGGTCCATTTCACCAAGGCCTTTGAAGCGGCTGATGTCCACCTTCACGTTGGGGTTGCCGCCACGCAGCTCCGCGGAGATGGCGTCCCGTTCCTCCTCGCTGAAGGCAAGGCGGGTGGTCTTGCCCCGGCTGAGCTTGAACAGAGGCGGCACGGCGGCATAGACATAGCCCTCCTCAATCAGCGGCCGCATGAACCGGAAGAAGAAGGTCAGCAGCAGGGTGCGGATGTGGGCGCCGTCCACGTCGGCATCCGCCATGATGATCACCTTGTGATAGCGCAGCTTGCTGGTGTCGAAGTCCTCTCCCAGGCCGGCGCCCAGAGCGGTGATGACCGGTGTCAGCTTGTCGTTGCCGTAAATCTTGTCTGCCCGGGCCTTTTCCACGTTCAGCATTTTGCCCCACAGCGGCAGAATGGCCTGGAAACGGCTGTCCCGGCCGCCCTTGGCGGAGCCGCCTGCGGAGTCGCCCTCGACGATGTACAGTTCGGTGAGGGTGGGGTCGGTTTCGTTGCAGTCTGCCAGCTTGTCCGGCATGGTAGAGCCTTCCAGTGCGTTCTTCCGCCGCACTTCCTCTCTCGCCCGGCGGGCGGCCTCACGGGCCTTGCTGGCGGTCATTGCCTTTTCCAGAATGACCTTGCCGATGGCAGGGTTCTCCTCCAGGAATTCGCTCATTTTCTCGGTGACCACCGCGTTGACCAGGGTGCGGATTTCGCTGTTGCCCAGCTTGGCCTTGGTCTGGCCCTCGAACTGGGCCTCCGTCAGCTTGACGGAAATCACGCAGGTAAGACCCTCCCGGCAGTCGTCGCCGGAAACCTTCTCATCGTCCTTGAGCAGCTTGGTCTTTTTGCCGTAGTTGTTCAGCACAGTGGTGATGGCCCGTTTGAAGCCCTCCTCGTGCATGCCGCCCTCGGGGGTGTGGATGTTGTTTGCGAAGGAGACAATGATTTCGCTGTAGCCGTCGGTGTACTGCAGGGCCACCTCCGCCATGGCGTCGTCCTTCTCCCCGGCCATGTAAATTACATCGTTATGGATGGGGGTCTTGTTTTCGTTGATGAAGGTGACAAACTCCCGAATGCCTCCCTCATAGCACATTTCCTCCCGCTTTTCCTGACCGATGCGGGCATCCTCCATGATGATTTTCAGACCTGCGTTGAGGAAGGCCTGCTCCCGCATCCGGCGGTGAAGGGTGTCGTAGTCATAGACCAGCTCCTCGAACATTTCCGGGTCCGGCTGGAACACGACTTCCGTGCCGGTGTGGTCGGTGGTGCCCACCACCGTCATCTCCTGGGTCACCTTGCCCCGGGCAAACTTCATCTCATAGATGCTGCCGTTTTTGTGCACCCGAACTTCCGTCCAGGCAGAGCAGGCGTTGACCACGCTGGCGCCCACGCCGTGAAGACCGCCGGAGACCTTGTAGCCGCCGCCGCCGAACTTGCCGCCAGCATGGAGCATGGTGTAGACCACCTCCAGCGCCGGTTTGCCGGTCTGGGGCTGAATGTCCACGGGGATACCACGGCCGTTGTCGGTAACGGTGATGGAGTTGCCCTCGTTGATGGTCACATGGATTTCGTTGCAGTAGCCTGCCAGTGCCTCGTCAATGGAGTTGTCCACGATCTCATACACCAGGTGGTGCAGACCGGAGGCGCTGGTGGAACCGATGTACATGCCCGGGCGTTTCCGGACAGCGTCCAGTCCCTCCAGCACCTGAATTTCCGAGGCGCCGTATTCGTGTTGTGTTGCAGTTCCGTTTTCTAATAAATCGGACATTCTATCTTTCCTCCTGTTTTGAAGGTTTGTTTACATGGATAAGGGACATTCCGTCCTCTATGTCTTACAGCAGCTCGCCGCTCTCGCTGCGCTTGAGCAGGGTGGCCGTGGACAGCTGGGAGATGAACACCCGCTGGCTGCCCCGCCTCTTTTTCGGGGCGGTGATGACAAAGGATTTCGGAATGTCGTCGCTGACGGCAGTCACCTGTCCCTGCTTCTCCGCCCGGTTGAGAAACTGGCGGGTGCGGAGAGACTGGCTGGTGATGTCCAGATCGAAGATGCCGATGACCTCCTCGTCGTGAACCACCGTATTTTGTCCCAGATGAAGATACATATTCCTTTATGCCTCCTCTGCGGCCTGACCGCCGCTGACCCGAAAGACTTTGCCGCCTTCCAGAGCACCCAGCCGCTCTTCCTCGCAGCAGGTCAGAAAGACCTGTCCCCCCTGAATGTGGTTGAGCACAAATTCCTGCCGCCGGGCATCCAGCTCGCTGAGCACATCGTCCAGCAGCAAAACCGGGTATTCCCCCCGGTCGTCCCGCATCAGATCCCGCTGGGCCAGTTTGAGGGAAAGGGCCGCGGTGCGGGTCTGACCCTGAGAGGCAAACTGACGGGCGCTCCGCCCGTCGATGTCCACGGTCAGATCGTCCCGATGGGGGCCGGTGAGGCATTTTTTCGCACTCAGCTCTGCGGAGCGGTGGCTTTCATAGCGGTTTAAAAGGGCGGCGGTGATCTCCGCCTCGGAAGCCAGGGGTTCCACCCCCGGCTCGGTGGTGTAGCTAAGGGAAAGGAGTTCCTTTCCGCCGGAGAACTCCTGATGAATTGCCGGTGCCCAGGTGGATAATTTCTGAACAAAATATGCCCGATAGCGGACAATGGCGCCGCCATAGCGGCAAAGCTGATAGGAAAAGTCGTCCAGAGTGGCCAGCAGATCCGGCCGCTGCTCCTGATTGCGGAGAATGAAGTTTTTCGCTTCCAGCGCTTTTTTATATCCTGCCAGGGCCTCCCCGTAACGGGGACGCAGCTGGGAAATGGTGTCGTCCAGAAACCGCCGCCGTTCTGCCGCCCCGGAACGGATCAGCAGCAGATCCTCCGGGCAGAACAGCACCGTGTTCAGCACCTCGCCCAGCTCCCCGACTCTGCGCAGCTTCACGCCGTTGCGCTTGAGCTGCCGCCGGGCATTCCGGTGCAGACCGGCTTCCAGAGTAAATTCCCGCTGGCGGGAGAAAATTTTGCCGGTGAGAAAGGCGTGGTCTTCCCCGAAGGCGATCAGTTCTTTGTCGGAATGGGCCCGATGGCTGGCCGCCGTGGAGAGATAGGCCACCGCCTCCAGCAGGTTGGTCTTTCCCTGGGCATTCTCGCCGCAGATCACGTTCATGCGGGGATCGAAGGAGACGGCGGTGTGGGTGTAGTTGCGGAAATGATCCAGAGTGAGGGAATCTACCCTCATGCAATGGTCACCGTCACGCCGTCAATGGTGACGCTGTCACCGCTGCGCAGTTTCTTTCCCCGCATGGTGCAGACCTCTCCGTTGACCTGCACCTCGCCCTCCTGAATGCGAACCTTTGCCATGCCGCCGGTTTCGCAGAGCCCTTCGAACTTCAGCAGATCCTGCAGGCGGATAAATTCGGTTGTAATTTCGGTCGTATAGTTTTTCTGATTCATAATACTCTCTTTTCTCAGCCCTCTGCCCGGAGACGAACCGGCAGAACCATGTAGAGGAAGTTGTCCTTTTCCGCCACATTGGGGGTGATGATGCAGGGGGTGACCGGGCCGTTGAGGCAAAGGTTCACTACATCAATGGGGGCGGCCTTCAGGGCATCCAGCATAAATTTGTTGTTAAAGCCGATCTCCAGATCCTGCCCGTCACCGGACATGAGGCAGGTGTCGTGGGCGTCGCCGAGGGCGGTTTTTACTTCCACGGTCATTTCATCCTTGCCGAAGTGGCAGCGGATGGGGCTTTTCTGTTTTTCGGTGATGATCAGGCTGACTCGCTCAATACAATTCTGCAGCTGCCGCTTGTCCGCCACCATAATAATTTTGTGGGTGGTGGGAATGGCGTTGCGGTAATCCAGGAACTGACCTTCCAGCTTCCGGGCCACCAGCATGGTGCTGCCGGCTTTGAACATCACATGGCGGGAACCCACCACAATGGTGGCGTTGTCTTCACTCTCGCCACAAATCTTCTCCACCTCGCTGAGGGCAGCGGCGGGGCAGACGAAGGAGAAATTGGGTTTGCCGGTGATTTCCTCCACGGTTTCTCTCCGCAGTGCCAGGCGGTAGCCGTCCACGCAGACCACGGTGAGGAGCTTGTTGTCGTCCACTTCAAAGAGCGCACCGGTGTGAATGGGGCGGCTTTCGTTGGTGGAGACGGCGAAGAGGGTTTGAGTGATCATGCTTTTCAGCAGGTTCCGGGGCAGCTCCACCGTGTGCTCGTATTCCACCAGGGGAAGCTCCGGGAAATCCTCCGGATCCATGCCCATGATGTTGAACTCACTGGAACCGCACTGAATGTTGACCATCAGATTGTCGGTGGAGACGTAGACGACATCGTCAGGAAGGCGGCGGATAATCTCGCCAAACAGACGGGCGTCCAGAACCAGCGTGCCCGGTTCGGTGACGTCGGCGGCAACGATGGTGCGGATACCGGTGGAGAGGTTGTAGCCCGTCAGCCGCAGTTCGTCTGTTGCGCTGACATGGATGCCTTCCAGAGCCGAGATGGAGCTTTTGGGGCTGACAGCCCGAGAGGCGACGGAAATGGCGCTTTGCAAAAGCGCTTTTTCGCAGGAAAATTTCATAAGGTGAGTGAACCTCCAGTCGTGAGGAAAGTTGGGTGGAAATGATAAAAGAAGGATAAGGATAAATAGTAGCCGTAGTAGTAAGGCACAAGTTCTGTGGATAACCTTTGGAAAGGCTGAAAAATCAGCAAAAAAGTGTCCACAGGGGTTGAGGCGGATATCCACAGTTGTCCACAGAAGGGTGGGGATAAAAGTGGGGAATCCGTCGGGAAAGTTATCCACAGGAGAAATTAGCCACAGGGACAGCTGTGGAAAAAGGGGGTTCCCGGAACAGAATGCCGCCTTGAAAAAGGGTTTCTTATTGCCGATGGGAAAAGGAGCGGGACGGGAAAATCAGTAGCTTCTGGCGTTGACGTTGCTCTTGATGTCCCGGATGTTTTCGGCGACTTCCCGGTTGGTCTTCATCAGCTTCTCCACCTTTTCCAGGGAGTGCATGACGGTGGTGTGGTCACGGCCAAAGACCCGGCCGATTTCCGGCAGAGAGAGCTGGGTCAGGCTGCGGATGATGTACATGGAAACCTGACGGGCCAGAGTGAGCTTTGCGGTGCGGGAGGTGGAGAGAATGTCGCTGACCTCTACGCCATAGCATTTTGCCGTCTCTTCCACGATGATCTCCGGGGAGGGCAGCAGGCTGTCGGAGTCCCGGATCAGATCCCGGACGGCCCGGAGAATGGTCTCCGAGTCCATGGAGGCATTCTCCAGCTCCTTGAAGGCCAGCAGCTTCCGCACGGTGCCCTCAATCTGACGGATGTTGCTTTTGATGTTTTCGGCGATGTACTCCAGAACGGCCCGGGGCAGATCCAGCCCCATTTGGATGGCCTTTTCCTGCACGATGGCCACGCGGGTTTCATAGTCGGGGGGCTGAATGTCCGCCATCAGACCCCACTCGAACCGGGAGCGCAGACGGGCTTCCAGCTGAATCATGTCGGATGGGGGCCGGTCGGAGGTCAGGACAATCTGGTGGCCGGACTCGTGAAGGTCGTTGAAGGTGTTGAAGAACTCCACCTGGGTGGCCTGCTTGCCGGCGATGAACTGAATGTCGTCCACCAGCAGCATGTCCTTGTCCCGATACTTTGCCCGCAGCTGGTCGGTGGTCTTGTAGCGGATGGCCTCGGTCACCTCGTTGGTGAACTGCTCTCCCTTGACAAAGACGATGTTATACTCCGGATGGGCCTTGTGCACCGCATAGTAAATGGCGTACAGCAGGTGGGTCTTGCCCAGTCCGCTTTCTCCGTAGAGAAACAGGGGGTTGTAGCCGCCGCCGGGATTGGTCGCCACGGCCTGGGCGGCGTTGTAGGCAAAGCGGTTGGAGTCGCCCACGACGAAGGTGTCGAAGGTGTACAGCTCGCTGCCGATGCGGGTGTTCTGGTTCTGGGGCTCCGGCCGGGACTGGGAGTTGAGGGAAAGGAGCACCTTTTCCTTTTCGTCCGGGGTCAGCACCTCCACCATGATTTTGGAGGAAAACAGCTCGTAAAACGCATCCTCCAGAATTTTCAGATACCGTTCCTGAAGAACGTTTTTCTTCAGCTCGGTCTGGCAGCACAAATAGAACCGATCCTCAGTGAGAGCAACCGGTTCAATGTCTGCAAACCAGGTTTTAAAGGTTGTCGCTGTGGTCTGCTCTTCCACCAGAGGAAGAATCGTTTCCCAGATCTCAGCGGCATTCACAAGAGAATTCATAGCATGCCTCTCTTTATCAAAAAAATTTGCAACGAAAACAGACTCCTCCGCCCCCATCGGGCGGAGCTTCTTTTTATTCGATTGTATTATAGCACAGCCATCCCTCTGCAAGCAATGCAGATAAGGAGAAATTTTTCGCAAAAGAAGGCTATTTTGCCGTGAAAATGCCCTCAGCGCCTTTCAACCCCCCGAGGGGAACAGGGAAACACCGGCGGAGAAAGGGGAAATACGGGGCTCTGAGAGGGGAAATCTGTATGCTATGCAATTTGGAAGGGTTAAAAAAAATGAATTTCTGCTTCGGCGACCGATGGGGAAGCGCCTTTTAGAAGAAAAAAAGAACCCTCCCTCTCCCAAAAGGAGAAGGAGGGTGAAATTAGATGGATTAGAAATAATAATAGGTATAGCCGAACAGGGTGCCGGCGACAAACAGGCCGATGGCGATAAAGGTCAGCAGAGCGGAAGCCAGAACCCAGAGGACAATGCTCCAGATAAAGGGCCACAGATGACCGGCATTGTCTGTCAGCTTCTGATAGCCGGAGTAGAGCAGCACCGGCAGCAGCACCGCGCAGACCAGCAGCGCCAGCACGCCACCCACCGAGGGGATCAGGGAACCCACCAGCTCAATGACTGCCGTTACCAGAGTGCAGCAGGAAACCACGTTTGCGGTGCTCTGCCAGCTGATCCCTGTGCCGCTGAGCTTTGCCGCCGTCCGCAGCGCCACCACAAGCAGGGCGAGGGTCGCTGCCGTGAGAACCAGGCTCAGAAGAACCATGCCCACAACCCAGCCGACCTGATAGTCGAACAGCATCCGCAGGGGAGGATTCAGGCCGAAGGAAAGGAGACTGCCCACCAGCGTTGCCAGCAGAACCACAAGGAAGTTCGCCCGCCAGATGGGGTAATCGTCCCCGGCGGCAATGGCGAGCATCTTTTCGCTGTTGCGGGTGAACATATTTCGGAAAATCTCCCAGGTGTCCCGGAAAAAGGGGCGGCGGGGAGGTTTGGGTTTGGAGAAATTCAGCTGATAAGAGCTGTCGTAGGAAGGTGCTTCCTCCTGGGGCGGAAAATCAGCCGGTGCATCGGCGGCATCCTCAACGGGTTCGGCAGGGGATTCGGCAGGAGGATTGGAAGGGGAATCGGCATCCTTTGGCAGGCGGTTTACCTCTTCTTCTTCCGGTGTCGGGTGCATGGGTTCGTCCATTGCGGATCATCCCTTTCTATATCAGATGGTATGATTTTAGCACACGAAAGGGGATTGTGGCAAGGAAAAAGGCGGCGGCAAAGGAAAAAAGCCTTGAAATTTCAGCATTATTTTGCTTTAAAAATGGTTACAAAAGTTGACAAAGCGGTTGCAGTGTGGTAAACTCCTTGGTATACATAAGTTAATTGTATGGGAAGTCTGTCCTTCCATGGGAGCGAAGAAACCGGGAAGAACCCTTTCCATAGGACACTGAAGAACGAAAACAACCGACGAATGACCGAAAGAGTGATGAAATGATGCAGAAAACACATTTACACATTGGCCGCCGTCTGATTGCCCTTGGCCTTTCCGCCGTAATGACCTGCGCTCTGGTGCCTTTTGCCAGCGCAGTGACGAAGGATGATATCAACGCCCTGAAGAACAAGCGTTCTCAGGTGCAGAGCCAGATGTCCGACGTGCAGAGCCAGATTGACGCCCTGCAGGGAAAAATGAACTCCGCACTGGAGCAGGCCGAGCTGTATCAGCAGCAGATGGGTCTGATCTCCGACCAGATTGCCGACACTCAGGCACTGATTGACGACTATGCCGCCCAGATCGTGCAGACCCAGGCCGAGCTGGAGGAGGCTCAGGCAAAGGAGCAGGAATATTACCAGCTCTACTGCGACCGCTTCCGCGACATGGAGGAAACCGGCAACATCAGCTACCTGTCCATTCTGTTTGACGCCGCCAGCTTCTCCGATCTGCTGGATCGCCTGAACTTCGTGAAGAACGTTGCCCAGTACGATAACGGCGTTGTAGACGCGCTGGAGCAGGCCCGTCAGGAAGTGGCGGACAAGGAAACCCAGCTGGAGGAGGAAAAGTCCAGCCAGGAATCCGCTATGACCGAGCTGCAGAGCCAGCAGGAGGACCTGCAGGAGGCATCGGACAAGAACGACGAGCTGATTGCCGAGGTTAAGGCAAATCAGTCGGAATACCAGGATCAGCTGGACAAGCTGGACGCCCAGAACGACGCTCTGGACGATGAGATCGCCGTCAGCGAGGCAGAGTATGCCGCTCAGGTGGCAGAGCTGAAGCGGCAGGCGGAGGAAGCCGAGCGCAAGCGCAAGGAGCAGGAGGCGGCAGCCGCCGCAGCGGCGGAAGCAGCCAAGAAGAACAACAACACCAATAAGAACAATTCCAGCTCCGGCGGCTCCAGCTCCACGGTGACTTCCGGCACCGGCGCTGAGGTGGCAAGCTATGCCTGCCAGTTCATCGGCAACCCCTACGTCTGGGGCGGTGAGAGCCTGACCAACGGCTGCGATTGCTCCGGCTTCGTGATGCAGGTGTATAAGCACTTCGGCATCAGCCTGGCGCACTCCTCTTACTCCCAGCGTTCCGCCGGCCGCGCCGTCAGCTATTCTGAAGCTCAGCCCGGCGACATCATCTTCTACTATTCCGGCGCTTCCGCTTCCGGCGGCCACATCGGCATTTACATCGGCGGCGGCCAGATGGTCAGTGCCCGTGGCGTGGCTTACGGCATCGGCATCACCAGCGTCAACCCCAATAAGTCCGGCTTCACCGTTCGCCGGCTCATCGACTGATCCGAATCCAGAATCAGCAATCCCCGACCAGTTCCATCTGGTCGGGGATTTTTTGCATAATAACATAATAAAAAGAAACCGCATCGGGAGAAGCGGAAAATCTCCCGATGCGGTTTTAAAATGACAGGATGAATCAGAATGCAATCCGCTCTTCGATCCAGTCCTTCAGCTGGTCGATAGGCACGCGCACCTGCTCCATGGTGTCCCGGTCACGGATGGTGACGGCATTGTCGGCAGGGGTGTTCTCGTCGCCGACGGTGGCAAAGTCCACGGTGATGCAGAAGGGGGTGCCGATTTCGTCCTCCCGGCGGTAACGCTTGCCGATGGAGCCGGCCTCGTCATAGTCCACCATGAAGTACTTGCTCAGCTGGGTGTAGATCTCCTGGGCCTTGGGGGCCAGCTTCTTGCTCAGAGGCAGGACGGCGGCCTTGAAGGGAGCCAGAGCGGGATGGAAGTGCATGACCACACGGATATCGTCGTTGCCCTTCTTGTCCTGACCCACAACTTCTTCGTCGTAGGCGTCGCAGAGGAAGGCCAGAGTGACGCGGTCGGCACCCAGAGAGGGCTCGATGACGTAGGGGATGATGTGCTCGCCGGTTTCCTGATCGAAGTAGGTCAAATCCTTGCCGGAGGTGTTCTGGTGCTGGGTCAGGTCGTAGTCGGTGCGGTCGGCCACGCCCCACAGCTCGCCCCAGCCGAAGGGGAACAGATACTCAAAGTCGGTGGTTGCCTTGGAGTAGAAGCACAGCTCCTCCGGCTCGTGATCCCGCAGCCGCAGGTTCTCGTCGGTCATGTTCAGGTCCAGCAGCCACTGGTGGCAGTAGTTGCGCCAGTACTGGAACCACTCCAGATCTGTGCCCGGCTTGCAGAAGAACTCCAGCTCCATCTGCTCGAACTCACGGGTGCGGAAGGTGAAGTTGCCGGGGGTGATCTCGTTGCGGAAGCTCTTGCCGATCTGGCAGACGCCGAAGGGCAGCTTCTTGCGGCTGGTGCGCTGGATGTTGGGGAAGTTGACGAAAATGCCCTGAGCGGTTTCGGGACGGAGGTAAACGGTGTTCTTTGCGTCCTCGGTCACGCCCTGGAAGGTCTTGAACATCAGGTTGAACTGGCGGATGTCCGTCCAGTTGTGCTTGCCGCAGGTGGGGCAGGCGATGGCGTGCTCATCCACGAAGTCCGCCATTTCGTTCTGGGAGAAGGCATCGATGGGCTTGGGCAGCTCAAAGCCGTTTTCACTGCACCAGTCCTCAATCACCTTGTCGGCACGGAAGCGCTCGTGGCACTCCTTGCAGTCCATCAGGGGATCGCTGAAGCCGGCCAGATGGCCGGAGGCCACCCAGGTCTGGGGGTTCATGAGGATGGCGGCGTCCAGACCCACGTTGTTGGGGGTTTCCTGAACGAACTTCTTCCACCAGGCCTTTTTCACGTTGTTCTTCAGCTCCACACCCAGAGGGCCGTAGTCCCAGGTGTTGGCCAGGCCGCCGTAAATTTCGCTGCCGGCGAAGATGAAGCCGCGGCCCTTACAGAGGGTGACCAGCTTGTCCATGGTTTTTGCTTCGTTTTTCATTGGTAATGCATCCTTTCCTCCGCGGCTGGCTGCCGCGTTATAATTGGGATTTTGCCGGGGCGAAACATAAAAAAACGCCCCGAATCCCGGTTTAGGGACTCAGGGCGAACTTTCGATCAAATGAAAATCCGTGGTACCACCTGAATTCAGCTCACCCAGGGTGAACTGCACTCGATACCCCGTTATCGGAGGGTCAGACCGGCGGCGCCTACTGGTGATGAAACGTTGGGGCCGCAGCTCAGGGGCGCCCTGTTTCCTTCCGCCGGACTGCCCTTGCACCACGAGGGGCAGCTCTCTTGCCGGCCGATGCGGAAACGATTCCCCGTCTCAGCTGATATGCCAGAACTATAGCACATCCCGCCCTTTGCGTCAAGGGGGGAAGGGCGGGCTTTTACGGTTTTGTCCTTCGGCAGAGCCTTTTTTTATCGGGAGCGGACATTCGAAAGGGAGGAAACGAAAGGTTAAAATTCGCACCGGTTTGCACGAATCGGTTTTCCTTTACAAAACAGAAAACTATGGTACAATGAACTCAAATTAAAACTTGAGAGGTGTTTTACATGGCAGATTACAAAGGTTTGTTCACCCGGTTTTTGGATCGGAACGACGTCAAGTATCAGGAAATAAAGGAAAATGTGGTAAAGGTGACCTACGAAGGAGACAACCTGAAAACCATTCCCATCTACGTGTTCTTCGATGAGGACGGGGATCCCATCGTCAGCCTGAAGTGCTGGGAGATTGCCAACTTCAAGAATGAGAAGCTGGCCAGCGGCATTCTGGCCTGCAACGAGCTGAACAAGAAGTTCCGCTGGGTGTGCTTCTACATCGACAAGGACAACGATGTGCTGGCTCAGATCGACGCCTACATCGATGAGGAGACCTGCGGCAGCGTTGTTTACAACCTGGTGCGCCGCATGGTGAACATTGTGGACGAAGGCTATCCCGAGATTATGGGCGCTCTGTGGAGCAAATAAGCAAAAAATCCCTCCGACCCAAAACGAACCGCCCTCCGACATCCGTCGGAGGGCGGTTTTTGTATTTCGTAATGGATCAATCCACAAACTCGATGATTCCGTCACCCAGTTTGCTGACCCGGGCCAGGGACTCCACCCGAATGCCCTGCTCCCGCAGGCGGGCGCCTCCGGGCTGGAAGGCCTTTTCAATGGCGATGCCGCAGCCGACGCAGGTGGCGCCGGACTGGGCGACGATGTCCATCAGTCCCATGAGGGCTGCGCCGTTGGCGAGGAAGTCGTCGATGATCAGCACCCGGTCTCCGGGCTTGAGAAATTTCTTGGACACGATGACGTTATTCACATTGTTGTGGGTAAAACTGACCACGGTGGTGGAGTAGACCTCGCCGGCAATGTTTTTGGTTTTGCTCTTCTTGGCGAAAATAACCGGAACGTCAAATTCCAGCGCCGCAACGCAGGCGATGCCGATGCCGCTGGCCTCGATGGTGAGAATTTTCGTCACATTGTCTTCCGCAAACAGCCGCTTCCACTCCCGGCCCATCTCCTGAAAGAGCTTCACATCCATCTGATGGTTCAGGAAGCAGTCCACCTTCAGCACGTCTCCCTGTTCAATGATCCCGTCTTTTCGAATGCGCTCCTCCAGCAGTTTCATTTTATTTCCCCCTCAAACTGATTTCTCCCAAATGAATTTATCCTATATTGTAGCCTTTTTCCCCTGCGCTGGCAACCCTAATTTTGCACAGAATCTGTGGAGAAAAAAGAAAAGACCTCCGGGCCTGACACCGGAGGTTTTTTCTTGAGAGAGAGAAAGAAAAAGAAAAGAGACTTTTGCAGATTTACTGCTTGTTCCTTGGAACATGTTTATAATAACACAGAAAAATGACGGAATTGTGAAGAAGAATCAAAGGTTTTGTGAAGATGCGTTGATCCGGAGCTCCGAAGGGAAGGGGAGAGAAAAAAACGCGGCGAACCGACTCCGGGGGGTGGAGTCGGTTCGCCATTTTTGTTGAAAAGAGAGAGAAGAGAAAAGAGAGGAGAGTTCAATATTGCAACTCAAGTGTTCCACTGTTCCTTGGAACATCTTTATCCTATCAGATCAATAATGCCATCCCGTGACAAAATTATGAATGTTTTGTAAATAGCAACTATTTTTTCTTCTTCTGCTCAGTTGATGCGAAACAGGCGGGTGGGTTCCTCGTCGTCGTCGCCGGGGTGCTTTGCCAGCAGGCAGTTGATCACGCTGCCCAGCACCAGAATGTTGGCCAGAATGAACAGCCACAGCATGAGAATCATAATGCCGGCCAGGGAGCCGTAGACCAGAGAGTATTTCGAGGACATGGAGATGAACATGGAGAACACCGCCGTGCCCAGCACCAGCGCCACGGAGGAGAAAATCGCACCCGGCCACGCCCGGCTGTCCGGCAGAGCCTTTTTGCTCAGGCAGACCCGATACAGGGCGGTCAGCGCCAGAAATCCCAGGGCGAACACAATGGGGAAGCGGAGCCATTGCCATGCCGTCAGCAGGGCAGTGATCTGCAGGTGCTCCTGCACCACCTGAAACAGCCAGTTGCCGGACACCACAGCCAGCAGCATAATGAAAATGGTCATCAGCAGCACCACGCTCATGGCGATGCTGACCAGCACATGGAGCAGAGTGTTGAAGGTGGGTCGGCCGGCCACTTCCCCGGTGATGTTCATCAGGGCCCGAAAGGCGGCGGAGCTGGCGGTGATGGCGGTGATAATGCCCGTCCACAGCAGGGTGGTGGATTCGTTGGTCAGCACATAGGTGATGTATTCATTGATCACTCCATCCGTAGGCAGATTTTCTACCAGCCGGAGGGCGGTATCCACGTCCAAATGGAGGAAACCGATGGTGGCCACCACGACCATCAGCATGGGAAAGAGGGAAAAGAGCAGATAGTAGCTGATCTGAGCGGCGGTGCGCATCAGATTATGCTGGAAAAACAGGCTCAGCAGACGAAGCAGAAAGCTTACCGGCCGGCTGTGCAGCACGCGTTTTCCTCTTTTTCGCATGAGACACCTCCTTTTTAAATGAAAAACACCTTATATCATATCGGAAACAAGCCGGATTTGCAAGAAAAAAGGGCAGTAAAAAACCGTCTGCACAAGACAGACGGTTATTTACACGCTCGATCTACCGCAATCAGGATTGCTTATTCAGCAATTGCGTTCAGCTTAATGGTGAGCTGGCTCTTCTTGCGGGCGGCCTTGTTGGAATGGATCAGACCCTTGGCAGCGGCCTTATCGACAGCCTTGACGGCTACCTTGTAAGCGACCTCAGCCTCGGCCTTGCTGCCCTCGGCAACGGCGGCGTCGAACTTCTTCAGATCGGTCTTCAGCGCGGACTTTGCAGCGCGGTTCTGAGCGGTCTTGGTGTTGATAACCAGAACACGCTTCTTAGCATTCTTCAGATTCGGCAAACCAAACACCTCCTATTATAACAATCTACCTAAACTGTAAAACAGTTTGTGGACAAATTTATGCAAGGGAATACCCATGCGAATATGTATTTTACCACCGATCAATTGAAATTGCAATCTTTTTTTAAAAATTTCGCAATTCAAATCCATCTACCGGCAATCAGCACAGCTTTGCGCCGGCGGGAATGGCGTCGTCCACCATAATCAGGTGGAGTTTTTCCTCCCCGTGCTCGGTGTGGACGGCGGAAATCAGCATGCCGTTGCTCTCCTTGCCCATCATTTTGCGGGGGGGCAGGTTGGTGATGGCCACCAGAGTTTTGCCCACCAGCTCTTCCGGCTTGTAGTAGGCGGCGATGCCGGAGAGGATCTGGCGGTCGGTGCCGGAGCCGTCGTCCAGGGTGAAGCAGAGCAGCTTGGCGCTCTTTTTCACCGGCTGGCAGTCCTTGACCTTTACCGCCCGGAAGTCGGACTTGCAGAAGGTGTCGAAGTCCACCTTTTCCTCGGTGAGGGGTTCCACCTCAACGGCAGGCAGCGCCGCCCGACGGGCGTCCTCAGCGGCCTGCTCCAGCTCGGCAATGGCCTTATAGGGGTCGATGCGGGGGAAGAGGTTGTCGCCCTTGGTGACCTGAGCCGTTGCAGACAGGCAGCCGAAGGTGCCGGCGCTCTCCCAGGTCTGGACAGAGGCGTCTGCGCCGATCTGAGCGAACAGCTTTTCCATGCTCTCGGGCATGAAGGGGGTCAGGAGCACGCCGCAGATGCGGGTGGTTTCCAGCAGGTTGTACATGACGGTGGCCAGACGGGCGCCGTTGGCATCCATGTCCTTGGCCAGTGCCCAGGGGGCGTTTTCGTCAATGTATTTGTTGGCCCGGGCGATCACCTTGAACACTTCTGCCAGGGCATTCTGGAAGGCATAGCTGTCCATTGCCCCCTGATACTTCTCCTGCAGCTGCTTTGCCATGGTCAGCAGTTCCTCGTCGGAGGCGTCGTCCTGACGGTCAGCAGGGAGCTGGCCGTTGAAGTATTTGCCCACCATGGCGGTGGTGCGGCTGACCAGGTTGCCCAGGTCGTTGGCCAGATCCACGTTGATGGTGTTGATGAGGGCCTCGTTGGAGAAGTTTCCGTCGCTGCCGAAGGGGAAGGTGCGCAGCAGGAAGAAGCGCAAAGCATCCGTGCCGAATTTTTCCGCCAGCAGGTAGGGGTCTACCACGTTGCCCTTGCTCTTGCTCATCTTGCCGCCGTCCAGCAGCAGCCAGCCGTGGCCATAGACTTTTTTCGGCAGGGGCATTTCCATGCTCATCAGCATGGCAGGCCAGATGATGGAGTGGAAGCGGACGATTTCCTTGCCCACAAAATGCACATCGGCGGGCCAGAACTTGTCATAGTCGTCGTACTTGTCGTTCAAAAAGCCCAGGGCGGTGGTATAGTTGAACAGGGCGTCCACCCAAACGTAAACCACGTGGCCGGGGTCGAAGTCCACCGGGATGCCCCAGGTGAAGCTGGTGCGGGAAACGCACAGGTCGTCCAGACCGGGCTTGATGAAGTTGTTGACCATTTCGTTGACCCGGCTGCGGGGCTCCAGAAAGTCGGTGTTCTCCAGCAGGTCCTGCACCGGCTTGGCATACTTGCTCAGGCGGAAGAAGTAGGCTTCCTCCTCTGCGTCCTGCACTTCCCGGCCGCAGTCGGGGCACTTGCCGTCCTTCAGCTGGCTGTCGGTCCAGAAGGACTCGCAGGGCTTGCAATACTTGCCCACATATTTTCCTTTATAGATGTCGCCCTTGTCGTACATCTTTTTGAAGATCTTCTGGATGCTCTTCACATGGTAGTCGTCGGTGGTGCGGATGAAGCGGTTGTTGGAAATGTTCATCAGCTTCCACAGGTCGAGAATGCCCTTCTCGCCGGTGACGATATTGTCCACGAACTGCTGGGGGGTGATGCCGGCTTCCGCCGCCTTGTCCTCAATCTTCTGGCCGTGCTCGTCGGTGCCGGTCAGGAACATCACGTCGTAGCCCTGCAGCCGCTTGTACCGGGCCATGGCGTCGGCGGCCACGGTGCAGTAGGTGTGACCAATGTGCAGCTTGTCCGAGGGGTAGTAAATCGGGGTGGTAATATAGAATTTCTCTCCCATTTCGGGTTTCCTCCTTTGCGCCCTTGCCCGAATGGAAGGCAAAAGCGATACTGTTCCCTATTATATGCTGTTCCGCCCCGGTTGACAAGGGATTTGCTTGCTTCGTCGATTCGACGGAACTCTGCCGGAGGCAGAGGGAGAGAAGGAGGATTTCCATGCACAGGGGGAATGGGGAAAACTTTTGTGCATAACCTTGTGTAAAGTGTGGAAAACCCCATAATTTCAATGGCTCGGATTCTGCCCTGCGGTTATCCACAGGTGTGGACAAGCCTGTATAAAGAGTGAATATCCGGTGACAAAGCGGTCCGGCAGCGTTCGTCTCCATGGTGTCGGAAGGGAAGTATTCTGGAATCAGAAAGAAAAAATAGGTTGTATTCTAGCTAGAATTTGCATATAATAAGGGTGAAAGAGAGGTGTATGCAATATGACAGTTGACACAAATACCATGATATCGATTACAGAAGCAAATCAGAATTTTTCAAAAGTTGCGCGGTTGGTTGACGAACATGGAACAGCAGTTATTTTAAAAAATAATGTTCCACGCTATTTGGTTATCGATTTCAGTAAGGCAGATCAGGAAAAAACAGCACCAACAGAAGATGTAATGGCGATATCAGAGCGTTTGATGAAAGAAAATATGGAAGCATATAAGGTGCTTGCAAAATGATTACATTGACGAAAGAACAGCTATTGATGCTTCATGATCAGCTGCTAGAAGCTACTGGTGGCAGCAAGGGAATTACAGTCGGAAGACATTTTGCAATGGATTATTGAGCATCAAAAATAAACATAGAATTTAAGCGGTTACAGACAAGAAAAGTCTGTAACTGCTTTTTTGCGGCTAAAAATAAAGAGATAGCGATGAAAGTAGATGAGAATATATAATATAATATATAGTATAGTACCTCCGTCGTCGGCCCTTCCGGAGCGGGAGAGGAGACTGTATGGTTATTTTGCCGGAGAGGGTGTCAAAGACGGTTTTGCTCGATACATATATATAGATGTATCCGGGCGAAAAAAGGCCATATTTTGAGATGCAGACGCTGCGATGAAAAAAACGAAAAAACTGAAAAATAGTTCTTGACATTGTGGGGGAGCTTTGATATACTAATCAAGCTCACTTCCGCGGGGCGCTTGATTCTGGATCTGAACCTGAGAAGATGCATCGGCCAAGAAAAAAGTGCTTGACAAAGCGAACTGAGTGATATATAATAGACAAGCTTGCTTGAGAGCGGATTCGAAAGTTTGAAAAAAGTTTTGAAAATGATGCTTGACAACGACAGCTTGCTATGATATAATAAATAAGCTGTTCGCGAGAGCGAGCAACGCAGCGTGTACCTTGTAAATTAAACAATGAGAAACAACACACAAAGCACCAGATAAGATTTTTCTTAAACTTGGATGCATTCGGAAACGAACGTAAACCAAGTCAATTCTTGATAGCTTAGACAAGCATCAATAAAGATTAGATCGAATCTTTGAGATTCGTTTTAATACCATTTTATTGAGAGTTTGATCCTGGCTCAGGATGAACGCTGGCGGCGTGCTTAACACATGCAAGTCGAACGGAACTCTTTTGATTGAGGCTTCGGCCAAATGATTCTGAGTTTAGTGGCAGACGGGTGAGTAACGCGTGAGTAACCTGCCTGGGAGTGGGGAATAACGGCTGGAAACGGTCGCTAATACCGCATAATGCAATTGCCTCGCATGGGGCTGATTGCCAAAGATTTATCGCTCTTAGATGGACTCGCGTCTGATTAGCTAGTTGGTGAGGTAACGGCCCACCAAGGCGACGATCAGTAGCCGGACTGAGAGGTTGAACGGCCACATTGGGACTGAGACACGGCCCAGACTCCTACGGGAGGCAGCAGT
>CAVBPR010000022.1:0-47614 GCA_963597355.1 bacterium | reverse complement strand
TGATGAAATACTGAGTATAAATTGCTCGAGCTTGCTGCTCTAAATTCTCATTTATACTTTTGAATACTAATCACACTCAACGCACATAATGTATAAAATATGCTTGAAGGTGATTTCAGTATGCAAAAAGATATTCTAAACTGGCTTTTTTCGACATTAGACGAACTTATAGATTGTGAATATCAACCTGAAACGGAGGATAAAGTAGATGATACACTTCGAAGAAAAAGATCTGCTCCGCCTAGCGATGATACTGGAGAATCAAGGAGCAACAACTAGGGACCGATACATCTGCAAATTTGTTGAGTATGTTCTTTTTGACTCGGAGAAGAGCGAGTTATCATCTCTAGAAATTTGCACTTGTATTAAAAATAGGTTTCAACTTGAATTTGATCTTACTGAAATTGAAGCAGCTGTTAAAAAAAGAGGTATAGGGCGACTCGAAGAGGCACAGGGATATTATCGTTTAACGCCCAAAGTAGCCAACCAGCTGTCAAGCCAAAAATCTTCATTAGATCAATTGCGAAACTATTTGACACTGTTCTCTCAAGATAGGCCAAATGTCGACATAGAAGCCACATTGATGCTTGTTCAGAAATATCTTTACTTTTGTTTTAATTCAAATGCAAGTAATTTGTTGTCGCTCATCGGCGAAAACCCGAAACACATAGACAGCACCACTTTTACTGCTGAATTTAACCCTTCTCAAGAAGAGATAGACATTATCAACGATTTTATTCACTGGGAAAACGCAGAAAAGAATAAGTTTATGTATTCCGTCGTATCTTCTTGTTATGAGTATTGCCTTATAACAGCCAATAAAAGCCCCACCATATCCAAATCCATCTTCAGAGGCAAGAAGTTCTTTCTAGACACGAATATTATATTTAGAATCGCCGGATTCAATAAGGACGAACGTAGGTTTGTCTCGAAAGTATTCGTGGAAAAATGTCGCGAAGTTGGCGTAGCATTATGTTATACAAGCGCAGTGTTGAATGAGATATATCGTGTTATAGATTCTCAAATCAAATATATAAGGGTAATAACTAACGAACAAGCTCCGGTTGATGCTAATCTTATCTCAAAGCTTTCTAGCAATTATGAGGTCAATGATTTTTATACACTTTACTATAATTGGTGTAAAGAACCGCAGAACAGATACAACGATTTCCCTTCATTCCGAAACTATTTGACCGGTATAATTAGCAATGTTATTAGCAATTTTGAGTATATTGATTCTACAATAATCAAGGACTATGACGAAAACGAACAACAACTCTTTGACACCTTAATGAAGTTTAAATCCGAGAAAAGGCCCTATAAAAAAACAACCATCGAATCGATAAAAACTGATGTAAAGCAAGTCCTATACCTCAATTCCATTCGGCCTAAAAGCGCCAAAAGCTTATGGGATATGAATGAATACATAGTCTCTGCAGATCAACTGCTCATATCTTGGGCAGAGGAAACCTTTAATGGTGTCCCAATTGTGGTAATTCCCAGTTTGTGGTTATCAATTATTCTGAAGGTGTCAGGCAGAGCAACAGAAAACGACTACAAATCTTTCTGTATGTTTATGACATTAAGACATTCCCGAACAGATGATAATACCATACACATTAATGCTGTGGAGCTGCTATCTAAACTATCTGAGCAAACTATTGACAGTAGTTTAAAGGAGCAGATTATTGCAGAAATATTATCTAATAGAGGGAAATATAGTTTTAGTGAACCCGATGATTATGATTCTTCTGTCGATCTAGCTTTTGATGCAGTTTTAGCAAGAGAAAAAGACTTACAAAAGGAAGAATTGCTGCTAGCTGTCAATGCAGAGAAAGCCAAATCAAAAAAGCGAGCAGAGGAATATGAAGAAAAACTTAAAAGTAAGATATCTGCAGAAGAGTATGCACAAACATATTCCCAAAAGAAAGCCCAAGCAAAAGTTGAACGATTTTCTCAGCATGCGCAGATCCCACTTGTAATAAATGGAATCGTCTTTATTGTAGCAGTTGGGATATTGCTGTGTTGGATATTCAAGTTGAAGCCAATCAGTGACATATTGACAAACATTTTTGATAGTGAAGACAAAGGTGAGAAAGTTGTCAGTGCTATTGTCTGGATTTTCAATTTGTTCGTAATTACTATCCCTACATATTTAGGGAAAGTGTGGGATTATTTATCTTCTGACAAACGCAAGGACAAGCTCTGCTCAAAATATTTTAAGCAACAGCTAAAAATATTGAATAGTAAATAGAGAGTACATCAAGGAGCTGAATAATATGCCGGGATATAACACAGAAGCAGATTACGAAAACGCAATAATTGAGCTTTTCAGAAACGATTTGGGCTATAAGTATGTCTACGGCCCAGATGTAGAGAGGGACTTTAACAGCCCACTCTATGATGCTGTATTGGAGGAGTCCTTGTATCGCCTGAACAAGGGCTTACCTGCTGACGCCATTAACGATGCACTATTCAAACTGCGCAACTTTGAAAATGGCGAGCTTGTGCAGAAAAACGCCGAGTTTATAGAGTATCTGCAAAGCGGCATTCCGGTCCGTTACTTAGAAAAGGGCGAGGAGCGTTCCGGCATTGTGTATCTCGCCGACTATTCCCACCCCGAAAACAACTCCTTTATTGTTGCCAATCAATGGACCTTCATTGAGAACAGCAACAAGCGCCCGGATATTATCCTCTTTCTCAACGGCCTGCCTGTTGTCCTTGTTGAGCTAAAATCCCCCTCCCGTGAGGAAACGGACGCTTCTGAGGCCTATCGGCAGCTACGGGACTATATGCAGGAAATTCCGTCGATGTTCATTTACAACGCCATCTGCGTGATGAGCGACCAATCTACTTCAAAGGCAGGGACGATCACCTCAGGTGAAGATCGTTTTATGGAGTGGAAAACGAAAGACGGCAGCTATGAAAATACCCAGTATGCTCAGTTTGACACCTTCTTTGAAGGGTTGTTCCAAAAAGATCGCCTGCTGGATATTATCAAAAACTTTATATGCTTTTCAAACGAGGGTATCAAGAGCTTCAAAATTCTTGCCGGATACCATCAGTATTTTGCAGTAAGAAAAGCAATCGAATCTACCAAGCACGCAACCGTAACGGACGGCAAGGGCGGTGTTTTCTGGCACACGCAAGGCAGCGGAAAGTCGTTGTCTATGGTTTTTTATGCTCATCTGCTGCAAGACGCCTTGGACAGCCCCACGATCGTTGTTCTTACCGACCGCAACGATCTTGATGATCAGCTTTACGGCCAGTTTGCCAAGTGTAAGAAGTTTTTGCGGCAAGAACCTATCCACGCCGAAAGCAGAGAGCACTTGAAGTCATTGCTTGCCGGCAGACAGGCAAACGGGATTATCTTCACTACAATGCAGAAGTTTGAGGAATCCCACGAGCCGCTTTCTGAGCGCCGCAATATCGTCGTGATGGCAGATGAGGCACACCGTGGGCAGTATGGGCTTGCGGAGAAAATCAAAATTACAACAAATGAGGAGGGCGAAGAAGTTGCCAAGCGTGTTGTTGGCACGGCCCGTATTATCCGCAACAGTTTGCCCAACGCTACATACATCGGCTTTACCGGCACGCCGATTTCCTCCAAGGATCGCAGCACCCGTGAAGTGTTTGGCGATTATATCGACATCTACGATATGACGCAGGCCGTCGAAGACGGTGCAACACGCCCGGTCTATTATGAAAGCCGTGTTATCAAACTGCATTTGGATGAGGCCACCTTGCGCCTCATTGATGCTGAATATGATATTATGGCCAATAACGCCGATCCGCAGGTTATCGAGCAGAGCAAGAAACAGCTCGGCCAGAT
Source organism: bacterium (assembly GCA_963597355.1). Classification (GTDB taxonomy): domain Bacteria; phylum Bacillota; class Clostridia; order Oscillospirales; family Oscillospiraceae; genus UMGS1766. Next base: position 43,782 of record CAVBPR010000022.1, on the reverse strand, counting down.
GGAGGCGGTTTTGGGCAACGACCAGACCATCAATTCGTTAGTCTGCGACATTCTTGACCACTACGAAAATAACCGTGCAAACCTGCTCACGGGTAAAGCGATGATTGTTGCATATTCCCGTGCCATCGCTATGAAGATATACAACCGCATTCTCGAACTGCGTCCGACGTGGACAGAAAAAGTCGCCGTTGTAATGACCGAGAGCAACAAGGACCCAGAAGAATGGCGTAAAATCATTGGAAACAAGCACCACAAAGACGAACTAGCACAGAAATTCAAGGATAATGACAGCCCTCTGAAAATTGCCATTGTCGTAGATATGTGGCTGACGGGCTTTGATGTACCATCTCTTGCAACAATGTATGTCTATAAACCGATGCAGGGCTACAACCTGATGCAGGCCATTGCTCGAGTCAATCGAGTCTTCCGTGATAAAGAAGGCGGTCTTGTCGTTGACTATGTAGGTATCGCTTCTGCCTTGAAGCAGGCAATGAACGACTATACGGTACGGGACAAAAAGAACTATGGCGATACCGATGTCGCAAAGGTTGCATATCCCAAGTTCCTTGAAAAGCTCTCTATATGCCAAGATCTGTTCCACCACTACGACTACTCAAAGTTTATGTCCGGCACGGATCTTGAACGGGCAAAAACAATCAGCGGCGCTGTAAACTTCATAATGGGTCGGGAGTTGGAAGAAGAACGGGATACTTTTCTCAAAGAGGCACTGATGCTTCACCAAGCGCTGTCTCTCTGCTCTTCCCTGGTAGATGAGCCGATGCGATTTGAAGCAGCTTTCTTTGAGTCTGTCCGTGTCCTTGTTATTCGACTGACCAATCAAGGTAGTGGGCAAAAGATTTCTCTCCCGGAGATGAACGCCCGTATCAACGAGCTTTTGAAACAGAGTATCAAGAGCGACGGCGTCATCAATCTGTTTTCTGATGTGAACTCCGAATTTTCTCTGTTTGATCCGAAGTTCCTTGAAGAAATCTCCAAGATGAAGGAAAAGAATCTCGCCGTCGAATTGCTGAAGAAGTTGATCGCCGAGCAGGTTCAGATTTACCGCAGGACAAATGTGGTTAAATCCGAAAAATTCAGTGAGATTATGCAGCGCGCAATGAACGCTTATCTGAATGGTATGCTGACAAATGAGCAGGTTATTGATGAGATGATGAAGCTTGCCAAGCAGATCGCCGCTGCGCACAACGAGGGGAAAGAACTTGGCCTCACGGCGGATGAGTTAGCGTTTTACGATGCGCTGACAAAACCACAGGCAATCAAAGATTTTTATAAAAATGATGAATTGATCGCCATTACCAAGGAACTTGCGGAAACCCTTCGCAAAAACCGCACGATTGACTGGAACCGGCGTGAACAGGCACGGGCAAGAATGCGCATGCTGATTAAACGCCTTTTGAAAAAACATAAGTATCCGCCCGAAGGGATGGACGATGCTGTTCAAACTGTTATGACACAGTGCGAGCTTTGGACGGATAATATGGAGGAGTGAGTATGGACACACAGAAACTTGCTTTCACAATTCAAACATTTATAAAGAAGCAATCTGCCAATGCCGCATATTACGAAGAGAACTGGAGTGAGAGAAAGGAACGGAAAGAATACTACCAATCTTTCACCAAAGATAAGCTTCTAGCAATGACCGAAGAAGATTTCCTTGAGTATATCAGCAGGCTTTGGGCAGTGCTGATGTGGGGCAACAAAAAATACGTTGTCGATAAGCTGATCGAAGATAATGGCTTTTCTACACTTAAAAAGCAGTTGGCCGAGCTGTTGTATGGATCCGCCCCTGTCGAGAAGCGGTGGGATCTTTTTCTGAAATCTGTAAAAGGTATGGGACCTGCTACGATCAGTGAACTGCTTTCCTATATAAATCCGCAGGAGTACATCGTATTTAACAGGGCAACGATCCTGTGCTATGGGTACTTGGGTATCCCGAATATGCCCAAGTACAACTATCAATACACTGGGAAGAAATATGCAGAAGTATGTACTACTGCAAAAGAAATTGCGGTGGAACTTAAAAAAGCGGGTGCTGCCGATTTTGATTTGCTGGCAGTCGATTACTTCTTATGGGATGAAATCTTTCCTCTTGCTGAAAAGGATATCCCCGCTGCGGATGCGATTTCCACTTCTCAGGAACCCGTTACCGCCAGAGACTCTAGATCTCTGCACGATGAAATCAAAGATAAGCTGGTGGATATCGGAAAACTGCTTGGCTTTGACAGTCGCTCTGAAGTAAAGATTGCAACAGGCGCAGTTGTGGATGCTGTCTGGGAAGCTAAAATCGGCAATATGGGAAAAGCAATTTATGTTTTTGAGGTACAGTCTAAAGGTTCCATCGATAGTCTTATTCTAAATCTGAAAAAAGCACAGAGCAATGCAGCGGTTCAAGCTGTTGTCGCTGTGGCGGACGAAGAACAGCTTGCGAAGATCATTCAGGAAAGCGCCGGTGTGATTGATGAAAAATCTTTGCGAACTTGGGACTCTGAAGATGTTTTGGCAGTTTATGATGCGCTGGTGCGGGCACACGAATCAATTAACAAACTGGCGCTTGTACCGGAAAGCTTTTGAGTCCTTGCTCTGATAAAGTTCGGAACAATATCAAATTTCGTTTGACATTATTCCGGTTCCGGTTTGACATAGTTCCGATAGAACAATGACATTGTTCCGGAGATTTTTGATATTGTTCCGAATATTGTTCTTTTACATTGGGTCAGAGCAGTATATAAAACAAGCGGAGGCCATCGGCCCCCGCTTGCTCGTTACCCATATACAATTTCTTGCAGCACGATTTCATTCGCCCGGTTTCGGATGCTGTTCATCTTCCGCACCCACGTCTGCGGGTCGCTGGCCTTCAAGGCCTCCGTCACGCCCTCAGCATCTGCGTATTGTTTTACCAGCCGAAGAAAGAGTTCCTGCGCCTGTCCCTCGATGTCTGCAAGGTGGCCGTCCAGCGTCCCGGCGGTCAGCAGGTTATAATACAAGATCCGATGATGCTCCCTCAAATAGGTTCGTCGCCGCTGACCATAAATGCCGATGGGGCGTTCTTCTTCGGGCAGTAAGCAAACATCCGGCAGGCAATAGTCGCCCCGCCTTCTGTAAGTGCCGCCCAGCTGCTCAAATAGCGATTTCATATATGATCCTCCCGTTTGCAATTCTTCCGGCAGGTACGCCATCGATGCCCCAACAACACAAAGCGCACCTGCCTTTCGATTACAGTCTAACAGAACCGAAAGGCAGGTGCGAGTGTGCGAATTTCCAAAACGCAGATATTATAGCGGTTTAGGCCAAAATACGATGCACCTACATTTTAGTCTAAACGGGGATTCCGTGCATCTGCGCAGGCTTTCACATTGCCTCTACAAAAAATACAACGAACTTTTGCTGTCCGACTACACTTTTTACAGCGAACTTTGTAAATAGCCCCATATAACGACTACTTCCGCTTCATCTTCCTGCTGAACTCATTCAGTGTCTGGATATGCCAGAGGCTTTTGCGGGTGATGGAGTGGAAGGTCAGGGAGCAGAAGAAGTCCACGAGAAAGATTTTCGGGATGCAGAATTTCAATCCCTTTTGAAAGGCTTTCAGCGATCCACGGCTGCACCAGTTGTGGACGGTGGTCTGAGTGTAGCCGGTCAGGGCCACCACATCCTTCACCGTGACCACATCCGGGTATTTGCGCAGCAGCTTTTCATAGTAGCCGTGCATCTGCCGCAGCGTGTCCTCCGGCAGCTCCTTGGAAAGCCTCGCCACATAGTGGGTGCCGTACCAGCCCTTCGGCGCAGAATAGAGTTCAGGGAAGATCGCCCGTTCCTCCAGATAGGCCTTCACATCCTCTTTCCGGATTTTATAGCACCGGGTCTTCTTGCCGGAGCACTCGCAGGGCACCTTGCCGCTCTTGAGCAGGTGCAGTGCCGTGGACTTGCTGATGTGGCAGATACGGAAGAATTGCTCTTTGTTCATTACCTCGGGAACGCTGTCCCAGTTGATGGGGAATACATCCATTTGTAACACCTCAAAAATAGACTTTCGTCGGTCTGAAGCTCTACTCTGCGGTGTATGGCCGTCTCCCGGTTTTTCTCTCCTATCTTCCCGCATTTCTCTCCAAAATCGGAAAAATAGCCGATTTGAACCCACTTTCAAAAAAGCCCGTCCTGCAAGGCTTTCGGGGCGAAAAAGACTGATTTCATGCAGCTTTCGGCGGGGACAGGGGTTCCTGAAACGACCCCAAAACGGGCACCCCCGTCACAGTTGCAGAAAAGACTCGAAATCCATCGTGTGAGTCATCACCCGTGGGTTCAAATCCCACCCGCTGCGCCATTGTAAGCCCCCGTCATTTGCTATGACGGGGGCTTACTTTTTCTTAAAAAGGCTTGCCTTGTCAATATTCTTCAATTAACAAACAACATAACACCTGCAGCATCCGTAGATGCCGCAGGTGTTATGTTTAGAAGAGCAGAGGGGCTCAGAAAATCAAATTGACCCAGAAATAACCGAAGCTCAAGACAAAGGCTGTGCAAATAACAATGCAGATCAGACCCGTCTTATAGGCAAACGACGGTTTCAAATTCGGGTTGGAGAACATCATACCGGCAGCGGGGCAGGCAGAAGGCAGAACGAAAGCATAGTGTGTACCAAGTGCCAGCAAAATGGTAATCGCCGGGACATTGATGTCCATTGTTCCAGACATCGCAATGATGATAGGAAGGATCACGCTGCAGATAACCAGGTTCTGAGCAAAGTTTGTCAGGATGACTCCGACAATAACGACAATCGCAACGAGGATCCAAGCGGGTTTACCTTCCAGTGCAGGAGCAAGGAAGCTGTGGATCAAAGCTGTGATACCAGCATCTTCGCTGGTCAGTGCGGAACCCAGAGGAGCAATCAGGGCAGTCATCATGACCATAGACCAGATAACGCCATGGGAAGCTGCTTCCTGAATGTTGACCATCGGTCTGCCATCCACACGGATCACAACAAACAGAAGAAGAATAATCGCAGACAGACCAAACAAGTCAAGATTCTTGATCAGGGATGTTACTGCCCATGCCTGAGGCAGAACAGAACCCAGCAGCAAAATAACGACCATAGCAACGACTGCAATAATAACAATCTTCTGGCGTGTATTCAACTTCAGCGCGTCCTTGTCGACAATGGAATCATCCAGATTCTTCAGCGCAGTGACATCAATACGGAGAATATACTTGCAGACAAGCACATACAGGATGATGCCAATAACGACTAAGGGAATCATGCTGGCAACATATTTCGCTGCGTTGATCGGTTCGCCCATCATGCCAAGATACATGTTCGCAACGACCATACCATTTGCAAGAACGGGCAGATACAGGATACCGGAACCGGCGGCAAAGCAGGAACCAAAGATCATGCATTGTGCCCAGGGGCTGTTGCGCTCAATGTGAACCTGATCGCAAGCGGAATAGATAATATCCCAGAACAGGAGCATTGCCGCAATGGGGCTGACAACGGCAAGAATTGAAATGCCCAACAGAATGGCAAATGAGAACAGCCACGGCCGTCCCTGAAGAATCTTCTTACTGATAATCCAGTTGGCGAAGAAATCGGTGACTTTTTCGCTCTGCATCACATACAGAATGATCAGCACCATAATGATGCCCCACACTAATGTGGATCCTAGCGCATTTGCCACAACACCGGCAATGTTTCCAGCCGCAATGCCCATTGCCAGGATCGCACAAATTGCTGTCCACAGCACATCTACCGTGGACATGCCGTAAACGATGCCGACTAGAATTCCCAGTATCTTCATTCCGTAAGATGTAATCGGTGCAACAGGAGGAATCAGTCCAACGAGGACCATAAGCGCGATAGTGATGATACAGTGAAGAATTTTTGCAGGCTTTGTCTGCGGTCCCTTTGCAGCCGCAGGAGCGTTTGCAGGAGGTGTCTTTGCCATTTTCTTTTTCTCCCTTCTCATTCAATCATGGAATGATACTCTTTATTTTGCCGTCCGACAATGGTATTATATGCCGCAATTTTTCAAAGATGCAAGACTTCCAGCATTCTGTTTTGGAATGTACTTTTTCTGTTCCAATCACTTTCACACGCATCTATGTCGCTATTTGCACATCGTAACTTGCTGTTTTTCTTTCTTCCTTATATAATTTAACATAATTAAATGCAGTTTTTGTTTTATTACAATTTCAGCATTCCATTATCGAATACTGAACCTATTGCATCTCAGGAATTAACCGGAGTAAGATAGAGTCGCGAAAGGAAGACATGTAACATGACAACGCAGCAGATTCATTACTTTCTTGAGGTGGCAAAACAACTGAGCTTCACGAAAGCCGCCCAATGCCTCTTCGTTTCACAGTCCACACTGAGCAAACAGATAGCGTCAATGGAAAACGAGCTTGGAATGCAGTTGTTCCTTCGTTATCGCCACAGTGTCAGCCTCACACCTGCCGGGCTTTTGCTCCGAGCTGAGCTGGGCAAGATAGAATCTTCCCTGGCCTTAGCTCTGGATCATGCTCAACGGATGGGCAAGGGAACAGAGGGGCATCTGGTGGTTGCAATCTTGGACATTCTCGATCCCCAATTGGTCGTGTTTCCTGCACTGGAACGTTTTCGCAAAAAGTATCCCAATGTGGATATCGAGTTGATGTCATGTGGTTTCAGCGAAATGCGTCGACTACTCGGCAATCGAGGGGCGGATGTTGCCTTTGATAAGCTTTTTCAGCTAAGGCTGATTCCCGATTTTGAGGTCATGCCGGTTTATGCGGTCACCCCCTCGTTCATGTTTCCCGCAAACCATCCATTGGCCACTCGGGACAAAGTAAAGATCGCCGATCTTATCAATGATTCATTCATTGTGCTCCAACCAGACGAATGTGCAGTTCATATGGAGTCGCTGATTGAACTGTGCATTCGCGGCGGTTACTATCCCCGCATTGCTAAATACGCCAGCAGTAACACCGCCAAAATATTTTACGTAAGCCAGGGATATGGCATTGCTCTATTTGATCAGGAGCTTCCTCTTCCTCCTTGGGCAAACGTTAAGCTTGTACCAATGGAGGACATGCTGCCGCGAAGCCAGATGAAGTTTAATCGTGATCCTGACATTCACGTCGGCTGGTTTCACGACACAACGAATCCAGCTGTTCAGCTGTTCATCGACACTGTAACCGAATTACTCTCCGAAAACCTAACAAAACAAACCATTGAAAATTCTAATGAGGTGATTTCATGACTGATTTTGATGTAATCGTTGTTGGCAGCGGCCCTGCCGGCATGACCGCTGCCATCTATGCCACAAGAGCAGATCTGTCCGTTCTTGTGCTGGACAAGCTCGCCCCCGGCGGCAATATCATAAATACAAACGAAATTCAGAATTATCCCGGTGTCGGCTTTATCAATGGCGCTGAACTGGCCATTCAAATGTTTGAACAGGTGCAGAAAATCGGCGCGCAGTTTGACTATCGCACTGTGTTGTCCATCGTAGACAAGGGCGACGTGAAAGAAGTTCACTGTGAAGAAGACGAGATGGTATATACCGCTCGCGCCGTCATCATAGCTACCGGTACACAGCCCAATCACCTGCATTGTGCCGGCGAAGATCGGTTTACCGGAAACGGCATCAGCTGGTGCGCCATCTGTGATGGTGCCTCCTATCGAGACAAGGATGTTGTGGTAATCGGCGGCGGAAATTCCGCTGTGGAAGAGTCCATCTATCTGGCCGGTATGGTCAACCAGCTGACGGTTGTCACCATGTTTGATCTAACTGCCGATCCCGTTGCCTGCGATCAATTACGCGGTATGGACAACGTCACCGTCTACCCTTATCAGGATGTGCTGTCCTTTGATGGCGCTGAAAAACTGGAGGGTGTGCGTTTTAAATCCACGAAAGACGACGGTGAAGAACGCTTCGTCACCTGCGACGGTGTTTTTGAATATATCGGTCTCCATCCCGTTACTGATTTCTGCAAAGATCTTGGCATCTGCAATTCGTTCGGTTACATTCAGGCCGACGCTGCCATGCGCACTGCCATCCCGGGCATTTACGGTGCCGGCGACTGCATTGTCAAGGATCTTCGTCAGGTTATCACTGCCTGTGCTGATGGCGCAATCGCTGCCCAGTCTGCTTTTCAGGATTTAAAGTAATTGAAAATACCATAGAACAACCAGAAAGGATGATTGTTGTGATTAAGGAAGTAAATACCGCTAGTTTTAAAGAGGCCCTGCCCAACGGCTTGGTATTAGCCGATTTCTACTCCCCCACCTGCGGTCCATGCAAAATGTTGTCGTTCGTACTTCAGGATGTGGACAAAAACACAGATATTCAGATTTTAAAAGTAAACTATGATGAAAATCCTGTTCTGCTGGAGGAACACAATGTAACCGGATATCCTACCCTCATTCTGTTTAAAGACGGCGCTGAGGTAGAGCGCAAGTCCGGTCTGCAGCAAAAACCCGCTATCATCAAAATGATTCAGGCACACGCCTAAAAGAACAGGAGTAAAGTTTATGGAAAACAAGCACATTGACTATCATTTCCAGGAAAGTCTGGTTAGCCGTCAGAATCATGCAGAGCATGAAATGCTGGAGCAGTTTCATGCGGGAAATTATACGATGGAGCAGCCGCTCATTTGTTTGAATCCCTACTTCATCTCTCCTCTGACCGCTGTAATTCTTTTTAAAACGGAGAAAAAAGTTGCCGTCACCTTAACCGTAAAGGGAAAAGAGTCCGCCGGCGACATCACCCACACATTCCCCCCTGCAACAGAGCATATACTGCCTGTGCTCGGCCTTTATGCAGACTGCGACAACACAGTTGAATTAAGAACCTATCAAGGTGAAGTTGTCACACACACAATTCACACCGATGCACTAGATGAAAATGTGCCGGAATTGCTTTCCATCGAAACAACTGCCTCCTATATGGAAGATAACCTGATCTTCCTCTCCCCTTCCATGAGTGAACTGGCTACTGCCATTGACTATCGCGGAGATATTCGTTGGCATCTGAACGTGCCTACCGTGTTTGATATTGCGCGGCTGAAGAACGGCAATTTGCTGATCAGCACAGACCGTCTGGTGCGCATTCCTTACTACCTCTCCGGTCTCTATGAAATGACTATGACCGGCAAGGTTGTCCGCGAATACTCTATGCCCGGCGGTTACCACCATGACAAAATCGAAATGGCCGATGGAAATCTTCTGGTTCTGTCTGAGGATCTGGAATCGGACACCGTCGAGGATACCATGGTATTGTTGGATCGCAACACCGGCGAAGTGCTTCGCACCTGGGATTTCAGCGACTTCCTGACGCCCGGTGAGAGCAAGTCCGGCAGCTGGTCCGACGAAGACTGGTTCCATTGCAACGCACTGTGGTATGACGCAAATACCAACTCTGTCACGCTCTCCGGTCGACACATCAACGCAATTGTCAACATTGATTACGACACAGGAAAGTTAAACTGGATTCTGGGTGACCCGGAAGGTTGGCCGGAGGAGCGCAAAAAATATCTTTTCACTCCCGTCGGCGATGGCGAGTTCGACTGGCAGTATGAGCAGCATGCCTGTGTCATTACTCCTGATGGCGATGTCATGTGCTTCGATAACGGTCATTATCGCTCCTGCAACCCGGAGAAATATATTTTGAATCGAGATAACTTCTCCCGTGGTGTCCGCTATCGCATCAATACAGATGACATGACGATTCAGCAGACCTGGCAGTACGGCAAGGAACTGGGACAGCACTTCTTCTCCAAATACATCTGCAATGTGGAGTATTATGGAGAAAACCACTATATGATTCACTCCGGCGGCATCCAGTATCAGGGTGAAAACGCTATGGAAGGTTTTGCTGTCCTCGCCGCTGACGATCCCACGATTCGCTCGAAGAGCATTACCGTAGAGGTATGCGAAGGTCAAAAAATGTTCGAGATGCAGGTCACCGGCAATTACTATCGCGCTGAAAAGCTGCGTCTGTATCACGACGGCGACAACCAGCCTCTTGGCGATGGCATTCGTCTGGGCCATATGGGGCATACAAAGGAGTTTGACACCCTGATCCCCATGGAACCCTGCGGAGAAATGCTGCCCGAACGCTACGAGGCAAAACTGACCGAGGAAGACGACCGCATTATCCTCAACGCAATTTTTGAAAGCGGTCAGCTTGTTATGATGATGCTGGAAAACGAGACTGAGGAGCACGGTTATTATATTTCCACCGCGCGCACTCCGTTCAACGCCCTCTGCTGTGGCACATTTATTGAAAAGGATGCCCGCAAAGTTAATCTTTCCGTAAACAAGGCTGGGCTGTCCGGCACCTTCAACATTCGCTTCATTGTGGATAATAAGAAATTTGACACCGGCATTCAAATCACCTGCTGATCCTCGAATTCCGCATTGATTGCACAGAAGAGGCGGACTCACAGTGAATTCCGCTGTGAGTCCGCCTCTACTATTCTCATATAAATAAAGAAAGGACTCAAACCATGATCCTTGGAATTCTCTTTTGTGCTGCGCTGGCTTTCATCGCAACCCTTGCCGGCAACGCACAGCATATTATGGGCGCTCCACTAATCGGCATGTTTCTTGGCATGATTCTGGCCAATATCTTTCCTGCTCTACAGGCAAAAATTCAAGCTGGAGCTTCCTTTTCTGCGAAGGTTATTCTGCGCATTGGCATTATCCTCTGCGGTGGCACCCTCAGTTTTGCCACCATTTTAGGTGCTGGTGGAAAGGCACTCCCTTTTATTCTGAGCAGCATTGCACTAGCTTTCTTAACCGCCTGCTTTGTTGGAAAATATTTTCTCAAGGTATCGCCCAACACTCGCATTCTCGTAGCTGGCGGCACATCCATTTGCGGTGGAACCGCTATTGCAACCCTTGCCGGTGTTATTGATGCAAAAGAAGACGAGGTCGGCTATGCTATGACAGCAATTTTCCTGTTTGATCTCATTGCCGCCCTGATCTGGCCCTATGTTGCCTTGGGGATGGGTTTCCGTCCGGAGCAATTCAGCATTTTAGCAGGCATTGCGATCAATGACGTGTCCAGCGTTACCGCTGCCGGTGCAACTTACGATGCTCTGATGGGAGCTGCTGCAGTTTCCGCCTCTGGCGTCACAGGAGGAGATCTGGCCGTTGTAGTGAAACTGACTCGCGTGGTTATGCTGATTTTTGTAGCATTGGCTGTCATGATCTGGCACACAGCCAGTCAGAAAAAAGACACTGCTTCTACGGAAAAAACAAGCAAGGCAAAGGCAATTGCCAAGGCATTTCCCGTCTTTATTCTTGGTTTTCTTGCTCTTGCCATTATCAATACGATTGTTGATTTTTCCGGAATCTCCGTGGGAAACACCTCTGTTGCGGCACTCTTTAAGGTTGCAAACAAATTTTTAATTACCACAGCCCTTGTTGGTGTCGGCAGCAAAATGAAGTTAAAAGAGTTGTTTACAAAAGGAATCCGGCCTGTAATTCTGGGCGGTGTCACCTGGATTGTAATTGCCATTGTGACCCTCTGCTACGTCATTTTCCTTGTTTAATTTTCCTCTTATCCCTCTTCTTCTCTCAACAGCACAATGCCCGACTTCTGTATCCTGAGATACAGAAGTCGGGCATTGTCATAGCAAGGTGTATTTTTCTTCTTTATTCCTTCACAATTTCCGGTTCCGACGGAATTGTTTTTACGCCAAAAAGGAAGTAAACAAGATGGCACGACCAGACAACCGCAAGAATAATGCAGGGAATCCAGATGCCTTTACGGGCCATGAGGACAAATCCGATGGTCATCAGCAGGGTCACACTGATCAATATTGTCATCTTAGTGCGGACCGTCATGCCCTTTTTCTGAACAAAGGATTCCAAGTGCTTGTGGTACATTTTTGTATTCACAAACCAATCGTGAAGCTTTTGGGAGCTCTGGGAAAAGCAAAACACGGTCAGCAGAAAAAACGGCACCGTTGGCAGAATCGGAAGCACAATCCCCACACAGCCCAAGCCAAGGCTGACGCAACCAATTACAAGAAAAATCAAACGTTTCAGCCGCATTTTTACCTCCTATTTATAGCAACTTATAGCGGTATGCTCAGTATTTCACTGTGTCTTTTATTAACTCATACGCCCGTGTTCCACAGAGTAGACCTTGTCGGCAATGCGCATAGTTGAAGCTCGATGGGAAACCAACACCACGGTTCTCTCTTTCCCATCTTCCTTTAAAGATTTCAAGATGACTGCTTCATTCAAGCTGTCCAGATTGCTGGTTGGCTCATCCAGCAGCAAAAACGGTGCATCGTGGAGAAACGCCCGCGCAAGTCCCAACCTTTGGCGTTCACCGCCGGAAAGAGTATCGCCCAGCTCACCCACAGGGGTGTCATATCCTTTAGGCAAGGACAGAATAAAGTCATGAATTGATGTCTTCTTACAGGCGGTTTCAATCTCTTCATCGGTAGCGTCCAGCTTAGCAATGCGCAAATTGGCGCGGATACTGTCATGAAACAGCATGGTATCCTGCGTCATAAAGCTTTCCATTTCCCTCAGGTCATCGGTATTAATCTGCTCAATTGCCTTTTCAGACAATTCGATACTGCCTTTCTGCACCTGCCAGAACCGCATAAACAGCTTTAACAAGGTAGATTTTCCGGAACCGGAACGACCGATAATTCCAACGATTCTCCCCTTTGGAATGTCAACAGAAACATCGCTTAACACCTGTTCGTCACCATAAGAGAAGGAAACGTGCTCGGCCTTTGCACCGGAAAACTCGGTTTTCGGTTGATTTGTGATCTCCTCCACCAGCGGCTCTTCTTCCAGAATATCCAGCACGCGATTGCCGGCAGCAAAAGTATTCTGAAGCGTGCTTCCCAAATTAGCCAGTGCCACGCAAGGGCCAAAGGAACTCATCAAAGCGATCGTCGGAATAAGCGCACCGCCAAAGGCTACTGTTCCGCTGGAGTAGAGCAGTGCCGAAACCGTCAGCATTGCCAGATCAAATGCCAATATCACCGTGTTGGTCACTGCCTGATTTGTTCCGGTCAGTTTCTTCATTCCTTCATCCACAGCGGAAAGTTCGTCCGTGCGCTGTTCCATCTCCGCTAATCGCTTTCTGCCTTGACCATACTGCTGAATTTCCGGCAATCCTCGAAGGCTTTCCAGCACAAAGCCGGACAATTCCCCCGCCTGAGTGCGGAATTTCAATCCGGCATCACCGCTACGCTTTGAAATCATGACCGGAATCACAAACCCAACCACTAGGTAGGCAAGCATTGCCAACGCTCCCAGCGCGACATGGAAGGCGCCGATAAACAGCACCATCAGAAGGGAAAACAAAATTGCAATCACCGTCGGAGAAATCGTGTGGGCATAGAACACTTCCAAAAGCTCTATATCCGAAGTGATGACACTGATCAGGTCACCCTTATCGCGCCCTTCCAATTTAGCCGGAGCAAGGCGGCGAAGCGCACCAAATACTTTGTCCCGAATAAGGGCCAGCAATTTGAAGGCAATGAAATGATTGCAGGACTGTTCCGCATACCGAAGCACGCCCCGTGCCAGCGCCATAGCAATCACCGTGATAAACAGCGCTGTCAGTGAAAATGGCGTATGAACGCCCATTATATCCAGCACCGCCCAACCGCCGCAGATGGTGATAAATGCAGCGCAAAGATGACCAATCAGTCCCATGACAATGGCCAGCACCATATATCCAGCCAGAGGTTTCACCAATCCAATCAGTCGCAGCATGACCTGAAACCCGCTCCTGCGTTTCATGCCATCACCTCCGTTCCGTAATTCTCCAATGCCTGCTGAGCGTTCCAGAGTTGGGCATACTGGCCATTTCTGTCCAGCAACTCTGCATGAGTCCCCTGCTCCGTCACTTGCCCGTCAGCCAGCACATAGATACAATCCGCATCTACCACATTGGCAAGACGATGCGAAATAAGCAAAATTGTTTTTGACTTTGCCAGTACATGAATCTCGGCCATAATATCATTCTCACTATCCACATCGATATTTGATGTAGACTCATCAAAGAGATAAACCGGGCTGTCATGCAGGAGCGCGCGAGCCAGCGCCAAACGCTGTCTCTGACCGCCGGAAAGATTTCCACCCTGTTCCGTAAGCTGAAAATTCAGACCGCCCTGACTGCGGAGAAAATCGGCCAGTTTCACCTGTTCCAGCACTCGCCAAAGCTCCGCGTCTGTGGCATCTTCCTTCCCCATGCGCAGGTTGTCCGCCGCACTGCCCTTGAACAACCAGCTCTGATGGCTGACATAGGTGAAATTGCGCAAAAGACTGTCCTCGTCCAATTCTCGCAATTCCTTTCCGCCTATGGTAATACTGCCGCTGTAATTCCGACTGCGCCCCATGAGAATAGAGGCAATCGTAGATTTTCCACACCCTGACTCGCCAACCAGCGCCACAAAACCATGCTGCGGAATTTCAAGGTCAATACCCCTTAGAATTTCCCGCTCTGGCTCATAGCTGAAATGCAAATCCTTGCACACAATGCCGCAGCTCTCTGAGTCGACTTCTGCTCTGCCATGCTCTGGTTCCGGCAGATCCAGCAGACGAAAAATTTTATCGCTGGCGGCCATGCCGTTCATTGCTATATGGAAAAAGCTTCCTAACTGCCGCATTGGCAGAAAGAAATCAGCGGCCAAAAGAATGATGAGCAATGCTCCCGCAATGGTAATATGCCCGGCTTTGAATTGAAGTGCCGCCAAAATAACACCCAGTGCCGCTCCACCGTAGGCAATCAAATCCATAATTGTAACGGAATTGAGCTGCATGGTCAGGACTTTCATGGTAATTCGACGAAACTGCTCCGCCTGCTCATTCATTTCCTGATGCTTGAATTCATCTGCCTGGTAGATTTTCAATGTGGTAAGCCCTTGCAGATTTTCCAGAAAGGTATCTCCCAGTGCAGTGTACTGTCCCCAATATTTCCCCAGCAGTTTTTTTGCCCATGTCTGCACCGCCGCAATAGAAACCGGAATCAGAGGAACACAGATAAGCAGCACAATGGCAGCTGGAAGACTCACCTGACTCAGCACAACAAACAAGGTTATCGGTGCCAGCATGGCATAAAAGAACTGGGGCAGATATGCGCCAAAATAGGTTTCCAGCTGATCCACACCCTCTACTGCCACTTGTACAATCTCGCTGGTCTGCACCTGATCCCGGTAGGATGTACCAAGTCGGAGCAGCTTTTCATAAATGAGCCGCCGCAGAGTCTTTTTCACTGCCTTAGAGGAAAGAAAACTCATTCGCGCACTTGCCTTCACGCACCCAAAGCGCACCAGTGCCGAACATACGCCTACGAGCAGAGTGAAGAAAATCTCTCTCTTACCGGCTGTTCCATTCCACAGTCCAGCGAACAACTGCGTGATGATCCACATCATGGCAATATTCGCAACCAGCGATACCCACTGCAGTATCACATTCCCTGCAATGTACTTTTTACTTTCACTGACCTGTCCTACCAGTCGTTTGTCGATCATCGTGCATCACGTCTCCATTACTTTGCCTGTTCTTCTTTCTGTCTGCGCACACACCACTCCTGCATCGCCAAAAAGCTGGCCGGACTGATGTCATGTTCCATTAAGCAGGCATCTCGATTTGCATTTTCTTCGTCTACGCCGAAGTCTAACAGCAAGGTACGAATCGTCTGATTCTTTTCCAGTGTATTTTGCGCAACCGTAAGACCTGTCTCTGTCAACCTTACCTGATGCGATTCATCCGAGATAAGATACCCCTCATCACACAGTCGCTTGACCGCAACGGAGACCGATGCGCGGGAGATGCCAAGTTGATTGGCAATATCCACACAGCGAACCCGCAGTTGGCTGCCCCCCAACAGATAGATCGTTTTGAGATAGTCCTCAGTTGCTCTGCGCAGTTTTTCCATTATAACAGCACCTCGCTTAAATTGGAAGAATAAACGGCTTGCCGTTCATATGAGAAATATTCAAGTTAACATCATAAACTTCTCTCATCAATTCCGATGTAATGACCGTATCAGGAAGTCCCTGCTCCACAACCCGTCCATCCTTCATGGCTACAATCTCATCGCTGTAGTAGAGAGACTGGTTAATATCATGGAGCACCATGACGATTGTAATGCCAAATTCCCGATTCAGTCTTTGAATCAGTTTTAGAATATCCAATTGATAACGAATATCCAGATAGGTCGTCGGTTCGTCCAAAAACAACAGTTTTGTGTCCTGTGCCAATGCCATAGCAATCCAGACCCGCTGCTTCTGTCCTCCAGACAGCTCAGCCGCCGGCTTATCCGCCAACTTGACTGTATTGGTAATCTCCATCGCCCACCGTATTTTTTCCTCATCCTCTTTTGCATTCGTCGTCATGCCCATGCGCTGATAGGGTGTCCGGCCATAACCAATGAGTTG
This sequence comes from bacterium, assembly GCA_963597355.1. Lineage (GTDB taxonomy): Bacteria > Bacillota > Clostridia > Oscillospirales > Oscillospiraceae > UMGS1766. Next base: position 27,360 of record CAVBPR010000022.1, on the reverse strand, counting down.
CTGAACCGTCAAATCTGCCGGAGCTGTATTATACTGGTGAACGATTGCTACCTGCCGTGCAAAATCTCGGCGTTTGATCCCACTCAGATCGGTTCCGTTTAATCGAATCGTTCCGCTGTTTTGCGTCAGATTTTTGGTCAGCAGGTTGAAGAGGGTGCTTTTTCCACAGCCATTTGCTCCAATCAGTGTGGTGATCTTGCCCTCGTGAAGATTGAGATTTAATCCCTTTAAAACTTCAAATTTTCCATACGAAAAGGCCAGATCAGAAATTTCATAAACATTACGCTCCATAATGCTTTGTTGACCTCCTCAGTAAAATCACAAAAGCAGGGCCGCCGACTACCGCCATAATAATCGATGCGCTGATCTCATAGGGTGCGGCAATGGTTCGTCCCAGTGTGTCCGCCAGCAAAAGCACGAAGGCGCCCAACAGCATAGTGTAAGGAATCAGCACACGGTGACGAGAACCCACCAGTAAACGGGCAATATGAGGAACAATCAGACCAAGAAAGGAGATCGTACCCACCACTGCTGTGCTGATGCTGGCCAGCAGGACAGCAATGACTGAAATGACAATGCGGCTGGCCGTCACATTGACACCCAGTGACTGAGCCGTCCGATCTTCCAGTGCCAACAAATCACATCGGCTGGCTGTGAACAAAGCGGCAATCAGACCGATGGCAGCATAGATAGCCAGTGTGCGCACATCGCTCCAGGTCTTCATGCTGATATTGGCATTGACAATGCTGGCAACACCGGAGTAGTTGCTGCCCGTAGCCGAGTTGAAGGCACTGCTGAGGCCAGAGAACATGGCCTCTACCGCCACGCCCACCAGAATGATGCGCAGCGGGCTGAGTCCTCCCTTCCACGCCAGGGAATACACCAGCAGGAAGGCCAGCATACCGCCCAAAAAGGCAAAAAGCGGAGAGAAGAAATACAGCGCCGGAAGAAAGGCCGTAATAAGCACTGCCGTCAGGCTTGCGCCGGCGCTGACGCCGATGATGCCAGGATCGGCCAGCGGATTTTTCAGCACTGCCTGAAGCAGCACACCGGACACCGCCGTGGCCGCACCGCCAATCATGGCGATAAAAATACGCGGGAAGCGCAAGTCATAGACGGTTGCAACATTTTTATCATAGGCTACAAACAGCCCTCGAAACAGCTGACTTGGCGTCACTTTCAGACTGCCTGTGTTGATGGCCCACAGGAACAGTGCTATCAGCGCGACAGCGGTCAGACAGAACGCCAGCACCTTTTTTCGTGTAGAGATCACCCAGATCCCTCCTCTGTTATTCTATAAATTTTATCATGTGATCTATTGATCGTATGGGCTGGCCTGCTTCTCCCTGAAAGAGAAACAGGCTGGCCCACAGGGTCAATCGCCGTAGAGCAAAGGCTCCAACACATTCAGAGCCTCTGTCCAGTGGAAGTTTGCACTCATATTAAAGAGCGACGGATCCAGGTCATAGACCTTTCCGTTCTGGACCGCACTAAAATGCTTCCAAATGTCGTTTGTCTCGAACTCCTCAGCAAACATCTGCTTTACTTCATCCGGCAAAGCATGTGCTGCTCGAAGAATGATGTCCGGGCTCTTGGTCAGCATATCCTCGGTGTTGGCGTTGAGAAAATCCTTGCCGTCCCCATCACCGTAGACATTTTCACCACCTGCCAGCTTAACCAGATTACCCACATAACTGGACTCAGTGGCAACAATGTAAGAGCCGGGCAGACCCATGAGGATCAGCACCTTTGGGCTGGATTTATCCCCGTGCTGACCGGTGTAGTCCGCCATATAGGCCTGATACTCGTCCACCAGCGCCTGTGCCTGCTCCTGACGGCCAAACTTCTCGCCCAGACTTTCGATGGAATTGTACATTCCATCCACACTCTTAAGGTCGAGGAAAATGGAGTTCAGGCCGGCGGCCTCATACTTGGGCTCAAGGTCGCTTTGCAGAGTACTGGGTGAGAGCACATAGTCCGGATTCAGGGAGGAGACAATTTCCATATCCGGGCTCATGGCCGTACCTACAGTAGGCAGGTCGGCATAGCGCTCCGGCAAAGTGCTGGAAGTGGTGCAGACGCCCACCAGATCCAGCTCCAGCTTGTCGCAAATCTGCGCCGTGGCCGGAGAGGTTGCCACCAATCGTGGATTCTCCTCCACCGCTGTGCTCGCGGCAGACTGCGCCGCGCTGGAGGAGGCAGACGCCTCCTCCGGGTGCTGATCGACGCAGCCGGTCAATGCCGTAGCAGACAGGCTCAGCGCCAGCGCCATAGCCAAAACTTTATGCAGTCTTCTCATTTTGCCGCCTTCTTCTTTTTCAGAACCACACCGGCAGCAGCACCAGCGGCAGCCAGCACCACCACAACGACAATCACAATGGCAACGGGGCTAACGGTCTTTTCCACCAAAGCATTCACTGCATCATTCAGCGCCTGCGCTGCTGCATCCACATCCTTCTGAGCAGCGTCTTCCTGTTCGTTCAGACTTTTTGCCGTGGCAAGAGCACTGGAAACCGCGGACCAACTCTCCACAGTGTAATCTTTTTCATTGCAAGCAGAGGCAGAGTCGATGGCGGCAGTCAATGAAGTTTTGTCCGCCAGCTTTACCAGCGCACCCATAGCATCATAGAGGGGAGACAGAGCGGCATCCACTTCTTCCTGTGTTGCATCCGCCTTATCTGCCACAGTCTTCGCCGTACTCAGCGCTGTAGTAAGCACCTTCCAGCTGGCTACAGTGTAGTCTTTCTCCTGCAATGCGCCCACCTGCTCAATTGCGGCATTCAGCGCTGTCTTGTCGATCACCTTCACCAGTGCTGCAGCTGCATCGTTCAATGCCGTCAGCGCAGCATCTACATTCTCTTGAGAGGCATCTGCCTGATCGTTTACACCCTGGGCGGCAGTCAGCGCAGCGGCAAAGGCGGTCCAGCTGTCGGCAGTATAATCTGCCTCTACCAGCGCCGCATCGGCGGTAATAGCCTCAGCCAGTGCTGTTTTGTCTGCGGCGGATGTGCCTGTCACATTCTCTGCGCCGACTGCACCGGCAACCGTTGCAGCGCCGGAACCAGAATCACCGCTGGCAATATCTGCATCCGTTAAGGTAACGACAAAGTCACCGGAACCGGAAGACAAGCTGGAGGACACGGTAATATACCAGATTACCTCGCGTCCCATAGGTGTAACATACATGGTGCAGCGCAGCGTAGTGCCGGGAGTTGCTTTCATCCGGTAGTCCGCAGTGTTGGAACCATAGTCCTCCTGCATGAGCGTGGCAGAGCGGCCAAAGGAAACATCGGAAATACTGTCCGCCAGCTTGAGTCGGACGGTAATCCAGCTGTTGCCATCCTTGTCGATCTCGACAAGTGCCTTGGTATAGAGGGCGGACTCGGTCATGGACTGGCCCAGTACCTCGGACTCCTCGCCGCCGGAATCCTCAATTTCACCGGTAGAGGGATTGCGATAATGAGCAGAAGCCGTTGCGGTATAAATGCCCGCCGAGGAGGCGGCGTGAGCGGAAATGGCAGTAGTGCTCACCACGAGGGTGAGCACTACCATCATACCGACCAGTCGCTGAAAGAAGTTTGATGCGGTATGTTTCATGGTTTAATCTCCTGTATGCTTGCGTTTGTTGTTGATGGTCAGCACGCCTGCGCCGCAGACAGCAGCAGTCATGCAAACGATGACCAGTGCAACGGGAGCAGAATCACCGGTCTTGGGCGACTTCGTGTTCTTCGTGTTCTCTGCATCCGTAGTTGTGCTGCCCTTCTCCACCAGAACATACTGGCCGAGGGATTTCACTGTCACGGTGAAGTAACCGTCCGCCACAGTACCCTTTACGAGGGTTTTTGTGCCGTCGTCGTTCATGCGGTAGACAGCGCACTTGTCGGCGTTGTAGCCGTCGGGCACGGGGAAGCTTACGTTGACGGTGCCATTGGCGTCCACGGCATTGCCGTCGGCGTCTACAACCTTCACGTCATAGAGCTTGAACTTCTTACCCACGTCGGTCATGCTCTTGCTTGCAGCAGAATAGCTGTCGCCAGTCTTGATTTCAGAAACAACCAGTTTGACTCCCTTAGGATAAACACCCTTATCTGCATGGAGCTTGACACCGGTGGCCTCGTCGGTCAGATCCACTGCGGGAGACAATTCCTCCGGTTCTTCCGGATCAAAACTGGGATCATCGCTATCGACTTTCTTCAACGTTGTCTTGTCCAGCTTCATCAGCACATCCTGGTCACCATTTCCGGCCGCAATGTCTTCCATGACCGGCACGAACACATGCAGCGGAATCAGGCCATCGGCGTCTGCCTTGGCTGTGTTTATCACCGGGAAGGTTACCGTCAGAGGATAGAGCTGGCCTTCCGCAACGCCGCCTGCAATGTTGAACTCGTCTGTCACATCGGTGCCGTCGCTGTTCTTCTGCGTTGCCAACACGGTAGCCGGCAGCAATGTTCCGCTTACAGCGCCGTATTTGCCGTAGGTATAACCATCCTCATAGTAGGACAGTTTTGCCAAATAGCCAAAACGGTTCAGATAATGCAGTCCCTTGAAGTTTACCGTCAGGTTATACTGACCGTCCTTAACTTCCAGCTTTGCAGTGTGGTTAACTGCATCATTGGACATGGACAGATCCGTGCGGTTCATTTTGACCATGGTGAATTCCAAGGAATAAACGCCATCGGCCAAATTGTTCCAATCCAGTGTATCCTCATCACCGCTGTCCTTCTTGGTCAGTCCGGCAACTGCATTGCGAATACGCTCTGCCATTGCTTCGACTTCGGTCTGCTCTGTAATATTTTTGCCGCGCACCACAGCAGCAACTGCGTCTGTTACCGTCTTAGCGCTCTCATCCGTATAATCGGACAGATCTGTGGGGACAGAAGCCAGTGCCTCGTCCACTGCGGTATAATCCGCATCCTTATAAGTCAGAGCTGCCTGATTGGTCTTCAGGTAACCAAGGTATGTATCAACTTTCTCCTGCGTTCCAAATCCGTTTTCCAGCAGATAATCAATGCCTGCGATGGTTGCGGTAAAGCTGTTCCAGCTGTCCTGGGTATAGAGGGTGTCCCCCTTGCTCTCTAGTTCCTTTGCCTCGGCCAGCTTCGCTTCCAGCTCTGTCAGATCCAGGCCGTAGTTGGCATCGTTGGGAATCGCATCCAGGTCGCTCTTTGCCTTTGCCAGCACTTCCGCCAGCTCTGCCTTTGTTGCGGCATTCTGGATTGCAGTAAACGCATCTGTCTTTACCTTCTCTGCAGCAGTCTTGGAGAGGCCCTTGTATCCGCTGATGTCCTTATAGAGATTCAGCTCATTGATTGCTTCCAGCTTTGCCGCTGCAAGAACATCATCATTCTGGAAGGTAAGTACAGGATACCCGTCGTTCAAAGCTTCCGTATCCTTTGCAAAATCATCTGCAAATCCACCCAACGCAGTAAAGAAGTCATCCGACTTGAGCCAGTCCTCTGATTCGAACTCCACGTTGCTGACAATCATCGTTGTCGTTCCCGTTTGTGTGCCAAGCGTATTCAACTGGTCGGCTGTTCCTTCCAGAGCATAGGCATAGTTGATCTGTCCGGAGTACAGGCGGCCCACAAGAGCGCCAGCACTGGAGGTGGCAGATGTCACAGTCTCGGCAACCTTACCGGTAGAATAAGATGCAGACAGAGAGGTCAACTCGCCGCCAACAATGCCGCCGGCAAGACCGCCCACTGTGCTCTGTGCAGTCACATCGCCGCGGTTATAAAGCTGGGAGAGTACGCCCATTCCTGCAGTACCATTGCGGCTAAACACGGTAACGCTTCCGACGATACCACCGACGAAGGTACCGGTTGACACCACATCACCTGTGTTATAGCAATTGATTACAGATGCTACCACACCGGAAGCGGAGAACAGACCCGCAATACCGGCGCTGCATCCCCCGGCAGTAATATTACCGGTATTGCCACAATACTGAATATTTCCAGAAGAGGCATAACCGGCTACACCGCCTACCTTTTCCTGATCCAGTGCAGTCACATCACCATTGTTAAAGCAACGGTTCAAATTGGTACGAATTGCTTCGCCAACGATGCCGCCGGCATAGGCAATGGTGTCCGTGTTGTTTACACGATCAATCGTAATCGTAACATCGCTCTTCAGGTTGTTCAGCTTTGCATACACTGCATAGCCGACCACACCGCCAACATCACTTGCAGTTGTTTTTATTGCGCCCTGTACGGACAGATCCTGTACGATGGCCGTCTTGGTTCCGCTGGTATTTCCCACATAACCGAAGAGACCCTGATATTGGCTGCTTGCCGTTACCAGCAGGTTCGAGACCGTGTGTCCGTTGCCGTAAAACTCGCCGGTAAAGGGATTGCTCTTTGTGCCGATCGCTGTCCAGGGCTTACCGTTCAGATCGATGTCTTCGTTCAGGAACACGCAAGCGAAGGAACGTCCGCCGTTCACCTGCTGCGCAAGCCATGCCAGCTCCTCCGCAGAGGTGATTGTTACGCTGGTCTCGCTGACGTCCGCCGGCTCCTTGACCGTAACGCCATCCCAGCCATCTTCTTTGCTGACGCTCTCCAGCGCATCAATGGCATTCCGCAAAGCCTGTGCCTGTGCGTCCACTTCATCCTGAGTGGCACTGCCCGCTGCAATCATGGTTTCCGCCACATCCATTGCTTCTACAAGCTTCTGGTAGCTGGCCGCTGTGTAGAGCACAGAGTCAATTGCCTTTGCTTCGTCCAGCACGCTCTGAAGCCCAGTAAAATCCGTAACGCTCAGGCCATCAATTGCATCCTTAAGCTGCTTTGCCATGGCCTGCTGCTCTTCTTCACTGTAAGTTACCATATTCAGAACAGGCTGAGCCGTAAAACTGGTACCATCCAAATCCAAAGTCTGCTTCGGCCAAATATTTTCAAGCTTGTCATGCACAGCCTTGTACGCAGTATTGAATGCGGTCACAGATGCTTCTGAATAACCTTCTGTGCTGGTCTGGCTTGCCTGATAGAGCATGTATTGTACATTCGTTTCCGGATTGTCAATCTTGGTCAACGAGGTCCAGTCCACCTGCATCCGAGCGTATTGGTCACCGGAAGAGGTTGAAATAGCAAACATCACCGGCACAAACACATGGCAGTATGCTGCCTGATCTGCGGTGTAATCCGCCGCCTTGGTGGGCACCTCATCCCCTGTACCGCCGGCCATAACCGGGGTTACATCCAAAGCCAGCAAATGACTGTAAGGCTGATCCACGATATTGACATAGCTTTCTGCCTTGCCAAATCCGGCCGGACGCTTCGTTTTCTCAGTTGTCCCGTCAAACTTGTACTCGGAATCCGGATTGTTGTAAATGTCATAAACCGTTTTTCCATCGGTCGTTTTCTGGTAGGTCAACGTCCGGGTGGAAGTAAACACCGTGTTGGGATCGCTCTCATTGGGCATGCAGAACTGTGTGAAGCTTCCGGGATATACACCCTCCAGCTCCATCATAAAACCATACTCGCCCAGATAACCCATTGGCATAAACTCCAGCAACGCAGTTGCTTTGCCGTCCTTCACGATAACGATCGGACGATAGGCCGTGTCAGAAGTCTGCTTGGCCTTATAACTGTCGCTGCCGCGCAGGGCCGTGTTGCCCATGGAATACTGCGTCGGATTCGAGGCATTTTTCAGGTTGATTGTGGCATAATACACACCATCTTCCACATCGGTCGGCACGCCGAGATAAATTGCCTCTCGCGTATTGTCCGTATTCGAGGCAACTGCAATGCCATTCTCGTCTGCCTCTTCCGCCGGTTCATTTGCCTCTTCGCTTTCGTCTGCGTTGACAATTTCATCCGTCTGCACATCCTCGGATGAATCCGCCGCATCCTCCGTTGTCGAAGCAGCAGCTTCCTCAGCCACGGATGAACTCGTCTGAGCAGTTTCAGACTCCGTGTCCGGCTCCACCGCAAACGCGCCGACGCTCAGCAGACTAACGCACATCATAACCGCCAACAGCAGTGACAATCCGCGTTTCAGTCCGTCTTTGCTTGCTTTCATTTCGTCCTGTTTCCTCCTTTTATCTTTTTGTTAGCAATAGCTAACATATATTAGCTTTAACTAACCTCCTGGGATAAAATATAGCTGGTCACCCAGCCTGATCTTAAGCTTATCCCTTCGAAACAATTGCAGTATAAAATGGATGTTCTATGTCGTCAAGGTTTTTCTTCGTGCAAAAACGCACGAAAACAGGTGTAGGATCAACATCATTCCAATTTTCACACGCTAAAAGATTCTGCATTTTCAATGGTTTTCTTTCTTCGTGCAAACACGCTCGAAGTTTTTTGACTTTTTTATACTCAGACCAGCAAAGTGAAAATTGCAGTGGATTCCGGCATATGGATCGGCCCTACACTGCACTGCATCCGCAGACACACCTGCCCGTGAAGGATCTGTCCAATCCCCTCTCCTACCGTCCGAAAATTCAACACATCCGCCGGAATGCATAGCGTCCGCCGATTGAATTCCGCCTCCACATAATGCCCATCTTTGTAGTAGGACAGCTTTACCACATGTCCTTCCATTTGAATGCCAGTCTTCCCGGATCGCGCCGACATATCTGCCACTTTGAGCTGGAGGACACCAACACCGTCTCGCACGCTCAGCACACAGGGATGCTCAAAACCGTTGTTCGCCATGGAGATATTGTCTCCATTTTTCGCTTTCTCCCGATACACCAAAAACGGGAAACGGTACACCCCGTTGCCCAGCATTTTGGAAAGCGTACTTCCTGTAAAGCTGCCGCATTCAGAAAGCTCATATTTCACGCGACACAGTTCCTCTCCTGCTCGAATGACCGCCATCGTTTCATCCGAGTTATAGAGCGCCCAATAGTATGCGTCATGCCGTGCGCTGGCCATGTCTACTCCCTCATAGAGCAGATGGTTTACGGTAATGGACATCCGCTCCGCATACTGTTTCGCCAGTTGCTGTCCTTCTGCGCTCAAGTCCAACTGACGTGCACCAGAGCGAAGAATCAGGTTATCCTCTTCCAGACTCTTGATGGCACGCGTCACAGTGTAGTGCTCTTCATTCAACTCGCGACTAATTGCCATCACGGTTTTTGTCCCATTGTAAAAACAAAGCAGCACTTGCATCCGCAGAATATCTGCTGAAACTGCCACAAAATCACCTCTTCTTTGTTAGTTTTAACTAACCTACATAATAAAGAAACCATATCACATGTTTTTCTTATTTGTCAAGTCATCCACATCGATTCTTTCTGTATATGTTTTTCACTTTACAATCGAAAAACATATAAACTGCCCCAACGCCTGTTATCACAAGCGTTGGGGCAGTCGATTTGTCAAATCAGCGCAAAATCTTTAATTTCCGCAATTACTTTGCCGGATAGAATCCGCTGGGTGCTTCGTTCAGATTGATCATGATATTCTTCTTCTGCGTGTAGGCATCCAGAATGCTCAGATCGGTTTCGCGGCCAATGCCGGAACGCTTATAACCACCGAAGGGAGCGCCGGCAGGAATCTGGTTATAGGTGTTGACCCACATACGTCCCGTCTCGATCGAACGTGCAACGCGAATAGCGCGGTTGATATCCCGAGTCCAGACAGCGCCGCCCAAGCCATAGGCGGAATCATTTGCCATGGCAACAACTTCGTCCTCTGTCTTGAACTTGATAACCACAGCCACAGGCCCGAAGATTTCCTCCTGTGCAACACGCATATCGTTTGTGACATTTGTAATCAGCGTGGGCTGCATGAAGCAGCCGTTTGCGCAGGCACCTTCTGCATACCGTGCGCCGCCGCAGGCGATTGTTGCACCCTCCTGCTTTGCCACATCAACGTACTTCAGGATCTTCTGCAGCTGACCCTCATTCACCTGAGCGCCCATCTGGGTGTTGGGATCCAGCGGATCACCCACAGTCACCTTCTGGAATGCATCCACAGCAGCTGCAACAAACTTGTCGTAAATGCCCTCCTGAACGAAGACACGGGAACCGGCACAGCAAACCTGACCCTGATTGAACAGGATGCCCAGCTGCAAGCCGTCAATTGCCATATCCCACTGGCAGTCATCAAAGTAGATGTTCGCGCTCTTGCCGCCCAACTCCAGGGTAGCCGGAATCAGCTTCTCGGCAGCTGCCTTTGCAACGTCAAGGCCAATTTCCGTCGATCCGGTAAAGGCCAGCTTACGGAATCCGGGATGATCCAGCATATACTGACCAGACTTACTGCCAGAGCCGGTAATTACATTCACCACGCCGGCAGGAAGCAGATCTTCAATCAATTCCATAAACACCAGCATGCTCAAAGGCGTGGAGGAAGAAGACTTGAAGACAATGCAGTTGCCAGCAGCCAGAGCCGGTGCCAACTTCCATGCCGCCATCAGGAACGGGAAGTTCCAGGGCACGATCTGACCCACAACACCAATCGGCTCACGGAGCACCAGACTCATGAAATTGCCGTCCAGAATATTTGCGGTGCCCTCACCGGTGCGGACGGCGCTGGCAAAATAGCGGAAATGATCGGAGCCATAGGGCACGTCGATTGCCAGTGTCTCACGAATGGGCTTACCGTTGTCCATGCTCTCCACCTGAGCCAACAGTTCCTTATTGGCATCAATGCGATCCGCAATCTTCAACAGAATATCTGCCCGCTCAATCGGACTAACGGCCTTCCATGCCGGATAAGCTGCCCAAGCGGCCTTTACTGCAGCATCTACATCTGCTTCTGTTGCCTGTGCGCACTGGGCCAACGGCTTGCCTGTGGCAGGACTGCTGGTCGTGAAAACGCCGCCATCCGATGCGGGTACCCACTTGCCGTTGATAAACAGACCATAGCGTTCCTTCAGATTGCAATTCATAGTGAATTCCTCCTAATATTGCATATAGCAGATTAAACTCAAATCATGATCAAAACGGAACCCAGTTTCTGCTGTGCTTCTCCACTCAAAACTTGTCGTTCTGTCCGGATCACGCCTGTATTATAATCAGTTCTTTGCCGCTTTTTCTTGTGTTAAAAACACAAAATTATTTTGAATTTCAATTTATAAAAACAATACAAAACAAAAGCAAGCAGATTGAAAACTCTGCTTGCTTTTGCAAATAATCCGCATATTATAAGGGTTTTTTGGAATTTTATCTCATTCCTATACAATCAAAAACGAAAACGATATTCCAACTTTTTGCAGTTAGTTTAACTTCAGGTCTCCTTCTTTAATCCAACCCAATTTGCGCTCTGCGTTACCAAAAATCCATGTTAAAACTCCCGGTAAAACAAAGCAAATCAAGATCAAACCAAGCCAGTCAACCGCAGTAACAGCACTCTTCGTTCCAGCTGCAATATCGCTTATCCAACCGGTATATACACCGATCTGACCGACAAATCCGCAGGTTCCCATACCGGAGGAAACCGGAGCACCATTCATCTGAAGATGAAATACGCAGGTTGCAATCGGGCCGGTGATGGCGCTTGTCAATGTGGGAGCAATCCAGATGCGCGGATTGCGCACAATGTTACCCATTTGCAGCATTGATGTACCAATACCCTGACTTATCAGTCCGCCCCAGCGATTTTCACGGAAGGACATAATTGCAAAGCCAACCATCTGCGCACAGCATCCAGCTACCGCTGCACCACCAGCTAATCCGGTCAAACCCAATGCTGCGCAAATAGCCGCCGAAGAAATCGGAAGCGTCAAGGCAACGCCAACCAACACAGACACAACAATTCCCATCAGGAACGGCTGCAGCTCCGTTGCCCACATAATCACTTTGCCCACCGCACTGGCCGCTGCGCCAATGGGAGGTGCGATCAACGTAGACAAAGCAACGCCGACAAAAATTGTAACTGCCGGAGTTACCAGAATATCAATTTTCGTTTCCTTGCTTACCGCCTTACCAAATTCCGCAGCGATAATCGCAATGACAAGAACCGCCAGAGGGCCACCTGCTCCGCCAAGTCCATTGGCCGAGGAGCCAACTGCGATAAGGGAAAACAGAACCAGCGGTGGGCAACGCAACGCATAGCCAATCGCCACTGCCATTGCCGGACCGGACATAGCAGTAGCATAACCGCCGATGGTGGTCAAATATTCAATGCCGAACTGTTGACCGATTGTGTTGATAATTGTGCCGATCAACAGAGAACAAAACAGTCCCTGTGCCATAGCACCCAGTGCGTCAATTCCGTAGCGACGCGCTGAGATCTCAATGTCTTTTCGCTTTAAAAACGCTTTTACTTTTTCCATAGATGAGCCTCCGTTATGTATGTCATGACACATATCAAGTTGTCTTGTCTATTGTATCAGCTCATTCAAAAAAGTCAAGAGAAAGAACGCTGTAAACAGCAGAATATGCTGTTTACAGCGTTCCGAGCGTTTTGGTTGCAGAGTAAGAGATCAAACATCGACAACCACATATATGAGCATCCATTGCTGTGGAAGGGAATAAAGTGAGAGAGTCCTTTCCTCCGCAAATCCGGCGGCCGCAACAGAAATACTCAACAAAAGAAATTTAAATTCGGACGTCTTCGTCCAATACCGGTGCCAAAGGCAGTGACCAGCCATGATGGTCTGTGTGCAGCAGATGATGGGATTTTTCTCCGCATGGCTGCCCCAGGTACTCGGCATACATGGTCTGCACGTCTGGATTTTCATGAGAAAAACGCAGGACATTTGCGCTGTCATAGCGATACAATACCCGGCCACGATCTGCCGCACGCTCTTCATTATAGTGGATGGGCTGTCCGCCGCCGCCGACGCAGCCGCCCGGACATGCCATTACTTCAACAAATTGATAGTCAACTTCACCCCGACGAATGGCGCGAATCAGGCTTCTCGTATTTCCCAAACCGCTGACAACTGCGGCACGGACCTTAATCCCGGCAACATTATACTCCGCTTCTACCCAGGGTTTGCTGTTGTCTAATGCCCGAACCGCCTTAAACGTCTCATCAGCGCTTGGGTTTTCCCCTGCCAGCACATAATAGCAGGTACGCAGTGCGGCTTCCATTACGCCGCCAGTCGTGCCAAAGATCACTGCTGCACCGGTTCCCGTACCCAGCGGAGAATCGAAATCTTCCTCCGGCAGACAACTTACATCAATCTGGTCTGCACGAATGATGCTGCACAGCTCCCGGGTAGTCAAAGAAAAGTCCACATCTTTCTGCCCTTCTGCTGCGTCATTGATATTGGGAATTGCCAACTCAGCCTTTTTCGCTGTGCAGGGCATAATCGATACACAAACGATATTCTCCGGATCAACGCCAATCTTCTGGGCAAAGTAACTCTTTGTCACCGCACCAAACATTTGCTGGGGCGATTTCGCTGTAGAAAGCTGATCTACCATATCCGGATACTGGCTCTTCAGGAAGCGAACCCAACCGGGACAGCAGGAAGTGAACATAGGCCACTTGTGTGCTTCCGGATTTTTCATACGCGCCAGGAACTCCGTTCCTTCTTCCATGATGGTAAGATCCGCTGAGAAATTCGTGTCAAACACGTAGTCAAAACCGATGCGGCGCAGTGCAGCCGCCAACCGGCGCTCTGTGGCAACACTGGGATCCAGATGGAACACTTCGCCCCAGGCCGCACGAACAGCAGGCGCCACCTGCACTACAACGACCTTATTCGGATCATTCAAAACGCCATTGACGCCAATAATCGCCTTTGTATCGTCCCGTGCATGGAGCGCATTCGTCGGACAGTGGGTAACGCATTGCCCGCAAAACGCACAGTCTGCTTCCGTCATCTTGCGGTGGCGGGAAACATTTACCGTGGTATGCGCGCCGGTTCCCACCATGTCCCAAATATTCAGGGACTGAATTTTGTCACAAACAGAAACACAACGATAGCATTTAATGCATTTGCTCTCATCCCGAATAATCGGCAGAGAGCGATCCCAATCGTCCTCCGGATATTCGTGGCGATAATTCATAAAGTCGTCCACCGGGAAACTGGAAACAACCTTCTGCAGCTGGCAAGTGCCGTTGCGCTCGCAGGCGGGACAGTTGATGCGATGCTGAGACAACAGCAACTCAAGGTTGGTGCGGCGCGCTTCACGCACCCGCGCTGTGTTGGTGCGGATTACCATGCCTTCTTCGCAGGTGTTGTTGCAGGCAGGAACCAACCGCTCCAACCCCTCCACTTCAACCACACAAACACGACATGCACCAATTTCATTGATTCCCTTCATGAAACAAAGGGTAGGGACAGGCATACCAATCATGCGGGTTGCTTCCAAAATGGAAGTTCCCTCTTCAACCTGGATGGCAACGCCGTTAATTGTAACATTTACCATTCTGTTTTACGCCCTCCCTTAAAGATACCACAGCCGAAGTGATCACAGCGCATGCAGCGACCTGCCTCCTGGCAGGATTCCTTTTCTGTCATCATCAGCTCCATCAGCTCAAAATCGTTCTTGCGCTCGCCAGGCTCACGCTCCGACATATTGACACGACCGCAATAAGGCTTGTCCCCCAAATCCGGATTCGGAATGTCAACGTCCACAGTGATGGTGTGGTTATAGCCCAGATAATAATCAATATTCGCTGCAGCCACCTTACCCGCGGCAATTGCACGAATGGCCGTTTTAGGACCGGTAACGCAGTCGCCACCGGCAAATACACCGGGGGCATTGTCAACGGCGGTCCAGTTCTCCGCCTTGATCACGCCCCGCAGCACAGGAATGCCCGAGGACTCCAATGTGTGATAGTCGATTCCCTGACCCACCGCTACGATGATCACATCGCAGGGGATCCGTTTATCTTCCAATCCGGAAGCCGCTGGATTCATACGGCCGGACTTAATATTACCCGGCATTTTCGGTGCAGCCCAGAGAGCGGCGACATTTCCATTTTCGTCTGTCTCGATGCGGAGCGGTGCATGCAGATCCATCATAATTGCGCCCTCTGCAATCGCACCTTCTACCTCCTCGGCCAGAGCAGTCATATCTTCCTGACGACGGCGATATACAATGGAAACCGATTCCGCTCCGCAGCGAATCGCAGAGCGGGTACAGTCCATGGCTACGTTGCCGCCACCAATGATGCACACCTTTTTCCCCGTCAAATCCGGGATTTCGTTGTCGCCGATTTTACCCAGGAATTCAACCGCAGACAAAACACCCTTTGCATCTTCTCCATCAATGCCCACTTTTTTATCGGTATGAGCGCCAATGGAAATATAAACCGCGTCATACTCTTCCCGCAGACGCTCCATGGTATACTCGCCAACGCCGACATTGACATTTAATTTCGCCTCCACACCAGTGGACAAAATGCAGTCAATATCTCTCTGCAGTTGTTCCCGCGGCAGTCGATAGGCCGGAATTCCGTAGATCAACATACCGCCCAGCTTCTTATGCTTTTCGAAAACAGTACACTGATGCCCCATCAACTGCAGGTAATACGCCGCAGAAAGGCCGGACGGACCACCGCCGATAATTGCTACACGCTTACCGGTGGATTCCATGCAGGCCGGTGCCGGAACGTCACCGGCGCGATCAACCGCAGTTCTCTTCAAGCCGCGAATGTTGACCGGTGCATCCAGCAAGGTACGGCGGCAACGGGTTTCACAGGGGTGTTCACACACCAGAGCGCAGGCCGTCGGAAACGGATTATCTTTACGAATCAAACGAACTGCATCCGCGTAGCGCTTCTTCCCGACCAATGCCACATAGCCCGGAATATCTA
The DNA here is from genome assembly GCA_963597355.1 of bacterium. Classification (GTDB taxonomy): domain Bacteria; phylum Bacillota; class Clostridia; order Oscillospirales; family Oscillospiraceae; genus UMGS1766. The sequence goes on along the minus strand of CAVBPR010000022.1, from coordinate 11,686 downwards.
CGCCCGCAGGACAGTTTGCAACGCAGGGGATACTCTGAGGAATTGCGGACAGGCAATGATGATCCTGAATGTGAGAAATATAATCCTCGCGGAAGCCATCCAGGCCACGCAGCACCATGCGGGCTGCCTCAACACCAATCGCACAGTCTGCCGATTCGTTGATGACATGCGCAAGGTTTTCCAGTTTCTCCAGTGTTTCCATTGTTGCGCGGTGCTTCATGATATCCTCGATCAAGTTGCACACTTGCGTCAAACCAACACGACACGGCACACATTTGCCGCAGGTCTGAGCATGGCACATTTTCAAGAATGCCCAAGTCAGGTCAACGGGACAGATACCGGGAGGACTGGCAGCAATACGCCGTTCCATGTCTTTGTAGATATTCTCTACAACGGTCTCCGCGCGGCTTTCTGTCATGAGAGTCAGTCTGCTCAAATTAAATTTCAACCCTTTCCAAATTTATTTTAGTGTAACTGACTGCTATTTTATCAAACGCCTCAGAAAAAGCAAGTAGTTTTACAAAAGATACATCTAATATTGATATCTTATTTTCTTAAAATGATTGACAAACGGAATATCTCTTGTTAGTATTTCTATGTTTTGTATCATATGAGACACTTTTATTCTGGGAGATGGTTGCTATCCTGACCAAAGAAGTACAGGCCATTTTGCTTTCGACCTTTCTGTTCTCACGCTGCACACCGGACAGTCTGAATCAATGGTCCGATCAAATGAATTGGACTTCCATTACCTTTAAGAAAGGTGATGTTCTTTTGGATTCGGATCACTTTCAAAAGAAGCTTGGAATCCTACTGTCCGGCCGTATTCTTGTGACAAAGCAAAATATGGTCGTAAGCGAGCTGCACAAAGGCGATCTGTTTGGGGCGGCAACGCTATTCAACGATGAACCTCACTATGTATCCACTCTTACCGCACGGACACACTGTGAAGTTCTTTTTCTTTCCCAGGCAGAGGTACAGGAGTTAATGCGGCAAAGTCAACTCGTTCAGCAAAACTATGTTTATTACCTCTCCAACCGCATTCGTTTCCTATCAAATAAAATCGACACGCTGATTGAAAGCACAGGCAGAGAAAAGCTCCTGTCTTTCCTTCTGCAGCAGATGGACTCCTCCGGTCAAATAACGCTTCCCTGTTCGATGACGGAGCTGGCCTCTCGGCTGAATATCGGCCGAGCCTCCCTTTATCGCGAGATTCAAAAGCTGGAAAAAGAGGACATTTTGCGTCGATCCGGAAAAAAAATCTTATTAAACCATCCTGAAATGCTTCAGGTAGAAGAAAGGAACTAAAACATGAAGAAACTTACTGCTCTCCTATTGGCCCTTGCCCTGGTTCTTGGACTAAGTGCTTGCGGCGCATCAAACACATCGAATTCATCTGCCTCCACCGTAGAGGAAAGCTCTTCTGCTTCCAGTGCATCTGCAAGCATTGTGCCGGATGCTTCCACGCCGGACACAACAGAGATCAACATGGCTGTGTTGGCCGGACCGACCGGCATTGGCGCATCGGAGCTTATGAGTTGGAACGATGCCGGAAAAACCGCAAACCATTATAATTTTACCGTTGCTTCCGCTAACGATGATGTGGTTGCCGGTCTTGCCAATGGCGATTTCGACATTGCGGCTGTGGCGACCAATGTTGCTGCAAATCTGTATCAGAAAACCAGCGGAAACGTCCAAATCTGCGCGTTGAACACCTACGGTGTCTTGTACATTCTGGAAAACGGTGAATCAGTGAACTCTGTATCCGATCTCGCCGGTAAAACCATTTACGCCACCGGTCAGGGTGCCAATCCGGAATATGTCCTCAACTATATCCTGACCGAAAACGGTTTGACCCCCGGTGAAGATGTAACCATCGAATTTATGGATTCTGAAAGCCTGGTAACCAAAATGGCTACCGGTGAAATTGACCTGTGCATGCTCCCGGTTCCGGCTGTCACCAGCGTGCAAATGCAGAACAGCGACGTCCGTGTTGCCCTTGATCTGACCACAGAATGGGACAATCTTGGTACCGATGGCGTTTTAACCATGGGTTGTGTTGTCGTGCGCACTGCTTTTGCTCAGGCGCATCCTGATGCAGTTGCCGCGTTTTTGACGGAATATGGCGAATCCATAGAAGCCGTGAAATCAAACGTGGATGAGGCATCCCAACTGTGTGAACAATATGGCATTGTTGCAAAGGCCGCAGTTGCAGCGAAGGCAATCCCTGCCTGCAACCTGTGCTTTATTTCCGGCGACGAAATAAAGAGTGCAATTGAGCCTTATTACAATGTCCTCTATTCTGCAAATCCCGCTTCTATTGGCGGTGAATTGCCCGGTGATGATTTCTATTTCACCGGTACGAAGTAATGGCTCAAAAATCTTATCAAAAAGTAATAAAGCTGGTTTTCCCCGCCATATTCTGGATCGCTGTATGGTGGGCGGTTTCCGCATGGGTGGGGCAGGAACTTCTTGTCCCATCCCCTGTTTCTGTGCTCAATCGTTTTTGGGAACTGGCTCGCACCCTATCCTTTTGGCGCACTGCCGGAACCAGTCTGCTGCGCATTTTCTGCGGAACAACTGCCGGCATTCTTCTGGGAACATTCTGCGCCATAATAACCTGCCGTTTCTCCATTGCCAACGCTCTCTTGTCTCCCGCAATCAAAATCATACGGGCCACACCGGTAGCCAGCTTTATCATTCTGATCTTACTTTGGGTAAAGACCAATCAGGTCCCGGGTGTCATCTCTGCGCTGATGGTTCTGCCAGTTCTGTGGGAAAGCGTATCCATCGGAATTCGCACCGTTGATCCCCAGCTGCTGGAGTTTTCCTCCGCCTATCAACTGGGCACAGGAAAAACACTGCGATACATCTACTTTCCCTCTGTTCGGCCTCATTTTATTGCCGGCATAAACAATGCAATCGGACTTGCCTGGAAATCCGGTGTTGCCGCCGAAGTTCTCTGTGTCCCCAAAAGTGCCATCGGAACACAGGTGTATTATTCAAAGATATATCTGGAAACGCCCTCTCTTTTTTCCTGGACTGCAGTGGTTATTCTGCTGTCGATGGCATTAGAAAAAATTGTGCATAAGCTTTTGGATGCAACGGAGGGTTAAATCATGCAATTGGAACACGTATTCTTCTCTTATGACAGCAAACGCATTCTCTCTGATTTTTCGCTAACCTTGCCCGACACAGGAATCACCGCACTTTCCGGTTCTTCCGGCTGCGGAAAGACTACTTTATTGCGTTTACTTGCCGGATTAGAAGTTCCGCAAGAAGGGCAAATCATCGGTTTGCCGTCATCCGGTTTTCTATTTCAGGAAAACAGATTCCTGCCGGGGCTGAATTGCATACAACAGATTCAGGCCGTGCTTGCCAAGGGCGCAGATGCGCAATTCTGGCTGGATGCAGTTGGGCTCGGTTCAGAAACACGCACTCGCATAGAGGCTCTTTCCGGCGGCATGCAGCGGAGGTTATCCCTGGCACGATGCCTGGCATATGGCCAGAGCAAAGATCAGCTACTGCTGGACGAACCCTTCTCCGGCATTGATCCGGATCGCATCTTACAACTGATGCAGCTCATTCGAAAGCAAAATAAGCCGGTTCTTTTTTCCACTCATGATGCTTTTTCCTTGTCTCTGGCAGATCAGATTCTGCATTTGGACGGCCCTCCTCTATCCTGTCCTTCCAACTCCCTGCTGACAAATTGAACTCAGCAGGGAGTTATTGTATAATCTTAATAGAATCTATTGTGGCACTTTCTTGATGTAAAATTTCCGGCATGCTATAATTTTTGTCATAACACAGGAAGGGAGAGTTTCTATGGTTCGAAAACCCTCTCGGTTCCGTCATTCTCTCTGGACAAAATTTATATATGCCCTGATTGCTGTTGCGGTCGGTTTCCTTGCCTTGCTTCTGGTTCTGATACATCACTCCTCTTCATCATCCATCCCGCAACCAGTGGAATGCATCTCCGTGCCTTACACCGTTTGCATCGATGCCGGTCACGGGGGAAGCGATCCTGGTGCAAGCGGATCGGATCGAACGGAAAAGGATGATACACTCGCGGCTGCTCTTGCCCTGGAACAGGCCATGAAAGAGCGAAACATCACCGTTGTAATGACGCGAAGCGATGACACCGCCCTAACCTTACCGGAACGAGTAGCTGTTGCAGAAGAAGCCAGCGCAAACCTTTTTCTCTCTCTGCATCGCAATGTGGCAGAATCAGGGAACGGAATTGAAATTTGGATTGCTCAGCAGTGCAGCACCACGTCACAATCACTGGCAGATAAAATTCATGCCAATTTAGTCGCCGCTGGCGTGCAAAATGACAGAGGCATTCGCGCCGGAACACAGAGCGGAAACGGAGATTATTATGTACTCTCTCACACCACCATGCCGGCTGTATTGATTGAGCTTGGATTTCTGCAGGATAAAGAAGACAACAAACTTTTCGACAAACACTTGACGGATTATGCCAATGCCATTGCAAATGCCGTTGTAGACATTTGTAACGAAAGTAATTAAGGAGAATTTTTGTGAGTAAAAGCCAGATTTACGACCTGACCACCGGCAGCATCTCAAAGACGCTGATTCGCTTCGCACTTCCCTTTTTAGGCTCATCGCTGCTGCAATTTTTGTATGGTGTGGTTGACATGATTGTCGTTGGACAATTTTCCGACGCCGCAGGCGTTACTGCCGTCAACAATTCCAGTCAAATCATGCAGCTGGTAACCAGTTTGATCTGCGGCATAGCCACCGGCGGCACGGTACTTCTCGGCCAGTATATTGGTGCGAAGAAATATCGTGATGCCGGAAAAACCGTCGGAAGCATGATCTATCTCTTTGCCGGACTGGCTGCTGTCATCACCGCGGTTTTGCTCGTCTTTGGCAACGGAATTGTGGCCTTGCTGCAAGTGCCAAATGAAGCGGTTGTTCCTGCCCAGGCCTACTTGCGCATCTGCGGCATTGGAACCAGTTTCATCGTTGGATATAATGTGGTCAGCAGCATTTTGCGGGGCATTGGTGACTCGAAACGGCCGATGTATTTTATCGCAATCTCCTGCCTGCTCAATATCGTCGGGGATCTCATTTTAGTTGGTCGTTTTCGTCTTGGCGCAGAAGGGGCTGCCATTGCAACGGTTGCCGCGCAGGCAGTCAGCTTTCTTTGTGCTTTGGTCACGCTTTTCTGCAGCGGACTCCCCTTCCCTGTTGCGCGAAAGCCGGAGCGGCAAAAATCGATCCGGGTATTGCAACTTGGCATACCGGTTGCATTTCAGGATGTTTTTGCTACCCTCTCATTTATCATCATTACGGTTGTTGTCAACCTCATCGGCCTTTCTCAATCTGCCGCTGTTGGCGTTGTAGAGCGCATCATCGGCTTTTCCATGGTCATACCAATCGCGTTTATGTCCGCACTGGCGGTGTTCACCGCCCAAAACATCGGAGCAGGGCAGCAGCCACGGGCTAAGACCGGTTTACGCATCTCCCTGTTGATTTCTCTGGGTCTGACGCTTATTCTGTTCCTGATTATGCAGTTCTTCCCGGATTTTCTGATGGGAATCTTTACCCCGGACAAGGACGTCATTTACCATGGAAGTCTTTATCTGCGCACATACAGCATCGACGCACTAATGGTTTGCTTTGTGTTCTGTTTAAATGGATTTTTCAGTGGCTGCGGTCGAACTACCTTTACCATGTTCAATTGTCTGTTCTCCACCTTTATTGTCCGCGTTCCCCTTGTAATTTTGTTCGCTTCACTGCCCAACGTCACGATGCTGCAAATCGGCATTGCCGCCCCGGTTGCTTCTGCCGTGCAAATTATAATTCAGATCATCTATTATTTCAGTAATCGTTGGAATCGACCACTACTTGTACAGGAGAAGAATGCCCCATGAAACGTATCCTATCTTTTTTTCTAATCAGCTTAACGCTCTTTTCTCTCACAGCCTGCGGAAACAAGGCAAATACAACTGCCGAAATCTCCCCCAACGGCGCACCCTCCTCTTCCGTATCTGATTCGTCAACGGAAGCAACCACCTCTGCCGATGCTTCTGCCAGCAAAGCAACTGAGAATGAAACCCAATCTACCCCTGTTTCCGAAGATCCGGTGTCTGAAACGACCTCCGAGACCACCCCGGAACCAGAGGTACAGCCAGCTCAGGAAACAGAAGAGCCAAAAACAGAGCCAACTCCAGAACCGGAATCCACCCCTGACTCCAGTTCCGCTCCTCTCATTGCTATCGATGCCGGCCATCAATCTAAGGGAGACAGCCGCAAAGAACCGGTTGGCCCCGGTGCCAGCGAACAGAAAGCACGGGTCAGTTCGGGCACGCAAGGCGTTTCCACCGGAATACCGGAATACGAATTGACCTTGGAAGTATCTTTAAAACTGCAAGCAGAATTGGAAAGCCGCGGTTATCAGGTTTTGATGATCCGCACTACAAACGATGTTTCCATCAGCAATTCCGAACGCGCCGCGGTTGCAAACGATGCCGGAGCAGATGCCTTTATCCGCATTCATGCCGATGGTTCAGATTCCAGCGACGCACATGGCGCAATGACCATTTGCATGACCCCTTCCAACCCCTATAATGGATCTCTCTATTCTGCTTCTCAATCTCTTTCTCAGGACATCATTGACTCTTTCTGTTCCGTTACCGGTGCAAGAAACCGAGGTGTTTGGGAAACCGACACCATGAGCGGAATCAACTGGAGTCAGGTACCGGTTACCATTCTGGAACTTGGCTTTATGACAAATCCATCCGAGGATGAGAAAATGGCAACCGACAGTTACCAGTCGCAGATGGTGCAAGGGATCGCAGATGGGTTGGACTCCTACTTTGGTCGGTGAAACAGCAAGATGAATACTTCCCTGTTTCTCTTCGGCGCGTATCTCCTCGGAATCAATCTGCTGGCTTTTGCTCTGATGGGAGTGGACAAACACCGGGCCAAAAGAAATTTATGGCGCATTTCAGAGCGGGCGCTGTTTCTTTCCGCCCTGCTTGGCGGCAGTTTAGGCGCAATTTGCGGCATGCGGTTTTTTCATCATAAAACGAAGCACTGGTATTTTGTCTATGGCATGCCGTTAATATTACTATTACAAATCGTTCTGCTCGCATTGGTCTATTGGAAATGGATTAATTAAACAAAGGAAGGTCAGAATCAAAAGTGATTCTGACCTTCCTTTGTTGTTCTTATGATAATGCGGCAATCGCCTTCAGCAAACGATCCACAGCTTCCTGGGTTGTTGCCCAGCTTGTACAAAAACGGTAAACACTGGTACCGTTGTCAATACGGCACCAGTACTCTGCCTGGGCTGTATCGCTTAATTTTTCATAAATGTCGTCTGGCAGCACAATAAATTGCTGATTGGTTTGAGATGGCAGATAAAGCGAATAACCATGGCTTTGAAATCCATCCGCAATCTGCCGTGCTAAATTATTCGCATGGCTGCCAATGCGCTGATAAAGATTATTTTGAAACAACGCTTGAAATTGAACACCCAGCAATCTTCCCTTTGCCAGCATTGCCCCCCGCTGCTTCATATGGTAGCGAAAATCCGGACAAAGCGCCGGATTCGGAAAGACAACCGCCTCGCCAAACAAGGCACCTGCTTTTGTTCCACCAATGTAGAATACATCGGCTAGCTGCCCCAGATCACGCAGGGTAACATCCGTATTCTCAGCCGCCAATCCATATGCCAACCTTGCTCCATCCACAAAAAGCGGCACCTGATATCTCTCGCAAACGCGGTGCAATGCCTCCAGCTCTGCCTTTGTATACAACGTCCCCAGTTCCGTCGGGTGGGAAATATACACCATGCCAGGCTGAACAATGTGTTCACAATTCACATCGTTTCTGCAATCATGCAACACCTGTTCCACTGCATCCCCAGAGATTTTTCCGTCTGTCGCCGGCAACGGCATTACCTTGTGCCCGGTTGCCTCAATTGCGCCGGTTTCATGCACATTGATGTGGCCGTTGTCTGCACATAAAATTCCTTGATAGGGCTTCAATAGCGCTGCAATTACAGTCATGTTGGTCTGCGTTCCGCCCACCAGAAAATGCACAGCCGCATCAGAAATGCCGACCGCCTCCCGAATGGATGCTCTTGCATCATCACAATAGGAATCACAGCCATAGCCGCAGGTTTGAACTGCATTTGTCTCTGTCAGTGCCGCCAGCACTTCTGGATGCGCCCCTTCTGCGTAGTCGCAGAGAAAAAGATCCACAAAAAATCACTCCTTCTTTTGATTGATTTTACCAAATTCTTCTCTGTCTTTCAACTTGATTAGCAATTTTAACCACGTCAAAAACAAGAAATCAGATTTTACATGTAAGAAATCTTGCGCTATAATGTAATCAGTAAATGTTCGTATAAACATGCAGGAGTGATACCCATGATAGATGACGAGAAGATAAAACAAGCGGTCCTGTTATTTCTGGACGGAATCGGCGAAGATACCACCCGAGAAGGTTTAGCGGAAACTCCGGATCGCATTGCACGCATGTGCCATGAATTATTCTCCGGACTGACCGAATCGCCCCAGCAACATTTGGAAAAGCGCTTTGCCGCTGGAACAAGCGAATGGGTTCTGGAACGGGATATTCCGTTTTATTCTGTCTGTGAGCATCATCTTCTCCCCTTCTTTGGCCGGGCTCACATTGCCTATATACCGGATGGAGAAGTCGTTGGAATCAGCAAGCTCGCACGAACTGTGGAGCTGTTTTCCCATCGTCCTCAAATCCAGGAACGCTTATCGGAGCAAATCTGCGAAGCAATTATGGATTGCCTTCATCCAAAGGGCGTCATGGTCATGATGGAGGCGGAACACATGTGCATGTCGATGCGTGGTGTGCGCAAGCCGGGAACGCAGACGGTAACCATTGCAATGCGTGGCTGTTTTGTAGAAAACGAGGGTCTGCAAAATCGGTTCTTTCAACTGGTACAACGATGAATCGACTGGATCAAATTTTAGCTCATCCCCGCTTTCTCCAGTGTATAAAGGAAATTGAGGAATGTGAAGTAGATCGTCCATTTTGCCATCACGACATGGAACATCTCCTGTCTACCGCACGGTTGATGTTCATCTATGTCTTAGAAGATGGAGTGCATATTCCTCGCGACATTTTATATGCAACTGCCCTTCTGCATGACCTGGGGCGAGCGGCCCAGTACGTTGACGGCACTCCCCACGAGGAAGCCAGCGTTCAGCTTGCAAAAGAAATTTTGACGGATTGCAGTTATACTGAAGGTGAACAGCTCCTGATTTTAGCCGCTATTGCAGGGCACAGATCCCCTGGCGAGGGCAGTGAGCTTGCGAAAGCGTTGTATTGGGCCGACAAAAAAAGCCGCCCCTGCTACAATTGCCCTGCATCATCGGAATGTAATTGGCCACAGGAAAAGAAGAACACTTCTTTGGAGTATTAATAAAAATGAAAATTGGCACAAAAGAATTTTTAAACAAAGGCCGCACTTATGTGATGGGCATATTGAATGTCACTCCGGATTCTTTTTCGGATGGGGGAAAATTCAATCAGTTGGATCATGCCCTGCATCATGTGGAACAAATGCTAAGCGATGGCATGGACATTCTGGATATCGGCGGCGAGTCCACCCGTCCCGGATATGAGCTCGTGCCGGACTACGAAGAAATGGATCGTGTCCTTCCGGTTATAGAAGCGGTGAAGGCACGCTTTGATGTTCCAATTTCCCTGGACACCTACAAAAGCACCGTTGCTGAGGCTGGAATCAATGCCGGTGCAGACATGATCAACGACATTTGGGGATTGAAGTACGATGACCAGATGGCACATGTGATTGCAAAAACGGGTGTTGCCTGCTGTCTGATGCACAATCGCAAAGAAGCAAATTACCGAATGTTTTTACCCGACCTGTGTGCTGATCTTGAGGAGTCCATCAGTCTGGCAGATGAGGCGGGGATTTCCAGAAAGAAAATCATTCTCGACCCGGGTGTCGGCTTTGCAAAGAGTTATACACAAAACCTCACTGTGATTCACCGTCTGGATGAGCTGCAGCGTTTCGGGCTTCCTATTCTGCTGGGCACCAGCCGAAAATCAGTCATTGGCCTGACATTGGATCTCCCCACCGCAGAACGGGTTGAAGGCACCCTTGTCACCACAGTGATGGCAGTAGAAAAAGGCTGTATGTTTGTTCGCGTTCACGATGTGAAAGAAAATGCCCGCGTAATCCAAATGACCGAGGCGATTTTGCAGGAGGGTGCCCATGGATCAAATTAAAATCGATGGTCTTCGTTTTTTTGCCCACCACGGTGTATATGATTTTGAAACAGAACAGGGACAGATGTTTGAATTGTCCGCCGTCCTGGAAACAGACACCCGCCCTGCCGGAATCAGCGACAATCTGGAGGACAGCGTGAGCTACGCTGAGGTTGCACAACTGCTTCACGATGAATTAACCAAAAACACCTATCGCCTGCTGGAAGCAGCCGCAGAAAAAGCCTGCCGTTCCGTATTGTTGCATTTCCCAAAAATTCACGCCATCACATTAGAGCTGCGCAAACCAGATGCCCCAATTGAGCTGGATTTTCAGTCTGTATCCGTGAAAATACGCCGTGCATGGCACACTGCCTACATCGCCCTTGGCTCGAATCTTGGCGATAAGGCGGCCTATATTCGCAATGCCCTGAAATCGCTGGCAGAGTCCGATTGTGTTCGGCTTACTGCCGTGTCTTCCCTCATTGTAACCAAGCCCTACGGCGGCGTGGAACAGGATGATTTCCTAAACGGTGCCTGTGAAATTCAAACTCTCTTACCACCGGAGGAACTGCTGTCCTTCCTGCACGATCTGGAAGCTTCCGCCGGTCGGGAGCGCACCATTGTATGGGGCCCCAGGACGCTGGATTTGGACATTTTGCTCTATGATAATCTTGTAATACATACCCCAACCTTGACAATTCCCCATCCGGATATGGCCAACCGTGACTTTGTACTGCGTCCGCTGGCAGAAATTGCACGTTATGCTTTTCACCCCTTAACGCAAAAAACAATCGAACAGTTATTGGAGGAATTAGAGGCACGATGAAATTGATTGCTGCGGTTGACCGGAACTGGGCTCTCGGCCGCAATGGGCAGCTGCTTTTCTCTATTCCTGACGATTTGCATTATTTTCGCCAGCTGACGATCAACGGCACAATTCTCTATGGACGAAAGACGTTGCTCACCTTTCCGAATAAACAACCTCTCCCCCATCGACGGAACATTGTTCTGACGCATACACCAGCGACACTTCCTCCTTCTGCGATAGGATGCAGCTCCGTTGCAGACGCAATTCAACTTGCAGGGCCAGATGCCTTTGTCGTAGGAGGAGCATCTGTTTATCAGGAATTTTTGCCGTTCTGTACACATGCTTATATCACCAAGGTCTTTGCCGACGGAAACGGGGATTGTTTTCTTACAAATTTCGATGCCGCTATTGATTGGAAATGCATTTATGTTTCTGAAGTTCGCTGTAATGGGGATCTTACGTATCAGTTTTTGCAGTACGAAAAAATAATTTGATAGTTTCTCAACAGAAAATTTTATATATTGCAGAAAAAGGCGTTGACATAGACGATGAAATTGTATATAATACGATGTGTTCTTTGGGGGTATAGCTCAGCTGGGAGAGCGCTTGAATGGCATTCAAGAGGTCAGCGGT
>CAVBPR010000021.1:0-62264 GCA_963597355.1 bacterium | reverse complement strand
TGAATGGTGTTCCCTTTAATATGACATTGCCGAAAAGTGATTTTAAGGCTGAAAGTGCAGCAAGAGCACTTCAGGAATTAAGCGATGCAGCAGCGAAAAACGGTACATCAGAGATGACTTTGGAAGAAATCAATGCAGAGATTGATGCAGTCAGAAAGAAAAATTAGAAGGAGGCGCTTTTGGGAAATTTGATTCCCTTGTTGTCTGAGGAAATTGTAGCAGAATACAGGGAGGTTTTGGCTCGCCCAAAATTCAAATTTGATCTTAAAGTGGTAGACGTATTGGTTACGTCTGTATAATGGTGTAAATTGAAAAAATTAAAAGAGCCAAAGTATAGTGGTTCAGTTGTCAAGACAAAAATCTGAGATTTTTATAATGAACTGATATGGTTGATAAGTTACAGGGAACGCTGGGAAAGTAGTGGAACTCTTCCCTGTTCCATTTATGCTAAGCTACATATGGCAACAGCATTGCTGGATAGTAGCATTCAGCCGGTGTCTGATAGTCAAGTGCAGAATGACGCCGTTCAAAGTTGTAAGTGTGGATATACTGTCCGATGGCAGCTCGGGCTTCTTTGATGTTATTGTATTGTGTCAGATAGGCTTCTTCGTACTTGAAGCTACGAAACCAACGCTCAATCATGATGTTGTCTGCCCAGCGGCTTTTGCCATCCATGCTTTGCCGGATTCCATTTTCCTTCACAAAATCAATGTACTGCTGACTTGTAAATTGGCAGCCCTGATCAGAATTCAATATCTGCGGTTTTGCCATCTTAAATGCCTTTTTTAAAGCATTAATAACCATTCTGGTATCAAGCGTATCATCCACTTCCCAGCCAACGATACAACGGCTGTGCCAATCAATAACAGCTGTCAGATATAAAAAGCCCCGTTTGATTGGAATATATGTAATGTCAATAGACCAAGCCTGATTTGGTTTGTCTATGACGGCATTACGGAGCAGATTCGGTTGGATATTATTTTCAACAGCAAGGGTATTGAGATCTTTCTCACCCTTTAGTAGTTCGATTACAAGGTCTGATTTGAATTTGGCACTGAAATTTCTTCTTTGTCTGGACATATTTATGAATCCTTTCTTTGTTACTGATTTTAATATATCAGATTCATTAAAAACTGTCCGAAAAAGTGTCTTAATTTATGAGACCATTATAGAATAGAATAAGCAAAACAAAGAGCCCCCACCCATCAAAGACTGAGGGGCAGGGGGTGGAAGTAAAGAGGAAAGTTATTTTACGGTAGCTGTTACTTTACCGGAATCAGAACTTGTTTCCTTTTCAGTGCTGTCATGTCTTCCCCATCCGGTAAGAATAGCAAATAACATGACTATCAGCAAAGCCCATCCGTGGAAGGAATAAAGAGCAACTTCCATGACTGTGAAATCAACGACTGCACCGGAAGAACCTGCAAACATGAATGCAAGCAGCGGACCAAAGCCGTAAGGAATCAGACACATGCAGGCAGCAGCGATAGCATCCAGAATATTGGCGCTTCTGGTGGGAGAGATTCCCTTTTCTTCAACCAACAGTTTTTTCGCAATCGGACCTTCAATTACAATGACAATGGTGCTGGCTACGGTAAGCAGATTTAAGACAATATTAATAAGGGCAACGGTCAGTTCAGAGGAGGTTTCTGTTTTGGTGAAACGGGATAATTTCTCAATCATGATTTCGAAGAAACCATATTTTTCAAGTAAATGTACCAGGGACATTAAAAGCATGGCAAATACTGCAATGTCGATCAGACTGTTGACGCCGTCCACGATAATACCACCAACGGAAAAGCTGTCCATATCAACGATTAAAAGATCCGAAAGCTTTAACAGACCTGTAATAGCGCCTAATATAATTCCCAATACGCCTGCACCGGACAGCGCGACTAACAGATGGACACCCTTATACATTAAAACGATCAACAGAGCGGGTACTACCAACATAATCAGGCCCTTGGGGGAATATTCGGAGGCACTGATCGTAGAAACAGCAGCAGAGCCTCCGCCACCAAAGATAATGAAAAAGACCAGTGCAATTGCAGCAGCGACTAGAGCGTATTTTAAACGGGATTTTACTACCTGAGATACTTCAACACCCTGAGAATATGAGGATGCAATTGTGGTATCTGATACAGGGGCTATATTATCACCGAAATATGCGGCACTTACAATAGCAGCAGCCATAACAGCTGGTCTCGCACCTAAAGCAACTCCTACCGGGTACATAATAGGGGTCAGAGCAATTACTGTACCCAGAGCGGTGCCCGTAGCAGTAGATAACAGACTTCCACAGATGAATGTGATGGCAGGGAATAGAGCACCTTTCAGACCAACAACCAGACTGAGCCAGATCAGTCCCTCTACCAGACCGGATGACTTCATGATCTGTGCAACAATACCAGCCAGGAACCATGCCATGATCATAATGGAGACCATCGGCTGTGACATTCCTTCTACCATAACATCAGCTGTGACAGACGGCTTCTTTGATAAGAAAAGTGCGGCAGCCATTGCGGCCAGTGCAGGTACCCAGAAAGCCATCGGCATAGCCCATCCCTTTAATGCAATAGCAACAATTCCAATAATCAGGATAGCAAAAGGAATCAACAAACCAAACATTCCACCGTGAAACTCTAATTTTGTATTTTTTTCTTCCATAATTTTACCCTCACATAAAAAGAAAGACGAATCCTGTGGGGATTCGCCTTTGAATCATCAAGTTGTTCATATAGTTTCATATATTCAGGAGCGATACATTTCTTCCAGTACCTCACCGATAGCGGTAATACCTTTTTCAATTTGCTCTTTGGTGGGAACTGTAAAGTTCAGACGGAAGGAATGGGATTTGCTTCCATCAGTAGTGAAAACATTACCTGAGATTACAGCTACTTTGTGTTCGGTTACCAGTTTTTGAACAAATGCTTCGATATCAATTTTACCTGTGGTATCCGTACACCATACGAACATTCCACCGTCCGGCTCAATACATTTGATGCTTGCTGGAAGTTTTTCGTGGATCAGTTCGCACATATAGTGGCATTTGTCACCATAAAATGCTGATACTTCAGAAATGTGTTTGTCAGTATCGTAGCGCTTGTAATATTCATAAATGATCATCTGAGCCAAAATATTGGTATGTACATCGGAAAACTGTTTTAAAAGTGTTCCGCGATCTACGATCTGTTTATTGGCTACCATAAAACCGACACGCAATCCCGGAGCAACCACTTTGGAAAAGCTTCCGGAGTAACATACCAGACCTTCTGTATCAAACGATTTGAAAGAAGGAACATCTTTACCCCGGAAACGTAATTCTCCATAGGGGTTGTCTTCGATGAGCATTATATGATGATTTTTTGCAATTTCATAGATTTCTTTTCTACGTTCTAACGGCATTGTGACACCGGTAGGATTTTGAAAATTGGGAATCAGATAAATAACTTTAATATTAGGATGATCTGCAAGTGCTTTTTCCAGTGCATTTGGAATCATACCAAAATCGTCAGTCGGGATACCGATAATGCTGACATTATTGGACTTAAATGAACTGAGTGATCCGATAAAGCATGTTTCATCACAGGCTATGGCATCTCCTTCATTACAGAAGATCTTTACAGCCATATCGTTAGCCTGTTGGGCACCGGAGGTAATCAGTACTGCGTCCTCTTCTGTGCCAATATTAAATTTTCTTTTTACATACTCCTGAATCTGATCTCTTAAAGGCGTATATCCCTCGCTGATTGAATATTGCAGAGCAGCAACAGGATTTTCTGTTAAAATTTCTTTAGAGATGTCTGCAATTTCTTTCATAGGAAATGCTTCTTTGGCGGGGTTGCCGCCTGAGAGAGCAATAATACCTTCGCCTACCATAAGCTTAAACAATTCGCGGATAGCGGAAGGTTGTAAGGTGGATACTTTTTCCGAAAAATGATATTCCATAATAGTCCTCCTCTTTTTATATTTACAGACGTACCAGATTGCGGAGAGGCTGCCCTGACCTATACAGAGCAAGGTTGTCTGCATATAATTGTGCTAAACGTCGAACCCAGCTGTCACCGGCACCGGCTTTGTGGGTTGTAATGAATACATTAGGTAAATCCCATAGCCTGGAGTCTGGTGGTAGAGGTTCCACTTCAAATACATCCAGTGCGGCGGCTGCAATGGAACCGCTTTCCAGAGCCTGAATCAAAGCTTCCTGATCTACGATGGGACCTCTTGCGGCATTTAAGAAAATAGCCTCTTTTTTCATTTTATTAAAAGCATCCGCATTGATCATATGATAGGTGTTCTTGGTCAGAGGTACAACAACGATCACATAATCACTTTGTGATAATACAGTATCCAATCCTGCGGAATCTGTGTAGAAGTGATCCCAATAGGGACAATCCCTGTTGTATAATCCGTAGGTGAGAACCTCCATGTCAAAAGCTTTCGCTCTTTTGGCAATTTCGGAAGCAATAGCTCCGTCACCGATCAGCCCCAGCTTTTTTGTATATAAATCTTTGGATACTACAGACATCCAGGGATCCTGTCCGAAGGTGATCCATTCTTTTCTGGACTTCGCAGCATCATATTCTCTGACTCGTCTGGAAAATAGGAGCATTTTGCAAAAGGCATCCTCTGCTATAGAAATGCTCATGTTTCCAGAGCCGTTTGTAAAGAGAATATTACGTCGTTTCATTTCTGCAAGATCTGCACCATCGACTCCGGCTGCGGGAGTCTGGATCCATTTTACCTGTTTGCACAAATCCAAAAAATCCTTTGTGAGCATATAAGGATGGATATTGAGGACTTCCGCTTCCGCCAGAATTTCAGGATGTGCCAGCATTTCTTCGTTGGAAAGAAAGATAACATCATCATTCTCTTCCGGGAATATTCCCTTATATAAGGAATGGGAAACAATTTTCATATGGTTTTCTCCTTTCTGTTCTGGCGCATCTTGAAATGCCAAAAACATTTGATGCAGATAAATTTATCATGTTTACAAGCAATGGTATGTAAAACAGTTTATATTTTTATGGTAAAAATTTGTAAAATGGTTTACACTTTTTCTGCTATTATCCGCTTATAATGATCAGAAAGAAAAAGATATGAACATTCAGGAAGACAATCCATGGGTAAAATTACCGACAAACAGTTGGGAGAAGATTACTAAAAATATCACCCCTGCCCGGTTTGAACGCAATGCGATTATTTATCATCAGGGTGACATATTAAATTATGCCTTTATTGTGAAATCGGGAAGAATCAGATTGAGCTATTACAGTGTCGGTGGAGAAGAAAAGGGTGTATATATTGCGGAACAGAATTGTATGTTCGGAGAAGCTGTAGCATTACCGGGGTATACTACCTATTATACGGCAACGGCTATTGTAGATACGGAACTTTATTTAATTCCGGTGTCCAGACTTCTGGAGGCTATTAATACAGATCCTGATTTTGCGCTGCAAATTATTTTATTAATGTCCAGAAAAATGCGAATTTACTCTGTACAGGGAGTGGAACTTTCCTTTACTGAAACGTATGCCAGAATTTGTCATGCCCTGACGTATATTGCAGAGACCTATGGAACAAGAACAGAGGAAGGTGTAAAAATTAAAATTAAATTTACACATCAGGAATTGGCTAATATGATTCATGCCAGTCGTGTCAGTGTGGCAAATGTATTTAGTGAGTTGACGCGAAAAGGTATCATTCATAAGGACAACGGATACTATACAATAAAAAAGCCGGAGGAACTGATTCCTGAAGAACCGTAAGGTGAAAGGAGCTATTTATGACGGCAATTATTATTTATAAGATTGAAACATTTGTGATACTGATGCTTTTGGGGGTGCTGGCTGCAAAACTGGGTGTGCTGAAGCAGGAAAAATTAAATGTCCTGTCAGGATTTCTTGTAAAAATAACATTTCCCTGTCTTGGATTTGCACTGATTTATGATGCAAAAGTAACGTTTGGGGATTTGGTGTGGAACTGGAAATTTGTGATTGCGGAACTGTTACTTTCTGCATTTCTGCTCATATTGGGGCTGACAACAGGACGAATCTTCCGATTGCCTGAGAAGACGAGGCAGATCCACGTGATACAGACGATGTTCGGCAATCAGGGATTTATGAATATTCCAATATTACTGTCATTATTTGTTAATGGAGAGGCCGGTGCCTATATTGCTCTTTTTACCCTGATCGACCAGCTATTGCTTTGGTCTTTGGGGGTCATGATCATGTCCTCCTCTGATGAGGAAAATCCAGGAATTTTTACCATAAATACATTAAAAAAAATTTTGAACCCCATGAATATCTGTATGATTCTTGCAGTGGTATTTACATCATTACATATCCAATTACCGGAGGTAATAGCAACGACGGTTACTTCTGTTGGGAATACCAGTTTTAGTCTTGCACTTATTTTCCTGGGTGCAACATTGTCTTATGTTTCTTTAAGAGATTTCTCATATGCATATGATTATATTTTCCTTGTGGTTGGAAAAATGCTGATTGTACCTATCGCAGCAGCTAAGATAGCAGCATGTTTTCTTACACCTACGGAAACGACTATTATTACTTTAATGGCGGCAATGCCGGCAATGTCAGCGATTCCGATGATGGCGGAAAATTATAAGTCGGATGCAGCATTTGCATCAAAAACAGTTCTTGTAATGACAGCATGTTCTGTTATCACAATACCAATGGTATTTTGGATTATTGGTTTTTGAAATCGGATGATCTCACGATATTTGGTCATGATGGTGACCTCCTTATAATGAATTTACGCTGTAAAAGCGCATGGATTCATTATAAGGAGGCGGTTTCCTGCTCCGGAATCAATGGTTCCCGCTTGTCGGAAAAGTGGTTTCCGTCATGTCGGAATCACCGGTTTCTGCAGCCGGACAGGTGGGGTAAAACCTTCCGGAATACTCATGCAGCATATCGTGTTTGTGATAAGGTTGAGTTGATTACGCCAGCGAGATTTTTATTTGATGCAGGGTCAACACCAAAATTGTGGAATATGAAGATGCTTCAGGACGAACATTTAAAAGTAATAGAATACGAAGAAGATGCTTCTAAGATTTTTCCTAACACAGAAATAAAAGGTGGTGTTGCTATTACATATAGGGAAGATGTGTATATGGGATTTGCACGTAAAGATGTAGAGAGAACAAAAGTGAATACAAAGAAATAAGATGTTTTTTTCCTGATGTAAGGTCAGTGCAAGTGAATAAGATATGATATTAGCCTGCGGGTGTTAGGATTATCCTGATGCCTGCAGGTTTTTTGGTTGAATTAACATTTTGTCGCGAAAATTGTATAATGATCGTGACAAATATAATGGTATGCCAAGTAGATTGGCTTCGAAGAGAACGCGGAATACAGGGGCATTGTCGGCCGCCTGCATGATATTGGAGGAAGATCCATGGGATATTTGATATCTGAAACAACAAAAGAAGAGCGCGAGAAGATTGTGGCAGAATCTTTGGGAAATATTGAGGCAAATTGCGATGGCTGTATGTCGGGGCTTGCGGAGATGTACCAGGAGTACATTGATGGCAAGAAGGAGCTTCGCGACATCAACATGGAATTCAATGCCGGATATATTAAGAGTGACGACATGCCGGGACGAGAGGGGTGCAGTTATCGTGGTTAAGAAAATTATGCGGGATCCGCTTTTTCTTGCACAGAAGTCAGAGGATGCCACCGAAGAAGACCGGCAAGCAGCATGGCAAGTATTCCGGTTGGACAGCGCAGATCATTCAGCATGAGGTGGACCATTGCAGGGGGATCGCAATATGAAGCAGAGGACGGCAAAGAGCATGGAACTCTACGAGATCATGCTGAAACGTGGTTATCCGGAGGTATAGAATGCAGACTTGGTATTACGAGGTAGTCTCAATTGATGGAGATTATGCAAATTTAAAGAGAACCGATATTGAAAGTGATGATTTAAAGCTGGTTGCAAGAGCGTTGCTTCCTGCGGAAATATATGAAGGCTGTAAGCTTAAATATGAGATGCTGCAGTATTTCATTGAAAAATAGAAGTGACAAAGGAAGAATAGTACGCCCCTATTTTCGCAGCAAAGCTACTCAGAAATGGAGATTAAAATGAATTATATTTCAAGAGATAAGGCATTTGAATTATTAAAAACGTACAACAAAGATCCCTTCCATATACAACATGCCTTTACGGTGGAAGCAGTCATGAAATGGTATGCCAAGCAGCTTGGCTTCGAAGAGGACACGGAATACTGGGGCATTGTCGGCCTTCTGCATGATATCGATTTTGAACAGTATCCGGAGGAGCACTGTCTGAAGGCGCCGGAGCTTTTGCGGAAAGCCGGTGTAGGAGAGGATATCATTCACGGCGTATGTTCCCATGGATACGGTATCACAGTCGGCAACGGCACGACCATTGATATAGAACCGGTTCATAGGATGGAAAAGGTCTTATTTGCAGCGGATGAGCTGACAGGGCTTATCTGGTCAGCTTCCCTAATGCGGCCTTCAAAGAGCACAAAGGATATGGATCTTAAGTCTCTTAAGAAGAAGTATAAGAGCAAGGGATTTGCTGCAGGCTGTTCCCGGGAAGTGATCGCCAGAGGGGCTGATCAGCTCGGCTGGGGGCTGGATGAGCTTCTGGAGAAGACATTGGAAGCCATGAAAGCATCTGAGGATATCGTTCGGGCGGAGATGGAAGCAGAGTTCCCGAAGGAGGGGTAAGCGAGTAGTGCTATTGTTAAAAGGGCAATATTTTGCACTTAGATTGCCGTTGACAGCAATTTTATAGCGAATCGGTGAATAAAATCCGCAATGCGTTCCGGTGATCCCTGACATCCCTCTAGCATCCATTTCCGAATGATGGAGTAGGAACCGTTACAAATAAAAAGATATGCCCATTCTTTATCTGCTCCATCATAATCATTCAAGTAGTTTTCTGACAGGATATTTTTGATATTCGGAGAATAGAACAGTCGCTCCTCTAATTCATTACCCGGAAGATTTTTCATAAGTATGAGGAGTTCATCGCGTTTTTCCTGAAAAAAAAGCAGAGCGGAAATTAAATGTGTACTGTTTTTCTCATAGGTGGAAACTATTTTTTCTATATCGGTCAGCAGTTCATCTTCTATTTCCGTAAGCACATCAGATGGAGTACTGTAGTATTTGTAGAAAGTCACACGGTTGATCTCAGCGCATCTGCAAAGCTCGGTTACAGAAATGGAATCAATGGTCTTCTGATGTAACAGCTTTATAAGGGCATCCTTAAGTAATTTTTTTGTCAAACGAATTCTTTGATTTTCCATATCTCTCCAATAAACAATCTTATAAAAAGTGTTGATCACAACACAAATGAGCATAATGTGTTTCTTTTAAATCAGGTTCAAAATAAACAGCATGTTTACTTTGAACCTGATTGTCAGTATGCTGAAAAAAACGCAACAAGGCAAGGGGAAATTTACATGGAAAATAAAAAAACATTTGAGCTTCCACAGATGGGCGTAGGGACGATGCTCTGGCTTCCAAATGAAAAATTTACAGAGGAAGATATTAAAGGTGTATTTCAGGCGTGCATCGGAAATGGATTGCATTTCTTTGACACAGCGGAAATCTACGGGAACGGTGCGTCGGAAAAAATTCTGGGAAAATGCCTGAAATGCAGTAATGAGAAAATATATATCGCGGATAAATTTGCACCGCCTTCCAGGATGAACCCTCTTACGCAGAAAAGAAGTTCCGTGAAAAAGGATGATCCTAAGGCATTGCTTGAGGCACTTGATGGGAGTCTGAAAAGGTTGGGGGTAGAGTGCATTGATCTGTATCAGATGCATATGCCGCCACAAAATGACAGGATCGAAGAGTATATGCGCTATATGGCAGAGGCATTAAAGGAAGGAAAGATCCGTGCTGTCGGCGTATGTAATTTTAATGCAGAGCAGATAAAAAGAGCATCGGATGCATTGAAATCCGAGGGATATTCTCTTACAAGCGCTATGGTTGGCTATAATGTCATCCGTAGATATCCGGAAACAAACGGCGTGTTTGATATCTGTGAAAAAGAGAATATTTCCGTAATCCCATATGCGCCACTGGCGGAAGGAACACTTACAGGGAAATATCGCAGCGGGAAAAAGGTTCCGATCCAATATGCCGTAACATCCTATTTTGGTCATCTTGATCTCACAAAAGAAAGAAATGACGGAATCCCGTTTGTGAAGCGGCTTTTTTCGAAACCCAGAGAGTCCGACATTAAACGTATGGAGCCCCTGATGGAAGTGATGGAGAAAATAGCGGCTGCACACGAGAAGACCATAGCGCAGGTGGCCATCAATTGGCTCTTAACCCAGGAACGAGTCAAGGTAGTTCCCATTCCGGGAGTTCGATCTGTAAAACAGGCAAATGATAATGCCGGTGCATTGGGATGGTCGTTAACAAAGGAGGAGAGAGAGGCAATAAACCATATAGAAGAAGTAACAAGATAAAGCGGTTGATCCTAAAATGAAGTAGATCATTTGATAATAAATGATCCATGAAAGCTAACATCCTTGCGTCACACATTCGCTGCCTTTCGATATTTGAGGGGCGTTATGCCAACTTCCTTTTTGAAAATCTGTGAAAAGTGGCCGGCATCGTTGAAGCCTGTCTGCATAGATACCGCTTCAATAGAGAGCGATGTGTTGGCCAGAAGGAGTTTGGCTTGCCGGATACGAATCTTCATCAAATATACCGCAGGCGTAAATCCTGTGTATCGTTTGAATTCGGAGAAAAGCGGTGTCCGCGAAATACCGAAGGTCTTTGCCATCTTTTCAAATACAATATCTTCTGCGTAATGGGAATGGATATAGTCTAAAAGGTTCGATATAACCTCAGAACTGTTCCCTCTTTGGTTGGTGGAAAGACTTTCGGTAGATGTCAACAGTTCAGTTAAAAGCAGATCGAGCAGGCAATTGATTCGATATTCCTGATATGGATGAACTTTCTGAGTAGCCTGTAAAACTTGAAATTGCATTGTTTCAAATGCCGGCATAGTATCCTTTGAAATCCGACATTGCCCATCTTTTTCATATCTTTCATAAAAATCATTACAAAGTCCGCCATTGATGTGAAGAACGGTAGATTTCCAGCCGTTTTTCCCTGAATAGTAAATATGCGGCTTTTGGCAGGATATAAAATATCCATCCCCCTCTTTCAACGTGTACTTTTTTCCCTCATATTCCAGTACTCCCTCCCCGGAAAGTGTGTAACGAAGTTCATAAGAATCCAACCCTTCGCGCTGGGTATAATACCCTGCGTTGGCATTGAAGATCATAAAGGCCTGAACATACATAAGCTGCTCCAGTGTATGTTGGCTGGCCATTAAATTGGGCAGAACAGAGATCTCGCCCTCCAGCTTGAAATCACCTGTCAACATTTTAGAAAGCTCATACAATAGAAACTCTGATACGTAGGGAGCGTAGGCGTGCAGCATAGGAAAAACCGTTTCCTTATTCATAGAAGCAGATATGGTGATAAACGGTAAGGAATCGTAGGTCATAAATATCTCCTGATAGTATTTGTACGTTTGTTAAGAAATTACGGACAATAGCTCATTTTCACTAAGTGGAAAACCCGTTATTATCAATAATAGTGTAGATAATAAGTTCTGTAAAGAATGTGGATGGGCAGAAACAAAAATTAAAAATCTGTCCAAAAGTCAGGAAAAATCTTTTCATTCATACCGGCAGGAATGATGCTCCTTCTATGCATTTCGGGGATGTTACCTATCAACAGGGCGCGGGCCGAGTATCGCAGCATAAGGGGCAAGATTGTTTCCGCATGGAAGATCAAAGATGGAACATTCACCCTTAGCGTCGAAGCACTGAAAGACGTAGAAACTATTGTGATCATGCCAAACGGCGCAGAATACCGTCTTGAAAACGGGAACGCACAATTCACCTGTGATTGGGAGGGATAAACAAATGAAACGGGAAAATTCAAAAACTGCGTATGGCCTGGGCGCGATCACCTTTGGCGCCGGGCAGGCTTTTGTCAGTTCCTTTCTTACGATCTATTTTACCTTCGCTATGTTCTGATGGATGAAAGCCCTTATATCCTTATCATGGCGATCAATCTGGCGATGCAGTTTACGATCATGCTGTGTGCGCCGAAGCTGATGGAACGTATCGGCAAAAAAAGTACGATGCTGATCTCGCTGGTAATGCAGCTTGCAGGCTTTGCGGTGTACTTTTTCGCATTCCGCAGTATCCCGCTGCTCTATGCAGGAACGGTTTTTACCGGGATCGGAAGCGGGTTATTTACTGTGGCGCTGACTACCCTGACAGCGGATACCGTGGATTATTCAAAGTGGAAGTACGGAATGCATTCAGAGGGACTTGTGTTTTCTCTGACATCCTTTGCCAACAAGCTGGCTACCGCTATCTGCGGTGGTATCGCGGGATATGGTCTGGATATCATCGGCTATGTTCCGAATCAAGTGCAGAGCGACAGTACCGTTTTTGGTTTCCGCGTACTGCTGACGTGGGTCCCTATCGTACTGATCTTGATCTCTATTCCTGTTTTCAGCAGATATGAGCTAAATGCGAAAGTTATGAAGCAGATGAAAGAGGAACTTACCAGACGCAGAGGTGACAGCAATGTTTGAGATTTCTGAGAT
This sequence comes from bacterium, assembly GCA_963597355.1. Classification (GTDB taxonomy): domain Bacteria; phylum Bacillota; class Clostridia; order Oscillospirales; family Oscillospiraceae; genus UMGS1766. The sequence goes on along the minus strand of CAVBPR010000021.1, from coordinate 49,613 downwards.
CAGAATAGACGGCCTGACCGAGAATAGTATCACTGACAACCCACAGCCACTGTTTTCTGTGAAGGCACGTTCAGACCGACAAAATGACACCGCTGCCGCATGGCAGCTCACAGTATCCTGCGGTGAGAAAATCGTATGGGACAGCGGAAAAAACACTGGGCCCTTCACCCCGCACATTTCCTATAACGGAGTGCCGCTGCACCCGGAAACGGACTATGTCGTGACGGCAAAGCTATGGAATATGACGGGAGAGACGGCGGAGCATCGGCGCACGTTTCGGACGGGACTGCTTGGTCGTCCTTGGATGGCTGCGTGGATCACACACCCCACCTTTTCATTTGGAAAGAAGGAAAATCCTCCCGCCCTGGTATTCCAAAAGCATATCCTCTTTCCAAAAGCGGTGCAGCACGCCTACATCTATGCCACGGCGCTGGGCGTTTACACCTTGCAGGCAAATGGTACGGACATTGGAGACGATGTGCTGGCTCCCGGCTACACCAGCTACAAAAACCAGATGCAATATCAGGTATATCCCGTGACCGATCTTCTGCAAAACAGTGAAACGCCGGAAATTGAGCTGTGTGCGACCGTTGCAGGCGGCTGGGCTGTTGCCACCTTTGGACCTATGGGAACGGGACAGCATGCGGGAAAAAAACAGGCATTTTTGATGGAACTCCACATCGCCTACACCGACGGAACGACAGAGATGATCGGTACAGATGCTACATGGCGTGTCACAGCAGACGGCCCTGTTCGGGAAGCTTCCATCTACGACGGAGAAGTCATAGATGCACGGATCGATATCCACAGCGCAGCTATGCAGCGCAGTTTTGTCAATTGTGCTATCCTCGCTAAATGGCCGACAAGGACGTTGACCGCCACTTACGGTATGCTGCCAAGGCGTATTAAGCACTTAGATCCTATCTGCGAGAGCAAGGGAAAAAAGGGCATTATTTTCGATTTCGGACAGAATTTCTCCGGTGTTGTATCCCTGCGGCTGAGGGGCAAGGCGGGACAGAAAGTGACCGTGCGGCACGCGGAGGTATTGATCGACGGTGAATTGTTTACACAGCCATTGCGTACAGCGAAAGCACGAATAGAATATACTTGTAAGGATGGTGTGCAGGAATATACACCCAAGTACACTTACATGGGCTTTCGCTATGTGGAGGTCAGCGGCATTGAACGCGCAGATTTTGAGATTGGGGCAGATGTGATTTCCTCCATCGCCGAAGTGTCGGGCGAATTTTCCTGTTCCAACGAGGATGTGACGCAGCTTCAGCACAACATTAAATGGGGCGGCTTGAGTAATTTTGTAGACATTCCTACTGACTGCCCGCAGCGGGACGATCCGCAATGGTTTCCAGACCGCCTATGTCTGCCCTATGTACTTTGATATGGTAGAAGGACAGGAAAAAATGCAGTATGCAGGAAACCTTGTAAAGCTGGTGGAGGCCGCCGACAACCATCTGACCACCGGTTTTCTGGGTACGCCGTATCTTCTCTTTGCTCTCTCCGATGCAGGCTATGCAGATAAAGCGTATGAGCTGCTGCTGCAGGATACCTGTCCATCGTGGCTCTATGAAGTCAAGGCAGGAGCTACGACCATTTGGGAACGTTGGGATGCCCTGCGTCCGGACGGAACAGTCAATCTCGGTGAGGGAAAGGTCAAAGACATTTCCCAACAGAACAGCAATCTCGGCGGCGGTATGGTCAGCTTTAATCACTATGCAAACGGCGCAGTGGGCGATTGGCTTTACCGCAGACTGGCGGGCATTGAGGCAGCGGAAGCAGGCTATCAAAAAGTGCTGATCCGCCCCATCATCGGCGATGGTATCACATGGGTGAAATGCAGGAAGGAAACACCATATGGAGAATTAAAGGTAAATTGGGAAATCAAAGGCGGCTTATTTTCTATCGATGCTGCGATTCCCTTTGCAGTTACAGCAGATATTACTATGCCGAACGGCGTGATGCGGCGTGTCGGCAGCGGGGAGTATCACTATGAAACACAGATTGATCAAATGGATACAGACGCACAATTTACCGACGCAGAACTCTTTTGAGCCGAAGCAGCATCCAAAAAAAGAACCCTTTGGAGAAGGGGTACTCTATAACGATGTTGCCTACGGAAATGAATACCCTAACAGCTACATGGATATTTATCGCTGCGGGAAGGATGAAGAAAAACATCCGCTGATTTTCTATGTCCACGGCGGTGGCTTCGTCTCGCCTTTCAGTAACCTTTACAACAAGACCGCCTTGCATTTTTCGCAGATCGGCGGCAATGCAGATGTTTTCTCGATAGACTACCGCACCACACCGGAGAATGTCTTTCCCGCAGCGCTCATGGACGCTGTGGACGGCTACCATTGGCTCTTGGAACAGGGATATGCGGCTGAGAAGATCACACTCTGTGGAGAATCGGCGGGTGGTGGGCTTTGTCTTGCACTGACCTTGTGGCTGCGTGACCATGGGGAGCCGCTTCCCGGTGCACTGGTGCTTTCCTCACCATGGACGGACATGACAGCAAGCGGCAGATCTTATCAAACAAGGAAAACGGAGGATGCCTTTTTCGGACATCCGGATCCTGCAAAAGTACCGCAATATCCTGTACCTATTCTGTACGCCGGTCAGCACGACCTGCAGGATCCATATCTCTCGCCTGTTTTTGGGGACTATCGAGGTTTCCCTCCAATGCTGATCCAGACCGGAGAAGCTGAACTGTTGCTCAGCGACAGTGAAACGGTGGTAAAACGAGCAAGGGAGGCAGGGACTAAGGTAGATTATTATACCTATCCCGGAATGTACCACACCTTTTACATCATCAATCCCAACTTTCGGGAGAGTAAGGCAGCATGGCAGAGGATTCAGCAATGGCTGAACAGGGCGAAGGCGTAAGCTGTAATGCAAAAACACATCAAAGCTACAGCGTCAGGTATATGTGACCGGACGTGTGAAGACCATGAACAATGATATCATGGAAAATGTGGATGCGATCCATAACGCGATCTCTCAGAATTTGAAGATATCTTTCCAGTATTTCCAGTGGAATATCAAGAAACAGGCGGAGCTTCGCAAGGGTGGAGCCAGATACGTGATCAGTCCCTGGGGGCTTTCCTGGGATGATCAAAACAAAAGTGGCGGCCAGCAGCCATTTCATTCATTGGATCATGGCACTGGGAGCCGGCGTACAGATCATCGCTCCGGAGCACCTGGTAGAGGAGATCAGGACAGAGATCAAACGACTGGCAGATCAATATGGAGAAGTTTGAAAGAAATGCCGGGTAGCATTTCTTTCAAACGGCACCTATGCAGTAAACATCGCCTGTGCTATAAATGGAATCTATGCCATAAACGCCATCAATGCATATCCTATCAGATCGAAGAATCCGCATTCGCGAAATTTTCCGTTCCGATGTTGCAGACGAGCTAAGGCATTGAAAGATAAAAATAAAGTAAGTAAAAACAGAATAAAAATTCGGCATACGAGGGGAGATTTATGGACTTGTAATTTGCCATAATAGAGTCATCCTGGGGGAGGTAAAGAGAAAAGCCTTCCGGGGTGGCTTTTTTGTATCTGTTCAGCACCTGCCACATTTCAATGTGAATTGCTTGCAAGTAAATTCACATTGAAATGTGGCAGGCGGCCAAGGCACGAAGCGCCTCTGGCCAGCCGCATCGAGGTTTTCCGAAGGAAAATCGAGATGCGTGCTGAATAGTTACATTTTTAATAGAAATCAAATAAGAAGGAAATGGAGGAAAGAACGAATGATAGCTGAGATGAGTATGAGATCAAAAATATATCACAGAGCGGGATGCAGATACATTAACAGAATTGACGCAGAGTTTTTGACAGCATTGGATATGGATGATGAAAAGATCAAAGATTACAGACCATGTAAATGCTGCTGTACGTTGAAGAATATTTATAAGCCATTAGAACCGCAGATCATAGGACTGTTTGCAGATGCTGATATTGCGATCAAAGAGGATAAGGATCATTTGCTTGTGAATACTCCATTGTATAACTGGCGAGTGGATTTTGAATCATCAGATCAGAACTTTAAGTTGTATAATGGAAAATGGAATGAATACTTGCAGAAACATACATGGACCAGATGGACGGAATGTGAAAGTACAATAGATCTGCAATCGGTTATGCAGTTCATTGCGAATGAGGAGAAGCTGGCGGCCTATCCGCCTCAATACAGAAAATATGCCTTTAAGATCGCGCAATGTGTCCAGGAAAACAATATTCAGATTGAATATGACGGCACTGATCTTTATGTGATCACAGATATGGCAGCTTGGAAGATTGTCTATGTACATCGTTATGACTGGTTCAAATTGCTGCATTGCCCCTTTGACGGGAAGGCGTTGACGATGGAAGAAGCAAAGACAGCGCATTATCATGTTCAGGGCGATGTGCCGATATATCAGTCTCCCCATAAGCACATTCGATATATCGTAAAACATGATGCTGCAAAGAAGATCGAACAAACCGGTTATAAAAATCTTCCACATAGAACGAAGAAACAGAAGAAATATTATCGTCAGGCTGAGAACAGAGCAAAAAGAAAAAGTATACGCAGGGTGCAGGATCTGTTCGCAGAACTTGATGCCAAGAAAGAATCAGCAAGGGGAGCGATGGAATAAAACCGGAAACAAGGCTTTATACCACAAGTATAATGACAGCTAAAGAAAAAAATGTTATCATCCGATACAGAAAGAGATAAGCGGAGCAAAAGAGAGCTCCCCGGAAAGGAAAAGACATGGCAGCAATTAATCGTTTAGATCAGCTTCATAATGAATGCAAACTGGCAGCACTGCTCAAGAAGGATGAGTGGAGCTTTGATACCATGCGTTCATTTAAGGCTAAGCATAAGCGAGAAAATTGTGTTTCCAGGATTGTCACAGGGCCGGGCAGATAAGGCTGATCAGACAAAAGAGATGAACATATTTTAGCGTACCGCTTACCTTGCATGAAAAGGTGGGCGGTTTTTTTTTACAATTCTCCTCACGGTGCCGCAGACAGCCTGCGGCAAGAAAGGAAACAATGGAAGCAATAGAGATAAAAGGAAAAGTTAATACCGCCCTCTGCTACGCGAAGGTAGTAGAGGATGAGGCTATAGAGCAGGTCAGACGCATGTGTGACTACCCAATGACAGAAGGCTCCAGGATCAGGATCATGCCGGATGTACATGCCGGTAAGGGATGTACTATTGGAACCACCATGACGATCACAGATAAGGCAGTTCCCAATGTAGTAGGCGTGGATATCGGCTGCGGAATGTATACGGTAAACCTTGGAAAGGCAGAGATAGATTTCGAAAAGGTTGATGAAGCGGCACATTTCATTCCCTCCGGCAGGAATGTTTGGGAGGGGAGACAGGAGAAGTTTGATCTTACAGAACTTCGTTGCTATAGAGATCTTAAGGATGCTAAGCGTCTTGCAAGATCTCTCGGAACGCTGGGAGGCGGAAACCACTTTATTGAGATTGATGAGGCTAATGATGGCACGAAATATTTGATCATCCATTCGGGCAGCAGAAATCTTGGCAAGCAAGTGGCTGAGCTCTATCAGCGATTAGCGATCAGACTGGACAGAGGATATGAAGACTACATTGAGCAAAGAGATGAGATCATCAGGGTATACAAAGAGCAGGGCCGTAAGACGGAAATACAGGATGCATTAAAGCAGCTGCATTGGCAGGTTTATGAGAGTCCGACCGGTATGCCGGAGGATCTTTGTTATCTGGAAGGAAAGTATCTTGATGATTACCTTCATGACGTAGAAATCTGTCAGGCCTTTGCGCGCAGAAGCCGCGAAAAGATGGCTGAGATAATCCTGGAAAGAACAGGGATGACCGGAAGCGAGGCATTTCACACCATTCACAATTATATTGATACAGAAGAAATGATCTTGAGAAAGGGCGCAATAGCGGCCCATAAAGGTGAGAAAGTGTTGATCCCGATCAATATGAGAGATGGAAGTGTACTCGCTATAGGAAAAGGTAATCCGGAATGGAATTTCTCGGCTCCTCATGGAGCAGGACGTATCATGTCCAGATCAAAAGCCTTCAAGGAATTAACCATGGAGGAATACAGGAAAACAATGGAGGGTGTTTATACAACCTCTGTAAATGAAGATACATTGGACGAGGCACCGATGGCATATAAGAGTCTGGATGACATTATAGATGTTATTAAGGAGTCGGTAGATGTCATAGATGTAATGAAACCTATTTATAATTTTAAGGCATCTGACTAGAACCTATTGTTCCGGCCGGATGGCCGGAACAGGAGGAAAAGATGTTTAACATGCCTACCATCGATATGGTAGCAACAGGAAAGAATATTGCGAGATTGAGAGAGAATGCCGGTTTAACAGTAAAGGATCTGGCAGATATATTTGGATTTGCGACGCCTCAGGCCGTTTACAAGTGGCAGCACGGCGTTGCAATGCCTACCATAGACAATCTGGTTGTGTTGGCGGCAGTTTTCGGAGTACCGATGGATGATATTGTTGCGATCGACGTTAATATGCAGGCGCAGATAATCGCATGAATCAGCGGCGTTTTTCTACACCGGGACGCATGATTTGACGTTTACTATCCACCTCACCATTTCGTACTTTTGAATGTTCTTTGTCTACTTGAAAGTTGGTGCATTTTTTGACTTACTTTCAAGTAAATCTTTGACTCCTTTATGGTACATAGGTATAATACACTTGAAAGTTGCGTATAATATGCGGTAAGTTTCAAGTGGACGGAGGCATTTACCTTGAATCAAACAATTAAAAGAGAAAGTTATCTTCAGAGAATTATTGAACGGAAAGGGAACGGTCTGGTGAAAGTCATTACGGGTATTCGCCGGTGCGGAAAGAGCTTTTTGCTGTTTAACCTTTTCTTCGACCATCTGATTGAAAACGGAGTAAAGCCAGAGCAGATTATCACGATCGCTCTGGATGACGATCAGTTCATCCGGTATCGAGATCCGGCTGCTCTGTCCGAATATATACGGTCTAAAATCATAGGTGGCAAGATGAACTATATACTGATCGACGAAGTTCAGTATGCTATCACGAAAGAAGAATTGAAAAATCCGGAAAGCATTCGGCTGTACAATGTTCTGAACGGACTGATGCGTCTGCGAAATGTGGATATCTACGTTACTGGCAGCAACTCGAAAATGTTGACCAAAGATGTGCTGACGGTATTTCGTGGTCGTGGTGACGAGATCCGTGTGTATCCGATTTCCTTCAAGGAATATTATTCCGCTGTCGGTGGAGACAAGGCCGAAGCGTATGAAGAATATGCTCTATATGGAGGTATGCCGCTGGTTTTGTCAAGAAAGTCTGATGCAGACAAGATGGCCTATTTGCAGAGTCTTTTTACCGAGGTGTACTTCAAGGACATCGCTGAGCGATATGAAATTGTGCTTACGGATGTTCTTGCGGAGCTTACAGATGATTTATGCTCCTCCATCGGTTCATTGACCAATGCCAACAAGATTGCAAACACTCTTCGCACGGTAAAGGGTGTTTCTGTTTCCAGCACTACTATTTCAAATTACCTGAGTTATCTGACGGAATCGTTTCTATTTAGTAATGCGAAGCGGTACGATGTAAAGGGAAAGAAATATTTTGAGTATCCTTCTAAATATTATTGTACGGATATTGGACTGCGCAATGCCCGATTGAATTTCAGGCAGCAGGAAGAAACACACATTATGGAGAATATCATCTATAATGAGCTACTGTGCCGAGGGTATTCCGTTGATGTCGGTGTGGTAGAAGTGATCGAGAGAAACGGTGGAAAGCAGACACGGAAACAATGTGAAATCGACTTTGTGATAAACCGAGGAGCAAAAAAGTATTATATTCAGTCAGCATTGAGCGTCGGCGACTCGGAAAAAATGGAAACAGAGCTGCGTCCGCTGAAAAATACGAAAGACTTTTTCAAGAAAATCATCATCAACAAGTCTTCCATGAAACCGTGGACGGATGATGATGGAATTCTGCATCTGGGTCTGTATGAGTTCCTCCTAAATGAAAACGCATTAGAATTATAACAGGAGCCGGGTTCTGGCAAGGGAAGAGTTGGAATAAAACCGGAAACAAGGCTACGACAGATTTGTTCTAAAAAAGCTGCTCCAATGATTGAAATGGAGCAGCTTTCTCTGCATTAGGCAACGGTATAGATCTTGACTTCCGGATCGGAGATCCAAAGCGGCTGAAGACCGACAAACACATCGTTTTTGAACATATCACTTGAGAGATATGCCTGTGCGTGCTCTGCGGAATCAAATCCGTGAAGAACCTGCACATCTTCATCACGGATCAGCAGATCCTTCGTAAGTGCGCCCTCGATCGTGTCCAGAAAAGGCTTCCGATAATCGGTGTAGACCTTTGCCGCAGCCGGACGATTCTCGTTAGGAATGTTCATTGTGATCTCAAGATAAGCTTTTACATTCATGATAAATACCTCCATAGATCGGTTTATTTTGTATCTGACAGGCTTAATTGTAGGTTGCCCACTAAAGATAAGGAAGATATGAGCAAATTTATGTGTTACTAATAAATTTGATAGTAACTTGCATAATGCGGGGACGCTTTTACAATAAACGGTGAAAGGCGGTTTTATCATGTATCAGAAAAAATTGGAAAGCGACATTCGATGTCCGTTGGAATACGGACTTGATATCTTTGGTGGAAAATGGAATTCGAGGATCATCTGCGTTCTGTCTGCCAAGGAAACCTTACGTTACAGTGAACTGCGAAAGGAAATGGGAAATATAACGGATGCGGTTCTCGCAGCAACCCTGAAAACACTTATTGAAAACCAGATGATCAAACGAAGATCATATGACGAGATCCCGCCGCGAGTGGAATATTCACTTACCGAAAAGGGCGAGTCCGTTGTTCCGATCTTGCAGAGTATTTGTCGCTGGGCGGGGGCTTTTTATCATGAGGATACGGATGCGACAATGATCCAGTGTCAAAGATGTGATCACAGATAGGTGGAGAATATGATTGAATACACAGAAGAAAAGAAATTTAATGTGACGCAGGTGCAGGAGCTTTTCCTGTCGGTTGGCTGGGTGTCGGGAGAATATCCGACCAGGCTTTATAAAGCACTGATGAATTCGTCCACAGTGATATCCGCCTGGGATGGAGACAGGCTGGTGGGGCTTGTTCGCGCTTTGGATGATTCCGAGCTGGTGGCCTATATGCACTATGTTTTGGTGCATCCGGATTACCATGGGCAAGGGATAGCCGGACACATGGTGGAGCTGGTAAAGGAAAAATATAAGGACTATCTTTACATCGAGCTTATGCCGGAAGAACGCAAGAACGCAGCGTTTTATGAAAAGCATGGTTTTCAGATCATGCAGGACGGTGTGGCAATGCAGTTATGCAACTTTGCGAACAAGATATGATCCATAAAGGCACCGGGACTGCAAAATTCTAAAGGACGGAGAAACATGAGATTATCCATGGGGCAGATGGCCATGCAGGATGACATGGCAGTAAATCTGAAAACATCATTGAAATTCTGCGACGCGGCGGCTAAGAGCGATCTACTTTTCTTCCCGGAGATCCAGCTAACACCCTTCTTTCCACAGTATGAAAAGCTGGACGCTTCGAAGTATTGCCTGGAAGAAAGCAGCGCGGAGATTGCTGCATTTCAGGAAAAGGCAAGAGCGCACCATTATTATCTCTCACCAAATATTTATCTGAAACAGGGTGGCGAGCGATATGATACATCGCTCTGGATCGATCCGGATGGAGAAGTCTCCGGTATGGCACAGATGGTACACATCGCACAGGCCAGGCAGTTCTACGAGAGAGACTATTATGCACCTTCGAAAAATGGATTTCAGGTTTATGATACGCCGTTTGGAAGGGTGGGGATCGTGATCTGCTATGATCGCCACCTTCCGGAAAGCATCAGAACCTGTGTGCTGAAGGGAGCAGAACTGGTCATCATTCCGACGGCCAATACAAAGGCAGAGCCCATGGAAATGTTTGAGTGGGAGATCCGTGTGCAGGCAATGCAGAATCAGGTCTTCATTGCCATGTGCAACCGTGTCGGACGGGAAGGCGATATGGTATTTGCAGGGGAATCACTGGTTGTACATCCAAAGGGAGATCTGCTTCTGAAGGCGGACGACACGGAACAGCTACTTACCTGCGAATTCGATCTAAGAGAGGCCACAGAGCTGCGGAATAAAGTGCCTTATCTGAGTACGAGAAGACCGGAATGTTATCTTTGATCCTAAATGGCAGCAGGTGATCGTCTTTGGTTTTGTCGTAGCAGGAAAATGATCATTCCCGGACCGGAAGATCTGGTGGATGCCTATAATGAATCTGACGATACAGAGAAAACGCCGAAAGCGGATAAGAAAAATCTCGCCGGACTGCGTCCATATCCCGATACGATGCAGCACATCGTGTGTGAACGACTTGGGGACGGTGCACCGCAGACAAGCTGCGACATAGAAAGGTAAACATGCAAAACTTAAAAGATGAGAAACTTATTCTGGTGAACAAAACCCATCCTATCACGGATGATTTTGCTGCTTCTATAGAACTTACAGATGCCGTAAATTTTGAGGGAGAGACCTGTCAGTTGGAAAAGGAAACACTTCAGGCCTTTTTCTCACTCCGGGATGATATGCAGAAAAGGGGAATACAGATCGCCCTGGACTCCGGCTATCGGAGCGTCAGCGCCCAACAGGCACTGCGGGAGGATTTCACCCGCCGATACGGGGCAGCGTATACATTGGCGGTGACCGCGGCTCCGGGGACCAGCGAGCATCATACGGGACTGGCACTGGATATTGTGGTGCAAAAGGACGGCCGGTGGATCACCGAAAACGCGCAGCTTTTGCAAATGGAAAAAGAATTTGCCATTATCCATGCCGCCCTGCCCTCTCATGGCTTTTTGCTGCGTTATCCCAAAGAAAAGGAAGAGATCACCGGCTATGCCTATGAGCCCTGGCATTTCCGTTATGTAGGGAAAGAGGTCGCTGTATCTTTGTCGGAAAAGGGCATTACTCTGGAAGAGTTTTTATAAAATCAGGTTACGGTATGAATCTTACCCTTCGGTCCATCGCTCCTTCGTTCATCACGCCTTCGGCCCACCGTTCCTTCGGATCTGCGATCCAATGGGGGAAGGCCTACGGATATATCGTTTTTGAACCTGCCGCTGGAAAGATAGGCATGGGCAATGCAGGCACGTAACATTGCAAACCCAATATGACACGGGAAGCATCTGTCAGAAATGACAGGTGCTTTCTTTATGTCTTATAAATCGGCAGGTGCTTTCCTTATGCCCGCATGGTATCAGGTGCCAATGTCTGGTAAACCTTAGGATTAATAAGCTTCCAATAACACAGGGAGTAAAATGTGCAAAAAAAGTACAAAAAAAGACAGGATAAGGATATATCTGCAGAACTGACTTTGCTATAAATAAAGGGACAGGAAGGATAAAAGCAAAGAAGGGACGAGAAGGTGGCAGGATGCGATTATTTGTAAGAGATAAGAAATTTTACAAGATGCTGGCGGCCCTTGCACTGCCCATTGCAGCCCAGCAGATGATCACAGTGGGCGTGAATATGGCGGATAATATCATGCTTGGCCAATTGGGAGAAACCGCCATGAGCAGTGCCACGCTGGCCAACAATTTTATCAGCCTGTTTCAAGTCATGTGCATGGGATTTGGAATGGGGGCAAGTGTTCTTACCAGCCGTTTCTATGGCATGCAGGCAAGGGACAGCATGAAGAAAGCGGTCAATATCATGTTTCGGCTGGAGCTGGTTGTGGTGCTGTTTTTTTCCCTGGCAACAGCGCTGTTTCCGGGAAAGATCATGGGGCTGTTTACTTCAGACAGTGACATTATTAATGCCGGAACAGGGTACCTGCTGATCTCCATTCCCTGCTATTTTCTAAATGGCTATGCGCTGACCACTAGCCTGGTATTACGAAGCGTAGGAAAGGCGACGGTGCCGTTGATATCCAGCATCTGCTCCTTTTTTATCAACATCTTTTTTAACTGGGTATTCATCTTTGGCAATCTGGGGGCGCCGGCATTAGGGGTAAACGGTGCGGCCATCGGCACACTGCTGGCCCGCATCGTGGAATTTTCCGTGACAATGGGATACCTGTTGTGCAAAGACAGGAATATCCGGCTGCGGTTCAAAGATCTGTTTATGAATACCAAGGACCTGTACGGCGAATATATCCGCATATCCATTCCGGTGCTGGTCAGTGATACCCTGCTTGGCTTCGGTAATCTGGCGGTAGCTGCGGTCATGGGCCATATCGGTGCCAATTTCGTGGCGGCCAACGCCATCACCACCGTCACTATGCAGCTGGCTACGGTGGTCATCCAGGGCATCAGCCAGGCAAGCTGTACCATAACCGGTATTACGCTGGGGAAAGAAGAATATGAAAAAGCCCAGCAGCAGGGCGTCACCTTTGCCGCGATCGGCTTTTTAATCGGCGCCATCGGATGTGTTATAATATTGGCGTTAAGAGGTGTGATCATAGAGTCTTATAAGATCCTGCCGGAGACCAAGAGCCTGGCCTATGAACTGATGGACGCAGTGGCGGTGGTGGTATTGTTCCAGAGTGCCAACAGCATCCTGACCAAGGGAGTGCTTCGGGGAGGCGGTGATACCAAGTTTTTGATGATCGCAGATATTTTATTTCTCTGGATCTGCAGTATCCCCTTGGGAGCGCTGGCAGGTCTGGTGCTGCACTGGCCCGGATTCTGGATCTACATCATGCTTAAGATCGACCAGTTCCTGAAAGCGATCTGGTGTCTGTTCCGGTTAAACAGCGGGAAATGGATCAAGAAGATCAAGAGTGCGTAGCAGCGTTTGACAGATTGCAGCACTGTGTGGGGATGCGGATCGGTCGGGGCCGTAGATCATGTGAAAGCAGTCGAAGACTACGTAGCCGATGCAGGCATAACAGGTGAGGTAATTGATAATCTGAAAATGTCGATCACAAATCAGTGAGAGAATTGGCTATCCGATACTCTCGCGGGGTCATATGATATTGCTTTTTAAAGCATTTATAAAAATGAGTAGTGTTGGTAAACTGTAACTTTTCCATAATTTCCAAAACGGAGTCGTCAGTCTTGCATAATAGACTGGCGGCTTTTTTCATGCAAAAAGTCTGGCCGTAATCAAACAGGCAAAGATTGGTATATTTCTTCACAATACTGTTGAGGTAATTGCCGCTGTAATGCAGGATCTCCTCCAACTGCGACCGGGTGATCCGACCGTCTGTATCCTCCAGTAAATGGCTGATATGGGAAAAAAGCAAAAAATCATTATCCGCTTCCACATGCACAGAAGTGAAATGATACTGCGCAGGATCGGAGAGATACCCAAACAGCTCTAAAAGCATCCCCTTGATCACGTAGGTGGAGCCTAGTTTGGGAAACATAATGGTACGCAGAATATTATCCGTGAGAGTATGCAGCACCCGATACCAGTCGGCGTTGTTGATGGTCGGAAGAAAATCAAGGTATTCCTTTGTATCCGGATTGTCCAGATTATTGACCAGAAAAGTAAGAATGGGATTGGCAAAGGGCTGCTCGCAGGCGGGAAAATATACTTTCTGTCCATCCTCTGCAAGGCTTTTCACCAATTCCTTAGAGATGCCGATACACAAAAGATTGGCATTAGAATGAAATACTTCCTTATGTACGATATTTCTGTTCATGAGGCAGCAGCTGCCGCTGTGAATGGTATACTCGGTCTGCTCGATCTGCTGATGGATCTCCCCGTCCAAAACGATCAGCAGTTCATAGAAATCATGAAGATGAGGTGCTCGGCCGTTGAACTTCATGATCCCTGCACCATTTTGAAAATGATAAAAATTGTTTTCAATGGGAGAGGCCAGAAGAATATTGAGAAAGTCCGTCTGGGAGGTACCGCTGCAAAACTCTAAGGTGAACTGTATCGGCGCCAGTATTTTGAGATAGGAGTTTATTTCACTTTTTGAATTCTCCTGCTTGATGATATTGCTCACTGTGTAAGTGGTATTGGTGCTCATAGTAGGCCTCCCGGCAGAATCCACGAATATGATAATTTTTATGAAAATTATAACACATCTGCCATTCTTAAAATAACCGGGATTTTTTAAAATAGATATATCCGTTGTGGGGGCTTGTACAACACAAAAGATGTTACTGTTCAGACGCCGCCAGGTAGCAGAGCGGTGGCGTGGACGCAGTGACCAAAGGATCATCAGAGGGGATAGTTTACAGTTGTAAAAAGGGAGGTTACGGACAATGAAAGAAACAGAAACCAAATATCTGAAATGGTATCAGAAAGTGGCATACGGGGCGGGGGACCTGGCATCCAATACCAGCTATGGTCTGGTGTCCAGCTTTGTGCTTTTGTATCTTTCCGATACCATGGGACTTAGCACCGGGATCATCGGAACCTTGATGTTGTTATCAAAGTTCCTGGATGGTATTTCCGATGTCATCTTCGGAAATATGATCGACCGCACCAAATCCAAATTAGGCAAGGCAAGACCGTGGATGTTATATGCCCAGCTGGGCGTTTCCCTGTGCCTGGTTTTGTTATTCTCGATTCCGGGAGGCCTTAGCCGGACCGCGCAGTATGCGTATTTCTTTGTATTCTATACTGCATTGAATGCCATTTTCTATACCGCAAACGGCATTGCCTATTCCGCACTGTCGGCGTTGATCACCAGAAATAAAAATGAGAGAGTGCAGTTAGGCTCCATTCGGTTTATGTTTGCGGTAGTTACCAATATTGTTATGGGCTTTTCCGTAACAAGCGGTGTTGCGGCATTTGGCGGCGGTGCAGCCGGATGGCGTATGGTGGCCATTATCTGTGCAGTCATCGGTCTTGTGGTGAATACCATAAGCTGCCTGTGCGTAAAGGAATTACCGGAAGAAAAAGCAGAGATAGAGGAGACGGAAGAGAAGAAAGCACAGGACGATCAGGTCAGCTTCGGGCAGGCCGTAAAGCTGCTGCTTAGTAACAAATTCTACGTAATGATCGTGATCATCTATGTGGTGTATTATTTCATGAGCAATCTGACCACCGGTTCCGCCATCTACTTTATGCAGAATGTTTTAGGGGATGGTTCCCTGCTCGGCCTGTTCAATATGATGAAAATGTTCCCGGTCATCATTGCCCTTATCTTTACTCCCGTACTGGTGAAGAAAACCGGCAGCATGCAGAAGGTTAATTTCTGGGGCTATCTGATCAGCGATATTTTTGGCATTTTCCTGATCTATTTCGCATTACAGAGAAATGTATCCATGATGCTTCTGTTCATGTTCATCAAGGGAACCTTTGCAGGAACCCTTACCGGTACCTTAAATGCTTTGATCGCAGAGATAAGCGGATATACCTTCCGTACCAAGGGCGTACATATTGACGGTATGATGTTCAGCTGCTCCTCTCTGGGGGTCAAAGTAGGCGGCGGCATCGGAACAGCAGCCGTGGGCTGGCTTCTGGAAGCAGGCGGATATATCGGCACAGCTGCCGTACAGACAGAAAGCGCCGTCAGCATGATCTTTAATCTGTACGTTACCTTCCCGGTGATCCTCGGCGTGGTGATCACCATTCTTCTGGCATTTCTGAAGGTAGAGAAAGAAAACCAGAAGATCGATATGGAAAGAGCAAGAGGATAAGCTTGAAAGAAATGCGCTCCGCACCTATGCGGCAAACGTCATAGGGGCGGAGCGCATCGGAGAATTCGCCTGCGTGGGATTCTCTTACGTGCCGCAGACAGCTGCGGCTTAGGGAGGTAAGTATGCAACTTATTAAATTCAATAAGGATTGGTCCTTCGAAAAGGCAGATGGCAATTCGCAGCTAAAGGCCTTTCAGGGAGAAAGCGGTGCGATCCCGGTTACACTGCCCTACGATGCCATGATCCGTGAAAAGAGAACAGCAGATTGTCCGGCCGGTGCCCAGAGTGGATTTTATCCGGGCGGCGTCTATACCTATGAGAAATCCTTTCTTGCACCGGAGGCGTTGAAAACGCAGGATGCAGCGCTGGAATTCGAAGGAATTTACGGAA
Source organism: bacterium (assembly GCA_963597355.1). Lineage (GTDB taxonomy): Bacteria > Bacillota > Clostridia > Oscillospirales > Oscillospiraceae > UMGS1766. The sequence goes on along the minus strand of CAVBPR010000021.1, from coordinate 33,525 downwards.
GAACAAGAGTATGGATCAACGGCGCTTTGGCAGGCACCAATCGCAACGGCTATATGGGATTTACAGTGGATCTAAAACCGTGGATTCTGTATGGACAGGAAAATAGCATAAAAGTTGAGGTTGATAACAGCTGTCAGCCCAACAGTCGTTGGTATACCGGCTCCGGCATTTACAGGGATGTCAACCTTTTGCTTGGAACAGAAGTCTACGTACCCAGGGACAGGCTGCGAATCACCACCTTATCTGTAAGGGAGGACGTGGCTGTTATAGAAGTGTGTGCCGATGTAAAAAACATAACGGGAACAGGCACAGAAGCGGCGTGTACGATCGAAATATGCCGGGAAGGGAAAACAGTAGCGAAAGAGCTGCAGCATGTGGTTTTCCGGAAAAATGTCACAGAAACCATAAGAGTGCAGATGCCTATCCTGAACCCCGAAAAATGGAGCCCGGAGCATCCGGATCTATATGAATGCCGGATGCAGATAGAGCATGAAGAAAAGACATGCGACGTCACAGCGGAACCGTTCGGCATTCGTATTGTGACAGTAGATCCCGTTAATGGATTTCAGATCAATGGAGAAACGGTAAAGCTCAGGGGGGCCTGCATTCACCATGATAATGGAATCATTGGCGCGGAAACCTTCGGGGAAGCGGAATGGTATCGGTGTAAAAGGCTTAAAGCGGCGGGATTTAATGCCTTGCGAAGCGCCCATCATCCCATGAGCAGGGCTATGTTAGAGGCCTGCGATCGTCTGGGCATGCTGGTCATGGACGAGCTTACGGATATGTGGAACCGGCATAAAAATCCTTATGATCTTGCAGATGTCTTTGAGGAGGAAGCCGGACAGTGGATCACCCATATGGTGGCGAAGGATTACAACCATCCTTCTGTGGTCATATATTCCGTGGGAAACGAGATTCAGGAAGCAGGAACCAAGCAGGGGGCCTGGATCAACCGTTTTCTGTGTAATAAAGTACATGAGCTGGATGCTACAAGATATACCACCAATGCACTGAACGGATTAAACTGTGCGGGAATGCGGCTGAAGGTGATCATGAAGGATGTCATTGAGCATTTTGGCATGGATACGCAAGGCGGCGGAAACGGCGGCGGAAGCAATGCCCTAAACAGCTTTATGAGCCTGATGTCCGGAGAAAGAGGCGACTTTTTTGCGGCGCATCCGCTGGTCAGCGAGGCGCTGGAGGAAAGCTCCCAGAGCTGCGATATTATAGGTCTTAATTACCTGAAGGGGCGTCACCTTTTAGAGCACCGATTACATCCCGGCAAAACCGTGGTGGGGACAGAGACCTATCCGGCTGATATAGAAGATCTCTGGAAACTGGTGGAGGAGAATCCGCATATCATCGGGGACTTTACATGGACCGGATATGATTATATCGGAGAAGCCGGTGTGGGAATTTTCCATTATGACGGGCATGAGAATTTCACAAGTATCTATCCGGAGCGGTTGGGATATATCGGTGACATTGACCTGATCGGAAACAGAAGGCCCATCAGCTATTTCCGGGAGATTGTATACGGACTTACCGACAGACCCTATATTGCAGTGGAGCGTATGGAACATGCCGGCCAAAGATCCAGCAAGACAGCGTGGATGTTCAAAGACAATATCAGCAGCTGGACGTGGGAAGGCTATGAAAATAAGATCGCAGCGGTGGATGTATATTCCGCCGGAGACGAAGTCGAACTTTTCTTAAACGGAGAATCCCTGGGGAGAAAACCTGCCGGAGGGGAGAATCATTTTACGGCCACCTATCAGGTACCATATAAGCCGGGCGTCCTGCAGGCCGTTGCCTACCGAGGAGGAGAAGCGATCGGAGAATACAAGCTTACGACAGCCGGAAAAGTGCAGCGACTGCGGGCAGAGCAGGTGACGGAGAAGGAAAGCGACCTTGCGTATATTAAGGTATGGCTGGAAGATGAGAACGGACAGATCAACAGGCAGGAAATAAAGAAGATCCGGGCACAGGTAACCGGAAACGGAGAACTGGAAGGCTTTGGCAGCGCAGAACCGGCTGGCGAGGAAGATTATTTTGCAAACATCGTTACCTCCTATGAAGGCTGCGCCATGGCGGCAGTAAGATGGAAAGATGCCGGAAAAGACGAACCTGTATGTATTTGTTTCAGCGCGGAAGGCTGTGAAGAGGCGAGGATTCTGATCGGAGGAGCTGCGAAGCAAGAATAAATAAGTATCTCGTTTTTTCTTACGGTTGCATTTTGGCTTCCGGCATGTATTTTCTGCATGAATTTCCGGTATATTCTCTATATGTATTTCCGGTACATATTCTCTACAAATGTTTCCGGTACATATTACGATCCCGGCTGCGTGAACAAATAAACAGATAGAGGAAAAACGAACGGGTGCGCTTATGAAAAGCGCACCCTTTTCTGTCTTATTTAGAACGCTGCACCACCAATTCCAGATCGCTGGTGGGATAAGAACAATCCGGCTTTTTCGATGGCCACAAGGATGGTCTCCTTTGCGCTGGCCTTTGTGGTAATAGTTTCGCCGCCCATATGAATGGTAAGTGTATAGAAAGCAGCAGCTTCACGATCACTGTTAAAGGCACTGTCGCCATTCATGGAAACCCGGATCTGTTTCCGATCCAGATCCAAGGGAGCCAGGAAAGACAAAGCAGGGCATCTATGATCTGGTCATGACCATGTTTAAGGAAGACAAAATTGAAAACACATATGTGGGAGAATTTATTGCGGAAGGCACCACCAGTACACAGTACAAATGGCTGCGGGATCAGGATATTTCCAGAGCAGAATTTTTGACGTTCTTTTCCCATGTAAATACGCTCATTCGTCATTAGGCGTCGTAACGGATGCGCGAATTTTTCGGCGCAGATCGATTGGGGATGATATAATTAAGGCAGTTTTACAGTAAGATGACGCGCTGCAGCATAGCTATGGAGCGCGTCGGAGAATTCGCCTTCGCGAAATTCTCTACACGTTGCCGCAGACAGGCTGCAGCACAGAAAGGAAAGAGATGAAATATCAAGTTGAAAAGTTAAATCAGCAGACATGGTGCATAGAAGAATACGACGAAAACGCAAGTGCCTATATGTATCTTCTCACGGGAACGGAAAAAGCCCTGCTCATCGATACAGGATACGGGACGATACCGCTTAGGAAGATCTGTCAGGAGCTGACTGACCTGCCGGTTACAGTGGCACTTACGCATGGGCACGTAGATCATATCGGCGGAACCGGAGCATTTGAGGAAGTCTGGCTGGCAGAGGAAGATGCAGCACTTTATAAGGCCCACAGCAAAGAAGAAGTGCGCCGCAGATTTTCCCAGGAGTCTCTTTTGCCCATCAAAGAAACCTGCAGCTATTTTTCGCCGGAGATGATATTTGCGCTGGGAGACAGAGATATCCGTGTGATAAAAACCCCCGGCCACTCCGTCGGTTCTGTCTGCTTCCTGGATGAGAAAAACAGATGGATGTTCACCGGTGATACATGCTGCAAGGCACATGTGCTGCTGCAGTTGGAATATGCGGCAACCATGCAGGAATACCGCAGATCACTGCAGAAGCTGATCGACATGGAACCGCTCTACGATACCACCTGGCCGGGCCATCACAGCAAGCCGGTGGAGAAGCAGGTAATCCATGATTTCCTGACAGCAGTAGACGGACTTCTGGATGGCACAATGACCGGTGAAGAGGTAGAACTCCCCATGGGAAGAGCAAAGCTGCTTACCTATAGGGAGATCGGGATCGAATATTGAACAATGGGGCGTTTCGGAACGGCGGGTAAATCGCAAAGTAAAAAGCAGGAAAGGGGCGTGATGTGATGTATAATCCACAGCTGGAAACTTTTCTCCGTGTAGCCGACGCCGGCAGCTTTAATAAAGCCGCCGAAGAAAGCTACATCACGCCCACGGCGGTCATCAAGCAGATCAACCTGTTGGAAGAATCCCTTGGTGTAAAGCTCTTTGACCGCAGCCACCGGGGGCTTACTCTGACAAAGGCTGGGCGCTCCATGTATCAGGATGCGAAATATATCATCCAGTATTGCCGGGACTCCGTGACCCGAGCGAAAAACGCCATGCAGGAGGACGAGAACATCATCCGCATCGGTTCGTCACCTATGACCCCGGCGCAGCTTCTGATGGAGCTTTGGTCAAGAGTCCGGACCCTGCACCCGGACATCAAATTTCAGATCGTCCCCTTTGAGAACACCCCGGAGAATGCACGGGAGATCCTCGGCAATCTGGGCAAGAATATTGATGTGGTGGGCGGCATTTTCGATGAGACTATGCTGAAGCTGCGGGGTTGTATAGTGGTTCAGTTGTCAAGACAAAAATCTGAAATTTTTATAATGAACTGATATGGTTGATAAGTTACAGGGAACGCTAGGAAAGTAGTGGAACTCTTCCCTGTTCCATTTATGCTAAGCTACATATGGCAACAGCATTGCTGGATAGTAGCATTCAGCCGGTGTCTGATAGTCAAGTGCAGAATGACGCCGTTCAAAGTTGTAAGTGTGGATATACTGTCCGATGGCAGCTCGGGCTTCTTTGATGTTATTGTATTGTGTCAGATAGGCTTCTTCGTACTTGAAGCTACGAAACCAACGCTCAATCATGATGTTGTCTGCCCAGCGGCTTTTGCCATCCATGCTTTGCCGGATTCCATTTTCCTTCACAAAATCAATGTACTGCTGACTTGTAAATTGGCAGCCCTGATCAGAATTCAATATCTGCGGTTTTGCCATCTTAAATGCCTTTTTTAAAGCATTAATAACCATTCTGGTATCAAGCGTATCATCCACTTCCCAGCCAACGATACAACGGCTGTGCCAATCAATAACAGCTGTCAGATATAAAAAGCCCCGTTTGATTGGAATATATGTAATGTCAATAGACCAAGCCTGATTTGGTTTGTCTATGACGGCATTACGGAGCAGATAAGGACATACCTTAGCTTGTTGCATACGCTTGGAAAGATTCATTTTAGGATAGATGGGGTAAATATCCATTTCGTTCATGTAACGATGTGTTTTACGACGTCCAACATGATAGCCTCTAGCTTTTAGTTGCGCAGACATTTGCCTTGCACCCCAGGCCGGGTTATCGGTATGAAGATGATCGATGACCTCTTTACAAGCCAGTTCTTCATCGGATACAGGCGTGCCTTTGTAATAAATACTTGTACGATTGATATCAAGCAGTTTTGCACCAACAGCAGCAGGTATTTCTTTAGTCGTCAAAAGGTTTTGGACTAAACTTACTCTCGTAGTCAAGTCCACAAATTTCTTCAGATTTTTTTTTGAGCCAGTCAACCTGCATGGTTAACTGACCAACCTTTTTGGCATACTCCGCTTTTTCCTTGCGCTCTTCGGCAAGCTTTTCTTTGAGGTTATCCTCACGTTTGTCATCAAATACAGCAGGAGCGTTGTCGAGGAATTCTTTTTTCCAGTTGCGGAGCAGATTCGGTTGGATATTATTTTCAACAGCAAGGGTATTGAGATCTTTCTCACCCTTTAGTAGTTCGATTACAAGGTCTGATTTGAATTTGGCACTGAAATTTCTTCTTTGTCTGGACATATTTATGAATCCTTTCTTTGTTACTGATTTTAATATATCAGATTCATTAAAAACTGTCCGAAAAAGTGTCTTAATTTATGAGACCATTATACTCTCCGCAAGGCGGGCATCGCAGACAAACCGCTCTTTACCCTTGCGGACAACGGCGGTGATTGGTTCACGAATGATGTCCTCGGCCAGCAAAACAGCGGACAGATCGGGTAGGTATTCCGTGAGAATTGCATCCTGTAAAGCAACGCTGGAGGTTGAGATAACGATAGGCAGCTTCATCCGTTCGGGACGATTCATCTGCCACAGGATGCAGGCCACGAGGTAGGCCAGCGTTTTTCCGGTGCCTACGCCTGCTTCGCACAGAGAAATTTCTTTATTATATAAGGTATCAAGGACTTCATGGCAGAGCGCGATTTGTTCCTCGCGCACCGCCATACCGTGCCGGGGTAAAATCTCCCGGAAAATCTGTTCGGCCATGCGGTGGGATTCCGCATAGCCTGTCGGATAGGTTTGCATTGGTTTACACCCCTGTTTTCCATCCCGATAAAGGCAAAATAATGCGCAGCAGTTGTAAAAGCTGCTGCGCACGATTTGCCTTGATCGGCAAATTTTATAGTTCGATGTGTGTCACATTTGCCGCCCGCACCCCTGACACCGGGAACATAACAGGCAGAGCGCTGGCACACTCGTTCACTGACTCTGCCGGAGTCTTACTGCTTACAACTCCGGCTCGGTCACCCCCTCTGACGCTGGAGGCCGCAGGCGTATCATTATGGTCTTTCCCCGCCGCAATTCTGGTTTGCCAGACCGCCCGCCGGGCTTGCCGGGAAAGGAACGTACCTGTTATGCTGGGTATTCGGTTGTCAAGGTGCGGGGCAATCCGGATAAAGACTACCAAGCGAAATCTTTAAGGATAGATACTAAAATCGAACGCAGTTCCGGATCGGCTGTTGCGATACACTCATGTATAGCATTTACCTGTTTTGGGGTAAGATGCTTTTTACTGACATAGTAGCCATCCGGGAGAGACAAACCTCCCTCATAGCCCGCCGTCGAGATGATAGGATATTCCTCTAAAAGAATTGTGATGTCGCGCTTAATTGTAGAGCGCGACACATTAAATTCATGCATGAGATTGGGAATGGTATCATATCTACGCTGACTCAGCAATTCAATAATCCTCTTTCGCCGTTCGTTCGGGTTCATCCGAGCTTCGACTCCTTCAATTTCGCTGTAATCATATCGTAGATGAGGGACGGTCCAACTTATGAACCGTTCCTCGTGTTTTTTTCGGAACATTTTAACCTCCATCAGATTAAATTTTTCAAACTGATGGAGGGCGGCGGTCCGCGGCAATGACGCCGAACAAAACAAAAACAGCATACAAAATCATCAATACGACAAAATCTGATGAATCTGTATGCTGTGTAGAATTTTATTTCCAGCGCGCAACGCGGCTGACCCGGAAAACAACTAGAAAACGGTATATCTTAAAGTCTGTCGGCTGAATTTTTCGGCACAGGCAGGCAAGAAATATGTCTCTCCCTTCGCAAGAAAAATAGTTCTATACAATATGGAAAATACTTTCATCCACTTCTGGTTTGCGCAAAGCTACAATATATTTGTAAGTTTATGACGAAAGAACAAATATATTTGGGGTATGAGAGATGGCCGACCTATATGAATTTTCTGCTGCTCTGCGCGAAACCGTACAGTCTGCGCGTGTTGCTCATGGCTATACGCAGGATGAAGTTGGCGAGTATGTAGGAAAAGCTGGGAAATCTATTTCTAACATCGAGCGCGGCATCGCTAACCCGGAGTTCAAGACTGTATATAAGCTGATTCGTTTGCTTGAAATCGATGCGAACAGAGTCTTTTACCCGGAGCATCCATCCGAAAGCAGTACACGGGAACAGTTTGACCGTTTGCTGGCCGGATGCACGGATGAGGAACTGCAAATGCTGTTGGATATTTCTAAAGATGTGTTGGCACACACGCGAAAGCATACCGAACTTGGCGCTGTTGCCTTAGTGTAAAACAAGCCCCGGCTTTTCATTGGGAAAGTCGGGGCTTGTTCTTTAGCTTTTGGGAGCGGAAGCGTATATTTTGCAGTGGATTATGTCCACTGCAATTTCTTTTTTACACTGTCGGCAGTATAAAGGAAAATGAATGAGCAGAGAATCTGCATAAATCTTTGTGCGTGTCTTTTCTTTGCAGGTAGGGCATTTAACCCAATAGTTTTTTTCCGTGGTGTTTTCTGTCATACAGTTAGCCTCCGGTCAGTTGGCGGGCCAGCTTCAAAACGCGCGTGGCGTTGATTCGGATTTGCTCAGGCGTCACGATTCCCGCTGCAATGCCTTGCAGCAGGTCTTGGTAATCCTTTTTGCAGCCGGGCATGAACATGTCACCCCCGGCAGCGGCGACCAGCGGCGGTTGGGAATCCCGGTGTGCAGAGGCCGCATCCTTCAAGATCGTAACGACCCAATCTGTCATGACGATGCCTTGATGCCCAAACTCGGCGCGCAGGACATCCTCAATCAATCCGCGATGCTCTGCTGTGTGGAGACCGTTGAGCAGATTGTAGGACATCATAACCGCCTTGGGCTGTGCCTCGCGCACACAAATGCCAAAGCCCTTCAGGTAAATTTCCCGCATGGCGCGTTCGGAAACCATGCTGTTGTTGTGGCTGCGGTTCAGTTCCTTATTGTTGGCGGCAAAGTGCTTTATGGTAACGCCGCAGCCCTTGTGCGCCTGCACGCCGCGCGTGATGGCCGCCGCGATTTTGCCGGAAAGCAGCGGGTCCTCGGAGTAATATTCAAAGTTGCGGCCGCAGCAGACAGAACGGTGAATGTTCAGCGCCGGGGCCAGCCAAAGCTGTACACCGAACCGCTGCATTTCTTCCCCGACAATATCCCCGCACAGGTGCGCAAAATCCACATTAAAACTCTGCGCCAGCGCTGTGCCGATGGGAAGTGCCGTACAGTATTGGCGTTTTTCGCGGCCCTCACATTCGGCGGTAAGGCGCAGACCGGCAGGGCCGTCGGCCATAACCAAAAACGGAAAACCGTCCACCTTATCGCTGGTTTCCCCGGCAGCGCCGCACACATGGGTGCTTGCCGCGCCGATCATGCTGGCAAGCCCCTCTGCATTTTTGTCAAAGCTGCCGAGGCTCAGGAGCGCCGCATCCTCAAGCGAGAGCGCGGCGACTTCGGGCAGGATTTCTTCCGTCTTGTCATATATGACCTGTTTGGGCGTAAAAGCGCTGCGGTCGATTTCAAATGTCGGCAGCGCATCGGGCAATGTTCTGCACGCCGGAACGGAACGCAAATCTTCAAAATCCGTCTGCCCCAGCACATTCTTGGTCTGTACCGTACTAACGGTATCGGTCAGGAGCAGCGCAGCAGTAGGCGCTGTTGTTCGGCTGTCTGTGCCGACCGATACGACATAGCGGCCAGCCTCCAACAGATACGCACCGTGCGCCGGGTCATAGGATGCCATATCCGACAAGGAAAACACAGCCGTCACGGTTTCCTGCTCACCGGGCAGCAGCTCCTGCGTTTTGGCAAAGGCGCAAAGCTCCTGCCGCGGCTGATCCAGCTTGCCCACAGGCTTGCTCAGATACACCTGTATGACCTGCTTGCCGGGGTATCTGCCAACATTTTTTACGGCAGCGGACACGGTAACCGTTTCACCGCTGACCGCCACCGCAGCATCCTGCACCCGGAAATCGGTATAGGAAAGCCCATATCCGAACGGGAACAGCGGTTTTTTGTCAAAGGCATCAAAATAGCGGTAGCCCACATAGATGCCCTCGCGGTAGCGGGTCGTGTCTCTGTCCTCAAAATCGGGCATTGGCGGGTAGCTTTCCTGCGCGGCCCATGTGGTCGTCAGCTTGCCGGAGGGATTGCCTTTGCCCAAAAGAATGTCTGCCAGCGCTGCGCCTGTCTCCACGCCCAGTTGGGAAAGCAGCAGAATGTTGCGCACTTCCATAACCGGGGTCAAATCGACCACGCCGCCGGCGTTCAGCACCAGCATAAAATGTTTATATGCCCGATTCAAAGCCAGAATATCCCGCACTTCGGAATCGGTCAGCAGAATATCGCCCTTGCGCCATGCGCGGTCGCTGCCCTCGCCGGAGATGCGGCTGACAACGTAAATTGCGGCCTCTCCGCTGCCATCCAAAGGCAGGTCGTATTCGGGTTCTGGCATGGATTTGCCCATGCTGTACAAAAGATAGTTTTGGTTGGCGGCTTTGGCGGCGGCTTTCAGTTCCTGTTCAAACTGTTCGTGCGCCGCTGCCCGGTGCTGCTCGTATCGGTCCAGCCATGCGGTCGTGGTGACGGAAAAGCCCGCGTCCCGCAGCCCGGTTTCAATCGACACGCTGTAACGGGAGTTTACCTCGCCAGAGCCGGTGCCGCCCTTGACGGTGCCGCGCACACCGCCGCCATATGCGGCAATTTTGCAGGGCTTTTTTAATGGAAAACTGCCATCCTTTTTCAGCAGCACGGTACACTCGGCCAGATGCCCGCGCAGCGCCCGGATATGCCGGGTTTCGTATTTGTCCATACCTGTCATTTTTCACTCCGTTCGGCTTGCAGGGTAAACGGGAACGCGGGCAGACCGCGCACATTCAACAGATTTACCTCATAAAATTGTGTTTGGGAAAAGCGGATGGTCACGCGCTCGGCGTAGGCCAGTACCTTGGAACGAATGGTCAGCACATTGTCGGTGCAGACGCACTCGGCCTGCGGCAGCGGCCCTGCTTCGGTTTCAACTTCCAGCCCATTGATGCCGCCCAAAATCGGCGGCAGATATTGCGGCTCGATGCCCGAAGTAGCAAAGCCGTTATATTCATCCCACGGTTTGGGCACAAAATGCAGGCCGTCGCCGTGTGCAAAAGAAATGCGGAGCGTGTCGCCCTGCAAGGTGCAGCTTTCGGCAGTCGGTGCGCCGCTGTCAATCGGCATTCCGTACACCTTTTGTAAAGCGGTGTCGGCCAAGCGGTCCCCGATGGGGCGCTTGTGCTTCGGGTGGATGTCGTAGACATTGCCGCAGTCGGAGGAAGAAATGAGGTACACGTCCGGTACGGTCTCGCTCACGATCTGCTGGCAGCGGCGCACGGTCGGGAATGCTTGTCCGGCCTCGTTCAGCCATGTGCCAAAGGGGGCCAGCTGCACGGCAAGGAACGGCAGCGGCGCATCCCACAGGGCGCGCCAGTTTTCAATCAGCGCCGTCATCAGTTCGGTATAACATCCGGCGTGCGGGGTATCGGTTTCGCCCTGATACCACAAAACGCCCTGCACCGTAAAGCCTGCAACGCGGCGGAGCATCGTTTCATATAGGCCACCGGGGCAATTTTTGTCATACCGGCCCAGCGGCTGAAAGGCCGTATCGCCTCCGACGGCCACGCCTGAACCCGACAGCCGCTCCAGCATGGCGCAGAACTGCTGTGGGGTCAGCGTGTTTTTTAAGATATAAGCCATCGGGTCAGCGGCGGCATTCGCTTGGAATGCCGCCTGCTTTTCCCACTCGCGGCGGGACTTCGCTTCATCCAAACGCGCAATCTGTGCTTCGTATTCGTCAAGGTAGCAGCGCAGTGCGGGAGTGTCCAGCCGCGCAGGGTCCAGCCATGTGCAGGCGGACGTGCCGCCCATATTGCAGGAGACGATGCCGACAGGCACGCCCAGCACGCGGCGCAGTGCGCGGGCAAAATAGCTGCCCACCGCCGTAAATGCGGCGGCATGATCGGGTGTAAAGGGCAGCCATTGATCCCACTGGCGGTGAACAGCCGGGTATTGCTCTCGCTGCCCGGCGCAGGTGTATTGCCCGACCGTATAGCAGCGAAAATGCGGGTCGTTTGCAAGTTCAATCTCCGCTGCACCCTCTTGGTCGTATTGCAGCAGAAACTCCATATTGCTCTGCCCGCCCGCAAGCCAGACTTCGCCAAAATCCACATCGGCCAGACATACATCCCCGATGCGCAGTTCGGCGTTTTCTCTTGCGGGCTGCGGGGGCAGCGTCAGGGTAAAATCTCCGGCCGCGAGGTCCTGTGCCAGAATCACAGTACCGTTCAGCCGCACCTCGACCCATTGCGGGGCATCGCAGACACCCCAAATGCGCACGGGTTTCCCGCGCTGCAAAACCATTCCGTTTTGAAAAACATCGGCAAGCTGTATCATACAAGGACTCTCCTTTTAGTATGCGTCACAGGCAAAGCGGTAATGCCCGCTGCCCACGGTATGTTCTGTGCTGTCCGGCAGCATCACGACGGCATCCGCGTTGCAGGGGACGGTGACTTCCAGCGTGAACCGTCCGCCCTCGTACTGCCAAGAACAAGCGGCCTCGCCCTGCTCGGTCACAAAGCTGCACTTGGCCCATGTAAGGCTTGCGTCGGGCTGCGGGTGGAAAACCAGATGCCGATACCCGATGCCGCGCTGATCGATGCCGCCGATATTGCGGAACAGCCAGTCGTCCACCGAGCCGTAGGTGTAGTGGTTAAAACTCTCCTTGCGCGGGCTGCCGTCGGCGTCATACATCTGCCAGCTTTCCCAAATCGTGGTCGCGCCTTGGCGAATCTGCGCCAGCCACGCGGGCGCGTTCTCTTGGTAGAGCAGCGTGTAGGCCAACTCCCGCTTGCCCGCTATGCAAAGCGCGTCCAAGAGATACGGCGTGGGCAGAAAGCCGGTGTCGAGCCGATTGCCGTTCTCCCGAATCAGCGTTTCCAGCCGGTCCGCAAAGGCTGCTTTCAGCGCATCGGGAACAAGACCGAACGCCAGCATCAGCACATACGAGCCCTGCCTGTCCACCTTCATGCGGCCATTCCCGGTGATGAGCGCTGTTTGGATGGCGTGCTTCATCGCGTCGGCCTCGGCGGCGTAGCGCTCGGCATCATCGGTGCGGGAGAGAACTTCTGCCGCGCGGCGCATGATCTGCACGGCCAGCCAGCCGAAAATCGGGGCGGTGTACCCGGCGGAGGCGGCCATCGTAGCAAAGATTTTTTCCTGTGGCTCGTTGGCTTGGCTGGGAATCAGCCATTCGCCAAACTGGAAGCCGGTGTTCCAAAGGTGCTCCTCGATTTCGTCGGGCAGATGGGAGTTTGGCGCGTGTACGCGGGCGCGGCCAATCACATAGTCTGCCCAGCCTTTCATGCTGTCATACTGGCGGCGCAGAATGGCTGTGTTCCCGGTGATCGTGTACATCGCCCACGGCACAGTGACGGCGGCATCGCCCCACCCGGCCGAGCAGACAGGCCCGCCGCAGCCGGTGCTTTCACCCATTTTGATACCGGAATAGTGGTAAATCGATACATCCGGTACAGTGAACGGAATGGAGCCGTTCTCCCGCTGGTCGTAGGCAAGGCATTGCAGCCAGCGGCTCAGGAACGGGATCACGTCCTCATTGAGCAGCGCCGTGCGGGCATACAGCGAAATATCCCCGGTCCAGCCCGCCTTTTCGCGCTGGGGGCAGTCGGTGGGAATGGAAATCATGTTGGCGCACTGGCTCCACCGCGTATTTTGGTACAGTCGATTGAGCCGTTCATCCGAACACGCAAACGTGCCCGTGTTGGGCTTCTCGCTGGACAAAATCACGGCGGTGAAATCCTCCGGCCGCACCTCGTCCAATCCGGTCACGCGCACATAGCGGAAACCGTGGAACGCAAAACGCGCTTCATATTCGTGGGCAAGGCCGTCCGAGATGAACTCGTCTTTCTGCTCGGTCACGCCCATTGCGCTGTCGGTGTTGATGAAATAATTGCCGTCCTTGTCCAGCGTTTCGGTGTGCTCCAGCGTCAGGGATGCTCCTGCGGGGAGTGTTGCTTTCACGCGAGTGCGGCCCGCCACGACCTGCCCGAAATCCACGATTTTCTCGCCTTTTGGTGTCGTGATGACAGCGGCGGCGGAAAGCTCCCGCACGACCCGCACAGGCGGGTCAATCTGCGGGTGCAGGGTTTCGTACCCCATGTCCATCTCAGCGGCGGGTGTCCACGCGGCGGTATCATAACTGGGCGCATCCCAGCCGGGGCAGGCAAGGCGGGCATCGTATTTCTCGCCGTCAAAAATGTCCGAGGACTGCACGGGGCTGTCGTGCGTCGTTACGGCATCGTCGGAGAAAATGATCTGTCTGCGGCCGTCCGCATAGCTCACTTCCAGCTGGAACAGCACGGCGTGGTCGGGCTGCATCCCGTCAATAGGCGGGCGCGTCTGCGGGCAGCAGAACCAGCCGTCGGCCACCTCCATGCCCAGCACGTTTTCGCCCGCCTGCAGTAAGGTTGTCAGGTCGTAGGTCTGGTAACAGAGCATTTTGCGGTAGGTCGTATGCTCCGGCGCAAGCTCGCGGGCATCCGGCTGCACACCGTTTACGGTCAGGCGGTACACGCCGATGCAGGTTGCGTACAGTCGGGCGCGGACGGGCTGTGCGTCCAGCGCAAAGGCACGGCGGAACAGCGTGGCGGGCGGCTGCTTGCCGAAGCCTTTTTCCCGCTTGGGCATCGGGCGCGGCGTGCGCATCCAGTGCGCCTGCCAGTCACTTTGCGCAAGGGCGGTTTCAAAGCGGCTTTCGGCCTCGGCGGCGTGGCCGTGGTTATCCCAGACAGTCACCCGCCAACAGTAGACGGTGCGGGCGGCAAGCGGGCTGCCCGCGTATTCCACAAAGGCGGCCTGTTCACTTTTCACATTGCCGCTGTCCCAGCAAGGGTTCTGCGGCGTATCTTCCGCCCAGACCTGTAAACGGTAGGCGGTCTGGTTGGTGCCGCGCACTTCACTTTTCATCTTCCAGCCAAAATAGGGCGGCGTGGCCGGGTCCAGCCCCGGCGGGGCGGTGACGTGCTGAACGGTCAAATTGTATAACTGCATAATGCTTCTCCTTTTTGTAGACTTTTCTGCATTATACCGTGTTATTTGCAAGCTACCAATGTAAAAATCGGCGTTTTTGTGTCAAAGCTGGTCTTGCGGCGGCAAGACAGCGAATCAAAACACAAAAACGCCGATTTTTACCCATTTATTCGGTTACAGTCAGTTCCACGGTCTGCTGAGCAAGGCCGTCCGCTGTGGCCGTGACGTGAATTGCTCCGACACCGTTGGGGCGGATGATGGCCTGCGCACGGCCGTCAAAGGTGTGGGCCGTCGCGGTGCGGAACGTATCCGAGCCCATTGGGTCGGCACTGCCGAACCCGGCCAGCATTCCCGCGCCCTCGACCGTGACGGTGATTTCCCGCCCGGTGATGGGCTGCAAAATACCGTTATCATCCGTCAGGGTCAGGTCGATATACGCAAGGTCGTGCGTGCCCGCCGTCAGCGTGGTGCGGTCGCACTGCATTTGTAAGGTGCAGCTTTCCGAGGCGGTGCGCAGGTCGATGCGCCCGGAGGCTTTGCCGTCCGTCATGGCCACGGCGCTCAATGTGCCGGGCGTGTAGGGAATGCGGAACTCGGCAATGAAGTCTTTTACCGGGCTTTCCGCAATCTTCTCGCCATTGCAGAACAGGCAGACCGACTCACCGGGGGTGTAGACCTGCACGGTGACTTCCTTGCCCTCATAGCCCGGCCATGTCCAGCTTGCAATACCGTCAAAGAATACCCACTTGTTGGTCATGGGGGTCAGCCCGTGCCGCCAAGGATACTCCACGGCCATGTACGGCGCGGTGCGCAGGCCAAACACAATTTCGCGGTAGTACGAGGCCGGGCGGCGGAAGCCGGTAATATCCAAGTCGCCGCAGTAGGCAATGAAGCAGGGGTAGCTGCCTTGGTAGCCGCCCTCGGCGCTTTCCTCGCGGTAGCGCTGCTGGCCGACACCGGCTTCACCGAGGTAATCCCAGCCTGTCCATGTGAAATCGCCGATGACGTGCGGTACTTCTTTGATGATGCCCCAGTTCTTCGCAATCTTGTTGGGGTAGGTTTCCGTGCCGCACAGCACATGGTTCGGCAGACGCTTGCGGTCGTCGAGATAGCGCTCGGTGGCGTAGTTGTAGCCAATCAGGTCCGTGGTGGACAGGCTCTCCCGCACGGCCTTTGTCACAAGATCGGAGTTGCCGATCTGGCCGATGCGGTCGGCAAGATTTGTCATAACATCGTTGACGTTCTGGTTGGCACTGGCAATCAGTTCCGGCATCGTCAGCTTGCCCAGCGCCGCCATGATAAGGTTGATGCTGTTGATGGTGTAGCGGCTTGGATCGCAGGCGCGGAAAATATCCGCAATTTTGCGGCTGAGCTGTGCGCCGTGCTTGCTGCTGACTTCGGGAATCTCATTGCCGATGGAGTAGAGAATGACGCAGGGATGGTTGTAGTCCTTTGCCACCATCGCATGGATCATCTCGTCGGCATACTGCGTGAAATCCGTGGCGGCGTCCTCGTCGGTCTTGCTCTGGGTCCACATATCGGTGAGTTCATCCATCACCAGCACGCCCTCACGGTCACAGGCATCCAGAAACGCCTTGCTGATGGGGTTGTGCGCACTGCGCACAGCGTTGAACCCTGCTGCTTTCAAAAGCTGCACACGGCGTTTCTCGGCGCGGTCAATGTCGGCAGCGCCCAGCAAGCCGTTGTCGTGATGCACGCACGCGCCGCGCAGCTTGACGGACTTGCCGTTGATGCGCAGGCCGTGCTGTGGGTCGAGTGCAAGGGTGCGGATACCGAAGGTCGTTTCGGCGCTGTCCAGCAGTTCCTCGCCGTCGTATACCTCGACCTTAGCGCGGTACAAAAGCGGTGCGTCGGGGTTCCAGCGCTTGGCATCTGCCAGATAGAAACGCTGCTTCAGCGTTTCCTGCGCGGCGGGAAAAACCGTCATGGGGTCGCAGTCCTGCACGACCGTTTCGCCGTCAGGGTCCAGCAGCGTGGTATGTACCTGCACGGTACGTCCGTAGCGGCCCGCGTTGTACAAATCGATGGCCACCTCCGGCAGTGCGCCCGCTTCATCTGTCTCTTTCACGGTGACGCGCAGACCGTAAGGCTTCACGCAGCACTCGCCGCCCAGCAGCAGATTGACGTTTCGGTAAATGCCCGCGCCGCTGTACCAGCGGCTGTCCTGCATCGTGCGGGCTTTGACGGTCAGCGTGTTCTCCTGCCCGTAGAGCAGGGCATCATCCAGCGGCAGGATAAAGTTTGTGTAGCCGTTTTTGCAGCCGCCGATGTACTCATGGTTCAGGTACACCATGCTGTTGCTGTACACACCCTCAAATTCCAATGCGATTTGTTGGCCGCGCCACTCGGCGGGGGCGGTGAATTTCTTTTCCAGCGTACACGCCAAGCTGGGGTAAAAGCCCTTGGCCGAACCGCCGGGGGCATCCGGGGTGCGCGGCTCATCCAACATCACATCATAGGGCAGCGTGATGGGGGTTCTGGTGGTTGTGAACGGGAACGCTTTCTGCGTCCGAACAATTTCCCAGCCGGTATTAAAATCCAATGCTTTCATGGTTTTCTCCTTTTTTATTCCAGACCAAACGCCGCGAACGAGAACACGCCGAAGCCGACGGCCTTAAAGTACAGCGCGTGAACGCCGGCGGGAATCGCAATTTCCGCGCGGTCCCAATGCCACTCGTTGCTGCTGTTCACCGGCACAGTGCCAAGCGGTTCACCGTCCGGGGTCAGGCTGATTTGCAGCCCCGCGCCGTAGCACTTGCCGCGCACATTGACGGAAACGCTGTGAATGTCCTTGCAGTCAAAATAACGGAAGCCTGCCACCACACCGGGGGTCAGGTTGGCGATGTACGCGGGGTCTGCACCGATGCCGTCCGGCGTGTCGGTGCAGTCCTGCGTAATGCGCGGGAACGGCGACTGGCCGAAGGCGGTGTTTACCATCGGCGGCTGCGTCATGAACAGATGGCACGCTGTATACGCCGGGAACACGCCCTTGCCGGGCAGCGGTGCACCGTTCGGACCGCAGGAGGTACACTCGACCTGCGGGATGCTGCCGTCGGGCAGAATCTCGATAGGCTCCAAACACCCCTGCCGGGAGTAGCTGCTGCCGTTGGTGTGCCGATGATGGAACACATACCATTTTCCGTTGATTTCTTCAATGCTGCCGTGGTCGTTGCCAAGGAAATAGCGCGGCGTGTCGGATAGGCCCACATCCCCGTTGGAGATGATTGTGCCGCCGTAGACGAACGGCCCGTCCGGGGCATCGGCGGTGGCATAGCACAGTTCGTGGCTGAGCTGGGAGGAATAGATAAAGTAGTAGCGGCCGTTTACCTTGCGGATGCTGCTGGCTTCAAAGAAAGCGTGCCCCGCAAAGGAGGTGTTCTCGGCATAGGCGGTGCTGGGTACAATCGTCTTGGCGGGGCGCAGCACAGTCAGCATATCCTGCGCCAGTTCCGTGACCTGTGCGCCGTCGCGGGCTTTCATCGGAATCGGGCAGAACCCTGTGTACAGCCATGTGGATGTACCCTCGGTCAGCACGCCGGGGTCGAACTGGTAGCCATCGCCGGGGGCTTGGCCGTAGGGCGTACCGTCCGGGTGGTGAACATCGCCGTAATAGCAGAACGGCCCCGCCGGGCTGTCGCTGACCGCAACCGAGGTGACATTGATGCCGTCGAGGCAGTAGTACAGATAATACCGCCCATCCGGGCCGCGCGTCACGTCGGGGGCGTACAGACAATGCTCGCCGTCCGCGTTTTTCGGGTCTGCGGTGCGGCTGTAAATCACGCCGTCAAACCGCCATTCGGTCAGGTCGTCCACCGGGGCTGACCAGCACACATAATCGTTTAGGCAGAACGCATAGCCGTTAAAGCGGTCGTGGCTGCCGTACACATAGACACGGTCACCGAAAACGTGCGGCTCACCGTCGGGAACATACTCCCACGAGGGGAGGTAGGGATTCATGCCGTGGTTATTCATGGCTCAGTTCTCCTTTTTGATTTGGTTCAGCGCGTAGTTGATTTTATGCACAAGGTCGGGCGTCACCAGCTTGGCCGCCTGCCGCAGCCAGCCCTCGACGCTCATCTGCGCAATCAGCTTCTGCATAGACTCCGGCATCGTCACGCTCTTGGCGACCTCGCCGTAGGCGTCACCCATGCGGTTCAGCACAGGCAGCAGCATTTCTTCAATGACAGCATGGGCGGCCGGGCAGGCATCGACGGTTTCCATCGAATCCTTGATGGAGAAATATCCCTCGCGCACGATTTCGTCCTCACGGTCAAACCAGTTGACGGCATTACCGCCGCCGTAATAGTAGTCGTGGTTCGGCGTTTCCACCTTGCGGATGGTCATTTCATCCCGCAAATCGCCGCTGACGACTTCAATGCGGTGTTCGCCGCTGATGGGAACAGTGAAGCGGAAAATCTTATCCCCGGTCTGCGCCGCCGCTATTTTTCCATCCACCAGCAGCGTGATTTTCGGCCGGTTGGAGTACACCTTGATTTCGGTTTCACGCTCGGTTCTGTCCGCATAGCGCCGCCCGCACAGGTGTACAAAGGGCTCTTTGCTCAGGTAGGCTTTGTAGAGGTAGAACGCATCTTTTTTCGTCTTGCGGTCAAAGGTGACAAGGCCCTTTTGGTTCTGGCCGGGCTTGCCGCCCTCGCTGCGGCCGCCGGCGGCGAAGTCAAAGGTGTTCCAGATATACAGCGCCCAGATGTAGGGTCGCGCCTGCCACATCTGCATCATGTATTCATGGTAGACGGCTTGGTAGCTCTCGCTCCAATCGCCGCGCTGGGGGTTACCGTTCTGGAACGCCGGGTTGGCATCTGCGCCGAACTCCGACAGGGCCACGGGCATCTGCGGGTATTTGCGGTGGAACTCGTCCAAGAACTTCTCATTCTGCTGCAGTTCGCCCAAGTACCAGCCAAAATACAGATTGTAGCCGCACACGTCGGGCAGACGCACAAACGGGTCGTCAATATCCAGCATAAAGGCGTGGGCCATTGTGGTCAGGCGGGTGGGGTCCAGCCTATGGCACAGGTCGTTGAGGATGCGGTGGTTCTCCACCATGTCGTCGTTGACACCGCCCGCCGCCGTGATTTCGTTGGAAAGTCCCCAGCAGACGATGGAGGGGTGGTTGTAGTTCTGCAAAATCAGTTCCGTCATCTGCTGCACGGTGTTCGCGCGGGCTTCGGGCATATGCTCGGTGATGTAGGGAATCTCTGCCCACGCCACAAGGCCGTATTTGTCGCACAGGTCGTAGAAATAGGCATCGTGTTGATAGTGGGCCAGACGCACGCTGTTGCAGCCCATTTCCAGCAGCAGGGCCATATCTTCCTCGTGCTCTTTTCGGGTCAGCGCACTGCCAAGGCCCTGCCGGTCCTGATGCCGCGCCCCGCCGCACAGGCGGTAGCTGCGGCCATTGAGGATAAAGCCCTTTTCGGGGTCAATCGAAAAGCTGCGGCAGCCGAATGAGGTTTCTGCTGCATCGCCGCTTTCCGGCAGCTCGGCCCGCATCGTGTAGAGATACGGGTCGTCCATACCGTTCCACAGGTGGGGCTGTTCCAGCGTGAAGCGGGCGGCAGCATAGCCGTGGTCATCGACCGGCACAGTCTTTTTCTCTGCGCCCAATGTGAATGTGACCGTCTGCGCCGGGCCGCTGACCCATGCTTCTGCGCCGATCTCTGCGCGGGTAAAATCCTCGTTCAGCGCCGCCGTGACCTGCAAAGCGGAGCTGCCGTGGCGGTCCAGTGCAAAGTGCGCGGCGGGGACGGTGAGCAGGTACACATCCCGGTACAGCCCGCCGTAAAAGGTGAAGTCGGCCTTCTGCGGGTAGACCGTGCGGTTCTTCTCGTTGCTGACGCGGACGGCCAGCAGGTTTTCGCCGCTGTGCAGGGCGGGCAGCGCCACGCGGAATGTGGAGTACCCGCCCGCATGGCTGCCCAGCTTTTGGCCGTTCAGATATACCTCGGCGGACATGGCCGCACCGCGAAATTCCAGCCAGCGCTCCATGCCGTCCGCCGTTTCCGGAAGGTCGAGCGTTTTATAATACCACGCTTCGCCGCGATAGTAATCGTTGCCGCCGTCTTGGCCGTCCTGCGCATTCCAAGTGTGGGGCAGCGTGACGGGCTGCGCCTGTGCGGGGCAGGCGGCTGCATCGGCCTTGCCTTTGATGAACTGCCAGTTCTCGTCGAAACATTCACATTTCCTCATGGGGAGATTCCTTTCTAAAAAAGCTCCGGGTCGAAACCCGGAGCCGATGAGATTATTGCGGGGCGTCGGTCTGTGCGGGAGCGGCCTCGATGGCGCGCTTCTCTGCCAGATACTTTTGGATCTGCGGCAGGAACTTGTCAAGGCCCATGCGGAACATGACGAAGGCGGCCACGGCGTAGATGGCAGCGGGAACCAGCGAGTTCAGAACCGCGATAAGGGTCAGCGCGGAGTCGGGCATAACGGCCAGCGCGGCGTCATATCCGGCAAGGCCCAGCGCGATACCGCCGACACCGGCACCAATCGTGCCGCCGACGCGCTTTGCAAAGCCGATGACACTGCCCATCGTGCCTTCCATGCGCTCGTGGCCCTTCCACTCGTTGTAATCGGCCAGCGCAATCTGCAGCACCGGGAACAGGTAGCTGGTAGGGGCAGAGCCCATCGCGGTGATAACGGAGCCGACCATCAGGGGAACCAGCTTGCCGCCGGAGAAGAACACGATAATACCGCCCACAACCGAGAAGCAGTAGCCCATCGCCATCAGCTTGGTAATGCTGATTTTCTTGGACAGCTTGGGGAACACGAACATAATGGGCAGAACCAGCACCATCAGCACGGAGGCAATGCTCTGCAGGCCGATGTTGCCGACGATGTACTTGTAGTAGTACACGCCGATGCCCATGTTGGTGACAAAGTTGATGCACAGCAGGATAGCGGCCACAATGAGCAGGTACTTATTCTGTACAAGGGCTTTCATGCTGTCCTTGAATTTGGGCTCCTCCTTCTGGGCGCTGACATCGACCTGATAAATTTCCTTTACGGTCAGGAAACGAATCAAGCTGATGAGGGTCAGCGGGATTCCAAAAATGGCAAACAGCTTGCTCCAGCCACCGGGCTGTGGGGTCATGGTTGCCACCATCGTGGGGAACAGGATGTTGAAAACGACCGCGCCGATGGAGGTGATAATGCCGCCGTAGGAACTCAGCCGCACGATCTGCTGCTGGTTGAACGCACGCACCATGTACACAACGTCGTTCGCGTTCAGCAGTGTCAGGAATACGCCGTTGATAGAGGTGTACAGCAGGAATACCCAAATGTACTTGACCGTGGTGGCCCATTCTGTGGGGCAGCTGAACATCAGCCAAGTGCAGAGCCACAGGCCGATATGCGCCAGCTCATACGGGCGGCCACGGCCCCAGCGGGTGTTGGTGTGGTCCACGATGTAGCCGGCGCACAGGTCGGTGACGGCATCAAAGACCTTACTTAAAATCAGCAGCACGCCGAGTTTCTTGGGGTCAAGGTAGAGGGTATCGGTGCAGTAGATTTGGAAATATCCGAGTGCCAATACGTTGCAGGACTGGGATATGGTACTGCTTTGCCATTGCAATAAGCGCGGCAGCCCGATTTTATCGGGATTCTTTGCCTTTTTCTTGCCAAACATGATTCATTTCTCCTTCAATGTCGGGTTGGTGGGGTTCCCCTTTGACAACTCGATTGTATCATGCTTTCCCGTAAGGCCCTACGCAAAAATCGGCGTTTTCGGGTAGTTCTTGGCTTATATTGAGCGATTTACCGTCCGATTACCCCAAAACGCCACTTTTTACTCTTGCGCGGCAAAGGCCTGCTGACGGTAGGTTGCAGGGCTGATGCCGTATTTCTTGGTGAATACCTTTCCGAAGTAGTTGCAGGAGCCGAACTGCAATTCCTCGCTGATCTGCTGCAGGCTCTTGTGGGTGCTGCGCAGGGCCTCGCAAGCCTGTTCCAGCCGTGCATCCCGCAGATAGTCTACAAGGCGGACGCCGGTTTCCCGACGGAACTTTTTTGTCAGATAGTATTTCGTGTAGCCGACCGCCTGCGCGATGTCCTCCAGCTTGATAGGATCGTGTAAGTGCAGGTGGATGTAATCGCAGCACTCCCGCACCGGGCGGGAGTAATCCTCCGCCTGCAAGGCATGGACCCGGCGGATAAAATCCTCAATCATGCGGGCGTTCAAATCCACCAAGTCCGTATAATGGTGGCAATTTTCGGCCATTGCGGTGTAGCGCTGCTGCACGATGTTGGCCGTTGCGGGCGGCAGGCCGCCGTCGATGGCCGCGCGTGCGCACAGTGCCGTAAACACAATAACGGTATTCTTGTACTGCCGCAGACCGTTTTGCCCGCCGTTCCCGCTGCGGGGCGAAGCCTCGGCGGCAAAGGTCAGTGCCTCTTTGTAATGCAGATTTCCGGTGCGGACAAGGTCGAGCATCTGCTTTTCGTTTAGGTGGGAACGCTCCGGGTTCTCCAAGGCGCTTTTTTCTTCCTGCTTTTCGGCGGCACGGTTGGTGTGGTACTGCATACGGATGCCATCCGCAGGAATGTCTGCCCCGGTCAGGGTCCAGTGCAGCATATGGATGTACTGAAAAAAGTTTGTTGTCGTCATAATCGGTACGCGGTGCAGCTTTTCCAGCAGGGCGGCTGTCAGCGTGACAGAGAGATTGAACTGCCGCAGGGTGTCGTCCAGCAGATGGATGGAGGCTTGCGTGTCGAACACAGGGCCCATGACGATGAACCATTCTTTGCCCGCAGCGTCCACAAGATAATCGGCTGCCCAAAGCATACCGATGGCATCTTCCATAAAGAGCGGCGTGTTGTGCTTTTCCGGCGCGGCGATGCCCTGTTCCAGACATTGCCCAATCCGCAAAAAGAGCAGGAAATCCTCATTTTCCGGGCAGTTTGCACCGGTTAGCTGACGGTTTTCGTCAAAGCACCAGACCCCCAGCCCACAGCAGGCGTGAACCATATCAGAGAACGACCACAGCCGCGACCATGCGGTTTCCTTTTTCTCGGTATTCATCATATCTGCGCCCCTTCCTTTTTCTCGGTATTCATCATATCTGCGCCCCTTCCTTTTTATAGTATAGCAAGCTGGCACTTCGCTTCGCAAGTATATATTGGTTTTTTAGGGTAAAATATGGCGTTTTGCGTAAAATGCAATGAAAAAAGCCGAAATTCGCGCCAATACAGGCAGGAAAACGCCACTTATTATTTGAAAGCAGCCGCTCTGTTTTGCTATACTGTGGGCGCAAATTGCAGCAAACGGAAAGGAGACGACTATGTCTGAGGGAAAGAACGGCACCGTTGCATTGCACCTGAACGAGAAAACCGACCTGTTTTCATTTTTGAATGCCGTAAAGCAATGCAAACAAGATGTGCTTTTTAAGACTGCGGAGGGAGACGTACTAAACTTGAAATCGACTTTGTCGCAATATCTGTTTGCGGCAATTTCCGACAAGGAATCCTTGCTGGAAAGCAGCACGATTTGCTGCACCAAAGAGGACGCCAAGAGATTAAAGCCGTATTGCGCGTAGGAGGAAACATATGCTTATACCGATTTTGTTGTTTGCCGTGGGATTGCTGTTTTTGATAAAAGGCGGCGACTGGTTTGTGGATGGAGCATCCGCGCTGGCGCGGCGGTTTCATCTGCCGGAGCTGTTGATTGGCGCGACGGTGGTTTCCATCGGTACGACGCTGCCGGAGGTCATGGTGTCCACAATGTCAGCGCTTTCCGGGCATGGTGAAATCGCCTACGGCAACGCCATCGGCTCGGTCATCTGCAATGCGGCGTTGATTGCCGCAATCACGATTGCCGTGCGCCCCGGAAAAGTTGACCCCAAGACCTTGAAAACGCCGGTGCTGTTTTTCTTTGCGGCTGCTGCGGTCTATTGCTTTGCTGCTTATGTGATGGGAAAATTCACGCGCCCGATGGGGATTGTCATGCTGGCGATGTTTGTGCTGTACATGGTCGCCAATGTCATGCAGATGAAAAATGCACCCGACACCGGCGCACCCGCAGACGAAGCGGACGAAATGTCCTTGCCCAAAACCGTGATTCTGCTGGTGGTCGGTGCGGCCGCGGTTGCCATCGGGGCCAATCTGCTGGTGGATAACGGCACGCTCATTGCACAGGCGCTCGGTGTGCCGGAGAGTGTGATTGCGCTGACCTTTGTGGCACTTGGAACTTCTTTACCGGAACTCGTCACTGCCATTACGTCTCTTGTGAAAGGCCACAGCGATTTGTCGCTCGGCAATGTGGTCGGCGCGAATGTGTTCAACCTTGTGCTGGTCAGCGGTGTTTCCGTGACACTGGCACCATTCAGCATTCCGCAGAGCAATACGTTGTTTGGCATTAACTCCAGCCTTGTGTTGGATTTGCCCGTGATGTTGGCCGTCATGCTGATTCTGACCGTGTCTGCGCTGACCAAGAAAAAGCTGTATCGCGGGCAGGGCATTCTGCTGCTGGCCATTTATGCGGCGTTTTGCGTGCTGCAGTTTGTTTTATGAAAAGTAGCTCATGGCATCCGCACGGTTGCCGTTGATTCGCACTTCGAGATGAAGATGGTTACCCGTGACCCGTCCGGTGTGACCGACGTAACCGATGACCTGCCCGGCCTGCACTTGCTGGCCGGTGGTGACGCAGATGGACGAGCAATGAGCGTACAGCGTTTCCAACCCGCCGCCGTGGTCGATTTGGATGTAGTAGCCGTAGCTGCCGCCCCAACTGTCAAGACCGTTGGCAACGGTGACGATGCCATCTGCGGCGGCAAGGATGGGCGTACCCTCGGCACAGGCAATGTCGGTGCCGGTGTGGGAACTAACCTCGCCGGTGATGGGGTCTACGCGGTAGCCGAACTGTGAGGTAATCGTACCCGCAACCGGCAACGGCCATTGCAATGTACCTTTTGGGGTGCGGGTACTGTCCGGGTTCATAAGTTCACCGCCGCCCTGTGCAAAGCCGCCGAGCAGTTCTGCCCAGAGTTCCTCATACTGCGGGTCTTGCAGCAGTTGCAGGTAGGTGTTCTGGCGAGTGGTAAAATGATAATCAGATGCCATCTCATCGGGCGTCTTGTGAGTTAGTTCTATCACAAGGACGGTTTCGGTGATTTCTGTGGTGGTTGGGTTGCCGTCATCATCGGTGGTGTCTATGGTGACAGTCTCCGGGTGTGTGGAGTAGTCCACCGTGTTCATTGCCCACATGGTTTCCCGCAGCATATCCACCTGTTCCTCTGTCAGCGCCGCCACCGCCGTGCCCTGTTCGTCACCTGAAACATACGAAGAAAAGACCGCCAAGACATCCTGCCAACGGATGAAATACACATCGTCGTTGGCTGTAATGTCTTGGCGGTCATGTTGTACGGTGTCGGAGATTTCTTCCAGTCTGTCGCGGTATTCTGCCGTCAGCGTTTCCACAGCCTGCTGCACAGTAATCGTGTTCGCGCCGGGCGCGTTGGTTGCAAAAAAGATGCCATAGGCCGAGCCAGACACAAACGCTACAAGGCTGATGACAATAATAATGCTTAGTGCTACGCTGATGCCGGTGGCAATGGCAATCACAAGGCTGTGCAGGCTGGCGAGAAAATGACGGATAGCCGAGCGCACCGCCGCAACGGTCTGGCGGGTGCTGGCGGCGGCTTTTCTGGCATCATCTACGAACCACTCTCCTTCAGTATCAAACAGGGCGTTATAGCTTCGATTGGCATACTTGTCGATTTCGCAGTGCCCTACACAGGCAAAGCCCCCGGCACGGGTCAGCCCCTCGCGGAAACCGCCAATGCCGGAGAACATATCGATAAATCGAATCACCGATTCGATAACGAAAAAAGGGGCAGCCTGTGCTGGCTGCCCCTGCGGGTTAAGTATGTGATTTTCAGTATTGTGCATCTACCTCCATTTCGGTGTCATCTGGGTCATCGGAGTCAGTGTCGGCATCCGCATCTTCTTCGGGCAAGTCTGATTCGTCCTCATCGGAATCGGCTTCGTCCTCATCCTGCGGGGGGTTATCTTCCTCGGCGGGGGTGTTCTCATCGTCTGGGGCATCTTCATCCCATGCCACTTCGGATTCTTCCCCAGCCTGTTCGACCTCTGCAGCTTCCGCAACCTTGGCCGCCTCTGCCGCTTCAAATTCCTCGTCGGCCTCGTCCAGTTCGGCTTCGATCAAGCCGATGATGAACGCTTTCTGGCTCAGTCGGCAGTGGTGTACCTGCTCGTACCGAGCAAGGTAGTCCTTGATGCGCTGGAAAAGTTCTTCGGACACCTGAATTGCTAACGTGCGTGTTGCCATGTTGTTGACTCCCTTCGGTTTCTCAAAAAATGTGGTTACGGCCTGTTCGATGAATTGCGATGTGGTGATGCCCTGTCGTTCCAGTTCATCTCTGATTTGCTGGTGCAGGTCATCCGGGATGGTGACGGTCAATTTGCTGATGGTGTGTCTCCTTTCTTTGTTTTGCAAAGCAAGCATATCACAACGTCGGGAGCAAAGCTATTCACAAGAACCAACGACAATTCATCGAATTTTGTTGTCAAAGCAGCCATAACCAACAAAAACTTAATGCATGGGAATCACCCCCCTAAAGTGCAGATAAGAAGTCGAGCGCGGAATTTGGAATCGCATCATCCGGCGGCGGGCTTGGAACAGCAGTGGCTATGCTGGCCGCTTGCAATTCCTCGCGCACCACCTTGCGGATGCTTTCTTCCAGCCTATCCGTCCGCTCTGCCGCAAGGATGGCTTGCACCAAGAACTCCTTGCGCCTGGTGGGCGGTGTCTGCTGCAGCAGTGCCCACGCGCGGCGGTGCTGCGGGTCGTTTGGGTTTGGACGGAAAACATACTGCGGGCGTTTCATGCCTCGCTCTTACGGCGCGACACGGCGGCCAACGCGCGTTCGAATCCGACAGCGTTCACCTTGTCGTCCAGCAGGAAAATCGTCTTGCAAAGGCCGTCTTTGGGGCTGAGGTGGCGGCTCACCACGGATGCGCCGCCGCCCAGCAACACGGCGGGGATGGCGTGCAGATCGAAGCCCGCTTCCATCGTAGCGGACAGTAAATGCTCCGTGTATTTGCGGCCCTGCCGGTTCACTATGTCACGCACAGTCTCGCTGACCGTGCAAGGCTGGCCCGCCAGCATATTCTCGATTTGGACATCAGTGAGGGACAGCCCAGTTTCCCGGCGCACCTGTTCGCGGATGTCATCCACACAGCGGATCATACCAAGTTCAAGGCTGTGCGCTGTGTCGGCCACAGGAATGGCGTTGTCAATGCGCATGAGGTCCACGGTCCACCCGCCCAAGTCCATAAGGAGCATGGATGGCTCATCCTGTAAAAGTCCAGTCTCGGTCATAAGGGCGGCGTACCCCTGCGGAAAGATGGCCACTTCCTCGATTGTGATGCTGTACTCCACGCCCTCAAAGCGGAAATTCACAGGTTGTCTGCTTCGCAGCAGATAATCGCGGAACTTCGGCTTGTCGCGTCCGAAGCTGGTCAGCGGCAGCCCGGCCGCGATCCGCACCGAACATTCGGGCGGCAGGCCACGCTGCTGGATTTCTTTTACGATGGCCGTCAACGTCAGCAGGTAATAGTTGTCGTTCACAGCCTTGTCGCGCTGGATAGGCTGCCGCCCAGTGCCGCAAACAAAAAAGCACCCGCCAAACTCTAAGAGTCCTTGGCGGGTGTAGGGTTCATGTTCTCCGTAGCTGGTAAGTCCTGCCGGGAACGAGCAGTGTGCTGTTTTGATGGCGTAGTAGCCGTGGTCAATGCCGATAATGATACTCATGGGAGTTCCTCACTTTCTTGAATTGGTGTAAAATGGTAAACTTGAAAACAAATTGAGAACTGTCGGAAAAACAAAAATTCCCGCAGCCAATGGCTACGGGGAAATTGAAAACATTCTGAAAACAGCAGGAAAGAGGTGAAACTTCCTCTAAAAAGCTGCAGAACTAGGTGTCAGGGAGGCGCGCCCCTACCCCAAACCGTCCAACAAAAAAGTCCAATGGTCTTAAAAACAGTTGGACATCTCTCTAAAACGCACTTCGAAAATCATTCGTCGATTTCGTGATTTCTGCGCGATACAACAAAGAAAAACGACTGTGACACCTTTTTTGTCACAGTCGTATGCCGGAGCCGGCGGGAAATGATACGGTGCTGAATACAGCGGCAGACCCCACGAACATTCAAGTCCTGTACCTGTGGGAGGAGGACAATGCCCCTGCCAAGACGAAGTTTACGCAGAATATGACCGGATACTTCGACAACTATGACTTTCGTCCCTATGTGACCACCATTCCTGTCCGGGAGGGCGTGGAGCCGAAGGGTGCTGTGGTGCTGATGGCAGGCGGTGCTTACCAATTTCGGGGCAACTACACCGATTCGCTGCCTACCGCCGCAGCACTGCGGGAGTTGGGCTTCCGGACCTTCATCGTGGACTATCGCCTTTCTCCCTATACGCAGGAGGAAGGTGCGCTGGATGTGGCGAGAGCCGTTCGCTTTGTCCGCAAAAATGCGGAGGTCTACGGTATTGACCCGGATGATATTGCCGTCATGGGCTTTTCCGCAGGCGGCATTCAGGCCGGTGAATTTCTGATGCACTATGACGAGGACGTGAACGGTACGGCGCTGGACAGCACCTATGTGCCGGACGAGTTGGACGCTGTTCCTGCGCACGCCTCCGCTGCGGGCATGATCTATTCCTTCTATGGCCGCCTCAGCGTGGGCAACATGGACTCGGACTGGCTGAAAGAGGGCAATTTGCCGCCGACCTTCTATGTCTACGGCACCGAAGATCCCTTCTACCGCCAGTTCCAGCAGCAGTATGATGTGATCTCCGGCATGGGCATTCCCACCGGGCGCATCGTTTTGAACGGCTGGCCCCACGGTTTCGGCTCCGACGGCGGCTGGGTCAAGGATTATGCCGCATGGCTGGAAACGGTTTTTGCCGAATCTAATCAATAAATTTTGGAGGAATATCCATGGGAAAGAAAGTTCTGATCCTGTCCGGCAGCCCCCGCAAGGGCGGAAACTCGGACATTCTGTGTGACAAATTTGCACAGGGCGCACAGGAAGCAGGCAACGAGGTGGAAAAGATCCGTGTTGTCAGCAAGAAGATTCACCCCTGTTCCGCCTGCTACTACTGCCGTGACCACGGCGGAGCCTGCGTTCACAAGGACGACATGGCCGAAGTCCTGCAAAAGATGATCGATGCCGATGTGTTGGTATTGGCCAGCCCGGTCTATTTCTATTCCATCGACGCCCAGTTGAAAGCAGTCATTGACCGTACGGTAGCCCGCTGGCTGGAGGTCAAGAACAAGGAGTTTTACTACATCGTCACCATGGCAGACGAAGCCCATTCGTCCGCTGATACCACCCTGTCTTGCCTTCGAGGCTATGTCGACTGCGTGGAGGGTGCAGTGGAAAAGGGCGTTATCATCGGTGGCGGTGTGTATGAGCCGGGCAAGGTGAAGAATACCCCCACTATGGAGCAAGCCTATGAAATGGGCAAGAATGTGTAAAGGAGCATTGCGATGAGCATTTTATTTATCAACGGCAGTCCCAATCAAAACGGAAACACCGCTCTGCTGGCGGCAGCACTGCTGAAAGGCAAAGAATATGAAACCCTGAATCTGACTGACTACACCATCGGTGCTTTCGGTCAGAATCTCCCCGGCGACGGGCTGGATGCTGTCATTGCTGCCATGAAGCAGGCAGATACCATCGTCATCGGCTCTCCCGTCTACTGGCACAATATCTGCGGCAGCGCGCGCAATGTGCTGGACCGGTTCTATGGAAAGGTGGAAAACGGCTCACTGTCCGGCCGCAGGCTGTACTTTGTATTTCAGGGCGCTGCCCCTGAAAAATGGATGCTGGAGGCGGGCGAGTACACCATGAAGCGCTTCGCCGCGCTCTACGGCATGGCCTACGGCGGCATGGCAACCAATAAAGCCGAGGCTGAAAAACTCAGCAAGACGATTTAAGGAGGAAGCTTTTATGGAATACGCAAATCTCAATAACGGCGTGAAAATGCCCATGGCCGGTATCGGCACGTTCCTGCTGACCCCAGATGAGGCGGAAACTTCCTGCGTCAGTGCCTTGCAGGACGGCTATCGCCTGATCGATACCGCCAACGTTTATGTGAATGAAAAGGCCGTTGGCCGCGCCATGAAGAAGTCCGGCTTGCAGCGGGAGAAAATTTTCCTCGAAAACAAGCTGTGGCCCAGCTTTTATGAGCAGCCCGACGCAGTGGACAAGACCCTTGCCCGTCTGGATACCCCCTACATCGACCTGCTGCTGATCCACCAGCCCGCAGGGAACTATGTGGCCGGCTACCGCCAGATGGAGAAGGCGTACAAGGAGGGGAAGGTGCGCGCCATCGGCCTGTCCAACTTCAAGAAAGAGCAGATTGAAGAAATTCTCTCTATCTGCGAGGTACGACCCACAGTCTTGCAGACTGAACTGCACCCCTACTATCAGGAACCGGAACTGAAAGCGTTCCTGAAAGAGAACGGCATCGTGCCGCAGGCATGGTATCCGCTGGGTCACGGTGACAAGGCACTGCTTCAGGAGCCGCTGTTTGCTCAGCTTGACGAGAAGTACGGCAAGTCCGCACCCCAGATCATTCTTCGCTGGCACATCCAGAGCGGCAACATCGTCATCCCCGGATCCAAGAACCCCGACCATATCAAGTCCAACTTCGACCTGTTCGACTTTGCTCTGACGGAGAACGAAATGGCGCAGGTCGCCGCCCTCAACAAGAACGTGCGCTACTACACCAGCACCCCGGAAATGCTCAAAAAGTACGCGGAAATGGTTCCGCCGGTGGACGAGCAGAAGTGAAGCGCTTACTTTCACTTGCTTTGGCGCTTGTGCTGATACTGGCTCTTGCGGGGGGCGGAGCCGGTACGGCAGCATCGACCCAGCCGGAGCCTCCTGCCGTTACGGCACCGGACATAGACACACCGACCACATCACCGGAGGAGCCAGCCGAGAACACGCCTCCCGACGAAACATCGGTACCGGTTCAGACCGGCCTGTTTGCAGAGCAAATTTTCTCCGGCGCCGACGGCGACATCCATTACAGCTACTACCTGCCCGACAGCTACGACGGCAGCCGCAGATTCCCCATGATGGTGGTCATGCCGGGCTACGATAGGGGTGATCTCCCACAGCAAAGGATGAGGACATGAAACCAATTCTCAAAATAAAAATCGCCGTGGATGCGGCCATGTCGGTGTCCATGCTGTTTCTGATGGCCTACGGCCTTGTGGGCGAGACGGCTCACGAGTGGATTGGCATGGGAATGTTCGCCCTGTTCGTGACGCACCATATTTTGAACCATCGATGGATCAAGGCAGTGCCGCAGGGGCGCTATACGCCCCTGCGCCTTGTGCAGACGGCGCTCGTCGGGCTGATTTTCCTGTGCATGATCGGCTCCATGGTCAGCGGTATCGTGCTGTCCCGCCATGTGTTTGTGTTTCTTCCAAAGCACGGCGGCTATGAGTTGGCCGGAAAGTTGCATATTCTCTGCGCCTTCTGGGGCTTTGTGCTGATGAGCCTGCATTTGGGAATGCACTGGAATATGCTGCTGACCATGGCGCGGAAGCACCTGCGGCCCAATCAGATACGCACATGGGTACTCAGAATTGCCGGATATTCCTTTGCCGCCTACGGAGCCTTGGCCTTCGCCCGCCGGGATGTGGGACTTTACCTACTGCTGAAAAGCCATTTTGTGTTCTTTGATTATTCCGAACCGCTCATCGCTTTCCTGCTGGACTATCTGGCGGTGATGGAGCTGTTCGTAGCGATTGGCTATTCTATGAATGTGTTATTGCGCAATACAAATGCAAAAACAAAGATTTGCAGCAAATAACTCAGGTAGTGTTCCTGGCAAGTCCTTTATGATTAAAAGTTTTTCAGCCAGAATGTTGCTTATTCTAAAAGGTCAATCTACCTGATGTAGGTTGGCCTTTTAGAAATAAGGGGGGTGAGCACATGAGCGACTACAAAGATTGAATCAACCAAAATCCGTTGACGATTGTGGAGTCTGGTCTTTTACACTTTTGCCTCAAATACAGTGAAGTAAAAGTGGCTGGTCAGATAGTCGAGTTGATTCAAAAGATCGTTGTGCATAGCTCGAAAAAAATCAACGGCAAGAAACACGTGACTATCGAAATCTATTTTACTTATGTCGGAACAGTTCGGATCCCCTTAAAGAAAGCGAATATGTTCGCAGACGCAGAAACCCCGGCGTGACAAATTGCTGCGCCGGGATTTCCCTAAAATGTCTTTACTTCCTTATGCCCTTCCCGCATAGGCATGGGGAGTGTCAAACATTGGAGTCAGAACCGGAGGAGGAAGAAAAGCGCAGCCGCATCTGGTGCCATTCCACATTTCCATGGGTAGATTTATCTGAGACACCCTCATCTTCAAATCCAAAGGATGCATAGTAATGGATCAGCGGCTCTTTACAGGTTAGCACCATACCTTTGCGTCCCTGTTTTCCGGCATCCTCGATGGCTCGACGGATCAATTTGCCTGCATAGCCGCATCGGCGGTATGCAGGCATTGTATTAACGCCAAAGATCATCTGCCATGCACCCTTTTCATCGTGCATGGCGGCGTTTTCATACATCGCATCGGTCAGATCCGATTCGTCTGTAACAAAACCATCCACGAAGGCGATTAGCTTTTCTCCCTCATACATGAGCCAAAAGTGATCACCATAGTACCTTACTCTTTCGATAAATTCCTTTTCGGTAGCTGCCTCTGCAGGCGGAAAACAGGCGGCCTCCACGGCGGCAATGGCAGCGATATCTTCTTTGGTAGCATATTTTATGATCATTTCTGAATTTTAGACCTCCTTACAATAAACTGATTATAGCACGCGCACTTCGGAGAAATATATATCTTTGAGATGTTACAGTTCGGCCGCCGTCAGTCGACAGAGGTCTGACCTATAACGGCTTTTTACAGTTTACGGGTGTTCGATGATGTTCGGATCTATAGCAGTACGCAAAGTGTAATGCACCGGGGCGCGGCAGAATGTCTCGCATCCTTTGCACTGCGCGCCAGTTTTGCATGATCTGCATCGAAGCCGCAGG
>CAVBPR010000020.1:0-101009 GCA_963597355.1 bacterium | reverse complement strand
CCTGGAACTTACCCACGGCAGTACGGCAGCAGTTTACCAGATAAACTTCCTTCATGGTAAATACCTCCAAGATGAAATTGTTATGGAAATAACCTTTAAAAAAAAGGGTTCGTAAAGATTATAAGACTATCTGTCCATAAAATCAACGGTAAGAAGGGAAAGACAGGAACGTTATTTTTTTAACAAGAAAGTTTGATTTCGCTTATTTTTTCCCGTTTTGACAGACAACCGCCGGTATCATGCAAAATGGAGGGGATAAAGTTTTCCACAGGCAAAGAGGAAAACAGGGGGATCGAAGGGGTCAGAAAAGCTATTTAGTGGGGTGAAACCCTTGTCAACCCCTATTTATGGGGAAAAAAACCACACCCCCGGGAAATGGGGGTGTGGAAAACGAAGTGGAAAAGTGGATAACTGCCATGAAAGAGGACTTGCAGGAAGGGGAGCGCTTACTCCTCCGTCTCCCCGACGATGGCGATGTGCACCTCGTCCAGCTGCTTTTGCTCCACCGTGGAGGGAGAACCCATCATCACGTCCTGAGCGTTCTTGTTCATGGGGAAGGGGATAATTTCCCGAATGGAGTCCTCGCCGGCCAGCAGCATGACCATCCGGTCCACGCCGGGAGCGATGCCGGCATGAGGAGGCGCACCATAGGTGAAGGCATTGTACATGGCGGGGAATTTGGCCTTTACGTCCTCTTCTCCCAGCCGCACCAGCTCAAAGGCCTTGACCATGATCTCCGGGTCGTGGTTCCGCACCGCGCCGCTGGACAGCTCCACGCCGTTGCACACCAGGTCGTACTGGTCGGCGGTGATGGTCAGGGGATCGATCTCACCCCGCTCGGCGGCCAGCAGAGTTTCCAGTCCGCCGGAGGGCATGGAGAAGGGGTTGTGGCAGAACTCCAGCTGGCCGGACTCCTCGCCGATTTCATACATGGGGAAGTCCACAA
Organism: bacterium; assembly: GCA_963597355.1. Taxonomy (GTDB): domain Bacteria; phylum Bacillota; class Clostridia; order Oscillospirales; family Oscillospiraceae; genus UMGS1766. The sequence goes on along the minus strand of CAVBPR010000020.1, from coordinate 100,063 downwards.
TCCAGCAGAATTCATACCGCTCGGTGTCCATGTGGCCCTCGCAGGCGGCGCCCAGCTTGGTGCGCAGCACGCCGGCGGTCTTCTGGGCAGCAAGCAGCGTGCCGGCAGTAAAGCCGATGAAATCGCCGCTCTTCAGGTTCAGCTGTTCCGTCAGGGCGTCCTTGCTGTCCTGAAGGAATTTGCTTACGCCGCCGGTGAGGTTGCCGGCCTCGTCCACCTTGCACCAGTAGGCCTTTTCTCCGGACTGAACCTCGACTTCAGCACAGAGCTTGTCAATGGCCTTGCGGGCCAGCTTGCAGTCGGAAACCACGATGGCCTTCACGGTGTTGCCCTGGAAGGGGCCGAACTCCGTCTTGGAGCACAGGTCGGTCACGTCCTGCACGGTCAGGTCAATGCGCAGGTCCGGCTTGTCAGAGCCGTAAATCTCCATGGCATCCCGATAGGGAATGCGCTGGAAGGGGGCTGTGGAGGCGATGTCATACTTGCCGTACTTGGCAAAGATCGGGGGCAGAACGTCCTCCAGAACGGCGAATACGTCCTCCTGAGAGGCAAATGCCATCTCCATGTCCAGCTGGTAAAACTCGCCGGGAGAACGATCGCCCCGGGCGTCCTCGTCCCGGAAGCAGGGAGCGATCTGGAAATAGCGGTCGAAACCGGCGGTCATCAGCAGCTGCTTGAACTGCTGGGGTGCCTGGGGCAGAGCATAGAACTTGCCGGGGTGCTTCCGGGAGGGAACGAGATAGTCTCTTGCGCCCTCGGGAGAGGAGGCGGTGAGGATGGGAGTGGTGATCTCCAGAAAGCCGTGCTCCGTCATGGCCTGCCGCAGAGCGGACACCACGTTGCAGCGGAGAAGAATGTTGTCCTTCACCGCAGGGTTCCGCAGGTCCAGATAGCGGTACTTCAGCCGGGCGGACTCGTCGGCCTCCCGACTGCGGTTGATCTCAAAGGGAAGCTCGTTGTGGCGGCAGCGGCCTAGCACCTTGATGGCGGTGGGGACGACCTCAATGTCGCCGGTGGGAATCTTCGGGTTCTTGCTGGTGCGCTCCCGGACAACGCCGGTGACCTGAAGAGTGGATTCCTTGTTCAGGGGCTTGACCACGTTCATCATGTCCTCGGTTTCGATGACAATCTGGGTGGTGCCGTAGAAGTCGCGGAGCACGACGAAGGCGAAATTCTGGCCGACTTCGCGGACGTTCTCCATCCAGCCGCAAAGGGTTACGGTTTTGCCGGCATCGGCCAGACGCAGCGCGCCGCAGGTGTGAGTTCGGGATTGAAACATAGTTTTCTACCTCGCTTTTTCAGGTTGTTTTTGAATCGATGAAAGGGGAGAAATTACCCCTGATAAAAAATCGAAGGGATCGGTCAGTCCGGGGAAACGAAATCAAGGATCTTTGCTCCGTCTGCAAGGCCCTTGTGATACAGGGCGTCCATGGACTCTTTCGTGCGCTTCAGGGTGTCCACACCGCAGGTGTCGTCCGGGGCAACAATCAGCACCTTGCCCTCCTGCTCCAGCTGCTTGGCGTAGGCCAGACCGTCGTTGTATTTCTTCCACCGCAGCAGCAGCTGCTCCGCGGCCTTGGGATAGCGGCGGCGGATCATTTTTGCCGGCCCCCGGTCCTTGTCCTGGGTGCGCAGAGTGTCTCTTGTCTTGCTGAGGATCAGCACCACCTTGTCACATCCGTCGTCAAAGGCCTTTTTCAGAGGGATGGGATCGGCAAAGCCGCCGTCGAAGCAGGGCACGCCCTCCACCACATAGGGCTGACCCACCCCGGGAAGGGCGGAGGATGCCTTTAAAATGTCATAGTTGTTCCGGCGGGTGTGGGTCTTGTCCCAGTAAATGGTTTCGCCGGTTTCCGCATGGGTGGCAACGCAGATAAACTGGGCGCGATTGCGGGCAAAGGCATACCAGTCCAGGGGGTCTTCGCCTCCCTCGTTGGAGAGGGTGGAGTAAACGTAGTCCAGGTCCACAAAATTCCGCTTGAACAGAAGGTTGCGGAAGCTGGCATACTGCTTGCGGAAGCCGTAGGTTTCATAGAAGCGGTAGTTCCGCCCCCTCTGACCGGCCAGATAGGAGGCCATGTTGGCGCTGCCGGCGGAAACGCCGATGCAGTAATCAAAGGAAATGCCGTTGTCCAGACAGGCATCCAGCACGCCGCAGCCGTAAATGTCCCGGAAGCCGCCGCCAACGTCGATTGCTCCGATTTTGGACATAAAATTCATCTTCTTTCCGGGGGATTCCGGTGGAAACCGATGCAATCAATTCATCGGCTTCCACCCACCCCAAACTTATTCTTTGATGGGTTTACCTGCCATTTTTCCTACCAGACCGGCAAAAATGGCGTTCACCGCGTCGTCCTGTTTGGCGGAGTACTGCTCGCCGGTGGCAAGATCCTTCCACTTGATGACCTTTTCCTGAATTTCGTCCTCGCCCAGGAAGATCACATAGGGGATGCCCAGCTTGTCCGCATAGGACATTTTCGCCTTGAACTTCTTCTGCTCGGTGTAAAGCTGGGTGCGGATGCCGCTCTCTCGCAGGGTGGTGGCAAGGGCGATGGCAGGGGCAAGGTCGTCGGTCATAGGCAGGATCAGCACGTCAGCCGGGGCGGTGGGCAGGTCGGGGTTCAGCATGCCCTGCTCGCCCAGCACGTAAAACAGGCGGGTCAGGCCGATGGAAATGCCCACGCCGGGGAGCTGCTTGTTGGTGTAGTATTCCGCCAGGTTGTCGTAGCGGCCGCCGGAGCAGACGCTGCCGATTTCCGGGTGATCCAGCAGGGTGGTTTCATAAACCGTTCCGGTGTAGTAGTCCAGACCCCGGGCAATGGTCAGGTCAACGGCAAAGTTGGCCTCCGGCACGCCAAAGCTGGAGAGGTATTTCGTAACGGTTTTCAGCTCGTCCAGACCGGTGTCGAACACCTCGTTTTTGCCCCGGTAAGCCTCCAGCGCGGTGAGCACCTCGTCATTGGTGCCCCGAATGGCGATGAACTTCAAAATCTCTGCCGCAGCATCTTCGCTGACGCCGCAGTCCTCTACCAGCAGCTGACCTACCTTTTCTGCGCCAATCTTGTCCAGCTTGTCCACCGTGCGCATGACCTCCTGGCTCTTGTCTGCAAGTCCCTGCATGGCATAGAAGCCGTTGAGAATTTTCCGGTTGTTCACCCGGATCTGGAACCGCTTCAGCCCCAGAGCGGAGAAGGTGCGGTAGATGATGGAGGGAATTTCCGCCTCGTTGACGATGTCCAGCTGGCCGTCGCCAATGATGTCGATGTCCGCCTGATAGAACTCACGGAAGCGGCCCCGCTGAGCCCGCTCGCCCCGATAGACCTTGCCGATCTGATAGCGGCGGAAGGGGAAGGAGAGCTGGCCGTAGTTCAGGGCAACGTATTTTGCCAGAGGAACCGTCAGGTCAAAGCGGAGAGCCAGGTCGCTGTCCCCTTTGGTGAAGCGGTAAATCTGCTTTTCTGTTTCGCCGCCGCCCTTGGCCAGAAGGATCTGGGCGTCCTCGATAATCGGGGTGTCCAGAGGGGTAAAGCCGTAGAGAGAGTAAGTGTTGCGGAGGGTGCTCATAATGCGCTCCATCTGCTGCTGAGGTGCGGGGAGCAGCTCCATGAAGCCGGAAAGTGTGCGGGGTTTGATCATAGTGGTTTGTCCTTTCTGTGCAGGTGTCGTTTTTTATCAAGTTGACGCCGTTTCTGTGGGGAACGGCGGAGAGGGAACCATTTGGCAGCAAAAAAACCTGCTCCCGTCCCCCGGTTTGGGACGAGAGCAGGCCGCATGTTGTGGATCTGCTTCGTGGTGCCACCCAAATTCAACGACCAGCGGCAGCCGGCCGTCCTTTTCCCCTCCATGGTGCGGGAGAGTGGCGCAGTCGTCTCCGACTCCGCTCGGCTGCTGTCTTCCGTCCCTCCTCACCGTGGCGGGGCTTCCAGCCTCTGGCCCCGTTCTCTGGCCGGGGGTGCTGGGACGTACTCATGCAGCGTCTTTGCGGGCAGCTGTTTGTTTTACAGCTGGTGGTTCTTGGGCCGGGGATGGGCAATCTCCCGCCAGTCCAGGTCGCCCCGGGCCAGCCCCTGAATCAGCATTTCCGCCGTTGCCAGGTTGGTGGCGATGGGCACGTTGTGCTCGTCGCAGAGGCGGCGGATGTAGGTCAGGTTGGTCTCGTCCTTCTCGTCCTTGGGGGAGGAGAAGTAGATGACCATGTCGATCTCGTCATAGGTGATGCGTGCGCCAATCTGCTGCACGCCGCCATGGGCGCGGCTCATGAACAGTTTCACGTCCATGCCGGTGGCTTCGGACACATGGCGTCCGGTGGTGCCGGTGGCACAAACGGTGTGCTTGGACAGGATGCCGCAGTAGGCGATGCAGAACTGGGTCATAAGCTCTTTTTTCTGGTCATGTGCCATCAGGGCAATATTCATGGGAATCGCGTCCTTTCTCCCGATGCAATCGGGTCAGATTCGCATCAGCGGTACGCGCTGTCCGGTGATGCGCTGTGCGATGTGGTAATAAGCCAGGGCCGCGCCCCGGCGGGTAGTTGTAATCAATGGAACGCCCCGGGCGGCGGCAAGGGTCACCCGTTCGTCCTCGGGGACAATGCCGATCAGGGGAAGACCGGTGTTGTCCATGGCGTCGTCCACGTCCATCCGCATTTTCCGCAGCAGACGGGGACGCAGGCGGTTTACCACCAGATGCAGGGGAATGTCCAGCTGCATCAGCCGCTGCACAGCGGCCTGCCCGTCCCGCAGGGCGGCAAAGTCCGCATTGCTGACCACAATGGCCCGGTCAGCGGCGCAGGTGGCCAGACGAAACCCTGTCCCGACGCCGGCGGGACAGTCGATGATGCAGTAATCAAACTGAGCGCGGATCTTCCGCATCAGCCGGCGCATACCCTCCTCGGCAATGCCTTCCGGCAGGGTGACCGGCGCCGTGAGGAGAAAGAGATTGTCCACCACCGGATGCTCCACAGCGGCGCGCTCCAGACTGCACCGACCTTCCATCACGTCGGTGAAATCCATCAGCGCCTGATCCGTCAGACCGAGGATCAGATCCAGGTTCCGCAGTCCCACGTCGCAGTCCAGGCACAGCACCCGGTTTCCCATCGCCGCCAGACAGGAGGCAATCCCAGCCGCTGTGGAGGTCTTGCCGGTTCCGCCCTTGCCGGATGTGATGACGATGGATGTGCCAATGCTCATGGGTATTCTCCTCCACTATTCTAGTTAAAACAGTATCACAATTTTCTTCCGGTTTCAATCTTTTTTGCAAAATACTACTATTCTGATGGGGAATGTATGATTTTGCTTTTGATTCGGGGAAGTCCGTTACAGGGGATCTTTCTGCATCTTGGCAAATCGCCGGGGGTATTTCTCCGGAGTGGGAGCCACCTTCTCGATGACGATCACCTTTCGCTTCAGGTCCGTTCCGGGAATGGTGTAGGTATAAGTGGGCTTCAGCCGTCCTCCCAGCAGTTGAATGGCGTGGGCGGAGGCGTCCACCTCCTCCTGACAGGCCTCTGCCTTCATGGCCAGAAACTGTCCTCCCACCTTCACAAAGGGCAGGCACAGCTCGCTGAGCAGCCGCAGGTCAGCCACCGCCCGGGCGGTGGCAAGGTCAAACTGCTCCCGATATTCCCCCTTCCGCCCCAGCTCCTCGGCTCGGGCGTGGACGGTGGAGAGAGAAACCTGCAGGTCATTGCCCACCGTTTCCAGCCAGTCCAGCCGTTTTTTCAGGCTGTCCAGCAAAGTGATTTCCAGCTCCGGCTGGCAGATGCCCAGCACAACGCCGGGGAAACCGGCGCCGGTGCCCACATCGATCAGCTTTTTTCCGCCCCGGAAATCCGCAGCTCCCAGCAGGGCGGCGCAGTCCAGCATGTGCTTTTGCGCCACCTCGGTGGGATCGGTGATGGCGGTCAGGTTCATTACCTGGTTTTGCTCCAGCAGAAGGGTGGAGTAGCGCTCCAGCCGGCCGGCCTGTTCTGGCGGCAGACCGAGGGTGGTCAGCCCTTCTGTAAGCAGAGTATGAATTTCCTTCATGTCAGCCTCCCAGACGGCTCATCAGCTCCGCCACGCCCCAGACCAGACTGGCAAGGGCGAGGAGCCCCATCATTCCGGCGGTGATGCCGAGCACAGCGGCATTGCCACCGTGCTCTCCCTTGCGGCACAGCCGCAGGTTGTTCCAGCCCTGACCGCTCATTGCCCCCAGCAGGGGAAAGAGCATGATGCCGGTGATTCCCTCGATCAGACTGCCGGTGGCAATCCAGTAGGTCAGCAGAACCATGATGATCAGAGCGTAAGCCACGCCCATCCACGCCCAGATCCGCCGGGACACGGGAGAGGGGACATAGGGAACCTCCTCCTCCGGCAGATCGGTTTGCTGTTGTTCTTCGTTGAACATAAAATTCTCCGTTACTCTTTTTCTTTTCCCTGCTTTTCCTTCAGCAGCGCCCGCATTTGCGCCTCCAGAGCGGCCCGGGCATTATCTTCCTCTGTCGCCGGCTCCGGCGGAGTATCCGGTTCGGTTTCCGCCGCCGGGGTGGGAAGCACCTTGACCCGCAGGGTGCAATAGGGAAGAAGGCCGTCGGTTTCCAGAACCAGCCGGTCATTGCGCAGCAGGCTCTTTTTCAGCATGACCCCAAGGGCGCTGATGCCGCTGCGGCTGGTGGAGGTCAAAAATTCGGAAATGACGTCCTCATGGGGGCAGTCCTCAAAAACAATGCAGCTGCGAAAGTCCGCTTTAAAGTCGTTAAAGGCGTTCTCCACCCGAACCCAGACGCCCTTTTCGTCTTTCAGCAGCCAGACGATCTCGTAGGGCAGCAAATAGGCCTGCAGCTCCACCAGGCCGTCCAGATGTTCTTCCCGCTTCATGGAGGCAGCAACGGCAATGTATTCGGCAAACTGGTTGCCGTGCATCCGCTGGGCATCTGCATAGGTGCCTTCATAGGTTTCCGCCAGAACGTCGCCCAGGTATTTGCTCCAGTATTCCGGGGTGTTCAGGTCGAAGGCGGCGAGATCCTTTTTCTTCTGCTCCGCCTGTTCCTTCTTTTCCTTTTTCTCGGTTTGAGCGCCAATATAGTAGAGTACCGCGAGGATAATCGCTACAATGATGGCAATCTTCATCTCGATTTATTTCTCCTTCAGCAGGTCGCGGATCTCGGTCAGCAGCAGCTCTTCCTTGGTGGGCGCCGGCTCGGCGGGAGCCGGTTCCTCTTTTTTGTTCCGGTCGGTGACCTTGTGCACCATGCGGGTCATCCAGAACACCACAAAGGCGATGCACAGGAAGTTGATCACGGCGCTGACCAGTCCGCCGATGGGGAACAGGCCGATGGTCAGACCGGAGAAATCAATGCCGCCGCAGATCAGACCGATGATGGGGTTGATGACGCACTCCACCAGTGCGGTGACAATGGCGGTGAATGCGCCGCCGATGACAACGCCGACGGCCATGTCCATCACATTGCCCCGGGCGATAAAGGCCTTAAAATCGTCCATCCAGCTTGGTTTTTTCATGGAATACATCTTCTTTCTTTGCAATTTTTCGTTTGTTTTCCCTTGCAGGGAGAGAAACGGCAGAAGAGAAAAGGAAAATTCTGCCGCTCTTCCTGAAAAAATTCAGTTCTGAGCCGGAATATAGGTCTTTGCCTTCTCCAGCTTTTCCTTGCCGCCCATGTAGGGGCGCAGAACTTCAGGAATCACCACGCTGCCGTCGGCCTGCAGGTTGTTTTCCAGGAAGGCGATCAGCATGCGGGGAGGTGCCACGCAGGTGTTGTTCAGGGTGTGAGCCAGAACCGTGCGGCTCTTCACCACCGTGTTGCCCTTCTTGTCGGTGGTTTCATAGTTCTCCTTGAAGCGGATGCCGAGGCGGCGGGCCTGAGCGTCACCCAGGTTGGAGCAGGAGCAGACCTCGAAATACTTCTGCTGACGGGGAGACCATGCCTCGATGTCGCAGCTCTTCACCTTCAGGTCAGCCAGGTCGCCGGAGCAGCACTCCAGCTGGCGGACGGGAATGTCCAGAGAACGGAACAGCTCCACGGAGTTCTTCCACAGCTTTTCGTACCAGTCCATGCTCTCTTCCGGACGGCAGATGACAATCATTTCCTGCTTTTCAAACTGGTGAATGCGGTACACGCCCCGCTCTTCCAGCCCGTGAGAGCCCTTTTCCTTCCGGAAGCAGGGGGAGTAGGAGGTCAGGGTCAGGGGCAGTTCCTCTGCAGGGATAATCTGACCGTTGAAGCGGGCAATCATGGAGTGCTCGCTGGTGCCGATCAAATACAGGCTGTTTTTCGGGTCTTTGTTGTCCGGGTCTTCGATTTTGTACATCATGGCGTCCATTTCCGGGAAGGACATTACGCCCTCTACCATTTCGCCACGGATCATGTAGGGAGGAATCACATAGGTGAAGCCCTTGTTGATCATAAAGTCCCGGGCATAGGCCAGAACTGCCTCGTGGAGACGGGCGATGTCACCCAGCAGGTAGTAGAAGCCGGTGCCGCTGACCCGGCGGGCGCTGGTCAGATCCAGGCCGTTGAACATGCCCATGATGTCAGCGTGATAGGGGATGTCGAACTCCGGCACCTTGGCCTCACCAAAGCGCTGAACCTCCACGTTGCAGGAGTCGTCCGGGCCGATGGGCACGCTGGGGTCGATGATGTTGGGGATCTTCATCATGATGTCCCGCACCCGAACCGCCAGCTCGTCGGCCTGCTTCTCCAGTGCCTCCCGCTGTTCCGACTCAGCCGTCACCTGAGCCTGAATTTCGGCGGCCTGAGCTTCATACTCGGCTGCCTTCTCCGGCTCCTTCTTCGCCTTGCCCTTCAGCACGCCGATCTGCTTGGACAGGGCGTTGCGGTTGGCTTGCAGGGCTTCGGCATCCTGCTTGGCTTTCAGCTGCTGGCTGTAAAGCTCAATTACTTCATCCACCAGAGGCAGCTTAGCGTCCTGAAATTTATTTTTGATGTTCTGTTTGACAATTTCGGGGTTTTCACGAACAAATTTAATGTCTAACATGGGTGGTTCTCTCTCCTTTTATCGGTTGGAATCTATTTTTGATCAATTTACGATTCACTTACTTCTTCTGATACTTTTTCAGCAGTGCCAGCGCGTCCAGCAGGTCGTTCAGGTCGTCTACACCGTAATATTCCAGCTCCAGCCGGCCTTTCCGCTTGCCGGAGACGATTTTTACCTTCCGGCCCAGCTTGTCTCCCAGCTCCTTGGCGGCCACGGCGGCATAATCCACGGCGAGGGGGTCTTTTTTCACCGGCTTTGCTTCTTCCTCCGGTGTGTTCAGCTTTTTCACCAGCTGTTCCGTCTGGCGAACCGACAGGTCGTCCTCGGCGATCTTTTCCGCCAGCGCCTGCTGTTTTTCCGGCTGATTCACCGCCAGAAGGGCTCGGGCGTGACCGGCAGAAATCCGGCCTTCCTCCACCATGGCCTGAATGGACTCCGGCAGAGCCATCAGCCGCAGGGCGTTGGCGATGGCGGGGCGGGATTTGCCCACCCGCTGAGCGCATTCCTCCTGGGTCAGCTGAAAGTCCTGCATCAGCTTCTGGAAGCCGGCGGCCTCCTCCATGGGGTTCAGATCCTCCCGCTGGAGGTTTTCAATCAGGGACAGTTCCATGACCTTCCGGTCGTCTGCCTCGATGATCAGCACCGGCACTTCCTTCAGTCCTGCCTGACGGGCGGCCCGCCAGCGGCGCTCACCGGAAATGATCTGGTAGTAGCCGGACTGCAATCTCCGTACGGTGATGGGCTGCAGGATGCCGTGGGTGGCGATGCTGTCTGCCAGGTCGTCCAGCGCCGCCCCGTCAAATTGTTTCCGGGGCTGGGCGGCGTTGGCCTCCACCTTGGCGATGGGGAGCATGGTCACGCCGGAGGTTTCCGGGTTGTCCAGCAGGGAAGAGGGGGCGCCCAGCAGGGCGTCCAGTCCCCGGCCTAAACCGGATTCTCTTTTCTTTGCCATTTTCTATTTTCACCTTCTATAGGAATGTTTCACGTGAAACAAGTTGTTTTTTTGATTTCAATTTTGCACAGGTGCAAAACTCACAGCAATTGTGGAAAACTCTGTGAAAAATGTGTACAAAACCGTGGATAAGTGGATAAAGCCTGTGGATAACTCAACCTCTTCGGTTTTTGAACCGGGCTTTTGGACACTTGGAACGGATGTATTCCACAAAATCCTCATGATTTTCCACATCATCCAAATGAACGGGAACGCATCGTCTGTCCTTCGTGAGCAGCAGTAAATAACCGTTGTTTTGCACAATGCGGGTCACCTGTTCATACCGCAGGTCAATGTGGCTGGAGGTGAACCGATTGGTTGCGCTGACCCCCTGAGGCCAGAAGATTTCAGCAAAGGGGATCTCTTTGATGTGGTAGGTGTCCTCCAGCTTCTTCACCTGATGGGCAATCATCCACTGGGGGAATTTCTCCCGGCTGGTGAGCACCAGTCCGCCCATGACAACCCAGATAATGCTGAAAACCAGCATACCGGCAAAAAAGGAAAGAAAAATTCCGAACAGGATCAGGGCCATGCCAATTGCGAAATAAAGGTTCAGCATGGGGGTGAAATAGGTCTCCCGATTGGCGGCGTTGAGGCCCTGCTGGTCGATGTTGGTCAAAAACTTCCAGTCCGGCGCAGGGCTGTCGTTGACCTGCTCTGGCTGGGCTACAAGGGTTTCCTGCCGTTCTTCCATTTCTTATGCCTCCAGAACTTCCTTCGCCAGCGCCTGATAGGCGGCAGCGCCCTTGCTCCATTTGTCGTAGGCAATCACCGGTTTTCCGTGGCTGGGGGCTTCCGCCAGACGGGTGTTTCGGGGAATTACCGTGGAATACACCTTGCCCTTGAAGAACCGCTTGACTTCCTCTGCCACCTGCATACTCAGGTTGGTGCGGCCATTGTACATGGTCAGAAGCACGCCTTCCACGTCAATTTCCGGATTCAGCCGCCGCCGCACCAGCCGCAGAGTGCTCATCAGGTCGCTGAGTCCCTCCAGAGCGTAGTATTCGCACTGCACGGGGATCAGCACGCTTTTGGCGGCCACAATGCCGTTCAGAGTCAGCAGCTCCAGAGAGGGAGGGCAGTCGATGATGATGTAGTCGTAATTTTCTTCCACCGCGTCCAATGCGTTGGACAGCAGATGTTCCCGGTCCTCCATCTCCACCAGCTCAATGGCGGCGCCGGCCAGCGCCTTGTTGGAGGGGAGCACATCCCCGTAAGGGGTGTTCACAATGGCGGAGGCACAGTCGGCCTTGCCGATGAGAACATCATAGATATTAGGGGAGACGTTGTTTTTGTCCACGCCAAAACCGGAGGTGGCATTGCCTTGGGGGTCGAAGTCCGCCAGCAATACCCGCTGATCTGCCTCGTGGAGCGCGGCCGCCAGATTTACCGCCGTCGTGGTTTTGCCAACGCCGCCCTTTTGATTGGCAACTACAATTCGTTTCGCCATAAAAATTCCCTCCTGAAGCAGATATTCATACATCGTATATTATAGAATAATCACCCATGAATTGCAAGGTGAAAGCCGGATGTTTCACGTGAAACAATCCGGCTTTTTAAGTAGAAAACTGTATTTTTGAAAAAAACGACAATGAAATAAAATGGTCGTGATTCTATCCTTGGCACAGGGAAGTGAATTTTATTCGACAACGAAAAATGGAGTGTTTCACGTGAAACACTCCATTTTGAGGCTGGTTAATCCTCGTCGGTGTCGTCGTCCTGAATCGAGTAGTTGTTCAGCCAGTCGCTGCTGAAGCGGCGGATCAGACGGGCGTTCTTGTAGGCCATGGCCATGGTGATCACGGTGCGGCCAATGTAGATCGTGCTCTTCTGGCGCTCCAGCACCAGCGCCAGATCCGGCGAGTCGGAACGGAACAGACGGATGGGCAGCAGCATGCTCATCACGTTGCGGGTGGGGAAGAAGCAGGGCTCTGCCAGCTGATGGTTCCGGCGGCTGCGCATCAGGGTTTTCTCGATGCAGCCCCGCAGGTTGTAGATCATGTTGTCAAACAGGGTTTGCATGTCGTCGTCTGCAGTGTCGTTCACGGCGGCGCCCAACTGCTTGAACAGGGTTTTGCGCTGGAGAAGCAGAGAATTCAGAAGGGGTGAGTCCGTGCCGTTGACCTTCTTTTCCTCGGTGATTTTTGCTTCCACTGCGTCAATCTGCATCATAATGGAGTGGGTGCGGGGCCAGCTGTCGCACTGGGCGTGAACCCAGCGCAGGGGGAAGCGCTCCAGATTGTCCCGGAAGATGTGCTCGTAGTTGACCTGCATTTCCGAATCCGGGTCGAAGATGGTGTCGTAAATATTGGTGAAATAGGAGGGCATCTGGGGCTTCACCGTCAGCTTTGCGGCGGTGTTTCGCTCGGCAGGGGTGCCTTCCTGGAAGGTGGAGCAGAAGCAGTTGAATTTCCATTTCTGCTTTCCCTTGCTGTTGTGGTTGGGTTCAAACACAGCGAACAGCGGGTCGCCGAACCGGCGGCTCAGCAGACCGGTGTCGAAGGCGGCATAGCCGTTTTCCTCGTCGATGACAATTTTGTTCTCAAATTCCAGCCGGTAGAAGGTGTAGCGGATGTAGTTCCACAGGATGGAGAAGTCACCGTTTTCCCCGCTGAAGCTCCACTGTTCCGCCTCAGCGTGATCCGCGAGAGACTGGAGGAAGTCCTGAAAATCACCAAGGAAGGCAAAGTTGGTCAGCCGATCCTTGGGACGAACGCCCTGAGCGCGCTCCTTGCGGATATAACAGACGAACCAGGGGGCTTTTTTCGGGTTGTTGCCCCGGCGAATGTTGGCGCTGATGGCGCTTCCGTCCTGGGCCAGAAGGGTGAGGGGGAAGCTGTAGCAGTCGTATTCGGAATCGTAGGACAGTTTCCCCTCCGCAACGGCGGCGTCGTAGCTGTTGCGCACTTCGATGACCTGCTCGGCAGTCAGAGGAACGGCGGTGGTGTCGAACACGCCTTCTCCGTTTACCAGCCGGGAAAGCATGTCCCGCTGGGTAACGGAGAACTCGATTTGCCGATCGGTCATGGAGAAGGGAGGTGTGGAAGAATCGGCGGAATCTGTGGAATCTGCTGGCGCATTGTCTTTGCTTTGTTCTTCCGCTTTGGGGGCGGAATCTTCCTCTGCCCAGGGCAGAATGGTTGCCTGATAGATCAGGGCGGTGCCGCTGTCTGGCGTAATGGAGGTGATGGTGAACAGATCCGGCAAATCCGACAGCATTTGCAGGAAGGAATTGTAGCCAAAGTCGTGGCATTTAATGCCGTGGGTGCTCAGCTGCTGTCCCAGCTTGCTCAGCAGGACGGTTTCTCCGGGGCGGTAGGGAGGCACCAGCGTGTCGTAAATCAGTTGCGCCTGAACCGAGTCCAGCAGATGGACGGGCTGCGCCGGAGCGTCCTCCTCCTGTCGGGGCGGCTCTGCCGGGACAGGTACTTCCGGCTTCTCTGCTTCACCGTAGCCCGCCACGGGAACGGTGTGCTTCGGCGGCCAGAATTTGGTAAGGCGGTTGCAGAACCAGGGGCGGGGATTTTTGTCCCCCTCCCGGGGCTTGTTGGGCACAAAGGTCAGCACCAGCGGTTCACCTTGAGGCGTGGTTCGGCTGAGGAGGAAGGAGAATTGAGGTTTTCCCACCACCCGACGAATGCCGTTTTCCGTGTCGCCGTTTTTCGTGGCATCGAAGGCTGTGGTGTAATCCTTGAAGATCTGCTGGAAATCCGCCCGGGGCAGAATCTTGTCCTCATACCCCAGCGCCAATGCCAGAAATTCCTGGGTGGGATACCGGGGCAGCAGCACCTGGCTCCAGCTGGTTGGGGGTGCGTCGAAATCCACAGAATCTGTGGAATTGTCCTCCTTGAGCACCACTGCTTCCGGTGGATTGTCCGGGTTTTGCCCGTTTTCCACCGGAGTTTCCACAGAATCTGGGGATAATTCTTCCTCATCAGCGGAAGAATTTGCATCCGAGTTGGAGTTTTGCACAGGAGTGTCCTCTCCCTGCGGACAATCGTCCGCAGGGATGCCTTTTCCGGCGCCTTCCTCTTTTTGTAAAAACAGGTCACTGGCATGTTCCAGAGAGGCGGGCACAGTATTGGTGGGCGGCTCGTCGTCGAAGGGAATGCCGTCCCCGGGGTCGCCAGGGTCAGCGTCGGCAGAAGGGGCAGCTTCCTCCGGAGCATCGGCAGGGCTTTCTTCGGGGGTTGGTTCCTGATTGGTGAAAGGAGCTGGGGCGGCATCCGTGGCGGAGTCGTCGCCGGAGTCGGTTCCGTCGTTGGGGCGCAGCAGCTGCCCCAGGGATTCCAGAGCCTCTTTGTCCCGGCGAATGGCGCAGTCCAGGTGCCAGAATTCGTCCCGCTGGCGAATGCCGATATAGATCCGCTTGCCGGAGGCGGTGAACAGGCCGGAGTCGAAGCACAGACAGCCCAGGTCCACATTCTCATACATTCCGCCCCACTGAATGGCGGCGGAGTAGTTGGATTCGATGGTGGCGAGGCATTCCTCGTTCAGCTTGATCAGATCCAGCAGACCTGCCAGCTGACGCAGGGCAAGGGACTCCTGCTTGATGTCGGCAAACCGGCTGGGAAGGGAAGCGGGGAGCATTTTATGGTTAGTTTCAGTAGACATATGGCGGCCTCCAATCTCCTGAAAAGAAAATTTCTACATCTAAAATAGTAGCACAAGCACCGGGGGATAACAAGGAGAAAAGTGCTTTTCCAAATAAAAAAATCGCTGTCAAAGGACAGCGATTTTTGCGTTTGTAATGGATGAAATTTCTTGTTCCGGCAAAGGGAAAAAAGAATTATCTTGCCTTGCGCTGGAGGCGGATGTCCTCGCCCACGAAGAACAGGGGTTCGTATTCCCCTTCCAGTCGGGAGGCGATCATGGGCTGGTACCGTGCCCGCACATCCTCCAGAGACAGGTTGGAGGAAATCACCGTGTGCTTGTCCTCCATCAGCCGGGTGTTGATCAGGGTGTAGAGGGCGGATTGGGTCATGGAGCTGGTGAGCTCACTGCCCAGATCGTCCAGAATCAGCAGGTCGCAGGAGAGATACCGCTGGGTGGCCTCCTCTGCCCCGTTGCCCCGGCCGAAGCGGGCGTCTTCAAAGCCGGAGAAGATGTGCACGGCGGTGTCGTAGACCACGCTGTACCCCGCCTCGCAGACCACTCGGGCGATGGAGGCGGAGAGGAAGGTTTTTCCCAGTCCGGGAGCGCCGGAGAGAAACAGATTGTGGAGCACAAACTTGCCGAATTTTTCCGCGTAGTTCTGGCAGATGCCCTTGATCTGGGCCATCTGCTCCCGGGCCGATGTGCCGAGGGAGGGAATGAAATCGGTGGAATACCAGTCCAGAAAGAAGGTTTCAAAGCTCTGCTCCCCCAAATCCAGCATGGAGGAAAGGCTGGCGATCTCCTCCTCGGCGCACAGGGTTTTCAGGCACTCGCACATCTGGCTGCCGATCCAGCCCCGGTCGTCGCAGCGGCGGCAGATCGGCTTGTCGTCCAGGCAGTCGGGGGCGTAGCCATGACTGGTCAGAAGCTCCCGGCGCTGCTGCTGCAGCTTCTGGTTCTGCTCCCGCATTTGCGCCACCCGCTGGGTGACGTCCCCGGAAGGATCAAAGGCGGCCATGGCCACGGCGGCAATGGTGGCGCGGAGCTTGCTGTCAATCTGCCGCAGCTCCGGCAGCTCCGCATACATGCGGCTTTGGAGCATCCGGTGCTCCGCCGCCCGTTCCGCCCGGCGCTGTTCCAGCCGGTTTCCCGCCCGGCGGATGATTTCTGAACTGTATGGCATGGTAACGCCTCCTTTGTTCGGTGGATTTTAAAACTTATTCCGTTCCCAGCAGCTTCCGCATGCGTTCCGAGTTGCGGCGGATGGCGGCGGCGTCGGTGGGAGTAGGCGTCTGCATCCGTCCGGAAGGGGCAGGGACTTTTTTGCCGCTCTGGGCGGGGGAAGTACTGCGGCTGCTCCCCTGATCGGCGGCCTTGATTTCCTCCGGAGTGTGGGCGTTTTTGTCGTTCCAACGGCGGAGAATTCCGTTGCAGTAGGGCCAGACCATGCTGCCCTTTTTCATCAGGGTGCGGTCGTAGGCCAGGGCCACCGCCTCCGGCCCGAAGCCCCATTCCGTCCACTGGTTCAAAAAGCGGCGTTCGCTGTCCCCGGGAGCCCGGCCGACGATGCCCACCGCCTCCATCAGCTTGCCCTCCTGGCTTTTCAGGTAGTCCTGCCGGCGAATCCATTCCTCGGCGGCGTCCAGGGTGTCGATCCCCTTCTTTTTCAGGGCGTAGGTGCTGGCTTTGATCTCGCTCATCCGGGGGCGGCGGCCGGGGCCGAATTTCTCCTCTGTCAGCTCGATCTGACGAGCCGTCAGCAGCAGCAGTACCTCTGCCGGCATTGCCACGTGGTTATACAGCTCCAGCAAAATCCGGCTGTCGGTGAGGGAGCATTTTTTCCCCAGCAGATGCTCCACTTCCTCCAGAAGGGAGCGAAACTCGTTGTTTTCCTTCAGTTCGCTGGCGATGTCCTCGCTGGAGTAGTTGGGGCAGGTGTCCGCCGTGGGGGCGTCCCGCCGCTCCGGAGGGGTGTCGTCCTCCGCCAGCCCCAGCTCCACCAGATGGGCAAAGGCGCTCATGGACTGCGCCACGTTCCAGCCCAGCGCCTGCTGCACGTTCTGAGAGGAGTAAGTTCCGCCGGTGCGGAGAAGATAGAGATAGAGGAGGGCGGCGTCGCCGCTGCCCCGGCGGAGCAGTTTGTCAACGGTTTCCCCGCTGAGGGCAATCGGTTGGGATTGCCGGGTTAATTGCGCCATGGGCATGGCCTCCTTTCTGTGATGTGGTTTATTTTACAACAAAATCGGAAGGACGTAAAGCAGAACTCCGGAGCAGCTGCTCCAGTTCCACCGGATCCTTGGCCAGAGCAATCGCCCCGGCGGAGCGAAGCTCTTCCTCGCTGCCGTAGCCAAAGAGAACGCCGATGCAGGACAGGCCGTTTTTCTTCGCGCCGATGACGTCGTGCTCTCGATCCCCCACCATAATGACCTCGTCACCGGGGACAATGCCGGTTTCCTCCAGAGCGTAGGCGATCACCTTGGCCTTGTCGGTGCGGCTGTTGTCCATCAGCGCCCCGGCGACAAAATCGAAGTAAGGGGCGAGGCCGTAGTGCTCCAGAATGCGGAGGGAGAATTCCTCCGGCTTGGAGGTGGCAACCACCAGCTTTTTCCCTGCCCCCTTCAGGTGCTCCAGCAGGGCGGGAATGCCGGGGATTAGCTTATTTTCAAAGATGCCCTTTTCCCGATAGTATTCCCGGTAGAGGTTTACCCCCTGTTGCGCCTGCTCAAAACTCAGGCCGTAGAACTTCTGAAAGGAGTCCAGCAGGGGTGGGCCGATGAAGCAGTAAAGCTCCCGCCGGTCGGTGTTGTGGATGCCGTAGTGCTCCAGCGCATAGGCCACGGAGTTGGTAATGCCCTCGCCGGGATCGGTGAGCGTGCCGTCCAAATCGAACAGAATGGTGTTGTACATGGAAGAGATCCTTTCCTTATCTGTATAGAATCTTACATATAGAGAAAAATATCGATAAAATAACACCGTTTGGTGCTAAAATTTTCTTATCTGCATTGCGTGCAGGGGTGGAGAGGGCTATGCTTGGGGCACACCCCCACAGGGGAGAAAAGGGAGGAAAACGATATGAGAGAAGAGAAACGCTGGCTGGCCTGTGCAGCCGTTCGCAGCGTAAAGACCGTGGCGCAAACCGCGGTGGCCACCATCGGCACCAGCGCAGTGCTGGGCGAGGTGGATTGGAAGATGGTGGTTTCCGCCGCCCTGCTGGCAGGACTTCTGAGTCTGCTGACCAGCGTGGCAGGACTGCCGGAATGCGAAGAGGAGGGACAGCCATGAGCCGGATGAAAATTGCCATCGATGCGGGCCATGGCATTCTGACGCCGGGAAAGCGGTGCCTTCGTTCGCTGGACGAAAACCAGACCCGGGAGTGGACGCTGAACAGTCGGGTTGCCGCCCGGGTGGCGGAGCATTTGGAGCGGTGCGGGGCGCAGGTGCTCCGTACCGACGACACCAGCGGTCAGACGGATGTGGCATTGAGCCAGCGGGCGGAAAAGGCAAACCGCTGGGGGGCAGACCTGCTGGTGAGCATTCACCACAATGCCGGCGCCAACGGAACCGCCAGCGGCGGGCCGATGGTGTTCGTCTATGCCAGAAAGCATTCCTCCGTCAGCGACCAGCTTCAGGAGAGCGTGTATCGCAATCTGGTGGAGGCGGTGGGGGCTTTCGGCAATCGCTCCCAGCCCCTTGCGGCGGCGAACTTTGCCATTCTGCGCCAGACCTCCATGCCGGCGGTGCTGGTGGAGGTGGGGTTCATGGACTCGCTGGTGGACACCCCCATGATTTTAAATGCGGACTTTGCCGCCCGGGCCGCTCAGGGCATCGCCAAGGGAATCTGCGAAACGGCGGGGCTGAGTTGGTGGGAGACGGAAGAGAGCCGGTCTTATCTGGTGCGGGTCACGGCGGATTGCCTGAACGTGCGGCAGGATCCCAGTGCCGCCAGCGAAATCAACACCCGGGTCACAAGGGGAGAGGTGTTCACCATTGTGGAGGAGTTTAACAACGACGGCACGATTTGGGGACGGCTGAAATCCGGCGCCGGCTGGATTGCCCTTCGCTACACCGAGGGAATTTAAATGCAAACCGATGGATTTCCGGTCATTCTGAGGATTCGTCGGTTTGGACAGCTCCGTCTGCCGGCAGTACCAGAGCAAAGCGACTGCCCACTCCGGCAAGGCTGGTCACCTCAATGCAACCCTTGTGGCGGGCGGCAATCCAGGCGGCAATGGACAGGCCGAGGCCGGTGCCGTCGGTGGAACGGGAGGCGTCCGCCCGATAGAAGCGGTCGAAAATATGGGGCAGATCCTCCTGGGAGATGCCCATGCCGGTGTCGCTGACCCAGATTTGAATGGAGTCCTCCGGCATCCGCTTCAGGCCGATGGTAATGCTGCCGCCGGCGGGCGTGTATTTCACGGCGTTTTCGCATAAAATCCGCAGGCATTCCTTGATCAGGCCGCTGTCCGCCACGGTGGTAATTCCCTCCGCCACCTCGCTGACCACGTTGTGGGTGGGAGCGACCATGGCGGTTTCCTTGGCCACCCCGGTGACCAGAGCGGACAAATCGAGAACGGCAGGAGAAAAGGCCTGAGATTCGTTGTCCCCCCGCACCAGAAACAGCAGCTGTTCCACCAGCGCCGCCATGGAGTCTGCCTCCTGACGGATGGAGGTAATGGCTTCCTGGCGAATGGCAGGGTCGTCCTTGCCCCACCGGTCCAGCAGACTGGCATACCCCTGAATGACGGAAATGGGGGTGCGCAGTTCATGGCTTGCGTCGGAGGTGAAGCGCACCTGAGCCTGATAGCGGGCATCAATCCGCTCCAGCATTTCCAGCACCATGCGGTCGGAACGGCGCACATGAAACAGCAGCAGCAGACCCTCCACACCGGACAGAATTCCCCACTGCCACAGAGACAGGGGATTGCAGAGCATCACCACAGCGTCGATGATCAGAAAGCTGATCAGCAGCCGGAAAAAGCTGCGGGTGACCAGGGCTCCGCCGGTGTCCCGGGGGGGACGGTTCAGGGAGTGGCGCAAAGGCCGCTTATCGGATGACATAGCCAACGCCCCGCACGGTTTCAATCAGCTCCAGATGGTATGGCTCGTCCAGCTTCCGCCGCAGCAGGCGGATGTAGACGTCCACGTTGTTGGTGCCGCCGTCGTAGTCGTATTCCCACACCTCGTTGAGGAGGGTGGAGCGATCCAGCACCTTTCCCTGGTTTTTCATCAGGCAGTGGAGCAGGTCGAATTCCTTTCGCGTCAGCTCCACCCGGTCGCCCTGCACCGTCACCTGCCGGCTTTCCGGGTCCAGATGCACCCCCTGAATGGTCAGCTCCCCGGAAACCGGTTCTTCCGGCTGGGCGGCTTTCCGCCGCAGGGCGGTGCGGATGCGGGCCAGCAGCTCTTCAATGGCGAAGGGCTTGGTCACGTAGTCGTCCGCGCCGGAGTCCAGACCGGACACCTTGTCCACCGTGGCGTCCCGGGCCGTCAGGAGAATCACCGGAAGGGTGGCGTTTTCCCGGCGAATCCGGCGGAGCACCTCCAGTCCGTTCAGTCCGGGGAGCATAATGTCCAGCAGTACCAGGTCATAGTCTCCGGAGAGCGCCAGTTCCAGACCGGTGCGGCCGTCCAGCGCCTTGCCGGTCTGGTAGCCCTCGTAATTCAGTTCCAGCTCAACCATGCGGTTGAGCTTTTCCTCGTCCTCGACGATGAGAATTTTTTCGGGCATGAGAACCTCCTTCTTGTTGTGGGGCGGAATTGGTTCGAAAAAAGCGGAACGCGCCGATGACGCGTTCCGCAGGCGTGATCAGCGCTTCTTTTTGTCCTTCCAGCGCTGATGAAGGTCGTCGTTGGCGTCGCAGATGTGATCCATCACGTCGTTGACCCGTTTGCGCCCCAACTGGGGGCCGATGAAGTGGCACCGCCAGCCCAGCAGCAGCGCCAGCAGGAGCAATAACAACAGGGCATACCAGGCCAGACACAGCAGGGCGATCAGCACCGCCAGCGGCACATGAAATTCCAGTGCGTTCCGGTGGCACACCAGCTGGTTTTCCGTCACCAGCCGCCAGAGCCAGTGGAGCAGTCCCCGCCGGGGCTTCGTTTTCTGGGGGGTGGGGGGCGCTTCATAGGTAAAGTCCGGCGGCGGCGGAGCGTCCGGACGACTGTGGATACTCCCAACGCCGGAATAGGGGATTTTTCCCTGATTCTCCAGCCATACCACGGCGTCCAGCAGGTCGCCGCCGACGGCCTCCAGCGCTGCCCGGGCATCGGCTTCCGAAGCGCCGGTGTGGCGCATCAGCTGCTGTACCAGGTCATGATTCAGATCCACAGTCAAAGTCCCCCCTTCCCGGTCTGGTTTTTAGTGTAGACAGTTTACCATACCGGCAGGGGGTTGTCTTTGAAAAACGATTAAAAAATCAGGGCGGAGGGCATCGATTGTATTCCGTCCGTTTTTTGGAAAACAGGTTGGGGATACGGCACGCAGGCTGCCGCAGTAAGTGCTTCTTTCTGCCCGTGGGGCGCGCTTTTTTGCGGCAGGGCGAAAAAAGAAATTATTCGTCCAGCTTCAGCACTGCCATAAAGGCCTCGGTGGGAATCTGCACCGTGCCCAGAGAGCGCATCTTTTTCTTGCCTTCCTTCTGCTTTTCCAGCAGCTTCTTCTTTCGGGAGATGTCGCCGCCGTAGCACTTGGCCAGCACGTCCTTCCGCATGGCCTTCACCGTCTCCCGGGCGATGATCTTGCCGCCGATGGCGGCCTGTACCGGCACCTCAAAGAGCTGACGGGGGATATTTTCCTTCAGCTTTTCGCAGATCTTCCGGGCCCGGGCATAGGCCTTTTCCTTGTGGGCGATGAAGCTCAGGGCGTCCACCTGATCGCCGTTGAGGAGCATGTCCACCTTCACCAGCTCGCTGGGGCGGTAACCGCTCATCTCATAGTCCAGAGAGGCGTAGCCCTTGGTGTGGGCTTTCAGGGTGTCGAAGAAGTCGTAGATAATTTCGTTCAGGGGCATCTGATAATGAATTTCCACCAGATTGGTGTCCAGATACTGCATGTCGGCGAACTCGCCCCGGCGGTCCTGACAAAGGGGCATGATGTTGCCTACATA
The DNA here is from genome assembly GCA_963597355.1 of bacterium. Classification (GTDB taxonomy): domain Bacteria; phylum Bacillota; class Clostridia; order Oscillospirales; family Oscillospiraceae; genus UMGS1766. The sequence continues at coordinate 78,374 of CAVBPR010000020.1, read as the reverse complement.
GTCGTTGGGGGAGATGATGTTCACCTTTACATAGGGTTCCCGGGCCTCGGCAATGTGGGCCGGATCCGGGTAGTTGTGGGGATTGTCCACCTTGACGACGGTGCCGTCGGTCTTGGTGACCTCATAAATAACCGAGGGCAGGGTGGTGATCAGGTCCAGATCAAACTCCCGCTCCAGCCGCTCCTGAATGATCTCCATGTGGAGCATGCCCAGAAAGCCGCAGCGGAAGCCGAAGCCCAGGGCGGCAGAGGATTCCGGCTCGAAGGAGAGGGAGGCGTCGTTTAACTGGAGTTTTTCCAGCGCATCCCGCAGGTCGGGGTATTTGGAGCCGTCCTCAGTGTAGATGCCGCAGTACACCATGGGTCGGGCGGGGCGATAGCCGGGCAGTGCCTCCTCTGCCGGCTGGGTGGCGGAGGTGACGGTGTCGCCAACCCGGGTGTCGGAAACGGTTTTGATGCTGGCGGTGAGATAGCCTACCTCACCGGCGACCAGCTCGTCGCAGGGGGCATAGCCCAGGGGCTCCAGATGGCCGCACTCTACGATTTTATACTTTGCCCCGGTGGCCATCATCTTCACTTCCATGCCGGTGGTGACCCGGCCGTCCATAATGCGGAAGTAGACCACAACCCCACGATAGGGGTCATACTGGCTGTCGAAGATAAGAGCTTTCAGTGGCTTGTCAATGGAGCCGGAGGGAGCGGGCACGTTCTGCACCACGTCCTCCAGAACCGCGTGAATGTTGATGCCGTTTTTGGCGGAGATCTCCGGCGCGTCCATGGCGGGCAGGCCGATGATATTCTCAATCTCCTCCTTGACCCGCAGGGGGTCGGCGGCAGGCAGATCGATTTTATTCAGCACCGGCAGGATTTCCAGGTTGTGCTCCAGCGCCAGATAGGTGTTGGCCAGGGTCTGCGCCTCCACGCCCTGAGAGGCGTCCACTACCAGCACTGCGCCTTCGCAGGCGGCGAGGGAGCGGCTGACCTCGTAGTTGAAGTCCACGTGGCCCGGGGTGTCGATCAGGTTGAGCAGGTAGGTTTCCCCGTCGTCGGCGGTGTAGTTCAGGGTGACGGCACGGGCCTTGATGGTGATGCCCCGCTCACGTTCCAGATCCATGTTGTCCAGAAGCTGGCTCTCCATCTGGCGCTGTTCTACGGCGTTGCATTCCTCAATCAGCCGGTCGGACAGGGTGGACTTGCCGTGGTCAATGTGAGCAATGATGGAAAAATTGCGAATTTTTGTCGGATCAGTCATGGGGTTCCTCCTGATTTGGGATGGGTGGGAAAGTCAATGCGGCAGTTCTGTTCCGCCTGAAACTGCCGGTGCAGGCGGGTGCTGCTCATGCGCAGCAGGTTGAGCACCGAGGGCCAGTAGGGGGCAAACCGTTCCGGCAGCCGGTCCGGGGTGAGCACCTCCGGCTCGTGGGTGCGGTTGGCGACCATTCGATCCAGCGCCTGAATGTACTGCGCCCGCACCATGGTCAGGTCGGACACCACCGCCCCGGAGTCGAACTGCTGGTCGGTGATGGTGAACAGATCCGGGTCATACCCCGGGTTGGCCCGGTAGAGAAGGCGGAACATCTCGTACATGGTTTCCCCGAGATACATGCGGATGTAGGTGGCAACGGTGGGGTCATAGTCCTCGTTGAGCAGGTCCAGCAGCACGACAAAAGCGTTGTGCAGCTCGTAGTGCATCTGTTCCACAAAGGGAACGGAGAAGGTTTCCGCCTCCATGGCGGGAATGAAACCGGGCTTGCTGCAGCCCAGCAGTTCGTCGGTGGTTACACCGTAGAATTTTGCGGCCCGCACCAGAAAATCCAGTCCCGGTTCCCGGATTCCGTTTTCATAGTGACTCAACAGACCCTGACTGACTTCCAGCGCCTGAGCAGCTGCCTTCTGGCTCAGCTTGGAGCGGTGACGATACTCTGTCAGGTTCCGGGCAAAGTCGGTTGGCATAGGCGATACTCCTTATTATGAAATGGTTGGCGGATCAAATGCGGGCCACGCCGCTGGCTTTTGCGGCCTCGGCCACGGCCTTTGCCACGGCAGGGCAGATCCGCTCGTCAAAGGCATAGGGGAGAATGTACTCCTCGTTCAGCTCCTCGTCGCTGACCAGACCGGCCAGCGCCTCGGCGGCGGCAATTTTCATCTCGTCGTTAATGTCGCTGGCCCGCACGTCCAGTGCTCCCCGGAAAATGCCGGGGAAGGCGGAAACGTTGTTGATCTGGTTGGGGAAGTCGCTGCGGCCGGTGCCCACCACGGCAGCGCCTGCCGCCTTGGCCAGATCCGGCATGATCTCCGGGGTCGGGTTGGCCATGGGGAACAGGATTGCACCGGGGGCCATGGTTTTCACCATCTCCGGCGTGACCAGCCCCGGGGCGCTGACTCCCAGGAATACGTCGGCGTCTACCAGCATTTCCGCCAGCGTGCCCTTCCGCTTTTCCGGGTTGGTCACCTTTGCCATCTCGGCCTGAGGGGCGGTCAAGCCCTCCATACCGTCGTAAATGGCGCCCTGCTTGTCGCACATGATCACGTTTTTCAAGCCCCGTGCCATCAGCAGCTTCATAATGGCGATGCCTGCCGCACCGGCACCGCAGGAAACCATCTTCACGTCCTCGATCTTCTTTCCAACCACCTTCAGTGCGTTGGTCAGGGCGGCCAGCACCACCACGGCGGTGCCGTGCTGATCGTCGTGGAACACGGGGATGTCGCAAAGCTCCTTCAGCCGCCGCTCGACTTCAAAGCAGCGGGGGGCGGCGATGTCCTCCAGATTGATGCCGCCGAAGCTGCCGGAGAGCAGGTAGCAGGTGCGGACGATTTCGTCCACGTCCTTGCTCTTGATGCACAGGGGAATGGCGTCCACGCCACCGAACTCCTTGAACAGCACGCACTTGCCCTCCATAACCGGCATGCCGGCCTCAGGGCCGATGTCACCAAGACCCAAAACGGCAGTGCCGTCGGTGATGACCGCCACGGTGTTCCACCGGCCGGTAAGCTCGTAGCTCTTGCGGATGTCCTTCTGGATTTCCAGGCAGGGCTGAGCCACGCCGGGAGTATAGGCAAGGGAAAGATCCTCTTTGGTCTTTACCTGCATTTTCGGGGTGATGGACAGTTTGCCCTTCCATTCGTAGTGCTTCTTCAGGGATTCCTCAGCGTAATTCATATCAGTTCCTCCAATACGGATATATTCATCCAGTCTATATTATTATAGTAGTATGGAACAAATTTGACAAGAACGGAAATGGGCTGGTAGACTTTTCACGATAGAATGTTTCTAAACAGGCGGGCTTTCTTCCCGGTTCTGACACGGGAGAGGGAAGAATTGGTTCTGCCGGAAAAAACGACCCGAGGGAGGACTGTTTCAATGACCTTTCATGACTATATGACCGCCGCTCTGGAGTTGGCGGAGCAGGCCGCCAAGCAGGGGGAGATTCCCGTCGGCGCAATCGTCGTCGATGGGGAGGGAACCATCATCGGCCGGGGCTATAACCGCCGGGAGACCGACCGGGACGCCACCGCCCACGCGGAGATTCTGGCCATTCAGGAGGCCTGCCGCAGAAAAAACAGCTGGCGGCTGACCGGCTGCACCCTCTATGTCACTCTGGAGCCCTGCCCCATGTGCACCGGCGCCATCCTCCAGAGTCGTCTGGAGCGGGTGGTGTTCGGGGCACCGGACGAGAAGGCGGGCTGCTGCGGTGGCTTGCTGCATCTGACGGAATACCCCTTCGACCACCATCCGGCCATCTATGCCGGCGTGCTGGAGGAGGAGTGCCGAACGGTGCTGCAGGAGTTTTTCCGGAAGCGGAGGTGACAGGACAGGCAGAAAAAGGCAGGCGGGGGAAAAGCACCCTAACAATAGGTATTTTTACGAATTACTTTTCTGAATGTCAAAAAATAACCACAAAATAGCCAGTATTACGGCAGAAACGCTTTACAAATGTTTTTGAAACTTATATAATGACGCTGTATCTATATGGGTAACGAACTGAAAGGGAAACTCATAAAGGAGGAAAAAACATGGCTCGTAAACTCAAAACCATGGACGGCAATACTGCCGCCGCCACCGTCTCCTATGCCTTTACCGAAGTTGCTGCGATCTACCCGATCACTCCCTCTTCCGTAATGGCTGAGCTGACAGACGAATGGTCTGCGCATGGTCTGAAGAACATCTTTGGTCAAACCGTTCGCATCGCTGAGATGCAGTCCGAAGGCGGCGCCGCCGGCGCAGTCCACGGCTCCATTACCGCCGGTGCTCTGACCACCACCTACACCGCTTCTCAGGGCCTGCTGCTGATGATCCCCAACATGTACAAGATCGCCGGCGAGCTGATGCCCGGCGTGATCAACGTGTCTGCCCGTGCCCTGGCAACCCACGCACTGAGCATTTTCGGCGATCATTCCGACGTTATGGCATGTCGGCAGACCGGCTACGCCATGATTGCCTCCACCAACCCTCAGGAGGCCATGGATCTGGGCGCCGTCGCCCATCTGTCCACCATTAAGGGCAGTGTGCCGGTCCTGCATTTCTTCGACGGCTTCCGTACCTCCCACGAAATTCGCCGGGTGGCCGTGTGGGACTACAAGGATCTGGCAGAGATGGTGGACTGGGACGCCATCGCCAAGTTCCGCGCCCGTGCGCTGAATCCCGAGCATCCGGTGCTCCGCGGCTCCAACCAGAACCCGGACATCTTCTTCCAGACCCGTGAGGCAGCCAACAAATATTATGATGCTTTCCCCGACATTGTTCAGGGCTGCATGGATCAGGTCAACGCCAAGATCGGCACCGACTACAAGCTGTTTAACTACTATGGCGCTCCCGATGCCGAGACCGTCATGGTGGCAATGGGCTCCATGTGCGATGCCGCAGAGGAAGTTATCGACTACCTGACCGCCAAGGGCGAGAAGGTGGGCCTGATCAAGGTTCGTCTGTACCGTCCCTTCGCTCAGGCAAAGTTTGTCGAGGCCATTCCCGACACCTGCAAGAGCATTGTGGTCATGGACCGCTGCAAGGAGCCCGGCGCTCCCGGCGAGCCTCTGTATCTGGACGTGGCAGCTGCCATCCGCGGCACCAAGTTTGCCGACTGCAAGCTCTGCGGCGGCCGCTATGGTCTGGGCAGCAAGGATACCACCCCCGGCGGTATCATCTCCGCCTATCGCAACGCGCAGAGCGAAAAGCCCGTCAACAGCTTCACCATCAACCTGTTTGACGACGTGACCAACCTGTCTCTGCCCATCACCGAGGAGCCGGACATCGTTCCCGCCGGCACCACCTCCTGCAAGTTCTGGGGTCTGGGCTCCGACGGTACCGTTGGCGCCAACAAGAACTCCATCAAGATCATCGGTGACCACACCGACCTGAAGGTGCAGGCCTACTTCCAGTACGACTCCAAGAAGTCCGGCGGCATCACCATCAGCCACCTGCGCTTCGGCCCTCAGGAAATCAAGTCCACCTACTACGTCAAGCAGGCTGACTTCGTGGCCTGCCACAACCCCGCCTACCTGGCCAAGTATCAGGTGGCTCAGGACGTGAAGCGGGGCGGCACCTTCCTGATCAACACCGGCATGACGGTGGAGGAACTGGGTCAGGTGCTTCCCGGCGCTGCAAAGCGTCACATCGCAGAGTACGGCGTGAACGTCTACACCTGCGACGCAACCAAGATCGCCCGTGAAATCGGTCTGGGCGGCCGCACCAACATGGTGCTTCAGGCAGCCTTCTTCAAGCTGGCCAACATCATCCCCATTGACGACGCTGTCAACTACATGAAGTCCGCCATCGAGACTTCCTACGGTGCCAAGGGTCAGAACGTGGTGGACATGAACAAGGCCGCTGTGGATGCCGGTCTGACCGCTCTGGTCAAGCTGGACATTCCTGCTGATTGGGCCACCGCTCCCGACGGAGAGAAGCCCTCTGCCGGCAAGTCCGACCGCGCCGACGTTCAGTCCTATCTGGACACCATGATGCTGCCTGCCGCCGCCATGGAAGGCGACGTGCTCACCACCAGCCAGGTAATGCCCGGCGTGGACGGCACTCTGCCTGCCGGCACAGCCGCTTATGAAAAGCGCGCCACTGCCGTCACCGTTCCCGAATGGGATCCGGCCAAGTGCGCCCAGTGCAACCAGTGCGCCATGGTCTGCCCCCATGCCGTCATCCGTCCTCTGGCTCTGTCTGCCGAGGAGGTTGCCGCAGCACCGGCAGCCCTCAAAACCGTCGACTTCCGCAACAAGAAGTTTGCCGACTACAAATACAGCCTGATCGTCTCCCCGCTGGACTGCACCGGCTGCGGCAGCTGCGCCAATGTCTGCCCCACCAAGTCTCTGACCATGGTGCCCCTGCAGGGACAGGAAGAGCAGCAGGAAGTCTTCAACGCAACGGCCTACACCGTTACCGAGAAGGACATGGGCCCGCTGACGGTGGTTTCCGCCCAGTTCAAGCAGCCCCTGCTGGAGTTCTCCGGTGCTTGCGGTGGCTGCGGCGAGACCCCCTATGCCAAGCTGGTCACTCAGCTGTTCGGCGACCGTATGTATGTGGCCAACGCCACCGGCTGCTCCTCCATCTGGGGCGGTAGCGCACCTTCCACTCCTTACACCGTCAACCAGAAGGGTCAGGGCCCTGCTTGGGAGAACTCCCTGTTCGAGGATGCGGCTGAGTTCGGCTACGGCATGAATCTGGCCGTCACCCAGCGCCGTGCAAAGCTGATCGAGGAAGTGGAAACCCTCTGCGGTCTGGACTTTGCCGACGAGGACATCGTGGCTGCCGGCAAGGCATGGCTGGAAAGCAAGGACGATCCCGCAAAATCCCGTGCAGCCGGCGACAAGCTGGTGGCTCTGATCGAGGACTTCTTCGCCCATCAGGATCAGACCGGCACTCCCTTCGAGGAGCAGTGGCTGGCCAACGGCAAGAAGTGCATGTGCCCCGCCTGCTCCGCTGCCCGCGCCATTCTGGAGCGGAAGGATCTGCTGACCAAGAAGTCCATGTGGATCTTCGGCGGCGACGGCTTCGCCTACGACATCGGCTACGGCGGTGTGGACCACGTGCTGGCTTCCCGCGAGAACGTGAACATCTTCATCTTCGACACCGAGGTCTATTCCAACACCGGCGGACAGTCCTCCAAGTCCACCCCCACCGGCGCTGTGGCTCAGTTTGCCGCTGCCGGTAAGGCGGTCAAGAAGAAGGACATGGCTTCCATCTTCATGCAGTATGGCTACGTCTATGTGGCTCAGGTTGCCATGGGCGCAAACATGAACCAGACCCTCCAGGCCATCCGTGAGGCCGAGGCTTATGACGGCCCCTCCATCATCATCGCTTACGCTCCCTGCATCAACCACGGTTTGAAGAAGAAGGGCGGCATGGCCAACGCCATGAGCGAAATGAAGGCCGCTGTGGATGCCGGCTACTGGCATCTGTTCCGCTTCAACCCGGCTCTGGCGGACCAGGGCAAGAACCCCTTCACCATGGACTCCAAGGCACCGACGGCCGACTATCAGTCCTTCCTGATGGGTGAAACCCGTTATGCTTCCCTGAAGCTGTCCTTCCCCGAGCGGGCAGAGAAGCTCTACAAGCAGGCGGAAGAGGACGCCGCAAAGAAGTATCAGCACTTCGAAAAGATGGCTCAGCAGTAATCTGCGCCGTCAGCGATTTCCCGATAACGAAGCGCCGCAAAACCGATTCGGTTTTGCGGCGCTTTTTTCATTCCACAAGACATTCAAAAAGGGAAGGAGATTATGCAAAAAAGAAGTGCCGCTGATTTGCGACACTCCTGTATAATTGATATTTAGTTTAAAATGATGATTAACAGTCCACCCACTCAATGTCCTGTTCGACTTGCCAAAAGGTTTTGCCGTTGAAAATAGGTGCTTTCTGAAACTCTTCTTGCCCTTCGCTGAGAGACGGTCCATTATATTCCCAAACATAATCATCTTTTGCAGGTTCACATTGAAATACTTCCATATGCACCTTGCCTTCAACTACATACCCCTGAAACCAATATTTGATCTTATCATAAACAAAAACCATATCCTGACAGGTATATATGGTATCTATGAACTCGTTAGGATTTCCGTTTATCATAGCTTAATCCCCCTGAAAAATTTTTTGTATTTCTGTTTCATTTCATCCGACAAAAGCTTTGCTGATGAACGAGTGAAGGCGTCGGTTGCATTTTTGCTAAATCGTTCATCGTATGTATGATAATGTAAAACAGGTGTATGATTGTCTCCTGTAAGTGATTTTTCTGTATGATAAGCAATTTCCATTCTTTCAAGCATTTCATTGTAGCCACGCATAAAGTTTCTCTTGTTTTTCTTACAGCCTAAAGTTCCGACCGCTACGACGCTTCCTTTTTCAATTCCGTCAAAGCAAAATTCAAAGCTTCTTGGTGTGCTCCAGCTCACTGTCGGAATAACCGTTAAGCCCTTGCTCTGCCAATATGCTCCAACCCATCTGCTGTGAGCAATGCTTTCCATTTGCCTCCACAAATTCATTTCCACATAGGTAGAAAAATCAGGTGTGAGCAAGAATTTATACTGTGAGTATTTTCTGAGCGAACATTTGGGGTCATTGTAAATTCCTGTAAAACGATAATCGTCAATGAAAAGGCTTTGACCTTTTACGGTCAAAGCCTTTTTTGCTCTTTGCAATACCCTATAAAGTTTTTATTGTTGAATTTTCATGTGGCATTAGCAAATGGTATGTGTTCCTCTTTGTCTTTCAAAAGTCGGTTGCAATGGTTCTGGCGGCGATTAAAATACCGCCTCAAACTCCTCTGCCGACATGGTTTCGTGCTCCAGCAGGAACTCTGCCACCTTGGTCAGCTCCGTGCGGTGCTCCTCCAGCCGGCGGGTGCAGTCCTCCATGGCCTGATCCAGAATGGCGCGCACCTCGGTGTCCACGCTGGAGGCAACGGCATCGGAATACATCTTGGTGTGTCCCATGCTGCGGCCGATGAACACCTCGTCGTTGCCGTTGTCCAGCACCACAGGGCCGACCCGGTCGCTCATGCCGTATTTGGTCACCATGTTCCGGGCGATGGAAGTGGCCCGTTCCAGGTCGTTGGAGGCACCGGTAGAGATGTCCCCCAGCACCAGAGATTCGGCGCAGCGACCGCCCAGCAGGGCGACAATGTCCTCATACAGCTCCGTGCGGCTGCGGAAGGGCTTGTCCTCCTCCGGCAGGCTGATGGTCATGCCACCGGCCTGACCCCGGGGCACGATGGTGATCTGATGCACCGGATCGTGGGTGGGCAGGGTGTGCATCACCACTGCGTGACCTGCCTCGTGCCATGCGGTCAGCTTCTTGGCGGAGGGGGTGACAACGTGGCTCTTCTTGGCAGGGCCGGCAATCACCTTGATGATGGACTCCTGCAGGTCGTTCATGCTGACCATTCTCCGGTTCTCCCGGGCCGCCCGGAGAGCGCCCTCGTTCATCAGGTTTTCCAGATCCGCGCCGGTAAAGCCGCCGGTGGCCTTGGCCAGTTGGTGGAGGTCAACGGTGTCGTCCAGAGGCTTCTTTCTTGCGTGAACGTGGAGAATTTCCTCCCGTCCCTTCACGTCGGGGTAGCCCACATAGATCTGCCGGTCGAAGCGGCCGGGGCGGAGCAGTGCCGGGTCGAGAATGTCCCGGCGGTTGGTGGCCGCCATGACGATCACGCCGGAGTTGCCGGCAAAACCGTCCATCTCCACCAGCAGCTGGTTCAAGGTCTGTTCCCGCTCGTCGTGGCCGCCGCCCAAACCGGTGCCTCTCTGACGGCCGACGGCATCGATCTCGTCGATAAAGACAATGGAGGGAGCGGTTTTCTTTGCCTGGGTAAACAGATCACGGACGCGGCTTGCGCCAACGCCGACGTACATTTCCACGAAGTCAGAACCGGAGATGGACAGAAATTCCACCCCGGCCTCCCCGGCAACTGCCTTTGCCAGCAGGGTTTTGCCGGTGCCCGGAGGGCCCACCAGAAGCACGCCCTTTGGGATGCGGGCGCCCAGGTCGTTGTATTTCTGGGGATCCCGAAGGAAGTCGACAATTTCCCGCAGCTCCTCTTTTTCCTCGTCTGCGCCGGCTACGTCGTCGAAGGTGACGGTGGTGCCGGTGCTGGTGGTGCGGGCCCGGCCGAAGTCATTCAGTCCGCCGTTGCGGTTGGCGCCGCTTTGCCGCATGGCGCTGAAGTAGAACAGCACCAGAATAACGGCGCAGATGAGCAGGGTGGGGCCCCAGGTGGTGAGCCAGCTGGGGGAGGTGTCGGACTCATAGCTGTAGCTGCTGAGAATGCCGTCCTCCGCCTGCTGCTGCACCAGCTCCCCCAGATCCTCCCGAAACAGCGACACGTCGGTGATCTGGCAGATTTCCTCCGTGCCGTTGGTCAGCGCCAGATTGACCACGTTGTCCTTGACGGTGAAGGAGCTGACCTCCTCGTTGTGGAACAGCTGCACCATCTGGCTGTAGCTCACCTCCGCAGGGGTGTTTTCATGGGAGAGAAACTGCATCGCCATGACAAACACCAGCAAAATTGCGGCATAGAGCATCAGGCTTCGTAAAATTGATTTGTTCATGTGGTGTCAATACCTCGTGTTGGTTGTGGATAGTGTTCGTTTTCGGGCTTGGCGTCCTGCGCCCCTCAGTCGCTGTAAACCTCCGGCTTCAGCACGCCGATGTAGGGCAGGTTGCGGTACTTTTCCGCATAATCCAGTCCGTAGCCCACAATGAAAGCGTTGGGCACGGTGAAGCCCACATAATCCGCCGTGATGGGCTGCTGCCGTCGCTCCGGCTTGTCCAGCAGGGTGCACAGACGGATGGAAGCGGGGTGACGGGCCTCCAGCACATGGAGCAGGTAGCTCAGGGTGTTGCCGGAGTCCAGAATGTCCTCTACTACAATGACATGAACTCCCTCGATAGAGCCGGACAGGTCTTTCTTGATTTCCACCTGACCGGAGCTTTTGGTGCCCTTGCCATAGGAGGAAACGCTCATGAAGTCGATTTCCACCGGGATGTCGATGGCCCGGCTCAGATCTGCCATAAAAATATAGGATCCCCGCAGGACGCTGACCAGCAAAACCCGGTCTTTGTCGGCGTAATCCTGTGCAATTTCCTGTCCCAGTGCGGCCACCCGCTGTTTCAGCTGTTCCTCGCTGAACAGGATTTCTCCTATGTCGTTGTGCATTTCGTGGATATGTGAAGTCATATCGTCTGCTTCCTCTCTTTTTCGTTGATGATAATATGCAGGCAAGGCTGACCGGCGGCAGGCAGAGCGACGGCGTCAATGCCGATGCTCCAGACGGCGGCGCAGCGCCCGTTTTGTTCCAGCACGGGGATGAGATCCCGCCGCGCCTCCGGAATCCGCCGCTCGATCATCCATTTCTTTACGGATTTTGTGCCCTGTCGATGGGGCAGTTTCAGCTCGTCTCCGGTTTTGCGGGGGCGGAGCAGGACGGGTTCAAAGGAGGCAAGATAAAACTCCCTTCCGTCGCTGCTGGTCCACTCCTCGGGACGGGGAGCTGTTTCCACGGTTACGGTATACGGGCCGATGTCCCGTGTGCCGGTGAAATCCAGCTCCGTTTCCGGCAGGATTTCCACCTCTCCGGGGCGGGAGAACACCAGCCGGTCATAAACCCGCTGGGCGCTGATGCCCATGGGCAGGTCGCAGTGAGCGCCGGGATCGTTTCCCCGGCACAGCTCCAGCAGGGTTTTCCGCTGGGAAGCGGTGAGCACCAGCTTCGGTTCCAGCTTTTCCGCCGCCGCCTGAAGCACCCGGCTGGCGATGGCGGTGGGTGCAGTGGTGACGTTGGCAATGGGAAGAATGACGCTTCCGGCGGCCAGAGCCGCGTCCCGTGCCAGCACCTCCGCCCGGGCGGTGAGAAAAGCGCCGTCCTCCCGCAGGGATTCCGAGGTGGCGGTGAGGGTGTCGGTCAGGTTGGGGTTCAGCTTCTTCAGCAGGGGCATGACCTGATGGCGCAGAAAATTGCGGGTGTAGGCGGTGTCGGCATTGGAGGCATCCTCTACAAAGGAAATCCCCTGCTCTTTGGCATAGGCTTCGATCAGCCCCCGGGGACACCGGAGCAGCGGCCGAACCAGATTGTCCCGGCGGGGCGGAATACCCCCCAGACCGGTCAGCCCTGTGCCCCGCACCAGGTGGAGCAGGAGGGTCTCGGCGTTGTCGTCGGCGTGGTGGGCAGTGGCGATGACAGCGCCCTCCAGCTCGTCGGAGAGCTTGTAGAAGAACGCATAGCGCAGTTTCCGCCCTGCCTCCTCCAGCCCGAGATGATGGGTTTCGGCATACCAGGGCACATCCACCCGAATGGCGTGAAGGGGAACCCCCAGGGCCTCGCACTGGTCGTGAACGAAGCGGGCATCGGCGGTGGATTCCGGCCGGATGGCGTGGTCAAAGTGGCAGGCGTGGAGGGCAAATTCCGCCCCCTGCCGCCGGGAAAGACCGTGGAGCAGGTGCAGCAGCACCATGCTGTCCACTCCGCCGCTGACGCAGCACAAGACCGTGCCGCCGGTGGGGAGCATGTCGTATTCCTGCACCAGGGGCTGTACCCGAGCGAGGAGATTTTTTTCTTCACTCATGCTGGTTTACTCCTGATGCTTCCAGTCCACGCTGGAGAAGGTGGTGAACTGGGGCAGCCACTGCAGGGGCACGGTCGCCAGCTCACCGTGGCGGTTTTTGGCAACAATGCACTCGGCCTGATTGTGGTTTTCCGCGTTCTGATTGTAGTAATCGTCCCGGTAGATAAACATGACGATGTCCGCGTCCTGTTCGATGGCGCCGGATTCCCGCAAGTCGCTCAGCCGGGGCCGCTTGTTTTCCCGGTTTTCGTTGGCGCGGGAGAGCTGGCTGAGGCAGATGACGGGAACGTTCAGTTCCTTTGCCATGATTTTCAGGGCGCGGGAGATGTCGCTGACCACCTGCTGGCGGTTTTCACCGGAGTAGTTCTGCTTGCCGCCGGCGCTGGTCATCAGCTGCAGGTAGTCGATAATCACCAGTCCCAGGTTTTCCACCCGGCGGCATTTTGCGTTCATGTCCGCCACGGAAAGGGAGGGATTGTCGTCAATAAGAATGTTGGTGTGGTTCAGGGCGGTGGCGGCAAGGGCCACCTTTTCCCAGTCGCTGTCGGAGAGCTTGCCGGTGGTCAGCAGTTTGTTGTCCACAAAGGACTCGTTGCTCAGCAGACGCATGCCCAGCTGCTCCCGGCTCATTTCCAGGGAAAAGAACACGCAGGCTTTGCCGGAGTGCTTTCCTGCGTGGAGCAGAATGTTCAGGGCAAGGGAAGTTTTGCCCATGCCGGGCCGGGCGGCCAGCAGCAGCAGGTCGCTCCGGTTCAGGCCGGAAATGACTGCGTCCAGATCCGGCAGACCGGTGGACAGGCCGGGCACGGCGCTTTCACTGCTGGCCAGCTCCGCCAGCCGGTTGTACACGTCGTACATCACGCTGTTGATGGAGTACAGTCCCTGCGTCGCCCGCCCCTGACGGATGGCATAGATTTTCTGCTCCGCCAGCTCCAGCACTTCGCTGGAGGTTCCGGTGCCGTCGGACACGGCCCGGGTCAGATCCGCCGCCGCCGATCCGATCTGCCGCAGCACGGACTTGTCCTTCACAATGGCGGCGTATTCCATCACGTTGGTGATGGTGGGGGTCATGTCCATGAGCTGGAAGCAGTACTCCCGGCTGTTGGGCTCCTGATAAGTGCCGTCCTGACGCATCTGCTCCAGAACCGTGACCGGGTCGATGGTCTTGGACAGGGAGAACATGTTGTAGATGGTCTGATAAAACTCCCGGTTCTGGCGGATATAGAAATCCTCCGGCTTCAGTTTTTCCACAATTTCCGGCAGGCAGCGGGCGTCGACGAGAATCGAGCCCAGCACCGCCTGTTCTCCTTCCACACTGTGGGGAACCTGTCGGGAGAGCAGTTCTTCTTCGGTTGTCGGCATAAGGTTCACCTCCGGAATCGGGAGAAATTCGCTGTGGTTATCCCTTCCGCCCTTGCGTTCTTAATCAGCGGAAAGGACTTGAGCGTAAAAACTTACGCCTCCACGACCTGCACGGTAACCGTGCCGGTGACTTCATAGCCCAGCTTGCACTTGACCTGATAGGTGCCAAAGGCCTTGATGGGCTCGCAGGACAGCTTCTTGCTGTCCACCTGATAGCCGTACTGCTCCTTCAGAGCGGTGGCGATTTCCTTGGTGGTAACGCTGCCGAACAGCTTGCCGCCGGCGCCGGCCTTGGCAGACAGCTTTACCGGGCAGTCCTTCAGCTTCTTTACCAGCTCTTCTGCCTCGGCCTTTTCCTTGGCTTCCCGTTCCCGACGGGCCTGGTCCTGCAGCTTCATGGTGTTCACGTTGTCGGTGGTTGCGGCAACTGCCAGTTTGCGGGGGAAGAGGAAGTTCCGGGCGTAACCGTCGGAAACCTCGACCAGCTGACCTTTTTTGCCCTGACCCCGGACATCCTGCTGTAAAATAACTTTCATACTAATGACCTCCTAGAAAAATGAAACTTCGGCTCAAAGCCGGGATAATATCCTCGGGGGGAGAGAAATTCTCTCACTCCTCGTCTTTGAAATATTCGTCGATGGCCTGCTTCAGCTGCCGCAGGGTGGCGGAAACGTCGCCGCTGTTCACCTGGGCTGCCGCCGCTGCCGCATTGCCGCCGCCCCCCATCATTTCCATGATGACCTGGGCGTTCACATCCCCGAGGCTGCGGGCGGAGATGTAGCAATGGCCCTGCCCGTCGGGATAGAGGACGAAGCTGGCGAGAGAACCTGCCACATTCAGCAGCTCGTCGGCGGCCTGTGCCGCCGTGACCCGTCCGCAGGGGTGATCCACCGTGGCGATGACCACGCCGTTGCGGTAGGTTTCCGCCTGGGCGATAATGTCGTATTTGGCAATCGTGTCCGTCAGGTTGTTCTGGAACAGCCGCTTGACCTCCATGGTGTCCGCGCCGCAGCGGCGGAGGAAGGCGGCGGCCTCGAAGGTGCGCCCGCTGGTGCGGAGGGTAAAGCTCTTGGTGTCCAGCACGATGCCGGACAGCAGGGCCTCCGCCTCGCCCCGAAGCAGATCCGATGCCTCCATCTGGTACTGGATCAGCTCTGTGATCAGCTCGCAGGCGGAGGAGGCATAGGTTTCGTGATAGCTCAGGGCGGCGTTTTCGATGTACTTGGCAGAGCGGCGGTGGTGGTCGATAACCGCCACCTTGTTGCAGCTCATCAGCAGATTGGGCGCCACCACCTGATCCGGCCGGTTGGTGTCTACCACCACCAGCAGGGAGTGGTTGTCCGCGTCCAGCATGGCGTCGTCGGGGGTGATGAACACGTTCTGGTATTCCGGCAGCTTCCGCAGCCGATCCACCATAATCGTGGAGGGATTCGGGTTTGGTTCGATGACGATGTAGGCGGGCACATTGTGCTTCCGGGCCATGGCCACCACGCCGGCGGCGGCGCCGATGGAGTCCATGTCGGTGTATTGATGCCCCATGGTGTAAACCGTGGAGGCGCTGGAAATCAGTCCGCCCAGAGCGTTGGCCATCACCCGGCTTTTCACCTTGGTGCGCCGTTCCATTTCCTTGGAGCGGCCGCCGTAGAACTCAAAGTTGAACCGGTTTTTGATAACCGCCTGGTCGCCGCCCCGGCTGAGGGCCATCTCCGTGGCAAGGGAGGCATACTGGAGCAGCTCGTCGTAGGTGGTGTCCATGCCGATGCCGATGGACATGCTGGCAGGCAGGCCGTTGGGACTGGTCACCTTGTGCACCGCGTCCAGCAGAGCGAATTTGTTCTCCTGCAGTCCTACCAGATACTGCTCCTCAAACACGAACAGATACCGGTCCCGGTCGTACCGCAGTACCAGACCGCCGGTGGGCTGAGTCCAGTTGTCGATTTCCTGGTCGATGGCGGTGCGGATGGCGGAGCGGGCGTTGTCCGCCAGATTCCGGCACAGGTCGTCGTAGTTGTCGATGGTGAGAATGGCGACCACCGGGCGGGAGCCGTAATACTCGTCCTTCAGCGCCAGGTTTTCCGTCACATCCAGCCAGTAGGTGGTGGCCACCAGATTGCCCTCGCTGTGCGAGCCGTTGGAACGGGTTCTGGCCATGTGACCGAACACGGTGAACTTCCGGTTGCCGATGAGCACCGTGGAGGGGCACTCCGTCTTTCCCTCCATCAGCCAGCGGGAGTCGAAGCCGGGGACAGTGGCGGAAATTTTCGTGTCGAACAGGTGCTCCCGCTCGCCGGTGATGCGGAGAAACAGGTCGTTGGACCAGATGATCTCTCCCGTGTCCGGCCGGAAAATCACCATGGGGAAGGGAGCGTTGAGCATGAAGTCGTTGCCTGCCGCTCCAACATCCGCTCCGCAGGAGGCGATGTAGTTGGCCACGTCCTGCTGCCGCTGCCGCATGGAGAGCTTGTAAATGACAAAGAGCACGACGGTGATGACGGCCTCCACCGCGCCGACGTAAAGCTGGAAAAAGGCGGTTGCCGCCGCAAATACCAGAAGAAAGAGAAAATAGATCCACACCTGGGGCTCCAGCGCCCGCAGCAGGCGGGAGTCCTGGGGGGACTCCGGAACGGATTTGGATTCTTTGGATTCTTTGTTTGCCATTGCGCACCTCCGAATGAAATACACAAAGTGAAAAATGGTCCTGCCGGAAAGAGAGCGTTTTCAGGCCATCACAAAGGAAGCCTGAAAGCGCCGCTGCAGCCACCTGAAAAAACATTTTTACATCTTATTATAACAAAGCCTTTTCCTCATTACAAGAAAAACCCCCGGACATTTCCGCATGGAAAACGTTTTCTGCGCCGATTTGTCTTGCCGATAGACGCCGAGGGCGCGGGTTCTAAGCGTTGTTTGCAGGAAGAAACGCCCGGTTTCTTTTTATGAAACCGGGCGTTTTGCAGCTTGACGAATCAATGCTGTCAATGTTTATATAACACGATTAACGGATCGTAACGCGCTGAGTCGTAGAGACAGGACCAGACGACCATGTTCCGTTATCCATGACAATGGAATTAATTGTAACTGTGGTAGCAATGCTGTGTCCTTTAACAAAGGACTGATTGCTATCATGCGAACCGCTTAAATAGTTAGAGGGATTGCTCGACCGAACTGTAAATCCGTCGCCACCATCAGGAATCGAAAAATCAGTATAGTTGACGTACTTTAACGAAACAGTAAAGCTACAAATCAAAGGTGTGTTAAGCAGGTTTTCAGGGCGAACGGTGACAGAAGTAGTAAGCTTTTGCGTCCCAGATTTTTGCGCAACAGTAACTGTTGCAACCATAGGAACATCTATGTTAGCTGACCGGGCATACATTCCACGCTCCGAGGCGGGAAGGGCACTTACGTCAGCCTGTACCGTAAAATGCAGGGTCGTTTCAGCGAGGATAATGTATTCTTCCGATGCGTCCATAGTGACCGTGCCAATAGAAATCGCATCGGGGCCATCAGGTGCAACAGAACAACCCTGAACAACTTCTTCAGCGGAAGCAGTGACCATCATTGCTGCAATCGTTCCGATAATCAACAGAATTGCCGCAAACTTATGCAAGGCTTTCTTCATTTTTCATTCCTCCTTTGAATGATTTTGAACTAGATGATTGTTGTTTCCTCTCATCTACTTCCGCTATCTGTAATTTAACATGTTAAATATCTGTATGTCAAATAATATAAACAAACTCCTGCGCAAATGATTATTTGCAAAATCTGTAATTTCATCTTCGCCAACAAGAAATCCAGCACGCCTTGACATTTCCTCCGGCAATGATAAAATGTAACATGATAAACTAGCAATTCTGTGCGCGGCTGACCGCGCCTGTTGACAGGAGAGAACCGACATGGCAAAAGAGAAAAAGCAAGTGAAAGCCATCACCTCCATGGAGGAGGATTTCACCAAGTGGTATACCGACATCTGCCTGAAGGCGGAGCTGGTGGACTACGCCAGCGTGAAGGGTTTTATGATCATGCGCCCCTACGGCTACGCCATCTGGGAGAACATGGTAGCTATTATGGACGGCATGTTCAAGGCCACCGGCCATGAGAACGTGGCAATGCCCGTGCTGATCCCCGAAAGCCTGCTGAAAAAGGAAGGGGAGCTGGTCAACGGCTTTGCCCCTGAGGTGGCATGGGTCACCATGGGCGGCAGCGACAAGCTGGAAGAGCGGCTGGCCGTCCGTCCCACCAGCGAGACCATGTTCTGCGATCACTGGGCCCATGTGCTCCAGACCTACAAGCAGCTGCCCATGCTCTATAACCAGTGGTGCTCTGTCGTCCGCTGGGAAAAGACCACCCGCCCCTTCCTCCGCTCTCGTGAGTTCTGGTGGCAGGAGGGTCACACCATCCACGAGACCGCCGAGGAGGCTCAGGCCGAGACGGAGCAGCAGCTGAACTGCTATGCCGACTTCTGCCGGGATGCCCTGGCCATCCCCGTGGTAAAGGGCCGCAAGACCGACAAGGAGAAGTTTGCCGGTGCCGAGGCAACCTACACCATCGAGGCCATGATGAAGGACGGCAAGGCGCTCCAGTCCGGCACCAGCCACTACTTTGGAGACAAGTTCTCCCGGGCTTACGGCGTGACCTTCACCGGCCGGGACAACAAGCTGGAGTACCCCTTCCAGACCTCCTGGGGCTCCACCACCCGTCTGATCGGCGCGGTGATCATGACCCATGGCGACGACAACGGCCTGGTTCTGCCTCCGGCAATCGCCCCCATTCAGGTGGTTGTGATTCCCGTGGCTCAGCATAAGGAGGGCGTTCTGGACGCGGCTTATGATCTGGAAAAGCGGCTGAAGGCCATCGGTGTGCGCACCAAGACCGACGATTCCGACCAGTCCAACGGCTGGAAGTTTGCCGAGTACGAGATGAAGGGCGTTCCCCTGCGGGTGGAGATCGGCCCCAAGGACATGGAGAAAAACCAGTGCGTCATCGCCCGCCGGGACACCGGCGAGAAGGTGTTTGTGCCGCTGGAGGAGCTGGAGCAGAAGGTGACCGCTCTGCTGAAGGATGTCCACGACAACCTCTACGAGTCCGCCAAGAAGCGGCTGGAGGAGAACACCTACACCTGCGAGACCATGGAAGAGGTCAAGCAGGCCATGGCAACCCGGGGCGGCTTTGCCGAGGCCATGTGGTGCGGCAGTCTGGAGTGCGAGCTGGCGATGAAGGAACAGGCCGGCGTTTCCTCCCGCTGCATGCCGTTGGAGCAGAAGAAGATCGGCAAGTGCAAGTGCGCCGTCTGCGGCAAGGACGCAGACAAAATGGTCGTCTGGGGCATTGCATACTAAAAAATAAAAAACGAAAGCGTCCGCTTTATGCGGACGCTTTTTTCTTTTCTGGAAGGGTTTAGATAAGGTTCATTTTTCTTGCCTTTTCCACGGCCTCCATTTTTCCGGCGGCGCCCAGGGTGTGGTAAATCAGCTCCGTGCGGTATTTCACCGTCCGCTCCGGCTGGCCGGTGATCTCGGCGATCTTTTTTCGGGAGCACCCTTCTGCCAGCAACTGCAGCAGCTGTCGGGAGAACTCGTCCAGCTCCGGCCCTTCCAGTGTGGCGTGGGTCAGGTAGCGGGGATAATTGCGGGCCATGATGCGGGTCTCCTGCCAGAGCTTCTCCAGGAAGGGAGTGTCCTCCGCCACGCCCCGGGCTTCCAGCAGGGGCAGCAGCGCCGCGCCTTCCCGGCTGAGGACGCGAACCAGATTCAGCGCCTCCGCCCGCCGCAGGGCGATGTCCAGATTGTCCTTCCACCGGGGATTGTTCTGGCGATACTGGACGAAGGCCTTCAGCATGTGGCATTCAATGCGGATAAACGGCCGCTTCATGACCACGGCATACCAGTGCAGTCGCTCCAGCAGGCTCAGTGCCTCTTCAAAGCTGTCCTGAATGATCAGCAGTCGGATTTTGGTCAGGTAGCGGTAGCGCTCCATGCCGTCAAAGGCGGTGGAGTCCTGCGGGAGGGAACGCAGCCATTTTGCCGCCTCCTCCGGGCGGCCGAGGTAGAGATCCAGCCGGGCCTGGAGCGCCTCCAGATTGCCCCGCACCCGGGGATGTCCCTTCAGATCCCGTCCGAACTGATCCATCAGGGAGCGGGCGGCTCCCGCCTGTCCCCGCAGGCAGTAAATCCGGGCGATGGTGGAAACCCCGACAAACTGCAGCTCTTTCTTTCCCCCGGCCTGAGCCGCCAGCAGCCCGGTGTTGGCAAGGGAAAGAACCTTTTCCCAGTCTGCCCCCTGCTCAAACTGACTTTCCGCCACGGCCAGGTCAATCAGCCCCCGTCCGTAGCGGCCAAGGGCGAGGGAAATGGTCTGGCTCAGCACAGTGGAAATTTCGGTGTCTCTCCGGCACAGGCGGGAAAAGTCCTTACTGCCGTTGATGATGGAGGGCTGGCCGCTGGTAATGGAGAAATCCGGCAGGAACAGTTCCCGGTTCAGAAGCTTTGCCACGTTGGCGTGGAGGAGAGGGAGAACATCGTCGCTGCCCCGATGGGGCAGGGCGATGTCCAGATACAGCAGCCAGCCCTCTGCCGTGCCTTGTTCCTCGGGGGCGGCCTGACGGCGGTAGTGCTCCAGCATCTGATACCAGCGCTCGCTGTCCGGCAGGTTCAGCATCATGGAGGAGAGCATGCTCAGGGCGGCCATCAGAGCCGGGGAGGCGGAGATCACCGCCTCCGGCAGGCGGAAATAGTATTCCCGCATTTCGTAATAAAACCCGACACCGATGTTGCGGGAGGCGTTTTTCTCCAGCAGATGGGCAATAGCAGCGTTGTCCCCGGCCCGGTCATAGAATTCCAGCGCCTGAGGCAGCAGACCAAACTGTTCATACACCTGACCCGCCCGCTGATACAGGGCGTTTCGCTGGGAGTGGAGCCAGGTGCGGTTCATTCGGCTGCGCAGACAGCTGCGCAGGTGGGGGCGCATGATGTAGTTTTCCTGGGTTCCCACAAAGCAGGTGCTCAGGTGCTGAAGCCGCTGGAGCAGAAGTTCGGCATCGCCGCGGCCGGTGAATTCTGCGGCGATGGGAACGGTGAAGCTGTCCAGCAGGGAAAGCTTCAGCATAAATTCCTGCAGCTCCTCCGGCCAGAGGCTGTAAACGTGCCGATCCAGATAGAGCCAGTAGGTTTCCTGCAGATGCTGTTCTGCCTCGGTGTCGATGGTGTTGCCGGCGGCCAGAAAGCGGGCAATGATCCGCATCCCCACCGGACTTCCGTCCAAGGCGGAAAACAGCCGGTCGAACTCCGCCGCCGATATGGTCACATGGTACTGGCCGAGCAGCTCCAGGGCGCTTTCTGTCGACAGAGCCAGATCCTCCTCGGAGATCACCGCCAGAATCCGCTTCCGAAAGGCGGGCATCAGCCATTCCGGGGAGGGGGTGCGGCAGACCAGCACCACCCACAGGTCGGTGCGCCACAGCAGGGCGAGAATCGCCTGCTGCACCTCCTCTGCCTCCGCCCACTGCAGATCGTCAATTACCAGTGTTTTTCCGATGGGCAGCTTTTCCGGTGCCAGATCATCGGCGGTCAGTTCCCAGGCGGAGAGCACCGTGGTCTCCGCCTTTTGCAGGCAGCGGTTCACCAGCTCCGTCTTGCCGTAGCCGGTGGGGCCGCTGAGGAACACGTCGATGCCGTCCGCCCGGGCGGCGCGCAGTTTGCTCCAGGCCGCCTTCGGCCGCTGGTAAATGTTGCTGTCCATAAATGTTTTCTCCTTCGGGGATGGATTTGCGCCGATTATAACAGAAAATCGGAAGAAGGGAAAGCAGGCAAAATCGCCGAAAAGTTGCCAGATGAAGTTAATTTTCCTTTAATCCGTTGTCAAAGGCACTCTTTGGGGGATATAATAAAACGATTTAGATCCGGCGAGCAGACAGGAGGCGGCAAGTTATGGTAGTTTGCGTGGATTCTCTCGGCCTGCATGGCATTGACGGCTATGGCGTTCGGGTGGAGTGCGACCTGAGCGGGGGCCTGCCTGCCTTTGAGCTGGTGGGTCTGCCGGATGCGGCAGTAAAGGAGGCCAAGGAGCGGGTGCGGGCGGCAATCCGCAACGCCGGCTTCAGCTTTCCGGTCTCCCGCATCACCGTCAACCTCGCCCCTGCCGGCCGGCGGAAGGCGGGCACGGTGTATGACCTGCCGATTCTGCTGGCGATTCTTCACGCCAGCGGCATTCTCCACAGCGACCTGACCGGCTGTGCCTTCGTGGGGGAGATCGCCCTTACCGGGGAGATCCGCCCGGTGGTGGGCATGCTGCCTATGGCGCTGGCGGCGGCGGAGGGGGGTATTCGCCAGCTGTTTGTTCCGGCGGAAAACGCTTCGGAGGCCACTCTGGCGGAGGGAGTGACCGTCTATCCGGTGGAAACCGTCCATCAGCTGATAGACCACCTGACGGGAGCCAACCCCATTGCCGCCGCCCCCCGATGGGAGCCGACGGAGCAGGAGTTAGCCTGCGCTGACTTTGCCGACGTGAAAGGGCAGGAACTGGCCAAGCGGGCGCTGGAAATTGCCGCCGCCGGAGGCCACCATATCCTGATGGTGGGGCCTCCCGGTTCCGGAAAGAGTATGCTGGCCTCCCGTCTGCCCTCCATTCTGCCGGAGATGACCCGGTCAGAGGCGCTGGAGGCCACCAAGATCTGGAGCGTGCAGGGAGAAACCGATGCCAGCCATCCGCTGCTGGTACAGCGCCCCTTCCGTTCCCCCCATCACACGGTTTCCTCCGCCGCGCTGGCGGGCGGCGGAAGCGTGCCCCGGCCGGGAGAAATTTCTCTGGCCCACAACGGGGTGCTGTTTCTGGACGAACTGCCGGAGTTTCGGCGGGACACCCTGGAGGTGCTCCGCCAGCCGCTGGAGGATGGGGTAGTGCAGATTTCCCGCACCGCCGGAACCATGCGCTATCCCGCCCGGTTTCAGCTGGTGTGCGCCATGAATCCCTGCCCCTGCGGCTGGTACGGCCATCCGTCGGGAAAGTGCACCTGCTCGGAGCAGGGGCGGCGGCGGTATCTGGCCCGGCTGTCCGGCCCGCTGCTGGATCGCATCGATCTGCAGGTGGAGGTTCCGGCGCTGAACTTTGACGAACTGCGGACGACCGCTCCGGCAGAGCCTTCCTCCGCCATCCGTACCCGGGTGAATGCCGCCCGAAAGCGGCAGGTGGAGCGGGGAGTGGACTGCAATGCCCACCTTTCCGGGGCGCTGCTGCGAAGCAGCTGTCAGCTGGACAGCGCGGGGGAACAGCTGATGAAAACGGCCTACGATGCCATGCAGCTTTCCGCCCGCAGCTATGACCGGATTTTGCGGGTGGCCCGCACCATTGCGGATCTGGACGGCAGCGATGCAATTCAGACCCCCCATCTGGCGGAGGCCATTCAATACCGAACTACAGAACTTCTCAGCCGGGGCTGAGGGGAGAAAACGGGAGTTTTTAATGTGATCAATCTGGAAGAAATCCTAATAACCGACGGCCTTGGCGTTCTGATGATGGCGGTGCTGCTGAACCTGCGGCGAAAGAACCGGGAGAGCGTGTGGCAGGACGACCGTCTGTTTGACACCATGGTGATTCTGACCATCGTGGGCTGCGCGGTGGAAGCGCTGTCCTTCCCCATTGACGGGAAGCTGTTTCCCGGGGCAAGGGTGCTGAATTACCTGACCAACAGCCTGTGCTTTATCGCCACGGTGACCATCGGCTACCTGTGGTGTCTTTACGTTGACCTGCGGCTTTACCGCAACCCCGGGCGCACCCGACGGCGGGCAAAGCAGCTGTGTCCCTTCCTGCTGGTTGACATTGCAATGAATCTGGTGAATGCCACCGGCATCGGCGTGCTGTTCACCGTTTCGGAGGACAACGTTTATCAGCGGGGGTCGCTGGTGAGCGTGGTGTATGTCATTCTGATGGTGTATTTCATTTTCAGCATTGTCACGGTGATACGCTTTCGCAGCAAGGGAACCCGACTGCGGTTCTTCCCTGTGTATCAGTTTGTAGTGCCCTGCGTGGCGGGGGTTTTGATTCAGTGGGTTTGCTACGGAATTGCCGCCGGATGGGTCTGCGTGGCGCTGGCGTTCCTGTTTGTGCAAATGCAGTCCCACTCCGAGGATCTGCTGGTGGATGCCCTGTCCGGCCTGTTCAACCGCCGCTATCTGGACGGCGTTCTGCGGCAGGCGGAGAAGAAACTGCGAGCACCTTTGGGGGGTATTTTGCTGGACATCAACGACTTTAAGCAGATCAACGACGACTATGGTCACGCCGTGGGGGACCGGGCCATCTGCGCCATGGGGCAGATCCTCTCCAGGGTGATTGACGAGGACGTGGTGGCCATTCGTTATGCCGGAGATGAGTTCATTGTGCTGCTCTGGAATGCCGACGGGAAACAGATGGAGCGGCTGATGGGACAGATTGACTGGGGCATCCGGAAATTCAATCAGACAACGGAAGAGCCCTTCCGCCTCAGTGCCGCTCAGGGCTGGGGCATACTGAAGCCCGGTGGATCGGTGGAAGCGTTTTTCAACCAGATGGACAGCAATATGTATGCCGTCAAACAGAAGTTTCACCAGCGGGAAGCACTGCGCCGCTAACCAATAGACAGAAAACCGCTCTCAAAGGGTCGATCTCAGATCCTTTGGGAGCGGTTTGTTTTATCGGTTTTTCCGACTGCGGCGGAATTGAAGCGCCCCCAGAAGATCTGCTCCCAGCGGCAGCAGGCAGAGGGCGGCCCAGGCGGCAAAAAACAGGGCGGACAGGGGAGTGAGAGCCGGGCCGTGGAGCCGGGGATTAAACTTCATGCGGGTCTGTCCCAGCAGAAAGGCCATCAGACACAGGGTGACCAGAGCGAAGAGAAGAACGACGAAGCTCCGGTCCCGCAGGTCGAAGCGGTAAAGGCTGTAGGCGGTGCGGCCTTTTTCTTTTCCGCCCCGGCTTTCCATGGTGGCGGACAGGGTGACAATGCTGTCCAGCGTCCAGGTTATTGCGCCGGAAAACAGCGCCAGATGGTTCCGAAGCCGTGCCAAAAGAGGAGCGCCCTGCCCAAAGCCGATGCCCTGCCGGGCGGCGGCGGTGCGCTGCCAGTGGCCCTTGATCCGGGGCGCAAGACGAAAGACAACCGCCAGAAACAGCCCCAGTTTCGGGGTCAGCCGTCCCGCAAGGTAGACGATTTCATCCGTTGTGAAGATCCGGTGGAAGCAGGCCAGCCAGAGCAGCACCGCGGCGATCTGTCCTCCCAGCACTCCGCCGAAGAGGAGGCTTTCCAGCGTGACCTCGTTCCCTACGGAATTGGTCCAGAGGGGGGTGATGCCGAAGTGATGGTAGCTGCCGTACCAGAGGGCAAACCCTGCGGCAAGGATCAGGGCAACGCCGACAAAGGGCAGTCCCTTCCATCCTCTTTGCTCCAGCCACCACAGTAGCGGGGCAAGGAAGGAGATGGCCAGGTAGACCGGGTGACGAAAGAGAACACTGCCGGTGAGAACGGCGGCGAAAAAGCAGAAATGGATGCCGGGATGATAGTCGGAAAACCTCATGCGCCCTCCTCCATCATGCCGTATTTCACCCGCAGGCGATCCAGTTTTTCCAGCATGGGGTTGGCAAACAGCAGCAGGGTAAGGGCAGTGGCGGCTCCGTGGATCAGATTGACGGGAATGCCGGAGAGATAAACCGCACCGGCGGAGGCGGCGGTGATTTCGCCGGTCATGGTGAACAGGGCGCAGGTGTCCAGCAAAGGCCCTACCAGAAGGACGACCGCCAGAAAACCGAACACCGCCTGTCCCAGCCGCCGCCGGCGCAGAAGACCCATTTTGGCCAGCAGACCGGCCAGAAAGCCGCCGACGCCATAGGCAAACATCTGCCAGGGCGTCCATGGCCCCTGTCCAAAGAGAAAGTTGCTGACAAAGCCGCTGACCGCACCGGTGAGAAACCCGGCCTGAGGGCCAAAGGCGATGCCGGTGATCATAATGATGGCGGTCATGGGCTTGAAGTGGGGCAGGGGGGCAAAGGCGGCGCGGCTGGCAACGGCCAGAGCGGACAGCACCGCCAGCACCACCAGCTCCCGTGCCTGAGGGCGGCGGGATTCAAACACCAGAAAGAAGGCGCACAGAGTAAAGCCGATGATCAGCAGACTGGTGAGGTACCACACCTGCCCTCCCAGTCGGGGGCAGAATACCAGCGCGGCGGGAATCAGCAGAAATAACAGCACCAGAGTCAGCCAGCTGCGGCGGGGGAATTTTGTCTTTTTCACAGGCCGTTCCTCCTGCAAAGCGTGGCTACGTCCTCTGTGGTTACGGCATTGCGGAAGAGGTGGCGGCTCATGCGGTTGGCGGCGGTGGTGTAGAAGCTGTTGTTGGCAAAAAAGCGGCGGGGGGTGTTAACGGTGGTGATCTGGCCGTCGAAGAACAGCCCCACCAGATCCGCATATTGGGCGCAGAACTCCACGTCGTGGGACACCAGCAGCACCGTGCCGCCCCCCTGGGTAAACTGCTTCAGCAGGGCGGCAAACTCCGCTTTGAAAAAGCAGTCCAGCCCCTTGGTGGGCTCGTCCAGCAGCAGCAGCTTCGGCTGAGTGAGGAGCACCTTGCCCAGGGCGGCGCGCTGTTGTTCGCCGCCGGAGAGATCGTAGGGATGGCAGTCCAGAAGGGGGGCAAGCCGGCATTGCTCCACCACTGCATCCATCCGCCGCCGCTGTTCTTCCCCGGAGAGACCGGTCAGCATTTCCTCCAGTTCCCCTCGAACTGTCTTTTTAACGAACAGGTTTTTCGGGTCCTGAGGCAGAAGGGCCAGCGTCCCCCGGAAGAGATCCCTGTTCTTCTGCTTTTTGAGGGGAACTCCGTTGATGCGGATGGTTCCCCGATAAGGAGGGCAGATGCCGCACAGGGCCTTCAGCAGGGTGGATTTTCCTGCGCCGTTGCCTCCCAGCAGGGCGAACAGACTGCCCTGAGGCACCTGCAGGCTGACATCCCGAAGCACATCGGGGGCGTCCTTTTCATAGCGGAACCAGACTTCCCTGGCCTCCAGCACCGGGGCAGCGATCTCCGGCAGTTCCGGAGCGGGCAGAGAGGGCTCGGTCAGGGGTTTCCCTTCTGCCTTGCGATTCAGCCAGGTGCGCCCTTCCCGCACCGTCAGGGGGGCTTCCTCTGCCGTCTCTCCGGCGGCGTAAAAGGCCCGGGCAGGGGCAGGCATGGCGGAGAAAAGGTCGCTGTGCTGGCGGTAAAGTTCGGCGATCGCCTTTCGCGGGGGCTGGGCGGCGGTGATGCGGCCGGACTCCATGATGGCCACCCGATCGCAGACCGGAAGCACGTTTTCCAGCCGATGCTCCGAGAGGAGGATGGTAGTCCCCAGCTCCCGGTTCAGCCGGGCGATGGTGTTCAGAAAGTCAGCCGCAGCGATGGGGTCCAGCTGACTGGTGGGTTCGTCCAGAATCAGCACATCCGGCTGCATGGCCATGACGGAGGCCAGATTCAGCAGCTGTTTCTGCCCCCCGGAAAGCTCCGCCACGTTGGCGTGAAACCAGTCCTGAATGCCGAAATAGCTGGCCATTTCCGCCACCCGCAGCCGCATGGCGGACGGATCACAGCCAAGGCTCTCCAGACCGAAGGCCAGCTCGTGCCACACCTTGTCTGTGACAATCTGGCTGTCCGGGTCCTGCATGACGTAGCCGATGCGCTGAGCCTGTTCTCTGGCGCTGACTTCTGCCAGCAGACGATGGTCAAAGCGAACCGAGCCGGTCTGTTTCCCGTGGGGGGTCAGAACGGATTTCAGCTGTCGCAGCAGGGTGGTTTTTCCGCTGCCGCTTTTGCCGCACAGGGCAAGGTATTCCCCCGCCTCCAGGGTGAGGCAGATGTCGGTCAGACAGGGGCGGTCCGGGGCGGTGGGGTAGGAAAAGCTCAGGTTTTGCAGTTCAAAAAGTGCCATTTCAGTTCCTCCTGAAGATGGAGCAGAGTGGGAATCCATAAAAGCAGGGCATAGCCGGGAAGAGCCATCCCCTTTGCGCTCCGCAGGGGCGCAAAGACAAGGCGGGGGAAAAACTCCGCCTGCATGCCGCCGCAGGCAAAGCCCAGGGCGGTGAAGCCGGTCAGTGCCAGCACCAGAGCGAGGGTTACAATGTCTTTTCTGTGCCAGACCCAGCTGAGGTAGCCGGTGGTGGGGCCGGTGCCGTAGCCCCGGGCGGACATGGAGTCGGCGGTGATCACGCTTCCCTCCAGCAGGGCGGAGGACAGGGAGGACAGGGTGGTCATTCCCTCCTGCAGTCGGGCGGAGCGGGAAGAGCCGGAGCCGAGACCGATGCACCGGCGGGCGGAGGAGATTTGCTTTGCCCTTCGCCCCACCGACGGCACCAGCCGAAGCACCATCACCAGCAGCAGACTCAGGGCAGGAAAGCGGCCGCGGAAAACGGCGGTGAGCTTGTCCTCGGTGACCACCTGCTGATAGCAGAAAAACCACAGCAGCGCCCCGGCGAACATTCCGGCGGCAACAGCACCGAAGCAGAGGGATTCCAGCGTGTAGGACCGGCCGAAGAAGGTGAACAGGCAGTGTTCCCCCCGGGGGTTGAACAGGGGGTTCAGGGCGGTAAGCGCCAGCGTCAGCACCGCCAGTCCGCCAAAACTGCGCCATGCCCTCCGCCCTGCCAGACAGCGGTAGTAAACCGACGCCGCCAGCAGGGAGCTCAGCACATAGGCGGGATGGCGGAGAAGCACCGTCCACACCAGCGCAGACAGAAAGAAGAGCAGGTTCAGCCGGGGATGCAGGGCGGAAAAGGCGTCGGGATGTGGATAACCCTTCACGTTACGCCCCCACGTCGGCGCCAAGGCCGTTGCAGGTATAGCAGAAGACAATGGTGTCTCCGTCGCTGACGGAATAGCTGGAGCAGCCGTAGTTGGGGAACCAGCCGTTTACCTTGTACATCCAGCCGGACTCCGGGCCGCAGTCGAACTCATAGAGGTGGCCGATGCCCTCCACATAATAACTGCCGTAGGCGGCGGTGTAGCTGGCCTCCATCTGGATGCCGGCGGCGGAGCAGGCCCGCTTGAGCACGTCGTAAACCGAGTCTCCCTCGGAAATGCTCACCGTGGTGGTGGAAAGAATCGTGCCGCTGGAGGGAACATAGCCGGATTTGTCCGGGTCGAGGTTGTCCATGTTGGAAAGAATGGTGTCGCAGCGGATGGAGATGGTGCAGGTGGATTTTTTCTCCGGCTCCGGTTCTGGCTCCGGTTCCGGAGCGGTGTCCCCGCCGGCCTCTGTGTCAGCAGCGGAAGGAGTGGAATCGCCTCCGGCAGAAGTGCTGTCACCGGAAGTGCCGCTGGTGGTTCCGTCCGTCTCCGGTGTGGCGGAAGCGTCGGCAGGCGCAGAGGAGGCGGCGGCGCCTGACTCTCCGGAGGAGTCCGGGTTGACCTGAGCTTCAATTTCCGCCTGCTGCTGAGCGGCGCGGTCGTCGATCACCTTTTGCAGCTCTTCCGCAGGAAAGCAAAGGTCACTCTTTGCGGCAAGGCACCAGCTCAGCGCCTCCTCGTCCAAAGCGGAAGGAGCGAAGGCGTCGGCGGTGAGCGTGCCGCCAACCCAGCTCAGAGCCTGTCCGGCGGAATATTCTGTCCCGTCCAGCGTCAGTGTGCCTGCGAGGAGATAGACCGTTTCGCTGCCGGTGCGCACCGTCAGATCCGCCACGGCGGAGGAAAAGGTGCAGGTCTGTCCCCCGAAGGTGAGGGTGAGGGGCGTTTCTCCGGCGGAGACAAAGACCTGTCCGGAGGTGATTTCTCCGGCAAAGGCGTCGGCGGCGGCATGGGTGACGGTGAGATCAGCGGAAGCCCCCTGGGTGAGGGTGCTGTCTCCGGCCTGCAGGATCACAGCGGCGTGATCCTGAGTGGTAAGGCGGTCTCCGTCCCGCAGAGCCGTTTCTTTGCTCAGGGGGGAGGCAAGACCGTCCCGGGTCAGGTCTGCCGTTCCGGTGACGGAGGTGACCAGCGCCGTCTCGGCGGCATCTTTTTTGTCAAACCAGCCCTGATGAGCGCCTACCGCCAGAATTCCGGCGGCAAGCAGGAGGATAATAACGGCAATCATGATTCCGTTTTGCAGTTTATTTTTCTTTTTCATGGAAAATACCCTTCTAAAAATCGATACAAATTCAGTTTATCATATCATATCCCCCGGTGGAATTTCAATGCCTGCCGCGGTTGCCCCAGGCGGCCTTTCCGTCAGGCAGAAGACAGGGATTTTTCCTGCATCAGCGGGCAAAATTTGAAATATTCCTTGTATCCTACCATTAAAATATTGTATACTGAAAGGTGCTTAAGTTCGGTTTATGGAAAGTTAAGCAAAAAACAATTGCACAGAAAAAGAACAGCATACTTTTTGTGGCTCTGCGGCGCAGATTCTGTCGTCCGCAGAGATGAACAAGGGAACCGGGTGAGAATCCCGGACGGGAAACGCCGCTGTATGGGTTCAAGCGGCAGGCGCGTCGATGAAAATCGGTCACTGGGAAACTGGGAAGGCAGTGCCTGCAGGCGTCGGCTTTCAGCAAAGCCGGAAGAACACGAGTCAGAAGACCTACAAGAAGCGCTCCGGGGGAGAAGTCTATGCTTTCGCAGGAAAACGTCTGCGGCAGAACAGAATGGAGGTTTGCCGAAGGCGCTTCTTTTTTGCCTGCAGGAGCCGCTGATTTTCTGAGCAGAATCATCGAGAAAGGATGAGACGATGAAGAACAAAGCCGGAACACGTTTTCTGTCCCTGCTGCTGAGCCTTGCCTTGGCTTTGAGTGTTCTGCCGGCGGCGGCCTTTGCAACAGAGCCCACCGACAGTTCCACCGGCACAGCGACAGCAAACACAGAAAACCCATCGGGGGGCGATTCCTCCGGTGATACCGGGGGAGCAGGAAACCCTGCTTCCACAGATGGAGATGAGGATACCCAGCAGGACGGCGCTGAGGTGACCTCCGTCACCGTCAGCTACACGGCCCAGGCCTACAACGGCTTCCTCTGCCCGCCCCAGCATAACGTGAGCGTGAGCAGCGATCTGGCAGAGCGCTATGGCCTGACCGACAAGGTCACAGAGGGGGTTTCCGCACTGGATGTGCTGGTAGCCGCCAATCTGGAGATGGATTCCTCCATCACCAAAGACAATATTTCCGACTACATTGCCCTCAGCAGCGGCTCTGTGACCACTGCCTTCGGCATGTCCGCCAGCACCTTTACCTTTGCGGTCAACGGGCTGCAGCCCAACGACGGGGTGTACAACGAAGCCTATAATGCTTACACCGGTTATACCATTGACCAGGCTCAGGTGCAGGACGGCGACGTGATCGAGTTTGCCTTCCTGCAGGACGGCTACTGGAGCGACTCCTATGTGCAGTTCTACTCCGGCGAGGAATCGGTGCAGACCGTATCCGCCGGCACAGGGGCTTCCGTTTCCCTGACCCTGAAGGGCTACGCAGTCGGCTGGTACGGCTGCAGCAAGGCAGAGACCATTGCCGCCGCCACGGCGGCTCTGTCCGGACTGCAGCTGGCATGGGTGGACGCCAACGGCGGCCTGAGTGCAATTTCTGGTGCTACGACCGATGCCGACGGCAAGGTCAGCTTCACCGCTCCGACGGTTGCCGGAACCTACTGGCTGACGGCCTACGCGGCGGACGAGGACACAACCCCTGCCATTATGACCCTTTTGAAAGTCGTTGTGGCGGCGGCGCCCACCGCAATCACCGTAAAGTGCAGCTACCCCTATCAGGATGCCAGCGGCAATTTTGTGCTCTCTCAGGGAGACAAACTGCAGTTCACCGCCTATGATCAGGACGGAGCGGAAACGCCCGTCACCTGGTCGACTTCCAGCAGCTGGGTGGGCAGCATTGATGCAGACGGCGCTTTCACCGTTACCACCAGCATGTCGGCAGGCGGCTCCAGCTACATTTATGTAACGGCCACCTCCGCTCTGGATGCCGGCGTGAAGAGCAGTGAGACCCGGGTTTCCGCCACCGGCTATGAGTTCAGCAGCTACAATAAGAACCTGACGGTTGCCCTGCCCCAGAACGGCGGCGGCAACAGCGCCTCCCTTTCCGGCGGCGTGAAGGACTGCAACACCTGGAGCTGGAGCATTCCCGACGGAGTTGCGTCGGTGAAGGAAGATCCCGGCACCGGCACTTCCGCAAGCTTCACCTGTATGCGCCCCGGCGTGTTCACCGTTTCGGTCAGCGCCGGCTTTGACGGTCTGGAGCCCCTGACGGATACCGCCACCGTCACCGTAACCGGTGTGGCAGTGGAAACCGCCTCCGGCAAGCAGGGAAACATTCGCCTGTACCAGAGCAAGGACGAGGCAAATCCCACCGCCCAGCTCACCGCCTACACCGCAGAGGATACCTCCGTCGCCCGCTGGAGCAGCACCGACGAGAGCGTTGTCACCGTGGACGACAGCGGCAAAATCACCGCTCAGGGCGTTGGTTCGGCCTATGTTTATGCCGAAGATACCAACGGCGCCAAGGGCGGCATTCAGGTAAAGGTTGGCTCGGAGGAGACCCCCTATTTCGACAGCTTTGAGCTTTATTCCTATGCCTTTGTCAGCGGCGAGTGGACGACGGGAACGACCTTTGCCCGGGACCAGAAGGAATACAATCTGAACTTCCGCTATTATTCCACCAGCTCGGTGTCCATTCAGTCCACCACCGCCTATGACACGGACAAATACACCGCCACCGCCACTTATACGGATCTGAACGGGGAGACGAAAACCGTTGCCGTGAACAGCGGCGCTTCCACCAGTCTGGCCAACATTGGCTTTGGCACAACGGACATCACCGTCTCTCTGACGGATAAGAGCAACAGCGAAAAGCACAACGACTATGTTTTCCACATCACCCGTCCCCGGGACACTGCCAAGGCGATGAAATCCAGCGGCATCGTGCTGGTGCCGGAGGGACGCAGCCTGAACACCGGCAAGTACAACGGCTATGCCGAGGGCACCATGTTCCGGGCGGATGAAACCGGCGCTGTCACCGGGTCTACCGGTGTGACCGGCAGCGTGTACAATTACCGCACCTATCTTCAGGAGGGAGACAAAAACTTTGCCCTGATGCTAAGCGGCAGCACCGCCTATGCCCACCTGCGTTACAGCACCGACGGCACAACCTGGACGGAGCTGACTCAGGGCGGCGGCACCACCGGTCAGCTGACCCTGCCGGAGGAGGGTGTGCTGGCGGTTCAGGTTCAGATTCTGGACGATGCCACCTATGCCGCCAACGTTGCCGCCGGCAAGGACGGATTTGCCGAGGGGGACACCGTCAACTACACCGTCTGGGTGGAAGGGGTTGATGTTTCCGCATCGACTGCCCAGCTGCTCACCGCCGAAAGCGACACCGGGGATTGGTATCCCGCCTTTGTGCCCGGAAGTTACAGCTACCGCATCGCCGTGCCCTACGGCACCACTGCCGCGAACCTGACCTTCACCGCCGTGGAGGGGACTACCGTCAGCGTCAGCGGAACAGAACTGACACCGGACGACAGCGGCGTTTACACCCTGGCGCTTTCCACCGCCGCAAAGACCGTCACCGTCACCTCGGCGGACGGAAGCCTTTCCAACAGCTATTCCTTCAGCCTGCTGATCAAGAGCAAGTACGACGGGCCGGATCAGGTTGTGGACTATCTGTGCATCAACAGCCAGTACACCAATGCCGGCTACGGCATCGGCCCGGAAACTACCCTGAGCGGTTCGCTGAAATCTCTGGGCAATTTCGGCGGCTATATCACTTACTATTTTGAAAATCCCCTGACGGACAATGAAAATAACAAATACGGCGTAGACTTCTATGTCTACGGCAACGCCTACTCCGATGGCGGCAGCTTTGCCGAGCCCGGTCAGGTCTGGGTTTCCGAGGACGGAGAGAACTGGTATGCTCTGGCCGGCAGCGAGCACTACGAAGACTCCACCATCTGGGACTACACCGTAACCTACACGAAAACCGCCTCCGGCAAAACCGCCTGGACGGACAACCAGGGCAACAGCAAGGACGGTTCCTCCCAGACCGGCAACTGGCCGCTGCAGACGAACTATCCCCTGAACAGCCTGCTGACCGGGGACAGCATCACCCTGTCCGGCATCCTGCTGCCTTCCTCTGAGGACGGCACCGTTCAGGGCACCGGCAACACCAGCTCCTACAGCGCGGTGACGAAGTTCGGTTATGCGGACTACTACAAAAACGGAACCTATGGGGTGGACGTGAACCCCTACGGGGCAAACCCCACCGCCTCCAACGGCTTTGACCTGGAGTGGGCTGTGGACGGCGACGGCAATCCCGTCGATGTGTCCGGCATGGAATTCCACTATGTGAAGGTGGTCACCGCCTCCAATATCTGGGCCGGCGTATTCAACGAAAAATCCACCGAGGTTTCCCAGGTCGTCCGCACCACCGCCAGTGAATCCGCCGTGGGCACCACCGCCGCACCTGCCGGCGTGACCATCACCGGCAACGGCCAGACCCAAACCGTGGACTTTGCAGCCGGTCAGCAGGTCTATGAGGTCAACGTAGGGGACATGAGCGAGCTGTCCATCGCAGTTAACGGCGCCGGTGAGGACGACAACATCTACATTAACAACCAGCGCATCGCCGCCGATGAAAGCGCAGACGGCTTCTTCGTCAGCCAGTCTACCGGCGAAAAGCTGGTGCGGGTGATTGTGCAGAACGGCGAGGCCGCTCCGGTGATCTACCTGCTGAAGATCACCAGCACCTCCTCTGCCACCGAGTCCAGCCTGATCACCGGCATCACTGCCACGGCGCAGATGAGCGGCTACACCACGGACTATAAGGCCACCAGCGAGGACGGGGAGAACTACGCCATTGCGGTGGACAACAATGTGACTTCTGTCCTGCTGAAGAGCTTCTGCCGCACCGGCGCAACCACCGTGATCTATAACGCTCAGGGCGAGGCGGTCACCGAGGCACAGGCGCTGGAGGTGGGGGACAACACCTTCACCATCAAGGCAGAAAAGGACGGCCGCCAGCAGACCGTTACTCTGACCATCACCCGGGCCGCTCTCAGCGGCGACTACATCACCGTGGTGTTCTCCCTGCTGGGTGACAGCCACCATACGGGGGGCAGCACCCACACGCTGGCAGAGGGAAACCTGACCACCTGGATCGCCCCCACGACCTACACCGTTGCCGCAGAGAGCACGGTTCTGGATGTGCTGGAGCAGGCGCTGACGGAAAACAGCATGAGCTGGACGAATGCCGGCGGCAACTACGTTACCGAGGTCAACGGTCTTTCCGCCTTTGACAACGGCAGCAATTCCGGCTGGATGTTCACCCTCAACGGCGTTTATGGCAATTACGGCGTGAAGGAGCAGACCCTTTCCGACGGAGACACCATCGTCTTCCACTACACGGATGACTATTCCAAGGAGGACTTCTCCGGCAACGTGCCCACCCCCACTCCGGACGTGACGGACGCCAGCCTGGAGGAAATCTACGCCACGACCGGAAACTATCTCATCAGCACCGTTACCAATCCTGTCAGCGGCAGCATTGCCGGCGACTGGGCAGTGCTGGGTCTGGCCCGGGCAGGATATTCCGGGGAAGGCGACTATTACCAGACTTACTATAATAATGTGGCAACGCTGGTGAAGGAAAAGCAGGGCGTGCTCAGCAAGAACAAGTACACCGAGTACTCCCGCACCATTCTGGGCCTGACCGCCGCCGGCTATGACCCGCGGGATGTGGAAGGCTATGACCTGACCGCCCCTCTGGCGGACTTTGACAAGGTGGTCTGGCAGGGAGTCAACGGCCCCATCTGGGCGCTGATCGCTCTGGACAGCGGCAACTATGCCATCCCCGCCGCGGCGGAGGGCAAGACCCAGACCACCCGGGAGAATCTGGTGGAGTACATTCTCTCCAGGCAGCTCTCCGACGGCGGCTGGGCAACCTCTGCCAGCGCAGAAACGTCGGATGTGGACATGACGGCCATGGCCATTCAGGCACTGGCTCCCTACTATGCCGACAACACCGCAGTGCGGAAGGCAGTGGATCAGGCGCTGAACTGGCTGAGCCGGCAGCAGGACGACAAGGGCGGCTTTGCCAACACCAGCGGCGACGGCAACAGCGAGTCCTGCGCTCAGGTGGTAGTGGCTCTGACGGCACTGAGCATCAATCCCGCCACCGACAGCCGCTTTACGAAAAACGGCGTGTCCGCTCTGGGTGCGCTTTGCGCCTACTATGTCTCCGGCGGCGGCTTCCGCAATGTGGCCACCGATAATGCCCCCAACGGCATGGCAACGGAGCAGGGCTATTACGCTCTGGTGTCCTATGTCCGCTTCCTGAACCGGCAGACCTCCCTCTATGATATGACGGACGTTACGGTGAAGAAGGGGCAGCTGCCCTCGGATTCCACCGACCCGGAGAAGAAGGACGACGCTTCCGGCAAGGACGGCAATAGCAGTGAAACCGGCAAGCCCACCGCTGCCGAGAGCGCAAAGACCGGTGACGCTTCCGTTCCGATGCTGGCTTCCGCCGCTTTGATGGCCTCCGCCGTCGGCATGTGGATGCTGCTTCGGAAGAAAAAGCAGAGCTACGCAAAAAGCGAATAAAGCAAAAAAAACCGGTGCGGCCTTTTCCAATTGGCCGCACCGGTTGAATTTTTGCAAAGTGTCAAAAAAGCCTCGCAGAGTTTGCCGCCCGCAGGCTGCAAGCCTTTTGTCGAAAAAAACCACCGGCATAGCCGGTGGTTTTTTGGTTTTTGCGTTTAAGCTTGACAGACTCAGGAAGCGCTGGGGCTTGCCACCAGGAAGAGGCAGTCGCTGCCGCCCTCGCTGTCGGGGAATGCGCCGTACATGGAGAAGTTGTAGAGAAGCCGCTCGGCGGAGTAAACGCCGTAGCCGTCCTGATTCTGGTCGGTGGTGTCATAAGAGTCCGCCACCAGGAACACGTCGTCGTTGGTGTTCTCTGTGCCCATGGTGTCGTAACCGATGATGGTCTGCCAGTGACCGCCAAAGTCGTTCCAGCAGATCATAACGGGCTTGCCCTCTTCCAGCCAGCCCTGGATGTCCTCCATCCAGATCCCGTCGGGATAATCCTGGGTGGAGATTATATCAAAATTGCCTACACCGTTAAAAATATCGATGGCCTGGTTCAACGTGGTGCCGGGATACCCCTCCAGCTCCGTTCCGTCCAGAGAATGGCGCAGAGCCGCCAGAGTTTCCTCGTTCCAGTCTCCCAGCATGTCGTACCAGTCCAGCACCATCATCGCTGCCGTGACGCCGCAGGACCACTCGCTGGTCTGCTGAATCGTCCGGAAATTGTGGAGAACGGTCAGCGTGTCGGTAGATTCCATGTTGTACACATCCGGATGGGCGAAATAGGGGGAGTTGGCGTGGTCGCCGGTGCGCTCCACCGAATCCGCTCCGTCTTCCTCGGACAGATCCACGGCATAGGGAATCTTCATTTCGTCAGAAAAGTTTTCGCTTGTGGTCTCAACGGAACCACTGGTGGAAGCTTCTTCGGCGTTGATAGCCGGTGTGTCATTGGTGCAGCTGGTCAGCATTGCCAGCATCATTGCAAAGATGAGCACCATAGTGACTGTTTTTTTCATTGTCGATCTCCTTTTTGAGGGGGTTACCCTCAGCCCGATTTTCTGCGTCAAGCGCAGAATGGGGACATTATACGGAAGATCGGCAGTGGATGCAATCTATTTTCGAAAATAAAATAATTTTGTGCAAATGCACAAAAAGTCATTTCCCGGAAGAAGCGGGGCGGCGGAGGGGGAAGGGCCATTGCATCAGCGGCTTCATCACCTTTACCACCGGCGGAGAGGCCAGCAGCAACGCCAGACCGATGGACAGGGCAGGGAAGAGAAACCAGGGCCAGACGACCCCGTGAAACGCTCCCAGCCAGCCAAAGCCCCGGACGACAAATCCGTGGAGCAGGAACACCGGCATGGTGTTCTGCCCCAGATAGGTGACCACCTCCACCCGCCGGTTGGGCACCAGCGCCAGCAGACAGGCGATGAGCACAGCGGCCAGCGCCAGCAGGCCGAGGCGGATCAGGGGATTGTAGTTCAGGTCCGGGTAGGGAAACCCGTGGTACATCCACCGGACATCCAGCCGATCCCCCAGCAGCCAGATCCCTCCGGCGCAGAGGGCAAATCCGCCGGCGGCGACAGGCCGCATCCAGGGGCGCTCCGGAAAAGGGCGGCCGCTGCGGCGGAGGAGAACGCCGCCCCAGAAAAAGGGGAACAGCACCAGGGTGCGGGACAGGCTGAGGTAGTAGTCCAGCTCCGGGTCGAAGCCCACCAGCAGGGCAAAACCTACGCTGCCGGCCAGAATGGCCAGACCGGTTCGTTTTCCCTCCGGCATGATGGCGGCAAGCACGTTCCAGCCCATCAGCGCCATGAGGTACCACAGAAGCCAGTAGGGCTTGGTGTAGGTCAGCGGTTCCGGCTTCCAGGCAACGGCCAGCGGGCCGAGGCGATCGAAGAGCAGGTAGACGGACTGAAAAATAAAGTAGGGCCAGGCGAGGCGGCGGAGCACTCTTCCTTTGCCGATGCCCTTCCAGCAAAGGCCGGACAGCAGGGCAAAGCCCGGCATATGGAAGGCGTAAATCAGCCGGTAGAGGAACTGGCTGCCGGGGAAGTTTCCCCAATGCACCATGTGTCCCAGAACGACCAGCACAATCAGCACGGCCCGGGCGTTGTCCAGCCGCCAGTTTCGCTTGTCTTCCATGCGCTACCCCCCTTGGTGCGTTTTTTCCGATTTAAAAATAATTTTAGCACATTGACAGAAGAAAGAAAACCTGCATTTTTGCCCATGGACAAAAGGAATAAAAAGGGGTATAGTATCCTAGATATATTATGTAATCCCTCGCCCCGTTTCGGGGAAAGAGGACAGGAAAGGAGAGGTCTTATTTGCGGGATTCTTCACTGATCAGCGTTGTGCTGAATTGTGACGGAAGCGATGCCAGCGAGTGCATTCGCCGTATTCTGGCTCAGACGCACCACAAACTGGAATTGATTCTCGCCTGTGCTGAAGGGCAGGCGTATCCGATTGAAGATCCCCGGGTGCGGGTGTTTCGCCCGGTGGGAGAAGAAGGCGCGGTCAGCGGCGCCATTGCCGATGCCCGGGGCGACTACATCGCCTTTGCCACCCCGGATAAGTGGTGGCCCATCAACCGGCTGGAGCGGCAGTATCAGTATCTGTCCACCGAGCCGGAGGCGGAGCTGTGCTTTATCGGCTCTGCCACCGCAATTCTGACGGGGAACGATGTGCGCACCATGCCGCTGGATCTGCCGGGACTATTGCGGCTGGTGCTGGAGGGCAGCGGCTGCCTGTGCCGCCGGGAGGCGGTGTTCCGGGAATTCGCCCGGCTGACCCATATTGCAGAGCTGGAACAGCAGCTGAAGCAGGCCCATCAGGAGCTGGCGGATGCGGCGGAGCACGCAGAGGAGCTGGAGCAGGAAATCCAGAACTGGCAATTGCAAAGCGAGCAGCTCACCAGCGAGATCATGCAGCGGGATGCAGCCATTGCCTCCATTCACAGCTCCATCAGCTGGCGCCTTACCCGCCCCATGCGGGCGGTTACCACCGGGTTGCGAAAAATGCTGAATCGTTTTCCGGCCCTGCGGGGCATGGTCCGAAGTGGACGGGATATGCTCCGCCGGGGGCCAAGGGCAGTGCTGCAGGAGCGGCAGCAGCTGCGGATGCTGGAGAACTGGAAGAAAAAGTGGCAGAA
Source organism: bacterium (assembly GCA_963597355.1). Lineage (GTDB taxonomy): Bacteria > Bacillota > Clostridia > Oscillospirales > Oscillospiraceae > UMGS1766. Next base: position 38,767 of record CAVBPR010000020.1, on the reverse strand, counting down.
GGAAGGCTGGCTGGTTTGCCCGCCCAGCTTTGGAATTTCCCAGGAGCAGTACGAGGCGGAGCAGCAGGAAACCTTCCCACGGGAGGTTAAATTCAGCATTCTGGTGCCCCTGTACAACACGCCGGAGCGGTTTTTGCGGGAGATGATTCAGTCCGTTCAGCTCCAGAGCTACGGAAACTGGGAGCTTTGCCTGGGGGACGGCAGCGACGCAGATCACCCCTCGGTGGGGCAGATCTGTCAGGAGTTTGCCGAAAAGGACAGCCGGGTGCGGTATCAGAAGCTGGAGAAAAACCTTGGCATTTCCGGCAACACCAATGCCTGCCTTGCCATGGCAACGGGAGATTACATCGGCCTGTTTGACCACGACGACCTGCTCCACCCCAGCGCCCTCTACGAGGACATGAAGGCCATCTGCCAGCAGGGAGCGGACTTCCTCTATACGGATGAGAACACCTTTACCACCGTTCCCACCGACGCCTACTGCCCCAACTTCAAGCCGGACTACGCTCCGGACACCCTGCGCAGCTATAATTACATCTGCCACTTTACGGTGTTCTCCCGGGCTCTGCAGGAGCAGGTGGGGGCGTTCCGGCCGGAGTGCGACGGCAGTCAGGACTACGACCTGATTCTGCGGCTGACGGAACAGGCGGAGAAGATTGTCCACATTCCCAAAGTGCTTTATTTCTGGCGGGCCAGCGCGGCATCCACCGCTGCCGACATCGGGGCAAAGCCCTACATTATGGACGCGGCAAAGAAGGCACTGACGGATCATCTGGAGCGGGTTGGCCTGAAGGGCCGGGTGGAGGATGCCCGCATCCCGTCTACCTACCGCATTCGCTATGCCATTCAGGGCAAGCCCCTGGTGTCGATCCTGATTCCCAGCTGCGACCATGTGGACGTGCTGAAGCGGTGCGTGGATTCCATTCTCCGCCGCTCCACCTGGAAGCGGTTTGAAATCGTCATTGTGGAAAACAACAGCAAACAGCCGGAGACCTTTGATTACTACCGCTCTCTGGAACAATACAATAATGTCCGGGTGGTTACGGTAACGCCTCCCAACGGGGAGTTCAACTATTCCTACCTGAACAACGAAGGCGCAAAGGCGACCCGGGGAGACTACCTGCTGCTGCTGAACAACGACATTGAGGTTATCACCCCCAACTGGATCGAGGAAATGCTGATGTTCGCCCAGCGCCCGGACGTGGGCGCTGTGGGAGCAATGCTGTACTATCCATCCAACAAGGTGCAGCATGGCGGTGTGATTCTGGGTATCGGCGGTGTGGCCGGCCACGCCCACAAGTATTTTGCCCGGGGGGATTACGGATACATGTCCCGCCTCGCCATTGCCCAGAACTATTCCGCCTGCACTGCCGCCTGCCTTATGATGCGCCGCAGTGTGTGGGACGAGGTGCATGGACTGGACGAGAGCTTCAAGGTTGCCTTTAACGATGTGGATCTCTGCATGCGGATCCGAAAGGCCGGTTATCTTATTGTCTGGACCCCCTATGCGGAGCTGTATCACTACGAGTCGGAAAGCCGGGGGCTGGAGGACACGCCGGAGAAGCGACAGCGTTTCAACGGGGAGCGGCTCCGTTTTCTGGCCAGATGGGGGGACGAGCTGAAGAAGGGTGACCCCTACTACAACCCCAACCTGTCGCTGGTTCGGGAGGATTTTTCCCTTCGAAAATACGACCCTGTTCCGTAAATAAAAAAATAACGTCCGATCCCTGTCGAACTGACAGAGATCGGACGCTGTTTTATGCCTGTTTTTCCACAATATCCACCGCATTTTCCACATAATTGAGGAGAAATTGTTCTGAATTTGAAAGAAAATTTCAATGCAGGGACAGAAGTGCGAAAATAAATTTCAGTAATAGCGCTGCAAAGCGATCACCCGACCCAGAATGCGGGCGAAGGTGCCGTCAATGGGATCGTAGTCCTCGTTTTCCGGCAGCAGCCAGATGTGGCCGTCCTTGCGGGAAAACCGCTTGCAGGTGGCCTCGTCCCCCAGAAGGGCGATGACAATGTCCCCGTTGGCGGCAGTGGACTGGCGGTGAACCACCACCAGATCCCCCGGCAGAATTCCGGCGTTGAGCATGCTCTCCCCCCGAATGCGCAGGGCAAAGCAGTCCTCCCCGTGGTCAAAGGGGATAAATTCCTCGGCCAGCTCCTCCGCCAGAATCGGCTCTCCGGCGGCAACGCAGCCCAACACGGGAATGTGGTTTTCCGGCCGGGCAGTGGCTTCCTCCATGGGATGAACCGCGGTGATGGCTCTGGTTTTGCCGGCGCCCCGGACGATTACACCTGCATCTTCCAGACTTTTCAGATGAAAGTGAACGGTAGAGGGACTTTTCAGCCCGACGGCGGCGGCAATCTCCCGCACGGAGGGAGGGTAGCCATTGGTTTGGGCGTAGGACAGGATGTATTGATAGATCTGCTGCTGTTTTGCACTGAGCTGGCTCATGTCCGGTCCTCCTTTTGTTATGGATTCGTCAGAGAAACGTGCTTCGGTTGAAGAATGCCAAAGCGTTCTCCGGGGAAAATCGCACAAATGTTCGTATTTGTATCATAACACACATTCTCACAAAAAGCAAACAAATGTTCCATAAACTTTTAGAGAAAAATTTTCCTTTTCGCTCCTTGACATTACAGCTGTTCTGAGTAAAATAATAAGCGTACGAAAGATTAGCCCCCAAATTATTTGCCCACGAAATAATTTGGGGTGTAGAAAGGAAGGTGAATCCTCTGTGGATGACCATAAATTGCCGGAAGAGCTGACCCTGTTTCACGACGTCCAGCGGGCGCACCACAACGCAATGGTGGCGGCACTGAACGCCCAGGGATTGCAGGACCTGGGGCAGCCCAGCGTGCTGTTTGTGCTGCATCACGCGACAGAGGGCGGCACGACGCAGCGGGAACTGGCGCAGTCCGTTCACGTCAGTCCGGCGACCATGACCGCCAGCCTGAAGAGTCTGGAGCGGCAGGGCTACATTACCAAGCATTCCGACGATACCGACGGCCGCTGCAAACGGGTGTTCATTACCCAGAAGGGGAGAGACGCCGTTGCCCGCTGCAAAACAGCGATCGACAGCGTGGACGATCGGCTCTATGCCGGATTTTCTCCGGAAGAGGTGGAGCGGCTGAAACAGGATTACCGCCGCATGCTGGCAAATCTCTATGCCATTGGCGGAAATTGCGAGCCGGAGACCTCGCCTTGTCCGGATCCGTTTTAAGAAAGGAATCTCACATGATCAAACGACTGCTATCTTATGCGGGGGATTACAAAAAGTATATCTTCCTCGCACCACTGTTTGTCGTGCTGGAAACAGCCGGCGAGCTGACACTGCCGTTGCTGATCGCAAAGATCATTGACGACGGCATCATGGCAGGCAATCTGCCCATGATCTACCGCATCGGCGTTGTGATGTTTATCATGGCCGTTGCCGCGGTGTTCCTCGGCGCCTTCGGCGCCAAGTTCGGCTCTTACGGAGCCATCGGCGTGGGTGCAAACCTGCGCAAGGCGGAGTTTGCCAACATTGCCCGCTTCTCTTTTGCGGACATTGACTATTTCTCCTCCGCCTCTCTGGTCACCCGTTTGACCAACGACATCACCAACGTGCAGAACTTCGTGATGATGATGATCCGCATGCTGTGGCGCACCCTGGCTCAGATTTTCGTGTCTCTGGTGGTGCTGTTCACCATGCAGTGGCAGCTGGCACTGATTCTGGTGGCGGCAATTCCCATCATTGGCGGTGCAATCGGCCTGCTGATGTACAAGTGTCATCCTCTGTTTGAGATGATGCAGAAGAAAATCGACGAGCTGAACGAAAAAGTGCAGGAAAACCTGGTGGGTATCCGGGTGGTGAAGGCCTTTGTTCGGGAAGACCACGAGGAAGAAAAGTTCAAAAACGCCAACGATGCCTTCACCCATGCCGGTTTGAAGGCCGTGCTGACGGTAGTGCTCCAGATGCCGATCATGATGATGGGCATCACCATCGTCACCGCTCTGGTGCTGTACTTCGGCGGCCGGATGGTTCTGGGAGGCACGCTGGCAGTTGGCACTCTGTCCTCCATTGTCACCTACATTTTCAACATTCTGATTTCCATCATGATGCTGGCGATGGTGCTGCTGCAGTATGTCCGCGCCAGCGCCTGCGGCAAGCGTATTTTTGAAGTAATCGACCGGGAGCCCTCCATTGAGGACGGCGAGGGCACCATCGATCAGCTCCCCGCCCCCCGGGGCAAGGTGGAGTTCCGCCATGTCGACTTCCGCTACAAGGCGGACGGCACCGGCGAGAATGTGCTCAACGACATCGACTTTACCGCCCAGCCCGGTCAGGTGCTGGCCATCGTCGGCGGCACCGGCGTGGGCAAGTCCAGCCTGGTGAACCTGATCCCCCGTTTCTACGACGTTACCGAGGGCGAGGTTCTGCTGGATGGGGTGGACGTCCGGAAGTATCCGGTGGAAGCGCTGCGCCAGCGCATTGGCATGGTGCTGCAGAACAACGTGCTGTTTTCCGGCACCATTCGGGAGAACTTGCTGTGGGGCGATCCCAATGCCACAGAAGAGCAGATGATCCAGGCGGCAAAGGACGCTCAGGCTTACGACTTTATTATGAGCTTCCCCAAGGGATTTGATACCCACCTGGAGCAGGGCGGCGTAAACGTTTCCGGCGGTCAGAAGCAGCGGCTGTGTATTGCCCGGGCCATGCTCCGCAAGCCGGCGGTGCTGATTCTGGACGACTCCACCTCCGCCGTGGACTCCGCCACAGAAGCCAGCATTCGGGAATCCTTCAACAACAACCTGAAGGATACCACCGTGGTGCTGATCGCCCAGCGCATCAGCTCCGTGCAGAACGCCGACCAGATCCTCGTTTTGGACGAGGGCACCATCGCCGGCCACGGCACGCACGACGAGCTGATGAAATCCAACGCAATTTATCAGGAGATCTACTGGTCTCAGCAGGAAGGAGTGTCTGAGAATGGCTGAAAAGAATAGCAAGCCGGTGGGCGGCCCCGGCAGCCGCAGAGGCTTCGGCAAGCCGAAGGATCTGAAGGGCACGGCTCTGCGCACCTTCAGCTACCTGACCCGCCGCCCACTGATGCTGATCGGCGCGCTGATCAGCGTGGTGCTGTCCGCCCTTTCCGGCGTTGCCGGCACCTATGCCCTGCGGCCCATCATCAATGGTTTGACGGACGCAGTCAAGTCCGGAAGCAATGTGTTCCCCGCTCTGGGCAGCGGCATTCTGATTATGAGCCTGGTCTACTGCCTGATGGCGGCTACGGCCTATCTCCAGGCCAATCTGATGGCTCAGCTGGCTCAGAAGGGCTGTAACCAGATGCGCCGGGAGCTGTTTGAAAAGCTGCAGGAGCTGCCCTTGAGCTACTTTGACCAGCATCCCCACGGAGAGCTGATGAGCCGCTTTACCAACGATGCCGACAACGTCCAGCTGGCGCTGGAGCAGAGCGTTGTGCAGCTGCTGAGCAGTGCAATTTCCTTTGTCGCAACAGTGGTAATGATGCTGGTGCTCAGCCCGCTGCTGTTCCTGATTTCTCTGGTGGTTCTGGTGCTGATCACCCTGGCCTTCAAAAAGCTGGGCGGCATGAGCCAGAAGGAATACCGCAACCAGCAGAAGGCGCTGGGCGCAGTGAACGGCGCTGTACAGGAGGACATCGAGGGTCTGAAGGTCATCAAAGCCTTTACCCATGAAGAGGCCTCCCGCACCGAATTTGAACAGCTGAACGAAAACTATCGTGTGGCTGCCTCCCGGGCAACGACCTATTCCATGATGATGATGCCGATTTCCGCTCAGCTGACCAACGTAGGCTATGCGGTCACCGCTGTGCTGGGCGGCGTTCTCAGCGTGATCAGCGGCTTTGACGTAGGCGGTCTGGTGTCCTTCCTGACCTATGCCAAGCAGCTGTCCCAGCCCATCAACCAGATTGCCATGCAGATGACCACCGTGCTGGCGGCTATGGCCGGTGCAGAGCGCATCTTTGAGGTCATGGATACCGAGCCGGAGGTGGACGAGGGCAAGGTCACTCTGGTTCAGGCCTATTGGGACGAAAACCATGTCCTCTGCGAGGGCAAGGAACCGGCAGGCAAGCAGGAGCACTGGGCATGGAAGGTGCCGGAAAACGGTGGCTTCCGTCTGGTGGATCTCCGGGGCGATGTGCGCTTCAACGATGTGTGCTTCGGCTATGTGCCGGAGAAGGAAGTGCTCCACCACATCAATGTCTATGCAAAGCCGGGTCAGAAGATCGCTTTTGTCGGCTCTACCGGCGCAGGCAAGACCACCATTACCAACCTGATCAACCGTTTCTACGAAATTCAGTCCGGCACGATCACCTATGACGGCATCGACGTGAAGGACATCCAGAAGGATTCTCTGCGCCACTCTCTGGGCGCTGTGCTGCAGGATACCCACCTGTTCACCGGCACCGTGATGGACAACATCCGCTACGGCCGGCTGGATGCCACCGATGAGGAGTGCATTGCCGCGGCAAAGACCGCCAATGCCGACGGCTTTATCCGCCGCCTGCCGGACGGCTATCAGACCATGGTCACCGGCGACGGTGCCAACCTGAGTCAGGGTCAGCGGCAGCTGCTGGCAATCGCCCGGGCCGCCGTGGCAGATCCTCCGGTTATGGTGCTGGACGAGGCAACCTCCTCCATCGACACCCGTACCGAGGCGCACATCAGCAAGGGCATGGATGCTCTGATGGAAAACCGCACGGTGTTCGTCATTGCCCACCGTCTGTCCACCATCCGCAACGCCAACGCCATCGCCGTAATCGAGGCCGGCGAGATTGCGGAAAAAGGCAGCCATCAGGAGCTGCTGGACCAGAAGGGCCGGTATTACCAGCTCTACACCGGTCAGTTCCAGTTGACCTGATAGGACACGCAATTTATAAGAACCGATACAAGCCCCTCTGCGGAATTTGAACAGAACCAGTAAAAACGGACAATAGACAAAACACCCCCTGATGTAGGAAAATAGAGCTACATCAGGGGGTGCTGTTATGTCAAAAAGAGATTATACCCATGTACAGTTGCTGTATCCAGAGATTAAAGCAATGATAGAAGCAGGGAAAACGCAGCGGGAGATTGCCGAATACTACGGATTTAAGGACAAGTATGTAGTCAAGGAACTGCTGAAAAGAGAACGTAGGCGGAATGCAGAAGGTATTCCTAAGCAGCGAGGCCGTAAGCCTGCAAAAACATTAGCCGAGTACAAGTACGAAAACAAGCGGCTGAAAATGGAGAATGAACTATTGCGGGATTTTCTGCAATCCATAGAAAGGAAGTGAGGCCACGGGCAAAGTACGCTGTTATCCATCGTCATCGGTCGGAATATTCAGTATCCACAATGTGTCGATTTTTTGGAGTATCACGAAGCGGGTACTATGATTTTGTCCGTAGGATAGGAAAGCCGGAAAAGGATGCGGAACTGGCGGCAGCAATCCGCCAGCAGCAGGAAAAAAGCTTCAACACGTACGGATATCGCAGGATGTGTCTTGCGTTGGAATCCAAAGGCATACATTACAACCCCAAAACCATTCTGCGTGTGATGAAAAAATACGATCTGTTGTCTGAAATCCGCCGTCGAAGGAAGTGGGTCAACATGGGACAGCAGCTGCATCGCTATGAGAACCTGCTCAACAGGCAGTTTCATGCTGACAAGCCTAACAGAAAATGGGTCACAGACATTTCGTATATACACACAAAGCAAGGCGTTCTGTATCTGTCAATGATCCGGGATCTATACGATAACAGCATTGTCGCTTATAAGACTGGCACAGAACAAACGGTTAACCTTGTGTTGGACACGATCCGCCTTGCTATGCGCAAAGAGCAAAAGAGGGTCGCTGCGGAGTTGCACCTCCACAGCGACCAAGGCTTTCAATATACATCCCAAGCATATTTCAAGCTAACTCAAAAATACGGTATAACTCCGTCCATGTCAAGACGCGGGAACTGCTATGACAATGCGATGGCAGAAAATTTTTTCTCCATTCTCAAAACCGAGTGTATTTACAGACACAAACCGGTGTCCTTTAATGAAGCCAATGAAATGATTGATCGTTATATTCATTTCTACAACCACGAGCGCATCCAGACAAAGACTGGAATGGCGCCGCTAACGCTGCGCCACTCCGCTTAAACTTCATATCGCCTACATAGGGGGCTTTTTGTGCTGTCCGTACAAACTGGAGCAGTTCAATTTTCCGCAGAGGGTTTTGCTTTGAAAAAGCAGAAAAATCCTTGCAGTGCAAGGGTTGAATAGTATATAATAAAGTGTATTTTTGTGCGCTTCTTTGCCATGAGCCGACTGCGGTTTCCAGCGCACGGTGTAAAAAAACAGGAGGAACGGAAAATTTATGAACACCCATTATGACGTTGCGATCATCGGATGCGGCGAGGCGGGCATTTTTGCCGGTTATGAGCTGAAAAAACTGCGTCCGGAGCTGCAGGTGCTGGTGCTGGATCAGGGAGCGGACATCTATTCCCGCCACTGTCCGATTGTTGCCGGAAAAGTGGATCACTGCGTCAATTGCAGCATTTGCGACACCATGTGCGGTTTTGGCGGCGCCGGTGCTTTTTCCGATGGCAAGTTCAATTTCACCACCGCATTCGGTGGCTGGCTGACGGACTATATGTCCGATGGCGAGGTCATGGAGTTGATCCGCTATGTGGACAGCGTTAACGTTCAGTTCGGCGCCACCACCCAATGCTTTTCTACCGCCACCCCCGAGGCGCAGGCGCTGGAGAAGAAGGCACTGGCCTATGACCTGCACCTGCTGCAGGCCCAGTGCAAGCACCTGGGAACCGAGAACAACCTGCGGATTCTGGCCAACATCTATGAATACCTGAAGGACAAAATCGACTATCGCTTCCGCACTCCGGTGGAGCGGATCGACCCGGTGGATGCAGGCTATCAGCTGACCTTGAAAAACGGGGAAACGGTGGAGACCACCTATCTGGTGGCAGCCCCCGGCCGTTCCGGTGCTGAGTGGTTTGCGGCGGAGTGCCGCCGGCTGGGCATTCACCTGATCAACAACCAGGTGGACATCGGCGTGCGGGTGGAGCTGCCGGCCAAGGTGTTTGAGCACATCACCGACGTGGTGTATGAGTCCAAGCTGGTCTACCGCACCAAGCAGTACGGCGACAGCGTGCGCACCTTCTGCATGAATCCCTACGGCCATGTGGTGGCAGAAAATGTGGAGGGCATCAACACCGTCAACGGCCACAGCTACTCCGACCCCTCTCTCCGCAGCGAGAACACCAACTTTGCCCTGCTGGTGAGCAACAAGTTTACCGAGCCCTTCGATGAACCCTATCGCTATGGCAAGCACATCGCCTCTCTGAGCAATATGCTGGCCGGCGGCGTGCTGGTGCAGCGGTTTGGCGACCTGGTAAAGGGGGTTCGCACCAATGCCCACCGACTGAGCCATTCCTTCACCCGTCCTACCCTGACTGCTGCGATCCCCGGCGACCTGTCTCTAGCCCTGCCGAAGCGTCAGCTGGACGACATCATTGAGATGATCTACGCGCTGGACAAGATCGCCCCGGGCACCGCCAATTACGACACCCTGCTTTACGGCGCCGAGGTGAAGTTCTACTCCAGCCGCATTGAGCTCACCCGGGAGCTGGAAACGCCCATGAAGAACTTCTTTGCCATCGGCGATGGCGCCGGCACAACCCGGGGTCTGGCGCAGGCAGGGGCATCCGGAATCAAGGTGGCAAGAGTGATCGCCGGCCGTCTGGGAGAGTAATCGATAACAGCGGATGCATTTTTATGCAAATGCACAGAATATGCAGGCTGAAAATGCGATAAGAAACGGCGCAAAATTCAAAAATATCGGTTTGATCCCGACAAAAATCGGCTGCAGCGGCTGAAAATGCAGGATAGACTCTTGCGAACTTCCCTATTCAAGTGTATAATGCAAACAATCGGATTTGACCGAATAGAAATTATATGTATATGGAGAGATGAAAATGAAAAAGTTGATTTCTCTGCTGCTGGCAATGAGCATGTGCTTCGCACTGCTGACCGCCTGCGGCAGCAACGGTTCCACCGCCGACAAGAGTGCCTCCGGTTCCAGCTCTTCCGCCTCTTCCGAGGTAACGACCATCGAGTCCGGCAAGCTGATCATGGCCACCAATGCTCAGTTCCCTCCCTATGAGATGGTTGCAGACGGTGAAGGCGTGAACGGCACCGGCTTCGAGGGCATCGACGTGGAGATCGCTTCCGCCATTGCGGAAAAGCTGGGTCTGGAGCTGCAGATCGATGACATGGACTTCGACGCCGCTCTGACTGCAGTTCAGCAGGGCAAGTGCGACATCGTGCTGGCCGGCCTGACCTACACCGACGAGCGTGCAGAGCTGATGGCCTTCTCCGATTCCTATGCTCAGGGCGTTCAGGCGATCATCGTCAAGGCAGACTCCACTATCGCCGGCCCCGATGACCTGGCAAACGCCAGCATGATCGGCACCCAGCGCGGCACCACCGGCTATCTCTACTGCAGCGACGACTTCGGTGATGATCATGTGGCTGCCTATGATAACGGCGCAGCTGCCGTTCAGGCACTGATGAACGGCCAGGTAGACGCAGTGGTCATCGACAAGATGCCTGCTGAGACCTTCGTTTCCGAGAACGACGGCCTGAAGCTGCTGGACACCGCTTACACCACCGAGGACTACTGCGCAGCCATGAATCTGAGCAACGAGGCTCTGGTGAAGGAAGTCAACGTGGTTCTGGCTGAGCTGCAGGCAGACGGCACTCTGGACAGCATTGTCGCAAAGTACATCAACGCCGACTGAGCGTTTTAACATGACGCAATACAGGGACGGCCCAACGGCCGCCCCTGATTCCCTTTTAACATCAAAAAACCAACGAGGTGAGTGAACTGTGACAGGAATGATCGCGGCCGCCAGCTTTGCCGACACCGCATTCGCACAGAACTTTTATAAGAGCTTTATCGCCAACGGGCGGTGGGAACTGTATGTTTCCGGTTTGGGACGCACCATAGAGGTGACCGTCCTGGCCCTGCTTCTGGGCGTGCTTCTGGGCGTTGTGACGGCTTTGATTCGCGTGGCCTATGACCAGCGCCGCCCCGGCCGCAACAGCATCGGCAGCGCAATACTGGGCGTATTTAACGTCATTACCAAGGTGTATATTACCATCGTGCGCGGCACTCCTGCCATCGTTCAGCTGATGATTCTGGGCTTTGTCGTGTTCAAATCCAGCCGTAACTTCACCCTGGTTGGCGCACTGGGTCTGGGCATCAACTCCGGCGCTTATGTGTCCGAAATCATCCGTTCCGGTCTGATGAGCATCGACAAGGGGCAGATGGAGGCCGGCCGCAGCCTGGGTCTGGACTATATGACCACCATGACCCACGTGGTGGTGCCTCAGGCCATCAAAAACATCCTTCCGGCACTGGGCAATGAGTACATTACCCTGCTGAAGGACACGTCTCTGATCTCGGTCATTGCCGGCAAGGAGCTGCTGTATGCGGCAAAAGCGGTTTCGGCAAAAACCTACGACTATATGTTCCCCCTGCTGGGCGTTTCCGTGGTGTACCTGATTATGGTCATCATCTTCACCTGGCTGCTGGGTATTCTGGAGAGGAGGCTGAGAGCAAGTGATCGCCGTTAAACATCTGACAAAAGCGTTCGGCAGCCATGTGGTGCTGGACGACATTTCCGAGTCCATCGAAACCGGAGAAAAGGTGGTTATCATCGGCCCCTCCGGCTCCGGCAAATCCACCTTCCTCCGCTGCCTGAATCTGCTGGAAGTTCCCACCTCCGGCCAGATCATCTTTGACGGCCAGGACATCACCGATCCCAAGGTGGACATCGACAAGGTGCGCCAGCACATGGGCATGGTGTTCCAGCACTTCAATCTGTTCAACAACCTTTCCGTTATGGGAAACATGACGCTGGCACCCGTAAAACTGGGACTGCTGAAGAAAGACGAGGCAGAAGCGGAAGCGGAAAAGATGCTGGAGCGGGTCGGATTGCCGGACAAGGCGCTGTCCTATCCGGCGCAGCTTTCCGGCGGTCAGAAGCAGCGCATCGCCATCGCCCGGGCGCTGATGATGAAGCCGAAGATGATGTTGTTTGATGAACCGACCTCGGCACTGGACCCGGAAATGGTGGGCGAGGTGCTGGAGATCATGAAGGAAGTGGCTCAGGAAGGCATGACCATGGCGGTTGTGACCCACGAGATGGGCTTTGCCCGTGAGGTTGGCACCCGTGTGCTGTTCATGGACGGAGGCCACATTGTGGAGCAGGGCAAGCCGGATGAGATTTTCTCCAATCCGAAGGAGTCCCGCACCCAGGAATTTTTGTCCAAGGTACTTTAAACAGGTAAGAGAAACTCCCTCTGTGAGTCATCACAGAGGGAGTTTTATATGTATCAGTTGTTGTTTGACTGGGTTTCACCGCCCCGGACTTCGATCCCTGCCAGAGACTCGAAATACTGCACGATGCCGGAATGATCCTCGTCCTGATGGCCGCTTACCTTGAGGGCCTGGAGAATCTCCAGCAGCTGGGCGGACAGGGGAAGGGGAACGTCCAGAGTGTGGGCGGAGGACATGACATTTTTGAGGTCTTTTAAAATGATGGAAATCTTGCCGCCGGGGGTGAAATCGCGGGCAAGCATCATAGGCGCTTTCGCGTCCAGCACCGTGCTGCCGGCAAAACCGCCCCGAATGGCCTGATACACCCGCTCCGGGTCGGCGCCTGCCTTGGCGGCCAGCACCAGCGCCTCGGATACCGCAGAGATGGTCAGGTTGACAATGATCTGGTTGGACAGCTTTGCGATGCTGCCGCAGCCCCAGTCTCCCACCAGCAGCCAGGATGCCCCCATGGCTTGAAAATAGGGCACAGCGCGGCGGAAATCGGCCTCTTTTCCGCCCACCATAAAGGCCAGCGTGCCGTCAATGGCCTTTGGCTCTCCGCCGGAAACCGGCGCATCCAGAAAGTGAATCTCCCGCTGTGCCAGCCGACAGGCGAAGGAGCGGGACTCTTCCGGGGTGACGGAGGTCATGTCCACCACCAGTGTGCCGGGCCGCATTGCGGCGGCAATCCCGTTTTCACCGAAAAGAACGGAATCGACAACCGGACCATCGGGCAAAATCGTGAACACAACGTCACAGCTTGCCCCTAATTCCTGGAGGGAGAGGGCCTGTACCTGTGCGCCTGCATCCGTCAGACGCTGGATGGCGGCCGGATTTCGGGCATATACAGAAAGGGGATATCCCGCCTTGCAGAGATTGAGGGCCATGGGCACGCCCATGATGCCTAAGCCGATAAAGCCAATGCGTTCCATGCAATTCACTCCTGTTTTGATCAGAATCAGTAGGTGTGGTCTGTATTGTAACGCGGAGGACGGGGTTATGCAAGTGGTTTCCGGGAGGTGGGCGGAATCGATGCGCTGCTTTGACAGCGGATTGCAGTTTACCAAGGGAAGGTAGGCGGCAGTTTTTCCGCCAGCGGAGCATAAATCCTTTGATGTAGACGGCACCGTAAGGTTTTTATCCCACAATTTGTTGACGATTCCCTTATTTTGCATTATCATTTAAGGGAAAATGAATGGAGGTGAGGGGATGAGAACCTTCCATTACTCCGCAATCCGGGAACAGAAGTGGGATTCCGAGATTCTCAGCCTGATTGCGGCAATATATAAGGAAGCCGGGAAACAGGAGCTGTATCTGAAGCAGCGCCCGGAGGAACTTGAGAAGCTGGTGGAGATTGCAAAGATACAGAGTACCGAGGCATCCAATGCAATTGAGGGTATCGTCACCACGAGTAGCCGAATCCGGCAGCTCGTCGAGGAGAAAACCACGCCGAAAAACCGTGACGAGCAGGAAATTGCCGGATATCGCGATGTGCTGAGTATCATTCACGAGAGCTTTGATGCGATTCCAATCACGCAGAACTATATCCTGCAGCTTCATAAAATCCTGTACAGTCACATGAATAACCCGCTTGCGGGCCGCACAAAAAATGTGCAGAATTATATCACAGCTACTTATCCGGACGGTCATGTAGAAACGCTGTTCACACCCCTTGCACCTTATGAAACGCCGGAAGCGCTGGACAGAATCTGCGAGGAATACAACCGTGTGATTGGAAATATGGAGTTGGAGCCGCTGATTGCAATTCCGGTCTTTATTCACGATTTTCTGTGCATCCATCCTTTCAACGATGGAAACGGAAGAATGAGCCGATTGCTCACAACGCTGCTTCTGTATCGGAATGGATTTTATGTTGGCAGATATATCTCCCTTGAGGCTAAGATTGCGAAAAACAAGGATCTGTACTACGATGCTCTTGCGCAGGCGCAAACCGGCTGGCAGGAGGGCACGGAGGACGTCGTGCCGTTCATCAAGTATTTGCTGGGAACGATTCTTGCGGCCTATAAAGACTTTGAGGATCGTGTGGCGCTTGTGGAAATCAAATTGCCCGCACTGGAAATGGTGCGCAGGGCAAGCAAAAACAAAATCGGGCGGTTCAACAAGCAGGATGTTCGGGAGCTCTGCCCGACCCTCAGTGACAGCTCCATTGAGGGTGCTTTGCGAAAACTGGTTGCAGCCGGTGAGCTGAAAAAAGAAGGAAACGGGAAGAATACCTGTTATTTCAGATTGGATTAGGGTTTTTCTATACTGATTAATGAATTATAGATTAATGAATTATAGAAAAAACCTCGCTGAAATCGTCGATTTCAGCGAGGTTTTGGTCCGAGTGGTGCGACTCGAACGCACGGCATCCAGCTCCCAAAGCTGGCGCGCTACCAACTGCGCTACACCCGGAAAAATGTTACCCATACATTATAGCGGATTGTCGGTGCAATTTCAAGTGCTTCTTGCGAGAAAAATGGGAATATGCTATGATAAGCAAAATGAAATCGACAGCGAGGAAAGTCCTATGAGAATGCGAAAGAAGAAGAATTTGCAGCCCCGGCTGGAGGCCTGCGCCCCCTGGCAGGAGAAGTCTCCGGCGGAGTGGAAAGGCCGCTGGCGGGAGAAAATGCCTGCCGCACGGGAGGTTCGGCTGGAGCTTGGCTGCGGCAAGGGACGCTTTACGGTGGAAACCGCGGCGAGAGAGCCGGAGGTGCTGTTCCTTGCGGTGGAGCGCATTCCGGACGCGCTGGTGATGGCGATGGAGCGGGCAAAGGAAAGGGAACTGACCAACGTGGTGTTCATCTGCGACGATGCGGCTTCCCTGTCGGACTGGTTTGCACCGGATGAGATCGACCGGATTTACATCAACTTCTGCGATCCGTGGCCCAGCAAGAAGCACGCCAAGCGCCGTCTGACCCACGAGGGCTTTTTGAAGTCCTATCGGGATGTTCTGTGCTCCGGCGGTCAGATTCACTTTAAGACGGATAACCGGCCGCTGTTCGAGTTTTCCCTGACCCAGTTCCCCCGGGCCGGCTACGATCTCAGCGAAGTGAGCTTCGATCTGCACGGCCAGCAGGCGGACGTGGTGATGACGGACTTTGAGGCGGTGTTCCATGAGCAGGGGGTAAAAATCAACCGCTGCGTCGGAACAAAGACGGCTCTGCCGGAAACACCGGGGGAAGAACCGGCGCTGGGACTGCTGTCCTACTGGAAGGAAGGGGACCCGATTCCCCGGGGTCTGGAAAAGTATGTGCGGGAGCATGAAATCGCTCTGCAGGCGGAACAGCGGCGCAACAGCTGAAAAGAATAAGAAAAAGAGCAGGAATCTAACGATTCCTGCTCTTTGCTGTCTTAGAAAAATCAGGCCAGCTTGGACTTTGCCAGCTCGGTCAGCTGGGTGAAAGCAGCCTTGTCGTTGACGGCCAGCTCAGCCAGCATCTTGCGGTCGATCTGGACATCAGCCAGCTTCAGGCCGTGCATGAAGCTGGAGTAGTTCATGCCGTTGGTCTTGCAGGCAGCGCTGATACGGGTGATCCACAGCTGACGGAAGTCGCGCTTCTTCATGCGGCGGCCAGCGTAAGCATAGGCACCAGACTTCATCAGAGCCTGCTTGGCCATCTTAAAGTGCTTGGACTTGGAGCCCCAGTAGCCCTTTGCCAGCTTCAGGGTTCTATTTCTTCTCTTGCGCGTCATCATTGCGCGTTTAACTCTTGCCATTTCAAATGCCTCCTATCTTCGGGTGATTGTCTTATTTGTAAGGGATCATCTTGCGGATAGTGGCCTCATTGGTCACATCAGCATAGGCACCCATGCGGAGGCCTCTCTTGCGCTTGGTGGTCTTCTTGGTCAGAATGTGGCTGGTGAAAGCGTGTGCACGCTTCACGTGACCGTTCTTGGTGACCTTAAATCTTTTCTTTGCACCGCTGTGGGTCTTGGTTTTCAGCTTGGCCATAGTTGGTTCTCCTTTCAAACCCGGCGTATCCCGCCGGCCTTACTTAAGCTTCTTCGCTTGCGGCAGCCTTGGCGGCTGCTTCTGCGGCTTCCCGCTCCTTGGCATCCTTCTTCAGTTCCTTGGACGTTTTGGGAGCAAGGAACATGGACATATGACGGCCCTCCAGCTTGGGGGACTTATCCATATTGGCGATGGCGGAGCACTGAGCGGCGAAATCCTTGAGCAGATTGAGACCGATCTCGGTGTGAGCCATCTCACGGCCGCGGAAACGCACGGTAACCTTCACCCGGTTGCCCTCGCCCAAAAACTTCTGAGCCGAGCGCAGCTTGGTGTTGAAGTCGCCCACGTCAATGCCGGGGGACATGCGTACTTCCTTGATCTCAACCACATGCTGATTCTTCTTAGCCTCTTTTTCGCGCTTGGCCTGCTCAAAACGGAACTTGCCGTAGTCCATGACCTTGCACACGGGAGGAACGGCCTTGGGGGAAATCTTCACCAGGTCCAGGCCTGCCTCCTCAGCGGTTTGAAGAGCCTGAGCGGAGGACATAATGCCCAGCTGCTCGCCGTCCGCGCCAATCAGGCGGACTTCCTTATCGCGGATTTCTTCATTGATCTGATGATCCTGCGTCTTAGTGCTAATACCGATACACCTCCATAAAAACGATGAAAAAAGCGGATACCGAAACGGCATCCGCACAACACGAGCCTTCCATCTGCCAGAGACAAAGGGAAGGATAAATCGAGATTGTTAACCCTTTTGCTGTTCGCTGAGGGTGAGGATGGGACACCATTCCTGCTTTCTTTTGCTGGACTATTATAGCAATGACCGCTTGCTTTGTCAAGCAATTTGCTTCGATAATGTGTTATTTTTTTTCAAGCCAGATCATCAGTGCCGCCACATCCGCAGGGCTGACGCCGGAAATGCGGCTGGCCTGCCCCAGATTCATGGGGCGGATCCGCTCCAGCTTTTCCCGGGCCTCCAGCCGCAGGCCGGAGAGGCTGGCGTAGTCGATTTCCTCCGGCAGAGACCGGGCCTCCAGCCGGCGGAACTCCTCCACCTGCCGCAGCTGACGGGCGATATAGCCCTGATACTTCATGGCAATTTCCACTTCCTCGGTCACCGCCTTGTCCAGCTCCGGCCGCTGGGGATCGAAAGGGGCCAGATCGGCATAGTTGATTCTGGGGCGGCGGAGCAGGTCAGCCAGCTTGGCGCTGCCGGATTTCGGGGGCTGTTCTCCCCGCTGTTCCAGCAGAGCGGCCAGTTCCGGGGTGGCGGAGGTTCCGGTGTGCTCCAGCCGCTCCTGCTCCCGTTCAACGGCGGCATATTTTTCCTCCACCTTGCGGAAGGCTTCGTCGCTGACCAGACCGATGCGGTGGCCGATGCCGCTCAGCCGCTGGTCTGCGTTGTCCTGGCGATGGAGCAGGCGGTATTCGGTGCGGCTGGTCATCATGCGGTAGGGCTCTTCCGTTCCTTTGGTGACCAGGTCGTCAATGAGCACGCCGATGTAGCCCTGATCTCTGCGAAGAATGAGGGGTTCTTCTCCCTTCAGTTTCAAAGCGGCGTTGACTCCGGCGACAAAGCCCTGAGCCGCCGCCTCTTCATAGCCGGAGGAACCGTTGAATTGTCCGGCGCCGTAGAGTCCAGCCACCTTCTTGGTTTCCAGCGTGGGCCGCAGCTCGGTGGGATCAATGCAGTCGTATTCAATGGCGTAGGCACAGCGGGTCATCTCCGCCTGCTCCAGTCCGGGCACAGAGTGAAGCATATCCACCTGAACATCTTCCGGCATGGAGGAGGAAAAGCCCTGAATGTACAGCTCCTCCGTGTTCAGTCCCATGGGCTCGATGAACAGCTGGTGCCGGGATTTGTCGGGAAAACGGACGATCTTGGTTTCGATGGAGGGGCAGTAGCGGGGGCCGGTGGATTCAATGGTGCCGTCGTAGAGGGGACTGCGATCCAGATTTTCCCGAATGATGCGGTGGGTTTCCCCGGTGGTATAGGTCAGGTAGCACACTGCCTGATTGCAGGGAGGACGGTCGGTGGAGAAGGAGAAGGGAATTACCTCTTCGTCTCCCGGCTGAAGCTCCATTTTGGAAAAATCCACACTGCGGCGGTTGACCCGAGGGGGCGTTCCTGTCTTGAATCGGCGCAGGTTCAGCCCCAGTTCCAGCAGTCGATCCGTCAGCCCCAGCGCCGCCTGCATGCCGTCGGGGCCGGAGGTGCGCACCACATCGCCGACGATGGTGCGTCCCCCCAGATAAGTGCCGGAGGCGATGACGCAGGCACGCACCCGAAAAATGGCGCCGTTGCCGGTGACAACGCCGCACACGGCGTTGTTTTCCGTCAGAATATCCACCACTTCCGCCTGCCGGACAAACAGGTTTTCCTGGGTTTCCAGGGTGTGCTTCATAACCTCCTGATAGCGGCGGCGGTCAGCCTGCGCCCGCAGGGAGTGGACGGCAGGGCCCTTGCCCCGGTTGAGCAGGCGGTATTGAATGCAGGCCTTGTCGGCGGCCCGACCCATTTCGCCGCCGAGGGCGTCCAGCTCCCGCACCAGATGGCCCTTTCCGGTTCCGCCAATGGCGGGATTGCAGGGCATATTGCCCACCGCATCCAGATTGACGGTAAAGCAGAGGGTGCGCAGACCCAGCCGCGCGCCAGCCAGCGCGGCCTCAATGCCGGCGTGACCGGCGCCGATCACGGCAATATCAAATGTTCCGGCTTCATACATAGGCGGGGTGCTCCTTTCGCGGAGAAAACTGGAAGACTTTTTTTCATAGAAAAGGCATCCGTCCGGCGGACGGATGCCGGTAACTCCGTAACCGCCTCATTTTAGCACGATTTCTGGAGAACTACAACCCGACTGAGTTGCCAAAAAACCTGCTTTGTGCTAAGATGTTACAAGTGGAAATGGGACAAGTAATGCAGTGAGGTGACTTGTTTGAAACGAATTTGCGGGCTGTTGATGGTGCTTTGCATGCTGGGCGTTCTTCTGACCGGCTGCGGCAGCCGGGAAGATCGGGCGGCGCGAAAGGAAGCGCTGAATGCCCTGAGTGACAATTATCAGACGACCTATTCTGTGGAAGGAACCACCATTGAGCCGACGAAATTGCTTTCACAGGATGACGTTGAGCTCAAGCTCATCGGCATTACCGGCACGGTTCAGGAGCCGTCGCTGATGTTTGCGGTTCGAAACGGCACCCGGAGCACCATTCATCTTTCCATGACCTCTCTGGTGGTCAACGGCTGGGTGCTGGGATCATATTTTGAAAATTCCGATGTTTCTTCCCATACGGTTACCACGGCGGAAGTCGTGTCTTACAACGATTTCAGCAGTCTGCTTGCCGCGGCGGGAGCGGAGGATTACATCTGGTCGATTTCCATGAGAATCGATATTTATGACAACGAATTCAACTCCATCGGAAGCGTCAGTTATGAAACTGCAACCTCCAGTACCACCGGCGGAGAAGAGCCGGTAGCTCTGGATGGGCTTACCGTTCTGGAGAAAGACGGAATTACGGTAAAGCTGGCACAGACGAACGTGGACGACACCAGAAGCGAGCTGGTTTTCTACCTGGAAAACGACACGGGACTGGACATCGACCTTGCTTCGAGAAAGGTTTATCTGAACGACACCCTGGTGGATATGTGGTTATGGAGCGAGGTACTGCCCTACACCCGCTGCGCAGTCTCCGGCAGGGTGGCGGACGGTGACACCTACGACGACATTGTGGTAACGGCAGAGGACAAGCTGAGCTTCAATCTGGAAGTGTACAATTTTGAGACCGGAGAGGTGCTGATCTCCAAGGATATCACCATTCCCCTGGGAGAGGTTCTCAACACAAACGCCTGACGGTTCAAAGGACGCGCGAGGAGCGCGTCCTTTTTTTGCAAGCGAAAGAAATTTACTCCCTGAAAATAACAACGGGGGCGGTTTACATGGGAACGCAGATTGTTAAACCTTGTACTTAGTGTTTGTGCCGAAAATACTATTATTTGAACAAATATGTACTTCAGAATACCCATTCCAACCATGATACTCTTTTTCATACATATATCTCCTTTCACTTTCCGTGCATCAGCTCCTCTTCGTTAACAATCACCCCCCTAAAAGAAAAGCAGTACACGACAAAACTTTATTGCCGGGCTCTGATATCGGGTTATGATGGTTGCAGGAAATGTAAATGGCCATTCCTGGTTTTTTAAAAGTAGCTGCTTCAAAGGTGCTGCCCTTATCGTTAGGATAATAATATATGGACGTACTATTGATCGATGTTTCATAGGTTAATGTAGTTGTGAATGTATCCAATCTGGTATCATTAGAATCGAAGAAAATATAGAAAGCCCAATTCTCCGACTTGCTTAAGACCTCCATTGCAAACATTGTCCATGTGGTTCTATCATCAGTTTTTCCATCTTCACGAAACTCAAGCTCATAAGACAGTTGCCGGTTGCCGACAACTGTTTCCTGTATAAAAGCCGAGAACTCATGAATATATAAATCATCACCCAGTGCGATTACGGCCTCTTCCTCTGTATCGAAGGCGATATGAGTATTGGCCCAGTTAGGGTCGTTGCTGTTTTTATCAGTAAATGATGCTCTGGCAAAATGATAAGCAACTAGTATTGCCAATAAACACAATACCCCAACGGCAACTATGATTTCTATGTGTTTGCGCTTCATAAAACTCTCTCCTCATCAACTCGGTCAATATATCGCATTGTGTTTCTATTAATATTATCCGGGTAAGAGTGCTTTTTGTGACCTGTTTTTTTAAAATTTTATTTTTACGCATTCATCAAGAAATTTGCTCCCTGTCACATTGCTTTTTTCGTGGGATATGGTATGCTAAAGGGTACGATTTTTAAAGGGAGGGTTTGCCTTTGAAAAAATTAATGGCCTATCTGGCCGGATATAAAAAGGAGTGCGTCATCGCGCCGGCATTTAAAATGCTGGAGGCGCTGTTCGATTTGTTCGTTCCCCTGGTGATGGCGAATATTATCAACATCGGCATTCCGGCAGAGGACACCGGGTACATTTTCCGCCGCTGCGGGCTGATGATTTTGCTGGGACTGGTGGGGCTGTCCTGCTCGGTGATTGCCCAGTATTATGCCGCCAGAGCGGCGGTGGGATTCAGCGCCGGTCTGCGCCATGGCCTGTTTGACCATGTGCAGCATTTAAGCTGCGCCCAGCTGGAAAGCATCGGCTCGGCCACCATTATCACCCGCATGACCAGCGACGCCAATCAGGTGCAAAACGGAGTGAACATGGTGCTTCGACTGTTCCTTCGCTCCCCCTTCATTGTGTTCGGCAGTCTGATTCTCGCCTTCACCATTCACTGGAAGGCGGCGGTGATTTTTGCGGCCGCCATTCCGGTGCTGTTTGTGATTATTTTCGGTATTATGGCGCTGACCATTCCCGGTTACCGGAAGGTGCAGGGAAAGCTGGACAGCGTGACCCGAATTACCCAGGAGAACCTGACCGGTGTGCGGGTGGTTCGCGCCTTCCACAAGGAGGAGCAGGAGCAGGCGGAGTTCGACGCCGCAAACGCAGCGCTGAACCGGCAGCAGCAGGTGGTTGGCCGCATTTCCAGCCTGATGAATCCCTTGACCTATGTAGTGGTGAATCTGGCCACGGTGGCGATTTTGCAGACCGGAGCGGTGAGCATTCACGCCGGCACACTGCAGCAGGGCGACGTGATCGCACTGGTGAACTATATGTCCCAGGTGCTGGTGGAGCTGGTCAAGCTGGCCAATCTGGTGGTGACCATGACCCGCTCCATGGCCTCGGCAGACCGGATTGCCTCCGTTTTGGAGCTGGAGCCGGAGAAGGCCACCGGATCTCTCCGCCCTGCGGCGGAAGGGGAAACGGCAGTTGCCTTTCTGGATGCCGGCATTGCCTATAGCGGCAGTCCGCAGGAAAGCCTGTCTCACGTCACTTTTTCCGCCCGTCCCGGTCAGACCATCGGCGTAATCGGCGGCACCGGCAGCGGCAAAACCACGCTGGTGAACCTGATCCCCCGCCTCTACGACTGCACCAGCGGAGCGGTGCAGGTGTTCGGCCGCAATGTGAAGGATTATGACGCAGTGGAACTGCGGAAAATCGTGGGGGTTGTGCCGCAGCGGGCCCGGCTGTTTTTCGGCACCATTCGCTCCAACCTGTGCTTTGGTGCGCCGGATGCCACGGATGAACAGCTCTGGCAGGCGCTGGAGACGGCACAGTGCGCCGAGGTTGTGCGGGAAAAGCCCGGCGGCTTGGAGGAAGCGGTGGAACAGGGCGGCCGGAATTTTTCCGGCGGACAGAAGCAGCGGCTCTGCATTGCCCGCGCTCTGGTGACCAATCCCTCCATTCTGATTCTGGACGACAGCGCCAGTGCGCTGGACTACGCCACCGATGCCGCCCTGCGGAAGGCCATTCGCGCCCTTCCGGGAGCGCCCACAGTGTTTATCGTGTCCCAGCGGGTTTCCTCCCTCCGCCATGCAGATCAGATTCTCGTGTTGGACGAGGGAGCGGTTGTGGGTCAGGGCACCCACGAGGAGCTGCTGAATCGCTGCTCTGTGTACCGGGAAATCTATGAAAGTCAGTTCCAGCAGGGAGGTGAGGCGGAATGAAGCAAAGCAGTTTCAAGCGCTCCACCATTGGACGGGTGCTCCGGCGAATCCGCCCCTATTGGGGATGGCTGGTGCTGAGCCTGATCACAGCCGCCTTCAGCGTGGCCACCCAGCTTTACGTTCCCATCCTTTCCGGCGATGCCATCGACCGCATGGTGGGGCAGGGGGCGGTGGATTTTGCCGGTGTGACGGTGATTTGCCGCAACATTCTCCTCACCCTTGCCGTCACTGCTGTCAGCCAGTGGCTGCTGGGAATTTGCAACAACCACATGGCCTTTGATGTCAGTCGGGATCTGCGAAAGGACACCATGGAGAAGCTGCAGACCCTGCCCCTGGCGGAGCTGGATCAGCATGCCACCGGCGACCTGCTCAGCCGCATGGTGGCGGATGTGGATCAGTTCTCTGACGGTTTATTGATGGGCTTCACCCAGCTGTTTACCGGCGTTTTGACCATTCTGGGTACTTTGATTTTCATGCTGGTGCTGAACCGGCCGATTACCGCCGTGGTGGTGCTGGTGACCCCCTTGAGCATGCTGGTTGCCGCCTTTATCGCCAGGCACACCTATCGGAACTTCCAGCGGCAGAACCAGATCCGTGGCCGCCAGACCGGATTCATCAACGAGATGGTGGAAGGGCAAAGCGTGGTGCATGTGTTCGGACGGGAACAGCAGACGCTGGAGGAGTTTGACGAGCTGAACGAGCAGCTGCGGTCGGCCAGCGAGAAGGCAATTTTCCTGAGTAGTCTGACCAATCCGGTCACCCGATTTGTCAACGGTCTGGTCTATGCCGGCGTCGGTCTGGTGGGCGCACTGTCTGCCATCGGCGTCATTCCCGGGGGAGCTATTACCGTAGGTCAGCTGTCCATCTTCCTCAGCTACGCCAACCAGTACACCAAGCCGTTCAACGAAATTTCCGGCGTGGTGACGGAGCTGCAAAACGCCATGAGCTGCGCCGACCGGATTTTTGAACTGCTGGACACGCCTTCCCAAACGGAGGACGCGCCGGATGCCCGGGTGCTGACGGCGGAAGAGGTAGACGGCTCTGTGGAGCTGAAGGATGTGGCTTTTCGCTATGTGCCGGATCGCCCACTGATTGAGCAGTTCAACCTGACGGTGCAGCCGGGTCAGCGGGTTGCCATTGTGGGCCCCACCGGCTGCGGCAAGACAACGCTGATCAACCTGCTGATGCGGTTTTACGATGTCAACAGCGGCTCGATTTCCGTTTCCGGCACCGACATTCGCCACATCACCCGGCCATCCCTTCGCCGCAGCTACGGCATGGTGCTGCAGGAGACCTGGCTGCGCAGCGGCAGCATTGCGGAGAACATTGCCTACGGAAAGCCGGAAGCCAGCCGGGAGGAGATCGAACAGGCGGCAAAATCCGCCCATGCCCACGGCTTTATTTCCCGCCTGCCTCAGGGCTATGACACGGTGATCGGGGAGGACGGCGGCAGCCTCAGTCAGGGGCAGAAGCAGCTTTTGTGCATTGCCCGCTGCCTGCTCTGCCTGCCTCCCATGCTGATTCTGGACGAGGCCACCTCCAGCATCGACACCCGCACGGAGCTGAAGATTCAGGACGCCTTTCAGCGGATGATGGAAGGCCGCACCAGCTTTATTGTGGCCCATCGACTGTCCACCATTCAGTCGGCGGATGTGATCCTGGTCATGCGGGACGGCCACATTGTGGAGCAGGGAGATCACGCAGCTCTGCTGGCGAAGGGCGGCTTCTATGCCAAGCTCTATCAAAGCCAGTTTGACGGAGTGGAAATTTAACCGCTGGACGGGAGAAAACAGAAACAGATCATTTGCCGGAGCGCACCGAGAAAAATCGATGCGCTCCGGTTTTTCGCTGCTGAAATTCCAGAGAAAACGGCATAAAACAGGGGCGCTTTTGCAAGAATCACAGCTTCTTTCACAAATCTTTAGAATCGGGGCGGTGCATAATCTTGCGCTTTTTGTGCATTTATGATATTGTGACTTAGATTCGCTTGGTGTATAAACTAATATAGGAATACTAGAAGCGCCATTCGCCGAATCTTCCTCGGCTGACGCGGTTGCAGAAGCAGGTAAAACGGTTAAAAATCGCCTTTGCTTTTGCAATTTCAGAAGCTTGTTCCGGGTGAGGAGAGATAGACCATGATGAAACAAAAGAGACTGCTCCGTCGACTGTTCTGCGCGATGCTGGCGGTTTTCTGCTGCTGCACTCCGCTGGTTGCGGTGACCGAGGCCTATGCGGCGGAAGAGACCACACTGGATGCCTCCGACGTGTCGGAAGAGGAGACCTTCGGCCTGTTGTCTGGGAAGGCGGCAGGTGTTATGACGGGAACACCCCAGGACGGATTGATTCTGGCGAAGGTGCCGGACGCCCAGATCCAGTACTTCAACAGCATCACCGATGTGGCGCTGGCGCTGGAAAAGGGAAAGGTCAGCTTTGCCGCCCTGCCTACGGTGAATTATTACACGCTGGTGCAGGAATATCCGGATCTGGGTTATCTGGATGTGCCCTTTGCGGTGTATGACGTGGGAACGGTTTTTGCCAAGACCGAGAAGGGCGACGCCATTCGGCTGAAGCTGAATGAATACATCAACAAACTGAAGGAAAGCGGAAAGCTGGAGGAAATGCAGGATTACTGGCTCTATCCCCACGACTGGGAGAGCGTGGACATCCCCCAGAGCGGTGAAAACGGCGTTTTGACCTTTGCCACCACCAGCACGCTGAAGCCTTTTTCCTTTAAGCTGAACAACGAGCATGTAGGCTACGAGGTGGACATTATTGCCGGCTTCTGCCGGGAGTACGGCTATGGAATGAAGATTGAGGACGTGGACTTTGCCGGCATCCTCAGCGGCATTACCACCGGCCGTTATGATCTCGCCGCCGGACAGATTTCCTGGACGGAGGAGCGGGACAAGAGCGTGAACTTTTCCGAGTTCTACTACACCCAGAAGTTTGTGCCGATTGTCCGCGCCGACCAGTTCTCCGACTCACCGGCACTGGTGACGGCCGACTCCGGAACCGACGGGGATTCCTCCAGTTCCGGGGCAAAAAGCTCCATCGCCAAGAGCATTTACCGCACGCTGATTGACGAAAACCGGTGGCAGTCTCTGCTCCATGGACTGCTGATCACCATGGTGATCACTCTGGCAGGTTTTGCACTGGCCAATCTGCTGGGCGCGGCCTTCTGCGCCATGTCCATGTCCCGCAGCAGAGTGCTGAAGGCGCTGGCGGCGATTTATTCCCGGCTGATGCAGGGCTTGCCGATCGTCGTTATATTGATGCTGCTGTATTATGTTGTATTTGATAAATCCCAGATTTCCAATATTGTCGTTGCCATTCTGGGCTTTGGCCTGGTGTTTGGCGCATACATGGCCCAGCTGTTCGAGGGAGGCATCGGCGGCGTGGAAAAGGGACAGTGGGAAGCGGCCCTTGCCACCGGCCTGACCCGGCACCAGACCTTCCGGGGCATCGTGCTGCCTCAGGCAATCCGCACCATGCTGCCGGGCTATTTCAGCAATCTGATCAGCCTGATGAAGGGAACTGCCGTTGTGGGCTATATCGCCGTCAACGACCTGACAAAGGTAGGCGACATTATCCGCAGCAACACCTTTGAGGCGATTGTGCCGCTGGTGACCATTGCCCTGATTTATTTCGCCATCGCCTGCCTGCTGCTTTCTCTGATGACGCTGCTGCGAAAGCGGCTGGCACCCCGAACCGTGCGTAAGGACAGTCTGAAAAAAGTGAACGGGGGTGCAGAGGTATGATTTCGATTCAGCATTTGAGAAAAGAATATCCGGACGTGGTTCCGCTGAAGGATGTAAACGCCACCATTGAAAAGGGCGAGGTTATCTCCATTATCGGCCCGTCGGGAACGGGCAAATCCACCTTCCTGCGCTGCCTGAACCGGCTGGAACAGCCTACCTCCGGCACCATTCTTGTGGACGGCATGGACATTACCGCAAAGGACTGCCCGCTGCACCTGGTGCGCCGGAAGATGGGCATGGTGTTCCAGAATTTCAACCTGTATCCCCACATGAATGTGGTGGAAAACATTATGTATGCCCCGATGAAGGTGCTGAAGCTGTCCAAGGCAGAGGCCTACGAGCGGAGCATGAAGCTGCTGCGCACCGTCGGCCTGGGTGGCAGAGAGCTGAAATACCCGGATCAGCTCTCCGGTGGCCAGAAACAGCGTGTGGCCATTGCCAGAACTCTGGCGATGGAGCCGGAAATCATCCTCTTTGACGAACCCACTTCCGCGTTGGACCCCACCATGGTGGCGGAGGTGCTGGCGGTCATTCACCGGCTGGCTCAGGAGGGCATGACCATGCTGATTGTCACCCACCAGATGCGGCTGGCCAAGACGGTGTCCTCCCGTATTTTCTACATGGATCAGGGCGTTATCTATGAGGACGGCACCCCGGACCAGATCTTCAACCATCCGGAAAAGGAGCGGACCCGCTGCTTTATCAACGGACTGGACTGGGTGCGCAAAAGCTTTTTCCGGGACGAGCTGGATTATCTCGGCTTTATCAGCGAAATTCAGGCCTTTGCCCTGAAGAAAATGTTTACCCCCGATCTGCTGTATCGGGTGGAGGCGGCAATCGAGGAGGTTTACCTGCAGACGATCCTCCCGGTGCTGGACGAGAAAACAAAGATGGACTTCAGCCTGGAGTATTCCGAGCGGCAGGGGGGCTGCGGACTGGAATTCCGCTGGCAGGCGGAGCCGGTCAACCCGCTGCTCCACATGGACGAGCTGTCCCGAAAGCTGGCGGAGCACGCCGCGAGGGACATTCTGTACCACTACACCGAGGACGGTTGCAATGTGATCTCCATGCGGGTGGAAAAGTAAGCCGATTCGGCGGGAGAACGGCTCAGGAGAGCAGATTCTCCACAAAATCATGTTGAAAAAACCCACACCACCGGACAGCCCGCTGTTTCCGTGTGGTCAGACGGCCGGGGCGGAAGAGCTGCATACGGCTCAAAGTTCAATTGAGAAAGGTAGAGGTGTATGAGCTTTATGATATCCGTGTTTTCCAGTGCCGCCATGGTAGTGCTGCTGTATCTGGTGGAAAAACACACCCCGGCGCAGAAGCTTCCTTATCTGGCGAAGGAAGCGGTAATTGGAATTCTGTTCGGCGCCCTTGCGATTTTCTCCGGGCGATACGGCATTGCATTTCAGGACATGATCATCAACGTCTCCGATGCGGCGCCCCTGTGCGCCGGACTGGTGTTTGGTGCGCCGGCCGGCGTGATTTCCGGCGTGATCGGCGGAGCGTACCGCTTTTTCTGGGGCGCCGGGGATTTCACCCGAGTTGCCAGCGCCATCTCCATTGTGCTCATCGGCTGCATTGCGGCGCTGTTGCGCCAGCTGATGTTCGATGACAAAAAGCCGACCTGGGCCTATGGCATCGGAATCGCCTGCGTGTGTGAAGACATCCACATGCTGCTGATTTTCCTCTTCAACCTGAACGACGCTTCCACGGCATTTTCCTTTGTGAATCAATGCACCCTGCCGATGGTGCTGGGCAACGCCGTTGCCATCGGTCTGGCGCTGATTGTGGTGGCAATTCTCAGCAAAGAGGGACTGCGGAAGAAAAAAGCGGAAAACATTGCCCAGACGTTCCAGCGCTGGCTGCTGGTGTGCATTCTCTGCGCCTATGGAGTGACGAGCTTTTTCACCTTCCGGCTGCAGAGCAATGTGACCGAGACCCAGATCATGAACGAGATCAACCAGACCCTTTCGGACGTGTCCCAGGACATTCAGGACACTTCCAGCAGAGACTTGCTGGAAGCGGCCCGGCGGGTGGAAAGCGAGTATCTCCAGTCCTCCGACTGGGACACCGCCTCCCTGCTCCAGCTGGCGCAGTCCTGCGGCGTGGCGGAGATCAATATCATTGGGTCCGACGGCATTATCCTCAACTCCAGTTATCCTCAATTTATCGGCTTTGACATGCACAGCGGCGCCCAGTCAGAAGAATTTCTCTGTCTGTTCAACGGGCAGACGGAGTTTGTCCAGGAGCACCAGACCACGTCGGCCGACTCGAGCATGTCCCGGAAATATGCCGGCATTCTGCTCTCCGACGGAACGGCGCTTCAGGTGGGCTATTCCTATGAGCATTACCGCCGGGATATCGACGACGCGGTTTACAACGCCACCAAAAACCGCCACATCGGCGACAACGGCTTTATCATGATCTGCGACGAAGACTGGCTGGTGGTTGCCGACGGGGATGAACATGACGGCATGAACGTGAAGGATCTGGGCATCCGGATCAACACCGCCACCATGGCGGAGAAAACCCCCTATGAGGCGACGATCAGCGGCTCGAAGTACCTGTATTCTTATCTCTTCACGGAAGGCTACTGCATTATCGGCGCGGTTCCGGAGGCGGAGGCCCACTACATGCGCAACGTTTCCATTTACGTCAGCGTTCTGGTGGAAATTATCATCTTCGCCACCCTGTTTGTGCTGGTTTATTTCCTCATCAAGAAGGTCATTATCAATAACCTGCATAAGGTCAACAACAGCCTTGCTCAGATTACCAACGGCAACCTGAACGTGACGGTGGATGTGCGCACCAACGCGGAATTCTCCTCCCTGTCGGACGACATCAACTCCACGGTCAGCACCCTGAAGGAATACATTGCCGATGCGGCGGCCAGAATCGACCAGGAGCTGGAGTATGCAAAGGAAATTCAGTACTCCGCCCTGCCCTCCACCTTCCCACCCTATCCGGATCAGAACCACTTCGATATCTACGCCCAGATGTTTACCGCCAAGGAGGTCGGCGGCGATTTCTATGACTTCTACATGCTGGACGACTACACCATTGCCTTCCTGATTGCAGACGTTTCCGGCAAGGGCATTCCGGCGGCACTGTTTATGATGGCGGCAAAGACCACCATCAAGGACCTTGCAGAGCGGGGACTTCCGGCCAATGAGATTCTAACCCAGGCCAATGAAAAGCTGTGCAAGGGCAACGAGGCGGGAATGTTCGTTACGGTCTGCATGGCGATTCTGGACCTCCGCACCGGAACGCTTCAGATGGCCAACGCGGGACATAATCCGCCGCTGATGAAGCACCGGGACGGCACCTTTGAGTACCTGCGGGTAAAACCCGGCTTTGTGCTGGCGGGAATGGAAGGCGTCCGTTACCGCCTGAATGAATACCGACTCCGCCCCGGCGACCGGATCTTTTTCTACACCGACGGCGTAACCGAGGCAACGAACGTTGAAAAACAGCTCTACGGCGAGGAGCGGTTAAGCGCTTTTATCAACGCACATGCCGAACGCCCGGCAAAAGAGCTGGTGCACAGCCTGAAGGAAGACATTGACGGCTTCGTCGGAGAAGCACCGCAGTTTGACGACATAACCATGCTGATGTTCGATTATATGGGAGGCACGGCCATGAAAGAAGAGAAGAATTTCCCTGCAGACGACAACGCACTTCCGGAAGTGCAGGGCTTTTTTGAGGGCCTGATGGACCAGTTGGCCTGCCCGATGAAAACCCAGATTGCGGTCAGCGTGGTCATTGAAGAGGTGTTTGTCAACATTGCCCATTATGCCTATCCGGAGGGAGAGGGCAGAGCCGTGGCGGCCTTTGCCTTTGATCCGGAGACCCGAATGGCCACCTTTGAATTCCGGGATCAGGGCATCCCCTTTGATCCGCTGGCGCAGGAAGAGCCGGACATTACTCTTCCCGCAGAGGACCGGGACATTGGCGGTCTGGGCATTCTAATTACGCGCAAAACCATGGACAGAGTGAGCTATCGCTATGAAAACGGCGAAAATATTCTGACCATGCAGAAAACCATATAAGATCCAACCATAGAAATTCGGAGGGAAAATACAATGCAAATCAATCAAAATCAAGTGGCCGAGAAAATGACCTTTGCGATCGTTGGCCGTATTGACACCACGACGGCTCCCGGCCTGGAGAGCGCCATCAACCATCTGGACGACAGCGTGAAAGACCTGGTTCTGGATTTGAAGGGTGTGGATTACATCTCCTCGGCAGGACTGCGGGTTCTGCTGGCAGCCCAGAAGAAAATGAGCAAAGTAGGCAGCCTGAAGCTTACCGGCGTGTGCGACACCGTGATGGAAGTGTTTGAAATGACCGGCTTTACGGACATTCTGGTAATCGAATAATGGAACTGGCGAACGAGGCGATTATCTTTGCGGCAAAGGCCCATGACGGAATGCGCCGCAAGCAGTCGGATGTGCCTTATATCCTGCACCCCATGGAGGCGGCGGTGATCGTCAGCTCCATGACCAGCAGTCAGGAGGTAATTGCCGCGGCGGCACTGCACGATGTGGTGGAGGACGCGGGAGTTACCATTCAGGAAGTGGAACAGCACTTCGGGAAACGGGTTGCGGAGCTGGTTGCATCCGAAACAGAGGACAAACGGGACCCCCTTCCGGCAGAGGAAACCTGGAAGATCCGGAAGGAAGAGGCCATTGCCGTTTTGCGGAATACAAAGGATCGGGACGTGAAAATCCTCTATCTGGGGGATAAACTGGCCAACCTGCATTCCATCTACACGGTGTGGAAGGAAGAGGGGGATGCGCTGTGGCAGCACTTCAACCAGAAGGACCCGGCCCAGCAGGCGTGGTACTATCGCTCCATTGCCGACAGCCTGGAAGAGCTTTCTGACACGGTGGCATGGCAGGAATTCCACAGCTTGATTCAGACCATATTTGCGGAGGTATCTTAATGAAGGATCAGATTGCATCGCACAGAGACGGGGACGTGCTGACCGTCTGTCTGAGCGGACGGATTGACGCATCCAATGCGGCGGAAGTGGAACAGGAAGTAATGGCGGCCCGGTCGGCAGAAGCGGATGCGGCAATGGTGATTGATGCACAGAATCTGGAGTACATCTCCTCCGCCGGACTGCGAATTCTCCTGCGCCTGCGCAAGGGAGAGCCGAATCTGACGCTGATCAATGTGTCCCCGGAAGTCTATGAAATTCTGGATATGACCGGTTTTACCGAGATGATGACGGTGAAAAAGGCCTATCGTCAGTTTTCTGTCGATGGTTGCGAAATCATCGGTCGGGGCGCTAACGGAGCGGTTTACCGCTACGATGCGGAGACCATCGTCAAGGTGTATTTCAACTCCGACGCTTTGCCGGAAATCCAGCGGGAGCGGGAACTGGCCCGCAAGGCGCTGGTGCTGGGGATCAACACCGCAATTCCCTATGACGTGGTGCGGGTTGGGGAAAACTACGGCACGGTGATGGAGCTGCTGGAGGCGACATCGCTCTCCAAAATGATCAAAAAAGACCCGGAGCATCTGGAAGTTCCTCTGAAATACTATGTGGACATGCTCAAGCAGATTCACAGCACGGAAGTCAACGCCGGAGACATGCCGGACATGCGGAAGGTTGCGCTGGATTGGGCGGCATTTGACCGGGACTATTTGCCCAAGGAGCTGGGAGACAAGCTCTACCGGATGGTAGAGGCAGTTCCGGAACAGCAGACCATGCTCCACGGCGACTACCACACCAACAACATTATGGTGCGGGACGGGGAAGCACTGCTGATTGACATGGACACCCTCTGCGTCGGCCACCCGATTTTCGAGCTGGGCTCGATGTTCAATGCCTTTGTGGGCTTTCTGGAGCTGGACCACAGCGAGGCGGAAAAATTCCTTCGCTTTTCCTATGAGACTGCCGGCCGCTTCTGGAAGCAGGCCCTTGCCCTGTATCTGGGCACTGAGGACGGGGCAAAGCTGGAGGAAGTGGAGAATAAGGCGAAAGTCGTGGGCTATATGCGGCTTCTGCGCCGCACCGTCCGCCGGGATGGGGAAAACCGGGAACAGCTGATTGCCTTCTATCAGCAGCGGCTGACAGATTTGATTCCCAAAGTAGACACACTAACCTTCTGATAAAAAAGAAAGGAAGTAAAAAAATGAAAAAGCAAATTGCTCTTGCCATGGCAATGATGGCCATTGGCACAACTGCCCTCGCCGGATGCGGCACCTCTGCAGACACGGCAAAATCCTCCGCCGCCAGCACCAGCGCGGCGGCCAGCGCCAGTGCGGCGGCCAGCAGCAAAACCACCGAAAACACCCAGATCGCAAACCCCTGGACGGAATCGGATCAGCAGGGGGTTGCAGCGGCAACCGGAATGAATCTGGCAGCACCGGAAGGGGCTTCCAATGTGGCTTACAGCTACATGAGCGACGGCGGTTTGGCCCAGGTGACCTATGTGCTGGACGAGATGAGCTGGACCTATCGGGCCCAGATGACCGACAAAGCAGAGGATATCTCCGGCATGTCTTATAGCTGGAGCAGCGAGGAAGAGGGCACGGTTTCCGGCAAGGACGCAGTTTACTATGCATATACTGCACCGGAGGACTCCAGCGACAATAACGTGCAGGTAGTAAACTGGTATGACGCTCTGGTGGGCGCGGAGTATTCCCTCTCCGTTTCCGGCAAGGATCTGGACGGAATGGATCTTCAGGCCTATGCAGAACAGCTGTATGCGCCGATGCAGGGAGATGTGTCCGGCGATGAGGACGGCGACAGCACAGAAGCACTGGCAGACTTTCTCGGAGAGCACGTCAGAAGCTATGACGAAAGCACCCTGACGGTGGGGGAAAACAGCGACGGCACGCTGAAGGTCGACCTGAGCGTTACCAAGCTCTGCAGCCTGGAAAACGGTGTTGGAACCTTTGCCGAGGGGAAGATCACCTTTGAGGTGGAAGACCCCAGCGAAGGCAAGCTCACCGGCGTTATCTACAAGGCCGACGACAACAGCCTGACGGTGGAAATCACCGACAGCACATGGGAATACCTGCCCAACGGCGAGGTGTTGGACGGATTCGGAAAGTGAGAACAGCGGTTCTCACACCGAGAACCGAAGGGGCGCCTGGCTGAAGAATTTGGCATAAAATTCCGTAGAGAAAACAGCAGTCATGCGCGGTGCGCAGGGCTGCTGTTTTTTGGATTTAATTAACAAAAAAAGGAAACGAAAAATTGGGTAAAAAGTTGGGCGGTTAAGACAAAATTAAGACCGTTTCAATTGACTTTTTGGCTAGGATTTACTACAATATAAGTGGATAAATGGATCCTTTTTATCCGAGTTAATTCAAGGAAAATAGGAGAGCTTGGAATGACAGTTATTGTTGTAATGAACCTATATTTGCTTGTCTGTGCCTGCGCGGGCCTGATCTATGGTCTGGCGGCGGCCTACAGGCAGAAACAGCCGCTGTATTTCAAACTGATGGTGTTTCCTGTGGCGTGCCAGTTCTTTTCAAGAGCCTTCACTCTTGTCACCCTGCTGTGCTACCAGGAGCTGCCGGACGGGTTTAACATCGGTCTGTTGGGTTATGCCGGGTTCTACCTGTTTCTCTATCTCCCCAATGTGGGCGTAATGGATCATCTGCTGGACGAGCAGAAAAAGGGGATTACAAAGCAGAAGGCGATTTCCGCAATCCTTCCGGTGCTGGAAGTTGCGGTTGCCGTCGCCGCCCTGTTTGTTCATCGTGTTTCCCTTGCGGTTCGCATTTCCTTCCTGATCCTGGCGCTGCTGGCAGGGCTTGCGGGCTACTTCAACATGAAGCACGCGCTTACGCCGGATGTAGAGGGCGGCATCGTGAGAACGCTGCGGAAGTTCAACCTGGTCTGCGTTGTCTTCGAGGTGCTGACCTTTGCGGAAGTGGGGCTGTTCTACTACGGCGCCTACAACCCGATTACGCTTGCTATTGTGCTTGGCGTTTTCTACGTCGGGTTCCTGCCATTCCTCAATAAGGAGACGAAAAAATGGATTCAATAAGTTACGTTCTTTTCATTTGCATCGCCGTTCCACTGGCAATGATGCTGGTGCCGATCGAAAAGAAGTCAAGAAAAGTCATTATCTCTCTTTTGACGGGAATGTTCCTCTGCCTGTTTGTCAGCGAGATCAACGGCCTGCTGCTGCGGGTGACCGATTTCTCCATGCTGTACCTGACCACCAACATCACCCCCATTACCGAGGAGCTGGTGAAGGTACTGCCGGTGATCTATTACGCCCATGTTTTTTCCGACGACAAACGGTCGATTATCACCGTTGCATTCGCCACCGGCGTTGGCTTTGCCATGCTGGAGAACATCATCATCCTGATGCAGTACAGCGAATCGGCCAGTTTCCTGTTCGCTCTGATCCGAGGATTCAGCACCGGCCTGATGCACAGCATCACCACGATGCTGGTGGCCAACTTTGTTCCCTATATTCACAAAAAGCGGAAGCTTTACCTGGGCGGCGTCCTGTGCACCTTCAATCTGGCGGTTGTGTTCCATGCGGTGTTCAACCTGCTGGTGGAGGACGAGTCCGTGATTGCAAACCGCATCGGTTTCTTCCTTCCGGTTTCGGTTTATCTGGTGGTTAACGTCTTTGTGCTGAAGTACATCAAGATCGATGAAAAGATAAAAAAACTGGTTGCTAGAAAAAAATAACCCATGGCTTTCTGCAGGAAGTGAGATGAAGTTGAAGATGAAAAGAATTCTGAAGTATGCCCTTAAAACCGTCAGCGTGCTGCTGCTTCTGGTTGCCACCGGCAGTTTCGCCGTGTGTGCCCATGCTCAGACCAGCAGCATTTCCGAAGTCACCATTGCGGTGGGGACAGAAGGGAGAGCCAGCCTGGAAAACAGCGGCTACACGGTGCTGTTTCAGGGAATGAACCTGGTTTCCTCGGATGAAAGCGCCATGGTGTACCTGGGGTATAAGAGAGGCTCCAGCGGAATTACCGGCCTGCTGGTTTCCACCCAGAGCACCGGTTCCATCGCCTATGGCGACTGCACCTATCAGCTGGTCTCCGGCACCAACCTGAACAACGGCGTCGGCGGAACCCCCCTCTACCTCTACTGCACCTGGGACAGCGCTGCGGGAAGCGCGATCACCTCCCTGGACACGGTGTCCGGTCTCAGCGATACCGATGAGGTGATTGCCCTCCGGAACGACGGTTCCTCCCCGGTCCGCATGGACGACGGCACCCTCGCCAATCTGGACAGCGGAATCCGCAACAGCGAGATTTACCTGCTGATGTATCGAAGCGAGAACGTTAAGCGTTACATTTCCGATGCCTGCATCGTCACCGCCGGCTCAAAGGCCGCGGCAGTGAATCAGGCCGCCTCTCTGGGCTGTGATTACTACCTGGAAAACGACATCGGCGGTAGCGGTGTGGTTTCCTACATCGCCTACCAGAGAACCTCCGATGTGAGCAAGGCCATCACCAAGTTCAGCATTGTGGATGCTCAGGCGCAGGTGGAAAAGAACGAACAGTCCACCGTTCACCTGCTGGACATCACCAGCGGTAAGCTATTTGACGACACTTTTGCACTGGGCGACTGGGCCGGCATTTACGCCTCCTATGACCGCTCGGTTTCCCGAAGCTCCAGCCAGTATAAGGCGCTTTTGAACAGCACCGATCTCAGCAGCTGCGTTTGGGCCGGGGATCCGGACATCTACGCCCTGTACGAAGGGGACTACGCAGCGGCAGAGGCCGCGGCGGCGGAAGCCGCCACTGGCGAGGAAACCAAGCCGGAAACCGATCCCAATGGGGCAGCCGCTTCCAGCAGTGAGACAGCGGCCAGCTCGGAAGAGACCAATAAAGAAGCATCCGCCACCGGCAGTGCTGTGGATGAAAGTTACGACATTGGCAAGCAGATTGAAACGGTGGGCGACACCAGCGCAGACGCATCGGCCATTGCGGAGGACGGTGCAGACACGGCGGCATCCGTTGTCAGCGGAGGAAACACGGCGGCAATTGCCTGTTTCGTGGTTTTGCTGATCTTCGTTGTAGCCGGAGCAGTTATCTACCTGAAGATCTGGAAAAAGAAGAAATAACCCCCCGGTCAAAAAACAAAAGAGAAGGAGCCGTGAGATCACATGGTTAAGAAGATGTTAAGAAGAACGATAGGCTTGTTCCTTGCGGTAGCCACTGCAGTCACCACCTGCACCAGCGCTATGGCGGCGTCCTCCAAGGCGACTTACATCAAGGATGTGGTCATCAGTTATGGTGACACGGAAGAAGAGGCAAAGAATTGGCTGACGGAAAACGGCTATGAAATTCTGGACAACAACCTGAACGAAGGCGCGGACGACCTGATTTCCAGCAAGCGGGCGGTCTATCTGGGTTATACCACCACCAATGATGCGGAAGAAGCCATCACCGACATGCGGCTGATGAACATGCAGGGCGGCTACAGCGTGCAGGATTATCAAATCATGCTGGAGGAGCAGAAGACCAACATCCGCAGTTTTCTGGACAAGTTCCTGATTGCCGTCAATGAATACCGCGCAAACTACAATGCCGGTCAGCAGAGAGCGGTTGCGGCACACGACATGCTGAACCTGCTCTACGACGACGACACCCAGCAGTACATGGGAGACCTGCTTCTGAACAAGGTCAAGGAAGAGTACTCCGACGAAGAGTGGAGCGCACTTTCCGATGATGCAAAGAGCAAGATTGGCGACATGACCACCATTCTCATGCAGGGCAACTCCAATGCGGTGCTGGCGATCCAGCAATTGATCGCCATGTCCACCGACAGCAACGACAACACCTGGATAGAGCGCTATGAAAGCGCCAAGACCTATGACGAGATGCTGGAGGAGCTGATGGACGGCGACGGCCTGACCATCAACGAGGCAGAGAGCCAGCTGGCGTCGGAATACGACGAGGACGCAAAGATCCTTGCCGACAAGCTGGAGAGCTACAAAACCTTCCTTAACAGTTACACCAACACGGACCCGGAGCTGACAATTGCTTCCTCTCAGGAGACGATTGACGCCTATCAGGAGGCCCACGAGGACTTTGATTACACAAACTGGCTGGCGGCGGGCACCCAGTACGAGCTGCTGTACACCCTGACCAATGACGACATTTCCCTCCTCGACCTGTTCACCGGCGATGATTACGATGTGCAGGAGGCAGACCGCTACCTGCTCTATCCTCTGGTTTCCGTTTTGACCGATGCGCAGCGGGCCTGCCTGGATCTGATGTCCCTGTATCAGATCGTAGCCTGGGGCATTAACGACGATAATTCCACAAAGGAAGCCATGGCACAAATGGATCTCAGCGCTTTCAAGGAGCAGGACAACTCCATTTACGACGGGGTTGACCGCACCATCTTCAGCGATGACGTTGCCCTGACCAATGAGGCCCTTCGGCTTCAGGCTTCCAGCGGTCAAAACGTTGTTGATGGCGTCTGGGACTGCGTATCCCTTACCTCCTTCATCCTGTGGGGCGTGTTTGGAGCTTCCGTTGTGTGCTCAGCGATTGCAGTTGGCGTCAATTTGCATTTGAACAATTTGCTGGTCAATAGTCCAAAGCTGCGAGCCGCTTTTCTGAATGATGGTATGAATCCGTTTGAAGCCATACAAACTTTCAACAAAGAGACGATACGACATCTCGAAAGTGCGAAAGAGTCGATTGACGCAGTTACCAAAGCGGCGAATGCAGTCAAGGCACAAATGAATGCGATCCCGGATAAAGTAGCAGATCTTGCCACATATCAAGCGATGAAGAAACAATACAACCAGCTTTTGCAGGAGGCGTCGAATGCAAGAACAGAGGCGATCTACGGCGCAGGCAGCACGGGCACCTGGGCAAAAATTACCTACTATGCCGGTGCGGCAATGGTGACGATTGCGGTTGTCCTTATGGCGGTCTCCATCTGGAGCACCTATCAGGACTTGAAAGAGTACTATAATGCCGAGTTCACCCCCATCCCACGGCATATCGTGGACGAAGGTGTGGATGAATACGATGCGAAGGTCTATACCTTCTACGATGCCGTGACCTGCAACC
>CAVBPR010000019.1:0-160113 GCA_963597355.1 bacterium | reverse complement strand
ATGCTATCTGGTGCGCTACCGATACCGTCGCTGCAGGCGCATGTGCCGCTCTTGAACAAGATGGTTATGATTTTGATTCTGTTTATATCGTAGCCGAGGACGGTGACGAAACCGGTTTACGTTTAATCGAAAAAGGTGAACTTGATGCCACCCTGGTTCTGTCTGGTGTAATGTATGGGACAGGATGCGTCGATGCCGCTTACGAATGGTTGCAGGGCAATTCACCCGATAATGAGTATCAGGTCGATATTGACGTCGCCACATCAGCCAACGTTGCAGATTATCTAGCTAAGTTGCCTGAATAATATTTGAACTTTTATCCTTTTACACCTATAATCATCCACAGTCTGTACAGTCAAACATCATCACTTAAAGCACCCCTGTGTCCACCTTACGGCACAGGGGTGTTGTTAGAAAAGACACAAGGAGTTGATCTTATGAAAAATCAACCGAAAATGCTAATTGAACATGGGCTGATTCCTGGCCATACATTAACGCCAGATCAACCCGGCATGGAAAATAGCTCCACAATTATTCCCGATCTTCAGAAAATGAATCCTAATTGTGTCTGCCCCACAAGGACGTGTCCTCTCCATGGTTTCTGCCAATATTGCGTACAGCACCACGAAGAATTAAATCGTGCCTTATGTCAAATGGGATTGGGTGAGCATTGTCATTTTCACCATTGCAAACAAGATATTATGGTCGAACGCTTTGGCGCAGAAAAGGCATCTGAGATGGCTCGTCGAGTTGGTGAAAGTGTTGTGGCCAATGCTGCAGCTGCTCGTGAGCAAGGGAAGGAAGATAAATAATGAGATTAGGAGACCTCGGCATCAGTCGGAAATTATATGAATCCAAAAGCGGAATACAATTTCGTATAGCAGCGCAAGATCACTATGGTCCCGGAATTACAACACTATTAACAGAACATATCATCGCTGTTCGCGCCTTAGATGCAGCGGAGAGTGGTCCTAATGGACGATATCCTTTTGAACAAAGTGGAAAATTTGGCAACAACAACTATCCCCTGAGCAATCTTCATCAGTGGCTAAATTCGGATTCCGAATTCTGGTTTCATCCTCAACACCCGCTTGATACTCCTCCAACTACAGAACATCTTCGTTATGGTGAACACCCCTACACAAATGAACCGGGTTTTCTTTGTCAGTTTTCTGATATTTTTCGAAAAAATCTGATTAAATCAAATATTCCTGTCCTAGTCCGAGCGAAACAAGCACACGCAGAATTGCAATACACCCCGGCAAGCGTTTTTTTACCAAGTCGTACAGAAATGAATAAAGGTAATGAGTTAGGGATTGCCGAAGGCAAACCACTTCCTATATTCTATGATCATTATATTTTCAAGGCAGTACCAAGTCCAGAGCAGATACAGCGATTTGGCCGTTCCTGGAATCCCGAGGAACCGGAAAAAGGATTGTTCTTTGACCAGGCTCAATTGTATGATCCTAAATTTGGGTGGTGGTATTTTATGCGTACACCCAATACAATGTACAAATTCCTTCAGCGTGTTATGAGTCCCTACGGTTCTGTATCTTATACTTATGCATACAACGATATTGTAGGGCTTCGCCCACTGATTAATCTTAATGCCGACTTAGATGTGCAAGATGTAGGCACGGCAGAACCAATCTATCGCATCGAATAATTCCCCCGGAAGCACTGGAAACCGACCCTGAAATATGTTAGAATAATCTACAAATAAACTGGGGAGGGAAAAGGATGATGGCTGAGGATCAGAAGTCCAAAACTTATCCTGTTGACAGCAGCGAGCGCAACTTGCATGGTGTGATTGAAAACGGTGAATTGATCTTTGACATTCAGCAAGATCCCTACAACTATGTGATGCGAACGGTTTTTTGCCGCTGGAAGCCTTTTATCCTGCGGGCAATGGACTTTGACGAAGGGAATCTGACCCACTTTTCCCGCTTTACCAAGCAGCTTCCCATAACGCAGAAGGTTCTCAGCCAAAACCTGCGTCAGCTGGAGGAGGACGGTCTGATTTACCGCACTGTTCTGCCCACCACTCCGCCGCAGGTGGAGTATCGGCTGACCGACTCCGGAAAGGCTCTGCTCCCTCTGCTGGACGCCTTTTATCAATGGGGATGGCAGGAAATGCGCCGGCGAGACCTGCCCATCGACTCCCTTGGCGAAATGTGGCACGGAATGCGGGAACCGGATTCCGACCTTATGAGTCACCCCTACAAGAAAACCT
This sequence comes from bacterium, assembly GCA_963597355.1. Lineage (GTDB taxonomy): Bacteria > Bacillota > Clostridia > Oscillospirales > Oscillospiraceae > UMGS1766. Next base: position 157,880 of record CAVBPR010000019.1, on the reverse strand, counting down.
ACGACAAATAACAAATCGAGGTCAGGCAAAATGCCTGACCTCGATTTTCTCTTTACTGGAATAAAATCAGCCGATCCACTTCTTCATGGCCGCGTCGATCATTGCAACGCACTTTTCCACCTGAGGCATGTCCTCTTCCACAAGGTTGTACAAAGGCTCGCGCACTCCGCCGATGTTCAAACCCTCACGACGGCGCAAGACCTCTTTAATGGTTGCATACATGTTGCCCTTTGTGCCGCACAGCGCCATGATGATCTCAAACACATCGTACTGCACTTCTTTGGCTGTCTTCACATCGCCCTGCTGCACCAGATCAAAGATCTTCAAAATCAGCTCCGGCATAACGCCATAGGTGCCGCCGATGCCGCCGTCTGCGCCCATAACCAGGCCAGAGACCAGCTGCTCATCAGGACCATTGAACACGACAAACTGACGGCCGTTGCGAGTGCCCTCAATTTTGAAGGTCTCGATGTCCTGCACCGGCATGGAAGAATTCTTCACGGCAATAACATTGGGGTTTTTCAGCATCTCCTGGAACAGAGGCATGGACAGCTCCACGCCCGCCAGCTGAGGAATGTTGTAGATGACAAAGTCCGTGTTCGGTGCCGCCGCACTCATAGCATTCCAATAGTCAGCGATGGCATAAGTGGGCAGATGGAAATAGATCGGAGGAATGGAGGCAATGGCATCCACACCCACGCTCTCGGCATGCCGTGCCAGTTCTACAGAATCACGGGTGTTGTTGCAGGCAACGTGAGCAATCACCGTCAGCTTGCCCTCAGCGGCCTTCATCACGTTCTCCAAAACAACCTTCCGCTCTTCCACGCTCTGATAAATGCACTCACCGGAGGAGCCGCCGACGTAAACGCCCTTCACGCCCTTCTGAATCAAATGACGGGTCAGTTCCTGCACGCGCTCCGGCGAGATGTTGCCCTCGTCATCATAGCAGGCATAAAATGCTGGAATGATCCCCTGATACTTTGAAATGTCCTTCATAATTTCTTTCCCCTTTTCTAGGATCCCGTCGGGCAGCACCAATGCAGCGCTGTATCCGGCTGATTTATGCCAAGGCAAGCATTCAAAAATACTTACACTTGAAAACTATTTCATACCGGCGGAGAGTCGGTGATCCGCTTTCTCAACTCAGACCACCGACTCTTACGTCCATTCAGGCAAACGCCTGTATTTGTTTCATTACAACAGGTTCTCTTCCGTTTCCGGATCGAACAGGTGCACCAGATCGCTGGGGAACCCGATGTGAATCTTCGTGCCGTAGCTCAGGCCGCCCCGCTGGTGTGCTTCCAGCTCTGTGGTAGGAATGCGCACCACCACGTCCTGACCGTAGCAGGACACATGCAGGTGGATCTCGCTGCCCATCATTTCGCTGACGTCCACGCTGGCTTCCATTACATCATCTGCAGGAGTCTGCTTCATCACCAGGTGCTCCGGACGGCAGCCGGCAGTGACCTTGCGGCTGGTAACACCCTTAGCCGCCAAAGCGCTGCTGATGCGCTCGGACAGAGTTACGGTAGCACCATTGCAGGTCAAAGTGTAGGCATCTCCCTGCTTTGTCAGGTCAGCAGAGAAGAAATTCATCTGAGGCATGCCGATAAAGCCGGCGACAAAAATGTTTGCCGGGTGATCAAACACTTCCTGAGGTGTGCCGATCTGCATGATCCAGCCGTCCCGCATAATGACAATGCGGTCGCCCAAAGTCATAGCTTCGGTCTGGTCATGGGTAACATAGATAAAGGTGGTGTCAATCCGCTGACGCAGCTTGATGATCTCAGCACGCATCTGGTTGCGGAGCTTTGCGTCCAGGTTGGACAAAGGCTCGTCCATCAGGAACACCTTCGGCTCGCGGACAATGGCGCGGCCGATGGCCACGCGCTGACGCTGACCGCCGGACAGAGCGCGGGGCTTGCGCTCCAGATACTGGGTGATGTCCAGAATCTCAGCCGCCTCACGAACCCGCTTGTCGATCTCGTCCTTGGGCATCTTCTTCAGCTTCAGAGAAAATGCCATGTTTTCATACACCGTCATATGGGGATACAGAGCGTAGCTCTGGAAGACCATGGCGATGTCTCGGTCCTTCGGCTCCACATCGTTCATCAGCTTGTCGCCGATGTACAGCTCGCCGCCGGTGATTTCCTCCAAACCGGCAATCATGCGCAGAGTGGTGGACTTACCGCAGCCGGAAGGGCCAACCAGAACAATGAACTCCTTATCTGCAATGTCCAGATTGAAGTCGTGCACGGTGGGTTCCTTGCTGCCGGGATAGGTTTTTACGATATTTTTCAGGTTTAATGTTGCCATAGCTGATGGTCGTAGTCCGGTGGCCTCCGCGCACCTGACCTCACCCTGCAGGGGTAATACCTGCAAGGCTTTACGGCAGGTCTCCACACTGCCGCACCGCCGACCCGGGCGGAAATTTTCCTCCTTTTTTTGCCTCTGCCGCGCTATTAAAATGGAGTAGCCCGACAGGGTTCAAGTTGGATATGCCGCATTTTCGGCATTTAAGTCACGTTACAAAAGGGATCAGCCCTTCACAGCACCCATGGTAATGCCCTGAGTGAAATACTTCTGGAAAATCAGGAACACAATGATGATGGGCACAGCCGCCAATGCAGCACCTGCCATCAGCAGGCCGGTATCCACAGAGGATTCGCCCTGCAGGGTTGCAATACCCAGAGAGATGGTGAAGTTCACGTTGCTGGGCAGCATGATCAACTGCATGAAATAGTCATTCCAGCTGTTGATAAAGGTGAAGATCGCCAGAGCGCCGATGCCGGGCTTTACCAGCGGCACAACAATCTGGGTAAAGGTACGGGCTTCGCTGGCGCCGTCAATGCGGGCGGCCTCCAGCATCTCGCCGGGAACGCTCTCGCAGAACTGCTTCATCAGGAACACACCAAAGGGCCAGCCAACGGTCGGGAAAATGACCGCCCACAAGGTGTCATAGAGTTTCAGCGTGGACATTTCCTTCAGCAGAGGGATCAGAATAACCTGCTTCGGCAGTGCCATAGCGCAGATGATGAGGGAGAACAGCAGTGCCCGGCCGACAAAGCGCTTCTTTGCCAGGGCATAACCGGCCATCGTGGCGGTAATGCAGGTCAGGATCATGGCAACCACTGCCATGAACACCGTATTCACCAGCCAGCGGATGGCTGCCGGAACGGTAGGCCCAACCAGAGAACCAATGCTGAACAGCGGTGCGCTGCGTTTGGTGAACAGCTTGGCAAAGTTGCTGGTCACCCATTCGCTCGGCCACCAGACAGGCTGAGATGCATAGATGTCGGTGGTGGGTTTAAAGGCACCTGTGACAATCCAGTACAGCGGGAAAAGGAACAGGATCGCAAGAATCACAAGGATGATGATGGAAATCACCTTGTATGGAGTCGTGCGTTTTACGCCTGATTTCATATCTTCTTACGCCCCCTTACTTTTCTTTTGCCAGCCGGAACTGCAGTGCGGACAGCAGGCCGATGAAGATCGCCAGCACCACGCCCATGGCGTTGGCATAACCGAAGTGGCCGCTCTGCTCTGTCAGCTTGAAGGCGGTATAGTAGATGTAGTACATGACGGTGTTGGTTCCGGATCCGCCGGAGGTCAGCAACTGGATCAGTGCGAAGCACTGGAAGCTGTTGATGGTGGTAATGACCAGAATGTACAGCGTGGTGGGCATCATCTGCGGCCACTTGATTTTCCAGAATACCTGCAAATCCGTAGCGCCGTCCACCTTGGCTGCCTCAACCAGCGTGGCGTCCACGTTGCCCAGTGCGGAAACATACAGCACGATGGGCTGACCTACCGAGGTGGTGAACAGGATCAGAATAATGCACCAGAGCGCGAAACGACTGTCACCCAGCCAGTTAATGTTTTTGTCGATGATTCCGCTGCCCTTCAGCACAAAGTTGAAAATGCCGTTGTAGTTGTCGTACATCCACTTCCACACAACGGTAACAGCAACGGAGCCGGTTACCACAGGGAGGTAGAAAATGCAGCGGAAGGCGCTCAGGATGGGGCCTTTCAGTTTATAGATTGCCGAGGAGACCCACAAGGAAAAGGCACATACCGTGGGAACGCTGACGACCACAATAATAAATGTATTTTTCAGCGCCTCAAGGAAGGTGGCATCCTGCCACAGCTTGATAAAGTTTCTCAGCCCGACAAAGTTGCCCAGGCCCTCCGTGAACATGTTTGCATCCGTCAAACTGAGGATGATGCAATAAATCATAGGAAACACTACGAAGCCCAGGAAGAAAATCAGGCTTGGCAGCAGAAACAGGTAACCGGAGATGGTTTCCCGCCTCACCAGAGCACGGCTCATCGTGTTTTTCGGTGCTTTTGCCAAAGCAGATCGCTCCTCTCTAAAAAATTGGCTGGATAGGGATACGCATCGTAAGTTCGTGCTGCGCCGAGCCGAACTGACCATGCATATCCCCGTCCTGAAAGTAACGCCCCTCCCCCGCGCATACAGGGGAGGGGCGCGGAACCCGATTTCGCTCAGGTTACTTCCTTTTTGATGGGGTTGTGCAAATTAGCCCTCAGTGGGGGTGTTTGCCTCAGCCATGTAGCTTGCAACGGTAGCAGCGATGTCTTCGCCCTCACCGATCTTCTGCAGCATGTTCCACCAAGCGGTACGTGCGCCAGCCCAACCGGTGGTGACCTGATAGTAGTCGCCCAGGTAAGGCATCAGAACCTGATAGTCGTTCATGATCTCGTTGTCAGCCCAGATCTTGGTCAGATCGGTGCCTTCAGCGGTATCGCGGACTGCGAAGTAGTTAGCGGTCTTAACAGCATCGACAGTGTGCTCGGAGTCGCACATGTACTTGATGAACTCCTTAGCTGCTGCAATCTTGCCCTCGTCGCCGTTATCAAACACGCCGAAGCCCCAGATGCCGCCGCAGAGCTTGCTGGTGCCAGTCTCAGAGGGGAAGCTCATGAAGACAATGTCGTCACCGCTGATGGTCTTGCCAGCGCCGGTATCAGCAGCGTTGGGGTTCAGCTGCTGAGCGATGTTCCAGCAGAAAGCCATCTTCAGAGTGCCCTGATAGAACTTTGCGATCTCGTCGCCGCCAGCCAGAGAAGCGTCAAAGCTGATGCCGTCCAGATTCTTCAGAGTTTCCAGAGCCTTGATGTTTGCTGCATCGTCCCAAGTGTAAGCAGTGTGCTCTTCGTTGGTGAAGGTGCCGCCGTACATGTTGTTTACCAAAGCGCGGGTGCCCTGGTCGCCGCCCTGGCCTGCGCAGTAAACAGCACCAACGGTGTCGCCATAGTAAGCATACAGAGCCTCAACAGCCTTGATGAAGTTCTCAGTAGTCCAGGTGTGGTTCTCCAGATCCAGATACTGATCCGCACCGGCTTCCTTGAAAGCGGTCAGGTTGATTGCCATGCAGTGAGCGGTCATGACCAGAGGATACTCATAGACAGCACCGTCGCTGTTGGTGCAGGCAGTGAGAACGCTCTCCTGGATCTCGCTCTTGTCGGTGTCGTCCAGCATGTCGGACAGGTCGACCATGTAGCCGTTGGCGCCCCAGTTAGCAACCAGACGCTCAGGACCTTCCATGATCAGGTCGGGAGTCTGCTTTGCAGTGATTGCAGAACCCACCTTGTCGTCGCCGTTGGTGTAGTCGAGGTACTCGACGTTGACCTTGATGCCGGTCTCAGCGGTGAAACCGTCGGTCAGTTCCTTAACGACATCCTCTTTGCCCCAGTTACCGATGGGGTAGGTCCAAAGAGTGATCTCGTCAGCAGAGGCGGAGTCGCCGTCAGCTGCGGGAGTGGAGCTGGAAGAGCCGCTAGCAGAACCAGCGTCGGACTTGCTGGCAGAACCGTTGCTGCTGGAGCTGCCGCAGGAGACCAGCGCAAGAGCCATGGCCAGAGCCAGCACGAGTGCAAGAATCTTCTTCATTTGTTATTTCCTCCTTGTTATAATTGCACATCATACAAATGCACAAGATGGAATCCTGTTTCCATCTGTCTAAATCATACAAAAGGAGATACCCAATGTCAAGCAAAAAACGAAAACAAGTTTCATAAAAATGCATTTTTGAAAAATATTTTTCAAACCGCGGGAAGATCTTCTTTCCGCTATTGACATCCTGCACTTATTTGCTAAACTAATTTTGTTGAAATTGCTCAGAAAGCTCTGTAATATTTATTATATGTGAAAGGATTTGATGTGCGAAATGAAAAAGCATATTCTCTGCCTCGGTGACTCCAACACCCATGGCTACTGCGCAGATCCCTCCGATTGTGCCGACGGCGGCATTCGCTTTAACGAAGACGAGCGGTGGACCTGCCTGCTGCAGAAAGCGCTGGGCGAGGACTATCTGGTAACCGAGGAAGGTCTGTCCGGCCGCACCACCGTTTTTGTGGATCCCCTCCACGAAAGCATGGATGCCCTGAGCGTTGCCTATCCCCTGCTGAAGAGCCACGAAGTCATTGACCTGCTGATTATCATGCTGGGCACCAACGACACCAAGGAGCGCTTCGGTGCAAACGCCACCTGCATCGGTCTCGGCATGGACCGACTGGTGCGCAAGGCCATGAGCGTGGACTGCTGGGGCACCAAACAGCCTAATGTTCTGATCGTCGCTCCCCCTTCCATTAAGCCCGGCTTCTTCGACCCTGCCATGGGCGACGGCTGCGTAGAGCGCTCTCAGGGCGTTGCGGAGCAGTATCAGAAAATTGCGAAGGGACTCCACTGCCACTTCCTCGACGCCGAAGGCTGCGAGTTCAACCAGATTGACTACATGCACCTGACCCGCAACGGTCACAAGCAGCTGGCAGATCGGCTGGCACAGCTGGTGCCCACACTGGTGTAAAAGAAAAAATATATAAGCAGCTCCGGTCAGTGACCGGAGCTGCTTTTTGCCTACTATTCATTCAAATCGGTCCGGTTCATCTTCCGGGGGCTTGTCCTCTAATTTTGCGGTTTCTTCCTCGCTCAGGTATTTGGGGAAAATCCGCTCCAAAAACAGGGAGGTCAAAAGGGCACACAGCACCGGCGTGAAGAAAATCGGGAACCATTTCTCCAAGGTAAACACCGTCAGCTGCACCGTCAGCAGCGTGACCACAAAGGTCGAGGGCAGGTGGCGCACCGCCAGCACAAAGGCCGTGCGGAACAGCCCGCCAATGGAAAACTCGAACCGTCCCATAATCGGAAACAGGTAGCACAGAGTTCCTGCCGGAAGCACCAGGGCGATATAGTATGCCACAAACATGACAACTCCCATCGCCGTTCCCACATTTGCCCGCATCACGGAATAACCATAGCACAGCAGCAGCGCAGGAAGAATGCAGATCAGGGTAACCGGAATTCCCTTTCGCAGATTGGAAACAAAGGCTTTCCAAAACATGCCGAATGCCCCGTCATCCACCTTGTGGCGAAACACCTTCACCACGGTGTAGTACAGGGCCGCTGTCGCCGGCCCGATTGTGACAATCGGCAGGCACAGGGCAATCCAGAACAGACCTAACCCCACAAAATCAACCCCGCGGCTGATCATGCGCCAAAACAGATTATCCGGATCAAACACTTGTCGGAACATGAAACCCCTCCCGAGAAAGCATCAAATGTGCTTTTCTACCAGCGCATCGGCAATGAGCTCCTGGTTATGGTGGCAGGCCACCGGATCCCGGCGAATAAACTCATTGTAGAGCACATCCACCACAAACAGCTGCGCCATACGGGCCGGCATGCTTCCCAGCTGGAACGGGCCCTCATAGGATCCGCACTGCAGCACAACATTGGCCTGAGCCGCCCCGGGTGACCGGGAAAACCGGGTAATCAGAATCACTCTCGTCTCCCGCTCCCGGGCCAGCTGCATCAGCTCCATCAGTTCCTTGGTGGAGCCGGAGTAAGAGAAAAACATCAGCACATCCCGCTCCCCCATCAGCGCCACTGTGGACGCCTGACGGTGGGAGTCTGCCATAAAGCTGAATTTATTGGACACGGTGGAGAAAATATGCGCCGCCTCTTCCGCAAGGATCATGGATCCCCCCTGACCCATGCAGCACACCCGCTGGGCGTCACAGAGCAAATCCACCGCTTTGGCGATCTGCTCCGGCCGCACCAGCTCCATGCTCTGGGCAATGGCCGTCGTCTGGGCGTTATACAGCTTATGGCAAAGCTCGGAGATGCTGTCCTGAGGGCCGATTTCCCCCTCCTGACCTTCCATAATGGGCGAAGCGCCGCCGTGCTCCTCTGCCGTTGCCTTTGCCAGCGCCAGCTTGAAGGCATTATATCCCTTCAGCTTCAACCGGCGGCAAAAGCGGGAGATGGTGGCCTCTGCCACGCCGCTCTCGTCTGCCAGCTCAGAAATGGACATAAACTGCACATCCGTCTTATGAGCCAGCACATAGTCTGCTACCTTTTTTTCCGAAACAGTCAGGTGAAAGTAATTATTGCTGATATTGGCAAAGATGTTGCCGATCTGGGCCGTATCTTTCATGTTAACTTCTCCTGATCGATGAAATTCGTTTCTAAGCAGCTTACTGCTTCTGCTCTACCTCGTCCATCATCTTGTCCAGATAGATCAGGCAGCGGGGCACATGGAAGGGGCCTTTAAAGGTGCTGCCCTTGCAGGCCGGCTCTGTGGGCAGGCCGTCCCGACGCAGATAGCCGTACCACTCGCCGTATTCCGGATCGGCAAAATGCTCCTTGGCATACTCCGCCGTCTTATAGAACCAGTCCAGATAATATGTGTCGCCGGTGTCCCGATACAGCATCATGGAGGCAATCAGAATTTCGTTATGAGGCCACCAGAGCTTCATATCGTGCTCATATGCCTCCGGCGGGCAGCCCATGCAGTCGATGAAGTACAGCAGGCCGCCGTATTTCTCGTCCCAACCGGCAGAGATGGCATTGTGGAAAATGTTCTGGGCAATCTCGCTGAGCTTCGGGTCGCCCTCGTAGTTGGCCTGCTCTTCCAGGAACCAGCTGCCCTCAATGTCGTGACCGGGGTTGACCACCCGGCCGGCGGTGGTATCCGTCTGGAGAGAGCCGTCCACACCCACTGTTTCCAGCACACACTTCAGCTCCGGCTTGTAGTGGTAGCGGATAATCTCCTCCACGCACTCCCGGGCGCGCTGATCGTACAGGTCCTTGTTTTCCGGATCGCAGCGGCGCATAACGGCAGTGACGTTCAGATAGATCATCGGGTCGCCGAAAGCGCGGGACTGGCGGGTTTCGGGAATGGTCTTCGGGCCCAGTCCGGTGGGGTCCTTAATCAGGCCGTGGTTCAGGTTGTACACCATTTCATAAGCCCGGCGGGCGCGCTCAATGCGCACGGTGTCGCCGGTGTTGGCATAGTATTCTGCGTTGGCAATGGTGTAGAAGTTTTCCGAATGGCAATAGCGGCGCTGGCGCAGGGGCTTGCCGTCGCCGGTCACGGTAAAGTACAGCCGTCCGCCGGCTTCGTGATTGACGCAGTGCTCCTCCAAGAAGTCCAGGCAGCTGCGGCTGGCCTCCAGCCACTCCTCCCGTTTGCCGTAGTTGGTGCACAGGAACGCAAAAATCCAACCGCAGCGTCCCTGCATCCAAACACTCTTATCGGTGGAATAAATCTTGCCGGTGCGGTCAACGCAGGTGTACACGCCGCCGTGCTCCCGATCCATGCCGTACTTCAGCCAGAAGTCCACGCTCCGCTTCAGCTCGTCCTTCACCCATTGATGGGTGGCCTTAAATTTTGCCTGATCCATGACAAAGCCGTCCTTTCCTGCAGGCGGGCGGAATATATTATAATGTATCCCAACCCAACATTCGCTTTATTTTCTCCGATACTGCGGCATTCGCCGCTCGTCTGACGCCATTGTATCATTTGTGAAATCCTTTTTCAATCGTCCAGCGAAATGAAACCGGCTTTCTTTGAAAATTTTCTCCATTCGTGAAAATAATTTTACTTTTCCTCTTGCGTTGCACCTTCAATTTGCGTATATTAGGGATGATAGCAAAGAGAATCGTTATTCCATACTACGCTATGTAGAAAAACAAGGAGGTATTTTTACTATGAATCGCTATGGAATTGAGATCGCCGTAAAGAATGCACCCAAGCTGGATCCGGAATTCATGCCCATTTTGCAGTTCAATCGCTCCTTCCTGAAAACCGCGAAGAAGCCGGTTTCCATCGCTGTGGAACGTGCAGACGGACAGATGGCTACCTGCCACACCTTTGTCCACGGCACGCCGGAAATGGCAGAGGCAGACCATTACTATGTCAACCGACTGGTCAAGACCATCCTCTGGATGAAGGGCGGCTTCAAGGTATATGTTGCCGGTGACGAAGGCACCTACAATTACCTGAAGAAGGCTTATTCCGCCGGTGACGAGCAGGACTTTGACTTTGACTACATGGCAAACGTGTTTGAGCACCCCTTCGAGGTCGTTCTGGTGGACAAGGTGCCGGAGGCAAAGGACTCCCCCAAGAAGATGGGCGGTCATCTGGAAGGCTGCCGCATCGGTTTTGATGCCGGCGGATCCGACCGGAAGGTCTCCGCTGTAATCGACGGAGAAAGCGTCTACTCCGAGGAGGTGGTCTGGTTCCCCAAGACCAATTCCGATCCGGACTACCACTACGAAGGCATTGTCGCCGCTTTGAAGTCTGCCGCCGAGCACATGCCCCGGGTAGACGCCGTTGGCGTTTCCTCCGCCGGTGTGTACATCAACAACCGCACCATGAACGCCTCTCTGTTTTTGAAGGTGCCCAAGGATCTGTTTGATGCAAAGGTAAAGGACATCTATATCCGCGCCATTACCGACACCTTTGGGGACGTTCCCTTTGAAGTGGTCAACGACGGTGACGTTTCCGCTCTGGCCGGTATGATGAGTCTGGGCGAACCCAACGTGCTTGGCATTGCCATGGGCACCAGCGAGGCCGTCGGCTATGTGGATCCCAACGGCTGCATCACCGGCTGGCTGAACGAACTGGCTTTCGTTCCCGTGGACTGCCATCCGGATGCCATGGAGGACGAATGGAGCCACGACATCGGCTGCGGCGTGAAATACTTCTCTCAGGACTCCGTCATCAAGCTGGCTCCCCGCGCCGGCATTCAGCTGGATGAATCCCTGTCCCCTGCGGAAAAGCTGAAGGTCGTCCAGGCCCGCATGGCAGAGGACGATCCCGCCGCCGCGGACATCTACTCCTCCATCGGCACCTATCTGGGCCACACGCTGGCTTACTACTATGATCTCTACCATTGCAAGCACGTTCTGCTGCTGGGCCGCGTGATGAGCGGCAAGGGCGGCGACATTGTGCTGGCAGAAGCAAAGCGGGTTCTCCACGAAGAATATCCCGAGCTGGACGGCAAGATTCTGCCCACCCTGCCGGACGAAAAGTTCCGCCGCGTCGGTCAGTCCGCTGCCGCTGCCAGCCTGCCGGAACTGAAATAAGGAGGCTTTTTCCATGATGCGCATCAAAAATGCCCGGGTGTTCCAGAATGGAGCTTTTGTTCCCGGCGGCATTGAATTTGATGAGAAAATTACTGCCATCGGCGCCGGCCTGGACACAGAGGACGCCCTCGACGCCGAAGGCTGCTATCTGATCCCCGGTCTGATCGACATCCACACCCATGCCGCTATGGGAGAGGATGCCAGTGACGGCAAGCCCGAAGGCATGCCGGTTCTGTCCCGCTACTATGCCGCCGGCGGCGTGACCTCCTGGTGCCCCACCACCATGACCTTGAAAGAGCCGGTGCTGACAAAGGCCATGCACACGATCCGGGATTTCGTTCGTCCCGCCGACGGGGCAAAGGTGGCCGGTGTCAACCTGGAAGGGCCGTTTTTGTGCTACGCCAAGCGGGGCGCTCAGGCGGCAGAAAATCTGCATGCCCCGGACGCCGCCATGTTCCATCGGCTGGACGAAGCCAGCGGCGGCATCGTCCGTCTGGTCACCGTCGCTCCGGAAGAGCCGGGTGCCATTGAATTCATCCGGGAAGTCAGCCAGGTCTGCACCGTTTCCATCGGTCACACCACCGCGGATTACGACACGGCTCTGGCCGCCTATCAGGCCGGTGCATCCCATGCCACCCACCTGTTTAACGGCATGCCCTCTCTGCTGCACCGGGAACCCGGCGTGATCGCCGCTGCCTGCGATGCCGGTGCCACCGTGGAACTGATTACCGACGGGCTTCACATCCATCCCTCGGTCATTCGCCTGACCCACAAGCTGTTTGGGGAAAAGCTGGTGCTCATCTCCGACTCCCTCCGCTGCGCCGGCATGCCGGACGGGGACTACACCCTCGGCGGTCAGCCCATCACCATGAAAAACGGCCGCGCCACCCTGACCGGAACGGACACTCTGGCCGGTTCCTCCATCCATCTGATGGATGGTCTGCGGCGGAGCGTTTCCTTCGGCGTTCCTCTGGAGGCCGCTGTCCTCGCCGCCACGGAAACCCCTGCCAAAGCCATTCGCCGCAGCGACATCGGCCGCCTTGCCGTGGGCTGCTGCGCCGATCTGGTCCTGCTGGATCGGGATCTGAACCTAAAGGCTGTGTTTATCGACGGTCAACGGATTCGTTGACCGGGATTTGTGAGAAAGAAGGCAACTATGAGAATCATTTCCGCTCGTGATTACGATCACATGAGCCGTCAGGCCGCCAACATCATCTCCGCTCAGGTAATCCTGAAGCCGGACTGCGTGCTGGGTCTTGCCACCGGTTCCAGCCCCATCGGCACCTATAAGCAGCTGATTGAATGGTATCAAAAGGGTGATATCGACTTCAGCCGGGTTAAAAGCGTCAATCTGGATGAGTATGTGGGCCTGGATTATTCCAGCGACCAGAGCTACATCTACTTCATGCGCAACAACTTCTTCGACCACATCAACATTGATCTGGCCAACACCAACGTTCCCTGCGGCGTAAACCCCAACGCAGAGGAAGAGTGCAGCCGCTACGACAAGATCATTCACGATCTGGGCGGCATTGACCTGCAGTTGCTGGGCCTTGGCCCCAACGGCCACATCGGCTTCAACGAGCCGGATGACCACTTCCCCAAGGGCACCCACAAGGTCGCACTGACCGACGCCACCATTCAGGCCAACAAGCGTTTCTTCGAAAAGGAATCCGATGTGCCCCGCTATGCCTACACCATGGGCATCTGCGACATCATGCAGGCACAGCGCGTGGTTATGGTAGTCTCCGGTGAGGGGAAGGCAGACATTGTGAAATCTGCTTTCTTTGGCCCGGTCACTCCTCAGGTGCCCGCTTCCATCCTTCAGCTTCACAAGGACTTCACCCTTGTGGCGGATGAGGCCGCACTGTCCAAGATTTAACCTCTCCTTTATTCTATCGCAGTCGGCGCACCATTCTGCCAGTGGCAGAGCGGTGCGCCGACTGTGTTTTTCTTTTATTTTGCCGAAAAAGTGCTGTTTTTTGCAGAATCGAAAACCAGTTTGACAAAAGTAAAAAGAGAAACTCGGAACATTTTTTTGGCGAAATTGGGGAAAAATCGTATTTTTCTTATATTTGCAGTTGATTTGCTCTGCATTATGGATTACAATGGCATTGCTATTGAAAGGAGTGGTTTGGTGCTGAATCTGGTTTTAGTGGAACCGGAAATTCCCCAGAACACCGGAAACATTGCCCGCACGGCAGCAGCAACCCGCAGCCATCTGCATCTGGTGCGCCCTCTTGGGTTTGATATTAGCGAAAAGGCTGTCCGCCGCGCCGGACTGGACTACTGGCCCATGGTCGACCTGCAGGTCTGGGATAATCTGGACGCTCTGTTTGCCGCCCATCCGGAGGCTGCGCAGGATCTTTGGCTGGCCACGACAAAGGCTCCCCAGGATTATTCTGCCGCTCATTTTACTCCCGACAGCTGGCTGTTTTTCGGCAAGGAAACCGCCGGACTGCCAAAGGCATTCCGCGACAGCTATGCCGAGCGGTGCATTCGCATTCCCATGTTTGAAAATGCCAGAAGTTTAAATCTGGCCAACTCCGTTGCAATCCTAACGTATGAAGCCCTGCGGCAGAACGGATTTCCCGGCCTGCTGGGCGAAGGCGAGATGAGTACCGGCAGAGTTTTCTGACCCGGTCATCCACTTGAAAGGAGTTTTTCGTTATGAACTACAGCAAGAAAACCGTTACCGACATCGATGTCAAAGGCAAAAAGGTGCTCTGCCGCTGCGATTTCAACGTGCCTCAGGACAAGCAGACCGGCGCCATCACCGATGACAAGCGCATTCGTGCCGCTCTTCCCACCCTGCAGTATCTGCTGGATCAGGGCGCTGCCGTCATCGCCTGTTCCCATCTGGGCAAGCCCAAGGGAGAGGTCAAGCCTGCTCTGAGCCTTGCTCCCGTTGCAAAGCGGCTGGAAGAGCTGCTGGGCAAACCCGTCCTCTTCGCCGCTGATGTGGTGGGTGAGGATGCCACTGCCAAGGCCGCCGCACTCCAGCCCGGCCAGATTATGCTGCTGGAAAACCTCCGCTTTGAGAAGGGCGAGGAGAAAAACGATCCCGCTTTCGCCAAGGCACTGGCAGACCTTGCCGGTGCAGACGGCGTTTATGTTTCTGACGCCTTCGGCACGGTTCATCGCGCCCACGCTTCCACCGCCGGTGTGGCCGAGTATCTGCCTGCTGTGTCCGGCTTCCTGATCCAGAAGGAACTGGAGATCATCGGCGGCGCACTGGCCAGCCCCAAGCGTCCTCTGGTGGCCATTCTGGGCGGCAGCAAAGTCAGCAGCAAGATCGGCGTGATCAACAACCTGCTGGAAATTGCCGACACCATCATCATCGGCGGCGGCATGGCTTATACCTTCTCTGCCGCTCAGGGCGGCAAGATCGGCGCTTCCATGCTGGAGGCAGACTGGCAGGATTATGCCCGGGAAATGATTGCCAAGGCAAAGGAAAAGGGCGTAAAGCTGCTGCTGCCGGTGGACGACGTGGTCGCCGACAAGTTTGCCGCAGATGCCAACCACCAGGTCGTTCCCTCCGGCGAAATTCCCGAGGGCTGGATGGGTCTGGACATCGGCCCCAAGACCGTGGAGCTGTACTCCGCCGCTGTGGCAGATGCCGGCACCGTGATCTGGAACGGCCCTATGGGCGTGTTTGAATTCCCCGCTTTTGCCAACGGCACAAAGGCAGTAGCTGAGGCACTGAGCAAGACCGACGCCATCACCATCGTCGGCGGCGGCGACAGCGCAGCCGCAGTCGAGCAGCTGGGCTATGCCGACAAGATGACCCATATCTCCACCGGCGGCGGCGCCAGCCTGGAGTTTATGGAAGGCAAGGCTCTGCCCGGCGTTGTGTGCCTGCTGGATAAATAATTCTAAATTATCCTCCCCCCGGGGAGACTTCGGTGCGGTGTGCCCGCCCTTTTTGAGTTTGAATTGAGTAAGGAGAAATCATTATGAACAGACGTTATCGGAAAACGATTATCGCCGGCAACTGGAAGATGAACAAGACCGCATCGGAAACCCGGGTCTTTGCCGACGAGCTGAAGGCCATCATGCCCAAGGCAAAGTGGTGCGAAGTGCTGCTGTGCGTTCCTTTTGTCAACATCCCTGCCGCCATCAAGGCTTTTAAGGACACCCGGGTTGCCATCGGTGCTGAGAACCTTCACTTTGAGGAAAACGGCGCCTACACCGGCGAGGTTTCCGCTGTCATGCTGAAGGATCTGGGCGTGAAATATGTCATCATCGGCCATTCGGAGCGCCGTCAGTACTGGAATGACGATGACATCATTGTCAACAAGAAGGTACACGCCGCCATCAGCGCCGGCCTGCGTCCCATCATCTGCGTGGGCGAAAGCCTGGAGCAGCGCACCCTCGGCATCACCAAGGAGCTCATCGACCTGCAGGTCAAGACCGCCCTGTCCGGTGTTCCCGCCGAGAAAATGCGCCATGTGGTCATCGCCTATGAGCCCCTGTGGGCCATCGGCACCGGCAGAACCGCCACCGTTGAGCAGGCAAACGAGGTGAACGAAGAAATCCGCACCGTTATCCGCAAGCTGTACGGCGCCCGGGTGGCCCGCAGCGTTACCATCCTCTACGGCGGCAGCATGAATGCGAAAAATGCCGAGGATCTTCTGGCTCAGCCCGATGTGGACGGCGGTTTGATCGGCGGCGCCAGCCTGAACCCCGAGGACTTCAACACCATCATCAACGCAGCCAACCAGGAATAATCCCAATCCTTAGATCGGAGCATCTGATTATCCATGAAAACACCAACCATCCTCATTATTATGGACGGCTTCGGCCTGCGGGACAGTGAAACCGGCAACGCGGTTCGCGCCGCCAACACCCCTGTGCTGGACAAGCTGTTTGCCGAAAATCCCTTCTCCCGCCTGTCTGCTTCCGGTTTGGACGTAGGTCTTCCGGAGGGACAAATGGGCAACAGCGAGGTAGGGCACACCAATATCGGCGCCGGCCGGGTTGTATTCCAGGATCTTCCCAAGATCACCAAAGCCATTCAGGACGGCGACTTCTTCGAAAACGAAGCCTACAAAACCGCCATGCTGGCGGCAAAAAATGCCGGCAAATCCGTGCACATTCTCGGCCTGCTCAGCGACGGCGGCGTCCACTCCCACATCGACCACATGAAGGCCGCTGTGAAAATGGCCCGTGAGCTGGGGTGCGAGAAGGTTTTTGTCCACGCCTTTTTGGACGGACGGGACGTGCCTCCCACCTCCGGCAAGGACTATGTGGCGGAAATGCAGCAGGTCTGCCTCCAGTACGGCGCCGCCATTGCCACCCTGTCCGGCCGCTACTACGCCATGGATCGGGACACGAACTGGGACCGGGAGGAAAAAGCCTATGCCGCCATGGTTTACGGCGAGGGCGTGGAAAATGCCGATCCGGTGGCCGCCGTGCAGGCCAGCTATGATGCCGGAGTCACCGACGAGTTTGTCGTTCCTGTGGTGTGCCATTCCGAGGGCAGAATTTCCTCCGGTGATGCCTGCATCTTCATGAACTTCCGCCCGGACCGGGCCCGTCAGATCACCCGCACTCTGGTGGATCCCGATTTCGACGGTTTCCTCCGCCGGGACGGCTTCTTCCCCCTCCACTTTGTCTGCACCACTTCCTACGACGCCACCATGCCCAACGTGACTGTGGCCTACCCGAAGGAAAGCCTGCAAAACATTTTCGGCGAATACATCGCCCAAAGCGGTCTGACTCAGCTGCGGATTGCCGAAACGGAAAAATATGCCCATGTGACATTTTTCTTCAACGGTGGCGTAGAGAAAACCTTCCCCGGCGAGGATCGCTGCCTTGTCGCATCTCCCAAGGTGGCAACCTATGACCTTCAGCCGGAGATGAGCGCGCCGGAGGTCTGCGACAAGTGCGTAGACCACATCAAGAGCGGCAAATATGACGTGATCATCCTCAACTTTGCCAACTGCGACATGGTCGGCCACACCGGTGTGTTCTCTGCTGCTGTCAAGGCAGTGGAGACCGTTGACACCTGCGTGGGCAAGGTGGTGGATGCCGTGCAGGAAATGGGCGGCATCGCTCTGATCACTGCCGACCACGGAAACGCCGAGCAAATGCTCCAGGAGGACGGGGTCAGCCCCTTCACCGCTCACACCACCAACCTGGTGCCTTTCTGCATCGTCGGCGCGGATGTAACTCTGCGGGACGGCCGTCTGGCAGACATCGCCCCCACCATGCTCGACCTGATGGGCATGGAAAAGCCGGTGGAGATGAACGGAGAAAGCCTGATTCTCCCCTGATAAACTTTCACTGTAATTTATCCCTCCGCTCCTTCTGGGGTGGAGGGTGAGAAAGGATTTGTGTGACTATGATCTATTCCAGCGAAGTACAGAACATGTGTCCGGTAGCCAAGGGCGCATACCACGGCCCCGCTCCCATTCCCGAAGAGGGCAAGTGGGTGCAGGCAAAGGAAATCTCTGATATCAGCGGTTTCACCCATGGTGTGGGCTGGTGCGCTCCTCAGCAGGGCGCCTGCAAGCTGAGCCTGAACATCAAAGACGGCATTATCGAAGAGGCTCTGGTGGAAACCATCGGCTGCACCGGTATGACCCACTCCGCTGCTATGGCCGGTGAAATTCTCATCGGAAAAACCATTCTGGAGGCTCTGAACACCGACCTGGTGTGCGACGCCATCAACACCGCTATGCGGGAGCTGTTCCTGCAGATTGTCTACGGCCGCAGCCAGACGGCTTTCTCCGAAGGCGGTCTGCCCATCGGCACCAGCCTGGAGGATCTGGGCAAGGGTCTTTGCGGTCAGGTGGGCACCATCTTCTCCACCAAGGAGAAGGGCCCCCGTTACCTGTCTCTGACCGAGGGTTACATCACCCGTCTGGCACTGGACGAGGAGAACCAGATCATCGGCTATGAGTTCGTGCATCTGGGCAAGATGATGGAGTCCATCCGCAACGGCATGGATGCCAACGAAGCTCTGGAAAAAGCCAAGGGTCACTACGGCCGCTTCAACGCTGAGGACGGCGCGGTCAAGTACATCGACCCCAGAAAGGAATAAGGTGATTAGCATGGCACTGTTTGAATCCTATGAAAGACGCATCGACCAGATCACCCCTGTTCTGGCTGAGTACGGCATCTCCTCTGTGGAGGAATGTCTTGAAATCTGCAAGAGCTATGGCTTCAACCCCTATGAGATCGTCGCCGGCGTTCAGCCCATCAGCTTTGAAAATGCTCGCTGGGCCTACACTGTCGGTGCTGCCATCGCCATCAAAAAGGGCGTAAAATCCGCCGCAGAAGCCGCGGAAGCCATTGGCATCGGCCTGCAGTCCTTCTGCATTCCCGGCTCCGTTGCCGACGACCGCAAGGTCGGCCTGGGCCACGGCAACCTGGGCGCAATGCTGCTGCGGGACGAAACAAAGTGCTTCGCCTTCCTGGCCGGTCACGAGTCCTTCGCCGCCGCTGAGGGCGCCATCGGCATTGCCCGCAACGCTAACAAAGCCCGCAAAGAGCCCCTGCGGGTCATCCTGAACGGTCTCGGCAAGGACGCCGCTCAGATCATCTCCCGTATCAACGGCTTCACCTATGTCCAGACCCAGTTCGACTACTACACCGGCGAGCTGAAGATCGTGCGGGAAATTGCCTACTCCAAGGGCGAGCGGGCCGCAGTGCGCTGCTATGGTGCAGACGATGTCCGCGAGGGCGTTGCCATCATGCATCACGAGGGTGTGGACGTGTCCATCACCGGCAACTCCACCAACCCCACCCGCTTCCAGCACCCCGTTGCCGGCACCTACAAAAAGGAATGCATTGAGCAGGGCAAGAAGTACTTCTCCGTCGCTTCCGGCGGCGGCACCGGCCGCACCCTGCATCCCGACAACATGGCCGCCGGCCCTGCTTCCTACGGCATGACCGACACCATGGGCCGTATGCACTCCGATGCTCAGTTTGCCGGTTCTTCTTCCGTTCCCGCTCACGTTGAGATGATGGGTCTGATCGGCATGGGCAACAACCCCATGGTCGGTGCAACCGTAGCTGTGGCTGTGGCCGTCAACGAGGCGCTGAACAAGTAAGGAGCGACCATGGACGCATTGATCAAAAACATGCCTCGGGACGAGGTAACAAAATTGACGGATCTGGTGGAAGTCCAATCCGGACAGGTGGTCAGCCGGACGCTGGCACAGAATGACCACTTGAGCCTGACCCTCTTTTCCTTCGATCAGGGGGAAGAGATTTCCACCCACGCATCCGAAGGCGATGCACTGGTAACCGTTCTGACCGGCGAAGGCACCTTCACCGTAAACGGAACGCCCCACATCGTCAAGGCCGGCGAATCCCTGCTGATGCCCGCCGGTTTGCCCCACTCCATCCGGGCAAACCAGCCCTTCCAGTGGCAGCTGGTCGTCGTTTTCCCGGAAGAATAATGTAAAATTCTCCTCTGCATTGAATAGCACCCCATTTGTCGGACAGTATGCCATACTGAAAAACAAATGGGGTGTTTTGTTCTATACCAAAAGGAAAATGACGCATCAGCTCTTAAATGTCTTTTATGGTGGTAAAAAAGAAGTGCCGCTGGCTTGCGACACTTCTGAATAACTGATATTAAATTGTAAAAGATATTAATCTGTCTCTATTCTACCTTCAGCAAAATCTATTTCCTGCTTAATGCTTTTAACATAATCTGCATAAGTGACAGATGTCTGCATTAGCTCTGACTTGAATTCTTCCTGTTCGAATTTTTCTGATGAGATATCAGAAAGTTTAGAACGCCAAATAGAAATCAAATCGGTACTTTGCGTTTTAACAATTATATCTTCAAATATTGAGCTGAGCCAATAGAATTCTTCTATCGTACATTCGCTCTCAAAAAAGCTAATAGTATCAATTACATTTTCAGAAAGAATTGCTGTCATCTCTTTCCAGCATTTTTCTGTAGCAAAATCATCATTAGCATCAAGCGAAATATACTGAGCAATAACTTCTCTAAGTTCTTGAATATTCATATCATTTTCTCCGTTTCTTAAATACTTGGCTCTGGTCAGAGTCTGGAAATACAGTGGCTATTTTTCCATTTGTCCTTATTACTCCCACACGAACGCTTTTATATATTCCATACACCGGTTTCCCATTTGGTATGTGTCGGTTACCTTTCAGACTTGCAACATGTTCTCCCGCTCGTCGAATATCATTTTCCGTCCAACTCCTTGGAAACCATGTCTGCGACATAGATTTCCGCTTTTTAGGATTTTTATGGTCAGGAACATTGCCAACACGGACACCATTTGAATATGTTTTTTCAATATTGTATTTAATCCCATATTTATCGAGCAAATCCATACCTTTTTGTGCATGTCCACCATTATCCAACCTGAGTTTAACAACCATCTTCCCATTTACTCGAGTTTGACTACGTGTAAAAGACCCTTCGCTTGAATGTACAAGAGCAAAATCACTAACACTTCTTCCAGTGCCATATGTATTTAAATATCTTCCGTTTTTACTTGTTCCCATTAAGCCACCTCCGAATCAGAGTGCTTATAGGTTGTCCAGTCTGGAATATGTACAAACTGTGTATTTTTCTCATACTTTCCGAAAATCTTAGGATTGCAAGAGCCGTACACAACCACTACCTTGGGTGTAAGTTCAGTTAGCATTGCATCCAAACCCGCTTCCAAGTAGTATTTATCTTCCTTTTTCTTACAACATCCATAAGTTCCAATAGAAAGTATACTGTTGCGAGGAAGTCCAGAAAAGGCTGGTGCAAAGCCAAATAAGGCTTTGCTATAAGTTCGTTCATCTCCCCAACGCGCATTCGGAATTACATATTTCCCCCGCTGTTGTAAATAAAAACCTACAGAACGGCTTACACCAATGTTTGCTAACTGTTCCCACAATGGCATGTCACGATACACTGAACAGTCAGGAGTTGAAACAATTTCTATCCTCTTTAGTTCATCTATATAATTCTGTGGTACACTTACAAAATCTCTAAATTCTGGATCGTGTTCATAGAATACAAGCATCTCATCTGCCCGTCCTGTAATAGCAGCTCTTTTTGAAAAAGGAACAGCTATGGATGGGATGATAATCTTCTTCTGCGCCTCTAAAACAGGAATCTCCAGAAGACTTTCAAACAATGCGGTTTCAATTAGCTTTGAATTAAAACCATCATAAAATAAATTGTCCATATTAAGTTATCCTTTCTCTATCACAAAGATAGAATTTCAATTATTAGAATTAGAAACAGACTTGCCAATTTGACAAATCGAAAAGGATATGCTAGGATAGACAAGTACGATAAGTCGATATCTTAGCATATCCGACAAACTAGAGAGCATTTCATTGGTTGCGCCAACAACTTATGAAATGCTTTTTACTTTTACAATCAATTTACATCACATCCTTTCATAAAATTCAATATCAACTACGGATAATTTCAAGCAAATCGGCATAGTAATATGTTCGATTTTTTTTCTTATTGTCCGTGTATAATATTCTGTTTTCGACTAAAAGATTTAAATATCTGTTTACTGTCGTAGTCGGAACTGATGTTGTTTCAGATATTTGTTTTGCCGTAACAACAGGAAAACTAAACAATGCATTTATTACATCGACCATATTAGATGAACGGGTCAATTTGCAAGCAATTTCCAAATGATTGCTGTAAAGATCATTGATTTCAGTAATTATTTTAATATACTTGTCACATTGCTTTGCTACAGTAGATAAGAAAAATCTGATCCATTCGTTCCAATCGCCCTGAGTTCTGATATTATTAAGCAAGTTGTAATAACGAATCTTATCGTGTTCCAAAGCTTCACTTATGAAGAAGCAAGGCAATTCAATTTGGTTCTGATAAAATAAATACATTGGTATCAACATTCTGCCAACACGACCGTTTCCGTCCATAAACGGATGTATCGTTTCAAACTGTGCATGAATAATCGCCGTTCTGACAAGCGGTCGTAAATTATCGGTTGGATTGTTGATGTAATCTATAAGATTATTCATCAATTCAGGAACTTCCTCGGCTACGGGCGGTACAAAAGTAATCGAATGGGATTTATCATTCTTTCCTATATAGTTCTGACCTTTTCTGTATGCACCAATCAACTCCGGCTTTCTTACATTGCCAATCATTAAAGCTTTATGAATGTCAAAGAAAAACTGATTTGAAAACTTGCTTCTCTTTAACATATCGTAACCTTGCGCTGTAGCGATATAGTAATTTCTAACCTCATTGAGGTTCCTATCCTTATCGTTTGGTGCAACCTGGTTTACGAGAACACCGTCTAATGTAGCCTGTGTTCCCTCAAGCATAGACGAGGCAAGTGCTTCCTTTTGCTGAAGCGTAGGCATAAACCATGAACTGTCAAGTTTACTATCCTTTATTTTTTCTTTATATACCTCTAACTTTGTGGACGCATCAATTAACTCATCAATAAAATAGGTCAGGTCAATGATATCATTCCTAAGCGGCAATTGTCCGGCATGAAACGCATTGTTCATAATAGGCACCTCCTACTCCTTAGTTCCAGATTATAGCGTTAATAGAACCAGAAGTCAAGCGTTTTGGTTCTATTTATTTGAAACGAAAGAACCATTGTTCAAAATTGCTCAAAATGATATTTTTATGTATATTCTCCTTTCGTACCGTTCACTTCCCTTTACAGACCGGAATTTT
Source organism: bacterium (assembly GCA_963597355.1). Classification (GTDB taxonomy): domain Bacteria; phylum Bacillota; class Clostridia; order Oscillospirales; family Oscillospiraceae; genus UMGS1766. The sequence continues at coordinate 134,814 of CAVBPR010000019.1, read as the reverse complement.
TCTTGTCATTCTCTGGCGATCGTAGTAGAATAACACACAAATCTTTCCGGAACGGAGTTTTCAACATGGTAAAAGACATCTGCAAGGACATCATTCTCCTCTCCCGCAAAGCCCAGCCCGCAACTTTGGACGACCTTCCGGTTGCTCAGGATCTTCTGGACACGCTGATCGCTCATAAAGACACCTGCGTCGGCATGGCCGCCAACATGATCGGCACGGCAAAAAACATCATCGCCTTTGCGGATGGGGCAAACTACACCGTTATGTTCAACCCCGTCATTGTGAAATCTTCCGACCGCTACGAGGCAGAGGAGGGCTGCCTGTCTTTGTCCGGAACCCGAACCACTTACCGCTTTCGCAGCATTAAAGTGCAGTGGCAGAACGAACGGTTCCAAACGCGAACCAAAACCTACACCGGCTGGACGGCACAGATCATTCAGCACGAGATCGATCACTGCAACGGAATCCTGATTTGAGGCACACTCTATGGACAGCTCTTTCTTTGGAACCGAAAAAATCACCCGCATTCTCCTCCGCCTTGCGCCGCCGGTTATGCTGGCTCAATTGATTCAGGCCCTGTATAACATTGTAGACAGCTTCTTTGTGGGCAAATACTCCGCCGAGGGGCTGACGGCTCTTTCCATTATTTATCCCGTGCAATTGCTGATGATTGCTCTGGCCGTTGGCACCGGCGTGGGCCTGAACACAGCCATCGCCCACTTTCTCGGCCAGCGCCGCACCGCTCAGGCGGAGGAAATCGCCGGTGTCGGCACTCCCCTCGCCCTCGGCATGTGGGCCGTTTTCGCCGCCGTCTGCTGGTGCATCATGCCCGCCTATGCCCGCATGTCCACCGGCTCTGCTGCCGTAATTCAGGAAGTCGTGTGCTACGGTCGGATTGTCTGCCTGTTCAGCACCGGCCTGTTCTGCGAAAGCATCTGGACCAAGGTACTGCAGGCGGAGGGCGACATGAAAACCCCCACCATCGCCCAGATTGCCGGCGCGCTGACCAACATTGTGCTGGATCCTCTGCTGATTTTCGGTCTTTTGGGTCTGCCCCGGCTCGGCATTGCCGGCGCGGCCATTGCTACCGTTGCCGGACAATGGGTTGCCGCCCTGATCGTTAGGAAGCGGGGGCAGCGGAAGAGTCCCCCTCTGCGCCGTTATCCCCCCTATATTCGCCGGATTTATCACCTTGGCCTGCCGAATATTCTAATGCAGTCCGCCTACACCTTCTATATCCTCGGCCTGAATCTGATTCTGTCCGGTTTTTCCGACCAGGCCGTCACGGCACTGGGACTATACTATAAATGGCAGACCTTCTTCTTTATTCCCCTGGGCGCTTTGCAAACCTGCATGGTGCCCATCGTCAGCTATAATTACGCCGGAAAAAACCAAACCCGCTGCCGCCAGACGGTTCGGGTGTCCCTGCTGTCCGGCCTCGCCCTGATGGCCGTGGGGACGCTTTGCTTTGAGCTGATCCCCGGCCCCATGCTTCAGGTATTCACCCGGGATGCCGATGTCATCGCCATTGGCAGTTACGGTTTTCATTGGATCGGCATCAGTTTTCTGCCTATGGTCACTTCCCTGTTGTTTCCCGTGTTCTTTCAGGCTGTGGGCAGCGCCCTGAAAAGCTCTCTGCTGACCGTTCTGCGCACGGTTGTTTTGTTTGTTCCCCTGGGCTGGCTGCTGGCCCGCCTTGGGCTGCATTCCTTCTGGCTCACGTTTCCCGTCACGGAAACCGTTGTTACCATCGTTGGATTTTGCTTTTACCGCAGTTTTCTAAAAGCGAAAATATCCGTTTAATTTTTCCATAGCAAAAGCGCACCACAGTGATGTGGTGCGCTTTGCCGTTTTAAGATTTGTCGTTACTGCTTCTTGCTGCGGCGGATGCCGATGAAGGTAACGGTTGTGCCGGTCACAACCAGAGCGGCCAGAGCCAGGACAGCGTGGCTGCTGTCACCAGTCTTTGTTGCGGTGGTCGTGTTGGTCTTGTTGGTGGTATTGCTGGTATTGGAGTTCGTGCCGGTGGCAGGAATCACGGTGTTCTCGCTGCGCTTGTAGCCGCAGACGGAGCACTCCTCGTGCTTGACGCCAGCCTTTGTTGCAGTGGCTTCGGTGTCCACAACCCAGGTCATGGTGTGGTCAGCCTCGTCGGCAATGCCGCCGTCGTTGGCGGTGCAGCTGTGCCAGTGCTTCTGCTCGTTGCTGCTCCAGTCCTTGCTGTAGGTGTGGATGTGCTCAAACTCGGCCTTCACTTCCACATCGCCGGCAGGCATGGTGAAGGTGTTGTCCTCGTTCACGGTGACATCGCCGCTGACTACAGTCCAGCCCACGAAGCGATAGCCCTCGTCGGGAGTTGCGGTCAGGGTCACGGTGTCGCCTTCATAAGCGCTCTCGGTGTCTGCGGAGGCAGTGCCGTGCTCAGAGGCGTTTACGGTGACATCATAAGCATCCTTATGATAGATGGTGAAGGTGTCCACCACGCTCAGGTCGCTGGTACGATAGGTGGTAATGGTGAACTGGTTATCGGACACGTCCACGCGGGAGATGTTGGGCACCCGCTCCTGGTTCATTACGCGGGAGTAGGAGAAGTCCAGGTTGTTCTGAATCGTGTAGAACTTGGAGCCGGAGGCGGAGTTTGCAGTGACATACAGGATACCGTCCGGGTTGGTGATGGAGCTGTAATCCTCGTCGTCATAGATGGAGGCATCGGTCATGGGAGTCAGGCCGTCCATCATGTAGGTACGGCAGTACACGTGGTCATGGCCCATGAGCACCACATCGATGTCCAGTTCCTTGAAGATCGGGGAGAGCTGATTGCGGCGCTCCAGAATGTCGCTTTCAGCGGCATGGTTTGCCACGGAGTAGATGGAGTGGTGGAAGGTGACGATCTTCCATGTGATGTCCTGGTTTGCAGTGTCGGCAATGGCCTGCTTCATGAAGGCTTCATGCTCTGCGGAGGAACGGTTGTTGCTGTTCAGGACCATGAACAACACGTTGTTGTAAACGAAGTAGTAGTCGCCGCTGGCGTCGGTGCTGCCGTAGCTGCTCTCGTTGGGCACGTTAAAGTGCTCATCATAGGCAGCCGACCAGGAGTCATGGTTACCGACTACGGTAGCCACAGGGAGCTGCAGCAGCTTGGTGTGCAGCAGGTAGCCGTCGTACTGAGTTTCGTTGTTGGCGGTGTTGACCTGGTCACCGGCGGAGAGCATGAAGTCGATGCCGCCCATAACCGAGTTCTCGTTGATCAGGCTCAGGGTCTTTTCCCATCCGTCGGTGTCGCTGACGGTGCTGCCGCTGGCGCCGATCTGGGGGTCGCCTGCGAAGGCGAAGGAGAAGGCACTGCCGGAACCGGTGGTAAAGGTGTTGATCTCGGTCTTGGCATCGCCATTCACCATCTGATAAGCATAGGTGGTGTTGCTGGCCAGGTTGAGGGCCGTGACCTGATAGCTGTAATAGCCTGCCTTATTGGCGGCTTCCTTCACGGTAGCCAGGTAGCTGTCTGCGTTCTCAGGCATCTCGCCGTCCTTCACATCGGAAGCCTTGGCAATCAGCAGAGTGCCTTCGCCGGAAACATTGCTGTACCAGGTGAAGTTCCGCTGGGTTTCGTTGCTGCCCATGGAGATGGAGATGCTGCCCTGCTCCGTTTCCGGAGTGATCGGCTCGGTGCTGAAGACCAGGCTGGGCATGTTGAAGTAAATATCGGAGCTGCTCTCACGGCCCTGATGGATCTCCACTGCCACAACGTTCTCACCCGCCACCAGAAGGCTCTGGATGTCCTCGGTCACAGAGATCGTGCCGGTTTTGGGGGCGTTCTCGTTGGAACCGCCGTACTGAAGGTTGGCGGTAATGGTGCTGTCATCGAAGCCGGCGATCTTTGTGCCGTTGATGTACACCGTGGCGGAGTCGTCATAAACAACGGTACCGGTGATGGATTGAATGCTGGTGGGATCGTCCACATTGACGGTGGTACGGAAGAAGAAGGCCTCGATGTCGGTGGTTCCGTCTTCCTTGTACTGGGTCAGCAGCGTGTTGGGCGTGCAGCTGTCGCCGAGATCGGCAATGGCGCCATTCTTAGCGCCGAAGGAGCCCTGTGCCGTCTTCCAGCCGGTGGTGTCGTAGCCAGCCTTTGTCCAGCTGGTGCGGTCATAACCCTCGACAGTAGAGTCGCCGGCAGGATCTGCACCTGTGTCAAGGTAGGTCCACTGTGTGGTCTGGTCAATGGCAGATGGACTTACCGCACCCCCTGCCGCAGCGGGCAGAACGCTGATGCTGGTGGTAATCGCAGCGGCCATTACCAGAGCGGATAATCTGGTCAATTTTGTTTTCACTTGATTCACCTTTCTTTTCCTTTTTGCAAATGGTTTTATCTTCAACCCTCTGAATCCACTGGATTCGAGGCGGTTGACTTGCGAATAAATAACAGTGCGGAAATTCCCGTGGCAATGGGCACCGTCAGCACAACGCCAATGGTGGCGCAAAGTCCCTGGGTCAGCTCAACGGCCATATAATCGGAGGAAAACAGCTGGCGGAATTGATAGCCAAAGGCCAGCAAACTGATCATGGTGTTCAGCGCCGTTCCGGCAAAGGCCAGAATCAGGGTGTTGCTCATGGTGCCAATCATGTCTTTTCCGATGTTAAAACCGGACCGCACCAGCTCCCGCCGGCTCAATCCCGGGTTGACCGCCACCAATTCCTCCAGCGCCGCCGCCAGAGACACCGCCACATCCATAACCGCGCCCAGAGCAGAAATCAAAACTCCTGCCAGCAGCAGCGGCCGGACCGATAACCCGGTGGCATCCCGTACCAGCAGCAGCTCCTCCGCCGTGTCGCTGTTGTAGCCGGACAGATGAAGGGACCAGGCCGAAAGGGCAAAGATCACGCCCGTGACGCACACACCGGCCAGAGTGGACAAAACACCTGCCGCTGTGCGGCGGCTGAACCCGTTGAGCAAAAGCAGGCTGGCTCCTGTAGCCAGCAAAACCGTCAGCAGGGTGACGGCCAGCGGATTAAATCCATGGAAAATCGCCTGTGCCAAAAACAGGACGACAATCAAAAGAGAAAATCCAACGCCGAGCAGCGCCCGAACGCCTTTTCTTCGACCCACCAGAATCACCGCCAGACCAAACACACCAATCAGTGAGTAGAGAGGCAGGGTACGGTCATAGTTGAAAATCGTGTAATATGGGGTGGCATTTTCCGGCGTGTCCGCACAGACAATCACCCGCTGATTGGTGGAAACCCGGATGTTGTGAACTTGGGTCAGGTAGTTGTCAATCTCCACCTGTTCTCCCTTTTGCTCTCCCTCCAGCAGTTCCACCACAACTTCCTGTTCTCCTAAATAGAGAGAGGGATCCGCCGAATCCAGCTCCAGCCGCTCGCTGGTAATGCTGATCACCCGGCCTTTGACGTAGTGAAGGGAGTCGGAATTAAATTTTACGTAGCTGTTGATACTGTTCCAGTCAAACAAAATAACTGCAGCCAGAAAGGCTGCTCCCAGTATCAGCGCCGCAATGCCCGCGGCTTTTTTTCTCATGGCATATCGCTCCTTCCCCTGTATTATAACCAGCATTTTTTTCTCCTGAAACCAAAGTACGGTAAAGGGAATGTCAAATATACGCAAAATAAAACCGGCTCTGTAGCGGCGAATCCGCGCAAAATTTAATACAAATTAAAAAGTCCTGAACCGAACAATTTTGTCGGTTCAGGACTTATCCCAGATGAATTCAATTTATTTTCTATATTTTTTTCGGTTGCGCTTGCGGCCTACAATGCACAAAAAAGCCAGAATCACTGCGGCACTGACTGCCATGACGATCCACGCCACGGAATCGGATGCCTCAGCCGCCGGAGCCGCCGTCTCTGCCGCAAACGCGGCCGGCATCATCGCCAGGCTGAACAGCAGCGCAGTCAAAAGCGCGCCAATTTTTCGAACGGTCAATTTTAACCTACATAAGGGAGGAGGGTTCGTGTCCATAGAAAATCCTTTCTTTTTTTACCGCGAGTCGTCTGCCCGCATAATATTTAAATGAGGATAACATATTTTTCAGAAAAACGCAAGAAAAAGCCGTCTTACAACTGTCATTCGATGTAAAAATGATCCCTTTGATGAAAAATTTTTTCGACTGACAAATCGAAACATTCCGTTCTTGACAAAGTGGAACAATTTGTGTATGTTAGTATTAGCCATATGACTGACGGAAGTGGAATAGACCACGGGGAGTATGGCGTGTGTTGAGCCGACCGTCTGGGCACTTGCTGCCGGGATGCGTCGGCTGTTTTCGTATCCCCGCACAGAATCGAACCGCTATGTGAGAAAGGAACGAAGCGTTATGAAAACTGACATTGAAATTGCACAGAGCACGGAAATGCTGCCCATTTCTGAGGTAGCAAAAAAAGCCGGCATTGACGAGGAACTTCTGGAATACTACGGCAAGGTGAAGGCCAAAATTGACATCACTCCCCTGCGGGACAAGCCCCGGAAGGGCAAGCTGGTACTGGTGACCGCCATCAACCCCACCCCCGCCGGTGAAGGAAAAACCACCACCAGCGTCGGCCTGGCCGACGCCATGGTGCAACTGGGCAAGCAGACCATGCTCTGCCTTCGTGAACCCTCCCTCGGCCCAGTGTTCGGCGTGAAGGGCGGCGCGGCCGGCGGCGGCTACGCTCAGGTCATCCCCATGGAGGACATCAACCTCCACTTCACCGGCGATTTCCACGCCATCGGCGCGGCCAACAACCTGCTGGCCGCCATGCTGGACAACCACATTCAGCAGGGCAACTCCCTGGACATCGACGTGAAGAACATCACCTGGAAGCGCTGTGTGGACATGAACGACCGCCAGCTGCGGAACATCATCGACGGCATCGGCGGCCGGATGCAGGGCGTGCCCCGTGAAGACGGCTTCGACATCACCGTTGCCAGCGAAATCATGGCCGTGCTCTGCCTCGCCTCCGACCTCATGGATCTGAAAGCCCGTCTGGGCCGCATGATCGTGGGCTACACCCGCTCCGGCGCACCGGTCACCGCCCACGACCTGAAGGCGGAAGGGGCTATGACCGTCCTGCTGAAGGACGCCATCAAGCCCAATCTGGTGCAGACACTGGAGCACAACCCCGCCATCGTCCACGGCGGCCCCTTCGCCAACATCGCCCACGGCTGCAACTCCGTCTCCGCCACCGACACCGCCCTCAAGCTGGCGGACTATGTCATCACGGAAGCAGGCTTCGGCGCGGATCTGGGCGCAGAGAAGTTTCTGGACATCAAGTGCCGGGCGGCAGGCATGACTCCCGACGCTGTGGTCATCGTCGCCACCGTCAAGGCGCTGAAGTACAACGGCGGCGTGGCTAAGACGGAGCTGGGCGCAGAAAATCTGGAGGCACTGGAGCGCGGCCTGCCCAACCTGCTCAAGCACGTGGAGAACATCACCCAGGTGTTCGGCCTGCCCTGTGTTGTGGCCATCAACCGCTTCGTGCAGGACACTGATGCCGAGCTGGAGCTCATCCGCAGCAAATGCGCCGAGCTGGGGGTCAACGTGGCTATGAGTGAAGTCTGGGGCAAGGGCGGCGCCGGCGGCATCGAGCTGGCGGAAGAAGTGCTCCGCCTGTGCGAGCAGCCCAAGGACTTCCACTTTGCCTATGACCTGCACCAGCCCATCAAGGACAAGATCGCCGAAATCGTCCGCCGGGTGTACGGCGGCAGCGGCGTGACCTACTCCAAAGCCGCCAGCCAGTCCATTGCCAAGCTGGAGGAGCTGGGCTATGGCGAACTGCCCGTCTGCATGGCAAAAACCCAGTATTCCCTGTCTGACGACGCAGGAAAACTGGGCCGTCCCGAGGGCTTCACCGTCTCCGTCAGCAAGGTGAAGGTTTCCGCCGGTGCCGGCTTCATCGTGGTGCAGACCGGGGACATTATGACCATGCCCGGCCTGCCCAAGGTTCCTGCCGCCGAGCGCATCGACATCGACGAAAACGGCGTCATCACCGGCCTGTTTTAATCGTTCTTTTTCCTTTCATTAAAAATAGATTTAAAATCATTGAATGAACTGTGAAATATGCCCACCTCCTCTTGTATTTCTTTTCGCAAAAGGGTAGAATGTCCACAAGAAAATAGCATGATCTCCTGTGGGATCTCACTATACTAAGGAGGATTTTATTATGAGCTTTACCATTGATTTTGATTCGATTAAGGAAAAGGCAGGCAACCTGGTTCAGGCCGGCGTCAGCCAGAGCAAGAAGGTGGCCACCATTGCCAAGCTGAAGAGCGACAACCTGTCTCAGAAGGACGCTCTGCGCAAGGCTTATCTCGCCATCGGCAAGCAGTATTATGCCGAGAAGGTCGGCCAGCCCGATGAGGCTTATGCCGCTCTGTTCGCTCAGGCAGATGCCGCTCTCGCTACCATCGCCGCCAACAACGCCAAGCTGGAAGAGATGAAGGCCGCTGAGGAAATCATCGTCACCGCTGAGGACATTGACCTGGACGACGCCGACGTTGTCGCTGAGGAAGCCGTTGTTGCCGAGGCAGAAGAAGCTCCTGTGGAAGAGGCTCCCGTGGAGGAGGCTGTTGAGGAAGCTCCCGTGGAAGCAGAGGAAGCTCCTGCCGCCGAGGAAGAAGACCTGTAATTTTATCTCTTAAATAAAAAGGGATGCACCGCTGATTGAGGTGCATCCCTTTTTCGTACATATGTGCGATTTTTTCTTGACAAAAATAGAACAGTTGTGCTATATTCTATATAGAACAGTCGTTCGATTTTATCCGATCAAACTTTTGATAAAGGCAACAATCTGGTTCCAGATGCGGGTGAAAAAGCCCTGTGGATCTCCACCGCTGACGTCGTTTACCAGGCTGGAAATCTGATTGAACAGGTCTTTTGCCTGCTCCTTCAGAGCGGAGACATCGAAATTGGAATTGGCGATCTTCTTCATCAGATCAATGATCTGCTGGCGCAGGCTGTCGCTGATGGTGATCCCCAGCTCCTGGCACACCTTATCAATTGCCTCGTTGATGTCGTCCTCGGTGATGTTCTTTCCGTCGGCAAAGAGTTCATTCTTCAGCGCGGCAACCAGTTCCGCCGCCTTGTCGGAATCCCCCAGCTCTTCGCCCAGCTCGCCGGTAACCACAATCTCGTTGTTGGCGGCGTCAACACTGGTGTCGTCCAGTTCTTCTCCGGTCATGATGGAATAGGCCTTCATCGCACTGACCAGTGCCGCCGTTCCGCTGATGTTGGTAGGGCCTGCAACCACCAGATCCACATCGGACACACCGGCGGTGATCAAAGCGTTCTGATACATCTCCACCGTGCAGTAGCTGATGTTCCGGGTGGTAACGTGAATGCCGCTGCCCTTTTCTCCCGGTGTAAGCAGAATGCTGGAGTAGGCCTTTGTGCCAATGACAGACTGAGAGAGATAGTTGTCAAAGTGCTCATGCTCTTCTGCATTGGTCGTGTAGTATACATTATAATTCTGCTTGTAGTTTTCCGGGTCCTTCACCCCCAGCAGATCCAGCACCGTGGATAACTGGTCGGCGTTCAAATCCTCTCCCAGCACCAGGTAGGGCTTGCTGCTGTCCGCCTCCTCTGCCCCGGCAGGGAGCATCAATACACTCACCATTGTCGCAGCACACAGCACCAGCGACAGGATTCGTTTCCAATACTTCATCCTTTGTAGCTCCTTTTCTTATCGTAGTTCTCTTGGTTCGTCCACATTATATTCTTTTCCGCTATCGGGAACAAGTCCGTTTTTTGGGACATCCTTTCTGCTATTATCCTAATAACGAAATTCACGGGAGGTCGTCTTCATGATGAATACCACTTGCTGCAAAACAGAATTCCCCCGCCGCCGAAATAATGTGATCGATTTCTGCGCTTATCGGGATCGGGTACTGGGTCGGCAGGCTGCAGCAGCCGGAGATGAACTGACCTTCCATTGGGAAGTGGATGAGTCCGTCTGGACCGGCGGCACACCCCGGCGCCGGAAACCCGTCCCAAAGGCAGTGCAGCCCCGGCCGGTTCGTGCAAAGCAGGGCAAAAAGAAGTCATCCGAGCGCATGGACCGGTTGTGCCTGCTGGGCTCCCTTGTAATCGTTTCTGTCGTGTGGCTGTTTATCCTCCTTTAATCGAGGCAGCCATGCAGCCCACAAGCGTGTGCATCAGTCAAAAACAAAGGCCGACATCGATTCGCACCCCCCCGGCAACGCGATTGCGAAGCCAGTGCAAATTGACGTCGGTCTCAATGCATCTATACTAACAAAGATTTTCTTATATTGCAAGCTTTTTTTTCATTTCTTTTACGCTTCCCGGCAATCTGTAAAATTTTTTCGTTTTTCTTTTTCGAATGTCCGCTCACAGCGGACATTCGTTTGTTTGCGGCGGCTTTCCCGCAAAAATACGGTTGATTTTAAAAGGTTCTTCTTTACAAGCTTTTTTATTTATGATAGACTGTGAAGGCTGAGCACAGGTTTTTGTGCTCTGTCGCCCACCGGCTTGGTTCTGGGACACATCGCCTGCATTTCTGCGGGGCGCCACCCGCCCACAACTCAGCCCCTTGGGACATATTAAGAAAGGTGGAATCGTTATGATCCGCAAAGAAGAAAAGACTGCCGTTATCGAGGCAAACCGCACTCACGAGACCGACACTGGTTCTCCCGAGGTTCAGGTCGCTATCCTGACCGCTCGCATCCAGCAGCTGACTGATCACCTGCGTGAGCATCCCCATGACAACCACTCCCGTCGTGGCCTGCTGAAGATGGTCGGTAAGCGCCGCAAGATGCTGGCTTATCTGGCTGACAAGGACATCGAGCGTTATCGTGCCCTGATTGCCAAGCTGGGCCTGCGTAAGTAAGTGCTCTCTGTCAGGGCGGTGCAATCCCTTGCACCGCCCTGATTTCCGTTGCAGCAAATCAAAAATGGAGGCAAGTCTGGGCTTATTTTAGCAGTTGAATCTGCCCTTCGGGCTTACGAAAGTCGGATTCAAGTGCTAAAAAGCGTGAGACTGCCTCCCAAGAAAAGGAGGACAACATATGTCTACAATTATCACGCATAAGACATTCCCCAACTACAAAAAGTATGAGATGGAGTTGGCAGGCCGTCCCTTCTCCATCGAGGTGGGCAAGTACGCCGAGCTGGCCAACGCCGCCGCCATGGTAAAGTATGGCGAAACCACCGTCATGGTGGCTGTCACCGCCTCCCCCCGTCCCCGGGACGGCGTGGATTTCTTCCCTCTGAGCGTTGACTTCGAGGAGAAGCTGTATGCCGTCGGCCGCATTCCCGGCTCCTTCATGCGCCGTGAGGGTCGTCCCAGCCTGCCCGCCGTTCTGGCCAGCCGTCTGATCGACCGCCCCATGCGCCCCCTGTTCCCCAGCGACCTGCGCAACGACGTGTGCATCACCTGCACTGTCATGAGCCTGGATCGGGACTGCTCTCCTGAGGTCACTGCCATGATCGGCGCCTCTGCCATGGTTGCCATCTCTGACATTCCCTGGAACGGCCCCATCGGCTGCTGCGAGGTTGGCTATGTAGACGGCCAGATCGTCATCAACCCCACTCAGGAGCAGCGTGGCAAGAGCCAGATGGACACCACCGTCGCCTCCACCGGCGAGAAGGTTGTCATGATCGAGGCCGGCGCCAACGAGATCCCCGACGAGATCATGTTCGAGGGCATCAAGGCCGCTCACGAGACCAACAAGACCATCGTTGCCTTCATCAACAAGATGGTGGAAGAGATCGGCAAGCCCAAGTTCACCTATGAGCATGCCGACTTCAACCAGGAGCTGTTCGACAAGATCGTCGAGGCTACCATGGAAGAAGCCAAGGCCGCTATGGACACCGACGACAAGAACGTCCGCGAAGAGCGCTGGAACAAGCTGATCGAGCACTGGCACGAGCTGTTCCTGGAGGAGTATCCGGATATGGACAAGTATCTGGAGACCTTCACCTACAAGTTCCAGAAGAAGATCGTCAAGGCATGGCTGCTGGAAGGCCATCGCGTTGACGGCCGTAAGCGCAACGAAATCCGTCCTCTGGGTGCTGAGGTCGGCCTGCTGCCCAAGGTGCACGGCTCCGGCATGTTCACCCGCGGCCAGACCCAGGTGCTGAGCATCGCCACCCTGAACACCCTCTCCGCCTCCCAGAAGCTGGACACCATCTGGGAAGAGGACTCCAAGCGCTACATGCACCACTACAACATGCCTGCCTACTCCACCGGCGAAGCCCGGGGCGCCAAGAGCACCAACCGCCGCGAGTACGGTCACGGCGCACTGGCTGAGCGGGCACTGCTGCCGGTGCTCCCCTCCATTGAGGAATTCCCCTACGCCATCCGCGTGGTTTCCGAAGTGCTTTCCTCCAACGGTTCCACCTCTCAGGGTTCCATCTGCGGCTCCACTCTGGCGCTGATGGATGCCGGTGTGCCCATCAAGGCTCCTGTGGCTGGCATTTCCTGCGGCCTGATTCAGGACGATGACGGCACTTTCAACACCTTCATCGACATTCAGGGCGTTGAGGACTTCCACGGCGAGATGGACTTCAAGGTTGCCGGCACCAAGAGCGGCATCACTGCCATCCAGATGGACCTGAAGAACGACGGTCTGACCATGGAGATCATTCAGGACGCTCTGGAGATCACCCGCGACGCCCGCTATGAGATCATCGATCAGGTCATTCTGCCCTGCATCGCTGAGCCCCGTGCAGAAGTCAGCCCCAACGCACCCAAGATGACCAAGATGAAAATCGACACCAACAAGATCCGTGACGTCATCGGTTCCGGCGGCAAGGTCATCCAGAAGATTCAGGCCGAGTCCGGCGCTAAGATCGACATCGAAGAAACCGGCGACATCTTCATCTCCGGCCCCGATGCTGAGAGCGTAGACGCTGCCAAGAAGGCCATCGAGACCATCGTGTTCGTGCCTGAGGTCGGCTCTCTCTACTTCGGCAAGGTCGTTCGCATCATGCAGTTCGGCGCATTCGTCGAGCTGGCTCCCGGCAAGGACGGTCTGGTGCACATCTCCAAGCTGGCTAACCACCGGGTTGCCAAGGTGGAGGATGTGGTCAACATCGGCGATATGATCTGGGTCAAGGTCACCGACATCGACGAGAAGGGCCGCGTCAACCTGAGCCACAAGGACGCTCTGCGGGAGATCCGCGAGCAGCAGGCTCAGAAGTAATTCTTTCCCCTTTTGATTACACAAAAAGTCCGGATGAACGCTGTGGTGAACTGCCCCAGATTGTACGGACAGCACAAAAACCTGAGTAGGAAATATTGATTTTTAAGCGGAGTGGCGTAGCGTCAGCGGTGCCACTCCGCTTTTTAACTGGATGTGCTGGTAGTTATAGAAGTAGATGAAGTTATCAATCAAAGTCCTAGCTTCATCGAAGGTAGCAGGAAGATGTCTGTAGATACATTCCGTCTTGAGAATCGAGAAAAAGTTTTCTGCCATAGCATTGTCATAGCAGTTTCCGCGCCTTGACATAGACGGAGTTATACCATATTCTTTAATTAGGTCAAAGTAGAGGTGTACTAACTCCCTTGGTCGCTGTGGAACTGCAACTCCGCAGCGACTTTCTTTTCCTTTTGCATGGCAAGCCGGACAGTGTTCAGCACGAGGTTGGCCGTTTGTGCTGTTCCTGTTTTGTATGCAACGATGCTGTTGTCAAACAGATTCCGAATCATAGACAGATAGAGCACACCTTGTTCGGTGTGGATATAAGAGATATCTGTGATCTATTTATGGTTTGGTCTATCTGCCTGAAACTCTCTGTTCAGCAGATTCTCGTATTTATGGAGTTGCTGACCCATCTGTCTCCACCTTCTGCGGCGGCGAATCTTTGCGCAGACGGCCTTGGGGACGGGGCATAATTCCGACTTTAATTTTTTCTTCTTTTCGGCATTTGCATGCAAGAAGTTGTTTTACAACATACTTATCCCTTAATCCAAAATGTTCCGCTACCTCGCGTTTCATTTTTCCTGCGGCTTTTATGGCTCAGATTTCGGGCAACAGAACTTGAACGTGTGTATATTTTCCCCTAGGCATAATTTTACCCCCTGATGTAGTACTTCCATTTTCCTTCATCAGGGGGTGTTTTGTTTATTGTCCGTTTTCACCGGTTCTGTTCAGTTCACTCCTTCGGGAGAAATTTTTTATTTCTTGGTGAACATATTCACTGCTTTGACCTTGTTGCCCACATAATCGCCTTATTCTGTTCTCTGAATGTACGGAGAAAAATCCGGCGGTATTGCAAGAAACGCAAGTGCAGAAGGGCGCTGATCAAGATACAAATAGATTTTTTCACACCCAGAAGTAAATAAATGTGAATTTTCACTCGAGTCTAGTAAAAGTTGTAGAAATTTGAATATAATAGAAGTAAAATACAATAGAGATGCTGGCTATACAAGATGAAAGCGAGCGCATTGAATATAAATCCCGGATAATCGATGACGATGACATTGATATTTCCGAACTAGGTTTGTCGGTGCAGGCGGCGAAAATCTGTCAAATATACTTATTTGGGTATAATTTATGCGTCCTTAAATTCTACAAATAATACTCTTTTGCCAAATACGGAAAGATAGGTGAAGAAGATGAACGAATCGTTATTAGATAAAAAAATTCAGGCATGGGAAGACCAGTTGCTTGACTTGGGAAAACGAAACAAGATGATTTCTTTCCGCGAAAGCAAAAGAGCAACGCTTAAAATCCTTAAGCCCGGCTTTGATGAACTGTATCAGCAAATCGTTATTGATGAGAAAGAACTGACGTTCCAGAAAGCGATTGACAAAGATTCTGATGTGCGCGTGTACTCTATTCTCACTCTTCTGGATAAATTGTCTTACCCTATGGAACTCAATGTAGGTGACATTCGAGCAGAAGGAACGCTACTAGAAATCAAAAAAACCTTGAAACAACTCCGGTCCAAGGCGCGTCTGGCTCTGGATGAGCAAGGAACAAACATTCTCTATTTGGTTTTTGGTTTCATAGAATGGCGCGAAAAGGGAAGTCGAAACGATAGCTGGGTTAAGTCTCCTTTGATTTTAGTCCCTGTAACTCTTACTCTGCCCTCCCTGAACGCACAATATTCGTTAAAAAAACATGAAGACGAGGTTGTTGTTAACCCTACTCTGGCCTATCTGTTTGATCGTGATTATGGAATTTCTTTGCCCGAGTTTGATTCCAACAAAGATACCCTTGAAAGTTTTATGCAAAAGATGGAGGCTCTTGTTGATGAGCGTGGCTGGCGTATTGTAAGGGAGTGCAGCATGGGTTTGGTGTCGTTTCTTAAGATCAGTATGTACAATGATTTGATTCGGAACGAGGCTCAGTTGAAAACAAACCCCATCATTCGCGCATTTGCCGGTGAGCAGAATGAGGCAAACACCGTCGATGGTGATACCTATGAATTCGATCATGATGCTTGCCGAGCAGTTGATTCATTCCTGGTGCTTGACGCTGACTCCAGTCAGCAGGACGCAATTGCTCTTTCTCAAAAAGGTGTTAGTTTCGTTATGCAGGGACCTCCTGGTACTGGAAAGAGTCAAACCATCACAAATATCATCGCGCAGGCATTGGCTGACGGGAAAAAGATTCTATTTGTATCTGAAAAAATGGCGGCATTGGATGTCGTTTATCGACGTCTGACCGATGTTCACCTTGCGGACTTTTGCCTTTCTCTTCATAGCCATAAGGCGAATAAAAAGGAGATTCTTAATCAGTTAGGTGATAATCTAAGCTTGCAGCAAATCAAGGTCAAAGATGAAGAAATCGCAAACCTCACCCGCTTGGATATGATTCGTGAGCAGCTCAAAACTTACGTGCATGACATACACCAGACGATTATGCCATTGGAAATGAGCCTGTATGAGGTATATGGTGCTATTCTGGAATTAAGATCTTTACCAGATATCGAGATACATCTGCCCGATGTTGACAAGCTGACAAAAGACGATGTGAACAGGCTTGCCTTGCTTGTCATGAATCTGGACAAGGCTCAAGACGTTTTAGGTCCACAGTGGTATAAAAATCCGTGGCAAGGTGTTCTCGGTTCTTATTTGGAAGTGAGTCAAAAAAGAGACCTTCAAAACAAACTCCAAGATGCTACTAGAATACTTTCTGCACTTGAGGAATGTAGGCTGATTGACAAAAGTCTCGCCGATATTCTCACCGTAGATACATTGGATACATTTGGCGAATTGTATGATCACTCTTGCTATTGTGTAGCAATCCCGAATGGATGGTTTTATAGACCTACCGAGCAAGAAGAACGTTTAGTTCGTGATCTGCGTGAGCGAAAACATACCATCGATAGCTTGGCAAAAGAACTGACAGACAGATACGGACAGGCGTTCTTTGAGATGCCCGGGAAAGCAGTGACAACAGAACTTTCTGTCTCGATGAAGAAGTATCGCGAGATTCTCCGGAACAACGTGGATGCTGATACTGCATTTGAGTTGATGGAAGAGGATTTGCAGCAGGTAATTCTGTTGAATGAAACATGCCATTTGCTGATTGATGCACTCAATGTCCTTTCTTCCGAGTATCATCTGCAGATGCAATGTAGCTTTGAGTCAATGGAAGCGATCCTGACAGTTTGTGAAATGCTTCTCGAGAAGCGCAAATTAACTGACTGGTACTTCAGCGAGAAAAAATCCGAACCGCTTTTGCAATATGTTACAGAACTGCGCAACAAACTTCAAACCTTCATCGAACAGAAAGAAAATATTTGTGAGCGATATGCTGATGCTATTCTTAAGGACAAGAATATTGAACAGCTACTGTCTCAATTGGTTTCGGCCGAGGAAGACCTTAGTCTGTTGATTTCTGACGATGGAATGGCGTACCCTGTACTTTGTGATATTGTTAACTTTGATCCGGTTCGCCTTCAAGATATTGAGGTAGCACTAAACCATTACTCTTTTGCTGTTGTACGTAATAACTACGGCTTGCCGAATCCTACAACTTTACAAGAAGCACAAACTCAAATTACGGCAATCGAAAAAGTCCAAAAGAACAAGGTTGTTGCAAGTTGGCAGTCCCTCGTAGGAAGAAACAAAGCCAAGATATTACTGCGGGATGTATTGAGCAAAGCGGACAAACTAAATGACAACAAAGAGAAACTAAAAGCATCTTTCTTGCGCTTTGACATTGTAATCTGTATTGACACGATGTCCGAAGCCGACTGCGAAAAATTGGAACAGGCTGACATGATCCCCGAAGCCGCTGCAATTGTTCCATGCTGCAAAAATGATGCTGCATACAGCCTGTTAGATACAATTGACCAAAAGAAGAAGCGGTTCTCTGAAATTACAGATAAAATCAACCGCCTTCGTAATGACTACAGAATCATTGATTCACTCGATAATTTTGAGTTACTCGCTGCTCTACAGACCTATCGTGACGCGGTTGTGTTAAGTGCGCCGTACTCTTCGTGGGTAACATCCAAAGTTGAAGCGTTCGCTGTGCTGAGACAGGTCATGGAAATTGCGGGAAAGCTGAAGCTCCAGCGCAGCCAGCTTTTGGCGACATGCGAAGAAACAGTATTTGCATTGGATTATGCTGGTATCTTAAATCGATTCAAGACTGAATATACAAACTTCTTCAAGATTTTTAAATCGTCTTACAAAGAAGATACAAAACAAATTCGCCTTGTTTTTAAGGAAGTTCGAAAAAAGATTCCTGACAAGGAAATTATTGCGCTCTTGCATGCCTTAAGGCAATACAATGAGGACATGAGGGCATACCAAGGATTTTCCACACAGGTCGATAATTTGTTCGGCATCCAGGAATATGATCTCGAATTCGATTGGGAATCTGTCTACAAGAGACTGAATGCCTTTGATGCCATTGGGCATCTTTTCCAGGATGACTTGGCTACCTACCAGTTTGTCAGCGAAAATTGTTGGAGCAGTATTTATGAACCTTTGGTTGCGTTCAATGACCTGAATACTTGGTTTATCGATAATGAAGATGCCAAGAAATATTATGCAGGTTTGTACTGCGGAGTCGAAACAAAGACAGAACAAATTCGCGATACACTCCGCTATGCGTGTAACGCATGCACAATTTTTGCATCTTCTGATCGATGCATCGAATACATACTTTCTGATTCTGCACATCAGGATGCACAGGATGCAAAGAAGCGCGCTGCGGATATTGTTGCAACAAGAGCATGGTTTGTCGCAAAAGATAATGAAATCAAAGACTGTACTGGGATTGCCTACGATGAAAGCTTTACTGAATGGGGAGAAATCCTTTCCCATCTTGAGCTTTTTGAGGGCATTGTGGCTGACCTTGGTGAAGATTCCGGTTATTCCTTAACTGCAAAGTACAACACAGATAAAACACTCATTGATAACTACTTAGCAGTATTAAAGCAAATTACGAAGATTGCTGAATGCGCAAAGTCTGTTTATCATATCGCAGGCAATCAGTGCGATGTCAATACAATGGATATTACACGGCTAATCAAGGATATTCATGCAATTATTGCAAACGCAACCATTTTGAAGTCTGTATATGACTGCGTTTCTGTATTCTGTCCAGAAAGATTTGCTAATCTGAGTTTAGTTGATATTAAGAATGATTTAAATACAATTCTGCTCTATCAGCATACCCGGGACAATCTGGACAGCATTGAGCAGGGAGCTCGAGAAAAGCTTGGTGACGCATATTGCGGTTTGTCTACCAATTGGAATGCAATAATCTCTAACATTGATTTCAGCAATAAAGTTATCCAACTTTTGTCCGGTAACATATCTGCAGAAATGAAGGCTGCGTTTATATCAGGGAAGTCCTTGTATTCGGATGCACAAGTTGCTGAATTGCATAGTTATCTTCGTGCTGCCAGAGAAATTGAAGCATTGTTCCCCGTTCTTTGCGCAGAAAAGGATTTGGACAACAAACTCGAAATGATGGCAGATGTGACCGCAGCGCTTAGAAATGCGATTAGGATAAAAGCAGCTATTGCTTCCGCGGCATACTCTGAGTGTAGATATTCTGATGCTGTAATCGATCTGGAAAAACTGGATCGAATCCAGGAAAGCCAGATTGCATTTGATGCTGATCTTATGAAAATAAAGAAAATCCTCCCCAAGATTACATTTGACAGCAATACAGACTGGGACTATATGACAGAGATTTTTAACCATCTGCGACAGGTCAAACGAGCAATTAATACAGGTAGTATTGATACTGAAATCATGCAATTTGTGACGAACGGTATTCCTGGCATTTCCGTTACAGCTTACAAAGAGCAACTTGAGAAGCTTGTGCGTAATAAACAGCTTATTACCGATCTTACAGGATTATTTACTAATAAAACAATTCTTGAAACTTATAACCTGTCAAAGCTCACTCGACGAATTAAAAACTGCAATGAACAATTCTCTACTATGGATGCTTGGATCGATCTGCGTGATTGCAAGAAAGCCTGTGTAGAAAACGGTTTGGAAGCATTTACTGTTACTGCAGAAGATACTTATTACCCCGCAGGAACGCTCAAAGATGTTTTCATGAAGAGTTTTTACTATGAATGGTTCGAGAAGATTTGCACTGGAATTGAATCGGTTTCCACTTTTAGGGTTCGCACACAGGAAAACCGTGTAGAAACCTTCCGCAAGTTGGATGCTCATCAGCTGCCTGTTGATCAGATGCGAATTAGAGAAAAGCTTATTCGCGAAATGCCAAGCAGACACAATTTCAGTAGAGCACCTGATGAAATGTCCGTTTTGCTTCATGAGTTGGGCAAGAAGCGTAATATCATGCCTTTGAGAAAGCTGTTTAGAACAATACCTAATCTTCTGCTTAAACTGAAACCTTGTCTAATGATGTCTCCTCTTTCAGTCTCTTACTTTCTTGAGGCAGAAACATACAGATTCGACATGGTAATATTCGATGAGGCTTCTCAGATTTTCCCGCAGGATGCCATTGGCGCTATCTTCCGTGCTAAGCAAGTTATCATTGTCGGTGACAGCAAACAGTTGCCACCTACCAACTTCTTCTCTGCCAGCACAAGCAATGATGCAGACTTTGACTATGAGGACGATGAAGGGGAAGATGTGAACTTCGATTCCATTTTGGAAGAGGCATCGAATAGCCTTCCTAATCATTCTCTGTTGTGGCATTATCGTAGCAGATTTGAAGAGTTGATTTCGTTCTCCAACCAGCAGATATACCAGAACAATCTGATTACATTCCCCAGCAGCACCATTCGTGCAAAAGATACTGGCGTTGAGTATGTTTATGTCCAGAATGGTGTGTATGAGAACCGCTGCAACCGGGCTGAAGCCCAAGAGATTGTGCGCATGGTTGCTGAGCATATTAGAATGCATCCGGATCGCTCTCTGGGTATCATCGCTTTTAGTGAAAGTCAGCAATCGGTTATTGAAGAAGAAATCAATAAATTCAGAACACGCAATCCGCTCAATGAACGCTTCTTTGATGAGGACAAGAACGAGCCGTTCTTTGTCAAGAACCTCGAAAATGTTCAGGGTGATGAGCGCGATACGATTATCTTCTCTATTTGCTATGCCAAGAATGCTCAAGGTAGAATGTATATGAGATTTGGCCCTCTGGGACAACAGGGCGGCGAACGAAGATTGAATGTTGCAATCACCAGAGCAAAGCACAATGTCAAACTCGTGGGATCTATTTTTCCGGAAGATATTGATTTGTCCAAGACTCATTCCGAAGGCGTTCGTATGCTTCGTACTTATATTTCTTTCGCCATGAATGGAAGCTCTGCTTTGCCAAAGCCAGAAAAGAAAACCGGTTTGTATGATGTTGACACCTTTAGCGAGGAAGTGGGTAAATTCCTTGCTTCTCGTGGCTGCTCTGTGCAAATGAATGTTGGTAGTTCTGATTACACGATTGATATTGCAGTTGAACATCCTAAGAAGCCTGGTCAATTTATCGCAGGTATCGAATGTGACGGTAGTTCTTACTATATGGCACGAACAGTGCGAGATCGTGAACACCTGCGTACTGCGGTCCTGGAACAGATGGGGTGGAAGATGTATCGTGTGTGGTCTACCGAATGGATCCGTAATCCCGAGGCTGAAAAAGAACGTTTAATGAATTTTGTCCAAAACGCATTGCTACACCACGGAGAAAAAGTTCCTGACATGCAATTCCCCGTTGGCGATGTGGAAGAACATGTTGGAACTGAAGCTGTGAAACCAGATAGAACGCTCCAGACTCAGAGTCCTACTAATCCTTATAATTTGCCTTTATATGAAGAGGGGAAGTGGTGGGATAGTTCAATTCCACGAGGCAGTGATAATTTATCTAACATTGCAGACATGGTTCATGCAGTTGTTAAAGTAGAGCAGCCGATCCACATGACGTTGCTGTATAAGCGCATTGGCCAAGGTTTTACGACCGGTAGGGCGACGCAGGACGTTCGAGACACCATTGATCAAGCAATCCAAGAACGTATGCAAGGAGAAGTTGTGATTGAAGATCAGTTTATGCGCCTCACAAGTTTGACAACCGTGCAGGCAAGGAGATCTCGTTTGGGTGATCCGGACAGAACTATTGAGCACATCTCTATTCCAGAAATTGCTGCAGCAATGGAAAAAATTCTGGTTGGTACATACGGAATGGATCGTAGTGTTCTGTGTTCTGAGGCGATGAAGGTTTTTGGTTTTGAGCGTACTGGAGCGAAAATCAAACAACGTACGAATGAAGCTGTAGATTATCTGGTTCGTACCGGAAAGGTGTCCGACTACGATGACAAGATTCAGTTGCTGGAGGGTTAATTATGGCAGATAAAACACAACTCAACAGAACTCTGAATAACAGCAATGCCACTGTTCTTAACAGGGGCATTGCCCCCAATCAGGGACAATCAAGCGGAAATTCAACGGTATTAAACCCTAACATTTCTGCGAGTGGTGCAATTGCTGAGGGTACTCTCCTGTGTGGAAAATATCGCATTGTTGAGAAAATGTCTGTATCTACTGGTGAAGCAGATCTTTATATATGCAGTTATAATAACCGGAAATATGTCGCTAAAGTTTATCGTCGTACTGCTTCTATCAAGGCCGAAGTGACAGAACAACTGAAACGCCTAAAATCTCCGTATGTGGCAACCGTTTACGAGATTGGCGAGCATCGCGGTTCGACGGTAGAGATTCTCCCTTTTTATAGCAGAGGCAGTTTAAGCGGTAGAACC
Source organism: bacterium (assembly GCA_963597355.1). Lineage (GTDB taxonomy): Bacteria > Bacillota > Clostridia > Oscillospirales > Oscillospiraceae > UMGS1766. The sequence goes on along the minus strand of CAVBPR010000019.1, from coordinate 112,657 downwards.
TTCAGCTATGAGCAGTTACGAAGCAGCATTATTCCTTGCCTAAATGAAGGACTAAAAGCACTACACGTTGCAAAAATTATCCATAAAGACCTCAAGCCATCCAACATAATGGTTACGGACGATCAGCAGTCGGTAGCAATTATCGACTTTGGTATCAGTTCAGTCACGGAAGCTGGAAATACAGTCATTGTTACGCAAACAGGTATGACACCAGAGTATTCCGCTCCCGAAACATTCAAGGGCTTGTATTCAACCAATGCTGACTACTATGCACTTGGTATTACCCTGTATGAACTGTTCTGCGGAAAAACACCATACGGGAATATGCCTGCTGAGGATATTGAAAAGTATATTGCCATTCAACGTATTCCGTTCCCCAAGACTATGCCTACCGAGTTGCAAGGACTCATCAGAGCACTGACTTATTATGATATCTCTAACCGACGAGATAAAAATAATCCGAATCGTCGTTGGGGTTATGATGAGGTGAAAAAGTGGCTTGCCGGCATCAAACAGACAATACCTGGCGAGGGCGTTGATAGGAGAAGTGCAAGACCATATTTCTTTGCAGGCAAAAACTACACTACTCGCACAGAGTTAGTTCGTGCACTTGTAGAAAATTGGGATGAAGGCAAAAAGGAGCTTTTCCGAGGAAAGCTGTCCGATTATTATAAGATTTATGATTCAGATGCGCATCAAATCTGCCAAGACGCGGAGCGAGAGGCAACACGCGCCAGCGGCAAAGATGATTTTATCTTCTGGAAAACGATGTATGCCTTGCAGCCTAAAACCAAAGATTTTTTCTGGAAGGGTCAGGTATATATTGGACTTCCAGCATTAGGTAGAGCGTTACTTGAACAGCTTCGCAAGAACAGCTCCAGTATGAATGAGTATATTGACGGTGTCCTTCGTGAGGAGTTACTATCAAAGTACATCACGATGAAAGATCCAGATAATAAGAAAATGTTGGCAGCAGTAAAAGGATTGGAATCCTCTTATCGTGCCTACATCAATAATTCAAGGGAAAAGCGGATTACTCTTTATCTGGTAGCTTACATGCTTTCCAATCAAAAAATTCTGTATGTTGGGGGACAGGAATTTCATACGCTCAGTGAGTTGACTTCCTATATGAAAGAATTGCTCGGTGACAACAACGAGAATTTGGATCAGTTCAAGGAATTTTGTCATAGATTAATGGACCAATATAACAACCTTATTCCTGCGCTTGAGAGCTGGCTTATTGCCCTCGGAAAAAGAGATGCGCTGGACAGTTGGAAGGAAACGATGAAGTCTTAATAAGATAGCCATTCGATTAGGAGGTACTTACTTATGAGCGGTCCTAAAACATCACATTATACATTAACGCTGGAACAGCGGCGTATTCTTGAAGAACAGCGTAGAATAAGACTTGAACGGGAAATCCTCCAAAAGCAGCTTGGCAATGCCCGAAGTGTGATTGCAGAAGCAGACCGCATTATTGAGCAAATGGAACCGCTCTTTGTAGAGATTGGTGCTGATGCTTCTGCTTTGTCGCAAGCAACGATGTTGCGTAAGACGGCGGTTGCGTTTCTTTCACAGGCGTCTGCGGGTGATAAATACGGATCTGTGCGGTTACACGAATTAAATCAAAACTTACTGGTAGTAACTCGGGAACTAGCAGCAGCGGCCAAAACAGTCAAATCAGAATATGCTTCCGCAGAGCAAACATTCCGATCTCAATTGGCAGACTCTATTGATGCCGGTTTTGACTTCACCTTTGATACAATCGGTGAGTCGAATTCTGGTGATCTGCACGCGAAGAGTATCCAAGCTGAGCTGGCAACTCTTACAGAATTGTCGCTTACAGATGAGCAGAGAAGCCGAGCTGAAGAAATTCAAAGAAAGTTTGCAGAAATTGAAGATCCTGACTTCTTGAAAAACTTCTACGCTATGACAGTGCTACCTTTCGCAAAAGAGTGCCGAGCGTATCATGCAGCTTATGAAGCACAAGGTGGGGAATATGAACGCAAATGCTTTATTTATGAAGCTAATGCTCGAAAACTTGATATTGCTGTAGAGCATGTGCCCTTCTCTTCTGAAGCCATCGCCATCTTGGATGAGAGAATCAAAGAGACGGAAGAAGCAATTCAGCACCGGGATGAGCAAGTCTATATCAGTAAATGTGTTGATGAGGCTATGCAGGAAATGGGTTATTCTGTCGTTGGTAACCGTGAGGTTGTTAGACGAAATGGCACGCATTTCCGGAACGAACTCTATCTGTTTGATGAGGGAACTGCGGTTAATGTTACTTATTCCAACGATGGACAAATCACTATGGAACTAGGTGGTATTGGTACCGATGACCGAATTCCAACAGCTGCCGAAAGTGTAAGTCTGGCATCTGATATGCGTACATTCTGTGATGATTACTATGAAATCGAGAAACGACTGCGTAAAAAAGGAATTATCACCAAAAGAATCTCTATACTTCCTCCGGAAGAGCAGTATGCACAAATTATCAATGTGTCTGATTATACAATGAGCGCAGATGTCTCTGAATACGAAGCAAAAGGCACAAAGAAGCGTAACGCGAAAGCCAATACGCAGAGGATCGGAGAATAACTATGGAAAAATACAAGGTATGCCCTGTGTGTGGCACACACAACAACCCTCTCTTTTTGGAATGCTCAGATTGCGAAACTGATTTACAGAATGTACCCGTAATCGACGAAAGCATGGAACAGGCAGCCCAAAACAATGGACAACCTGCAGATACAGCGCCAGCTTCCGCACCAATGGTGCGCGTATGCGATTGCGGCGTAAAAAATCCTGTACAGGCACGGCGCTGTTCTGCTTGTGGCGAGGATATTTCGATGATTATTCCATCCCTGGATATAGCATCGGCAGAAGTCGCAACTTCTGCTGTGCAGCAATATTTGTTATCATCCTTGGACGGTGCATTTGCTTACAAGATTAAAGAAGGTACTACCATCATCGGCAGAGAAAAAGAAATGCGTGAGTACCTCTCCACTAAGCCCTATGTCAGCAGAAAACATGCCGAGCTGAATTTGGATAGTGCAACAGGTATTCTCTCGATAAAAAACTGTAACACCACAAATTATACTTTCGTAAACAATACGATGATTTCCGGAGATGTTTCGTTAGAATTGAAAGATGGTGATGAGGTTGGATTGGGTGGCAACGAACAGAATGGCTCTCGTCAGTCTGAAGCGGCCTATTTCCATGTGAGGATTGGATCATGTATGTAGCAAGGATTCTCTATCCCATCAATGTGTTAGGTCCAGGCAAGCGGATTGGTATTTGGTTCAATGGATGTATCCACCATTGTCCTGGCTGCAGTAATCCGGAATTATGGGAACCTCAAGAGCGTTATAAAACTACATTACAGACACTAATGAGGTTAGTTGAACACATATGCGGTAATCAATCGGTTGATGGATTCACACTTACCGGTGGAGATCCCTTTGTCCAGACAGATGCTCTGCAACAGTTGCTTCCCGAATTGTCAAAAATCAGCAATGATATTTTGGTTTACACTGGCTTTGATTACGAAGAGATCCGTCAAAAGTATCCAGAGCTTGTATCCCAGATTGGCGTATTGATCGATGGTAAGTATATACAAGAACGCAATAATGGTGTAGTTCTTCGTGGGTCTGATAATCAACGAATTATTATTTTGAATGATCAGCTTGCCGATAAATATAGTTGCTACCTTTCGAACGCACAAAATGAAATTCAGAATTTCACTGCACTTGACGGTGTTATATCCGTGGGCATTCACCGGCCTGGATATGAAGATCAAGTAGATACTCTACTCAGAAGGAAAGGATTGGAAAATATATGAGCGATTATTTGCCGAAATGGCATCGTGAGCTAGATATTTTCAATAAAATCAAGCCTATAATTATTCTTGAAGGCAACGTCTTGGACAGCTATCAATATCCTCTTGATGGAAGTGTTCCAAAAGGAAGCGTATTGAGATTAGAACAATATCTCCATTACTACTTCAAAGATGCCGGCTATCAAGATATCGTTTTTTTTGACGGTATTCGCGGTTTTTACAATACTTGTGAAGACGGATATTTGCAGTCGTTTGCCAGCTTGGTGAGTGCAACGGTATCCGATCAGCATATCCATGCTGATTTCAAAGGTCGTAATGGTACTGCTTCATCTATTGTTCGAACTGCAATTACACAGAATTCAAGAGCTACGGTTGTTATAATGAATTTTGCTTCAAGATATATCACTTCTCCGACCAATATGGAGCAATCTGAAATTGATAGCTATACTATACTGCTTCAGGCTTCTATGGATGCAAAAGATGTGAGAACTTCGAATGGAATTCTCAAAAATTCTGTGGTTATTATCGCCAACAAGGTCAATGATATTCCGGCATGGTTCTACCTTGACAACCCTAATGTCAAGAACATTATGTTGCATACTCCTTCCAGGGAAGAACGTGAACATCTTGTGAAGAGTGTCCGTTTCCCCAGCTTCTTTGCCAATGACATTTATGTAGAAGAATCTCCCTATTATCAAGAGCATCCGGAGGAACTGGAGAAAATCCAGGATAAGTTTGTTGGTATGACTGAGGGATTTAGTTTTACTGAGTTAAACGGTCTGCGTCGTCTTGCAAAGAACCAGAGAATTCATATTCGAAACTTGTGCGATGTAGTCGATCTGTATAAGTTTGGAATTAAGGAAAATCCTTGGAACAGTATCGACATAGAAGAAATCAAAAATGCTCATGCGACCTTTACCAATCGAGTGAAGGGACAAGAACCTGCCATAACCAAAACACTGGATGTAATAAAACGTGCGATGACTGGCATGTCTGGGTTGCAATCCTCTGCTACATCTCGCCCCAAGGGGGTTCTGTTCTTTGCTGGCCCGACTGGTACTGGTAAAACGGAAACAGCAAAAACCCTGGCAGAACTTCTTTTCGGTGATGAACGCAGCTGCATTCGTTTTGATATGAGTGAGTACGGGCAATCTCATAGCGATCAGAAATTATTGGGTGCACCTCCAGGTTATGTCGGTTATGAAGCGGGCGGCCAGCTTACTAATGCCGTTAAGAATAATCCTTTCTCCATTCTGCTTTTTGATGAGATTGAGAAAGCGCATCCATCCATTTTGGATAAATTTCTACAAATTCTCGAGGATGGTCGGATGACAGACGGACAAGGAAATACGGTATACTTTTCTGAGACTATAATAATTTTCACCAGTAACCTAGGTATTTATGGAGTTGACAGCACCGGAGAACGAACCTTACGCGTTACTCCCCGGATGTCTTATGAAGAAGTTCAAAAAAGTGTAAGAAAAGGTGTTGAAGAATATTTTAAGCTACAGCTTGGTAGACCGGAAATTTTGAACCGTATTGGTGAAAATATTGTTGTATTTGACTTTATTCGTGAAAATGTAGCTAACGATATTTTGAAGGCTCAAATTAATAAAATTATCCGTAACCTTCAGGCTGAGAAAAAAATCACCCTGTCATTGACCGACAGAGCCATGGAAGTTCTCCAGACCAAAGCTGTTGGAAACCTGGACAATGGTGGTCGTGGTATCGGCAATATTGTTGAAAGCCTATTGATCAATCCTTTGTCGAGATACTTGTTTGATAACGAAATCTTTGAGAATAAGACCGTGGTGATTGAAGAAATAAATGCTGAAACACAGCCGTATTCTTTGACTTGCATGGTTTCTTAAGTAAGAGGTAATGCCATGAAAGTATGCTTGGATGTTGGGATGGGCTGCGGAAAAACCGAGTGTGAAGACACAGCTGTTTTTAACACAGTCTTAGTCAATAATAAGATAACTTCACTGGATTCCGATGTATTCCAATGCATCGGAGTGGCCGATGGTGTTGGAGGAAATGCTGGTGGTCGAATTGCCAGTCGATATATTGCTCACCAAATATGTCAAGCGGATTTCCTTTCTATGACAGAGCAAGACATACATTCCTTTGTAACAAATATGAACAGGGATTTGATTGCCCATGCTGCTTCCATACCGGATAAGTCAGAAATGGCAACCACACTTACCTGTGTAGTTGCCGCAAAGGATGGATATTACCTAATTCATGCAGGTAACACAAGATTATATGTTATGCAGGGGGCATACCTGAAGCAGTTGACCACAGACCACACCACATATAATTGGCTTATCGAGTGTGGCCAGTATGAAGCTGCAGAAACCTGCAAAAAAAACGAAATTACCTGTTGCATTGGTGGCGGATCTCAGCGATACGCTGACAGGCTTGTCATTGAAAGAATATTTAACGATTACTTCCCAGATACACTTTTGCTTACTTCTGATGGCATCCACGACTTTGTAAGCATCGATTGTATGGAAGAAGTACTTTTAACGAGGGACTCAGATTTTGATGGAACTCAGATAATTACAGATTTAGCCCGTAAGAACGGATCGACAGATGATACAACCGTTATTATTCTTGGAAGGTAACTGCTATGGGACTTAGATTTAGAAGAAGTGTTAAAATATGTAATGGACTGAAGCTTAATTTCGGAAAAACCGGAATGAGTATGACTGTAGGTAGTGGTCCCCTAAAGAAAACATTCAACACAAATGGCAATGTGACGACAACTGTTGGTATTCCAGGGACGGGAATTTATTGGACTGAAACCGAGTACCGCAGTTCAAGGAATAACAGAAGTACACAACCCTCTCAACAAATCAGATCGACACGATTATCTCAGCAGAATGATTATCAAGTAGCCCCAGCGGTGGATGATTACTTTATGCAAAGTGACGGTGTTGAGGAGATTTATGCAGTGCCCTCTACACCAGCGTACAACACAACTACAGGCAGAATGGGTGATTCGCTGGATGCTACGCGTATTTCAGCAGCTCCTACTGCAACGAACGGATTATCGGCGGAAGCAATTAAGAGAATCTACTTGTATGAAGACGCGCCGGTGGATTGGACGGAAATCATTGCAGGTGCAACTGCAGACGATTTGCTCATGGATCAAACTGTGTATGCTTATTGCGCGCAGATGGCTTCGAGAGTTTTGTCCGGTGATGTTAATGCTTATCTTGAAGTCATTGAAAGAATGCGTCCAGTTGACGATTTGGCGCTGTATAGTGGCGACTTCGAATTTGGTACAGATAAGCCTTCTTATATTGAAGTTGAGTTTGCCGCAAGTCCAGAGCGTGTGCTTCGGGATGGCCTGTCTGATATTTTATTAGAAGAATTTGTTTCTGCCGTCGCTGTTCGTGTTGCGAGAGACATGTTTGCGCTTTTGCCAGTTACTAAGGTTCTTACACATGTCCAAGTTGGAAACATAACGATTTTGTCTACACTTTTTGATAGGAATAAGTTGCGTCAGATAAATTTTAAGCATATGTCGGTCGACTTAATTGTGAAAACTTTTCCGCATTTGGTTGTTAAGAATTTCCATCAGCTACAGGATGTTGGCAGACTATCGATTCATGAAGATTAAGGCACAATATGGAACAGCCCACCAATCATTGTTGACTAGTGGGCTGTTCCATGTATATTCACTTTAATCCATCAGCCGATGCTCTGGCGTTCCTTTCGCATACTGCTCTGGATCACTGCCAAGCACTATCTGTGCATATTCTGGGGCTTATTGTAGATCAGCCAGTCCAGTTCCAACTGCTGAACCATATTGTCAGCAACCTTATTTTCCTCTGTGATGGTGTCCGTGGCGATCATGTTGCAATCAGAAAACTTCCATTCCACACAGGTAGTATCCATATTGAACGCAAAATCAGCTTTCTCATATCCGTGTCCCTCTCAAATGGCAATCGAAGCTATGTGCTGAACTTTAATCTCATGCCCGATTGCAGTGCGATCTACATGGGTGTAGTTCACAGTCCGTACGGGGCTCATCTTCTTGAAAACCGGCCTCCGCTTGAAAAATTCAGGCGGAGGTTTCTTTTTTTACTCTTGACAACCTATACCCCTATAGGTATGATAGTGCCATACCCTATGGGGTATCGAAAGGAGAGAGATTTGTGAAACGAGGGATAGAAAAGCTGGAGCAGCTGCTGGAATTCGGCGGAATCAAAAAGGATATTGTTCTGCTGGCGGTCTCCGGTGTTGCGGTCATCTGCAGTTTGCTGAAGATCCGTCCGTTTTCCTTTGATCTGGCGTGGATTGCCATCGTGCTGTGCGGCCTGCCCATTGTGCTGGAAGCTGTCATTGGGTTGATTACCGCCTTTGACATCAAGGCAGACGTGCTGGTTTCTCTGGCGCTGATTGCCTCCATCTGCATCGGAGAAGATTTTGCGGCCGGTGAAGTGGCGTTCATTATGCAGCTGGGTGCGCTTTTGGAGGAGCTGACGGTGGCAAAGGCGCGAGCGGGAATTGAAAAGCTGGTTCATCTAACGCCTCAGACGGCGCGGATTCTCCGCAATGGAAGGGAAGAAATCATTCCTGCCCAGCAGGTTAAAGTGGGGGATCGGCTGCGGGTGCTGCCGGGGGAAACCATTCCGGTGGACGGGGTGATCCGTTTCGGCCAGACCTCCATCAATCAGGCGGTCATGACCGGCGAGTCCCTTCCGGAGGATAAGACCGTGGGCGACGAGGTGTCCAGCGGCACGGTGAATCAGTTCGGCGCTTTTGAAATGGAAGCCACCAAGGTGGGGGAGGACAGCTCCATTCAGCGGATGATTCGTCTGGTCCAGTCGGCGGATGCGGGAAAGGCAAAAATTGTCGGTCTGGCAGACCGCTGGGCAACCTGGATTGTGGTGATTGCCCTTTCTGCGGCGGGACTTACCTGGTTGATTACCGGCCAGATCATTCGTGCCGTCACCATTCTGGTGGTGTTTTGCCCCTGCGCACTGGTGCTGGCCACGCCGACGGCCATTATGGCGGCCATCGGCAACGCCACCAAACACGGCTTTCTGGTGCGGGAGGGAGATGCGCTGGAGCGGCTGGCAAAGGCGAAAATCATTGCATTTGATAAGACTGGCACCTTGACCTATGGCACGCCGGAGGTCATTGCCGTGGAGAGCGTAACAGAGACGATGGACAAGACAGAAGTGTATCGCCTGGCGGCTTCGGCAGAAAGCTTTTCGGAGCATCCGCTGGGAAAAGCGGTTGTACGGGGATTTGCCAAAACCGGTGCAGAAGTGACGGAAAGCACAGAGTTTCAGATGATTCCCGGCCGGGGCGTGGAGGCAACGGTGGAGAAACGGCGGATTCTGGCAGGAAATCCGGAACTGCTGAAGGAGCATGGAATTGAGGTCTCCCCGGCGGAGGAATACACCCGACAGGGCTGCACGGTGATCTATGTGGCGGTAAACGGGGCGTATGTCGGTTTCCTGGCTCTGGCGGACACCTTGCGAAAGGAAAGCAAGGCAACCCTGTCGGCTTTGACCGGACTGGGAGTACAGCCGGTGCTGTTGACCGGAGACCACGAAAATGCGGCAAAGACCATTGCCGATCAGTTGGGCGTGCAGGAGGTGCGGGCCAATTGCCTGCCGGAGGACAAGCTGAATTACATCGGGGAATATCAGGCCGCCGATAGGCCGGTGTGCATGGTGGGTGACGGTGTGAACGATGCGCCGGCGCTGAAAAAAGCGGACGTGGGAATTGCCATGGGTGGCGTAGGAAGCGATATTGCCGTGGATGCCGCAGACATTGCGCTGGTGGACGATGAGGTCAAGGAACTGCCGCATCTGATTGCCCTGTCCAAGCGGATGATGACAACGATCAAGATCAACATGACCTTTTCCATGACACTGAACTTTGTTGCCATTGCCCTGGCGATTGCCGGAACGCTGAATCCGGTGGTCGGTGCGCTGGTACACAATGCAGGCTCTGTTCTGGTGATCACAAACTCAGCATTTTTATTGAAATGGAGGAGAAAATCATAATGCTCATTAAAATTATTGGCCTGATCATCGGGATTCTGGTGCTGGGGGCAGGCATTTACTACCGCACCGCGGAAAAGCAGGATCCGGAATCCAGAAAAATTTATACCATTGTCAGCGTGGTGGGTGGAGGGATTGCCGCCCTGTGTATCATACTGCTGTTGGTTTGAATCGGACGATTCTGTGCAAAAAAGAACCGCCGCAGAGGAAAAGAACTCTGCGGCGGTTTTTCTGTTTCGTTGGTATTACAGACAGGGAGATCAGGCCAGAGCGGCGGTGATCAGAGCCATCTTGTAGACCTCGTCGGCATCGCAGCCGCGGGACAGGTCGTTGATGGGAGCGTTCAGACCCTGCAGGATGGGGCCGTAAGCGGCGAAGCCGCCCAGACGCTGAGCGATCTTATAGCCGATGTTGCCGGACTGAATCTCGGGGAAGATGAAGGTGTTGGCATGGCCGGCAACAGGAGAGCCGGGGAACTTCAGCTGGCCAACCGTGGGGGAAACGGCAGCGTCGAACTGCATTTCGCCGTCCACCTTCAGTTCGGGATAAGCGGCCTTGATCTTAGCGGTGGCGTTGGCAACCTTGGTCACGTCGTCGCCCTTGCCGGAGCCCTTGGTGGAGTAGCTCAGCATGGCAACCTTGGGATCGATGCCGAAGTAAGCAGCGGTCTTAGCGGTCTCCACAGCGGTTTCCACCAGTGCGTCCTCATCGGGAGCGATCTGGATGGCGCAGTCACCCATGGCAATGCGCTCTTCCACGCCGTCCTTCTCACGGACGAGAATAAAGCAGGAGCTGACGTTCTTGTTGCCGGGCTTGGTCTTGATCAGCTGCAGAGCAGGACGCACGGTGTCGGCGGTGGAGTAGGTAGCGCCGCCCAGCAGAGCGTCGGCAACGCCCATCTTCACCAGCATAGTGCCGAAGTAGTTGCCCTTCTTCAGGTTTGCCTTGACAGTGTCCATGTCCATCTTGCCCTTGCGCAGGTCGAACATGGTCTGAGCCATAGCATCCATATCAGCATAGTTCTCGGGGTCGATGATCTCAGCGCCCTCGACGGTGAAACCACCCTCAGCGGCAGCGGCCTTCACGGCCTCCACATTGCCCACCAGAACGGGCTTCAGGAAGGTGCCGGCCTTGAGCAGCTTGTCCGTAGCGGACAGGATGCGGGCGTCGGTGCCCTCGGTGAAGACAATCTTCTTGGGGTTCTTTTTCAGGGTCTCAGCCAAAGTTTCAAACAAATCCATGTCGTATTCCTCCAGTAGATAGTTTCCGGTGCAGCCACCGGAACCGATTACTTTAAATTTAGCACTATCGCCCTGATATTGCAAGACTCCCTTTCATTTTTTCTGTGTAAAAACCCGTCATTTTCTGTTTTGTGGTAAAAAAACGGGGCAAAATAGACACTCTGGAACAGATTGTAAAAATCTTTCTCCGATGATGCAGGAAAGCTTTCTTTTTCCAGCTGACTGTGATAAGATAGCATCAGCCAAAGCATTATATTGTCGGCCGATATGCCGATCGATTAGGAGGAATTACCGTGATCAAAGTTGATTTATCTGCCATCTCTGATTTCGTCTCTCCCGCCGAGCTGGGCGCTATGTCCACCCGTGTTGCCGCAGCCCACGATGTGCTGAGCCAGGGCACCGGAGCGGGCAATGATTTTCTGGGCTGGCGTGAACTGCCGGTCAATTATGATAAGGAAGAGTTTGCCCGCATTCAGAAGGCGGCAAAGAAGATTCAGTCGGATTCTCAGGCACTGGTGGTCATCGGCATCGGCGGCAGCTATTTGGGCGCCCGGGCGGTGATCGACCTGATTCAAAGTCCGAACTATAACCTGAAGAAGAAAGACACACCGGACGTGTTTTTTGCCGGAAATACCCTGTCGACGGACGCTGTGCTGGAGGTACTGGAACTGGTGGGCGACCGGGATTTCTCCGTGAACGTGATCTCCAAGTCCGGCACCACCACCGAGCCTGCGGTTGCCTTCCGTATTTTCAAGGCGGCACTGGAGCAGAAGTATGGCAAGGAAGAGGCGCGCCGCCGCATCTATGCCACCACCGATGCCAGCAAGGGTGCGCTGAAGAACCTGGCGGACACGGAAGGTTACGAAAGCTTTGTTGTTCCCGACAATGTGGGCGGCCGCTACAGCGTGCTGACTGCCGTGGGTCTGCTGCCCATCGCCGTGGCAGGCATTGACATTGAAGAGCTGATGGCCGGCGCTGCCGACGCAATGCAGCAGCTCAATGCCGACCGGTCAATGGAAAATCCGGCCTGGAAATATGTCGCCGCCCGGAACTGCCTCTATGAAAAGGGCAAGAAGGTAGAACTGCTGGCCTGCTTCGAGCCTGCGTTCCGGTTCATGAGCGAGTGGTGGAAGCAGCTCTACGGCGAAAGCGAAGGCAAGGAAGGCAAGGGCCTGTTCCCTGCCAGCGTGGAGTTCACTGCCGACCTGCACTCCATGGGTCAGTACATCCAGGAGGGCGAGCGCATCATGTTCGAGACGGTGGTTCGCTATGACAAGCCCCATGGAACGCTGGTCATCGGCGAGGATGCCGACAATGTGGACGGCCTGAATTTCCTGGCGGGAAAAGACCTGCATTTTGTCTGTGAGCAAGCTATGCGGGGCACCCGTCTGGCCCATGTGGACGGCGGCGTTCCCAACATCCTGATTGAGACGGAGACCATTTCCGCCCGCACCACCGGCGAGTTGATTTACTTCTTCGAGCTGTGCTGCGGCATCAGCGGCTATGTGCTGAATGTGAACCCCTTCAACCAGCCCGGCGTGGAGGCCTACAAGAAAAATATGTTTGCTTTGCTGGATAAGCCTGGCTATTCCGACCTGCGGGAGGATTTGCTGCAGCGCCTTGAAAAATAAGCAAATTCGGGGTTTCACCGGTTTTAATTATCAACATCGTGTGAATTTTCAATAAAAACCAGTTGAAATAAAAAACCGCGTATGTTAATATAGCACCAACACCACCTGTGCGTTCCAAGGGCACAGGTAGAACAAGGAGTGACACACTATGGTTAGAGTCATCATGGGCAAGAAGGGTTCCGGTAAGACCAAGCAGATGATCGATCTGATTAACTCTGCTGTCGGCACCGAGCACGGCAACGTGGTCTGCATCGAGCGTAACCGCGCCCTCACCTATAACATCGACTACAACATTCGTCTGGTTGAGGCCAGCGACTATGATATCCAGTCCTTTGAGTTCCTGAAGGGCATGATTTCCGGTCTGTATGCCGGCAACTTCGATATCACCCACATTTTCATCGATTCTCTGTGCCGCGTCGTCCCCTGCGACGGCGATCCCGAAGTCGAGAAGTTCCTGGACTGGCTGGATGCCTTCTCCGAGAAGAACAACATCAAGTTCACCGTGACCATTTCTGCCGATGCAGAGCTGGCACACGAGGGCGTTCGCAAGTATTTCTAATCCCGTCGTTTCGAGGGAAACTACCTGCACAATCTGGACTGCCGCAATTTGCGGCAGTCCTTTTTTGCCAGCAGTTCTGTCAAAATTCCATGGAGTCTGTCGCTTTTGCAACATTTCCGCCATATTCGATGGAATGCAATCGTCAAAATCTCCAAAGTCGAAAAACTTTACTTAGATTTACTGCAAATTATAAATTAGTCTGCTATAATACAATTAAGAAAATGTTTTCTGAAAGGAGGTTTCCTGAGATGTCTAACAGTTCTATGATGAACGATCTGAAAAAGAATCAGGATAACCGTACCTTTAAGGTAACCAGTGCAATCATTGCTGTTTTGCGAGGTTCAGAAGACCCCAATTTCGTTCCGCTCATGCTGCGTCCCCTGCTGTTTGCCCCTGCCGCAACCTGGCTGGTGCATACCCTTCAGGATGCTGGTGTTGAGCGGTTTTTACTGCTTACAGAGAAGGACCTGGCGGCGGAGGCGGCAAAGTCCTTCCCGGAAGGAACTCAGATCTGTCTTGTGGACGATGAGCCGGTGCAGAAGGCAATTTGCGATTTTGCCGCCGGTGCGTCGGGGGAGGTCATCTGCATTACCGAGCCGGTGTGGCTCAGCCGCGGCGGCGTACAGCTGCTGACGGTGCTGGAGCAGCTGCCTGAGCCGGAGGAAGCTCCTGCAGGCGTTGGCCGCATCAGCGCTGAGGCATTGGCCGCCGATGGCGACCTGTCTGCCGCTGTGCCCTTTGCCCCTGAGGCGGACGACGTGCCTCTCCTGCTGCCCCTGACGGACGCAGAGAGCTTTGATGCCACTCAGTACTACGGTCGCCTGGATCAGGCGGAAAAGTGCATCGAGCAGGGGGTGCGGATTTTCGATCCCCAGAACGTCTATGTAGATCCCACCGTCACGGTAGGTGCGGGAACGGTTCTGCTGCCTGGTACGATTCTGCGGGGCAATACGGTGATTGGCAAAAACTGCGAAATCGGCCCGAACACCATGATTCGGGACTGCACCCTGGGAGATGGATGCATTGCCAACGCCAGCCAGCTCAATGAGGCGGTCTTCGGCGCTAACGTCAACATCGGCCCCTTTGCCTATGTCCGTCCGGGAACCCGGGTTGCAGACGATTGCAAGGTAGGGGACTTTGTGGAAGTGAAAAACGCCGTCATCGGAGAAGGTACCAAGCTGCCCCACCTGATCTATGTGGGGGACAGCGATGTGGGCGAGCATTGCAACTTCGGCTGCGGCTCCATTACCTGCAACTACGACGGCAATTATAAATACCGCACCACGGTGGGAGACAACGTCTTCATCGGCTGCAACACCAATCTGGTAGCTCCGGTTACCGTGGAAAGCGGAGCATTCACCGCTGCCGGCAGCACGATTACCGACACCGTGCCGGCAGACGCTCTGGCAGTGGCCAGAACCCGCCAGGAACTGCGGGAAGGCTGGGCAGTGCGCCACCGGGCAAAGAAGAAAACAAACTAAATTTGTGCCTATGCGGTCCATGACCGCCTTTGATAGAAAGAAACGGCAAACGAGAAAAAATGAAAGAACTTGAGAAAGAAGGATGGGTCACTAATGATTTCTCACGGTAAAGACATTAAAATTTTCAGCGGCAACTCCAATCCGGAGCTGGCCAAGGCCATCTGCGCCAAGCTGGGACTGCCTCTGGGCAGCGCAGAGGTAAAAACCTTCTCCGACGGTGAAAGTTCCGTCTCCATCTATGAGACGGTGCGCGGCAGCGACGTGTTCGTCATCCAGTCCACCTGCATTCCGGTCAACGACAATCTGATGGATCTGCTCATCATGATCGACGCCCTCAAGCGCGCCTCTGCAGGCCGCGTGACTGCTGTCATCCCCTACTTTGGTTATGCCCGTCAGGATCGCAAGACCAAGCCTCGTGATCCCATCTCTGCCAAGCTGGTGGCCAACCTGATCACCCGCGCCGGTGCAGACCGTGTGCTGACCATGGATCTCCACGCGAACCAGATTCAGGGCTTCTTCGACATTCCGGTGGACAACCTGCTGGGCGCTCCTCTGTTTGTGGATTATTTCACCGAGAAGTTTTCTGCCGTCCATGACGAGACCATCGTGGTTTCTCCCGATGTAGGCAGCGTGGCTCGCGTCCGCTCCTTTGCCCAGAAGATGGGCATGCCCATGGCAATCGTGGATAAGCGCCGCCAGAAGGCCAACTCCTCCGAGGTTATGAACATCATCGGCGACGTGCGGGACAAGCACGTGATCCTTCTGGACGACATGGTGGACACCGGCGGATCTCTGTGCCATGCAGCAGAGGCTCTGGTCAAGATCGGTGGCGCACGGGACGTGGTTGCTGCCGCTTCCCACGGCGTTCTGTCCGGCCCTGCGGTGCAGCGCATTCAGGACAGCTGCATCAACGAGGTGTTCTTCCTGAACACTATCCCTGCCAGCGAGAAGGCTCTGTCCTGTTCGAAGATCAAGTTTGTCAACGTGGCAGACGTGTTTGCAGAGGCAATCAGCCGCATCTTCAACGAGACTTCCGTGTCTCCGCTGTTCCAGTAAGCAATTCTGCATCCGTTGTTCCGGGGCGGCGTAGCCGTTTCCATGGAATGACACAAAAGAAGAATAAAAAACAAAAGAGGGGTACTGCGGCGCAGTATCCCCTTTTGGACGTTGTCAAAAAAACGGTTTGAGGTGTCATATGGCCATATCATTGTTTGGAAACCAGAAGAAAAGCAGCTCGTTGGACTGGATTCTGGTCTGTCTGGGAAATCCCGGGGATGCGTATGAAAATACCCGTCATAACGTTGGCTTTGCCACGGCGGATGCCTTGGGGGAGCGGCTGAACAAGCCCATCCAGCGGTTGAAGTTCAAGGCGCTGACCAACATCGTGGAATACGGGGGAGCAAAGGTGCTGGTCATGAAGCCCACTACCTATATGAATCTGTCCGGGGAGGCGGCCCGGGAGGCCTGCCAGTTTTACAAGCTGCCGCCGGAACGGGTGCTGGTGGTGTGCGACGATGTGTCTTTGCCGGTGGGCAAGCTCCGTCTGCGCCGCAACGGCACGGCCGGCGGACACAATGGACTGCGCAGCATCATCGGTCAGCTCCATTCGGATCAGTTTCCCCGGGTGAAAATCGGAGTGGGGCAAAAGCCCCATCCGGACTATGACATGGCCGATTGGGTGCTGGGCAAGTTTTCAAAAGAGGATCGCAAGACCATCGACGCCACCATCGAGCGGGCCCTGGACGCCATAGAATGCACTTTTTCCAAGGGCATCGACCAGGCCATGAGCCGCTATAACGGATAAAGCAGAGTAGGTGATGACAATGCACGCACTATTAAAAACGCTCCAGCGGGTTCCGGAATTTCAGGATCTTCTGCTGCGCATTGATGCGGGGCGCTGTCCCATTGCCGCCAGCGGACTGAGTCCGGTGCACCGGGGGTTCCTTTCCGCCGGAATTGCGGCGGAAGGACAGCGGCCGGTGGTTGTTCTGTGTGCAGACGATGTGGATGCGGCGCGGATTACCCGGGATCTGGAGGCGTTGACGGAGCAGACGGTGCTGCAGCTGCCCAGCCGGGAGTTCACCTTTCACGATGCCGCCACGGTGTCCCACCAGTGGGAGCATCGGCGCATTGGGGTGCTTCGAACCATGGCGACGGAACGGGCCGGGCTGGTGGTTGCCACGGTGGAGGGCTTTCTCCAGCGTACATTGCCGCCGGAAACCCTGAGCCGCGCCTGCTTTACGCTGGAACAGGGCCAGAGCTATGACCTGAATGCCCTTTGCGACCGTCTGGTTGCGGCAGGATACCTTCGCAGTCAGCAGGTGGAAGGGCCGGGTCAGTTTGCTGTTCGCGGCGGCATTCTGGACTTTTTCTCTCCCAGCCGGGAAAAGCCGGTGCGATGCGAATTCTGGGGCGACGAGCTGGACAGCATGGGGGTGTTTGATCCCTCCACCCAGCGGCGGGAGGAAAACATTCCCTCGGCAGAGATTTTGCCTGCATCGGAAACCCTGCCCCATCTGGCCCCCGGGGGTCTGCTGGGACTGGCAGGGGACATTGACCGGCGCAGGGCAGAGGTGGATGCCGCCCAGAAAAAACGCAAACTGCCATCCTATACTGCCGTTTGCCAAACGCTGGAGCGGGACGCCCGCACCCTGTCGGAACTGGGGAGTTTGGGAGCGGCGGATCGCTACCTGGAC
The DNA here is from genome assembly GCA_963597355.1 of bacterium. Classification (GTDB taxonomy): domain Bacteria; phylum Bacillota; class Clostridia; order Oscillospirales; family Oscillospiraceae; genus UMGS1766. The sequence continues at coordinate 95,179 of CAVBPR010000019.1, read as the reverse complement.
CTGATTTATCCCCAATTTGCCTGCGGGGCGGATTATCTTCCCCCGGATGCCATTTTGCTGGTGTGCGATTCCCCACGGGTTGCAGAGGCGGCAAAAAATTACCGCTGGCAGCAGGAGGAGGACCGAACCACTCTGCTGGAGAACGGACTTCTGTGGGGAGAGGCAGGGCGTTACAGCGCGGATTTGCAGCAGCTGATGCACCGCATGGCAAGAGACTTTCCCGTGGTCTATCTGGACAGCTTTCTGGTCAGCGAATATCCGGCGCCTCCGAGAGCGACCCTGAGCTTTACCTGCAAGCAGCTGCCCAGCTTCGGCACCAGTCTGGAGGCGGCAGTCAGCGACCTGAACCATTATCAGAAGGCCGGCCTTGCCACCATTGTGCTCTGCGCCGCTCAGGGACAGGCCAAAGCACTCCACGATATGCTGCGGGACGAGGGGGTGATTTCCGCCCTGGACTTCGACCTGCACACTCTGCCGGAGGCGGGACAGATCACCCTCTGCGTCGGCGGCCTGTCCGCCGGCATGGAATGGGGAAGCATTGCCATTCTCACGGAAGGGAATGCCCCCATTGCCGGAACGCGGAAAAACCGGGAGGCAAAGGCCAAAGCGTCAAAAAAGGCATCCAACCGGCAGAAGCTCCAGTCCTTTACCGACCTTTCTCCCGGCGACCTGGTGGTTCACGAGCAGCACGGCATTGGCCGGTTTGTGGAAATGACCACCATCAAAATGGACAAGGTGGAGAAGGACTACATTAAGATTGCCTATGCCGGAGCGGACACCCTCTATGTGCCGGCCACCCAGCTGGATCTGGTGAGCAAATACATCGGTGCGCCGGAGAGCGAAGAGGGTGGCCGAACCAAGCTGAGCAAACTGGGAGGCACGGACTGGGCCCGGGCAAAGGCAAAAACCCGGAAGGCCACGAAAGAGCTGGCAAAGGGCCTCATCCAGCTGTACGCCCAGCGCCAGCGTCAGCCCGGCTACGCCTTCCACGAAGACGACCCCTGGCAGAGGGAATTTGAGGATAAATTTGAATATCAGGAAACCGGTGACCAGCTGCGCTGCATTGCGGAGATCAAGGCGGATATGGAGCGGCCGGTACCCATGGACCGCCTGCTCTGCGGCGATGTAGGCTACGGAAAAACGGAGGTTGCCCTGCGGGCGGTGATGAAGTGCGTGCTGGAGGGCAAGCAGGCCGCCATTCTGGTGCCGACCACGGTTTTGGCCAACCAGCACTACCAGACCGCCCTGCGGCGCTTTGAAGGATATCCGGTGCAGGTGGCGCTGATCAGCCGGTTCCAGACCGGAAAAGAGCTGAAGAAAATTCTTGCGGATCTGGAGGCAGGCTACATTGATGTGCTCATCGGCACCCACAAGCTGTTGCAAAAGGATGTTGTGTTCAAGGATCTCGGTCTGCTGGTGGTGGACGAGGAGCAGCGCTTCGGCGTGACCCACAAAGAGCGGCTGAAGGAAATGAGCCGTCAGGTGGATGTGCTCACTTTGTCGGCAACGCCAATTCCCCGCACGTTGAACATGGCTCTGTCCGGCATTCGGGATATGTCCACCATCGAGGAGCCGCCCATGGACCGCCTTCCGGTGCAGACCTATGTGCTGGAGCACGACTGGTCTGTGTTGGGGGACGCCATTCGCCGGGAAATCGGCCGGGGCGGACAGGTGTTCTTCCTCCATAACCGGGTGGAGACCATTGAGAAAACCGCCTCCTACCTGCGGGGAATGTTGGGGGAGGACGTCACAATTGCCGTGGGCCACGGCAAGATGAGTCAGGAAGAGCTGTCCCGGGTGATGGACCGCATGGTGGAGGGTGAGGTGCAGGTGCTGGTGTGCACCACCATCATTGAAACCGGCATCGACATCGCCAATGTCAACACGCTGATCATTGAGGACGCCGACCACATGGGACTGGCTCAGCTGCATCAGCTTCGGGGACGGGTGGGGCGTTCCAACCGCCGCGCCTATGCCTACCTGACCTATCGAAAAGGAAAGGTGCTCTCCGAAGTGGCGGAAAAGCGACTGAATGCCATTCGGGAGTTTGCCGAGTTCGGCTCCGGCTTTAAAATTGCCATGCGAGATCTGGAAATTCGGGGCGCGGGCAATATTCTGGGACCGGAACAGTCCGGATTTTTGATGAGCGTAGGCTATGACCTGTATTTAAAGCTGCTGGAGGAAGCGGTTCTGGAGGAGCGGGGAGAGGCCGTGCCCCGCACCGAGAGCGTGGCGGCGGATCTGGCCGTCTCCGCCAACATTCCGGAAAGCTATGTCTCCTCCCCGGAGCAGAGAATGGATCTCTATCGCCGCATTGCCCGCATCCGCACCGAGGAAGATGCCGACGATGTGGTGGACGAGCTGGTGGATCGCTTTGGAGACCCGCCTTCCTCGGTGAACCACCTGATTTCCATTGCCCTGCTGCGCGCCCACTGCGCCGCCTGCGGCATGACGGACATCAGCCAGAAGGGATTGGTGCTGACCTTCACGCTTCAGGAATTTGACCTGAAGAAGGTGGCGGCCCTTACGGCAGTGCCCCGCTACAAGGGGCGGATTCTCTTCTCTCCGGGGAAAGAAAAAAGCGCCCTGTCTCTGCGGCTGAAGCCGGGAGAGGACGTGCTGGCCATGGGCATGAAGCTGGTGGAAACCTATCAGGAACTGCTGGAAAAGGAAACGAAACCGGAATGAGGCTCCCACATTAGGAAGAATTAAGAATTGCAGCCGGAGCTTAACGTTGATTTTCGTTGTAAGCAGGGGAAAAAACTGATATAATAGCGGTTGAATTCAAAAAAGGAAAGGAAAACGATTCCATGAAACATTTGCGAATGCTTGCCCTTGTTCTGGCGATGGCAATGTGTCTGACTGCCTGCGGCAGCTCCGGAAAATCCAGCTCCAGCAGCATCTCTGCTGAGGATACCAACGCCAATCTGCCGGCCGAGGCACTGACCGACGTGGTGAGCTACCTCACAGACGGGGCTTACAATTCCGACTCCGTGATTGCCACCGTGGGCGATGTGCAGGTCACTGCAGCTGAGGCCCTTTACTGGGTGGCCTATCAGCGCTACAGCATGACCTATTACTACTATGCCAACTATGGCTATTCCATGGACATGACCGCCGACATGGGCGACGGCACTACGGTGGGTGACTACCTGCTCCAGTCCGGCATTGAGACGGCGCTGACCTATGCCGTGGGCGCTCAGAAGGCCAACGAGCTGGGCGTTTCCATCAGCGAGGAAAATGCCGCCACCATCGCAAACCTGACGGACACCAACGTGGAAAACTACGGTCTGGATCGCTTTAACACCTATGTGGACGCCGGCATTATCAGCGAGGACGACTACACCGACGAACAGAAGGCCGCATTTGTCAAGGAATTCGGCGAGGTATTTTATAAGCACTCTCTGATGTACTATTCCTGCACCCCCGACATCTATCTGGATCTGGTAAATCACTATTACCTCTACGACACGCTGCAGGATCATCTGTTCGGGGAGGGCGGCGAGATGGCGCCCACCGATACGACCATCAGCGATTATATCCAGAGCTACATCAGCGACAACGGTATGCTGTGGGGCCGCTGCATTCTCTTCTCCACGGAGAACTGCGAGGACGATGCGGCAAAGGAAGAGGTTCACACGCTGGCTCAGCAGACCTATGAAATGCTCTCCGCCCTTTCCGGCGAAGAACTGGAGAATGCGTTCACAGAACAGCAGAGCCAGTACGACGAGAGCGGCTACACCGCCGGCGAAGTGCAGAGCTACTCCAGCTCCGACAGCCTGGTGGACGGTTACTACTCCGGTCTGCAGGCTCTGGAAGCCGGTCAGGTGGGCATTACCGGCGAGACCGACTACGGCTACTTCGTGCTCCTCCGGGAGGCAGATCAGCCGGACGACCTGACCACCACGGCAGAGAGCAATTACATTTCTACAACCTACAGCGCGCAGATCAGTCAGTGGATGCAGGATTACGGCGTTTCCGCCAGCACCACGACTCTGAGCACGCTGGACGTGACTGCGTTCTATGAAAAGCTCTCCGAGCTGCAGAGCGCACTGCAGGAGGCCGACACGGTGGAGAGCGTGAACGAGGACAGCAGCGCTGCTTCCTCCTCCTCCACCAGCTCAAACAGCTAAGCAAACATCGGAACAGAACAAAAGCACGCCCCAGAGAAACTCTCTGGGGCGTGCTTTTTTTGTTATGAGATCAGGGATGGTCGGATGGCGTTGCTTCCTGAGGTTGACTGGCTAAGGGGAGCTGTAGCTCCGCTTTAAACAGGTCGCCGTCTACGGCGAGGGAAAGCTTGCCGTCCATAAGCTCTGCCAGACTTTGGGCAATGGAAAGGCCAAGGCCGCTGCCTTCCGTGTTCCGGGAGGCGTCCCCTCGAACAAAGCGCTCCATCAAGGCATCGGCACTGATGTTCAGCCGGTCGCGGGAGACGTTTTTAATGGACAGAATGGCATGACTGCCGACATAGGAAAGGTCGAGATAGACGCGGGTGCCGGCCAGTGCATATTTGCAGGCGTTGCTCAACAGGTTGTCCATGATTCGCCAGAGATATCTGCCGTCGGCAAGGGCGGAAATCCGCACCTGGGGAAGATCGACCACGGCCTTCAGGCTGGCTTTTTCCAGCCGGTCTTCATATTCGCCGACCACCTGATTCATCAGCTCGCCCAGGTCAATGGTGGTGATTTCTACCGGCAGATTTCCGGTGGATGCCTTGGAGGCCTCTACCAGATCCTCTGTCAGCTTTTTCAGCCGCTGAGACTGGCGCTGCAGTACCTCTACATAGGCTTCCGCCTCTTCCGGCAGTTCCACCTTGCTCAGCAGATCTGCATAGTTGACGATGCTGGTCAAGGGGGTTTTCAGGTCGTGAGACACGTTGGTGATCAGCTCGGTTTTGAACCGTTCCGACTTCATGCGCTCTTCCACGGCAATGGAGATGCCTGCGCCGATGCGGTTAAGGTCTTCGCCATGGCGGCGATAGTCCAGATACATATAGCGGGTGTCCACCCGGTAATCCAGGTTGCCGTCGGCCACTGCCTTGCAGGCAATTTGAAGCTTTTTCATGTTCAGCACGGCGGATAGAATAATCAGTGCAACCGCCACGTTGAACAGAAAGATGGGGTAGATCAGCGAGTCCCAGTACAGAAGGAAGAGACAGACAATTTCAAGGGGGATCATAATCAACCCCAGCACAATGGTTTTCCAAATCAGGGGCAGGTTGCGCAGCAGGTCGCCCAGTCGGCGGAGGGGGTGGTGGAGAACCGTGCCAACGCCGTCTGCACAGCGGTAGAGAATGCTGTTGTGTCCCCAGTCCGGCACCTTGCAGCGAGCGGCAAGGGAAATGGAGAAGAGGAGAAACACCGTTGCGCCACAGGCAGTGAAGGTGACAACCGGAACAAAGTTGTCGATGGCATAAAAGCGGTAGAAGAGATCGCCATAGCAGGAAACGAACAGTCCGATTCCTCCGATGAAGATCACAACGGTGAACAGTGCCAGCAGATCCCAGGGGATTTTGTCGAGAAAACGGAGGGAAATTTCCGCTGTTCCCGGCCGGCGGCCGGCGCTGTACATCAGGAACACGAACAGCACCAGCATGGCCACGCCACTGACCGCCATGCCGATCATGGCATCCGTGCGGTGGAGATACAGTGCGTTGCCAAGGCGGATCTGAGCGGCATAGGGGTCGCCGTTGGCAACGGTGTCTTTGCGGATGTATGCGGTGATGACTACATGGCGGACACTGCCGGAGGAGGAAGCATAGCCATAGGTGCTTGCTTCCATTGTTTCCGTGGCGTCCATCATGCTGTAACTGCCGCTGCTCTCGCTTGCATACTCATCGTAAGAGTAATAATTGTCCAGAGAGGAAGGATAGAGGTAGGCATCCTGCCGCAGAAAAAAGCGATAATTTGCGGTGTAGTTGCTCAGCAATAGCTCCTGGGTGTCATAGTCCATAACGGTGAAAAACAGATTGCTGTTTTCCTCGGAAAAGCGGGTGGAATATTCGTTAATGGCATCCTCGGTCCAGCTTTTGCCGCTTAGCACCAGGGAACTGTATTCACAGATGTCGTTGATGTCGCTGCGCATCTGCTGCGTCATGGTGCTGTTGACGTAGGTGGTTTGGTCTACTGCGGAGCTGTAACCGTTGTTCTTGCTGAGAATGCCGACGGAAATCAGGGTGACAACAAATACTGTAACGCTTGCAATGAACATAAGTCCTGCCAGTACTTTTGCAACTGTGCTGCGGGACAAATTCATTTCGTATCCGCCTCCATCTTGTAGCCATGGCCCCAGAGAACCTTCAGGTAACGGGGGTTGGCGGGATCAATTTCCAGCTTTTCCCGCAGGTGGCGGATGTGAACGGCCACGGTTGCGTTGGCACCGTAGGGGGTGTCGTTCCAAACGGCCTGATAAATTTCATCGGAGGAGAACACCTTTCCCGGGGATTCCATCAGCAGCTTGAGAATGCTGTATTCCAGCGGCGTCAGAGAAACCGGTTCTCCATCCAGGGTTACGGATTTGCTGGTGTCGTCCAGAGAGATGTTGCCCACCCGCAGGATGGTGTCCTTTTCCTGAGGGGCGCCGCCCAGCTGCATATAGCGGCGGAGATGAGAGCGCACCCGGGCGCAGAGCTCCACGGGATTAAAGGGCTTTGTAATGTAATCGTCCGCACCGACGTTCAGACCGAGGATCTTGTCGGTGTCCTCGCTTTTGGCACTCAGAAACAGAACCGGCACGTTGCTGATTTCCCGCAGTTTCGCTACGGCCGTCAGGCCGTCCATTTCCGGCATCATGATGTCCATCAAAACAAGGTCAACCTGTTTTTGACGAACGATGTCCAGCGCCTGTGCACCGGAAAAAGCTTCCAGCACGTCATATCCCTCACCGGTGAGGTAAATGCGAATGGCGGAGACAATGTCCCGCTCATCGTCGCAAACTAAAATATGATACATAGCAATCCCTCCTATGTTAACAAAACTATACTACCACACTTGCGATTAAGATGGCAGAGGGAATTGTCTTAAAAGTTCATAAAGATAAGTAAATTCTGCTGAGAGGCAAGGATTGGGAAAACTCTGCGAGGCTTTTTTGACAACAGGAGCGCACCACATCACTGTGGTGCGCTCCTGCATTGTTCCATGTAAAAGAGTGAAATTACTGCTCCAGCTTTTCCCGGATAGCGAGGATGAAGTCCCGGCTGTTCAGCACGGTGACGTCCTCCATGGAGGTGATCAGAGCCAGATCCTTGGTCATTTTGCCGCTGGCAATGGTGTCCAGAGTGGCCTGCTCCAGCCGGTCGGCAAAGGCCACCAGCTCCGGCAGTTCATCCAGCTCGCCCCGCTTGCGCAGTGCGCCGGTCCAGGCGAAGATGGTAGCAACGGAGTTGGTAGAGGTTTCCTCTCCCTTCAGGTGCTTGTAGTAGTGGCGCTGCACGGTGCCGTGAGCGGCTTCATACTCAAAGTAGCCGTGGGGGCTGACCAGAACGCTGGTCATCATGGCCAGAGAGCCGAAGGCGGAGGAGACCATGTCGCTCATAACGTCGCCATCGTAGTTCTTGCAGGCCCAGATGAAGCCGCCTTCTGCCTTCATAACCCGGGCGACGGCGTCATCAATCAGGGTGTAGAAGTATTCAATGCCGGCGGCATCAAATTTCTCCTTGTATTCTGCCTCAAAGATGTCGGCAAAGATATCCTTGAAGGTGTGGTCATATTTTTTGGAAATGGTGTCCTTGGTGGCAAACCACAAATCCTGCTTGGTGGCCAGTGCATACTCAAAGCAGCTGCGGGCAAAGCTGGAGATGGAAGCGTCCAGATTGTGCATGCCCTGCACCACACCGGCACCGGTGAAATCATGCACCAGTGTGCGCTCTTCCGTGCCGTCCTCAGCGGTGTAGACCAGTTCCACGCGACCGGGGCCGGGAATGATCATTTCTGCGTTTTTGTACACGTCGCCGTAAGCATGACGAGCCAGCGTAATGGGCTTTTTCCAGTTCTTCACGCAGGGTTCAATGCCCTTTACCACGATGGGAGCGCGGAATACCGTGCCGTCCAGCATGGCGCGGATCGTTCCGTTGGGCGAGGGCCACATTTTGTGAAGGTTGTATTCCTCCACTCGCTGGGCGTTGGGGGTGATGGTGGCGCATTTCACCGCCACACCGTATTTTTTTGTGGCGTTGGCAGAATCTACCGTCACCTGATCGTTGGTCTCGTCCCGATGCTTCAGACCCAGGTCATAGTATTCGCTCTTCAGGTCAACAAAGGGAAGAATCAGTTCCTCTTTGATGATCTGCCACAGCACCCGAGTCATTTCGTCGCCGTCCATTTCCACCAGAGGGGTTTTCATTTCAATCAAAGACATATCCGAAACACCTGCTTTCGTTTCATTTGTTCTATTATAGCGAAGCCGAGAAAAATATACAAGGGCGAAAAGAGGAGAGTTTTTCTTGGATTTGTCAAAAATAGGCGGAAGAAAATGTACAGAATATACAAAATAAGAGCAGAAAAACAAGAAAATATTGACAAGGATAATTCTGGATGTTAGATTAAAAATAGAGTTAGGAAGGTGATGCCAGTGCAGAAGTAATGATTGCATGCCGTGTAAGAAAGAAGGACGAAAGGCAAATAATTGAATCGATCATCTGGTGAGGGAGCGTGGATAAGAATGAAGAAAAATTGGGGTATTGCTGTTATTCTGCTCTTATTTATGGTTCTGCTGGGCGTGAGCATGGTGGTGGAATATATCCATCTGAGTGTAACGGTTCAGATCGTGCTCTGGCTGGCAGGTGGTCTGCTGTTCGGATTCATTCTGCCGGTTGTGCATGGGTATACCCGGACATTTCCCGGCCTGATGTTCTATGTTGTAATAGCAAACATTGTTATTCAGGTAGGGAATGGATTGTTCAGCGGCTGGACGCTTTTCCGTTTTGCTGAGATCGTCATCCTGTTTGCCGCACCCATGCTGGGCTGGTTCATCTGGGATAAGGTCGGCCGCCCGGGCGGAAAAGAGATGGATATTGGTGCGTGATTGCCGGGTTAGTGACCGAGCTTACGCAATAAAAAACACTCCCGCTTCTGCGGGAGTGTTTTTGGCTTTATGAAATGGATTCTTCTTTTTTCGCCTTTGCGGCCATGCCTTTTGCGTTGGCCAGCATCAACTTGATGCGGTTTTCCTGGTTGATGGCGGTAGCGGAGGGGTCGTAGTCGATGGCGACAATGTTGGAGTTGGGGTAGTTGTCCTTCAGCGCCCGGATCATGCCCTTGCCGACAATGTGGTTGGGCAGGCAGCCAAAGGGCTGAGCGCAGACAATGTTATTTGTTCCGGAATGGATCAGCTCCAGCATTTCAGCGGTGAGCAGCCAGCCCTCGCCCATTTTGCAGCCATCCCCCAGATAGCCCTTTACCAGCCGCTGCAGGTCGGCAAAGTCTCCTGGGGCGCGGAAGCGACCGGAGGCGTTCAAAGCGTCGATCATGTCATGCTGGCATTTTTCAATGTAGCCCATGAAAAATTGGCAGCCTTTTTTCTTCAGCAGGCTTCCGCCGTAAATATTCACGTCTACCACCCGGTTGTAGATCTTGAAAATCATAAAGTCCGTCAAACCGGGCACCACCGGTTCTGCGCCTTCCGAGAGCAGGAATTGCTCCAGATGGTTGTTGCCCAGGGAGGAGAACTTGACGTAGATTTCGCCGACCACGCCAACCCGGACTTTTTCGGCGGGGGTGTAGGGAATGGTTTTGAAGTCGTTGCAGATTTCGTCAAATCCGGCCCGCATCTGCTTCCGGTTCATGCCCTTTCCGGCGGTGAAGCGGTCAATAAGCTTGCTGCACCAGAAGTCCACCATCTTGTCTGTGTCGCCGGGATTGTTCTCATAGGGGCGCACCTGGTTGGCAACGTTCATGATCAGATCACCATACATCATGGCGTAAATCAGTTTGCGAATCAGGGGAATGGTCAGGGAAAAGCCGGGGTTTTTCTCCAGACCGAAGGAAACGGAAATAACGGGGATGTACTCCATGCCAGCTTTTTTCAGTGCCTTGCGGAGCAGGTGAATGTAGTTGCTGGCGCGGCAGCCGCCGCCGGTCTGGGTGATGAACAGGGCGACCTTGTGGGGATCGTAGCCGCCGTTTTTAATGGCGTCGATGAACTGCCCGATGACCAGCAGGGCGGGATAGCAGGTGTCGTTGTGGACAAACTTCAAGCCCTCGTCCACTACGGCCCGGCCATCGTTGTTCAGCTGATCCACATGATAGCCCTCCAGCTCCAGCATCTTGCGGAACATGCCGAAGTGGATGGGCAGCATCTGGGGCATCAGGATGGTATATTCCTCCTTCATCTCCTTGGTGAAGAGAAGGCGGCCTGTGTTGTCATAAACTAATTCAGCCATGGGTCAAACCTCTTTTTTTCCTCTCCTCAATGGCGGCGATCAGGGAGCGAATTCGGATCTTCACTGCGCCGAGGTTGGAGATGTCGTCGATTTTCAGCTGGGTATACAGCTTGCCGCCTTCTTCCAGAATGGTGCGCATTTCGTCGCCGGTGATGGCGTCCACGCCACAGCCGAAGCTGACCAGCTGGATCAGCTCCATGTCCTCCTGAGTGCAGACATAGCGGGCGGCGTTGTACATTCTGGCGTGATAGGTCCACTGGTTCAGAACGGTGCGGGGCTGCTTGTCCATTTTCCATGCCACGCTGTCCTCAGTGATGAGAACAAAGCCGAAGCCGGTGATCAGGTCGTTGATTCCGTGGTTGATCTCCGGATCCATGTGGTAGGGGCGGCCGGCCACCACCATGATGGGGTGGTCGTTGGCGCGGGCATAGTCGATGTATTCCTGAGCGGTCTTGCGGAGATCTGCCTCGTAGGCAGAGTAGGCCTGATAAGCGGCGCGGGCGGCGGCAACGGTTTCCTTTTTCGGAATGGAGAACGCATCGGCAAAATAGACTCCGGCGCGCTTTTCAAAGTCCTTCGGACGATGCAGACCGAAATACTCGTGAATGAAGTGATGTCCCTCCAGAGCGGGAATGTTGGCGGCAATCAGATCCGGGTAGTAGGCCACGACCGGGCAGTTGTAGTTATTGTCGCTGATGTGCTCGTCGAAGTTATAGCTCATGCAGGGGTAGAAAATGGCGTCAACTCCCTGCTCCAGCAGGCTGAGCACATGGCCGTGCACCAGCTTGGCGGGATAACAGACGGTGTCCGAGGGAATGGTGCGCTGTCCCTTGATGTACAGCTGGCGGCTGGACTCGGGAGAGAGTACCACCTCAAAGTTCAGCTTGGTGAAAAAGGCGAACCAGAAGGGGAGGTTTTCGTACATGTTCAGGGCGAAGGGAATGCCGATTCTGCCCCGGGCGCCAGTGCCCTCTCCCCTGCCCTGCATGGCGCGGAGTTTGTCGTATTTGTACTTCATCAGGTCGGGCTGCTGTTCCTTTTTTCCACCCAGAGGCTTGGAACAGCGGTTGCCGGAGATGAAGCGGCGGCCGCCGTCAAACTGGTTGATGGTCAGGCTGCAGTGGTTGGTGCAGCCGTTGCAGGTGATGGGTTTGGCGGAGTGCTGGAAGGACTTCAATTCCTCTGCGGAGAGGATGGTGCTCTTGTCCAGCGCCAGGTCCTTTGCGGCCAGTGCCGCACCAAAAGCACCCATAATGCCGGAAATGGTAGGACGGGTGACGTTGCGGCCCAGCTCCTGCTCAAAGGCACGGAGCACAGCGTCGTTATAGAAAGTGCCGCCCTGCACGACAATGTGCTGACCCAGCTCATCGGCCGAGGACATACGCAGCACCTTATAGATGGCGTTCTTCACCACGGAGATGGCCAGACCGGCGGAGATGTCCTCCACGCTGGCGCCGTCCTTTTGCGCCTGCTTCACGGAGGAGTTCATAAACACCGTGCAGCGGGAGCCAAGGTTCACCGGCTTTTCGGTGAACAGACCGATTTTGGCAAAGTCAGCGATTTCATAGCCCAGTGCCCGGGCGAAGGTTTCGATAAAGGAACCGCAGCCGGAGGAACATGCCTCGTTGAGCATGATGGAGTCCACCGTGCCGTTGCGGATTTTAAAGCACTTCATGTCCTGACCGCCGATGTCGATGATGAAGTCCACATCGGGGTTGAAATGCTTGGCGGCGTTCAGATGGGCAACGGTTTCCACCAGACCGAGGTCACAGCGGAAGGCGTTTTTGATCAGGTCTTCACCGTAACCGGTGACGGCGCTGCCCTTGATGGTGATCCGGTCGCCGCAGAGAGCGTAGATCTGCTCCAGCTGCTCTTTGACAATGGCCACCGGGTTGCCCTGGTTGGAGTGGTAGTAGGTATACAGCAGTCCACCGTCCGGAGCGATCAGCGCCAGTTTCGTGGTGGTGCTGCCGGCGTCGATGCCCAGATATGCATCACCGGTGTAGGTGGCGGCGTCCACCACAGGGGGATGGCTGGCATTGTGGCGGGCGCAGAAGGCGTCGTACTCCTCCTGATCCCGGAACAGTTGGGGAGCGGTGTTTACCAGGGTGGTAGCCTCCCGGCTCTCCTCCAGCAGGCGCAGTACCTCGTCAAAGGGCATGGCCTTGTAATCCGTGGCGCAGAGGGCGGCGCCGATGGCGGCAAAGCAGTCGCCGTCTTCCGGGAAGATGGCGTGCTCGCTGTCCAGTGCCAGAGTTTCTACAAACCGTTCCCGCAGTCCCTGCAGGAAGTGAAGCGGGCCGCCTAAAAACACGATCTTGCCCTTCAGCTCCCGGCCCTGAGTCAGTCCGGCGATGGTCTGATCCACCACGGCCTGGAAGATGGAGGCGGCCACGTCCTCCTTGCGTCCGCCCTGATTCAGAATGGGCTGAATGTCGCTCTTTGCGAACACGCCGCAGCGGGAGGCAATGGGATAGATTTTCTCGTGCTTGAGGGCGAGGGCGTCCAGTTCGTCAGCGGTGACGTTCATCAGGGTTGCCATCTGGTCGATGAAGGCACCGGTGCCGCCGGCGCAGGAACCGTTCATCCGTTCCTCCAGTGCGCCGCCGAAGAAAATAATCTTTGCGTCCTCGCCGCCCAATTCAATAACGGCGTCGGTGTCCGGGATGTATTCATTCACCGCCGCAGCCGTGGCATATACTTCCTGCACAAAGTCCACGCCGCTGGCTTTTGCCACGCCCAGGCCGGCAGAGCCGGTGATGACCAGCCGGACATCCTGACCGGAGTAGGTCGGTGCGATGGAGTGCAAGACCTCGCAGGCCTTTTCCCGCACCTTGGAAAAATGACGCTCATAGGAGCGGAACAACAGCTTGTTCTGTTCATCGAGAACAACCACCTTCACGGTGGTGGAACCGATGTCGATACCAATTCGAAGGCTCATAAGTGTCCACCTTATCTCATAATAATACAGACTACATTATAACAGATTTTCTTGAATTCACAAGGTTATTCTATCACAGAACTGTGAACAGGCTGTAAAAAAAGCAGAACGAACGGTAAGAAAAATTCAGCAGGGGCGGCTGACTTTTCTATTGGGGCAGAATATGCTATAATAATCGCAAATAAAATGGGAAACAGCGGCGGAAAACCCCTGGGGCAGACGGGCTGTTTCCTGAAAAATGGAGGAACCGATTATGGCGGCTGAAATGAAGTTGGATCATCCGGATTATCATTCCCAAAAGGGAATGCAGGAGTATATGGAGGAGGTTGCCCGGTATTTTCGCGAGGACTTAACCGGCACGATTGCAGAGCGGATTCCGCTGTATATCCATGAAGTGAACTATGAAAAAAAGACCCTGACCACCGTGCTGACTCCCACCCCGTGGATGGCTGACCGCACCGGTGGAATGAGCAACGGCGCCTTTTCTGTGGCGCTGGACGAGACGATGGGTTTTCTGGGGCTGTATATCGCCAACCTCCCCATGACGCCCACGGTCACCATGCAGCTTTCCCTGCTGCGCCCCATTCCCATTGACAAGAAACTCTATATCAAAACCCGCCTGATGGGGACGGATGGAGTGAAACTGGATCTGACCGCCACGGCCTGGAGCGAAGGCATGAAGGACAGTCCCGCCTGCACTGCCGTGGGCATCTACTTTGCACCGAAGCCGAAGGAATGAAGGGGGAGGAATTTCAGCGGGAGGTAAAGCTCATCCGGGAATTGGGCTTAAAGGACAGCCCCCTGCGGAAAGAGTATGAACAGCGGGTGGCAGCGCTGCAGCCGTTGGCCCAGAAACTGCTGGCCGCCGGAAAAACCGAGGAGCAGGCGGCACGAATCCTCCACGCAGAGCGCCGGGCACTGGGGCGGCAATACAAACTGGCAGCTCCGCCCCTGTTTCGGGAGTATATCTACGCCGCCACAGCAAAAAAATATGGTGATCCCCTTGGCCCGACCTTTGACCAGCTGCGAAAAAAGAAAACCTGCGCTCAGATCATTGCCTCTGCCTCTCGTCCCATCGAAAACCTCAATGACCGGCTGACGCTGGAGGGGTTTGAAAAATGGTATCGCGAACAGAAACGATAATGAAAGCGCCGAACCCGGTGAAAATGGGTTCGGCGCAATTTTTTATGGGGTTGATCCGGTGATGTCCTGGATGATCTGCAGGATGTGCTCGGTCTGTATAGCATCGTTGCATACATAACAGGAACAGCACAAACGGCCAACCTCGTGCTGAACACTATCCGGCTTGCCATGCAAAAGGAAAAGAAAGTCACTGCGGAGTTGCAGTTCCACAGCGACCAAGGGAGTTAGTACATCTCTCAAGCATACTTTGACCTAATTAAAGAATATGGGATAACTCCGTCTATGTCGAGGCGCGGAAACTGCTATGACAATGCTATGGCGGAAAACTTTTTCTCGATTCTCAAGACGGAATGTATCTACAGACATCTTCCTGCTACCTTCGATGAAGCTAGGACTTTGATTGATAACTTCATCTACTTCTATAACTACCAGCACATCCAGTTAAAAAGCGGAGTGGCACCGCTGACGCTACGCCACTCCAATTAAAACTCAATATTTTCTACTCAGGGGTCTTTTTTGTGCTGTCCGTGCAATCTGGGGCAGTTCAGAGGGATAGGTGCTGTTTAAGGATGAAGCCGGAGCGATCCTACCGGCTGTTGTCTCCGAAAAACTTTGGGCGCAGGCCAAAGTTTCCGACGCCTCACTGCATATTGGCAAAGCGCTCCACTGCTTTAGTGAAGCTTTCGATGGTTTTGTCCGCATCCCCATGCTGAATGCCGTCCCGGACACAGTGGCGAATATGCCCTTCCAGCACCACCTTGCCGCAGCCGTTCAGCGCCGATTTGGCCGCATTGATCTGGGCCAGAATGTCCTCACAGGGCACATCTTCCTCCACCATCCGGTCGATGGCCTGCACCTGACCGATGATTTTCTTCAACCGCCGATGCAGATTCTCTGCGTCCATACATTGTCTCATAGGAACACCCTCCCTCTTCCGCCCTTCCGTTTCTCTGAACCAGAGACACGGAACAGGCGCTTAAAGCACATAAAAACCAAGGATTCCTGCCACAGCCCCGGCGGCGGCTCCCGCCAGCACATCCCGCAGGAAATGCACTCCGCCGATGACCCGCACTGCCGCCAGCACTCCGCCGCAAACCAGCAGAACAACGCCCAGGGGCGGCAGAATCCATAAAAACGTCATAGCAATGACGAACATGGAAAACACATGGCGGCTGGGCAGACTCTTGCCCCGGGTGTCTTTCTGAATCAGCGGCTGGATTGCCAGCTGCTCATAGGGACGGGGCGCATTGATCCACCGCCGCACCAGCGACACCAGCAGAAAGGAAACTCCCGGCACCAGCAGTGCCCGCCAGAACCGCCCGTCCCGCTGCACCGCCAGCGCTGCCAGCAGCAGCGGATACGCGGCATAACAGCCATAAGTCAGGCACCGGTTGACTGCCAGCAGTGCCTTTTTCCGACTCTCTTTGCGAAACGGGGCGGACAGGCGGCGGTATTGCTCTGCCGTCATCCCTCGTTCTCCAGGAAATAGGTCGCCTCCATATCCGCTACGCTGAGGCAGAAGGCCAGCGGATACATCTGGAAGGCGTTGCCCACCTGACGGTTGTCCTCATTGCCGGAAAAGCCCATGTGGTAGCGAATGGCAAATGCCTCCTCCCGGGTCAGCCGCAGGAAACCATTGACCACATAGACGCTCTTCTCCCCGTGGCCATAGGGCATGGGATCGTTAAAATTATAGGTAGGCACCTGTGTCCACTTGCCGTCCGGCCCCTTTACGTTCCGCACTCCGGCGGTGTAACAGCCGATTTTGCACACATCGTGGAGCAGGGAAACAATGGCGATGGTCTCGTCGCTGTAATGCAGTCCGTAAAGCTCCTGTACCCGCTCCCGCTCCAAATACTCCTTCAGGCAGTGGTACACGTTCAGAGAGTGCTCGCACAAGCCCCCCTCATAGGCCCCGTGATAACGGGCCGAAGCCGGAGCTGTGAAAAAATCGCACTTGTTGGTCAGGTAATCCAGCATGGCTTCTGCACCGGGACGGGTGACATGCTCGGTAAAAATTTCAATAAACTCTTCCTTACAGGACATAGGGGGACATCCTCTCCATCAAAATTCCGCAGATTGATCGCTTTGGCTCACACGTTGAACAGGAACTCGATAATGTCCCCGTCGTTGACCACATACTCCTTGCCCTCGGTGCGCTGGGCGCCCTTGGCCTTCACCGCCGCATAGTCAAATCCGCATTCCTCCAGCGTCTGGTAGGCAATCACCTGCGCCCGGATGAAGCCCCGCTCAAAGTCCGAGTGGATCTTGCCAGCGGCCTGAGGTGCTTTTGTGCCCTTCACAATCGTCCATGCCCGGCATTCCTTTTTGCCGTCGGTAAGGAAGCTGATCAGACCCAGCAGAGAATAGCTGGCGCGGATCAGCCGGTCCAGACCGGACTCCGTCAGTCCCAGATCCTCCATGAACATAGCCCGGTCCTCGGCCTCCAGCTCCGCCAGTTCCTCCTCAGTCTTGGCGCAGATGGGAATCACTTCTGCTCCCTCTTCGGCTGCCCGAGCCTTCACCAGCTGATAGTAGCGGTTGCTCTCCGGCTCGGCCACTCCGTCG
Organism: bacterium; assembly: GCA_963597355.1. Lineage (GTDB taxonomy): Bacteria > Bacillota > Clostridia > Oscillospirales > Oscillospiraceae > UMGS1766. The sequence continues at coordinate 78,146 of CAVBPR010000019.1, read as the reverse complement.
TCATCCATGTTGCAGGCGTAGATAATGGGCTTTGCCGACAGCAATCCCATCTCCTTCCGCACCAGAAGCTGCGCCTCGTCCTTATCGTCAAATTCAAAGGTACGCGCGCTCTTCCCCTCGCCCAGATGGGCGCACAGAGGCTCCAGCCACTTCAGCTCTGCCGCCGCGGCCTTGTTGCCGCCGCTCTTTGCCGACTTGGAAATGCGGGCAATGCGGTTTTGCACCATCTCCAGATCCGCCAGAATCAGCTCTGTGTCAATGCAGTCCATGTCCCCTTCCGGGTCCACTGCCACCGGCTTGGTGGCGTCCTCCACCACGTGAATGATGGTGTCGTCATCAAAGCAGCGCACCACATGCACAATGGCGTCGCACTCCCGAATGTGACCCAAAAACTTGTTGCCCAGTCCGGCGCCCTGACTGGCGCCCTTTACCAGGCCGGCAATGTCCACAAATTCCACCACTGCGGGGGTTTTCTTGTCCGTGTTCCAGACCTCTGCCAGCTTGTCCAGCCGCTCGTCCGGAACAGCCACCACGCCGCTGTTGGGCTCGATGGTGCAGAAGGGATAGTTTGCCGCCTGGGCATTTTTTGTGGATGTAATCGCATTAAACAGGGTGCTCTTGCCCACATTGGGCAGACCGACAATGCCGAGTTTCATATATTTTCCGCATCTCCTTAAATCGTTGCATAATTTTATAAGCAATCTGTGGTTTGGAAACCATCTTCCGCCCCACTGCATAGTGAACTGACTATAAATTATATCAGAAGAACCCTGTTCTCTCAAGCAGTTTTTACAGCAAAACAGACCGATGGTGTTCCGCCCCATCGGTCTGTCTGCAAAGCCGGAGCTTAATCGATGGAAATCCGCTCCAGATCCTCCGGCACAAAAATATTCCCCTGAAAATACTGTTTTCCTTCCGCCTGATAGAGTTCCTTTCGACGGGCCAGGTTGACATCCTCTGTGTGGTAGAGCAGAAGATTTTCCACCTGCAGCTGCTGGGCCAGCTGGCAGGCGTCCTTCACCGTGGAGTGGTGCTTCTCATAGGGGCGGAAGCGCTCCGCCTGACTGGCCAGACAGAATGCCTCGTGGAGCAGCCAAGTGCTGTTCCGGGCATAGATCTGTTCACAGGGCTGATAGGGTTCGTCACCGCAGCAGGTCAGTTTCTTTCCCTCCCCCAGATCCATGGAAAAGCCAAACTGCTTTGCCTTGGTGGAATGAATGTCGAAAAAGGTGACGGTTTTGCCCAGAATCTCCCTGCGCTCCCCGTCCGCCACCGGCACAAGGTGCAGCTGGCGGCCAATAAAGTCCGTCTCCTTCTTCTTCAGCAGTTTTTCCGCCAGCTCCTGCAGCAGACCGATTACCTCGTTGTGGCCGTAGATAATCGCCTCGCCTTCGTATTCCCCCTGACTCATGTGCTGACAAAGCATGCGCATCATCCAGAGGATGCCGGTGATATGATCCAGGTGCTTATGGGTGACGAAAATCGTCCGCATTTTCTGCCAGTCCAATCCGCTGTGGCGCAGCTGAGCCAGCAGGGTGTTTCCGCCGCCGCCATCCACCAGAAAATACTGGCCCTTCTCTTCCAGGACAAAGCAGGTGTTATAACATTCCGTGACCATGGCATTGCCTGTGCCCAGCATGGTAAGTTCCATAGACGCCTCCTTGACGCTTTGACGGCATTAACCGATCTTCTTGGTGAGTTTCTCCTTCATCTCGGTTCCCCGGCGGCGCAGCTCCGTCAGCGCACCGGAATAGATCCGGGAGGACAGATGGGAATAGTGGTTCAGGAAGCGGGTGGACCGGCGCATCGCCTCTCCCACCGTCTTTTCCTTCAGCGACTCCAGACGGCCCATATCAATTGCCTGCTTGGCCTTATCCGCCCTGGACTGCAGCTCGCTGCGCTTTTCCGCCAGGCTCTGCTCCAGCTCTTCCTTCCGGACGGCCAGCTGCTCCTGCAGTTCCTTTTTCCCCAGTTCCAGCTGAACCCGTGCCTCTTCCGCCTTTGCCATCGCCTTGGTAAGCAGCGCCAGCTGACGGATGGTAACGGCTGTATCCGCCAGAACGACAACCGCCAGCACAATGGCAATCACCTGCCGGGGGAGGGTGGGAATGCGGTCAAGAAGCCCCGCCACCGCCGGATGCAGCCAGAAAATCACCAGATAGGAGGCAATGCCCCACCACAGGCAGTTGGAAAGGCAGATGCGCCCCTTCAGGTTGAACCTTTTGTGGGAGTAATCCCAGTACTTTATGTGGGTGGTCACCTCCAGCAGCCAGCCGACCAGATACTCCCACGCAGACATCACCACCGTTGCCATGATATAAAACAGCAGGGGATTTCCCGTAAAGGGAGCAAAGAAGTTGATCATAATCAGCACACCCACGCCATAAATCGGGCACAGGGGCAGGTGGAGAAAGCCCCGGTTGATCCAGTGCTTTTCCAGCACAGAGCAGTAGGTGGACTCCATCATCCAGCCCAGCAGGGCATAACAGCAGAAATAAAGAAACATCAGGGTGATGGGCACGCCAAAAATCAGTGGTTCGTTCATAAAAAGATAGCCTTTCTTTAAAAATCCCCCTCGTCACGGCGGAGGCAATGACAGGGGGACGGGTTATATTGTGTCTAATTTTCGGATGAATTCTTCCGGATTGCGGCGAAACCGCTCTTCCAGCCGCTCCGCCTCTTCCCGGGTGTCCCGCAGCAGCGTCAGGGTAAATTCCGGCTCTCGCTCTCCGTCCAGCGCAAGAACAACCTGAAACCGGTCGTCCGCCTTCTGGATCACCTGGCCATGCACCCTTCGTTCATACCGAAGCTGGCGATTGATCTCCGCCAGACGGTGGTCGCAGCGCAGGCGAACGGAGTAGGGCAGGTGATCCTCTGTAATTGCGCCGTTTTTTCGCCCCTTGTCGGTGATCTGATAGAGCTGATCCGTCAGGAGGACATGGTCGCTCTCCGTCAGTTCTGCCAAAGCGGTGGAAAGATCGAAGAAACTCACGCCAGCGTCGCAAAGGGCAACATCCGCCAGCGTGTCCAGCGGAACCGGTGCCTCCATGCGGCAAAGAATATACAACAGCAGAAGCTTGATCTCCAGCTTGCCCTGAATGAAGCCACCCTCCATGCCAAACACCTCTCAATCGGAATTAAGAAACGGAAATTTCACCCCTATTATATCCATTTCTTAAATAAAACGCAAGGTTAGCCTACTGCCATGGTTCTTGACGGAGAAACGGTAAGAGGGTATGATGGTCAGTAGAGAAACCCCAATTGAACTTGAGGAGGAGAAAGCAATGAAAAACTGGATTGCCCTGCTTTTGGCGCTTGTCATGGCACTCAGTCTGGCCGCCTGCGGAAAAACGGCCGAAACAAGCTCGGTAAGCGAAGCCCCTGCGGTATCGTCCACCCCTGCCCCGGAACCGGAGCCGGAACCCGAGCCGGAGCCGGAACCGGAGCCCGTTGCCCCGGCCTATACCAATCCTCTGACCGGTGAAGCCGTAGAGAGCGACATCTCCGGCAACCGCCCCATTGCCGTGATGCTGAACACCCTGAAAAAAGCGCTGCCCCAAAGCGGCTGCGGCAGCGCAGACCTGCTCTTTGAGATTCCGGAAGAAGGCGGCATCACCCGTATTATGGCCGTGTTCCAGGATCCCACCGGCGTAGGCGATCTGGGAACCGTCCGCTCCACCCGGGAATATTTCGTCTCCATGGCAATGGGTCTGGATGCGGTTCTGGCCCATGCCGGCGCCAGCTACTCCGCCAAGGCACTGCTGGAGGAGCAGGGCTACACCACCCTGAACTTCATGAGCCACGGCGACCTCTACTGGCGGGATGCCGACCGCAAGTCCCGTCTGGGCACCGAGCACAGTCTGTACACCTCCAGCGACAACCTTCAAAATTATCTGGCAGAAACCGACTCCATCCGCTCCACCCACGAAGACGGCTATGTCAGCTCCTTCTCCTTCACTGATAACGGCACCCCTGCCGGCGGCAGTGCCGCAACCGACGTGACCGTGTCCTTCTCCGGCTATAAAGACACCCACTTTGTCTATGATGCTGACACGGGAAAATACATGGTCTATGCCTTTGACGAGCCCTACTCCGACGCCACCACCGGCGAGCAGGTGGGGGTGACCAACGTTTTGATTCTTCCCACCGCCCAGTCCACCAAGGAGGACGGCCAGCTGCAGGAATTCGACCTGAGCGGCGGCACCGGCTACTTTGTCTGCGGCGGCTCCTATGTGGAGATCAACTGGACCAAGGGCGGCCTGTATGATCAGCTGACCCTGACCAACACCGACGGCACTCCCCTGAATCTCGGCGTCGGCACTACCTACATCTGCATCTGCGACACCGACCGTCCCATCTCCATCGCCTGATTTTCCTGCCGGAACAACAACGCCCCGGAACTCCGTCCATCCAGACAGAGTTCCGGGGCATTTTCTATCGTTTCTCAGTGATTCAGCTTTGCACCCATCAACAGGCACAAAACCGCCTTCTGGGCGTGGAGACGGTTTTCCGCTTCCTCAAAAATTTCGTCCGCATGGGCTTCAAACACCTCCGGAGAAATTTCCTCTCCCCGATGGGCGGGCAGGCAGTGCTGCACCATTGCCCCCTCGGCGGCATGGCTCATCAGCTCCGGCGTCAGGGTAAAGCCCTGGAACAGCTCCCGCCGCTCCGCCGGATCCCGCTCCCGACCCATGCTGGTCCATGCATCGGTAAACACAACCTCCGCTCCCGCAATGGCCTGCTCGGGATCATGGCAGAGCTGGAACCGATCCCCAAACTTGGCGGCAAACTCCAGCACCTGCTCGTCCGGCTCCAGTCCCTTCGGGGTGGCAACGGAAACCGACAGGCCGCACTTCAGGCAGCCGACAATCAGGGAATTGGCCATGTTGTTGCCGTCGCCGATAAAGCACATTTTCACTCCGTCCAGCAGGGCCATTTTCTCCCGGATGGTCATCAGATCCGCCAGCACCTGGCAGGGATGGGCAAAATCCGTCAGACCGTTGATCACCGGGATGTCGGCATACCGGGCCAGCGTTTCCGCCTCCTCCTGAGCGAAGGTGCGAATCATCACGCAGTCGCAGTAACGGCTCAGGGTGCGGGCTGTGTCCTCGATGGGCTCGCCCCGCTCGATCTGGCTCTCCCGGGCGTTCAGATACACTGCCTGACCGCCCATCTGGAACATGCCGCTTTCAAAGCTCACCCGGGTGCGGGTGGAGTTCTTGGCAAAGATCATCGCCAGCGTTTTCCCCTCCAGGCAGCGGTGGGGAATGCCGTGGCGCTGATTGTATTTCAGCTGGTCTGCCAGGTCGAGAATTTCATAGATTTCCTCCCGGCTGAGATCCAGCATTTTCAGCAGATCCTTCACGCCTTACGCCTCGCTTTCCATCAGCACCTGACGGAGAATGGCAAGTCCCTTGTCCATTTCCTCCCGGGTGATTACCAGCGGCGGCAGCAGACGGATCACGTTTTGTCCGGCAGTGAGCACCAGCAGTCCCGCCTTGGTCAGCTTTCCAGCCAGCTCGCCGTTGTGGTAGCCGTCCTTCAGGGTGATGCCGATCATCAGACCCAGTCCCCGGGTTCCTGCCACAGCAGGCGCACCCATGGCTTCAATCTGACCGCGGAGATAAGCGCCCTTTTCCTTCACTTCCTCCAGCACCTCATCGGTGAGGATTTCCTGCACCGCGCAGCCGGCGGCGGCGCAGACCGGGTTTCCGCCGAAGGTGGTGGCATGGGTTCCGGCGGTGAGCACATTGCGGCACTTTTCGTTGGCCATAATGCCGCTCATCGGCAGACCGCCAGCGATGCCCTTGGCAAAGGTGCAGGCATCCGGCAGAAGGTTGTACTGCTGGAAGGCAAACAGCGTGCCGGTACGGCCCACGCCAGTCTGCACCTCGTCAATCAGCAGCAGCCAGTCTTTTTCTTCGCACAGGGCCTTCACTGCGGCAACATAGTCCGGATCCAACGGCATAACGCCGCCTTCGCCCTGCACCAGCTCCATCATCACAGCGCAGACATCGTCGCCCCCCTGGGCTTTCAGCGCCTCAATGTCGTTGGGAGCGGCATAGCGGAAGCCGTCGGTGAAGGGGAAGAAATACTGGTGAAATACCTCCTGTCCGGTGGCCTTCAGGGTGGTGATGGTGCGGCCATGGAAGGAGTCCAGCAGCGTGATGATGGTGGCGCGGCCGGTGCCGTACTTATCAAAGGAATATTTCCGGGCCAGCTTGATCATGCCCTCGTTTGCCTCGCCGCCGCCGTTGGCGAAGAACACGTTTGCCATGCCGGTGCGGCTGCACAGCCGCTCCGCCAGCTTGACATAGGGTTCGGAATAATACAGGTTGGAAATATGGGGCAGCTTAGCGGCCTGAGCCGTCACTGCCTCAATCCACTTGGGATTGCCGTAGCCCACGCTGGCAACGCCGATGCCGCTGGCAAAGTCGATATACTCCTCTCCCTCCGGCGTGTAGAGGGTTGCGCCGACACCGTGGTCAACTGCCACGTCGAACCGGCCGTAGGTCTGCATCACGTGCTGGTGATCCAGCGATTTGATCTGTTCAGAAGTCATGTATCTGTCCCCTTTCAAGGAAGGTTAACGCCGAAGGATGGAAAAGCGGTTTGCAAACCGCCTTTCCCCTGCGGCGTTTCGTCTTGTTTACAGCAGCATTGTGCCAATGCCCTGGTCGGTGAGAATTTCAATCAGGATGGAATGGGGCACGCGGCCATCCAGAATGTGAGCCCGGGACACGCCGCTGCGCACCGCCTCTACGGCGCACTCCAGCTTGGGAATCATGCCGCCTTTAATAATGCCCTCTTTGATCAGCACCGGCACCTCGGACATATGCACCACATGGATCAGAGTCTCCTCGTCCTTGGGATCCCGCAAAATGCCCCGCACATCGGTCAGCAGAATCAGCTTCTCCGCCTTCAGTGCAACCGCCAGCTTTGCCGCGGCGGTATCCGCATTGATGTTGTAGGAGGTTTCCCCGTCAATGCCCATGGCAACGGTGGACACCACCGGAATGTAGCCCTTGTCAATGGCGCCGATCACCGGGTCCGGATCCACCTCTTTGATCTCGCCCACCAGTCCATAGCGGGGGTCTTTCTTTACTGCCTGCAGCAATCCGCCGTCCAGACCGCACAGACCCAGAGCCCGGCCGCCCATGCGGTTCAGCGTTGCCACCAGATTTTTGTTCACCCGTCCGCAGAGCACCTGCTGGACAATGTCCATGGTTTCGTCGTCGGTGTAGCGCAGGCCGTCTACAAACTCCGACTGCTTGCCCACCTTGCCCAGCATTTCGTTGATCTCCGGGCCGCCGCCGTGGACGACCACCACATGGATGCCTACCAGACTGAGCAGGACAATGTCGCTCATAACCGCCTGGCGGAGATCCTGAGATATCATGGCGTTGCCGCCGTATTTGATTACAATCGTCTTGCCATGGTACTTCTGGATATAGGGCAGAGCCTCCACCAGCACCTTGGCCCGATCAAGGTATGAAAAGGGCATAGTAATGCCTCCCTGTTTTTGGTATATGAAACGCTTTTCTTCGCGATCAGGTCCGGTAATCCCCGTTGATCTTCACATAATCATAGGTCAGGTCACAGCCCCAGCAGGAGGCCTTGCCCTCGCCCTCGTTCAGTGTGACCAGAATCTCCACCTTGTCCTGAGTCAGCACCTGCTTGGCCACATCCTCGTCAAAGTTTAGACCCTCGCCATGCTGGCAGACCAGAATTTCTCCCGCCTGAGAGCGGAAGCTGATGTTCACGTGCTCCGGACGGAAAGGTGCCTTGGAATAACCCATGGCGCACAGCACCCGACCCCAGTTGGCGTCGGAACCGTACATGGCCGCCTTCACCAGAGAAGAACCGACCACGCTCTTTGCCAGCCGCTCTGCGCTTTCCTCGTTTCGTGCTCCGTCCACCGTGCAGGTGATCAGGCGGCTTGCTCCCTCACCGTCGCCGGCAATGGCTTCTGCCAGCTCGGTGCACAGCTCCATCAATGCGGCGGTAAAGGCAGCATAGTTGGTGTCCTTCCACTCGATGAGAGGATTTTCCGCCATGGAGTTGGCCAGCACAACGCACATATCGTTGGTGGAGGTGTCGCCGTCCACGGTGACCCGGTTGAAAGTGCGGGGCACCACCGTGCGCAGTGCCTGCTCCAGCATCTCGTGGGTGATGGCGCAGTCGGTGGTGATGAAGCACAGCATGGTGCCCATGTTGGGATGGATCATGCCGGAGCCCTTGGCAATGGCACCCAGCTTCACCGCCTTGCCGCCGATTTCCACTTCCACGGCATATTCCTTCTTCACCGTGTCGGTGGTCATAATGGCAGTGGCCGCGGCATCGGAGCCTTCCCGGTTCAGCCCTTCCTTCAGGGCGGGAATGGCGGCTTCAATGGCCTCTACGTTGATGGTCTGGCCGATTACGCCGGTGGAAGCCACAACGATGTCGTCCTTCTGCAGTCCCAGTGCCGCCGCCGCCGCCGCGCAGGTGCGCTCGGCGTACTCGTGGCTGTAAGGGGCGCAGGCATTTGCATTGCCGGAGTTGGCGATGATGGCACGAGCTGTGCCGTCCTCCAGATGACCCATGGTGACGTACAGGGGGGCGGCCTTCACCCGGTTAAGGGTGTAGGTTGCCGCTGCGGCGCACTCCTTTTCGGAAACAATCAGGGCCAGGTCGTTCTTCGCCGGGTCACTGCCTGCCTTCACGCCGGCATGGACACCGTTGGCTGTAAAGCCCAGAGGGGCAGTTACGCCGCCGTTGATTTTTTTCATAGCGATGCTCCTTTATCTTTCCAGGTTCAAGCCGGTCGCTTCATCGAAGCCCAGCATCAGGTTCATGTTCTGTACTGCCGCACCGGATGCGCCCTTGCCCAGGTTGTCGAACAGGGCGGTTACCGTGCACCGGGCCTCGTTTCCGTTGACAATCAGGGTCAACGTGTCGGTTCCGGCGGCGGTGTTGGCGGCAATCATGCTCTCGCTCCAGCCCAGGGGGGCAACGGAAATCAGCTTTGTCCCCTCATAATGCGCTGTCAGCGCCTCATGAACCGCCTCTGCCGATGCCGGCAGGGCAATCGTGGTGGCCATACCCTTGTAGTAGTCGTCCACAATGGGGCTGAAGGCCGGTGCCGTGGTCAGGCCGCAGATCTGCTGCATTTCCGGCAGGTGCTTGTGGCTTTGGTTCAGTCCGTAAATACGGGGGGAGAAGAATCCGTCGGGCTTGTCGCCACCTTCGTATTGCGCAATCATTTTCTTTCCGCCGCCGGAATAACCGGTCAGGGAGAAGCAGGTCAGAAACTGATCCGGTGCGATCAGACCCGCCTGCACCAGCGGATAGACGGAGGAGATAAAGCCGGTGGCATGGCAGCCGGGGTTTGCCACCCGTTTGCTGGCCTGGATTCCCTTCCGATGCGCCTCGGACAGCTCGGAGAAGCCATAGTCCCAGCCGGGCGCCACCCGATGGGCGGTGGAGGCGTCAATAATTCGGGTGTTCGGATTTTCCACCAGGGTTACCGCCTCTTTTGCCGCCGCATCCGGCAGGCAGAGGAACACCAGATCCGCCGCGTTGATCATCTTTTTCCGCTCTTCCACGTCGTGGCGCTTTTCCGGGTCAATCCGCAGCAGGAAAATGTCCTTCCGCGCCCCCAGCCGCTCGTAAATCTGAAGGCCGGTGGTGCCTTCCTGACCGTCGATATAAACAACAGGTTCCATAGCGCTCCGCCTCCCTCAGTCTTCGTACATCGAGTCCCACGCGTTCAGCAGCTCGCCGAGGCGGGGATCAAAGTTGGTATTTTCCAAATGAATCGGCCGATCGCCGGAGGTCAGAATAACCTCCTCGAAAAACTCGCTGAGCACCTGCTCGCTGAGAAACGGCCGCTGAATGGTTTTTCCGCTGCGGAGCTTTGCCGTCAGGGTGCTCCCCTGAATGCCGATTTCGTCCGCTTCCGCCAGTAGCAGCGATTCGCCTTCCCGATAGACAATCCGCATCGCTCAGTTCTCCTGCCGCAGGGCGACAAAGTCCTTGATGTAGGCAATCTGCCGCTCCACATCCTCGTGGCTGGGGCCGCCGTAGACCTTACGGGCCGAAACGCACTGCTTCAGATCCAGCGCATCGTAAATGTCGCTGTCGAACAGATCGGAGATGGCGCGGAAATCCCGCAGGGTCAGGGTGTCCAGGGTTTCCCCGGTCTGGATGCACATGTTAACCAGCCGGCCGACAATCATATAAGCCTCCCGGAAGGGCATGCCCTTCTTGGTCAGGTAGTCGGCGCAGTCGGTGGCGTTGATAAAGCCGCCAGCCGCCGCCTTTGCCATGTTCTTGGGGCGAACGGTCAGGGTGTCCAGCATGGCGGAGAACACGGGAATGCACATTTCAATGGTGTCGATGGCGTCGAACACCGGCTCCTTGTCCTCCTGCATGTCCTTGTTGTAGGCCAGAGGCAGACCCTTCATCACCGTCAGCAGGGTGATCAGATCGCCGTACACACGGCCGGTCTTGCCCCGCACCAGCTCTGCCACGTCCGGGTTCTTCTTCTGGGGCATGATGGAGGAGCCGGTGGAGTAGGCGTCGTCCAGATCCACAAACTTGAACTCCCAGCTGCACCAGAGGATGATCTCCTCCGAGAAGCGGCTCAGGTGCATCATGCACAGAGAGCAGGCGCTCAAAAACTCGATGGCATAGTCCCGGTCGGACACGGAATCCAGGCTGTTTTCCGTGGGCTTTTTGAAGCCCAGCAGCTGAGCTGTGCGCTGGCGGTCAATGGGATAGGAGGAGGTAGCCAGTGCGCCGGCGCCCAGGGGGCACTCGTCCATCCGCTCCATGCAGTCCTCAAACCGGGTGATGTCCCGGCGGATCATGTTGGCATAGGCCATCATATAGTGGGCAAAGGTGGTGGGCTGAGCTCTCTGCAGGTGGGTGTAGCCGGGCATAACCACGTCCAGATTGTTCTCTGCCTTCCGGATCAGCACCTGCTCCAGCTTCAGCAGCAGGTCGATGATCTTGGGAATCTCGTTTTTCACAAACAGGCGGAAATCCACTGCCACCTGATCGTTGCGGCTGCGGCCGGTGTGCAGGCGCTTGCCCGCCGCACCGATGCGCTGGGTCAGGATGGTTTCGATGTTCATGTGGATGTCTTCGTTGTCCAGAGAGAACTCCACGCCGCCGTTTTCAATGTCGCTCAAAATGGCGCTCAGGCCGTTGACAATCGCCTCGGAATCCTCCTTGGTGATAATGCCCTGCTCCCCCAGCATGGTGGCGTGGGCAATGGAACCGGTGATGTCCTGCCGATACAGGCGGGAGTCAAAATTGATGGAGGCATTGAAGTCGTTTACAAGGGTGTCGGTCTCTTTCTGGAAGCGTCCAGCCCATAATTTCATAGTATTTTCTCCTTTGCAGTCATGCGCAGATTGCCACGCAGGGAAAATTCCGGTTTTCCCGCGTGGCAATCGTTTCTTTCACAGAGTGTTTCCGCTGTTTCTCTTATTTCAGCTTGCCCTGCTCACGCAGTGCCTGCACGGTGGTGGGCAGGCCCCACAGGTTGATGAAGCCCTCGGCATCCTTCTGGTCGTAGTCGGACTCGTCGAAGGTGGCCAGCTCCTCGGAATACAGGGTGTAGGGAGAGGTGGTGCCGGCCGGAATGATGTTGCCCTTGTAGAGCTTCAGCTTCACGGTGCCGGTGACATACTCCTGGGTCTTTTCCACAAAGGCGGACAGGGCCTCCCGCAGGGGGGTGAACCACTTGCCGTTGTAGATCAGGTCAGCAAAATCCACGCTCAGCTTCTGCTTTTCATGCAGGGTGTCCTTATCGATGCACAGCATTTCCAACTGCTCATGGGCGAAATAGAGGATGGTGCCGCCGGGAGTTTCGTAAACGCCGCGGTCCTTCATGCCAACCAGACGGTTCTCCACGATGTCGATGATGCCGATGCCGTTCTCACCGCCCAGCTTGTTCAGCTTGCGGATAATGTCGCTGGCCTTCATCTTCTCGCCGTCGATGGCAACGGGACGGCCCTTCTCAAACTCCAGAGTCACATAGGTGGGCTTGTCGGGAGCGTCGATGGGAGAAACGCCCATCTCCAGGAAGCCGGGCTCTTCGTACTTGGGCTCGTTGGAGGGATCCTCCAGATCCAGACCCTCGTGGCTCAGGTGCCACAGGTTCTTGTCCTTGGAATAGTTGGTCTCGCGGCTGATCTTCAGAGGCACGTTGTGGGCCTCGGCATAGTCGATCTCCTCGTCACGGGACACGATGTCCCACTCACGCCAGGGAGCAATGATGGTCAGCTCGGGAGCAAACCGCTTGATGGCCAGCTCGAACCGCACCTGGTCGTTGCCCTTGCCGGTGCAGCCGTGGCAGATGGCGTCGGCGCCCTCTTCCTTGGCGATCTCCACCAGCTTCTTGGCGATGATGGGGCGGGCAAAGGCAGTGCCCAGCAGATAGGTCTCGTACTTGGCATCGGCCATGACGGAGGGGATGATGACGTCGTCTACCATCTCGTCGGTCAGGTCGGCAATGATCAGCTTGCTGGCGCCGGTCTTCAGAGCCTTTTCCTCCAGACCGTCCAGCTCCGTGCCCTGTCCCACGTCGCCGGAAACGGCGATGATTTCGGGGTTATTGTAGTTCTCCTTCAGCCAGGGAATGATGATAGAGGTGTCCAGACCGCCGGAATAGGCGAGGACAACTTTCTTAATCTGCTTATCAGCCATGATGTAGTTCCTCCTATATTCAGTGCCGAATCATTCGGCCGCTTTTGTTATCGTGGGCATATCTTACCACATGGAAATTCAGAATGCAAGCATCATTTTGCATAAGTATTCACATATTTCCCAATATGTTTTCTGTTTATTGCATATTTATTCACTATATTCAGTGAATATTCAGCATAACATGAATAAAAGCAGAGTGGACTCTGCGTCACTCTGCTTTCATTCCATCGCAACAGCTTATGCCTGAGCAGGTGCACCAACGGGGCAGGTACCCTCGCAAGCGCCGCACTCGATGCAAGCGCTCTCGTCGATCTGATACTGAGTATCGCCGGCAGAGATAGCGCCCACGGGACATGCGCTCTCGCATGCGCCGCACATAATGCAGGAATCAGAAATCTTGTATGCCATAATAATATACCTCCATTGACATCTTGCCTGTAAACAGGCATAGTTCCTCATGCGCATTATACCACGAAGGGCGAAAAATGCAAGGGTTTTTGCATCTTCGCCCTTCTGTAAAAAATGGTAAATCAGTTGCTCTCGGCAATGATCTGGGCAATCAGCTCCCGCTCGTCCATGTGGTGCTTTACGCCGCAGATTTCCTGATAGTCCTCGTGACCCTTGCCGGCCAGAATAATGACATCTCCTTCGCCGCCCTGCTCCATGCAGTAGCGAATGGCTTCTTTCCGATCCGGGATGGTGACATAAGCTCCGTCGGCCTTGTGAACGCCAATGAGAATGTCGTTGATAATGTCCATCGGCTCTTCGTTGCGGGGGTTGTCGCTGGTGACCACGGTGAGATCCGCCAGTCTGGAGGACACCTCTCCCATCTCATACCGGCGGGATTTCGCCCGGTTGCCGCCGCAGCCGAACAGGCAGAGGATGCGCTTTGGGCCGTATTTGCGGATGTTCACCAGCAGGGCCTCCAGACTCATGGCGTTGTGGGCGTAGTCGATCATCAGGGTGTACTTGCCGGGCGTGGGCACAATCTCCAGCCGTCCCTTGACCTGAATCTCATCCAGCGCCGCCAGAATATCCTCCTGTTTGACGCCCAGATGCCGGCACAGCGCAATGGCGGCCAGAGAATTGTACACCGTGAAGTCCCCGGGGATGTCCACCCGAACGTGGTAATTCTCCAGTCCCTTCAGGTCGTATTCCACCCCCAGATAGCCGGGGCGCTGCACCCGATGAATGTCTGCCGCCCACAGATCGGCACTGTCCTTCAGGCCAAAGGACTCCAGCGGGCAGGTGTGGCCCTCCAGCACCTGCTCCAGATAATCCGCGTCGGCATTCACCAGACCCAGCTTGCACTGGCGGAACAGCAGGCCCTTGCAGCGGATGTAATCCGCCATGTCCGGGTGCTCCGCTCCCCCGATGTGATCCTCCTCCAGATTGGTGAAGATGCCGTAATCAAAGGTGAAGCCGCCGACCCGCTCCAGCTTCAGCGCCTGAGAGGACACCTCCATGACCACATAGCCGATGCCGGCGTCCACCATATCCCGGAAATACTTCTGCACCAGATAGGACTCCGGCGTGGTGTTGACAGCGGGGATATGGGTCTGTCCGATGATTACCTCGATGGTGCCGATCAGTCCGGTGGCCAGGCCGGCATGCTCCATCATCTCCCGAATCATATAGGTGGTGGTGGTTTTTCCCTTGGTGCCGGTAACGCCGATGGTGGTCAGCTGTTCCGCCGGATAGCCGAACCATGCCGCGCTCAGCTCCGCCAGTGCCGTGCGGCTGTTGTCTACCTTTAATACGGTAACCTGGGCAGGAATTTCATATTCCTTCACGTCCCGCTCCACCACGATGGCGGTCGCACCCTTGGAAACGACGTCCGGAATATACTTGTGGCCGTCGCTGACAGCGCCGGAAATGCACACAAACAGGCTGCCCTGCTCCACCTTTCGGGAATCATAGACCAGATCGGTAATCTCCCGCTCCAGATCTCCCTGCACCAGGGTGTAATTCAGGCGCTTGACCAGCTGAATCAGATTTGCACTCATAGTTCCCATTCTCCTTCAAACACAGTGGTGGCAGGTCCGGTCATATAGGCATGGCCGTCTTCCCCCAGAACGATATTCAGGTCGCCGCCCCGCAGATGGACGGTAACTTCCTTTCCGGTCAGACCGCACAAATGGGCCGCCGCCGCCGTAGCGGTAGCGCCGGTGCCGCAGGCCAGAGTTTCGCCGCTGCCCCGCTCCCAGACCCGCATGTCCACCTCGTGGTCATTGCGCACATGGACGAACTCGGTGTTGACCCGCTCCGGAAACATGGCGTGGTGCTCAAACTGAGGGCCGATCTCCTCCAGCGCCACAGCCTCCACATCCTCAACCCAGACAATTGCGTGGGGATTGCCCACGCTGATGCAGGTCATGTTCCAGTCCTGACCTGCCACAGAGACCGGCTGATTGATCACCCTGTCCCCCATGCCCACTACAGGGACATCGGCGGCGCAGCTGCTCACTTCTCCCATGTCCACCCGAACCCGGGTCACACACCCTGCTTCCACCGTCAGCAGCAGAGTCTTAATCCCCGCTTTGGTTTCGATATTCAAGGTGGTTTTGTCGGTTAAGCCCTTGTCGTAAACAAACTTTGCCACGCAGCGAATCCCGTTGCCGCACATAGCTCCCTCACTGCCGTCGGCATTGTACATTGCCATGCGGAAATCCGCCACGGCGGAGGGGCAAATCAGAATCAGCCCGTCGCTGCCAACGCCGAAGTGCCGGTCGCTCACCGCAATGGCAACTGCGGAGGGATCGGAAAGCATTTCACGGGTGCAGTCCACATAGACATAGTCGTTGCCGCAGCCGTGCATCTTGGTAAATTTCATGGTGTTATCCTCCTATTTGGGGAGATTTTTTCATTACCTTCTCATTATACTGATTTTTTTCGCAATGTATATTCAACTCATTGCACAAAACCATGCAAAATGTGCTTTCATTGTTGCAATTTCCCCCTCGCCGACAGAATCCTTTGACAGTCCCTTGTCCTGTCCACTATAATGTACAAAAAACAGAACGGAGTGCAGACAATGGCAAAGAAAAATAACCGGAATACAAAGGGCAAAATCGTCACCGCCGCCTGGGATCTTTTCTACCGGCAGGGTTATGAAAACACAACGGTGGAAGAAATTATCGAGGAATCCCAGACTTCCCGCGGCTCTTTCTATCATTATTTCGATGGAAAGGACGACCTGCTGTCCTCCCTGAACTACCTGTTCGACGACAAGTACGCAGAGCTGACAGAAACGCTGGACATGAACCAGAACAGCTTTGATATTCTGATGTATTTGAACCAGGAGCTGTTCGCCATGATCGAGCACACCGTTTCCGTGGAGCTGCTGGCCCAGATGTATGCCGCCCAGCTGACCACCAAGGGAGAAAAGCACCTGCTGGATCGGGATCGGCTCTATTATCGTCTGCTGCGGCAAATTGCCCGGCAGGGGCAGGAACGGGGAGAACTGCGGGAGGATCTGCCCACCGGCGAAATCGTGAAAACCTACGCTCTCTGCGAGCGCGCCCTGATTTACGACTGGTGCATTTGCGACGGCGCTTACTCCCTGCGGGAATACAGCGCCAAAATGATGCCCATCTTTCTGGTTCACATTCGAAAATAAATTTCCGGTTTTATATGCCGTTCCGTACGGCTTATTTTTCTGGATTTTATCGATAAATATTTGTATTGAAGAAGTTTTTGTACAGACTGCATTCTGTATTGTATTCCGGTTTTCTTCCTGTTATAGTGGATGAATATTATTTATATAGTGAAACGAAAGAGAGAGTTTTCCTATGAGTTCATCCCAAATCTGTATTCTGATTTCCATTGTGGCCTATCTGGCCGTTCTGCTCTACCTGGGCTTCCGCTGCTCCAAGGCCAGCAACTCCGCCGAGGAGTTCTATCTGGGCGGCCGTAAGCTGGGCCCCTTTGTCACCGCCATGAGTGCAGAGGCCAGCGACATGTCCTCCTGGCTGCTGATGGGTCTGCCCGGTCTGGCCTACACATCCGGCCTCTGCGACGTGGGCTGGACGGCCATCGGCATCGGCCTTGGCACCTACTTCAACTGGCTGATCGTAGCCAAGCGACTGCGCCACTACACTGTGGTGGCCGGGGACTCCGTCACCGTGCCGGATTTCTTTGAAAACCGCTTCCGGGACAAGAGCCACCTGCTGATGGGCATCTCCGCTCTGGCCATTGTGGTCTTCTTTGTGCCCTACACCGCTTCCGGCTTTGCCGCCTGCGGCAAGCTGTTCTCCAGCCTGTTCGGCATGAACTATATCGCCGCCATGCTGGTCTCCGCCGCCGTCATCGTTATCTACACCGCCATGGGCGGCTTCCTTGCCGCTTCCATCACCGACTTCCTTCAGTCCATTGTCATGACCATTGCTCTGGTCATCGTGCTGGTGTTCGGTTTCTCCATGGCCGGTGGCGTGAGCAACACCATCGATTATGTATCCACTCTGGAGGGCTATCTCTCCTTCGTTAACACCCACGACGCCGCCACCAACACAGCCGTGTCCTACGGCGGCTTCCTGCCCATCTTCTCCACCGCCTGCTGGGGTCTGGGTTACTTCGGCATGCCTCACATCCTCCTCCGCTTCATGGGCATCGGCGACCCCAAGAAGCTGAAAACCAGCCGCCGGGTGGCAACGGTATGGGTGTTTATCTCCATGTTCATCGCCGTGCTCATCGGCGTGGTCGGCCTGACCATGGTGCACGAGGGCTCCATTGAGGCCGCTGCCGACCCGGAGCGCATTCTGATTATGATTGCCACCAAGCTCTCCACCTTCGGCATTGTCCCCGCTCTTCTGGCCGGTGTGGTCATGGCCGGTATTCTGGCCTGCACCATGTCCACCTGCGACAGCCAGCTTCTGGCTGCCTCCTCCTCCGTGTCGGAAAACATCCTCAAGGGCGTGTTCGGTATGAAGATCAGCACGAAAACCAGCATGATCATCGCCCGGGTGACCCTGGTCATCATCTCCCTGATCGGCGCTTTCATGGCTCGTGATCCGGATTCCTCCGTGTTCCAGATCGTCTCCTTCGCCTGGGCCGGCTTCGGCGGCGCCTTCGGCGCGGTGGTGCTGTGCGCCCTGTTCTGGAGAAGAGCCAACCGCTGGGGCGCGCTGGCCGGTATGATCGGCGGCGGCGTGATGGTGTTCGTCTGGAAGTTTGCCATCAAGCCCCTGGGCGGCGTGTTCGGCATTTATGAACTGCTGCCCGCCTTCCTGACCAGCCTGATTCTCATTGTCGTGGTCAGCCTGCTGACTCCCGCTCCCTCCAAGGAAATCACCGACGAGTTCGACAAGGTGAAGGCCATCAAGGATTGATTCTTTCCATATCTATATCTAAAAAAAGGAACTGCCGTGGCAGTTCCTTTTTTTATTTCATAAAACGATGGTTTATTTCCCTGCAATGGTAAGTCCCTCCACCAGAACCGACGGCGACCCGTAGCAGGTGATGTCCCCGGGAAGCGGCACTTCCAGATTGTCTGCCACAGCAGTAATATCCTGCAGCAGGTGATAGAAATTGCCCGCCACGGTGAAGGACTTCAGGGGAGTGGTCTTTTTCCCGCCTTCGATTCGGAAGCCGCTGCTCTGGAGGGAGAAATCCCCGGAAATCGGATTGGCTCCTGCGTGCAGTCCCCCAACGTCGGTGATATAAATTCCATCTCCCGCCTTTTCCAGCAACTCTTCCTCGCTGCAATCCCCTGCCGCAAGGTAGAAGGTGAAGGGCTGGACAGAAACCGGCGTGGAGTAGGAACGCTTGCTGGCATTTCCCGTTGTGGCCTTGCCTGCCGCCAATGCCCGGCGCTGGTCATAGAGCAGAGTGGTCAAAACCCCCTGCTCCACCACGTTTTTCCGCCGGGTCGGCATTCCCTCTGCGTCGAAGGGCATCGGCATGGCGCACATTTCGCTGAGGGGATCGTCCACCAGCGTCACCAGAGGAGAAGCAATCTTCTCCCCTTCGCACCCCCGAAGCAGGGACAGCCCCTTTTGGGCGGTGTCGGCGGAAAAGGCGGTGGAAAACACCGTCAGCAGATTGCTCATTGCCTCGGGCGCCAGCACCACCGGATAGGCCCCCGTCTCCGGCACCTCGGCCCCCAGCTTTGCCCGAACCTGTGCCACGGCCTTTTGCGCCAGTTTTTCCTCGTCCAGTTCGGCAAGGCGACCCACCGCCAGAACCATCTCGTTATTCTTTTCTCCCTTTTCCTCCACCACCGGAACGGCAACTGCGGTGATAAAGGTGCGGTCATAGTTCAGCTCCAATCCTTTGGAGTTCCAGATCCGGATGGTGGTGTGGGTTGCTCCCACCTCGTTTTCCGTTCCCTTTCCCACGCTGGAATGGGCATTATAAAGGGCCTTTTGCAGGCTCAGCGCCTTCTGGATCAGCGCTTTGCTGTCCGGCATGGTCTCGTCGCTCACCGGGCAGGCAGGATAGGTTTCCTCCCCCGGACTTAAGAAGATCGGCTCTTCTTTCTCCAGCACAATGGCGTTGTCCATTGCCCGGCGGACAATTTCCACCGCCGACTCCTCGCTCAGCACCTGAGTGGAGGCATAGCCCATTTTGCCCCCTACTGCGCAGCGGAAGCAGACGCCTCCCTCGGTGGCGGAGCAGAAGTCCTTGACTTCGTCCTGACCGTAGACCGTTACGCTGGCTCCGTCACCGCTGCGAAAATAGAGCTCGTAATCCACAAGCTGCTGCCGCTGAGCCGCCCGGATCACCGCCTGCTGAAATTCCATCCAGTCCATATTCTTACCTCCTTATCTTCCGCCTACTGTAATGGACGACACCCGGATCATCGGCTGTCCCACGTTGGTGGGAATGCTGCCGCTGGAAGCGCCGCACATTCCCTGTCCCATGTCCAGATTGCCTGCTACCATGTCGATTTTCTGAATCACTTCCGAGCCTTTTCCCACCAGACTGGCGCCCCGCACCGGCTCGCAGATTTTTCCGTTGCGGACGAGATAGCCCTCGTTGACGGCGAAGTTGAACTCCCCGGTCAGGGGATTCACCGAGCCGCCTCCCATCTCCTTGGCGTACAGACCGTATTCCATGGAGGCGATGATGTCCTCCTCCCGATCCGTTCCCGGCGCGATGTAGGTGTTGGTCATGCGGGAGGTGGTGACATAGGCATAGCCCTGACGGCGGGCACTGCCGGTGGAGGCCATGCCCATGCGGCGGCCGTTGAAGCGATCCACCAGATAGCCTTTCAAAATGCCATGTTCAATCAGCACATTTTTCCGGGCGGGGGTGCCCTCGTCATCGATGTTGATGGAGCCCCAGGCGTTGGGAATGGTGCCGTCGTCGATGGCGGTCACCTTCTCGTTGGCGATTTTCTCCCCCAGCCGTCCCACAAAGGGCGAGCCGCCGTAAGCCACGGCGCTGGCTTCCAGAGAGTGGCCGCAGGCCTCGTGGAAAATCACGCCGCCAAAGCCGTTGTCAATGGCCACCGGCATCACCCCTGCCGGACAATAACCGGCCTTCGCCATGGTGACCGCCTGTCGGGCGGCATGGCGTCCCACCGCCTTCGGGTCGATGAAGTCGAACATCTCCAGCCCCATCCGGCGGCCGGGACGGCAGGAGCCGGTCTGGGTCTCCCCCTTCCACTCCGCCACCGCATCCACCATCAGCCGGGTGCGAATCTGCCGGTCCTGGGCATACAGCCCCTCGCTGTTGGCCACCAGAATGTTGTGATCCACGTCCAGCAGCGTGCCGCTGACCTGACGGATGGCCTCGTGATAATCCCGGGCAGCATAGCAGCCGCTGCGAAGGAGATCCACCTTGACGGCATTCGCCGTTTGGGATGGGACGACCTTCACCGGATGAACATTCGGGAAGGAAACCTCCTGCAGATGAATCTCCGCCGCTTCCCGGCTTTCGCCCAGTGCCGCCGCCGCCCGCTCCGCGCAGCGCAGCAGCCCTGCCTCCGAGGTGTCCACCGTGGTGGCGGTGACGCTGCGCAGTCCCTGAAACACCCGCACGGACGCCCCCGCAATGCGGGCGTCCAGAACGTCGTCTACCAGACTGTCAATCATATGAACACTGTGGTTGAGGGTGTCCTCTGCAAACAGCTCGGCAAAATCTCCCCCGGTGGAAACCGCCCTTTGCAGCACCCGCTCACAAATCTGTTTTGCTATCATGCCGGTTCTCCTTTTTTCTTTTTGCTGAGTTTATCTTACCCTCCCGCGGAGAAATCTGCAACCGATTTCCGTCACATTCCATCATTTAAAATCAAAACAAATCAGTCCCGTTTTTTAACCGCATTTAACATATCGTTTTGGAATAGACCTATATCCATTTGGCATAGATTCATCGATTTTTTCTACAACAAATTGTATTTCAACCAAATTTACACTAGTATTTCGGAAGGTGATATGTTATAATTCACAAACACAAGGGGTTACCCGTTTTTATAACAATTTCTTTTGTAAAAGAGCTTGGTATTAAAGGGTTTTTTCCCCTTTTTGAATTTTAGCACATCCCTTCATCTGACCAAACCGAACGTTCCGTTTGCAAGCCGGATTAGGGGAGAAAGAGAGGGATTGAATGGAACCGCTGATTCAAATGGTCGGCATCACAAAGGAATTCCCCGGTGTCAAAGCGCTGGACAACATCAGCCTGGACATTATGCCTGGCGAAGTTCACGTTCTAATCGGCGAGAACGGTGCCGGTAAGTCAACCCTGATGAAGATCCTGTCCGGTGTTTATACTCCCACCAGCGGCAAGATCATCTGCAACGGGCATGAGTACAGCCAGTTGGACACAAAGACCTCCTACAACGAAGGCATCGCCATCGTCTATCAGGAGCTGAGCGTCATCAACGAGCTGTCCATTTTGGAAAACCTTTTTGTCGGCAAGCTGCCCACCAAGAAAATGGCCGGAGTGATCCCGGTCGTGGACTACAAGCTGATGAATGAAAAGGCTGCTGAGGTACTGAAAAAGGTCGGCCTGCACCGGGACCCCAAAACCATGGTCGGCGACCTGCCCATGCCGGAAAAGCAGCTGTGCGAAATCGCCAAGGCGCTGGTCTCCGGTGCAAAGGTCATCGTGCTGGACGAGCCCACCACCTCCCTGACCACTTCCGAGGTGGAAAACCTCCACAACCTGATCCGCAATCTGCGCTCTGAAGGCTGCGGCATTGTCTACATCTCCCACAAGATGAGCGAGCTGCACAAAATCGGCGACCGCATCACCGTTTTGAAGGACGGCTGCTATGTCGGCACCTATCCCATCTCCGAAATTACCATCGACGAGCTGATCACCCTGATGGTCGGCCGCCAGATCAGCGGCACCTACCTGCAGGAAGAGGCTTTCGATCCGGAGAAGCACCCGGTCATCTTCGAGGTAAAGAACATCACCCGGGCCGACGGACTGTGCCGCAACATCTCCTTCCAGCTCCACAAGGGCGAGATTCTCGGCTTTGCCGGTCTGGTGGGTTCCGGCCGTACGGAAACCATGGAGGCCATCTTCGGCGCCGTGCCCAAGAGCGATGGCCAGATCTTCATGAACGGCAAGGAGATCAAGATCGACAGCCCCTACCACGCCATTCGCCAGGGTCTGGGCATGCTGACGGAGAACCGCCGTGAAACCGGCTTCGCCCACAACTTCACCTGCAAGCAGAACATCGCTCAGGTGCCCTATATCAAAGCTTCCACTGCCGGCGGCATCGGCGGCATGCTGAATGCGAAGAAGGAACAGACCTGGGCCGAGGAGCAAAAGGCGAGCCTGAGCATCAAGTGCACCAGCGTGGAGCAGATGACCTCCAACCTCTCCGGTGGCAACCAGCAGAAGGTCATTCTGGGCAAGTGGATGGCAGCTGAGACGGAAGTCGTTATCTTCGACGAGCCCACCAAGGGCATCGACGTTGGCAGTAAGAGCGAAATCTACCGCCTGATGCGCCGTCTGGCTGACGAAGGCCGGGGCGTGCTGATGGTTTCTTCCGAGCAGACCGAGCTGCTGAGCGTTTGCGACCGCATTGCCGTGTTCCGCGGCGGCGAGCTGCAGCAGATTCTCAACAACGCCGACGCATCCGAGGAAGAGATCGTCCGTATCTCCACCAACGAGTAAGAGACCATGAACACCGAGAACATCGTAAATCTATACGGGGGAAACAAAGATGAGTGAAACAAAGAAGAAGAAACTTAATTTCGGCACCATTTGGCAGAAGTATGGTACCATCGGTATCCTTCTGCTGATCCTGATCATTCTTGCCATTCTGAAGCCCAGCGCTGTGTTTACCAGCACTTCCGTGCCTCAGATTCTGAAGCAGTCTTCCGTTAACATCCTGCTGGCTCTGGGCGAATTCTTCGCCATCCTGCTGGGCTACATCGACCTGAGCGTCTCCGCCGCCTGCGGCCTGACCGGCATGATCGCCGCCACCGCCATGACCTCCTGGGGTCTGCCCTGGGTTGTGGCCTGCATCATCGGCATCCTGTCCGGCACCCTAATCGGCGCCATCAACGGCCTGCTGATCAACAAGACCGGCCTGCACCCCTTCATCATCACCCTGGGCACCCAGACCATCTACTTCGGCATCATGCTGGTGGTCTCCGACTCCAAGAACATCTTTGGTTTCCCCAGCGGCTTCTCCAACTTCATCTCCACCGACATTGGCGGCTTCCTGCCCGTCAGCGCCATTATCGCCCTTCTGGCCGCCGCAATTCTCTGGTTTGTGACCACCCGCACCAAGCTGGGGCGCAACCTGTATGCTCTGGGCGGAAACCGGGAAGCTGCCTGGTACTCCGGCATTAACATTCACCTGCACCAGATGATCGTTTACATGATCTCCGGCACCTGCGCCGGTCTGGCCGGTGTGGTTCTGATCGGCCGTCTGAACTCTGCTGCTCCCACTGCCGGCACCGGCTACGAAACCTACGCCATCGCCGCTACCATCATCGGCGGCACCAGCTTCTTCGGCGGCATCGGTAAAATCCCCGGCGTTGTCATCGGCGGTCTGATCATCGGCATCATCAACTACGGCATGACCGTTCTGATGATCGAGTCCTCCTTCCAGAAGATCGTCATGGGCGCGCTGATCATCATCGCCGTTACCATCGACCACTTCGTGTCTGTCTCCTCCAAGAAGTAAGACAAGCCATATTTACCCGAATTTTTAGGAGGTCTTTCCCTTGAAGCCAATTATCAATCCTTCCCTGATGTGCATGAACTTTCTGGACATGAAGCACCAGCTGGAGGTTCTCAACACCAGAGCGGATCTGTACCACTTCGACATTATGGACGGCCACTATGTGCCCAACATCACCCTGTCCCCGGATCTGGCCAAAGCCATGGCTCCGGCCTGCGACATCCCCATGGACTTCCACATGATGGTCACCGATCCCGCCCAGTACATTGAGCCCTGCCGCAAGGCGGTGGAGTCCATGACCGCCCGGGGCATCATCAGCTACTACAGCCCCCATGCCGAGGTCATCAACGGCTGCGGCTTCCGCATCCTTGACCAGATCAAGCAGGCGGGATTCAAAGCCGGCGTTGCCATCAACCCGGAAACGCCCCTGAGCATGGTGGAGGCTTATCTCCACAAGCTGGACAAGATCACCTTCATGAGCGTGGACCCCGGCTTTGCCGGTCAGCCCTTCATCCCCGAAGTGCTGGACAAGGTGCGTCAGGCCAGGCAGCTGAAGGAAGAGCACCCGGAGAAGTATCACTTCATCATTGAAATCGACGGCTCCTGCAACGCCAAGACCTTCAAAACTCTGGCAGATGCCGGCATCGAGTCCTTCATTGTGGGCACCTCCGGTCTGTTCAACAACGACCCGGATCTGGAAAAGGCCTTCGACATACTGATGGACAACTTCAACAAGGCGGTCAACGGCTGAGATGGAGAAGGAAACGAAATATTATCTGGGTGTTGACGTAGGCGGCACCAACGTGCGCATGGGCATTGTGGACAGCCAGCTGCAGTTGACCGGCTATGAACGGGTCAGCTGCAAGGAGCTGCTCAACGAAGATGCCGTTGCCCAGCTGGCGGCGGCACTGCAGGACTACCTTGCCCGGAACGACCCGGAAAACAAGGTCTGCGCCGTTTCCATCGGCGTTCCCGGTGCGGTGGACAAGGATCACAACCATGTCTACTCCGTGCCTAAGGTGCAGGGCCTGCAAAACACCGACCTGGGCAGCCGCATGGCGCAGGCACTGAACAAACCCGTTTACATTGCCCACGACGTGGAGGCACTGCTTCTCTATGACGTGGCGACTCTGGGGCTGGATCCTCAGCGCAATCGCTCCATCATCGGCATGTACCTCGGCACCGGCTTTGGCAACTGCCTTTACCTCAACGGCCGCATTTACAACGGCAAGCACGGGGTGGCCGGCGAGCTGGGACACATTCCCCTCTACGGCGTGGAGGACATCTGCAACTGCGGCGCAGTGGGCTGCGTAGAAACCCGCTGCTGCGGTCAGGCTCTGGCGGAGCTGGTGGCCCGGGAGTTTCCCGACTGCTTTGTCGGCGACATTTTCACCAAGCACGGCGACGACCCCCGCATTGTCCAGTTTGTAAAGGACTGCGCCCTGGTGATTGCCACCGAGGTGACCCTGCTGGATCCCGACTACGTCCTGATGGGCGGCGGCGTGATCGCGGCAAAGGACTTCCCCATCGCCCTGCTGGAGGAAGAGGTGCGCCGCCGGGCGCGGCATCCCCTGCCTTCGGAGGACACCCAATTTGTCTACACCACCGACGCTCAGACCAGCGGTGTGGTGGGCGGCTGCATCGCCGCCATGGACTGGTTCGGCCAGTCCCTTTAACCCGGTAATGACCGCAAGAAGCGGTTGTTATAAGAAAATAGAAAAAGGAGAAATTCAAAATGAAAAAGCTTGTAGCTCTGCTCCTCAGCCTCGCCATGGTGTTCGCCCTGGCTTCCTGCGGCAGCAGCACCAGCGACAGTAGCAAAGGCGCCGCCAGCGGCTCCGCTTCTGCTTCCACCAGCAAGGAGGAGACTCCCGCATCCACCGGCACCAAGTATGCCATGATCCTGAAGACCCAGGCAACGGACTTCTGGGTGAAGATGTGGAAGGGCATCGAGGACTATGCCAAGGAAAACAACCTGGAAGTTGACCTGTTCGCCGCTCAGAGCGACTCTGACTACGAAGGCCAGCTGTCCATCCTGGAGAACTGCATCAACTCCGGTGAGTATGCCGGCATCGGCATCGCTCCCTGCTCCGCCGTTAACATGATCACCGGCGTGAAGAAGGCCAACGACGCTGGCATCGTCATCGTCAACGTGGACGAGCAGTTCGACGCCAAGGAGATGGAGTCTCAGGGCGCTACCTGCGTGGCTTATGTTGCTTCCGATAACGTGGCTGTCGGCCATGCCGGCGCTGAGTATCTGTGCGGCAAGCTGGAGAAGGGCGCTCAGGTCGCTGTGATCGAGGGTATCGCCGGCAACGTCTCCTCCGAGGACCGTGCCAACGGCGCCAAGGCCGCTTTCGAAGAGGCTGGCATGGAACTGGTCGGCGCAAAGGCTTGCGACTGGGACATGCAGACCGCTATGGACACCGCCGCTGCCTGGATCACTCAGTATCCTGACCTGAAGGCCATCTACTGCTGCAACGACGGCATGGCTATGGGCGTTAAGCAGGCCATTGCCAACGCTGGCAAGACCGGCGAGATCCTGCTGTGCGGCACTGACGGCGACGCTGACGCCATCACTGCGGTTGCCAACAGCGAAATGACCGCTACCGTCGCTCAGGACTCCGCTTCCATCGGCGTAGAAGCTCTGAAGCTGGTCATCGACGCTTGCACCAACCCCAGCAAGTACACCGCTTCTTCCAGCCCCGAGAAGACTCCTGTTGACGCTATCGTTGTTACCGTTGACAACGCCGCTGATATGCAGTAATCTGTTTCCGGCAGAAGCAGAAACAAACCCGAGCATTCGCCGGTGGTTGTAGCAATGCTGCAGCCACCGGCATTTTTTGCGCAAGAAATTTTTTGGAGGTAAACGATTATGAAGGTTGGTTTTGGTTGCGACCATGTCGCTGTTGAACTGAAGAACGAGCTGATGGCTCATCTGGCCGAGCGGGGCTATGAGTGCATTGATTACGGCACCGACGACCCGAACGTGAAGGTCAACTACCCGGAGAAGGGTCTGGCAGTGGCCGAGGCTCTGAAGCGGGGTGAGATTGACAAGGGTGTTCTGATCTGCGGCACCGGCATCGGCATTTCTCTGGCCGCCAACAAGGTTCCCGGCATCCGCGCCGCTGTTTGCAGCGAGCCCTACTCCGCAAAGCTGACGGTGGAGCACAACAACGCAAACATCATCGCCATGGGCGCACGGGTGGTTGGCCCCGAGCTGGCAAAAATGATCGTAGACGCCTTCTTTGACGCTGAATTCCAGGGCGGCCGCCACGCGATGCGGGTGGACATGATCACCGACATCGAGCGCAAGTACAGCAAGACCGATGACTGATACGCCTCGCTATCTCGGCGTTGAGATCGGCGGCACGAAACAGCAGCTGTGCGTCGGAACGGCGGAGGGAGAAATCCTCAGCCGCCGCACTGTGCGGCTAGGGGAGGTCACGGCAAAGGAAATCCTCGCCTGGCTGGAGGAAAACATCCGCCAGCTGATGGAGGAACATGACTTTGCCGGGGCAGGCGTCGGCTTCGGCGGCCCGCTGGAGCTGGCTACCGGCCGGGTGCTGTCCTCCCTGCAGGTTCCGGGCTGGAAGGACTTCGCTTTGGCGGAGTGGTTCCGCGCTCTGCTGCCCTGCCCTGTCACCGTCGCCAACGACACCTTTACCGGGGGCATCGGTGAACTGCTGGCAGGAGCAGGAAAGGGGTCTGACCTGCTGTTTTACACCAACATCGGCACCGGCATCGGCGGCGGCCTTTATTACAAAGGCAAAGGCTTTGACGGCAGCGGCTTCGGCGCCGCCTATCTGGGCAACACCCTTGTCCCCGACTGGCGCAGCGACGTTCCCGGTGCCGCCACCCGCATGGAACTGCTGGTGTCCGGGCGGAGCATTGCCCGCCGCCTGCAGGAGCCGGGTTATGTGCCGGAGGATTCCCTGCTGCACCAGATGGGCAGCGCCGATTCCCTGACTGCCCTGGAGCTGGGACAGGCCGTTCGGGCCGGAGATGCCTTCGCCGCCCAAGAGCTGGACCGCATTGTGGAATCCTTCTCCATCGCCCTGGCCAATCTGCTGGCCACCACCGGAGTCACTCGGGTGGTCATCGGCGGCGGCGTGGCAAAAATGGGAGACATTCTCTTCGACCGCATTCGCGCCAAAACGGCGGAGCTGGCCTTTATTGCCAACCAAGGGCGGTACGAGATTCTGCCCTGCGCTCTGGAGGACGATGCCGTCCTCGCCGGAGCACTGCTTCTGGCCGCCCGGCCGGGTACCCTGGTGCTCTGAACAAATGGATACACGACAAACCCCCGGCAGCTGCAATTCATTCCGCAGCTGTCGGGGGTTTTTTATTTTTTCACAAAGGCGGAAACCATATTAGAAAACCTTTCTTCCTCTCCATGCAGAGTTTCAGTTTTCCGTCGTTGGCAGGAAATAAAGGTCCATGTCCACGTTTCCGCCGATCCCTGCCACACTGCCGGTCTTGCTGTATTGCCACAGGTCGAAGGCATAGGCAAAGGTGGGCCAGCTCTCGTCGTACTGGGCATACCAGGAGTCCAGCTGGCTGAGCTGAGCGTAGTCATATTGGAGATAACCCAGCATGGCATTGAAATAAACGGCGGTGGAGTAGCCGCCCTCCTGAATGCGCTTGCAAAACGCCAGCGCACAGGCGGTGACCGTTTCCGTGTCCAGATCGTCGGTGCGGGCCGCTTCCTCCGTAATGGTCTCCCAGTCGAACACCACCGGCAGGTTCATTTCCCGTCCGTTCAGAATGTCCAGCGCATATTGCGCCTCTTCCTCTGCCTCTTCCGCCGAAATGGCCTGAGAGAAGAAATAGGCTCCCACCTGAAGGCCGTTTTCCACCGCGGCGGCATAGTTCTCCTCAAAGCGGGAATCCGTGTTCAGGGCGCCCTGACTGTAACCCCGGTTGCCCAGGCGGAGCATGGCAAACTGAATGCCGTCACCTGCCACCGCCGTCCAGTCGATCTCCCCCTGATGGGAGGACACATCAATCCCCGTCAGCGCCACCCGGCTGAGGCAGGTGATCCGTCCCGTGTCCGGATCGGTGGAAAAGTCCTCTGCGGAAAAACCGCTTCGCTCCAGCGTGTCGTCCACGATAACCGTCTGTCCGCCCACCTGAACCGTTTCATGGGTTAGCTGCTTCAGTTTATTTGTCACACGGCTGAAACTGCAGCCGGACAGGCTGAACGCCATCGCCCCGCACAGGAGAAGGGCAATCCATCGTCTGCTCACCCTCAAAGAACCGCCTTTACCGCGTCGATGGGCATGTCATGGCCGGTCCAGAGCCGGAATGCCTCCGCTCCCTGATAGAGCACCATGCCGTTTCCGTTCATGGTGGGGCAGCCGACCTCCCGTGCCAGCTTCAGGAAGGCGGTCTCCTCCGGCGTGTAGATCACGTCGGTGCAGATCAGCTCCGGCCGGAGCATGGTCTTATCTGTAATCAGGCTGATGCCCTCCAGCTTCCCCATGCCCACATTGGTGGCATTGGCCAGAAGCACGCTGGAAGCAATCTCCTCCCGCAGCCGCTGGGTATCCTCCAGAGGATAGGCGTTGGCAATGCAGTCGGTGTTCTCCCGAATCTTCTTTGCGTTCTCCTCCGCCCGGGGGAAGAAGGAATCCCCGGCGTTGAAGATGCTGATTTCCTTCACTCCGTCCAGCGCCGCCTGAATGCAGATGGCAGTGGCCGCGCCGCCGCAGCCGAGGACGGTGATCTTCTTGCCGATGATGTCAAAGCCCCGGTCCTTTAAGCTCATCATATAGCCGGTGCCGTCGGTGACGGTGCCGTAGAGCTTGCCGTCCCGGTTGATCACGGTGTTGACGCTGCCGCACAGGCGGCTGGCCTGACTGACTTCATCCAGCAGGGGGATAATGCTGTTCTTATAGGGCATGGACACGTTCCAGCCCTTGGCACCCAGTGCCTTTAAGCCCTTCACGCAGTCCTCCAGCTGTTCCGGCTGAATGTCGAAGGCCAGATAGGCGTAGTCCAGCCCCAATGCCTCAAAGGCGGTGTTGTGCATCATCGGGGACTTGCTGTGGCGAATGGGGGTGGCCAGCAGACCGATCAGTTCGGTGTGGCCGGTGATTCTTTGCGGCATAATAACGCTCCTTTTTACACAAACAGGGGACGCCACAGCGTGGCATCCCCTGTTCTTATTTTGATATCAAATTATCGGTTGAAGATCTCCAGAATATCGTCGATGGGATCTCTCTTTGCGGCGGGCTTTGCCTCCTCAGCGGCAGGCTTCTCTGCCGGGGCAGCTTCGGCCTGAGCAGGCTCATCAAAACCGGTGGCGATAACGGTCACGCGGATTTCGTCCTCCATGTCCGGATCGAAGGAAGCACCGAAGATGATGTTGGCGTCGGGGTTGGCAGCCTGCTGCACCAGACCGGCAGCGATTTCCACTTCATCCAGGCTGATGTCCATAGAACCGGTAACGCTGACCAGAACGCCCCGTGCGCCGTCGATGCTGGTCTCCAGCAGCGGGGAGGAGATGGCCAGACGGGCAGCTTCCTCGGCCTTGTTCTTTCCGGCGGCACGGCCAACGCCCATGTGAGCCAGACCGGCGTCCTTCATAACGGAGGTGACGTCAGCAAAGTCCAGGTTGATGAAGCCGGTGTTCTTGATCAGCTCGGAGATGGACTCCACTGCCTTCTGCAGAACGTCGTCGGCAATCTGGAAGGCGTTTGCAAAGGTGATCTTCTGATCGGTTGCCATCTTCAGCCGCTCGTTGGGGATAATCACCAGGGAGTCTACCTTCTTGCGCAGCTCCTCGATGCCGGCCTCGGCCTGACGCATACGGCGAGCACCCTCAAAGCCGAAGGGCTTCGTGACAACGCCAACGGTCAGCACGCCCTGCTCACGGGCAACATCTGCCACAATGGGGCTGCCGCCGGTGCCGGTGCCACCGCCCATGCCGCAGGTGATGAACACCATGTCGGTGTCTTCCAGTGCCTTGGCGATCGCGCTGCGGTTCTCCTCAGCGGACTTGCGGCCAATTTCAGGATTTGCGCCTGCACCCTGACCGTGGGTGAGCTTCTCACCGATCTGAATCTTATAAGTAGCTGCGGACTGAGCCAGAGCCTGCTTATCTGTATTCACAGCGATAAAGTCCACGCCGGTCGTACCAGCGCGCACCATACGATTGACAACGTTATTACCAGCTCCGCCGACACCAATCACTTTCAGATTGACGACGGTATCTGCCATCGGTTCGACTCCAAAAGCCATAACCATTCCTCCTGTATATTATCATTTACGTGGTTGATTAGATACTACTCCATATATACCTTACTATTTTAAACGCTAATCCGGTTCGGGTCAAGTGCCGGAAGCAGGAAATTCGCCTTTTTCTATTAAATTATGTGGCATTTTTGATTAGGTGCGGTTGTCCGTCACTGAGGGTGAAGTCCAGCGTCCCGGTGTCGGTGTCCTCCCACTTCGCCTCCACATAATCCGTCATAACCTCGCCCAGCATCCGCACTTCATAGTCGAAATCCGAGGACAGCTTCATCCGCACTGCAAGGCGGCCGCCGTACTGCAGCACCGCAACGCTGCCGGAGCTGAGGTCAAAGCTGTTCGCATTGTCCAGCAGATCCCGCTTGGTCAGGCTGGTCAGCAGCTCCGTCATGGCGCTGAGCTGCAGCCGCTGTTCCTCTGCCACCGCCATGGCCTGACCCACGGTGGGGTCTACCGGCGCCAGTCCCGTCACTTCCGGAACGGTGGGGGTGTCGGTGGTGCGCTCCAGAATTTTGCCGGAGTCGTTCACCAGCCACCAGCAGCTCCGCTCCTCGTCCTTCACCGCCGCCGCCGCATCGCACTCGGTCACGATGATCCGCACCGTGGAGGGCAGACTGCGGCGAATGGTCACCGTGTCCACATAGCTGAGCTTGGTAAGCAGCCCATTGATGGAGTCGAACTTATTGAACAGAAACATGTTCTCTCCCGACTGAATTCCCGCCACATCGAGAATTTCCTGCTGGGTATAGCGGCTATTGCCCTCTACCTCAACCGTGTCCACCTTAAAAAAGATGATGCAGCCGGCCACAACAGCGGCCAGAATCAGCAGCGTGCACAGCACACCGTACAGTCGGGTAAACCGAAGGCGGTGATGCCTGCGATGGTGCTTTCTCTGGTGATGTGCCATAGGTTTGTTCTCCTTTGTGTTATTTCTTCATAATCGAGCAGAGCACCTGATAAATCCGCTCGTTTGCGTCCCCAATCGCCATTTCCTCCAGCGCCTTGCGCATCTTTGCCAGACCGGCCTCGTCCGCCAGCATGGACTGCACCGTTTCATAGAGCTTGTCCCCGCTGGACTGGCCTTCCAGCATCAGCACTGCCGCACCCCGGTCGCTGAGCACCCGGGCGTTTTTCTCCTGATGGTTGGCGGTAACGTTGGGGGAGGGAACCAGAATCGAAGGCTTTGCAATTGCCGTCAGCTCGGAAATGGTGGAGGCGCCTGCCCGGCTGAGCAGAACATCCGCCGCCGCCATCACCACCGGCATGTTGTAAATATACTCCCGCAGATCCACCATGGGATAGTCTGCCAGATCGATTCCCTTGTTCTTCAGCGCTTCCGTCACCCGCTGATAATAACGGGTGCCTACGCCGTAAACATGGTGGAAGGGGGTTCCCTCCCGGCATTCCCGGGCGATGAAGTCCACCATGTGGTCGTTCATCACCTGAGCCCCCAGAGAGCCCCAGCTGGTCACAACCACCGGCTTGTCGTCGGTAAAGCCCAGCTCCTCCCGGGCCTGGGTACGGGTGTGCTGGAAAAACTCTCCCCGCACCGGCGTGCCGGTGATCTCCACCCGCTCGGGATGGGGGTAATGTTTGCGGCTTTCTTCAAAGCCCACCATCACCCGATCCACATACTTTGCCAGCATTTTGGTGGTCAGGCCCGGCTCTGCGTTGGACTCGTGGACTGCCGTCGGAATTCCCCGCCGCGCCGCCTCCCGCACCACGGGATAAGAGGCGTAGCCGCCGGTACCGACCACCAGATCCGGCTGAAACTCGTCCAGAATCGCCCTGGCCTGTGCCTTGGAACGGCTCAGGTTCCGCATTGTGGTCAGATTATGCTTGATGGCCGCTCCGCTGAAGGAACGGTAGAAGCTGGTGATGGTAACCGTTTTGAGGGCATAGCCCTCCTTGGGCACCAGGCGGGTTTCCATTCCCCCGTCTGCTCCTACGAAGAGGATTTCGGCGTCCATGCGCTGGCAGAACATACCCGCCAGCGCCACTGCGGGATTGATATGGCCTGCGGTTCCGCCGCAGGTAAAGAGCACTTTCACTGGCATAAGAACTGTCTCCTTTTTTTGCTTTCTCTCGCCGGCGGATTTGGCATCATTCTCCCTGCGCCGGCGCAGGGATCTGCCGGGACACGGATAGTATCAGGCCCATCTCAGCGCACTGAATCAACAGCGCCGTGCCGCCATAGCTGAAGAAGGGCAGGGAAATACCGGTGGAAGGAATCAGGTTGGTGACCACGGCAATGTTCAAAAACACCTGCACCGCCAACAGGGTGGTCACGCCCACAATCAGCAGGGCGCCGAACCGATCCCGGGCATGAATGGCCAGCCAGTAGCCCCGAATGATCAGAAGAATGAACAGAACGATGATAATCGCCGCCCCGATGAACCCCAGTTCCTCGCAGATGATGGAGAAAATGTAGTCGTTCTGCTCCTCCGGCAGGTATCCGTATTTTTGCCGCCCCTGTCCCAGACCGAGGCCGTTCAGTCCGCCGGAGGCAATGGCATAGATGGACTGGACAATCTGGTATCCGGTGTCGCCGGAGTCCGCCCAGGGATCTTTCCAGGCGGCAATGCGCTTGCCGTTGTAACCTACAACCACCAGAATGAACCACACTCCGAAGGCGCCTACCCCGGAGCCGAGAATGAACCAGAAAATCTTCACCCCTGCGGCAAACAGCACTGCCGCCGTTGCCACCGCCACCAGAATCATGGCCGACAGGTGAGGCTCCCGCATGAGCAGCACGCAGATGATGCCCAGAATCACAATGTCCGGAATCAGCTCGTCCAGATCCGACCAGTGGTAGAAGTAGTTCAGCTGCGCCCGCAGCTTATGATGCCGGGTGTTGCGGCGCTGGAGATCCAGCTTGGTCAGCTGTTTTTGGGGGCGCTTGCTGTATTTTGCGGCAAAAAACAACACCGCGCCAATTTTGGCGATTTCCGACGGCTGGAACTCCACGCCGATCTTCAGCCAGCGGGTGGCCTTGTTGTGGGTGATGCCCACGTGGGGGATCAGCACCGCCACCAGAAGCAGAATGGCAACTCCCAGCACCAGAGGGGCAAAGCCCCGAAACCACTGGTAGTCCAGCTTGGAAATCAGGAACATGACCACCACGCCCACCACGGCAAACACCGCCTGCCGCTTGAAGTAGTAAAGGGCATCATAATGGGAGGCCGCCTCCACCGAGGCATTATAAGAGGATGCAGAGAGCAGCATCACCAGACCAATTCCCATCAGCAACAGGGTCAGGGCAAAAAACGGCAGGTCAATGGGTCCCCGGGCCAGCTGCTGCTGGCGGGTCAGATCCCGCTTTGCGGTGCGTCTCATGATGCATACCCCCTTTCTGATAATCTTGCTTGCATGTTTATTTTCCTCGCGGAGATGAATTCAATTAGATCACAAACCGATCCATAACGCCCCAATAGGCCAGCAGACAGCACACCAGAGTGATGCCGGTGAACACACAGAACAGCTTTTCTTCGCTCCAGCCGCCCATCTCAAAGTGATGGTGCAGAGGTGCCATACGGAAAATCCGCTTGCCGTGGGTCAGCTTGAAGTAGGTGACCTGAATGATGTCGCTGAGGGTCTCGCAGATATAAATCAGGCCCACCAGAATCAGCACCAGCGGCACATCCAGCGCAAAGGCCAGGCCGCACACCATGCCCCCTAAAAACAGCGATCCGGTGTCCCCCATAAACACCTTTGCCGGGTGGAAGTTATAAACCAGGAAGGCGCACAGGCCGCCGAAGGTGGCGCTGCTCAGCACCCCGATTCCGCTCATGCCCCAGGTCAGGGCTGTGGCGGTGAAAAACAGGGCGACCGGCATGGTCACGCCGGTGGCAAGGCCGTCAACGCCGTCGGTCAGGTTCACCGAGTTGACGCACCCCACAATAATGAAGGCCGCCAGAACAAAGTAAACGCCCCAGGGCACCCGGAAGGTCACGTTGACAAAGGGAATATACAGGTCGTTGGTGATATGACCGGTGTAGCGGAGAATGATAACAAACAGAATGGCGGCAATCAGCTGCAGCAGAAATTTCTGCCGGGCGGTCAGTCCCTCATTTTTGTGGAACTTGACCTTGCAGAAGTCGTCAATAAAGCCGATCACGCCGAACACCAGTGCGAAGGCGAACACGATCAGGGCGCTGAAATCCCCCTGCTGATAACCGCTCCAGCCCGCCACCAGAATGGCCACCAGAATTCCGACAATGAACATAATGCCACCCATGGTGGGCGTGCCCTGCTTGGCCATGTGCCATTTCGGGCCAATCTCCTTGATGGTCTGTCCTGCCTTCAGCGCATGAAGCCAGGGAATCAAAAACCGGCCCACCACAATGGTAACTGCGAAGGCGGTTACAAAGCTAACGATAACCTGAAGCATTTCTTCTGTTTCCTCTCTCTCATTTAGTTGACAATGTCCGGATCCGTTCCTCCGGTCGTGTCGGTAAAGGTGACGGTCACCACCGTACCGGGGGCGACCTCCGTTCCCGCTTCCGCGCTCTGGCTGCTGGCCAGGGTGCTGGAGGTGTAGTACTTTGAAGTGCCGGTGGCCTTCATATACAGCCCCGCTTCCTTCAGCGCCGCCATAACCTGATCCGGCGTCATGCCCTCCAGATTCGGCACGGTAACGCTCTCCGGGGGTGTGGAATCGCCGGTGTAAACCACAATCTCGTTCCCCTCCGGGATGTAACTTCCGCCTGCCGGAGTCTGGGCAGTGACGGCAGCGTCGTCGCTGTCGTCTCCCACCACCCGCAGGGTGAATCCGAATTCCTCTGCCACCGCTCTGGCCTGCTTGACGTTATAGTCGTCCATGTAGGGCACCAGCGTGTCGGCCCCCTCGATCTCCTCGGCGGTGTACTGTTTGCCGTAGTTCATATAGTCCAGAATGTCCACGATCAGGTCGCTGGCCACCGGTGCTGCCATTACGCCGCCGCCGATGGAGGTGCCGTCCGCCGCAACCGGGTTCTCTTCGTCCCCGGACACGTTTTTCGGGCTGTCCAGCATAACCAGCACGATAATTTGCGGGTCATCCGCCGGAGCAAATCCCACAAAGGAGACAATGTGCTCGTTTGCCCCGTCGCCGTCCACATCCTTCAGGGTCTGGGAGGTGCCGGTCTTTCCGCCGATGCGGTAGCCTGCCCGATAGGCATTTTTGCCGGTCAGGCCGTTTGCCACCACGCCCTCCAGCAGTTCCCGGCAGGTTTCGGAGGTGCTCTCGGACACCACCTGCCGCAGGGCGGTGGTATCGGCGGAATAGGTTACGTTTCCGTTGGAGTCCTTCACGCTGGAAACCACATAGGGCTTGTAGTAGTAGCCGCCGTTGATCACCGTGTTGAATGCCGTCAGCAGCTGAATCGGAGTCACATTAAACCGCTGACCGAAGGAAGCGGTGGCCAGGTTGGCGATGTTGAACTCGTCCTTTTCCCAGAACAGACTGGTGCTCTCACCGGGCAGATCGATGCCGGTTTTTGTGCCCTCGCCCTTTTCATCCAGAATGCCGAAGGCCTGCATATATTGATAGAATTTGTCGGTTCCCAGCCGCTGGCCCAGTTCGATAAAGGCCACGTTGCAGGAATGACCCACCGCAAGCGCCAGGTCCTGAACGCCATGACCATAGCGGGCGGAGCAGCGGATGTTATAGTCTGCCACTTCCACAGCGCCGGTGCAGTTAAAGGTGTCGCTGGTAGTGGTAACCCCTTCCTCCAGCGCCGCCGCCATCACCAGCGCCTTAATGGTGGAGCCGGGTTCGTAGGTGTCGTTCACTGCCTTGTTTCGCCACTGGGTCAAAACCAGCTCGCTCATCGCCTTCTGGCGGGCGGTGGTTTCGTCCTCCCCTGCCGCCACATACTGCTGGGTCAGGGTGTCTGCCTTGTCCAGCAGGCGCTGGTTGATTACGGTGGAATAGTTGTTCAGGTCATAGTTGGGGGAGCTTGCCATGCCCAGAATTGCCCCGTCGCTGCAGCGCATGGCAATGGCAACGCCGCCCTCCAGCACATCATAGCGCTCGATGGCCTCCGCCAGCTTGGTTTCGCACATGGTCTGGATGTTGGTGTCCAGGGTCAGGTAAAGGTCGCTGCCGTCCTCTGCCTCGTAGCGATCCTGATAGAAGTTCAGCAGATCCTTGCCGGTGGAGCTCTTGGAGGTCACCACCAGACCGGGCGTTCCCGTCAGCTCCGTGTCGAAGGTCTTTTCCAGGCCGTTGGCGCCCCCATCGGTGTTGGTAAAGCCGATGATCTGGCTGGCCAGAGTGGAGTAGGGGTAGCTGCGCTTGGCGTTGAGCTGGAGATAGATGCTGTTGCCGAAGCTGTATTCCTCCATGAAGGCCCGCAGCTGGGCGAGGGTATCTCCGTCCACCTGCTGGGCAACGCGGACATACTGGCTGTCGGTGTTCTGGCACTTCTCCCGCAGTTCCGCTTCATCTGCGCCGAACAGGGTGACCATCTCCTGAATCACCAGATCCTCCACATTCAGGTCATACTGGCTGGCCGGATTGCTGGCATTATTCGCTTTTTCCGCCGCTGCCTTTTTCTTGTCCAGCTCCGCCTGCTTTTCTGCAATCGCCTTTGGGGAGAGAATCACATCGTAAGCTGCCGTGCTGGTGGCCAGCGTGTTGCCGTTGGTGTCGTAAATTGAGCCCCGGTAGGCGGAGCTGGAACGGCTGCTGGTCTGCTGGGTGGCGGCTTTTTCCTGCATTTCGTCGTGGCGGGTAACCTGCCAGTCCCACAATTTCCAGAACACGGGGATGAAAATAAGCAGGCCGCAGACGCACATCAGGATAATGGTGCGCCGGAACAGGGTGCGATTGCCCTTGCTGTCCCGGGGGCGTTGTTTCGGTTGATTTTCCATATTTGTTACCTTTCTCGAGGGGAAATTCGGGTCATGTTTCGGCACAGAAGAAAGCACCGAAGGGCGTAAGAAAAAAAGCTGCCTTTTTCTCTTACGCCCTCTTGTTTTATTATGGCTTTTTCTGCCAGCGCCCCATTCAGCGGAAGAACTCCACTGCAGTGGCAATTGCCTCGCTCACCGTATGGATTACTCCAGCCAGGCCGGTGGGCGTCTGGTTCTCGCTGTAGACTACCGCATTGTCTTCCTCCGAGAGATCCAGATACACTGTCTGATCGCCGGTGGCTTTCACCAGATTGCTCTGGTCTGCAACCGCGGCCTCCAGCGTCGGCAGGTCGAACACCTTGGCATAGGTGGCCTGCAGGTCTGCCTCATCGCTTTTCAGCTGGGTCAGCTGGTTGTTCAGCTTCACCGTTTCGCTGTAAACGCTGTTCAGCTGGGTGTAGCCCACCAGCAAAAGCACCGTGGCGATTGCCGCTGCAAGAAATCCCAGAATTGCCAGGGGAGACACCGCCTGCTGCTGTCGCACCTTGACCCGCACCCGTGTGCGTTCATGGGGACGGTAGTTCACCGTTGGCGTGCCCTGAGGCACAGCGCTTGCAGTCTTTCTGCGCATGGGCTCAATGCGGGACTTGGGTGCTGCCACCACGTCACCGTAGTAATCCAGTTTATAGGCCACATTTCCAGCGGTCGTTGCGCCGGGTCGACGTGGTTGACGCTTGGTTTCAGCCATTTCCATTCAACTCCTTACTGAGTGATCTATCCAGTCCCACCAAAGAGGACGAAACAATCATAATTTTTCCGCCACCCGCAGCTTTGCACTGCGTGAGCGGGGATTTTCCTCCAGCTCCTGCTGGGAGGGAAGCACCGGCTTGCGGGGGGTTAGTTTGATCTGAGGCTTTTTGCCGCACACGCACACGGGAAAATCCGGTGGGCAGGTGCAGCCCTTTGCAAAACCGGCAAAGGCAGTTTTCACAATGCGATCCTCCAGCGAGTGGAAGGAAATCACACACAGCCGTCCGCCGGGATTCAGCCGGGGCACGGCGTTTTGCAGCAGTTCATCCACCGCGGACAACTCGTCATTCACGGCAATTCGAATGGCCTGAAAGCTCCGCTTTGCCGGGTGCTGCTTTTCCCGCTTGGCGGCGGCAGGCATGGCGCTTTTGATCACGTCCACCAGCTCCAGAGTGGTTTCAATCGGCTTTTCCTGCCGAACCCGCTCTATGGCGGCGGCAATCCGGGGGGCGCACTTCTCCTCGCCATAGCGGTAAAGAATGCGCTGCAGTTCCTCTCGAGGCCATTCGTTCACCACGGTGTAGGCCGTCAGCGGACTGGTCTGATCCATGCGCATATCCAGGGGCGCATCCTGCATGTAGGAAAATCCGCGGCTGCCGTCGTCCAGCTGGGGGGAGGACACCCCCAAATCGAACAGCATTCCGTCCGCGCCCGTCAGGCCAAGGCGATCCATGACCTCTGCCAGATCCCGAAAGTTGCCATGCACCAGCGTCACCCGATCCATCCACTCCGCCAATCGGGCCGGAGCTGCATCCAGTGCCGCCTGATCCCGGTCAATGCAGATCAGTCGACCGGTGGTCAACCGGCGGGCAATCTCCCGGCTGTGACCGGCACGACCCAGCGTGCCGTCGATATAAACACCATCGGGGCGAATGTTCAGCCCCTCAATGCACTCGTCCAGCAGAACCGGACGATGGGTAAATTCCGTCATAATTACAACCCCAGCTGTTCAAACATATCCGCCACACGGCCCGGATCCAACTGCGGCCGGCTGTGGCTGTCCCAGCTCGCCTTATCCCAGATCTTTGCACAGCGGCCGCTGCCGGTGATGACAACGTCCCGCTCCAGTCCGGCATACTCCCGCAAAGCCTGAGGAATCAAAATGCGGCTTTGGGAGTCCGGCTCGCAGGCGGCAGCATAGGCAAACAGCACATCGGCCAACGCGGCCTGACCGGAAGGAAGGGCGTTGATCTTTTCCTCCAGCTGCTGCCACTCCTGACGGGGATAAAGCACGAGGTACTTACAGGGCTGCCCGTTTTCATCCCGATTGGAACCGATTGCCACATGAAAGCTGGCTCCCAGCTCCTCCCGCAGGCGAGCGGGGATGAACAGCCGGCCCTTGGCATCGATGGTGTGCTCAAATTTGCCGGTCATGCAACCCCCTCCTCTCGGGCGTCCGCAGCGGAAGGAGCGCTCCCTTTTGCTCCACTTTCCGCCACTTTACTGTTAAGTAC
Source organism: bacterium (assembly GCA_963597355.1). Lineage (GTDB taxonomy): Bacteria > Bacillota > Clostridia > Oscillospirales > Oscillospiraceae > UMGS1766. The sequence goes on along the minus strand of CAVBPR010000019.1, from coordinate 38,006 downwards.
CCTAAGTATAAAGGTTACATAATAAAATTGCAAGGGTTTTCTTTCAAAATTAAGGAATGAATTTCTTGTTAATTTTGTTCTAATTTTCCGAAGAAATCTTCATTTCTCGAATATTTCCGAAGAAAATTATTCGTTACAAAAGGTTACAATCAGTCGTCAGAAAAAATACACCGCAACATCTGGCGGTGTATTTTGTTTTTCACTACAACATTTTGTTATATACTTATAACTTAGTATAGCGCATTTTCCGTCTCTCCGCAAGAGGAAATTCCCCTCCTCCGCCGGTTCAGGAGGAACGCCTTACAGGCTCAGCTGTTTTCTCCGATTCAGGTTCACCGTTCCGTCCTGCATGGCGCTCAGGTTTTCCAGGCTGCTGCCGGTGCCGTTGACCACGCAGGAAACCGCGTCCTTTGCCACAGCGGTCGGAATGCCGGTGCTTTTCTCGATCATCTGGTCGAAGCCCCACAGCAGACTGCCGCCGCCGGTCATGACGATTCCATTGTCGGCGATGTCCGCCACCAGCTCTGGCGGTGTCCGCTCGATCACGTTGTGAATGGCCTCCAGAATCTGCTGGGCCGGCTCATCGAAAGCCTCCGCCGTGTCGGTGGAGGAAACGGTGATTTCCTTTGGAAGCCCCGTCAGCAGACAGCGGCCCTTTACCTCCATCACTTCCTCCTCCGGCCGGGGAACAACGCAGCCGATGGTTTCCTTCAGTTCTTCTGCTGTTGGCTCGCCAATGAGCACATTGTATTTTTTTCGGATGTATTTCACCAGCGCCTCGTCGAATTTGTCTCCTGCCACCTTGATGGAGGCCGACTCCACAACGCCGCCCAGAGAAATCACCGCAATGTCGGCGGTGCCGCCGCCGATGTCCACCACCAGGTGACCTTCCGGACGGTTGATGTCGATTCCGGCACCGATGGCGGCCGCCACCGGCTCCTCGATCAGGTACACCTTCCGTGCTCCCGCCTGAATGCCGGCATCCACCACGGCCCGCTCCTCCACTTCGGTAATGCCGGAGGGAACGCAGATGACCACCCTCGGCTTAAACAGACGAAAGCTGGTCACCTTCCGCAGAAATTCCCGCAGCATCCGCTCGGTCATGTCATAGTCGGAAATAACCCCGTCCCGCAATGGCCGCAGCGCCACAATGTTTCCCGGGGTACGACCCAGCATTTTCTGGGCCTCAGCTCCTACCTTCAGCAGTTTTCCTGTATTTCGATCCATGGCCACCACACTGGGCTCCCGCAGAACAATGCCCTTGCCCCGCACGTAGACCAGCACCGTTGCTGTGCCCAAGTCAATGCCGATATCTCTTGTAAACCCGAACATGATTTCTCACACCTCTGATTGCACTGATTCATTTTATAAAATAAATTATAGTCATGGATTATGACCTTTTCAACAACACAGGCAGAAAACTTTTCTTAAGTTCCAGCCCTGTTTCCTTCCCCGCCCTTCGCCTTGACTTCCCTCTGGAAACGCGCTACAATTTCGACAACATTTGTGAGAGAAGGAACCTTTTTATGCCCACCAACGAAAGCATGTATGCCGCTCTTAAGAGCGTTTCCCTTTACCGTTCCCTGCTGGAGGAATCCGCCGGTCAGCGGCTGACCGGTCTGTTTGCCGCCCTGGAGCAGGAAAACGGGCAGCAGGCCATGGAGGAATACACCGGCCTGTTCCAGGCCCTCGCCGCCAGCGGCTGCTCCGGTCTGGGCAGCTGGTTCTGGGACCGTCTGCGCTACGACTCCACTCCCTTTGCCGAAGCCGCTGCCCGAAAGACGGAAACTCCGGTTCTGACGGCAGCCGCGACCCACGATGTTGCCGTGTTCATCCGCCTGTCTCAGCTCCCCTGCACCGAGCTGAAGGCCGCCATTGCCAAGCTTCTGCCGGACTCCTGGGGCAGCGCCGCGGAAAACCTGCCGGAATGGGACAACGCCGTTCCCTTCACCTTCGCCGACCTGCTCAGCTTCTATCGGGTCAACGGTGCCGGCCTGTTCGCCCGCTACCGGGCCTTCACCTGGAGCCGCAACCGCCTGCTTCCGGTGGAACAGCCGGACTTTGTGCCGGAAGAGGAGCTCTGGGGCTACCGTCTCCAGCGGGACAAGGTGGTTGCCAACACCCGGGGGCTGATTGAGGGACGGAGCGTTAACAATGTGCTCCTGTTCGGCGATCCCGGCACGGGAAAATCCGCTACGGTAAAGGCACTGCTGGGCATGCAGGGCTTTGAGAGCCTGCGGCTGATTGAGATTCGCAAAACAGATCTGGGCGATTTGAGCGACCTGATCCGCATGTTGGGTCATCGCCCCCAGAAATTCATTCTCTTCATCGACGACCTGGCCTTTGACAAGGAGGACATGACCTACTCCGTGCTGAAATCCGTGCTGGAGGGCGGTCTGGAGCCCCGGCCGAAAAACGTTGCCGTGTACGCCACCTCCAACCGGAGAAATCTGGTGCGGCAAAACTTCTCCGACCGCAACGGGGACGAAATCGACGCCAACGAAACCATTCAGGAAAAAACCAGTCTGGCCGAGCGCTTCGGCCTGCGAATTCCCTACACCGGCCTGAACCGGAATCAGTTCCTGGACATGGTGGAGGAGCTGGCCGCCCTGAAAGGCATCCATCGGGACAGCGATTGGCTGCGGGCAGAGGCGGTAAAATGGGAAATGCGCCACCCCAGCCGCACCCCCCGAACTGCCCTGCAGTTCCTGGCCAGCCTGCCTGCCGAATAAACGATTTGCCGCAAGAAACAGCCCCTGACTCGAATTCGGGTCAGGGGCTGTTTTGTTCTTTCAGGAAAAAACTCAGTTCTGCATCACGCGGATACGGATCACGCCGTCGATGGCAGCCAGCTGCTTGACTTCCTCGTCGGTAACCTTGTTGTCCACATCCAGCATGGTGTAGGCATAGTCCTTCCGGGACTTGTTGGCCAGGTTCTCCACGTTCAGGCCGGCGCCGGAAACGATGGTGGTGATCTGTGCCAGAGTGTTGGGCACGTTGCGATGGATGATGCAGATGCGGGCTGCGCCGCTGCGCTCCATGCTCACGTTGGGCAGGTTCACGGAATTGGTGATGTTGCCGTTTTCCAGATAATCCTGCAGCTCGTGTGCCGCCATGACTGCGCAGTTGTCCTCGCTCTCGGGAGTGGATGCGCCCAGATGGGGCAGAGCAATGACGCCGGGGGCGTTGGCCACCTCAGTCTCCGGGAAGTCGGTGACATAGGCTGCCACGCGGCCGGACTTCAGAGCGGCCAGAATTGCCTCGGTGTTGACCAGACCGTTGCGGGCCAGGTTGATGATGCGCACGTTGCCCTTCATCTTGGAGATGGCATCGGCGTCGATGGTGTCCCGGGTGGAATCGTTCAGAGGAACGTGAATGGTGATGTAGTCGCTGACCTTCAGCAGATCGTCCAGATTGGTCACCACGTTCACATGGCGGTCCAGAGTCAGAGCGGCAGACACACTCAGGTAGGGGTCATAGCCCACAATGCTCATGCCCAGTGCCAGTGCGGCATCCGCCACCTTGGCGCCGATGGCACCCAGACCGATAATGCCCAGGGTCTTGCCCATGATCTCAGGGCCGGCAAACTGGCTCTTTGCCTTTTCCATGGTGGTCAGCACGTCGGCGCCGGAGGCAGCCTCCTTACGGGCCCACTCGTTGGCCTCGAACATATGGCGGGAAGCCGCCAGCATGGCAAAGATGACCTCTTCCTTCACTGCGTTGGAGTTTGCACCGGGGGTGTTGAACACCACAATGCCCGCCTCGCTGCAGCGGTCGATGGGAATGTTGTTGGTGCCTGCACCGGCGCGGGCAATGGCCCGCAGAGCCTCCGGGAACTCATAGTCGTGCATTTTTGCGCTGCGGACCAGGATGCCGTCGGGATTGGTGCACTCATCCTCCACCGCAAAGCGGCTCTTATCCAGCTGAGCCAGACCGATGCTGGCAATTTTATTCAATGTTTTAATACGATACATGATCGTTTTCCTCCTATTTCTGCCGTCGGAATCCTCCGGCGGCCTGAGACAATGTCGATTTACCAGATCTGTACGAAAAACCAGCCCTCATCGGTCTGAATCACATCGAACTCCGCAAGGCCGTAACTGCCGTCGGTGTAGCTGACATCCACGTCCACAATCATATACTGCCCTGCGTCCAACCCGACGAAATAGCCGTTCAGGGTTTCCAGCTCGTCCTCCCGAACGTCGACGCTGGCCACCTGCCACTGCTGCACTTCCTGCCCGTAGTGGCGGCTCCAGCTGTCGGCATGGGACAAAGCCGCGAAATAGCCATAGGCATCCACATATCCCGCATAGACCGCCGGGTGGAACAGGGTTGTAATCTCCGTGACCTGACTATCCTGGGCATAATAGAAGTAGCTTTCGATCAGCCGCTCATAGCCGGGCCGCTGGGCTGCACTGGACTTGGGCTGCATCAGCCGGGCGACTGCGCCGCCCACCAGCAGCACCGCCAGCAAACCGGCAAAGCCAATGATCCAGATTCGGTTTTTCTTTTTTGTCGCCGCAGAAACGGCGCTGGTAGATCGGGGCGTCCCCGTTCCCCACGGTTCCTCCACCGGCTTGATTTCCCAGCTCGGCGGAGCGTTCTCGCCGGTGGTGTCCGGCTCTTTGACGCAGTAAGGGGAAGCGCTGCCCATGTCGTTGCTCAGATTGACGTTTTCTTCGCTCCTGTCCCCGTCCCTTTTGGGCGAAAGATCCGGAACTGCCGCGCCGCAGACGGGGCAGAAGTTTGCTCCCTCTTCCAGGCGCTGTCCGCACTGCATGCAGAACATGGAGTATTCTCCTTCCGGTTCGAACCTCAGTTGTTCTTATCGAACTGCTGGATGAACTCGCACAGCTTCTCCACGCCGGCAATGGGCATGGCGTTGTAGATGGAAGCACGCATGCCGCCCACCTTGCGGTGACCCTTCAGGTTGCTGAAGCCCCAGTCTGCGCTCTCCGCCACAAACTTGGCGTCCAGCTCTGCGCTGGCGGTGCGGAAGGTGACGTTCATGTCGCTGCGGGAGCCGGGCTTGGCTGCGCAGGTGAACAGGCGGGAATTGTCGATCACATCGTACAGCATCTGTGCCTTGCCGTGCTTGATCTTTTCCATGCCGGCCACGCCGCCCTGGCTTTCCAGCCAGTCGCAGACCAGACCCAGCATGTAGATGCACCAGCAGGGAGGTGTGTTGTACATGGAGTCCTTTTCGATCTCGATCTGCCAGCCCAGCATTTTGGGGGTGATGGGCAGCTCATGACCGGCCAGCTCCTTCTTCACAATGACGATGGTCACGCCGGCGGGAGCCAGGTTCTTCTGAGCGCCGGCATAAATCACGCCGTAGCGGCTGACATCCACCACGCGGGAGCAGATGTCGGAGGACATGTCGCACACGATGGGCACATTGCCGGTTTCGGGAATGTACTGCCACTCAGTACCGTAGATGGTGTTGTTGGCGCAATAGTAGAAGTAGGACGCGTCGGGGCGCACTACGATTTCTTCCTGCTTGGGAATGTAGGTGAAGTCCTGATCCTCGGAGGAGCAGGCCACAGCGATGTCGCCGTACTTCTTTGCCTCCTGATAGGCCAGATTGGAGAAGTTGCCGGTGACGGCATAGTCTGCCTTGCCGGTGGCGCCGATCAGGTTCAGAGGAATGGCGGAGAACTGGGTGGATGCGCCGCCCTGCAGGAACAGCACCTCGTAGTCATCGGGAATCGCCATCAGCTTTTTAAACTTTGCCTTGGTATCGTCAAAGATCTTCTGAAACACCTTTGAGCGATGACTCATCTCCATAACGGACATGCCGCTGCCCTGATAGTTGAGAATCTCCTTGCCGGCGCGCTCCAGTACCTCGACAGGCAGCATGGAAGGTCCGGCGGAGAAATTGTAAATACGCTCATTGGCCATAATCGTTTTCTCCCTTCAATCATATGCAGCAATTCTTTTCTACTGCACTTTGGATAATGTACTTTATTATACCAGTCAATATATCCAAAGACAAGCGGAGCCGTTCCAAATTTACACAACACATTGGATAGTTTTTTGTTGAATTGTTAGTATTTTAACATTCTCATCCGCTCTTCCTGCACATTCAACCGGTCTTCCACCTGATACATCCGCTCCACAAGGTGGTTGTGCTGATCCACCCGCTTCTCCAGCTGCTGAATGCGGTAGGCCGTCAAACGGGAGGAGGCCACCACCCCGGCAAAGCTGCCTGCAAGGGTGCAGATTCCGCTGATGGCCGCCACCACAATGCTTGCCTCCACCCTTACACCTCCTCATAGCTCATCTTTCGCCAGGGATCAAAGCCGATGGCGCCGTAACGGTTGTTGTACACCCGCCGGATATAGACATCCCCCAGCAGATTCAGGAAAATCTGCACCATGTTATCCCATGCCCCGGAAAGCCGGGTTTTCGTCGGGCTGAGGGGAAACAGGCAGTACAGCGCCCCGGCCAGCGTGCCGGGCAGATTGCCTACCTGAACCGCCGCGGCATTGTTGGCGATGTAGTATTTCCCCCGGGTGGTGTACTGATTCAGGTCTGCCCCTGCCGGAATTTCCTCGCCCCCGATGAGGGGCAGTGCCGACGCGGCCACCCCTTCCTGCTCCACCCGCACATAGGCCGATGCCCCGGCATCGGAAAAGAACAGCTCCACTCCCGTCATTCCCCGGGTCGGGTCGTCGGAATCTGCCAGCACCGCCTGCACCCCGCCGCAAACCGAGCTGCTGCCGTCGGCATCCCAGTGCTCCGCCGAAAGAATCATTCCCGGCGCCGCTGTTTCGCTGGGAGGAATCAGCGCTCCGGAGATGCCATATTCCCCCACCAGCGTCCCCTCGGAATAGGTCTGGCTGGACTGGGTGGTTTTCAGCTGGCGGGGCTGAATGTCCCAGCCGCCGATGCGGCCGCTTTCCCCCTCCAGAATCCCCTTTGCCCCAAAGGTTTCTCCGTCCCAGCTCAGGGCGTCCCCAAACTGGAACGTGCCTTCCTTTAAATTGATCGTCCCGTACGCTCCGACGATGTCTTCTGAAGTAATGTGATCGATCTGTGCATAGGTGGCCTTCAGGTTTTCCGCATACAATCGGCGAAACCGGCCAAGCTCCGTTTTCATTCCGGTGATGGCCTGACTGACGCTTTGCCGCCCGGCGGATGTTCCCTCTCCCGAGGGAGCAGACGCCGTCACCTCCGTGATCATTCCTCCGTCGAAGCTGTGGCGCAGAAACAGCACCGGCAGGCAATAGCTTTCCCCTGCCCGATCGGTGACCGACAACGTGTCCCACAGCTCCAGCCGCAAATCCCCCAGCATTTTTACCGTCCCGGGGCGGAAGGAGTAGCCCTGCCACGCCTGCCACACCCCCTCAAACAGCGCCGGAGTAAACCATTCCCCCGTGCACTGAATTCCCCGGCTTGCCCCTTCCAGCTGCTGAGAAAAAGTGACGGTCTCCTCCGTCTGCCCCTGCGGGGAGGCAGTCGTCACCGTCTGGGCGATTTCCAGCGCCCCAAGGGTAAAATCCTGCTCCTCCACCTGCAGGGCGGACTGATAATACTCCTTCGGGGTGATGGAAACGGTTTCCGTCCCCGGACGAACCAGCCACAGTGCTCCCCTGCGGTCAATCTGTGCGTTTGCTCCCGCCAGCAGAGCCACCGCCTGCACCAGCTCCCGTTGCGTTCTCCCCGTTCCTCCGGCGGAATCCGCCGTCAGGGTAATTTCCGCCTCCGGCACAAGGGATGCCCCCTCCAGCTCCAGTCCGCTTTGCCTGACAATCGCCTCCAGCAGTTCCTTTGCCGTGGCGGGCGGAGTCTCCGGCAGGAAAAATTCCTCCTCCAGCGTGCTGCCCATGGCGTCGATCCCGGCAAGGGTGCGCCGGGTGCTGTCCGTCTCCCCCTCCGCTTTGGTAATGGTAAACCGGCCCATGGAAACGCTTTCCTCCTGCCCGTCCTCCAATACCAGGGCAAACTCCAGCACCGCCGAAGTTCCCTTCTCCACTGTGCCGGATGCCGTTGTAACCGCCGTAAATTCTGCCGCCGTACTTCCCCCGATGCCAAACCTGCCGCCGGAACTGCCGGCGGTATATTCCGCCGAGTCCAGGGCCAGCCGCACCCCCGCCTCCGTGGTCAGATAGGCGCGAAAGGGCCGGGTGTACTGCCGGGCTTGAAATTGTTCCGAAATCGATTCCATTGGTTCTCCTCACTGCTCAATAAAATTTACGCTGACGGCCGTGGCCCACTGCAGTCCCTCCGCCCAGCTGTACTGGCTGAAGGTGGGGGTGCTGAAGTAGCCACGAATGGTGCGGCTGCTGCCGTCCACGCTGGGATAGGTGCAGGTGGTGAATCCCTTGCCCAGAATGGCGGTTTTGATCCTTGCCGCCTCCTCCCAGGTCAGCGCATTCCAGCTCAGCTTCAGCTTCGCCTTGGTGGCCACCAGCGTGCCCACCATTTCCCCCGCTCCGTTGCGGCCGGTATTGGCGCTCCAAACGTCCTCATAGGTTTCCACCAGCCCTCCGTTTGCCTTCGGCGCCGGCATGACCGCTCCGTCAAAGGTGATTTCTCCCTTCATTGACCCCACCTTCCTCTCTCAGATATACAGGGGACTGATGCCGCTGCGGCGGGTGGCGTCGTTGATGGCGTCCACCACAGCCTCCGCCAGCTTTTCTCCGCCGATGTACACCGGCACCACCACACTGCCGGTGCTCCCCATGCGCTCTCCCAGCTTTTGGGCCATAATGTCCATCCAGCCGGTATTGTTCTCCAGCGGAACCACCGCCTCCGTGCCCGCCTCGCCTAACATGGTCAAGGTGGCACTGCGGAACACGCCGCCCCGGGCGGCAAAGGAAATGCTGGGCCAGCCGGCCAGTCCCAGCGCCCGGTACACCGCCCGCTTCACCCCGGACACGTTGCTGTTATAGTGGACGCTCAGCCCCAAACTCCGCCCCGACCAGCCGGAACGAAACTGCTCCCAGAGGCTGGCGGCAGAGTTTTTCAATGTGTTGATTACCGTCACACCGGGGTTTCCCCAACCGGCGCGAAAGCCCTGCCACAGGGCAGATGCGCCGTTGGTCAGGGTGTTGCCGATGCTCACCCATCGACTGCCCCAGCCGGTGCGGAAACCCTGCCACAGGGTGGATGCGGCATTGGTCAAAGTGTTGCCGATGCTCACCCATCGACTGCCCCAGTTCAGCAGAAAGCTCTGCCACAGTCCGGCGGCGGAATTTTTCAGTCCGTTCCAGATCTCCACCATTCGCGCGCCGCCGTTCCAGTGCTCCAGAAACCGCTGCCAAAGCTCTCCTGCCGTGTTCCGAAGCTCCACTCCCACCGCCACTGCCAGCAGACCCAGCGTCAGCCAGCCCTTCTGAATGGGGTCCCAGATGTGCAGGTTCACCCACTGCGCCGGATCCCCCAGAGCGCTGGAAATGCCCTGCTGCAGCCGCTCCACCAGAGTTTTGCCTCCGGACAGGCTGTCCTGCTGTGCCTTTTCGAACCCGACGCTGAGCTGGGGCCAGAACTGCAGGTCGCTCCCCTTCGCCGCCTTCGGCAAAGACAGCTGCACCGCCGCCCCTTCACTGGTCAGGCCGGTTTTTACTTTGTTTGTTCCCGTTTTTCCGCTGCTGCTTTTTTTACTACCGGAGGCGCGGCCGTTGCCTCCTGCAGTCGGTTGATCTCGTCAAAGCTCAACAGCGTTGCCACCGCCCGGGTGGCTTTTGCCGCCTGCTTCACTGCCGCCGTCGCCTGCTCTGTGGTCTGCCGCACTGCATTCAGACTCACCTGAGCGCTGCGCACCCGGTTGCCCAGGGCCTCCAGCCGCTGGCGCATCCGTTCCACCGCCCGATTGTTCTCCTCCATGTGCTCTCTCCCTTCTTTGCGCCGCATGGCGCTGCATAATGCGGCGGTAATGCTCCAGTTTCGCCTGCCGCAACTCCTCCTCCGACCAGAAGGGGAAGGCCTCTCCGATGGCCGGAAGTGCCTGCCCCGCAAGGGCCTGAGCCGTCAGCACCGCATGGCGGTAGGCCACCAGAGATAATATCTGCAGCAGCCTCCGCTCCCGCTCCGCCCCGATTTCCAGCGCCTCTGCCAGCTCCCCCAGGGTCAGCTCCTCCGGCGCAGACGCTCCAAACACCTTCGCCTGCCGCAGCAGTGCCTCTTCATCCATGGTCGGTCAACTGCTGAAAGGCCTGCTGAAAGGTCTGCTCCACCGCCTGGGTCAGCTGCCCGGCCTGCTGTGCCGTCACAATGCCGGAAACCGCACCCAGCTGAAACACCAGCGCCGCAAAGCGGGTCTGTCCCTGCCAGCCCTCGTCCACCAGTGTGTCGTAAAGGGCGCCGCCATCGGTAATGGTGTTTCCGCTCTCCGGCCAGTTCAGCGCCTGGGTCAGCAGACTGCACAGCCGCTCCGGCTCTCCTGCCGCCGTCAGGAGAAAGGAGAGAATGTCCTCTCCCCACTGCTCCCGCAGCGCCTTCTGCCCCGCCATGGTCAGTCGCAGCCGAAGGGTTTCTCCTCCTGCCGATAGTTCATAGCATTTTCGCGTCATATTGTTTCCTTTCTGTCCTTGCGATGATGAAACCCATTGTTACGCCGGGTCTGTCACAGTCCAGTCGCTCTGGAGCGCCACGCTCAGCTTTCCGCTGATCAGCTCATCCACCTTTGCGCCGCTGACCATCACCGTGACATATCCGGTGGTGGAAAACACCGTGCCCTCCGGAAACTCCACTTCCACGCTCACCGCCTTGCCCGCCTCCTGCAGCTTGCGCAGCAGACGGTAGTCGCTGTCCGCGGCGGAGTTATCAAACAGGAAGGTCACCTCAAATGCCTTGGTGTCCTGTACCCCGGGAACGGTCTTTTTCATTCTGTCCTTCATGCAGGTGGCGTCCAGCTCCGCCGGCGTGCCCCCGATGTCCCCAATGTCGGTGACATAGTTCAGGGCGGTGCCGTTTACCTTCACGTCCAGCCCAATGGTAGAAAATCCCTGTGTTGCCATTTGCTCTGTCTCCTTTCTCTCATCCGTCGATCAGCCGCATTGTGCGCTTATCGACTTTTCTGGAAAAGCGGTAGGTCTTGGTGTATGCCCCCGCTCCCCCGCTGTCATAGCCGTCCTCGCTGGCATAACTGCGGCGAAAGCCCAGTTCCAGCATGGCCCGATTGACTCCGGCGGCCAGCTCCGTCAGGTCGTCGAGATTCTCTCCCCGCACCGTCACCTGATACGTCAGCTCGTCTACAACCGGAATCGAGGTGCTGACGTTGGAGTATTCCCTCCAGATCACCTGCGCTCCGCCCCCGGACGAGCGGGCATAGGCGCTGTGCAGGGTAAACGGGCAATCCACCTGCATCTTCTGCAGCGCCTCGGCCACCTGCCCCCGTCCGTCCACCAGAAGCAGTTCTGCCTCCTTCATATTTGCCTCCTCACCGGATGCGCTGGAGCATCAGCAGCCGGTGACCGGGCCAGCGGTGCACACTGCGCACCTCGTAGACCTCTCCCTCCACTGCCAGCCGGTCAAAGACTGCAATCTCCAGCTCCTCAAACAAAAATCCTTCCAGAATCCCTCCGGCGGTTTCGCCCCAGTCCTCCAGCCGTGCGCCCACCCGATCCAGCCGACCGCCGGAATTCCAGCTGCGGGGCACCTGCAAATGCATCCCCTCCGCCCGGGTTCGCACTGCGTCCGGCCGCTCCATGTCATATTCTGCCGTGGGATTGCCAAATTGATCCGTTCCCCTCCTGCGCCGGTAAAGCTGAAAGCCGGTTTTCCACGGCAAAGGGGAATTCCACTGCTTCACGATCGATTCCCCCTGCTCTTCACCTGTCGGAAGGGAGCCAGACTGGCCAGCAGCCGCTCCTCTCCTGCGGTACGCTGGGCGGGGGTAAGATAACTGGCGCTCTGGCTGAGCTGACCTTCGGTATAGCTCTCGCCGGTTTTCTCTCCTCCGGGATGGGTCATGCGCTGATACCCCAGCGCCGCCAGCTCCACCAGCAGCCATTGGCTGCCCTCCGGTAGGCGCTCCTGCTGCAGATAGCGGCAGATTTTCTCCTCACTCTGCTCCAGAGCATCCACCAGAATCGCCTCCTCCCCCTCGTCGCTCCCAAGGCCCAGACTCCTGCGGAGTCTGGGCAGGGCGAGGGCTTTCTCCTGATCGGTCATCCCGCCGCCTTGGTGCACTTCAGCACCGCAAGGCCGGTGCCCTGGGTCACCTTTGCGCCGTAGACGTGGAGACCCTTCACCGCGTCGGAAAAGTTCTTCTCCAGTCGGAAGGCCTCCAGCTCCACCAGCTGCTCGGCATAGGAACCGGCGGCATTGGTGCCGGCAATCACGCAGTAGTGGTCGTCCGACAGGGGCACGTTGTTGCTCAGGTGAATGCGAAAGCCTGCGGCGTCGCCGACCCAGCCCCCCTGCAGAATGGCCTGATTATAACCGGTGCCGTTGCCGACAAAGCGGTTGTCCTTCAGCAGAAGGCCGTGGAACCAGGGGGGTACTACCACCCAGCGCCCCAGCATCGGCACATTGTTCTCGTTCAGGCGCACCCCCAGATCCACCAGATAGTCATAGGCCGTCTCACTGGTCAGGTTCTCCGCCGTCATTACATTCTCCTGTGCCACCCCTGCCAGCAGCAGACCCGCCAGATAGTTGTCCACCACGTCGTTAATGCCGTAGCTGGCTCGCTGCATGGCGGCGTCCACCAGCTTGGGGTTGGACTGCACATTGTCGATATCCCGAATCTGGAAGTTGAAGTATTTTGCCTGGTCGATGACCAGATCCATCTGCTTGCTGTCCAGCTCCTCCGGGTCGGCAAGGTCAGCGCCGGTGTAATCGTTGATGGTAATGCTGCCGATCTGGTTGATGTGCACCGTGTCGCCGAAGGCGCGGATGTCCCCCTCGTAATCCCGGTTCATCAGCCCGGCATAAACATGCACCTTGTCCAGGTGCTCCAGCAGTCTGGCGGACCAGACCTGAGGAATAAAATTGGAAAATGCCATTTGTTACACGCTTCCTTTCAATGTGTTCTGAATTTCTGCCCAGTGGGCGTTGATTTCCTGAGGGCTCATGGTCTGCAGGTCGCTCCGGTCATAGCCGGCGGGACGGGCAGGCTCTGTGGGGGCGGCGCCGGTCATGCGGAGGGCCACCGCCGTGTCGATTCCCTGCTGAAACGCCGCCTGAAATGCCGCCACCCGCGCCTGACTGTCCTCCAGCGTGTCCCCGGTCAGCCAGGGGGCGAACCCGGTGGGCAATCCAAGCTCCGCCAGATGCTCCGCCACCTCCGCCTGCCGCAGACGGGCTTCCAGCTGCGCCTGCCGCCGATCCTGTTCCGCGGTTCGCTCCGCCAGCGCCTGCTCCGCCCGGGTCATCGCCTCCTGCTCCAGCTGCGCCTGCCGCTCTGTCTGGGCTGCCGCCTGCTCCCGTTCCCACTTTGCCCGGGCCGTTTGCAGCGCCTTTTCCACCTTTCGGTCAAAGGCGGACTGATAAGCCTTGCTGCTTTGCAGCAGTTCGTCGAGGCTCTCCCCTGCCTCTCCCGGTTCTCTGAGCTCCTGTTCCATTATTGTTACTCCTTTCTCCGCCCTTTACCGGCGGTCGATCCCGTCGCCGTTTCCGCTTTCCGCCGCTCCGGCCCGTTCTCCTTTCGTTTCTGCCTGCACCTGCCGGTGCAGGTTGTTCACCGCCTCCGCCGGGTCACGAATAAACCACAGCTGGCTCAGCAGGGTCTGGTCGTCCACCAGCCCCTTCAGCCGGCACACCATGTCCACCCGCTCCGCCTCGTTAATCGGCAGATCCGGGGTAAAGACAATGTCCACCTGAGTGGGATCCAGATAAAAGCCCCGCTCCCGCACCCCGGCAAAGCGGGCAAACAGCTCCATCCGCTCCCGCAAGCCCCGCTCCATGCGGCGCATTTTGTTCCGGGCCAGCAAATCCATGGTCAGCAGCTTCAGCTTCAGCGCCTGACCGGAGGAATTGCCGGCAAACTGACGGTCGGACATGTCCACGGTAAAGGTCATCTTGTGCATTTCCCGCACCAGCGCATCCGCCAGCACCTGCACTTCGCTTTCGTTGAAGGTCTTTTGAATGTACTCCGCCCGGGCGTCCAGCGGTGCGCCGTCGATAAATTTCTCCACCGCCAGCCGCTGCTCGTCTCCCTCCGCCAGGGTCATGCCGAAAAACACCAGCAGAGCGTCCACAAACTTCCGCTTGTCCGTCAGGCGGCTGGTCATCAGCTCGTCGTAGGCATCGATCAGGGACAGAATCTGCTCAAAATCCCCCTGCTGTTCCTCGTTGTTGGTGTAGGCAATCACCGGCACATCCCCGAACCAGTGCTCCCGCTGCTGGCCTGCCGGCTGAAAGCTCTCCCCCCGCAGGTCGCCGGAGACAAACTCCTGCACGGAAGTAGGAGTGTACACGGTGACGAAATAATACAGCTCTCCCCCGGGTCGCTCCCGCCGTTCCCAGACGAGGGCGAACAGCTTTTTGTGCTCCACCGTGGTGTCGCAGACCAGAATGCCGTTGCGGGGATCGATTCTTGCCGAACGGGGCAGCCCCTCCCCGTCGGCATAGCAAAGCTCCAGACACTCCCCCAGAACCCCCATGGTCTTTCCGATGGAGGCGTCCACTTCGTCGGCATGCATCCGGTCGTAGCACCGCTGAAGCCAGTCCAGCCGCTGTGCCCGTCCCTGCCGGTCGGTGGGGTTTCCGTCGTATTTCACCGGGTTGCCCAGGTAGTAGCCCAAAATCGTGTCCACCACGTACTTTGCGTAATTGACCGCCACCGGCACCTCTTCCTCCCGCCGCCCCCGGCGGAACACATCGTGCTGACCCAGATAGTAGCGCCACAGCCGGTTCAGCCGCCCCTGCCGGGTTTCCGCCTTCCGCACCAGCCAGGTCAGCACCTGGGGCGGAACAGTCTCCTCCTCCGGCAGTTCCCTTTTGTCAAGGTAATAAATCATTGGTTTTCTCCTTTTTGACGTTTGTTCTTCTGCGGCCGTCACAGCCGCCCCGGCCTGTGCCGCACCCGTCCCCGACTGCGGTCGGCGAAGGTGAGGACAAAATACCGCAGGGCGTCCATGCAGTGGTCGTTTTCCTTTCGCGGCTTATCCTCTCCCCGCTGGGCGGCGGCCTCCTCCCAGACATAGCTGGTAAACTCCCCCCGGGTTTGCCGGCACTGCCGGGAAAACAGCAGTTTTCCCTCCCGCAGCAACTCCCCCACCAGCCGGATTCCGTCGTCCACCCGGTTGTCCGCCCGCTGCACCGGATACCCTCTCCGGCTCAGCTCCGCAATAAAGCTGGCGGCGGAGGGATCCACAATCACCGTCTGGGGCAGTTCTCCCTCCAGAAACACCGCCAGATCGTCGGCATAGTCCCCGTCGGTCTTCTGCCGGCGGTTTTCCCTGCCGGACCAGTAATACTCCCCCTCGCACAGCCAGACCCCGTCACCGCTTCGCCGCCACTTCAGAAACACGGTGGGATTTTGCGTTCCGTAGTCCACCGACACAATGCACCGCCCCTGTCCCCGGGGCAGTTGGGGCGGCATGTGCCGCTCCGGGTCGAACATGTCGTAAATCACCCCTTCCGCCGTGCGCCACAGGCCCCGGACATACCGGTCATAAAAAGCGCCGGTGTACAGCCGCTCATAGCGCAGGCGAATCTCCGGGGAAAGGGCGGGGTTATCCTCCATGGTGAAGTGCAGGTAGAGCAGGTTTTTCTCCTCCTGCCGGGTCACCCACTCCCGATAAAACCAGTGGCTCTCCCCGGCGGGGTTGCAGTTGAACCAGAACCGGCTTCCATCCACGCTGCACCGGGCCAGTGCCTGCTCCACAAAGGAACGGGGCATCAGCGCCACCTCGTCCAGCAAAACTCCCGCCAGAGTGATGCCCTGAATCAACGCATAGCTGCTCTCGTCCCGACCGCCGAAGAGATAGTAGTCGTTGCGGCGCTTGCCGCTCCACACAGTGATCCGGTTTTCGCTCCGCTTTTCCTCCACCCGAAACACTCCCTCCACCCACCGGGGCAGCAGGTTGGTCACATTTCGCCGCAGGCTTTCAATCGTGCGGCCGCACAGGGCGAAGGTCTGGTGTTCAAACATGGTCATGCTCCACAGCAGAAACCCCACCGCCATGCTCACCGTCTTGCCGCTGCGCACCGCTCCGTCGCAGAGAATCCCGTCCCTCTGCCCCAGCTGGGGCTGACTCCACCAGGTCAGTGCCAGCCGCTGTTTCCGGCTGAAGGCTTGAAACTCCAATGCGTTCACCTCCCCTCAGTTCTTCCCGCAGGAGGGTGAGCAGGTTGTTCTCCGTCGCCTCCGTGGCTCCGTCTCCCCATCGCTCCGGCACCCGGTGGCTCAGCCACAGGGCAATGGCCGTGACGCTGGGGGCAACTTGCTTTCTGGTTTTGGTCACCTTTTCTCCCGTCTTTTCCGCCGTCTCCACCCGCTCCTCCACATAGGTATAGCCGGTTGCCGCCAGAAACAGCGCCCGTTCCACCAGCCGGTCTGCGACAGCTCCCTCCGGAAGCCTTCCCCGCTCGAAATCCACAAGCTCCCTCCCTTTTCTTTCCTTCGGAACGGGACAGCCGGGGAAAATAGAAGTGCTCTTCGCCGGTTCGGCCGGCATCGCCTGCCCCGCTCCCGTTCCTTGGGATGAGCATAGAGGAAATCGCCCCTGCACGATATACAGATAAGAAAGTTTTTCAGAATCCGGATTGTTTTTTGGAAGAAAATCCGCTAATCTGTATGGGAACACACAGGAAATTTTCTCAACAAAGAATCGATCCGGACGGAAAAAAATCCCCCCGGACAAAAAAGGAAGCTCTATGGAACAGGACATCACCACCCAGCGGCTGCAGGCCGCATTCTCCGCCGCCGGAATTTCTCAGCTGGAGCTGTCCCACCGCTCCGGCATCGACCGGGGCA
This sequence comes from bacterium, assembly GCA_963597355.1. GTDB lineage: Bacteria > Bacillota > Clostridia > Oscillospirales > Oscillospiraceae > UMGS1766. The sequence continues at coordinate 21,136 of CAVBPR010000019.1, read as the reverse complement.
GCATTTCCCTCTACCTCAACGGCCGCTACCGCCCCAAGGCGGACAAGCTGCTTCGGCTGGCCGAGGCTCTTCATGTCAGCCCCCAGTGGCTTTCCGGCGCCTGCGATACCCCCCACCCGGACCCGGACGTGGTTTTGTCGGTGTTCTGCGGCGTGGATGCCAGCGGCGCACTGGTGGACACGGGGGACACTTTCCCTGTGCCCCACCGATGGCTCGCCGAGGAGGAAAACCGCTTTTTCCTCCTCCGGGTGTCCGGTCTGGCCATGTATCCCCGCCTGCTGGAGGGGGATCTGCTGCTGGTGGACTCCGCCGCGGCATGGAAGGACAACGCCATTGCCGTTCTGGTGCAGGAAGGGGCTCTGCTGGTGCGGCAGGTGCAGGGAAACCAGCTTTTCCCCGCCAATCCGGAGTTTCCGCCCCGGCCGATCTCCGATGACCAGCGGCGGCTGGGCTGCGCAGTGCAGTTGGTGCGACGGCTATAAAAACAAAAAAGGAGCAATCCCGAAAAAAACGGGATTGCTCCTTTTGCTGAAACAACCGGTCACGGAAGCTTCCATGACCGGTTGTCTGTTGCTTATGAAATTTTTATGCGGCATCGCGCCCAAGGGCGGCTTCCAGATTCGAGGTGGGCTGGTTTTTCCAGTTGTCCCCGTGGGCTTCAAAGGTGTCGTCCCGGTAGTCGCTGTAGCCGCTGTCCGTGCCGGAGGCGATGCGGGTCGTGCCGTCCCAGTAGAGGAACACCACATAGAAGCTCCAGCCCTCGTCCTCAGCGGTGTTTCTGCTGCGCACGGTGCAGTCCTCGTATCCGGCGGCATTCAAATAGGCCTGCATCCGTTCGTGGCCGTAGGCGCCGCCGCTGTTGTCGTAGCTGACCCCCTGAATTTCCGTCGCTCCGCTGACAAAGCACTGCATTCCCTCCCGGCTGACCACCACCGCCGCACAGACGGGGTGTCCCTGAAAGGTTTCGGTGGTAAAGTGGATGTCTCCGTTGAGATAGCCGGTGCTCAGCACCGCCAGAATCCCCCGGGCATCCGCCAGATCCGCCGCACGGCGGCTTTTTTCCAGGGATCGGGTCACGGTAGGAACGGCAATCGCCACCAGAACGGCGACAATCGCCGCAACCACCAGCACTTCCATCATGGTAAAGCCCCGGCGGGTGCATTTTTTCGACTGCTCTGGGTTCATTTCCTTCCACCATCCATTGCTCCGCCGCCTTTTGCGGCAGAAAATCAGAACTCGGCGTTGCCCACGGTGCGGGGATGGGGCAGAACGTCACGAATGTTGGACACACCGGTGAGATACATTACCATCCGCTCAAAGCCCAGGCCGAAGCCGGCATGGCGACAGCCACCGTAGCGGCGCAGGTCGCAGTAGTATTTATAGGTGTCGGGATCCATGCCCAGCTCCTTGATCCGGCCTTCCAGCACGTCCAGCCGCTCCTCACGCTGAGAGCCGCCGATGATCTCGCCAATGCCGGGCACCAGGCAGTCGGCGGCGGCAACGGTCTTGCCGTCGTCGTTCAGGCGCATATAAAAAGCCTTGATCTCCTTGGGGTAGTCGGTGACGAACACCGGCTTTTTGAAGTACTGCTCCGTCAGGAAGCGCTCGTGCTCCGTCTGCAGGTCGCAGCCCCAGGACACAGGGTAGTCAAACTTGTGGCCGGACTTCATCAGAATGTCCACCGCCTCGGTGTAGCTCACCCGGCCGAAATCGGAGGATGCCACGTGCTCCAGCCGCTCCTTGAGGCCCTTGTCCACAAAGGAGTTGAAGAAGTTCATCTCGTCGGGGCAGCGCTCCATGACATAGCGGATCACATACTTGATCATGTCCTCTGCCACATCCATGTCGTCCTTCAGGTCGGCAAAGGCCATCTCCGGCTCGATCATCCAGAACTCGGCGGCGTGGCGCTGGGTGTTGGAATTCTCCGCCCGGAAGGTGGGTCCGAAGGTGTAGATGTCACCAAAGGCCATGGCAAAGTTTTCGCCGTTGAGCTGGCCGGAAACCGTCAGGTTAGCGGCTTTGCCGAAGAAATCCTGGGAGTAGTCCACCGTGCCGTCCTCATTTTTCGGCACGTTCTCCAGATCCAGGGTAGTCACCCGGAACATCTCGCCGGCGCCTTCGCAGTCGGAGGCGGTGATGATGGGGGTGTGGACATAGACGAAGCCCCGATCCTGGAAGAACTTGTGGATGGCATAGGCCGCCACGCTGCGCACACGGAACACGGCGGAAAACAGGTTTGTGCGGGGGCGCAGGTGCTGCTGGGTGCGGAGATACTCCACGGTGTGGCGCTTTTTCTGCAGGGGATAATCCGGTGCAGACGTGCCCTCCACGGCGATCTCCTCCGCCTTCAGCTCAAAGGGCTGTTTGGCCTCGGGGGTGAGCACCAGCTCGCCCTTGACAATCAGCGATGCGCCCACGTTCTGATGGGCGATTTCGTCGTAGTTTGTCAGCGTTGTCCGGTCCATAACCACCTGCAGGTTGTTAAAGCAGCTGCCGTCGTTGAGGGTAATAAAGCCAAAGGTCTTCATGTCCCGGAGGGAACGAACCCAGCCCGCCACCGTCAGGTGCTGGCCGCCCATCGCCTGGGAATTGGCATAAATGGAGGCAATTGTTGTACGATCCAAAGGAAAAATCCCCTTTCCAGTTCCAATTCAAAATACAGTCTGATTATAATCCCAAACCCACTGTTTTGCAAGGTAAACTGCGGTTGTTTCCCCTCGTTCGTCATGCTAAAATAAAGAAAACAAACTTCCAAACGAAAAAGGAGCCTCTATGAATTACGCACTCCAACCCCTCCTGCCGGCCGGGCTGGCGGAACTTTATCCCCGCATGGAACGGGATTTTCCCCGCTCGGAGCTGAAGCGGGAACATCATCTCTTCCGCCTGCTGGACAGCGGACTGGAGCAGGCCTGGCTGCTTCTGGCCGACGGCACTTATGCCGGCTACGCCTTTGTGCAGCAGTCCCCCCGTCTGCCCTATGTCCTGCTGGACTATCTGGCCATGGAGGAAAAGGGCACCGGCGCCGGAAGCGCCTGCCTGGAGCTTTTGAAGCAGCAGTATCCCCGGGGAATTCTGGCGGAGGTGGAGGACGTTCTGCCGGATCTGCCGGAGGAAACCAACGCCCTGCGCCGCCGCCGCTGGCAGTTCTACCGCCGGGCCGGGTTTGTCCCCGTCCCCTTTGCCAACGAGATTTTCACCGTCCGCTACCTCGTCCACCTCTGGACGCCTCAGCCGGCCGACCATCCCCCTGCCGCCGCCACTCTGGACGCCTATTACGCCCTTCAGCTTCCGGAGGAGGTTTACCGGAAAAACGTGCATATCACAGTGGATGAAATGTAACATTTTTATGAATACCCTTGCATTTTCCGCCTGCATGATTATAATAGGATTAGCACTCAATCAAAACGAGTGCTAATCCTTTTCGTTTCTAAAATAGTTTTATATAGAAGGAGGCCGTTTTATTATGGCAAAGAAGCAATTCAAGGCAGAGAGCAAACGCCTGCTGGACTTGATGATCAACTCCATTTACACCCACAAGGAGATTTTCCTCCGGGAAATTCTCTCCAACGCCAGCGACGCTGAGGACAAGCTGGCCTATCGCGCCCTGACCGACGACACCGTGGGCATGAACCGGGGGGACTTTAAAATTGTGGTCACTCCCGACAAGCTGACCCGCACCCTGACCATCAGCGACAACGGCATCGGCATGACCAAGGAGGAGCTGGATTCCAACCTGGGCACCATCTGCAAGTCCGGCTCGCTCCAGTTCAAAGAGGACCTGAAGGAGGAGGACGCTCCTTCCCCTGAGGACATCGACGTTATCGGTCAGTTCGGCGTCGGCTTCTACTCCGCCTTCATGGTGGCAGACGAAGTGACCGTCATCACCAAGCCCTACGGCAGCGAGGTGGCTTACCAGTGGAAGTCCACCGGTCTGGACGGCTACACCATCACCGAGTGCGAAAAGACCGGTGTGGGCACCGATGTGATTCTCCACATCAAGCCGGACACCGAGGACGAGAAGTACGAGGAGTATCTGGAGGAATACCGGATTCAGCAGCTGGTGAAGAAGTACAGCGACTACATTCACTACCCCATCCAGATGCTGCTCCACAAGTCCCGCCAGAAGCCCCGCCCCGAGGACGCCGGCGACGACTACAAGCCGGAGTGGGAGGATTACACCGAGTGGGCAACTATGAACTCCATGGTGCCGCTGTGGCAGAAGAAGAAGGACGAGGTCACCGAGGAGGAGTATGACAACTTCTATCAGGACAAGTTCGACGACTACGAAAAGCCCCTGGACGTGATCAAGGTGTCTGCCGAGGGCACGGTCAGTTACGATGCCCTGCTGTTCATCCCCTCCAAGACTCCCTATGATTTTTACACCCGGGAGTATGAAAAGGGCCTGCAGCTCTACTCCTCCGGCGTGCTGATTATGGACAAGTGCGCCGACCTGCTGCCGGACTACCTCCGCTTCGTCAAGGGCGTTGTGGATACTCCCGATGTGAGCCTGAACATCAGCCGTGAAATGCTCCAGCAGACCCGGGAGCTGAAGGTCATCGCCAAGAATCTGGACAAGAAAGTGCGGGCTCAGCTGAACAAAATGCTCACCGACGACCGGGAGAAGTACGAAAAATTCTGGAAGGCCTTCGGCACCCAGATGAAGTACGGCGTGGTGTCCAACTACGGCATGGACAAGGACAACCTGAAGGATCTGCTGCTGTTCGTTTCCTCCGCTCAGGAGAAGGGCACCACCCTCAAGGAATATAAGGAACGCATGCCCGAGGCTCAGCAGTTCATCTACTATGCCTGCGGCGAGGACGCCCAGAAGCTGAGCAAGCTGCCTCAGGCCGAGCGGATTCTGGACGCCGGCTACGAAATTCTCTACCTCACCGAGGATGTGGACGAGTTCTGCATGCAGGTGCTGGGCGAGTATGACGGCAAGCAGCTCAAGAGCATCAACGCCGAGGACGCTCTGCCGGAGACCGAGGAGGAAAAGAAGGCCGCCGAGGAAAAGGCAGAGGCCGGCAAGTCCGTCATGGACTTTTTGAAGGAAACCCTCGGGGACAAGATCAAAGAGGCCCGCATCTCCAAGATTCTGAAGAGCCACCCCGTGTGCATGGTCTCCGACGGCCCCATGTCCATTGAGATGGAGAAATACCTGAAAAAGCAGAATGCCGACATGGCCGGCATCCACGCCGAGCGGGTGCTGGAAGTCAACGCCGACTCCTCCGCCTATGCCGCCCTTCAGAAGGCCATAGAAACCGATCCGGAGAAGGCAAAGAAGTATGCCCAGCTGCTGTATTGCCAGGCGCTCCTCATCGCCGACCTGCCTCTGGAAGATCCCAGCGCCTACACCGACCTGGTGTGCAGCCTGATGGATTGATCCTTCCCCTTTCCACTTTCCTATTCTAACTTCACCCCTGATGCCCTACGGCATCGGGGGTGAAGCGGTCGAAAAAACTCTGGTTTTTTCGACAAAAGACCTGCAGTCTGCTGCGTGCATAATTTGTCCGTCTGTGCCGGACAAATTCCACACTGGCAGCCTGAGAAGTATTTTCTCTCACGCACATGTCGCGAGAGAAAATGAAGGAACCTTTTGATGAACCCACTTTACTTTTCTCATTTATAAAACAGAAGGGAGCGAGAAAAAATGGACACCGTTTCCGTTTTGATCAAGCCGGCATCCAGCAGCTGCAATCTGCGGTGCCGGTATTGCTTCTACGAGGACATCACCACCCTGCGGGAAATCCCCAATCTGGGCGCCATGTCGGAGCAGACCCTGGAGGAGCTGGTGCGGCAGGCCATGTCCCTGGCCCAGCGGCGGGTGAGCTTTGCCTTTCAGGGAGGCGAGCCGATGCTCCGGGGGCTGGCGTTCTATGAAAAGCTCATCGAATTGGAACAGAAATATCACCGCCCCGGTCTGACGGTGGAGCACTCCATCCAGACCAACGGAACGCTGATCGACGAGAACTGGGCGGACTTTTTTCGGGACAACGGCTTTCTGGTGGGCATCTCGCTGGACGGCCTGCGGCAGCTTCACGACGCAAACCGGGTGGATCCCAAGGGAAAAGGCACCTGGACAACGGTGGAACGGGCAGTGCGGCTGCTGCAGAAAAAGCAGGTCAGCTACAATCTTCTCTGCGTGATCACCGGCCCGGCAGGGCGGCGGGGACAGGCGATCTATCAGAACCTGAAACAGCTGGGCTGCCGCTACCTGCAGTTCATCCCCTGTCTGGATCCTCTGGAGGAGGAACACGGCAGCCACGGCTTTTCCCTTTCTCCGGAGCGCTACGGAATGTTTTTGAAAACCGTGTTCGACCTGTGGTATCGGGACTGGGAGCAGGGGGATTACGTCAGCATCCGCCTGTTTGACGACTATGTCCATCTGCTCTCCGGCCAGCCGGCGGGCACCTGTGCCACCAACGGCGCCTGCGGCCGCTATTTTGTGGTGGAAGGGGACGGCAGTGTGTACCCCTGCGACTTCTTCGTGCTGGATGACTATCGTCTGGGCTCCCTGCAGGAGCAGACCCTGGAGGAGATGGCGGCGTCCCCCGTCGCCTGCAGCTTCTGCGCCGTGGGCCGGGGGGCACCGAAGGAATGCCAGGGCTGTCGGTGGCTGCCCCTCTGCGGCGGCGGCTGTCAGCGGGACTGGGTGGACGGCCAGCGGAACTATCACTGTTCGGCCTTCCGCAGCTTTTTTGAATACGCCTATCCCCGGCTGGAGCACATCGCCCGGCTGGAGCGCCGGGCCGCTGGACAGGGAAGATAAAACTCCATTTTTCAACCGCAAAACGCTGGGTTTCCGAAACTTTCGGAAACCCAGCGTTTTGTTTTTATGAGGGGGGATGGAATTTAAATCGCAAGAACAAATTGAATGATGTTGTAGATGCCGATGCAGGTGACAACGATCATCAGCACCCGAAGGAGGGTTTCCACCTGTTGGGAGCTCATCCGCTTGGAGCAGGCAGCGCCGGCCAGAGCGCCGGCAATTCCTCCCGCCGCCATCAGAACCAGGGAAACGGGATTGAAGGAGGGAACCGTTCCGCCGCAGATGGAGGTGATCAGGCTTGCAGCCTGAGAAAAGAGGATGATATAAATGGAGTTCTTCGCCGCGGTTTTGGCATCCATGGAGAAGAAGAGAAACAGAGCCGCCACATTGATGGGGCCGCCGCCGATGCCGATGAAGGAGGAGCTCATGCCGAGAAACAGACCGATGAGCAGAGCCGCAAAGACATTCTGCACATGGTAAGAGCGGAGGGAGCTCTTCTTGCACACATAGATAAACACGGCAATGTTCAAAATGGTCAGGCAGATGGCCTGAATCAGGCCGAGGGTGCTTTCACTGCCAAAGCCGTTGCGAACCAGCTCAAACAGCCACTTCCCCAGCAGACCGCCCCCCACCGCGCCGATGGCAAGGGGGGTGCTGGTGCGCAGCGCCAGCTGCACCCCATTGTTTCTGGTTCGGATCAGAGAGGCAATGGACATGGAAAAGACGGTGCAGCTGGAGAGAAAGCTGATGGTGCTGACGGGCAGGATGGCAAGGGCATCCAGAACCGGCTTGATAATCACGCCGCCGCCGAAGCCGGCGATGGCGCCTAGAGTGGAGGCAGCAAAGCAGATCAGGAACAGAATAATGGGCATGAACAGGGCTTCTTTCGTTTCAGTTTCAAAATTCGGTTGGTGGGACAGCCGAATGGGTTGGTTCAGAGAACAGGCGCTCTGCCCCTGTCATTTTCGGAAAAGGACAGGGACAGAGGCGACAAAAATTTCAGATCAGTTTCTGGCGCTGGCGAACCATTCCAGACCGGGCCAGTTTTCGCAGGGAACGTTTTCCTGAGGCGCGCCGGGGGTGGAACGGCCGCTGAGGATGTAATCCACCAGCTTGTCCCGCAGCTCCGTCACCAGATCCGGATATTTTTCGCAGAGGTTGGTGGTTTCCCCGGGGTCTTCCTCCATGTTATACAGCTGCACCGGAGGCATTCCGGCGGTGTCCTTTCCCTCCACAGGAGGATTGAAGCTGCCGGAACCGGCGCACATTTCCAGCTTCCACTGGTTCTTGCGGATGGAGAAGTTGCCCAGCAGGGAGTGGTGCACGGTGTATTCCCGCACCGGCTCCTGACCGCCCTGCCACAGGGCCAGCTCGGAACAGGAGTCCTCTCCGGCGGAGTCGGGAAGGGCGATGCCCAGCAGCTCCGACAGGGTGGCCATCAGGTCCACCAGACAGGAGGTCTGACTGCAGACGGTGTTGGCCGGGGCATGGCCGGGCCAGCGGAGGACGAAGGGAATGCGGTGGCCGCCGTCCCAGATGTCTCCCTTGGTGCCCCGGTAGATGTAGCTGGGGTGATGGCCGAGGGCGTGAAGTTTTGGATAATCCGCCACGGTGGAGCAGCCGTTGTCGCTGGTGAAGATGAGAATGGTGTTCTCCGCCAGTCCCGTTTCCTCCAGTTTCTTTGTCAGCCGGCCAACAAAACCGTCCAGCTGCAGCACGAAGTCTCCATAGGGGCCGAGGCCGCTGCGGCCTTCATATTCCTTGGTGGGCACCAGCGGGCCGTGAACGGCGAGAGTGGGATAATACAGGAAGAAGGGCTGGTCGTCCTTTGCAAACTCCTCCAGCAGCTCCAGCACCTTGTCGTCCATTTCCGGCACAATGGTGCTGGGATCGAAGCCCGGCTCGGCAGGGCCGTATTCCAGGGTGGTGTTCAGCTTCGGGTCAGCGTGGTTAAAGCCCTTCATGCCCACCATGTGATCCGGCGGCGTTACCACCCGGTCGTTTTCCATGTGGACAAAGGGAGGCTGATCCAGCGAAGCGGGCATGCCGTAGTAGTAATCAAAGCCCCGGGCGTTGGGGCCGTTGGTCACCGGCTTGGTGTAGTCCACTCCGTCCTCCGGCTGAGGCTTGGAGAACACATCCTGATAGGTTTTGGGCAGTTCATAACCCTCCTTTGTGCTCCAGTCCATGCCCAGGTGCCACTTGCCCACGCAGGCGGTGCGGTAGCCTGCGGAGCGAAGCAGATCGGCAACGGTCATGCGGCCGTTTTCAATCAGATGGGGGGACAGCCCGGGAAGCACGCTGGATTTCAGTCGGGAGCGCCAGTTGTAGCGGCCGGTCAGCAGTCCGTAGCGGGAGGGAGAGCACACAGCGGAGGTGGAGTGGCAGTCGTCAAAGCGAATGCCCTCCGCCGCCAGAGCGTCGATGTGCTCGGTGTGGATTTTGGAATCCGGATTGAAGCAGGAAACGTCACCAATGCCGAGGTCATCCACCAGCACATAGACGAGATTGGGTCTTTTGGAATCTTTCACGATTTTTCGGCTCCTTTTGGGTATGGATTTACTGGATCAGCCCGCTGAACAGAGTGCACAGAGGAATGCCAATGACCAGAATGCCAATCAGCTCCGTGACGGCAAACACCGCCACATTGCGATACAGGGTCTTGGAATCCGCCAGCCACTCCTTGTTGCCGAAGAGAATGGCAGAGAAGGGGGAAGCGGCGGGGGTGATAATTGCCGTTGCAAGTACAGTGTACATCATCAGGCTGCAAACAACAACTGTATTCATGCCGGAAGCGGCGGCGAAGGTGGCCAGCACCGGCTGAAGCACCAGGGCGATCACAAAGCTGTTGCAGATGTTGGTGAGAACGAAGGTGGCCAGCAGGAAGAGAATGGTGAAGGCGATGCCGCCCAGACCGGAGAAGGCGGGGGAAAGAATCTGCGCCAGGAAGGCGGTGATGCCGGTTTCCGAGCTGGTCAGGGCAGTGCCCAGATACAAAGCGGAGGCGCAGAGGAAGAAGGAGCTCCAGTTCAGTTCCTTGGAGAACACGTGGGGCAGGTCGATGACCGGCTTGCCGTCGATGCGGATGGCGGCCAGCACGCCGGAGAACAGCACGCACAGACCCACGGAGTTTTTCGACAAAAAGCCGACCCAGCCGATGGAGGTGGGCAGCACGCAGGGGATCAGCAGGCAGACAATCAGCAGCACGAAGCCCCAGGAGAGAACCTTCTGGCTGGTGGTCATGGGCGGCAGGGGGTTCTTTTTCAGCATGTCGATGTTGATTTTCCGCAGCCGCTCCACGTCGGGGCGAAGGATGAACTTTGCCACCAGAATCAGCAGGGCGCAGAGGATCACACCCAGCACAACCACGGTGCACAGGTAGGCGGCGTTGTTGATGACCACGGCGCCGCCGGGAAGCTCAGCGGTCAGGTTGGCATAGTTGCCGATCAGAATCAGGATGTTGCCCATGTAAGGGGGAACCGGGAAGCCCAGCAGGGTGGAAACCACCACCAAGATCACCGCAATGGTGGGATAGGACTCTCCCTTCTGGTAATCCAGCTCCTTGAAGATTTCATACAAAACCGGCCAGAAGATGAAAATCGGCGCCCAGACGGAGACAAAGGCGGCCATGAAGAAGCAGCCCATGCAGATCATGAAGGTGAACAGCCAGGGGCGGCCGTTGGTAATTTTACGGGTCAGGAAGAAACGGGCCATATGGGTGGTAACGCCGGCTGCCGCCAGAGCGCCGCCGATGACCATCATGAACAGGGTCTGCACCAGAGTGGAGTTGCCCATCCAGGCCGCCAGCACATTGCCCATGCTGTCGTAGCCAAACAGGCCGAGGGCTACCACGCAGATGATGCTGGACCAGAAGGGGTCGGTCATGGTCCACAGGTACAGGGTGCCGATGAACACGCCCAGCACCATCATGCCCACTTCCGTCACCTGAGGCAGGGAGAAGGGAAGAAATTGAAACAGAACCATAATGGCCAGACCGATTATGGTATGAACGGTGGTCGCGGTGATTTTTTTCTTGGTCATTTCCTTTCACTCCTATGTCACAAAATTTCAGTTCCGCGATTGACTGTTATTAGTATAAAATGCTAGAATCATTCTGTAAATCTATTAAAACAGAATCGTTCGATCACGATACGGAATGACTCAAAAGGAGCGAAGTTATGACGGACTTGCAGATACGTTATTTTTTAGAGGTCTCCGAGTGCCTGAACTTTACCGAGGCCGCCCGCCGGTTTTTCATCGCCCAGCCCACCTTAAGCAAGCAGATCGCCCTGCTGGAGGAGGAGCTGGGGGTGCAACTGTTTTTCCGCAACAACCGACGGGTACAGCTGACGGCGGCGGGGCAGTTTCTCCGCACGGAATTCACCATTCTGGCACAGGAGAAGGAGAATGTGATTCAGCAGGCCAAGCAGATCGGGGACGGCGCCACCGGACGGCTGGTGGTGGGGGTGCAGGACATTCTCTGGAACAGTCGGCTGGTCTCCCGTCTGCTCAGCGAGTTTCACGCCCAGCATCCGGAGATTCAGTATGCCCTGCGGGTGTATGTCTACCAGCCCCTTCTGGAGCAGCTCCAGTCGGAGCAGCTGGACGTGATTCTGTCCAAGCAGTTCGGCGAGGGGGGCTTTCCCGGGCTTCGGGCGGTGAAGCTGGCCAGCAACCCGTCGGCACTGCTGGTGCACAAGGACAATCCCCTGGCCCAGCGGGAGGAAGTGGAACTGCAGGAGCTGAAGGACCAGCGGTTTATTGTGCTGGGGCAGAATGCCGCCCGTTTTTCCGACGCCTCCCTCATTGCCGCCTGCCAGCAGGTGGGGTTCTATCCCAACATCGCCTGCTTTGCCAACTGCAATCTGGCGCGCATTCTCTATGTGGAGCTGGGCATGGGGGTCACGCTGATGGACATGAACACGGTGCTCAGCGAGCAGGGCAACGTGCGGATGGTGCGGCTGAAGGAAACAGGGCTGGAACAGACCAGCACCTTTGCCATCAGCAAAAAAAATGTTTCAAACCCGAAGGTTGAAACATTTTTTGAGTATATCAATCATCTGCCCCAATGGACAGACTAAAATCAGGTTGTTTTTTCAGGGCGCAGTCGAAGTGCTGACGGAGCTTTGACCGGCACTGCCGATGGTTTGCGCCAGCCGGCCGATGCCCAGAATCAGCAGAAAGCTGGCCACCAGCGCCGCCACAATCAGAATCGGCTTCCGCCAGGTCTTTAATTGAGCCCGCTGAGAGGCGTGAATGTCCCGGTTCTGGGGCAGGTTGGTAAAGGGAATATCCTGCGGCTGGTCGGCAACAGCGGCCAGCATCGATTCCATGCACCCGGCGGGCAGAGGAGCCATCTGACGGAGCAGAGCGGTCAGCTCCTCTGCCGAAATCGGCTCTCCCCCGTCAGAAAATCCGCTCTGCAGCTCCTCCAGCGCCCGCTTGCCCCGGGACTCTGCCGTGCCGGGGGTCAGGTTCAAAATTCCGCCGATTTCCTCCCACGTCAGACCGGCGGTTTCCCGAAGGAGCAGAATGCTCCTGTGTCCCTCCGTCAGCTGCCCGAGACAGCAGAGCAGGGTTTCTTCCTGCGTTTTGCTTGTCTCCGGCTGGTTTTTGGGGGCAGGGGGGCAGATTTCTCCGGCGGAGTGCACCGTCAGGGCGGACAGACGGGCGGCAAACCCTTCGTCCAGCGGAAAGGCGGGCAGGGTTTTCCAAAGCGAGAGCACGGCGGCCGTCAGGGCGGTTTCCCCGGCTTTCCCGTCCCCGGTCATGCCCAGGGCAAGGGTATAGGCAGAGGGCGCATAACGCTCCAACAGCGCCTGAAAGGCAGACAAGTCCCCTCGCTGGGCCTGCATAATCTGCACCTGCTCCTCCGTTCGGTCGTCCGTTCGCATCAACTGAAATCCCTCCCGTTTCCCCGGTTACCCCAGGTCGTTTTTGATCCCCTCGGTGACTCGATAGATGTCCTCCATGGTCTGAATCTGGCAAATTTCCTTTTTCCAGTATCCTGCGTAGGGAATGCCCTTCAAATACCAGGCATAGTGCTTCCGCGCCTCCAGACAGGCGATCTTCTCCCCTTTTTGCGCCCGGGCCAGCTCAAACTGCCGCACGGCGGTGTCGCACCGCTGGGCCAGGGGCGGCAGAGGGGGAATTTCTTCTCCCTCCAGAGCGGCCTTCGCCTGCTGAAACAGCCAGGGGTTTCCGAAACAGCCCCGGCCGATCATGACCATGTCTGCCCCGGTGTAGTGGAGAATATGGGGGGCGTCCTCCGGCTCAGCCACGTCCCCGTTGGCGATTACCGGCACCTGCACCGCCTGCTTCACCAGGCGAATAATGTCCCAGTCCGCCTTGCCGGAGTACATTTGCGCCCGGGTGCGGCCGTGGACGGCGATGGCATCGGCGCCGGCGGCTTCCATGGCCTGAGCAAATTCCACCGCATTGACGCTGCCCTTGTCCCAGCCCTTGCGGATTTTCACCGTCACCGGTTTGCCGCAGGCGGCCTTGACCTGGGAAACGATCGCCGCCGCCAGCTCCGGCGTGCGCATCAGTCCGCTGCCGTCTCCGTGGGCGGCCACCTTGGGCACGGGACAGCCCATGTTGATGTCGATAAAATCCGGATTGGCCACCGCCACCACCTTTTCGGCGGCTTTGGCCATGCACTCCGGGTCGCTGCCGAAAATCTGAACGGCAACCGGGTGCTCTCCCTCCCCCAGCTCCATGAGCTGAAGGGTTTTTCCGTCCTGAAAGCACAGGGCCTTGGCGCTGACCATTTCCGTGTAGGTCAGGCCGGCGCCCAGCTCCCGGCAGATGGTGCGAAACGCCAGGTCCGTGACCCCTGCCATGGGGGCGAGGGCGAGGCGGGTATTGAGTTGGATGTGTCCGATTTGCATAGCGGGCCTCCTTTGCTGCCTCCATCATACCATGTTTTTTCCCCCCTCACAAGGTCGGAGCAGGGGCGGCCGCAAAAGAAAATTAAGAAAGACTTTCCAGCGGAAATGGCGGAAATGATTGCAAAATCCGCCGGGACAGCGTAAAATATCAATAACTTTTCCGAAGGAGTTGTTACTATGGCTGTTTTAGTCGCAGGCGGCTGCGGTTTTATCGGTTCCCACACCTGCTTGGAATTTCTGGAGCAGGGCATGGATGTGGTGGTTGCAGACAACCTGTGCAACAGCAGCGTTGTCGCCCTGAAGCGAGTGGAGGAATTAACGGGAAAACAGATTCCCTTCTACCCCGTCGACGTGCGGGAGGAGGCGGCAGTGCGGGAGATTTTCCAGCACCATGCCATCGACTGCGTGATCCAGTTTGCCGGATTGAAGGCGGTGGGGGAGTCGGTGCACAAGCCCCTGGAATACTACGATAACAACCTGAACGCCACCTTGAACCTGTGCAAGGTGATGCAGGAGTTCGGGGTCAAGCGGATGATTTTCTCCTCCTCCGCCACGGTGTACGGCGAGGACAATCCCTCTCCCTATGTGGAGACCATGCCCACCGGAGAGTGCACCAACCCCTATGGCTGGACCAAGGTGATGAGCGAGAAAATCCTCAAGGGCGTGGCAGTGGCGGACCCGGAGTGGTCCATTGTGCTGCTGCGGTATTTCAACCCCATCGGCGCCCATCCCAGCGGACGCATCGGAGAAAATCCTAACGGCATTCCCAACAACCTGATGCCCTACATCACCCAGGTGGCGGTAGGCAAGCGGGAAAAGCTGAGCATTTTCGGCCAGGACTACGACACTCTGGACGGCACCTGCATCCGGGACTTTATCCATGTGGTGGATCTGGCAAAGGGACACGTGGCGGCCATGCAGTATGCCATGACCCACACGGGCACCGAGATTTTCAATCTGGGCACCGGCCATGGCGTCAGCGTCACCGAGCTGGTGGAGACCTTTGAACAGGTCACCGGCATCGCTGTGCCCCATGTCTATGTAGGTCGGCGGGAAGGTGACCTGCCGGTGTGCTATGCCAATGCCGACAAGGCGGCAAAGGTGCTGGGCTGGAAGGCGGAGCGCACCGTGGCAGACATGTGCCGGGACAGCTGGAACTGGCAGAAGCAGAATCCCAACGGATTCGAAGAAGAATGACAAACAGGAAAAAGGGAGATATACGCATGAAGAAACCGATTTTGGTGGTTATGGCCGCCGGCATGGGCAGCCGCTACGGCGGACTGAAGCAGATGGACCCGGTTGGCGCCAACGGAGAGGTCATTCTGGACTACTCGGTGTTCGACGCCCGTCGGGCGGGATTTGAAACCGTGGTGTTCATTATCAAGCACGAGATTGAAGAAGATTTCAAGGCAAAGATCGGCAGCCGCATCGAACCCTATATGAACGTGCGCTATGCCTATCAGTCCCTGACGGATCTGCCGGAGGGCTATGCCGTTCCGGCGGACCGGGTGAAGCCCTGGGGCACCAGCCAGGCGATTCTGGCGGCCCGGGACATCATCGACGCCCCCTTTGCCGTCATCAATGCCGACGACTACTACGGGGTGGAGTGCTTCCGGAAGCTCTACGGCTATCTGACCCAGCCCCACAAGGCGGGGGAATACTGCATGGTGGGCTATCTGCTGAAAAACACCGTCACCGACAACGGCAGCGTTGCCCGGGGGGTGTGCCAGGCGGACGAGGCCGGCAAGCTGATCACCATCAACGAGCGCACCCGCATTGAAAAGTTCCCCGGGGGCATCCACTTCACCGAGGACGACGGAGCAACCTGGACAGATCTGCCGGAGGACACGCTGGTCAGCATGAACATGTGGGGCTTCCAGCCGGAGCTGGTGGCCGAGCTGGGCAAGCGCTTCCCCGCCTTTCTGGATAACGCCCTCCAAACGAACCCCATGAAGGGAGAGTATCTCCTGCCCAACGTGGTACGGGATCTGCTGGCGGAAGGCAGCGCCACGGTGGACGTGCTGTCCACCCCGGACAAGTGGTATGGCGTGACCTATCACGAGGACAAGGCCGGCGTTGTGGCGGCGATGGCAGAAAAGGCAGCTCAGGGAATTTATCCCGCTCCCCTGTGGAACTGACCTTTTTTCCAAAAAGCGCTGAACCGAATAAACAAAAGAACTCCTCTGGAGATACATTGTGTATCTCCAGAGGAGTTTTCTGTCTTACCAGTTTTCTTTTGTTACAGCACAAAGGAGGAGATCATTCCGCAAATGCCCCGAATGTCCACATGGGAACGGAAGTCGAACTGAAGGCGGTTGCCGTCGTTAAACACCAGAACCAGCTCGCTGTCGATGTCCAGCACCCCTGCGGTCTCCACGCCGAAATACTGCACCTTGGAGTAGGGATAGGAAAAGTAAGAGGTCTTTTTGCCGGTGATGCCCTGGACATTCACCACAAAAATCCGCTTGTTGGTGAAGATCACCTGATCTCGAATGGTCTGAAAACACTGGACGATTTCCTCGCCCCGAACCAGAAAATTGCTTACCTCCGGACGCACCTTCTGAAAGGGGATTTCCTTCAGGTTCATCAGATTGGAATCCCCCAGAATGCCGCTAGAAATGGTTGCCATATTCGTTTCCTCCCTTTGGTGGTTTTTGGTTGCCCTGTTCTATTTAGCATACGCGAAAGGAAAGGAAAAAGCAAGGATTTGTTTTACAGCTTCTTTTTTCGCTTCCAGGCCCCGGAGAGGAAGTAAGGGGCGAGAATGACCACCGTGACATAACCGGCCAGGGTGCTGCCCAGCCAGTAGCCTGCCACGCCCATGCCCATCACATTGCCGAAGAGGATGGAAAAGGCAATGCGGGCAATCACTCCGTCCACCAGACTGGCAGTAAAGCCCAGCAGAGCCGCGCCGACCCCGTTGACCAGCGCATTGCAGGGGGAACGCATGGCGTTGCCCAGGCAGTCGAACAGGCCGAACACGGCGTAGACCGAGGCATAGGCCAGCACCGCCTCATCGGTGTTGAACAGGCCGAAAATCTGGCGGGGAAACAGTAACAAGGCGATGCCGAAGGCGGTGGAGGCGATCAGGGCAATGCCCAGGTTCCACCAGAATATGGACTTCACCCGTTCCTGCTTGTTGGCGCCGATGCACTGGGCGATCATGGCACTGGCGGCGGTGCACATGGCGCTGGCAACAATGCGGGAGATGTTGGCCAGCTTCAGCTGGATGCCATTGGCGGCGGAAGCGGCAACCCCGAACTGGTTGAGCAGAGAGCAGACGTAGAGCATGGAAACGCTGATGAGCGCTCCCTGAGCGGACATGGGAATCCCCAGCCGCATCAGTGTGCCCAGCACATCGGCATGGGGCAGGAATTGCCGGAGCTTGAAGTCAAAGCCGAAGGCCTCCCGCCGGCGATAGAGAAACACCAGCGCCCACACAAAGGACACCGCCTGCCCCAGCACTGTGGCCAGCGCCGCACCCATAACCCCCAGATGCAGCACCGGCACAAACAGCAGATCCAGCACCAGGTTGACCACCGAGGCCACGGCAATAAACAGCAATGGACGCTTGGAATCCCCCATGCCCCGAAGAATGGAGCTGACCAGATTGTAGCCGAAGATAAACACCATGCCGGCGCCGCACACCAGCAGATAGTCCCGGCCGCTGGACAGGGCCTCCGCAGGCAGGTGAATCAGGCTCAGCTGCCAGTTGACGGTGGCGAAGCAGAGGAGGGTAATCCCCAGGGCCAGCAGCAGCAGCACGGAAAACAATGTGCCGATGGTGCGGTTGACCCTCGTTCGGTCTTTTGCCCCGATAAATTGGCCGATCATGGTCTGCCCTGCGCCGCCGAAGCCGATGGCGATGAAGGTGTAGAGCTGAATCAGCTCCCCGCAGGTGGAAACGGCGGACAGCCCGTCTGCGCCGACAAAGTGGCCGACCACCACCATGTCCACCATGTTGTAGCCGGTCTGCAGGAGATTGGCCAGCATGAAGGGCACGGAAAAGCGAAGCAGGCGCGACCCGACCGACCCCTCGGTCAGGTCAACGCCGATGGTTTTGGATGACATGGGCGTTGGTTCCTTTCCAGATGAATTTTCACAATTTTATACTCTTATGGAACGAAATGCAATCAATTTTCGGCAATCTGTGGAATATTTCGAAATTGCAAAGAACAAAAAAGAAAGACCATCTACCCTGACGGTAAATGGCCTTTGCTTTGTCCCCGACATTTCGATTTGTTACCGGAACCGGTTGCTGGGTTTCAGCGTCTTTATTGCTTTGTCAGAACTTTTTTGTGGTAGGCTCTCTGGTGGCAATAAGGGCATTTCATCCTCCGGTCCCGCATTTTGTGGGGCGCCAGAACGATGGCCTTCATGGTGGGCACATAGCGCTTTCCGCAGTTGGGGCACTCGTAATAACCGGCATCATGCTCCAGCTTGATGGAATAGTACATTCCTATGATGAAAATCACGCAGCCGGTCAGGATCATGACAATCCGCCATGCCGTTGAGGCCACAGCGAAGCTGGCGGCAAAGATCAGCACAAGAAACGCCACGGAGCAGCTCCATCCAATCACATATTCCAGCGACAGCAGCTTTTTGTTGTTCAGCTCCTCCTGTCTTGCCAGCTCCATCAGGTTCTTCTCTGCCATTTCATTGTAGTCTTCCATGTTCAGTCGTTCCCCGGTCAGCAGCTCATTGACATTGATGTGAAGCAACTCGCACAGCTCCAGCATGATGGACGGGTCCGGCAGGCTTCTTCCGTTTTCCCATTTGGAAATCGCCCGGTCAGTAATGCCCAGCTTTTCCCCCAGCGCGGCCTGAGTCAACCCGTTTTCCTTTCTGCAGGCGGCAATGAAGCTGCCAATCTTTTTCTGATTCATTCGGGAAACCCTCCTTTCGGAAATAGCATAGCCTTTTCCCTTAAAAATGAACAGGAACCGGTGGTTGAGTTTTCGAAAATGCGGGTGTTTTGGATTGATTATAGCTCATTTCATAGAAATTGAGGAGAACGGTATCCCCGGTTCTCCTCATCTCTGTTTGAGAAATTTTCAGTTTCCGTAAGCGGGGGATAGAATTTTATCGCTTTTTGCACGGTTGCATTTCCAGCAAAGGGTTTGCAGATTTTCTTCCACCGTGCATCCGCCCTTTGCCACCGGAATAATATGATCAATTTCCAAAAGCAGATTCGGTTCTGCGGCAGTGGAATTTCCGCAGCTGCAGCAGGTGTAGTTATCCCGCTGTTTGATGTGCTCCCGCAGTTTCCGAGTCATCAGGTTTCGCTGCTCCTTTGCAAATGCGCTAGCCGTCAGCTTGCCGGCCAGAGCGTTGATCAGCTCAGTAATGGTTTCCTCAGTCATGGGAACAGTAAACGACCGTTGCGCCATGCCGCCGCCGGAGGTATAGGAAAATTTATATTCGACGGTCAGTACACTTTCGTCAATGTTGGCAAAGCCCAGTCGGGAATAAAACCCAGCTTCATCATGTTCCAAAATAAACGTAGGAACATTGTCCAGATACTGCTGATACTCTGCTTTATAATTTTCGATGATCTGTTTTGCGTCCTTTAACGTTTCCAACTCCTCCAGCAGAAGCTGGAGCTTTTGAATCTGCTCTGGATACTGGCTCTTGTTGGGATAAAAGTTCTTCACAACATAGTCCAGCGGCGCATTTTCTGCGCTGGCAAATACCGCGGCAGAAACTTCTGCCGTAAAGGGCGTGATGGTCTTCTTATAAGGACGAATATAAGCATATTCATCGCTGTGAACGGTTTCATTACGAACCACTCTGGTGCCAAAGAGCTTGGAAATGGATTGCACCTTTTCCCGGATATAGTCGTTAAATTCCCGCTGTGAACCCATGAGCGCCTCACAGGTGTCTTTGATTTTTTGGAATTCAGACGACTGATAGTAGTCGAGAATCTGTTGATTTTTCCTGACAATCTTTTCGACTTCCTCTTTGACATGGGTAATGAAGCTTTGGATCATGTCCCACTCTTCGCTGTCTGTTGACTTGATTTTTTTAATGCTGTTAACAGTTCGATCAAACAGCTCAGCGATCCACTGATCCAATTGCTCCTGACTTCCCTGAATGACCAGGCTGTCACGATTTTGACTTGCACAATCAATAATGCAGTTGACCTGATCATAGAAGTCATGCTGTTTCTGACTCAGAGCCTCTTTTTGCTGTTCCTTCAAATATTTATTGTATTCCCCTTTTCCCATCAACAGGGAGGGATCTTCTTTGAATCGTGCTATATCCTGCTGGGAGAGGAGAATTTCTTTTGTTGCGGTGGACTTCCCGGTTGGAGAGGTGTATTTCACCAAAAGCCGACAGGCTTTTGCATTGCTGAAAAGAATGTCCAGTTTTCTTTTCAATCGGCTGTACAGTTGCCGCGATTGATACTCATTGTCGTTTAAAAAATCCGTAATTGCGTCGGCTATCCTCTGCTTCTTTGCGATGACTGATTCCATTACAGCAAGGTATTCCGGATGTTCTTTGAAGAACTTCACTTCGTCATATTTTTCAACGGAAGAACGGCTTTTGACCGCTACAAATGCATCATAGTAATCGAGGCCATCCCAGTCGGAAAGGCCAAGACGATTGAGCACATCAGCCTCCATCTCCCCATATTCTTTTTTCCATTTTACATTAAGAACAATAATTGCGACAATAAAAGCAGCGGTAAGAACAACAAGAAAAATCATGATTTTCACCTTTTCTTTTTATGGAATAATATGCCTTATTCTATCGAAAACTCAAACAAAATGCAACAAAAAACAGCGACTTTAGATTTTTAAAGAAAAAAAAGAGTTCCAAACCACGAATGATTTGGAACTCTTTGGAGCTGATAGCCAGATTTGAACTGGCGACCTCATCCTTACCAAGGATGCGCTCTACCGACTGAGCTATATCAGCAGATATCTTCCCAGATTGAGAAGATATGGCGACCCGGAACAGGCTCGAACTGTCGACCTCCAGCGTGACAGGCTGGCGTTCTAACCAACTGAACTACCGGGCCAAATATTCTATTTATCACAGGCGCACCTGAGAAAAATCATGGCAGGGGCAGAAGGAATCGAACCCTCGGCACGCGGTTTTGGAGACCGCTGCTCTACCTGCTGAGCTATACCCCTATCAAGTGGGGTCCCAGGCTTCGGCCGCAAACGCTATGGTGGGCCTTCACGGGCTCGAACCGTGGACCGTGCGGTTATGAGCCGCGTGCTCTAACCAACTGAGCTAAAGGCCCATCGCTGTCCAGTAAAAATGCCGCCACACTTTACCGCGTGGCGGCATTCATTGGATTGGCTCCCCCTGTTGGGCTCGAACCAACAACCCCGCGGTTAACAGCCGCGTGCTCTACCATTGAGCTAAGGAGGAATACAAATGTCGGCCTGGTCTGGTCGACCAGACCGATGATGTTGGCATTACCTATCTTCCCGGGCCGCTACCAGCCAAGTATTGTCGGCGCAGG
>CAVBPR010000018.1:0-192644 GCA_963597355.1 bacterium | reverse complement strand
TCCCGTTTCGCATACTCCGTTTTCGGGAGGATCACATTGTCAAAGGGATTTCTTGTAATGATTTCCCATCGTACCGCCTGCTTAAACGCACACCGCAGGAGCTTGATGCTGGTTATGATGGCGGATACTATTCCTTCACACTAAAAAACAATACACAGTATACATACAGCACCGTATTCAAATTTTCATTCTTAACCCCTGATAATACTATTTTCTATAGCAATGATTCATTCATTGAAAATATCCAGCCTGGAAATAGTTATATTGTCTCGGTATATGTTGACTTTACAAATTGTCCCGACCCCACATTTTATTACACTTTGAACAACTATTATACCGACATTCAATTCAATTGAACCAGAAACAAATGGCGCACATTGCAAATAACCTACCTTCCAAATATCTTATAAGTTGACGTCAATAACATCCTTCTCAAAAATCAAAGCTAATGCCGGTATTACATTTAAGTGCAAGATCTGCCAGTTTCAGCATAGCGTCATATACTTGCTTTAATCGGTCGCTCGTCGGACGATGTAGCCTTTTTTCAAGCCACTCCTTGAACTTCAGGCATTTTTCAGGAGGAAAGAAATCGCAGTCTCCCCAGTCAAACAATGCATCCAGCTCAGACCACATTTCCGCAAGAAATCCGTCTGTTTCCAATTCCCTTGCAGTCTCATCATCAAAGTAGAATTCTTTGATATTTTCGCCGTCAACATAAGTATATTCTGGGCTACTGCCATAGCGTACAGCTTTTTCATCCAGAGCCACACGAATCCACATGCTCACATCTCCTCGCTACGTTTAATCTTAAAATGCATTTTCCCAGGTTTCTCTATAACACACTTACTAATGTCTTATTCCTCAAAAATAAACTTCCGCCTCAACAAACTGTTCTGCTCTCCCCCCCCGAAGCACTGTGCTCTCCACGCAACTACAATACGGCACAGCACCGCAGATAAACATAACGCAAAAACCACTTTTCTGCCAAGTTTTCCTGGTGGAAGCCCTCTCTTATCCGGCGTATAATGTCTGCAGATAGGGAGGTGACGCAAGTGTTCGCAGATAATTTAATACTTCTTCGCAGCATCCGAGGGTTGACGCAGGAACAGGTTGCCGAGGCCGTTGGCATTGCGCGACAGTCCTATTCCAAATGGGAACAGGGTGAAACATACCCCGACATAGACAAATGCGATCGGCTCGCAAAATTCTACGGTGTTACAATCGATTCCCTTGTTCATCAAAACGACCGGATCGGCAATGTAAAAATAGCTCCAGCCCCCGTTGGCAAACATCTTTGGGGCACAGTCACAGTCGGAAGCAAAGGCCAGATCGTGATACCGAAAGCCGCGAGAGACACATTTTGCCTTCAAGAAGGCGATCGATTGATCGTTCTCGGAGACGAAGCCGAGGGTATTGCCCTTGTCAAAGCAGAAATTTTTGAACAACGGATGCAAGAGGTCTTGAATTTAAGCCGGCAGGCAACCGACAAATAAACGGGGGTGCAACAAATGAAATGTCCAGAATGCGGAAACGAGATGCGTGACGGTTTTCTATTCTCCAGCAAAGATGGTGCGTTTAGTTTTGCAAACGAAGTACCGGGCGTGTTTCAAAACGCGAAAACTGCAGATGGATTCGTAAAAATAACCCAACTGAAACCAAGCCATCGGTCACAGGTTGCGGCTTCCATCTGCGAGGCATGTAAGATGGTTGTGTTTCAATATTAAGAACAGACGATGTGAACCCGGCCATTCTTGCGTTCTTGATTTTCTCTGTAAGTTTCGCTATAATTTCACCATCCTAATGAAAACAGTTGCAGGCAATGAGGTCAGCGGATCTCATTGCCTGCTTTTTTGTGGAGTGATTTTTATGAAACCAGTCATCGGTGTAACCCCATTATGGGACGACGAAAAAGAAAGCCTTTGGATGCTCCCCGGATACATGGAGGGCATTCGCGCTGCCGGAGGTCTGCCCATTATGCTCCCCCTCACATCCAGTTCTGAGGAACTCGTCCAGCTATCCCAACTGTGCTCCGGTCTTCTTTTTACCGGCGGTCACGATGTCTGCCCGGAACTCTACCATCAGCTTCCGCTGCCGGGTCTGATTGCTTCCTGCAAGGCCAGAGATGACATGGAACTGCAGCTGCTGCACCTCGCTCTGCAGCAGGACAAACCCGTTCTCGGCATCTGCCGCGGAATTCAATTTATCAACGCAGCTCTTGGCGGCACGCTGTATCAGGATCTTCCCTCCCAGCATCCATCCGCCACAGAGCATCACATGACGCCGCCTTATGATCGTGCCGCTCATGCCGTAACGATTCTGCCCCAAACACCGCTGCACCACCTGCTCTGCACAGACCGTCTCGATGTAAACAGCTATCATCACCAGGCAATCAAAGACTTGTCCCCGAAACTGGCCGCCATGGCAATTTCTGAAGATGGCCTGATCGAATCGATTTACATGCCCGGAAAAAAATTTCTCTGGGCAACTCAATGGCATCCGGAATTTTCCTGGAAGTCGGACGAAGCCAGCCGAAAAACATTCCAGGCTTTTGTCCAGGCATGCGAATAAGTCGACCGTTCAATTTCTTGTCGCTTTTTCGAACTGTTTTACTTTCCAACGCAAAAGCGCTCAAAGATTCGGTTTGTGACATCGTCCTTTACCACGCGTCCAGTCACCTCACCCAGGGCATCCAAAGCCAGTTCCACATCTGACAAAACTGCGTCCGGAGTCATCCCTGCCGACATGGCATCAAACACTGCCTGCAGGCACTCAGCCGCCCGCGCCACTGCCTCTGCCTGTCGACGGGAGGTAAGGATTTCCCCGCTGTCACTTCCCTGGAGGAAGCGTTCTGCCACGGCGCGTTCCAGCTGCTCCAGCCCCGCTCCTGTAACAGAAGACAGGGGCAATACGGTTTCTCCCGTCAATACAGGCGCTTCGAAACCCGGTCGATCCGCCTTTGTCGCCAGAATGAGATGCTGGGGCACTTGCCGGGCCATGCGGATAATCTCCCGATCCGCCTCGGTAATCGGTCGGGAGCCGTCCACCAGCACCAATGCCAGCTCGGCCCGTTCCAGTGCCTGACGGGAGCGCTCCACGCCCATGCGTTCCACGGCATCCTCTGTGTCCCGCAAACCGGCGGTATCGATCAACCGCAATAATACGCCGCCAACCGTAGCCTTTTCTTCCACCGTGTCTCGGGTGGTGCCGGGAATATCCGTGACAATCGCCCGTTCATAGCCCAGCAATGCATTCAACAAGCTGGATTTTCCACTGTTGGGCAACCCCACAATTGCACAGCTCACCCCATCATAGAGCTGCCTTCCCCGGCGGTAAGTTGCGCTCAGGGCAGACAATTCCCGGGCCGCTTTTTCCACGCTTTCGGTAATTTCCGCCTCGTTAAACGGCTCAAGATCCTCATCGGAATAATCCAGAACCACATCGAAATGCGCCATCAGATTGACCAGTTCATCGTAAATATGATCAATCTTTCGCCGCATTGCCCCACCCAGTTGACTGGCTGCGCAGCGGGCTGCAGCGGGTGTTTCCGCATCGATCAAATCAATGACCGCCTCCGCCTGGGTCAAATCCATCTGTCCGTTCAGAAAGGCCCGTCGGGTAAACTCCCCCGCCTTTGCCTGCCGAACGCCAACGGAGAACAGGGCCTCCAGCGCTGCTGTGAGCACTGCAGGAGAGCCGTGGCACTGGAGTTCTACCGTATCCTCTCCGGTATAACTATGGGGTGCGCGGGAATAGGTTGCCAGACAGCGGTCAATCAATCGCCCCTGGGCATCCCGCAGCGCACCGTATACCAGCGTACTGACCGGATGCTCTGACAGTGCTCCCCCGGAAAAGGGTGCAAACAACCGCTCCGCCGCCGGAACAGATCCTTCGCCGGACAAGCGCACAATGCCAATTGCGCTGCGGCCAGTTCCTGTGGCAATTGCCGCAATGGTATCGCTCATCCGCCTTACCCCCGCATAATCCGCATGGCCTGCTGGTGATTCTTCACAACGGCTTCTGCCGCATCTCCGCCATACTCGCCGTCCAATGTCCATGCCACCGGCTCGGTGCACCGGAAGGTAATTTCGCCGCTTTGGAAGCCCACTACATTGCCGTCCGGAGTTTTCTTCATCAGCGCATTCAGAATAGACGTAAATTCTTCCGGAGTCTTCGGATTCTTCACCAGCATCACTTCAAACTGTCCGTCGTCCAGCCGAACCGATTCCCGCTTGATTCCCCGGAATCCGCCAACGGAGACCGAGTCCGACACCATGCCGTAAATAAAGTCGTCTTCCAGCACTTCGCCGTCATGCTCGACAATCATATGATAGGGGCGCAGCTGGCTGATGCTCTTAACCCCCTCCAGCACGTAGGCAAGATGTCCCAGCAGATTCTTTTTCATCTGCGGCGTATTATAGCTCACATCGGTAAACACGCCAAAGGCGGCAACATAGACAAAGGGACGGCCATTGAAATCCCCCAGATCGCAGGGAGACGGACTGCCACCTACTGCAATTTCCGCCGCCTTCCGCAAATCGGACGGCAATTTAAGGGTTTTGGAAAAATCATTGGTGCTGCCTGCCGGAAGATAACCGATCGACGGCATCTGATCCGGATTCTGCCACAGCCCCGTAATCACCTCATTCAGTGTTCCGTCGCCTCCGCAGCACACCACATGGTCGTAAACACCAGCCGCCTTTGCCGCAATCTGGGTGGCATCGCTGCGATACAGCGTCGGGTGTACCGTCACTTCATAACCTGCCTGCGCAAACAAATAGATCACGTCATGCAGCTGTCGGGTAATTCGCTGCTTTCCTGCATGGGGATTATAGATAAACAGCAGTTTTTTCATTCTGTCGCCTCCTGTAATGGTCAAACTATCCTTCTTTATCATTATAATATAGGTAATAATTTCACGCAAGTCATCCCCCGAATGCTTCACTCATGAAAATAATAGTGGTTATTTTTTCATTTTTCCCCGGTTCGAGGGGTTGCAGTTGTAGAAATGAGTGCTATAATGACTTTATCCATTTTTATTCATTCATAAATGATTCAAGGAGGCATCCTTCCATGCTCGATATCAAGATCGAACTGACGAAACACCCGAAAGCAAAGCCCACAGACGAATCCAAGCTGGGCTTCGGCAAAATTTTCACCGACCACATGTTCCTGATGGACTACACCAAGGGGGAAGGCTGGCACGATGCCCGCATTGTTCCTTATGCTCCCTTCCAACTGGATCCCGCCTGCGTGGTGTTCCACTATGCACAGGAGCTGTTCGAAGGTCTGAAGGCCTATCGCACTGCAGAGGGCGACATTCAGCTGTTCCGTCCGGACTGCAACGCCCAGCGCTGCCAGGACTCCAGTGACCGTATGTGCGTGCCTCAGATCCCAGTTGAGGATTTTGTTCAGGCGGTAAAAGCGCTGGTCAATGTGGATCGTGACTGGGTTCCCCATACCGACGGTGCCTCCCTGTACATTCGTCCTTATGTGTTTGCCACTGATGTGGGTCTCGGCGTTCATGCTTCTCACAACTATACCTTCGCAATTATCTGCGCTCCTTCCGGCGCCTACTATGCAGAGGGTCTGGATCCTGTGCGCATCTACGTAGAGGATCAGTACATCCGCGCAGCCCCCGGTCTGACCGGCTTCACAAAGTGCGGCGGCAACTATGCTGCCTCCATCAAGGCCGGCGAAATGGCGGAAGAACAGGGCTATGCTCAGGTTCTGTGGCTGGATGGCGTGGAGAAGAAGTACGTCGAGGAAGTCGGCGCAATGAACATCTTCTTCAAGATTGACGGAAAGCTCTACACTGCCGCCTGCGTCGGCACGGTTCTTCCCGGTGTCACCCGCCGCAGCGTAATTGAGCTGTGCAAGGACTGGGGCTACGAGGTCGTAGAAGGCAAGCTGGCCATTGCTGACATCATGGCTGCCGCAAAGGACGGCAAGCTGGAGGAAGTATTCGGCACCGGCACTGCCGCTGTTGTCTCCCCCGTCAAGGAGCTGAAGTGGAAGGACGATGTGGCTTACATCTCCGGCGGAAAGATCGGCCCTCTGACTCAGAAGCTTTACGACACACTGACTGGCATCCAGTGGGGCAAGATTCCTGACACCAAGGGCTGGACCGTAAAAGTTGAAGCCTGATTCATAACGAATGGAAAACAAAAGCAGCTTCTCATGCGCACAAGCGCATGAGAAGCTGCTTCTTTTTATGTCCGGTTTCCATATCTCAGCTTTGTCCATTCCGCAACCGCCAACTCATCGCAACGATTGTTATAGGGATTGGAGGCATGTCCCTTCACCCAATGAAGGTGCACTTCATGCTTCTCGCAAAGGGCAAGCAGCTGTTCCCACAGGTCTGGATTCAACGCCGGTTTTTTGTCGCTTTTGATCCACCCGCGCTCCCGCCATCCTCTGGCCCATCCTTTTCCCAATGCATCGATCACATACTTGGAGTCGGAATAAAGCTCCACAACACAGGGTTCTGTCAACATTTGCAGTCCCCGAATGACCGCCGTCAGCTCCATGCGGTTATTGGTGGTGTTTTCTTCTCCGCCGGACAGCTCTTTCTTGTGGGGCCCAAACATCAAAATCGCTGCCCATCCTCCCGGACCTGGGTTTCCGGAGCAGGCACCATCGGTGTAGATCGTTACTGTTTTCATAAATCGCTCCTATCCTGCGTTTTGGTGACTTTTTTCGCAAATACAGCGTTGAAAGCACGAAACAAAACAGAGCCAAGGGCACTCCGCCCCTGGCCCTGTCAGGTAAATGTGAATTATTTTTCCACAGCAACGACAACCCGACGATTGGGTTCCGTTCCGGTGGAGTAAGTGGTCACACCGTCGTAATCCTGCAGTGCGGCGTGAATTACATGCCGCTCATAGGCATTCATCGGTTCCAGTGTCATGTTGCGATGATACTTCAGCGCCTTGCCGGCCGTCTTGCGTGCCAGGCGCTCCAGTGTCTCTTCCCGCTTTGCACGGTAGTTTTCCGCATCCAGATGAATCCGAACCCGCTTGTTCTGGCCGCGATTTACGCTGTAGTTGGTCAGCTGCTGAATTGCATCCAGCGTTTCACCCCGGCGACCAATCAGTGCTCCCAGCTCTTTGCCAACCAGTTCTACCTGATAGCTGCCGTCCTCATTCAGGGTGATCACAGGGCGTGCATCGTTTTCCAGATGTTCCATCAAACCGGTCAGGAAAGCAGAAATCTGCTCTGCCTTATCCCCGGTTGCAGCGGGTTTTTCCTCTGCAACAGGAGCCGGAGTCTCCGGCTTTGCCTCGACGGCTTCCACTGCAGGACTCTCTTCTGCAGCAGGAACTTCCTCTGCGGCGGCAGTAACTTCTTCCACCGGAGCTTCCATCACCGGCTCATCCGGTACCTGATAGGACAGCTTCACCCGTGCAGGGCAGCTGCCAATGCCCAGAAATCCGGACTTTGCGCGTTCCAGCACCTCAACGGACACTTCGTCTCGATCCAACCCCAGCTGGCTCAGACCTGCCGCAATGGCAGCATCTTCCGTCTTACCGGTTACTTCAATATACTTTTCCATGGTCGTTACGATCGTCCTTTCTGTCAATTTTCTTCTGAGGACGCATCATCGTTCAACTCATTGTTGATTTGATCGAACAACTCGTCGGCACTCGGTGCCTCCTCCGGCAAGACAGCTTCGTCTGCAACCGCCGGCTCTGCCGTTTCTGCCTGAGCCTCGCTTGTCTCCACTGCTTCTGCCGTCTCTTCTGCCGCTTCTTCCTGCGCCTCCAACTCAGCCTGCTGTTCTTCCAGCTTCTTTACTGCTTCCAGATCGCCGGCCTCTTCTGCCTGGGTAAGTGCCTCGGCAACTGCCTTCTGCTTGCGGCTGCGCTTCTTGCTGTAGGCCTCTTCAATTGCCTGCTCGTCAATAATCTCCTGGGGATCGCGGTAAGTTGTTACCCCGCCGTAACGATCCGGCTCATAGTCCCGGCCCAAAGCATAGGTACGAATGCCGATACGGCCGTTTTTGTTGGAGGGCTGCTTCTTTGCGGCAACCTTCTTTTTGCCCTTCTTGCCCTTGTTTGCCTTGTTGGCCTCTTCCTGCTGACGGCGGCGCTCAGCAATCTCTGCCTTGCGGGCGGCCAGTTCCGCCTTCTCCTGCTCGTCACGGATGCGCTGCTCTTCCTGCATCTTCAGGAATTCCTTGCGCATCATCTTGGTGCAGATTGCATCCTGACCCACCGTGCACAGAGCGTTCACTGCCATATAAACGCACATGCCGGCCGGCATGGAGTAACCAAACCACAGATACATGAGGGGCATCATCCACATCATCATCTGGTTGGAACGCTCGGTAGAGGACTTCTTCTCTTCGGTGTTCTTCTTTTTCTTCTTTTTGCTCTCGCCCTCCGGTGCAGTCATGGCCGCATTGGTCTTCATGCTGAAGCGGGTATACCAGAAGTTCAGAGCGGTAACGGCCAGCGGAATCAGGAACAGGCCAATGGCGCCCCAAACACCCAGCTCGGAGAAATAGCTCCAGAACTTCAGGTGCGGAACCTGGCTCAGATCCAGGCCGAACAGATTGAAGTTGATGTAGTGCAGCCGATCCGCATAATCCGGGATGGTATTCTGCACAACTGACAGCACATCGCTGTTGTTGAGCATGCCTGCCAGCTGGATTTCCTTATAGGCTGTGTTTGCCGACAGGGTGTAGCCCGCGTTGGTCACGGCATCAATTGCCGAGGAAACAGCGTCCGCAGGGATGCGCATCATATAGCGCATGGGCATGCGGATGATGTAGTACAGACCCATCAGAATCGGCAGGGGCAACAGGGACCACAGGCAGCCGCCCATGGGGTTGACCTTCTCCCGCTCATAGAGTTTCTGTACTTCTTCCTGGTATTTCTGCCGGTTGTTTGCATACTGCTGCTCCAGCACCTTCATCTTGCTCTGAAGTGCCGTCATCTTCATCATGCTCTTCTTGCCCTTGTAAGACAGAGGGAACAAGACCAGCTTGACCAGGATGGTAAACACCACCAGAGACAATGCGTAAGCTGCAGGAATGTGGGCAGTTTCAAAAAACTCGTAGATTTTCAGCAAAAACCAGCCGATTGCCTGTAAAATTTGTGTCATTATAATTTTCTCCTCCGTATGGATGGGGGGTCTGGCTCGGGAACCGGATCATATTCAATGGTTTTCTGCCGGTGAAATGGCTGGCACTTGGCCAGTCGTTTTGCCGCCAGAAGCGACCCTCTTGCCGCTCCAAACCGTTCTATCGCCAGATAGGCGTACTCCGAACAGGACGGAATGAATCGACAGGACGGTGGCGTCCCGGGCGAGATATACTTACGGTAGAATCCAACGAGAAACAGCAGAATTCGCTTCATGACAGAGCGTCACTCTTTTCTCCGCCGCTGCACTCTGCATCCGCTTCCTCCGGCTTCGCTTTTTCCGCCTCCCGCAGCAGACCGTTTCTTCGGGCAAGACGCAAAAAATCCCGCTCCAGGCGCTGATAGCTGGCAGTCACTGCTCCGGCCCGACAAACCACAACGATGTCAAAGCCAGACTTCAGCTCGGCTTCGTGCAGGCGATAAATCGCCCGCAGGCGGCGGCGCAGCTTGTTGCGGACAACAGCATGCCCCAGTTTTGCCCCGGTGGTCAACCCCAACCGGTTGTAGGAGCGGCCATTTTTACGGGAATAGAGCGCAAGCGTTGGCACGGCGGAGCGAGTCCCCTTGCGATACAGGCGCTGAAAGACATGATTCAGTTTCAGAGTGACAGTATATTGCATCTTTGACCGAGTCCTTTCGCTGCAACACAAAAAGTCCTATAAGCTCCGCAAGGGTGGACGATTCACAAAATCATCCACCCTGCAAATACACTATTTCTCGTTCCAGGGAGCGCATTAGGCGCTCAGCTTAGCGCGGCCCTTAGCACGGCGACGAGCGAGAACCTTACGGCCGTTGGCAGTATGCATTCTCTTACGGAATCCGTGAACCTTGGAGCGATGGAGCTTCTTAGGCTGATAAGTACGTTTCGTCATAGTGATTACACCTCCAAATTACAAATAGGACGGCGACCGGGGGAGTAAAGCCGGACGCCAAACTCAACAAGCCGGACTTCCCCGCGGGGGATCAACATTCCGGCCGCAGTTGCAAAATTGAGAAGGGCACAATACACCCCTCATGCACAATGGTGCAACCGATATTATAATACAAGTCACCTGCTGGTGTCAATGAATTTTTACGCCATTTTCTGCAGGTTTTCAAGAATCCGTCCCGTTATCCGTTTCTGTGAAACTTCACCGGTTTTAAGTTTGTATAAAACGGGATTGTCTGATATTGACAGCAATTATTTCGTCTGTCATAATGAAATTGCAGGTATTTTAAACCTTGCCATACATAAACAGGTCGCATTTCAGCATACCGTTGTAAAGCTTTCGTTTTTTTACTGCCTTTTTGCCAATGCACTCTTCAAACTCTGTGTGGCTGGAGAGAATGCTTACCCGCCAATCCGGCGGCATGCGCTCCAGCACACGGCCAAACTGCCGGTAAAGCTGACCTGCCTCCTGCTTTTCCAGCAGGCGTTCTCCATAAGGCGGATTGGTCACCAGACGGCCGTATTTCCCCTCCGGCTGAAACTCCATGGCGTTGGCTACGTCGAACCGAACCACGTCCTCAACTTCCGCCTTCTCTGCATTGGAGCGGGCAATTTCCACCGCATGGGGATCAATATCGCCGCCCCAAATGTCATAGGCCCGTCCGTGGAACTCCTTGTCCATCGCCTCATCGACTGCGTCCATCCAGGCCTCTGCAGGAATCACTTCCCATTTTTGTGCCGCAAAACTGCGGTTCAGTCCCGGTGCACGATTTTTTGCAATCAGCGCCGCCTCAATGGCAATGGTTCCGCTGCCGCAAAACGGATCGCGGAAGGGGTCCAAGCCCCGATAGCGGGACAGCAGCACCAGCGCCGCCGCCAGGGTCTCGCGCAAAGGAGCTTCGACGCCAACGGCTCGGTATCCCCGTTTGTACAGTCCCTCTCCCGAGGTATCCAGCGCAAGAATTACCTCGTCCTTATAAATGGAAAACTGAATTTGGGTGCGGCGCCCGGTTTCCGGAAGCCACTCCAGCCCATACCGCTGGGAAAGCCGCTGAGAAGCCGCCTTTTTTACAATAGACTGGCAGGCCGGAACGCTGTGGAGCTGCGACGAGATGGAGTATCCCTTTACCGGGAATTCACCGTCTTTTCCAATCCAATCTTCCCAGCGCACCGCTAAAGTGCCTTGAAACAGTTCTTCAAAGGTTCGCGCCTGAAAACGGCTGAGCACCAGCAAAACGCGGGCGCCACAGCGCAGCCACAGGTTCAGTCGGGGAATATCCGCCAGCTTTCCGGAACAGAACACCCGTCCGTTCTCTGCGTGCACCTCCGCCATATCCAGTCGCTTCAGCTCATCCGCTACTAACTTTTCCAGTCCCATCAGACAGGGGATCATAAATTGCAATTGTTCCATTGATTGAAACCATCCGTTTCTTTTAAACTAATTCCATCACAGTATAACGAATCCTGCGGCAAAGTGCAATGCCGCAGAACGAAGGAGGAACCAATATGCAGCTCATTTTTACCAGCCTGCCCTTATTCTGGTTGATTGCGCTGGTTGTATTCGCCCTGATTGAGGCGGCAACCCCCACAGCGCTGGTCACGATCTGGTTTGCCGCCGGATCTCTGGTCAGTTTGATTTTATCGTTCTTTGTGCGAAATTTCTGGGTGCAGTTAGGCGCATTTCTCGTCGTAAGCTGTCTTTGCTTTGCGTTGGTGCGTCCACTGGTGCGAAAGTACTTTACCCCAAAGACCAGCCCCACCAATGCTGACGCTCTCATCGGTCAGGAAGCCATTGTCACTCAAACCATTGAAAATCTGTCCGCCACCGGTCAGGTACAGCTTCGCGGCCGCATCTGGACGGCGCGCAGCGAGACGGATGCCCCCATTGAAGCGGGACAGCAGGTAACCGTACTGCGCATTGAGGGTGTGAAACTGATCGTCCGCCCGATTGCATAAATTTTACGTGACATAAGAGAGGAGAAAACTATGGTACCCGGAATCATCCTTGCAGTTATCATTCTTCTGCTGCTGGCCCTTCTCATTAAGAACGTGGTCATTGTTCGGCAGAGCCGCGCCTATGTCGTGGAGCGCCTCGGTGCATTCCACTCGGTCTGGAGCGTGGGCATCCACTTCAAAATCCCCTTTATTGAACGGGTGACTAAGGCCGTTTCTCTAAAAGAACAGGTCGTAGACTTTGCACCCCAGCCTGTCATCACCAAGGACAATGTCACCATGCAAATTGACACGGTTCTGTTCTTTGAAATCACCGACCCGAAGCTCTATACCTACGGCGTGGAACACCCCATGGCCGCCATCGAGAATCTGACTGCCACCACGCTGCGCAATATCATTGGCGAGCTGGAATTGGATCAGTCTCTGACCAGCCGAGACATCATCAATGCCAAGATGCGTTCCATTCTGGATGAAGCCACCGATCCATGGGGCATTCGCGTAAACCGGGTGGAGCTGAAGAACATCATTCCTCCCCGTGAGATTCAGGACGCCATGGAACGCCAGATGAAGGCAGAGCGGGAACGTCGCGAAACCCTGCTGCAGGCCGAGGGACAGAAGCAAAGCAAAATCCTCGTGGCAGAAGGCGAACGCCAGTCGGTAATTCTGCGGGCCGAAGCCGCCAAGCAGGCAAAGATTATGGAAGCGGAAGCCCAGGCAGAGGCCATTATCAAGGTGCAGGAAGCTCAGGCCGAGGCACTGCGTCTGCTCACCGCCGCCGCTCCCAGCGCGGAGGTAATTCAGTTGAAGAGTCTGGAAGCTTTTTCTGCCGCTGCCGATGGCAAGGCGACCAAGATCATCATCCCCAGCGAAATCCAGGGTTTGGCCGGACTGGCAGAGGGCATTGTGCAGGCTGTCAAGCCGGTGTCTGCCGAAGGCGAAGCAAAATAATTCACGCACAATTAAGAAAGGTCTCCTTCTCGTCATCAAGAAGGAGACCTTTTTGTTCTTATTAACACTTTTACAAATCGCTCAGGCTCAGATAATTCAACGGATTTGTCGTAGCAGCAACATACAGCCCGGAGAATGTACCCAGACGAACCTCAAAATGGCAATGCACTCCCGTTACCTTACCGGTGGCGCCCATCTGCGCAATGGACTCTCCCTGTTCTACAGTCTGACCTACGGTGACATAAATGGACTCATTATGGGCATAGTAGGTATGGGTTCCGTTATCGTGCTGAATGACAATCAGGTTTCCGTAACCGCCGTTATCCCAGCCGGCATAGACTACCTTGCCACCACGGGCGGCAACGATATTTCGTCCACCGGAAGAGTCGATGTCCACTCCGTCATGCTTGCGGTTTGCTCCGTTGATGGTGTCGATCCCATAGCTGCCGGTGTAATTTCCGTTGGCCGGCCAGATAAACTCCGGCCGTTGCTTGGTGCCTACCCGGATTACCGTGTCCTGTGCCTCGGTCACAGTGACGGAAGAAACCGTTTTGGCAACCACGGTCTTGCCGTTGATTGCGCTGATCTGGGTGGTGATTTCCACCTCGCCGTTCCAGCCCTCTTCCGTAACGGTTTCGTCTGTGTAGAGCGTGTCGTCCTCAATGGTCACGGTCTGCGCTTCAATGACCTGATGCTCCACAACGGTGGAGGATGTGCGCACCCGCAATGCCGCGGCAACGGCCTGCTCCGCTTCCAGTCCGGTTGGAATGGCCTCATCCAGCGCACCGAACACCTGCTCGCTTTCCAGGTCGCTGAGCACCTTGCTGTCGCTGGTATTTTCGTCGCAATAGCTCGCCACTGCAGCCTGTACCATCTCCGCCAGCTCTTTTTCTTCCGCAGCGGCAGCTACGGTTTGCCCGTTCACTTTAAGAACCCAGTGCTGCTCGGGAGCATTGACTGCGAACGCCGTCGAATTGGCCAGCAGTGCGCAGGTCAAACCCAGCGTTAAGACCCCACCATAAATTGAACCGCGGAACAGAGGTTTCAAATTGCGCTGCATTGGAAGATCCATCCCTTCAACTCAATCACACCCAAAAGGAGACGGCTGCAATTGTTACAAGATATTACAATTATAACAATGCTGTAATCACCTGTCAACTTCAATTTTCCAAAACTTTCCCAGTCTGCAATTCCCGCGTCTCTTTTATCTTTGCACCCTTATCGCTTCTCTTCTTGTTTCCGCCCCTTTTTTGCGCTACAATAGCCTTACATTTACTTATTGTCTGATTCACAGGAAAGGTTGTGTTTCCATGCAAGACGGATGGATCAAAATTGCTGCCGCAACACCGGAAATACGGGTTGCTGACTGCCAATGGAACCGCCAGAGAATTGCGGAGCTGATGCGTCAGGCCGCGAAGGACGGCATAAAGGTGCTCTGTTTTCCAGAACTTTGCCTGACAGGTTACACCTGCGGCGATCTGTTTTTACAATCCACTTTGCTGCGCGGCGCAGAAGAAGCATTAGAACAGCTTCTCTCCGAGACAAAAGCGCTGGATTTGCTGGCCTGTGTCGGCCTTCCGGTTCGCATCCGGGGCAAGCTTTATAACTGCGCCGCCCTGCTCTGCCGGGGTAAACTGCTGGGACTGGTGCCCAAAACAAACATTCCCAATTACACTGAGTTCTATGAAGGCCGCTGGTTCACTTCCGGACGGGAGCTGGACAGCATGGATCGCTCCATTTCCTTTGCCGGTGCAAATTCCGTGGTATGCGACACAGATGTTGTATTCCGCTGCAAAACCATGCCGGAACTGATGATCGGCGTAGAGATCTGCGAGGATGTCTGGGTAGCTGACACTCCTTCCACCCGTCTTTGTGCCGGCGGAGCAACCTTAATTTTGAATCCTTCCGCCAGTGACGAGATTGTCAGCAAAGCCGCATGGCGGAGAACGCTCCTCAGCGCCACCTCCGGTCGCCTTGCCTGCGGCTACGTCTATGCCGACGCCGGTTGGGGGGAGAGTTCCACCGATCTGGTCTATGCCGGACACAATCTGATCCTCGAAAACGGTTCCATTTTAGCCGAGCAGCGTTTTTCCACCGGTTTGATCGCCAGTGAGCTGGATGTGGAAAAGCTGACCCATGAGCGCCAGCGGATGAATACCTTCCCGGCCTCCAGCAGATCAACGGTTTTTGTTGATTTTGAGCTCGCCCCTGCAACCACAATTCTCACCCGCCCCATCCACCCAAATCCCTTTGTTCCTGCCGACCGAGGCGACCGGGAAGAACGCTGTGCCGAAATCCTGCAGCTATCTGCCCAGGGTCTGGCCAAGCGACTGAAACACGCCAATGCAAAAACAGCCGTTGTGGGGCTCAGCGGAGGATTAGACTCCACTCTGGCAATTTTAATCACCGCCATTGCCTTTGATCTTTTGGGCTGGCCGCACAGCGGCATTCTCGCCGTAACAATGCCCTGCTTCGGCACCACAGACCGCACCCGGGACAACGCCTGCCTGCTGGCAGAAGAGTTGGGAACGGAGCTGATGCGAATTGACATCGGCGAGGCGGTGCAGGTGCATTTCCGCGATATCGGTCAGAGCATGGAGGATCATTCCGTCACCTTTGAAAACGGTCAGGCGCGGGAACGCACCCAGGTTTTGA
This sequence comes from bacterium, assembly GCA_963597355.1. Lineage (GTDB taxonomy): Bacteria > Bacillota > Clostridia > Oscillospirales > Oscillospiraceae > UMGS1766. The sequence continues at coordinate 177,017 of CAVBPR010000018.1, read as the reverse complement.
TGGATCTGGCCAATAAGCGGGGTGGACTGGTCATCGGCACCGGCGATCTCAGCGAGTTGGCCCTCGGCTGGGCTACCTACAACGGCGACCACATGAGCATGTACGCCGTCAACGCCTCCATTCCCAAAACACTGGTGCGCCATCTGGTCGCCTTTGTCAGCGATGACAAGCGAAAAGAAAACGGTGCGCTCTCCGTTGTACTGGACGATATTTTGGACACTCCAGTTTCCCCGGAACTGTTGCCGGCAATTGACGGAAAAATCGCCCAAAAAACAGAAGATCTGGTCGGTCCCTATGAGCTGCACGACTTTTTCCTTTACTATGCCCTTCGTTGGGGCTTTGGTCCGAAAAAAATATTCCGGCTGGCCCTCTATGCCCTTGGCGACAAGTACAGTGGAGAAACCATACTGAAGTGGCTAAAAAACTTCTATCGCCGGTTCTTCAACCAACAGTTCAAGCGCTCCTGCCTCCCGGACGGGCCGAAGGTTGGTACGGTTACCCTCAGCCCCAGAGGCGACTGGCGCATGCCCTCCGACGCCGTCAACACCCTCTGGGCCCAGGAACTGGATCAGATTTACCTCACCTAATCCATACCGCAACAAAAGAATCACCCCTTCGCTTCCAGGAAGCGGAGGGGTGATTTTCTACTTTTTTATTCCAGGTGCATTCCGGCAACCACCTTGGCGCAGCGGGGGCAAAGCTCCGCATGGCCTTCGGCCGTGCCGATCGACGGATGATGGTTCCAGCAACGGGGGCACTTGGGATCCTCGTCCATTTCCACCTTAACGGTCATGCCGGGGAAGCTCTCGCCCACATAGCCTTCGCCTGCGCCGTGAACCAGGTTCACCTCAGAGACGATGAACAGTGCCTCAAAGTGATGCTCCTTCAGGCTCTCGAACCGCTCCCAGGCCTCATCGTTGAAGTACAGCGTCAGCTTCGCATCGGTCGACTTCTTAACCGTCTTTGCGGCGCGAACTTCTTCCAGTGCCTTATTTACGTCATCCTTCAATGCAAGGATCTTGTCCCAGTAAGCCTGCTGCTCTTCATTGAAGGCATAGGCAGGGTTGACCTGCGGAATGTCGTTAAACAGCACGCTCTCGGCATCATCGTTCTTACCGTGAGGCATAGCCGCCCAAATTTCTTCGCTGGTAAAGGCCAAGATAGGAGCCAGCAAACGAACCATGGAATCCAGCACGATAAAGATAGCGCTTTGTGCACTGCGGCGTGCCAGAAAATCCACATCCTCGCAGTAGAGGCGATCCTTAATGATGTCCAGATAGAAGTTGGACATATCCACCACGCAGAAATTGTAAATTGCGCGGTACACGCCGTGGAACTCATAGTCGTCATAGCACCGGCGGCACTCGGCAACCAGATCATTGCAGCGGCTGACGGCCCACTGGTCCAGCTCGATCATGTCGGCAAATGCCACGGTATTGTCCGGATCAAATCCGTTCAGGTTGCCCAGAATGTAACGGCAGGTATTGCGCACCTTCAGGTAGGTGTCGCTGAGCTGCTTCAAAATCGGCTTGGACAGGCGCATATCCTGGGTATAATCCGCAGAGGAAACCCACAGACGGAGAATGTCTGCGCCGTAATCCTTAATGGTATCCTGGGGGCTGATGGCATTGCCCAGAGATTTGTGCATTACCTTGCCCTGACCGTCTACGGTCCAGCCATGGGTGATAATCTGCTTATAAGGTGCAACTCCATTGGAGGCAATGCTGGTCAACATGGAGGACTGGAACCAGCCGCGATACTGGTCGCCACCTTCCAGATAGATGTCAGCCGGATACTGAAGCTCAGGACGGGCCTTGCAAACCGCGTTCCAGGTGGAACCGGAATCGAACCACACGTCCAGAATGTCCTTTTCCTTCCGGAACTTCTTGCCGCCGCAGTCGCACTGTGCGTCCGCCGGCATCAGCTCTTCCACCGTCTTTGCCCACCACGCGTTGGAACCCTCTGCGCGGAAGATATCGGCAACCTTGGCAATGGAGGCATCGGTGCAATAGGGCTTACCGCAGTCCTCGCAGAAGAACATGGGGATCGGAACACCCCAGGTGCGCTGGCGGGAAATACACCAGTCGGAGCGCTCCCGGATCATGGAGATCATCCGCTCTTTGCCCCACTCGGGCTTCCAGTAGATGTTCTCGCAGGCATCCACTGCCTGATCCTTAATGGCATCTACGCTGGCAAACCACTGTTGGGTCGCACGGAAAATAACCGGCTTCTTGCAGCGCCAGCAGTGGGGATAGCTATGAACAATATCCTTGGAAGAAAGGATATTGCCGCTGGCGACCAGATCAGCAAAGATGGTGTCATGTGCCTTGAACACATGCAATCCCTCATATTTGCCGGCAAACTCATTCAGCTTGCCCTGGGCGTTAACGGAAACTTCCATGCTGATGTCGGTGGGAATTTCCTCATAACGCTGGCAAACATAGAAGTCGTCCAAACCAAAGGAAGGTGCCGTATGGACGCAGCCGGAACCGGCATCCAGAGTAACATGGTCGCCCAGGATCACCAGAGAATCCCGCTCCATAAAGGGATGGTAGGCGGTCATGCGCTCGAACTCACTGCCGCACAGGGTGGTAATCTTCTCGTACTCCGTGATGCCGCTTTCCTTCATAACGCTGTCCGCCAGCTCGTCGGCGACAATGTAGATCTCGCCATTGGCTTTTACCAGCGCATAGTCATACTGAGGATTCAGGCAGATTGCCATGTTGCCGGGCAGAGTCCATGTGGTAGTTGTCCAGATGACGAAGTACATCTTGGCGAGGTCGCCATACTGGCTCAGCTTGCCCTTGTCGTCATGCACCTGGAACTTAACGAAAATGGTGGTAACGGGATCGTCGGCATACTCCACCTCGGCCTCCGCCAGAGCGGTTTCGCAGGTGGGGCACCAGTAGGTGGGCTTCAGGCCCTGATAGATCAGGCCCTTCTTTGCCATCGCGCCAAATACTTCTACCTCGGCTGCCTCAAATTCCGGCTTCAGGGTCACATAGGGGTCGTCCCACTCACCCATAACGCCCAGACGCTTGAAGCCTTCCCGCTGCTTGTCCAGCTGCTCCAGAGCGAAAGCGCGGCACTTGTCCCGGAATTCCGGCACCGGCATCTCGCTGCGCTTGACGCCCTGCTTCTGCACGGCGGTCTCAATGGGCATACCATGGGTATCCCAGCCGGGAATGTAGGGAGCTTGGAACCCGGTCATGTTCTTATAACGAACAATAAAATCCTTGAGGATTTTGTTCAGGGCGTGGCCGATGTGAATCTCGCCATTGGCATAAGGAGGGCCATCATGGAGAACGAAGCGGGGCTTGCCGTCGTTCTTTGCCATCAGCTTGTGGTAAATATCCTTGCGCTCAAACTCCTCCAGCATTCCCGGCTCACGCTTTGCCAGACCGGCACGCATGGGGAAGTCTGTCTGCGGCAGATTGATTGTCTTGTTGTAATCCAGACCCATAGGTTGTCTCTTCCTCTCTGAAAAAGGCACGAAAGTCACAGCCGCGGCAAACAACGCACTGCGGCTGTGACAACGGCGTTTTCTAATTTACTTAATTTCGTAATTGCGGCCAAAGCGAAGCTCGCTCAGGTCGAGGCGGCGGGTGGGAAATTCATCTGCGGATTCCGTGGACTGATCCTCGGTTTCCTCAGTTGCAGGTGCTTCTTCTGCGGCGACGGGCTCTTCCGCATCCGCTTCTTCTGCCGGTGCTTCCTGAGCAGGTACTTCCTCGTCACCAGCCTTTTCCGCCTTCAGGCTGTCTCTCTGGGCATCCATTGTACGGCGAATGTCCTCCAGGGCCTCGCCGGTAGGCAGACCGCCCTTTTGTTCGCTCTCAGCATCCACTGCAGGCAGAGAAGCCAGGAATTCCTGTTCATGGGTCAGCAAATCGCGAATGCCGGCAGCCATAGCAAGAACACTGCTTTTCATGGACTTTGTCCGATCTTCCAGCGCGGCAATCTCCTGCTTCAGCTCATTGGCGCGCTTGCGGGCAATGCCTTCTGTCTCTTCCAGAATCTTTGCCTGCTTGCTCTTGGCTTCTTCCACAATTTCGTTGCCCATTTTCTGTGCAGCCAACAGAGTCGCACGCATGGCGCCTTCCGTTTCCTGATACTCAGTGATCTTGTCGGCCAGCACCTTCATCTTGCGCTTCAGTGCTGCATTTTCCTTGAACAACTCTGTATAATCAGCGGTCAGCTGATCCAGGAAATTGTCCACATCCTGCATATCATAGCCGCCCTTTTTTGCCTTTGGAAATACGCGCTCTTCCACTTCCTGCGGCGTCAGCATAGTAAAAACCCCTTTCAATGGTCAATCTATCATTATCCTTTGATTAGTTCGATTTCTGGTTCACCAGAGGATTATCCAGCAAAGTGCCCAGCCGGTCACCCACAATATCGATGGTGCTGGGGGTTGCCACAACGGTGTTCGAGCTGACGCTGCTCACCTTTCCGCCCAGTGCAAAGGCAGCTCCGGCGACAAAATCAGTCACCCGGCGGCTCAGATCCGGAGAAGTTTCCTCCAGGTTCAATACTACAGTCTGATTTGCTCTGAGACAGTCGGCATACTCCGTTCCATCCCGAAATTCCTTCGGATGAAACACTTTCACCTGCTGAGATGCTCCGGCGTTGAAGTCCACCACGTTGTTCGCGCGGCGGCGGCCTTGTCCGGCGCTGGCACCAGCACTGGTGTTGCTGCTGCGGCCGGAGTTTGCAGAGCTGGTATAACCAGAACTTGCAGATCCGGCACTGCTATAGCCGCTGTAATCCGAGGTCCGGCTGGCCGAAGCGCTTGCATAATCCCGGGATCCATAATTCCCATCGATTCCGTCGTCGGTTTCCGGAGCTTCCTGTTCTTCCTGCTCCTCGGCATCAAAGGCAAAGCTGCGGCGCTCCCGCTTCTGCTTGGACTTGCCAAAACCGAAGCTGAACCGCTCCCGCCGGGGCTTTTCCTCTTCGTAATCGTCGTCGTAGTCGTAGCCGTAGCCTTCCTCATCCCCGTAGGATGATTCGTCGTAATCACCGTAGTCTTCGTATTCTTCCCGTTCGTCCAGATCCTCGGCAATTTCATCCTCGGTCTTGGCCAGCCGGCCGAATTCATCCCGCAGTGTTCCAAATAATCCCATAATACAAGGTTCCTTCCTGTTGATTGGGTTGATTGCGCCGCTTTAACCCTGCGCGCGCATTGGCGGCCGGGGACCAAACAGGGCAGTTCCCACTCGAACCAGAGTGGCCCCTTCTAAGATCGCATCAACATAGTCCCCGCTCATGCCCATGGACAACACGCCCATATTGCTCTTATTATCGTACTTTTTTCCTTTTATGTCAACAAAAAGCTGTTGCATTGCAGCGAAATATCTGCGGTTCGCTCCTTCGCCGGTGGAAACGGGAGGAATTGCCATCAATCCCTGCAGACACACATGCTCCATCTGCCCTGCCATTTCCGCCAGTCGATGCGCCTGTTCCGGTGAAACGCCGGATTTGCTTTCTTCGCCGCCGATATTCACTTCGATCAAAATGTTCTGAACCAGGTCCAGCTTTGCCGCCTGCTTCTCGATCATGCCCAGCAGTTCCTCTCCGTCTACCGACTGGATCAGATCCACATGACCTACCACATATTTTACCTTGTTGCGCTGAAGATGGCCGATAAAGTGCACCTTTGCCCCCTCATAGGCGTTGTCCTCCAGATGGCCGGTCAGTTCCTGCACCCGGTTTTCCCCGCAGGTGGTAATCCCCGCGGCAATGGCCTGACGAATGGTGTCGCTGGTCTGCACCTTGGTTGCGGCACAAAGGGTAATTTCCCCGGGATCCCGTCCTGCTGCCCGAGCCGCCTCTGCAATTTTCTGCTGCACTGCGGCAATTCGCTGCTGCAGCGTCATTTCCATAAGTTCCATTTTAGCTCGTTACGACCTTTCCCTGATAGACTGTATCGCCTCGCACCACGATGGCGTCTCCTGCCCGGAGCGCGGAGGCCTGCTTAAACGTACTCTGAGCCACCGGTTTTCCGTCCTCATCATATTCCACCTTCTGTTGGATCAGATAAAAATCATCTTCCTCCCACAGAATGTCAACTTCCACCCATTCTGTCTGCGTTCCGCTGATGCGGTAAACACCGGTCTCTCCCGCTTCATTCACTCGCACAGCCCGCTTCGGAACGCGGAAGCCGGTAATCGAATCCAGAACAATCTCCACGCTCTCCGCCCGCATACTGACGGTCTGGGCCACATATTCCATGGAGGAGAACACAACGCTCACCTTTCCGTCCTCTGGATCACTGACGCTGCTGACCTTTGCGGAAAAACTGCGGGAAGAATTGCCAAAGCGCAGGGTAACCGACAAATCCTGATAGAGCGACTTTGCTTCCTCTTCCGAAACCGTGCAGGCAAAGTACCAGCTTCCGCTGGTGACCACCGTTCCTACCTCGGTTCCGTCTGTCGCCTGCTGCTGGCTGACCAGACTTTCCAGTTTTGACGGAGTCAGATCGCTTAAGGCATCCACCGTAAGAACGCTTTCAAATCCATCTGCTCCTTTGGCGAATATACCTGCATCCGGACTGTCAAGGTTGGTGTAGGCGGAGCTGGCCTGAGCCGTCAGCTCATCCACTTTGCTTTGCGCCGTCGCAATCTCTTCCTTGAGGGTGTCCGAGCCATTATACGCATAATCCCTGCGGAAGATCAAGGTCTTCAGGTTGTTAATATCGTCCGTCAGATCACTGAGAGATTCCGTCGCCACTTCGTGCTGCAGATCTGTGATTGCATCCGCAATGTCGGAGTCCAGCTCCATAGTGCTGGTTCCCTCGCCGGTGCGGCTGAGGATATAATTCAGGTTGTTCAGCTCCGCCTGGGCCGCATCCAACTGCTTTTGAACTTCATAGCTTTCGCTGCTGGCATAGACCCGAGCCACTTCATCTCCCTTGCCAACCCGCTCTCCTTCCGAGGCAATCACATCTGCGCTGGCTGCATTTTCGTCGGATATAACGGTTTCATCCCGAAAAAACCATCCGTTGGATTGAATCTGGTTTTCTGCTGTGTAGGAGTAGAGATTGGTCGTGTCCGTATTGGTCGTCAGTGCATTCCAAAGGTAGGTTCCAAAGTAGGCCAACCCACCAAAAAACAGCACTGCAACTATGATCTTAAATATAAGGTTCCCCTGCTTCATGCTGATTGGTTCCTTTCAGGGTTTTATGAAAATAAAATGCCGGCCTGACGAAGCGTCTGTTCTGCAAACTGATGCAGTGCAGCAACATCCGGCTCGCTTGCGTATTTATACCAATGAGTCTCCCGATCCCGGCGGAACCAGGTCAGCTGCCGCTTGGCGTACTGCCGCGACCGGAGCTTCACTTCCTCGAACGCGGCGGTTAGATCGCCGCCGGAGCTCACTGCACCGGCCAGTTCCTTATACCCAATGGCCTGCATCGCCGTACAGGAGGCAGACACACCGCTTGCCAGAAGAGCTTTCACCTCTTCTGCCAGTCCCAATTCTGCCATTTGATCCACCCGGCGGTCAATACGTTCCCACAGATCCGGCCGGTTTTCAAAATTCAGTCCTATTTTCAGCGCCGTATAACGAGGGGGCAGCAAACGGGTTGCTGCATTATGGGCTGAGATCGTCTCCCCGGTTTCGTACCAAACCTCCAGCGCGCGAATCACCCGCTTGGTATCCATTGGATGCAGCCGGGTTGCGGACTCCGGGTCAACCTCCTGCAGAGCCTCCCACAGGGGCTGAATTCCCTCCGCCTCATAGCGCGCCTGCCATTTCTCCCGCCAACCGGTGGATTTAACGGCAAAATCATGCCCATTGAGCAACGCATCCAGATAAAATCCGGTTCCGCCCACGATTATCGGCCGTTTCCCCCGCGCCAGAATGTCTTCCACGGCGAGAATTGCCTCCCGGCGATAACGCTCGGCAGAATAGTCCTCTTCCGGGTCGGCAATGTCGATCATATGGTGCGGAATGCCCTGCATTTCCTCCTGCATCGGCTTTGCCGTTCCGATGTCCATCCGGCGGTAAATCTGCATGGAATCGCAGCTTACCACCTCACCGTTATATTTTTGCGCCAGCCAAACGCCAAGGGCGGTCTTGCCCGAGGCCGTCGGCCCAACGACACAGATTACCTGTGGTGGCATTGGCGGTCACTTCCTTTCTTTCTGCGATACACGGGCATATAAAAATTCTCACGCCCGTTTAAACTGCTTTTCCAGGTCTCGTTTTGTAATTTTAATCGCCACCGGACGGCCATGGGGGCAATAATGCACCTGACCGCTCATCACCGCCTCGCAGATGGCCAGCAATTCCTCCCGACTGGTATTCCAGCCGCCTTTGATGGCTGACTTGCAGGCCATGGTATGCAGTACCTCGTCCCGCGCCGCATCCGGATCTGCGGTTCCGGTGGTCAGCAGCTTTCCTGCAATTTCCTCCAGCGCCGACTCCACCGCATCTGCCGGAAGATCGTCCGGTGCCTGCCGCACGATCAGGCTGTTCCCACCGAAATTCTCCACTTCAAAGCCAAATTCCTGCAGAATGTCCAGTGCTTCGGTCAGCGCCGCCATCTCTTCCGGCGACAGCCGCACCACCAGAGGAGTAAGCAAAACCTGGTGCATCGGCTTGTGATGCCTTGCCTTCAGCCGGTCAAAATTGATCCGCTCATGGGCGGCATGCTTGTCGATCATCCAAACCTCGTCGCCCCGCTCCACGATGATGTAGGTGTTCAGCACCTCTCCCGCCATGCGCCAGGATGGGGTGTCCGGGGTGACCTCTTCCTTCGGCTCAACCGACTCAACCGGCTGTTCTAAAACTTCAACGGACTGTTGCTCCGAAACCGGCGGCGCAGAAGCCGGACGTGGCGGAGCTTTTTCTTCTGCCGGCTCTCCGGTTTTCACCAGGGCAGCTTCCGATTTTGCCGAAATATTCTGTGCTTGTGGCATAACCCGTTCCACATGGCGATGGATTACCAGCGGAGGCCGCTTCTCCGGTGGACGCTCCTGTTGCACTGTCTGTCCCAGGGGCACTTCCTCCAGTTTACGCCTTGGGGCATCGGCGGAATACTCCGCCGTGGCAGTAGACCGAAGCGTCCCTTCCAATCCACCCGTAGGGGTGGGGCGCAAAAAAGTCTGATTCGGCGTTACCGTATCATGGCTTGCCGGCCGTTCCGGTTTTCGTTCCGGTTCCAGTGCCGCCTTCGGTGCATCCATCTGCGCATCCAGTGCGGCTTTTACCGCATAGTACACGGCGTCAAACAGTTTCTTCTCGTTGGCGAATTTCACTTCCGTTTTGGTCGGGTGCACATTGACATCCACACCGCTCAGCTTCGTCGTCAAATGCAACACGCAGCCCGGAAAACGCCCCACCATACGGCGGTTTTGATATGCCTGCTCCAGTGCCGCCTGAGCGGTACGGGACTTAATATAGCGACCGTTGACAAAGAAGAACTGACTGCTGCGGCTTCCGCGGCAGCACACCGGCTGGGAAACAAAGCCCTCCACCGTGATGTCCTCTCCGCTTCCCTTGCAGGGCAGAAATCCCAATGCCAGATCCCGTCCCAACACGGCATATACCGCGCTTTTCAACGATCCGTCACCGGGGGTATGCAGTTCTTCTTTTCCCTCCCGAAGGTAGCGGAAGGAAACCTCCGGATGGCTCAGCGCCGCATGCTGCACAACCGCAGTGACCGCACTTCCTTCCGCAGAATCCCGCTTTAAAAACTTCTGCCGGGCAGGCGTGTTGAAAAACAGATCCCGCACAATCATGGTCGTGCCCACCGGGCAGCCCACCTCTTCCCGGGTGCGCACCACTCCACCGTCCAGCAACAGTGCAGTGCCTGCCGCCGCACCCCGGGTTCGCGTCATCAATTCCACCCGGCTGACCGATGCAATTGCCGCCAGAGCCTCACCCCGGAAGCCCAATGTACCGATGGCTTCCAGGTCGTACTCCGTGCGGATTTTGCTGGTAGCGTGACGCAGAAATGCCGTCAGGCAATCCTCCGCCTCGATACCGGAGCCATTGTCTGTCACCCGAAGGTAGCTCATTCCGCCCCGTTGAATCTCCACTGTGATGGAATCCGCTCCGGCATCAATGGCATTTTCAATCAGCTCTTTCACCGCGCTGGCAGGGCGCTCTACCACCTCTCCGGCGGCGATCAGATCCGCCACATGGGGATCAAGCTGTTGGATCTTGGACATAATGAGTTCCTCTTTCTAATCGTAAATCCCAAAGTTGAAATGGGGCTGAAATCTGATGGGCTTTTTCTGCAACCTGCGGTTTGATCCTTGCCGATTACAGTTTTCCCTTCAGTTCATACAGCAGATTCATGGCCTCAATGGGGGTCAATGTGTTTAAATCCAGATTGCGAATGCGCTGAGCGCACTCCACTGCACCGAGATCCAGAAGAGACACCTGCTCCTCTTCCTCCTCCGGCTTCTTCCGGGCCGATGGCAGAACCGGCACGCCTTCGCCCTGCTCCAGCTCCTCCAAAATCGCTCTGGCCCGGCGAATCACAGCGTCCGGCACACCGGCCAGTTTTGCCACTTCAATTCCGTAGGATTGGTCGGCTCCGCCCCGAACAATCTTCCGCAGAAAAATGATATCGTCCTTTTTCTTCTTTGCGGCAATGTTATAATTCTTCACCCCGGGAATGATGCCCTCCAAAACGGTCAATTCATGATAGTGGGTGGCAAACAGGGTTTTTGCTCCCAGCTTCTTCCCTGCGCAGTATTCCAGCACTGCGCGGGCAATGCTCATTCCGTCGTAGGTAGAGGTTCCTCTGCCGATCTCGTCGAGAATCAGCAGACTGCGCCTGGTGGCATGCTTTAAAATTTCTGCCACTTCGTTCATTTCCACCATAAAGGTAGAAGCACCGGCGGACAGGTCGTCACTGGCTCCGATCCGGGTAAACACCCGATCCACCACGCCGATATGGGCACTTCCTGCCGGAACAAAGGATCCCGCCTGAGCCATAAGGCAAATCAGCGCAACCTGACGCATATAAGTGGATTTACCTGCCATATTCGGACCGGTAATAATCGCAAGGGTATCGTCCCGGTCGTCCATGTAGGTGTCGTTCGGCACAAACCAGCTGTCTTTCAACACCTGCTCTACCACAGGGTGCCGTCCCTCTTTTATATCAATCGTGCCGGAATCGTCCACCGTCGGCATGCAGTAATGGTTCTTCACCGCCACAGCGGCGTAGGAGCAAAGCACATCCAGCTCCGCAATGGCTCGGGCAGAGGCCTGAATGGCGCTCACCTGCTGGGCCACTTTTTCCCGCAGGGCAGTAAACAACTCATACTCCAGCGCCACCGCCTTGTCACCGGCAGTAAAGATGGTTCGCTCCAGTTCCTTCAGTTCCTGATTGATGTAGCGCTCTGAATTCACCGTGGTCTGCTTGCGCACCCAGTCTTCCGGCACCAGATTGGTCTGGCTTTTTGCCACTTCGATATAATAACCAAACACTTTGTTGTAGCTGACCTTCAGGTTTCGGATTCCGCACTGCTCTTTTACCCGGGTCTCCATCTGGGCCACCAGATCCCGGCCGCCGTTCTGAATTTCTCTCAGTTCATCCAGCTCCGGTGCGTAACCGGGGCGAATCATGCCGCCCTCCCGCACCGTCAGCGGCGGCTCGTCTGCAATTCCCTGCTCCAATTCTTTCCGCAGTTCCGGCAGGTCATCCAGCCTTCCGGAAATTTCCGCCAGCATAGCGGTATGGAAGCCTTTTGTGCGCTCCCGCAGATCCGGAATCTTGCCCAAACCCACCGCCAGAGCGCTCAAATCTCTGGCGTTTGCCGAACCGTAAACCACTCGGCCAATCAGGCGTTCCAGGTCTGTCACTTCCCGCAGCGCGAGAATCAGTTCCTCCCGCTCCACATTGTGTTCTACAAGCTCCTGCACTGCATCCAGTCGGCGGCAGATGGCCGCCGGGGACAGCAACGGCTGCTCCAGCCAGGTGCGCATCAGGCGAGAACCCATGGCCGTGCGCGTTTTGTCCAGCACCCACAGCAGACTGCCTTTCTTCTCTCCGCTCCGAAGCGTTTCGGTCAGCTCCAGATTTCTTCGGGCCGTTAAATCCAGCTCCATATACCGCTCCTGCGCATAGCAGCGCAGGGTCGAGAGATAACTTAAATCCGCCTTCTGGGTTTCATACAGATAGTTCAGCACGCCACCCACTGCTCGATAGGCCACCGCACTGAGCTGCTCCGCAGCGGGAAACTGTTTTTTTGTCAGCGTCTCCGCTTCCTGCGGCAAAAAACGGTCTGTGCCGCCATCCTGCCAGCAGCATTCCAGCCGATCTGTTAGAAATTGGGTCAGTACCGAATTTTGTGCCGCCTCCGGGGACAGCAGTGCCTCCGTCGGAGCAAAGCGGCCCAATTCGTTGAGCAGATGCTCCACCCCGCCGTCCGGCGGGAAGGATGTCACTTCCGCCTCACCGGTGGAAACATCGCAGAAGCACGCTCCCACTCCGCTGTCATCCAGCGCAATGGCGCAGATATAGTTGCTCTGCCCCGGAGTGAGCATCGTGTCGTCCGTAACCGTTCCGGGAGTGACAATGCGGATAATGTCCCGACTGACCAGCCCCTTCGCCGTGGCAGGATCCTCTGTCTGCTCGCAGATGGCCACCTTGTAGCCCTTTGCAATCAGTCGTGCCAGATAGCTTTGATAGCTGTGAAAGGGCACACCGCACATCGGCGTCTGCTCTTCCTTCGGTTTTCCCCGGTCGCGGGTGGTCAGGGTAAGATCCAATTCCCGGGACGCAATACGGGCATCCTCGTCAAACATTTCGTAAAAGTCGCCCAGCCGGAAAAACAGCAGGGTATCCGGATGCTGCGCCTTGATTTCAAGATATTGCTTTCGCATGGGGGTCAGTTCTTTTTCTTTTGTCTTTGCCATGAGCCCCCTCCTATTCTATTCGGGTTTTAGTCTACGATTTCGCCAAACAGCGCCCAATTGGAAGATCGGGTGATTTTACAGCGATGGAATCCGCCAATCAGCCGCTCGTCTCCATCGATATGAACCAGTCGACCTCCATCGGTGCGGCCGGTCAGGGCATGCTTTCCGTCAGTATCCCTGCCATCTACCAGCACCCGCAGCGTTTTTCCCACGTAGGCCGCGTGTTTTTCGGCGCTGATCTGGTTCTGCCGCTCCACGAGCCGCTGGAAATTTGCGCTTTTTTCTTCCTTGCTCAGCACATCTTCCATTTTTGCCGCCGGTGTGCCTTCTCTGGGGGAATAAATAAAGGTAAACAGCGCTTCATAGCGCACCTGCTCAATCAGCCGCAGGGTGTCCTCGAATTCCTCCGTTGTCTCCCCCGGGAAACCGACAATAATGTCGCTGGTGAGGACAATGTCGGGAATCAGTTCCCGCAGCCGGCGAATCTGATCCAGATACTGCGCAGAGTCATAATGCCGGTTCATCGCCTTCAGCACCCGATCGTTGCCCGCCTGTACCGGCAGGTGGAGGCAAGGCGCCACCTTCTCGCATGCCGCCATGGTTTCAAACAGCTTCTGCGTTGCGTCCTTCGGATGCGAGGTCATAAAACGGAGCAGAAATTCGCCGGGAATATCGTTGCAGGCTTTCAGCAGATCGGCAAAATCCATGTCCAGCCCCAAATCCTTGCCGTAGGAATTCACATTTTGCCCCAGAAGGGTAATGTCTTTATACCCCTCTTCCACCAACTGCCGCACCTCGTTTAAAATGCGCTGGGGATCGCGGGAACGCTCCCGTCCGCGAACATAGGGCACGATGCAGTAGGTGCAGAAATTGTTGCAGCCATACATAATGGAAACCCAGGCCTTCAAATTACCCTGCCGCACCACCGGCAAACCCTCGGCAATGGTTCCGTCGCTGGGTTCGGTGGAAAACACCCGTGCGTGACGGGTCAGCACCTCAAAGAGAAACTGGGGAAATTTCCACAGCACGTGGGGGCCGAACACCAGATCCACATGGCGGAAGGACTTGCGAATCTTTTCCGCCATGTGAGGCTCCTGCATTGCGCACCCGCACAGGCAAATCACCTGATCCGGCTTTTTCTTCTTTGTGTGAGTCAATGCCCCTACGTTGCCCAGCACCCGCATCTCCGCGTGTTCCCGCACTGCGCAGGTATTGATCACAATCACATCTGCCTCTGCCTCTTCTTCCGTAAAGGCATAGCCCATCTCTTCCAACAGACCGCGGATCTGTTCCGAATCCGCCTCGTTCTGCTGACAACCATAGGTATCTACCATCGCAAGGGGCTGCGTCGGGCGATCCATGCTGAACGCTCTCACGCGGGAACAGTATTCTCTCTGTTCCTCCAGCTCCTCCGCGGGAATCATGATATTTTTTCGCTCCAAGAAAAATCCTCCAAACCGGCCGCAGCCTTTGTAAAAGGGCGCATTGCCGCAATTATCCATGATAGATCAGTATACCATCTTTCCCTTCCCGGTACAAGGATTTTCCCATGAAAGAATAAGAAAGGTGTGCCCCAAAAGCACACCTTTCCATACCCGTTAAACGATATTAATCTTTGAGCAAAAAGCCTGCCTGATCCAGCTGCTGACATACCCTCTGGTATGCCTCCTCGCTGGGGCAGCGCAGCCGATGCAGGTGAATCCCTCCCGTCAGGTCGCTCAGGGGTTTTGCGCTGCCGGAGCGGGTTCGATTTAAAAACTGCTCCACATCATAACGGGAGGACAGCTGCAATTGTCCCACCAACTGACCGTACACCGGATGTTCCACCACAACATCCACCACCGTACAGCCATTATCCACACAGATCAAAAGTTCGCGCTCCATTTCGCAGTCCGGATGCTGTACCGCAACTGTATGCAGCACTCCGCCGCCAATCTGATCCCGGATGTATCCCCGGGGTGTAGCAGAAATCGGCTGTCCCCCTGCGCGGAGCAGTGCGATGTCCCCCACAATGATCTGGCGGCTGACGCCAAATTCCCGTGCCAGAGCCGTTGCACTGATCGGGCCGTCCGCTCCCTTTAATCGATCCGAAATCGCTTCCCTCCGCTGATCTGCGTTCATGACAATCCGCTCCTTTGTGTCACCATCGGTTTCTTTGTATAGCTGTCTATCGTGACAGTATAACATTTGTCAAGACACTTGGCAAGATTCTTCTGCTCAAAAAGGCCCCTCGTTGCCTTGCAAGCACCTGCACGCTATGATAGAATGAAAAGGAATTACGTTTGATCATAGAAAGGAATTAAAAGCATGGAAATCAACGGCGTTGAAGTTGATGAAAATATTCGTTATGATTCGCTGGGTCTTTCACCGGAACTGATGCGGGCTCTGGGGGACAAGGGCTACACCATGGCCACTCCGGTGCAGGGCGGTAGCATTCCCAGCCTTCTGGAATGGAAGGATGTCATTGCCAAGGCACCCACAGGAACCGGAAAAACCTTTGCCTTCGGCATTCCCATGGTAGAGCATATTGATCCCGACCTCAATGCAGTGCAGGCACTGGTGTTGGCGCCTACGCGGGAGCTGGCCCTCCAGATTGTGGATGAAATGCGCATTTTGTGCAGTTATAAAGAGGGGGTTCGCTGCACCTGTCTCTACGGCGGCCAGCCCATTGAAAAGCAGATTACCCAACTGAAGAAAAAGCCGCAAATTATTGTGGCAACTCCCGGTCGGCTGATGGACCATATTAAGCGCCACACCGTCAAGCTGAACACCGTACAGACCGTCACTCTGGACGAGGCAGACCGCATGCTGGATATGGGTTTCATCGAAGAGGTAACCCGCATTTTGGACATGATGCCTCAGCGCCGCAATCTGGGACTGTTCTCCGCAACCATCTCCCGGGAGGTGATGGACATTTCCTGGGTCTATCAGCGGGATCCGGTAGAAATCACCGTCCGTCCTGTGGAAAATAACCGTCCGGACATCCAGCAATATCGCATTGAGCTGGACAACAGAGAGCAAAAACTGTCCACCATGGTCGCTTTGCTCCAAAACGGCGGCTATGAACGGGCAATTGCCTTCTGCAACACCAAGAACATGACCGACCGTCTGGCGGCCATGCTGAAAATGCACGGCTTTTCCTGCGCTCCGATTCACGGGGATATTCCCCAGAAAAACCGGGAGAAAACCCTCAAGCACTTCCGCAACGGTGAACTGCGCGTTCTGGTCGCTACCGATGTTGCCGCCCGTGGACTGGACATCGACGACGTCGATGCGGTTTTCAACTATGACGTTCCCGACGAGCAGGAGTATTACGTCCATCGCATCGGCCGCACCGGCCGGGCAAAGCGTCACGGCGTTGCATACACCTTTGTTGCCTCGGTCACCGATCAGATTAAAATGGATGAAATCGCCAACAATCAAAAGATGGATCTGCAGGTGCTGAAATATGACAAGGACGGCTGCCTGATGTTATTGAATGCAAATTGATTCCTTTTCCGTTTCATTCCATAAGTTAATTGGAAAGGAGCCTCTTTTATGGATTCAAACCACTCTCCCCGCCGCAGTCAGGAGCGCCGGACAAAAAAGGGCGGAAAACACAAGATCGTCCTTGCGATTCTGATTCCTGTTGTCATTTTCATTGCCGCTGCCATCGCCTTTCCCCATGTACTGCCGCTGCTGCAGTCGCATCCGGACACCAGCGCATCCTCTTCAGGCAATGCCACTTCCTCTGTAAATACATCCGAGGTTTCCTCAGCGGACGCATCCGATCCCTCTGCTTCTCAAGCAGAGACCGCCGACACCTCCGCCGCTGCGCCCGATGGATCCGATGCGGCGCAATCCAGCGCTTCTGCTTCGGAGGCGGTCAATTCCCATGTGGTGGATGGTGTTGACCTGGCGATTCTTGTTAACAGCACCCACCCGCTCCCCGACGGATACGATATTCCCCTGACGGAGCTGGACAACGGCCAGCAGGTGGCCACCGTAATGATGACCGATTTGCAGCAAATGCTGGAGGATGCCCAGGCAGAAGGCATTTATGCCATTGTAGCCTCCGGCTTTCGCACCGCAGAAAAGCAGCAAAGCCTGATGGATGAAAAAATCCAGTCCTTCGTTAATCAGGGTATGAGTCAAAGCGCGGCGGAAACCGAGGCTCTGAAGTGGGTAAACGCCGTAGGATGCAGCGAACATCAAAGTGGCCTGGCCGTGGACATCAATGCGGATGGAATCCATTCCGCAGGCTATCAGGTATACCCCTGGCTGGCGGAAAACGCATGGAAATACGGCTTTATTCTTCGCTATCCGGAAGGGAAAACCGACATCACCGGAACAGATTACGAGGCCTGGCACTACCGCTACGTAGGAAAAGAGCTTGCCGCCGATATTTATCAACAGGGAGTATGCCTGGAGGAATATCTGGGGCAATAAACCACAACACAAACGCGCCCTGCTTCCATAAATGGAAGCAGGGCGCATTGTTGATTGTGCCACTTATTTGTACTTGTAGAAGCCCTCACCGGCGTTGATGCCGGTCTTGCCCTTGTCGATGTACTCTTCCTTCAGCAGCTTTGCAATGCGGCCGTGGAGAGAGGTCGGATCCTTGGCATCCGGATAGTTGCAGGCAATGTTATATGCCGTGGTGATGCCGACAACATCCAGAATGCGGAACGGGCCCATGGGTGCACCGGTGGCCAGCATCCATGTTTTATCAATGGTCTCAACATCGGAGATATCATTGACCAGGAGGTATTCTGCCGCGCTCAGGAAGGGAACCAGCAGGGTGTTCAGAATATAGCCCGGCTGCTCCTTTTTCAGCTTCAGCGGAATCATGCCGATCTGAACTGCAAACTCAACCACCTGATCATAGGCTGCCTGATCGGTTCCGGCATGACCCATAATTTCGGCGGTGTTGCCTCTCCAGATGCTGTTGGCGAAATGCAGTGCCAGGAACTTCTCCGGACGGCCGGTAGACTCCGCCAGAACGCTGGGCAACAGGGTGCTGGAGTTGGTTGCAATGATGGTTTTTTCCGGCAAAAGATCCTGCATCTTCTGATAGAACTCGATCTTTGCTTCCGGATTCTCTGCCAGAGCCTCAATGACAAGGTCGGCGTCCTTAACCGCCTCAGCAAGATCGGTGCAGTAATCCAGTTCATTGTATGCCCGATCGGCATTTGCCAGCAGCTGGTCAAAGTCCACCTTGGACAGATCTGTCTCATTGAACACAAGACCACGGCTCACCGGGCCTCCGTTCTGCTTTGCTGCCGTCAGCTCTGCCTGATAAATGCTGTGCAGCCGCTCCACCTTCGGCTTGGTGCGCTCAATGGAAGCCTCGCTGCGCAAATAGATTGTGGTGTGAAAGCCGGCATAAGCCGTCTGATAAGCAATCTGGCTGCCCAGCACACCGCCGCCGACCAGAACTACATTCTGAATTTTCATCGTAATCGCTCCTTCATGGTATTTAATCTGGATTGACACGATTATAGCAAAGCAGGAAAGTCTGCCTCTAGTGGCACTTGCACAAGAACCCCCATAATATTCGTCTTTAAAAACTAGACTTTTTCAGAAAAGTGACACAAAACAGCGAAATGTCACCCTATAAGCGTTGAAATTCGGTTCGTCCGGATTCTTCGCATCATCCACCAGGCAACCGTTGCCGTCACCGCTTCCGCAATCAAAAAGCTCCACCAGACAAGCCCGGTCAATGCCGCATCTTTCATTGCCACGCAGCTAAACCACCAGGCGATCGGCAGAATCACCACCACCTGCCGCAGCAAGGACAGCACCAGCGATTCGATTCCGCAATCCAGCGCCTGAAAAATTCCCTGAAACGCAACGTTGATTCCGGCAAACAGAAAACTCAGGGACACAATGCGGATTGCCTGAATGCAAAGCCGCTCCGTCAGGCCGGACAGGCCAAAAACATGTGCCAGCGGATTGGCAAGTGCCTCCACAAGAATCAGCCCGGCAACCATAATAATAACCGTATATCTCATTCCCCAACGAATGCTGTCCTTCACTCGCTTCCCATCACCGCGTCCATAGTTAAACGAAAGCACCGGCGTGATTGCATCCCGCAAACCAAAGGCAGCAAAAAGGACAAACTGCTGAATTTTATAGTACAGTCCATAGGCTGTCACCACCGCCTCATCGATACGGACAAAAATCAGATTGAGCGCATAGGTCATCACCGACATAAGCGACTGGGCAATGATCGCCGGCAGACCAATGGAATAAATCTCCCGAATGATTCTCCAGGATGGTCTCCACCAGGAAATTCCCTTTTCCCATTCCCGATTCAGCCGCAGATGGAAGAAGCATCCCACCAGACAGGACACCAACTGTCCCAGCACTGTTGCATAAGCCGCTCCCCGCACTCCAAGGGCCGGCAAGCCGAATAAACCGTAGATCAAGATCGGATCAAAGATTATGTTGGTCACCGCACCGGACACCTGAGCAATGGTGGAATACAGCGAGCGGCCGGTTGCCTGAAGCAGTTTTTCAAACAGAGAAAAGAAAACGATTCCAAAGGGAACCACGCAGCAAATGCGCAGATAATCCACCGCCAAAGAGAAAATCTCTTCGTTTGTCGTCTGGGACGAGATATATAGTCTCACACCGACTATTCCAAACAGGATGCATAACCCGCTGATGATCCATGCCAGAAACACGCCGTTGCCCGCCACCTGACTGGCTTTCTTTCGGTTTCCCTGTCCCAACGTGCGGGCCAGAAGCGCGTTTGTCCCCACGCCGGTACCAATTGCCACCGCCACCATCAGCATCTGCACCGGAAAAGCTAAGGTAAGCGCGTTCAGCGCCGCCTCTCCACCCCTTGGCATATTCGCAACAAAGGCGCTGTCCACAATGTTGTAGGCCGCCTGCAGCATCATGGACAGAATCATGGGAATTCCCATATTCAACAACAGTTTCTGAACCGGCATCTCTGCCATTTTTTGATTTGCTTCCATGAAGCTCCCTCCTAAAAACATGAAACAAAAAAAGAAAAGCGCAAATCCATTCCTGGATTTACGCTTTTCGCAACTCGGTGGAGTTATCTTAGCACAATTTTTCCCGCTCTGTCAAAGGGAAAAAATGCTGTAGTTTCCGTTTTCACAATTTCATCTTTTGTGCAGCCGTCACACCAGACGGAACACTTCAATCAGCAGCAGCCATGCAAGACCGTAGTAGGTCACCACTGCAACCAGGTCGTTCACCGTTGTGATCAGCGGGCCGGATGCTACGGCAGGATCTACCTTGATTGCCTTGAAGAAAATCGGAATGACCGTGCCGGTAATGCTGGAAAGGAGCATGGACAGCACCAGCGCCAGGCCGATACAGGCTGAAATGGCAAAGGAAAGAGTGACCGCCTGTCCCTTCAGCAGCCAGAGGTATAAGCCGATCAGGGCAAAGGACGCCACGCCGAGAATCAAGCCATTTGCAAGACCTACCTTGGATTCCTTCCACACCAGCTTCGCCTTCTGATGTCCTTCCAGACTGCTGTCCATCAGCACACGAATTGTAACTGCCAGCGACTGAGTTCCCACGTTGCCTGCCATATCCAGAACCAGGGACTGGAAGCAGATAATCAGGGTGATCTGCGCCACAACCGCCTCGAAAAGACCAACCACGCTGGACACGACAAGACCCAGTCCCAGCAGAACCATCAGCCAGGGCAACCGTTTGCGAATGCTCTGGGTGAGCGGTTCTTTCAAATCTTCTTCCGATGCCAGACCTGCCAACTTCGCATAGTCATCGCTCAATTCGTCATCCACAACCTGCATGAAGTCCTGCGCGGTAATCACGCCCAGCAGCCGGTTGTCCTGATCCAGCACAGGAATGGAATCCTCCGAATAATCCTGAATTCTGGGGATGCAGTCCTCAATTCGTTCCTGCGCATAGAGATAGGGATAAGACGTGGTGATGATGCTTTCCAGCGCGGTTCCCTCTCTGGCAACAATCAGGTCCTGCAAATCGATTGCGCCGTAAAAGGTTCCGTCCTGCGCAGAGACATAAATAGTGGAAATATTGTCGTTGTCCGCCGCCTGGGCAATCAGACTGTGCATCGCTTCCTTTACCGACAAATCCGCCGGTATGGCAATGAAGTTCGTCGTCATGACGCTGCCGATTTCATCCTCGGAATACGCCCACAGACGGGACAGCTCCTGGCGTTTCTCCTCGTCCATCAGCTCGACGATGGTGTTCTTTTCCTCGCTGCTCAGCAACTTCAGATAATCCACCGCCAGATCCGCATCCATTTTCCCCAGCACATCCACTCGCTTGCGCAAGCTCAGCTCCCCCAGAAAATGATCCTCCGCATCCACATAGGGCAAAACCTCTGCCAGTGTGTCCACATTCAGCATCTGGAACACCTGCTTCCGCTCCTGGGGGGTCAATTGTTCCAGTGCCGCTGCAATGTCATTTTCATGGTAGCCGGAAAGCTGCTGCTGAAACGCCTTCGGTGTCTTGTTGCTGCGCAAAATGTCCCGCAGCTGCTGAGAGTAATCCGGATGAAGCATCTGCTCCTGATTGATCATACGATTGTTTTCCATGTTCAGACCTCCTTCTGTTGGTTCGAGAAAGAACTGCTGCAGCAGTTATTGCCTGAACAAAGGCGGGCAAAAAAGAAAGCCATTGCACGGTTTTTTCCGGCAATGGCGCAGCAAAAGAGCAGAGATCACCGCGACATAGTCGCACCGGTGCTCCGCGTACATAATCTGCCTCGCCTTCGCCCATTGCTACTGTTGCCGTCCATGATCTCACCTCTCCTTTGTTGTTATTTTCCGCTCCCTATTGTCTACCCGTCATCAAAAAAAGTCAATTGTCTAAATTGGGCAAAAATAATTGTCGGGAGCATTCGCTTCCGCGACACTCCCGACAAACAGGGTTTATTGATTTTCCTTCCAGCGGCGGTAAATATACAGCAGTCCTTCCAGGATCAGCTCGTTGTCCACCACATCAATCAGATCGGTATGACTGCTCACCAGATGCGCCAGTCCGCCAGTGGCAACCACCTTGATCTGGTCATCCGGCTCGGCCATTTCCTTTCTGGAGTGGCGGATCAGATATTCCATGCTGCCCACATAGCCGCCGACGACGCCGGTTTGAATTTGCGTAATGGTGTCGTAGCCCAGAGTGACCTCCGGCATAATCAGCTCAACATGAGGCAGCATAGCGGCGTTTTGCGCCAGAGCATCCATGCTGACCCGAATGCCGGGGCAAATACAGCCGCCCACATACATGCCGTTGGTATCCACTGCGTCTACGGTAGTCGCCGTTCCAAAATCCAGCACAAGCAGCGGCGCACCGTACTTTTCCATTGCACCAATGCAGGCCACGCTGCGATCTGCGCCGTGATCCCGCGTTGTAGCCGCATTGCGGTACTTCAGGGCTGGGAAAACATCCTCATTCACCACCAGCGGTTTTTTCCCAAGGTATTTCACCATGGCGCTTTTCAGCGAGTACATAATGCCCGGAACAACGGAGGCAATAATAACGTCCTCCACATCCTCCAGTGCAAAGCCAAACCGATGGAAATATTCGCACACGGTCAGGCCGATTTCGTCCGAGGTCTGATTGCCCCGGGTCATCAGCCGAAATGTGCCAACCAACTCGTCGCCCTGAAAAAGGCCAAACTCAATATTTGTATTTCCCACATCAATTGTGAACAACATGCCCGTGTTCCTCCTGTGCCTTGTCTCAAGGCGCTGTTTTAATTGCGCAGACTGCCGTCTCGCTGCTGCAATTGATCGTAATCAAGCCGTAAGTTTTGCCATAGCGAATGCTGCCGGGATTCAGCAGCTGCAGAGAACCGTACTGGTCATAAAGGGGAACATGGGTGTGTCCGCAAAGCAACACATCTGCTCCTTCCGCCTTTGCATGACCGACCGCTGTGGAATAGCCGCTTTTTACCCCATAGGCATGCCCGTGGCAAAGCAAAAACGTGACGCCGCCCAGAGAAACTTTTTGCTCCACCGACTGGTCCGACGTGCCCCAGTCGCAGTTTCCGGGCACTTGATAAACGGGAATTTCAAACCCGTCTGCCAGTGCCTGTCCATCTCTCCAGCAGTCTCCCAAATGGAAAATTGCGTCGGGCCACTCTTCCACAACGATCTGCTCCATGCGGCTCAGCTCTCCATGAGAATCAGAAAAAACCAGAATCCGGATTTGTGATTTCATCTGCATCGATCTCCCTTTTCGGCATCACAGCTGCAGGAAGCCGATTTTCTTATAGACCTTGCGCAGGGTTTTATTGGCCACATATCCTGCCTTCTCTGCGCCTGCCTTGTAAACGCTCATCAGGTAGGCCTTGTCGGCGATCAGGCGAGTAGCTTCCTCCCGAATGGGGCGCAGCGTTTCCACCACAGCTTCGCCCACCACCGGTTTAAACGCTCCGTAGCCTTTGCCTTCAAATTCCTGCTGAATCTCCTCATGGGTCTTGCCGGTACAGGCAGAGTAAATATTGATCAGGTTCGATACGCCGGGCTTTTCCGCCACATCAAACCGGACGCAATTCTCCGTGTCGCTGTCGGTAACCGCGCGCTTGAACTTGCGCATGATGTCCTCCGGCTTTTCCATCAGGAACACACAGCCCTCCGGAATGGACTTGCTCATTTTTGCGTCCGGAGCATTCAGGCTCATCACCCGTGCTCCCTCCTTCGGAATGAAGGGCTCCGGAATTTTGAACACATCGCCATAAATGCCGTTAAACCGACGGGCGATGTCCCGTGTCAGCTCGCAGTGCTGCTTCTGGTCCTCTCCTACCGGAACATAGTCCGGCTGATAGAGCAGAATATCCGCCGCCATAAGGGAGGGATAGGTGAACAGACCTGCATTGATGTTGTCCGCATTCTTTGCGCTTTTGTCCTTAAACTGGGTCATGCGGCTCAATTCTCCGAACATGGTGTAGCAGTCCAGCACCCATCCCAGCTGCGCATGGGCGGGAACATGGCTTTGAACAAACATGGTGTTCTTCTCCGGATCAAGGCCGCAGGCAATATAGATTGCCAGCTGCTCCAACGTTCTGCGGCGCAGGTCAGCAGGCGTCTGGCGAACGGTGATGGTGTGCATGTCTGCCATAAAATAATAGCAGTCAAACTGCTCTGCCCGCTCCGCCCAGGTTTTTATCGCTCCCAGATAATTGCCCAGGTGCAGATCTCCGCTGGGCTGGATACCGGAAAGCATCACCTTTTTCTGCTGCGTTGTTTCTTCCATCGTCAAACCTCGCCTTTCTCGATCAGTAAAGCCCTGAATTTCGGGCGTAATTTCCGTATAACATTTCCACTCATGATACCACAACCACCGGATAAGTGCAAACATTTTCCCTTCCAGACAAAAAAGGAAAACCGCCGCACTGCATCTCCTGCAGCACAGCGGTTGCATCCAATTTTCAGTACAGCGGCAAAGAACCGGTCAGTTCGTCTGCCCGCTCCGCTTCCAGCGGTTCAAATGCCAGGGCAGTGTAAGTCGGCTCTCCGTGAAACTCGGTCATACCGGCGTCCAAAATGAGTGCCGTGGTAATTCCCGCATTTCTCGCCTTCTCATCCAGCTCCCGCAGCGCCTCCTCCGAATCCACATAAACGCAGATTTTTGCCATTCCGTAGCGAAACCAATCCGTCAGCGGACTGCTGTCCCCCTCCGAAGGTTCCAGATAGGCATATCCTTCCGGGCTGACGCGCAGCTGGTTCGTCCGGTTTTCTTTTATAATCGCCTTCAGCACCGCTTCCACCGACGCATGGCTGGCCTGGGCGGCGATCTTACCCTTGCGCATTTTCAGATCCCGCCGCACAATCAACATTTGTTTGGATCGATAGCTCATATCACTGCACCAGTCGGGGGATGAGGATCTGGGGCTTCATCCCTGTCTCAATCATAAAACTCTTCTCTTCCGCATAGGTCACCGGAAGCTCTCCCTGCAAAAACTCGTCTACCGTGTCGATCATATCAAACCCTATGTTGTTTGAGCGATAGTGCATCGGGACAATCACCGTCGGCTCCAGCTGCGCTGCAATCTGCCGCGCTTCGCAACCGCTTACCGTGCAAAACCCTCCCACGGGAATCATCAGCAGATCCGGTTTTCCGATTGCCTCCACCTGTTCCGGGGTAAGCACACAGCCCTGATCCCCCAGATGCACCAGTCGGAGACCGTCTCCCTCGATGACCAGAATCGTGTTGTCCTTCCAATCCCCGTCGCCGCCCCGGGCGTGGGTTCCGGCAACCTCCCGCACCGTAAACGGCAGCGGCTTTCCGGTGGTCAGAACGCAGTCCGTTCCGTTGTGGTCGCTGTGGCTATGGCTGGCATGTACTGCGTCGGCATTCAAGTCCGGCAGGCGCAGCCCGGGAACCGACCCGGTCGTATAAGGGTCTAAAACAATACTGCCGCCTGCCAGCTCAATCAGAAAGCAGGAATGGCCATACCAGGTAATACGAGCTTGACTCAAAGAGACTCTCCTCCT
This sequence comes from bacterium, assembly GCA_963597355.1. Classification (GTDB taxonomy): domain Bacteria; phylum Bacillota; class Clostridia; order Oscillospirales; family Oscillospiraceae; genus UMGS1766. The sequence continues at coordinate 151,689 of CAVBPR010000018.1, read as the reverse complement.
ATTTTTGTTCAGGCATAAAAATACCAGCCCTGCATACCGCAAGGCCGGAGCATTGCGAGAAAAACGAGAACTCTGGTGCGCGGCTGGCTTTGTAATCTGACCTTAAGGTCAGACGTTTCTGGTCTTAAGACAAACGATAGAAATTTACTGAATGATAACAATTCGCAAGGAATTTTCTTAAATTCTTTTTTATAATAGCATATTCTATCTTAAATTCAAGCATTTCTAACTTTCCTGCTCTTTTTCTCCATCTAGTCCTATTCTGGTCTGATGAATCTTTTTCAAATTGGTGATTTTTATCTATGCAAAATCCGGCTATTCTATTGACAACCCAATCAGGAGGAATTCATCATGAAATCAATTCGAATTCAACGGCTTTGCCAAACTGCGGTTCTCGCCGCCATCATCTATGTCTTTACCGCTTATCTCCATGTTCCCAGCTTTAACGGCTACACCCATGTGGGGGACGGCTTCCTCTATCTGGCCGCCTCCATTCTGCCCACCGGTTATGCCGCTGCTGCCGGTGCAATCGGCGCCGGTCTGGCAGACATCCTCAGCGGCTACTCCATGTGGGCGCCTGCAACGCTGATCATCAAGGCCCTGACCGCCTGCTTCTTCACATGGAAAGCGCCTACCTTCCTTTGCAAGCACAATTATCTGGCAATTCTGCCCTCTTTCCTGCTGTGTGCCGGTGGTTATTACCTTTACGAAAGCGTCCTCACCGGAAACTTTATTGCTCCGGCTGCCGGCATCACCGGTTACATCACCCAGGTCGTCCTCAGCAGCGTGGTCTATATCCTGCTGGGCAAGGCGCTGGACAAGGCCGGTGTGAAACAGCGTCTTGTTTCTCAGCTGGAATTGGGGTAAAATAGGCAAAATCAGAATAATTCCTTTTTGCTTCTGCCTGCACTGCAGGCAGAAGCATGAAGTGTTTTGGAGGCTTTTTTATGACCATCACTTATCCTGTAAAGCAGGGCATCTACGTCAACATGACCAACCGCTGTCCCTGCGCCTGCACCTTCTGCCTGCGGCAAAATGCCCCCGGCGTATATGGTTCCGATCCCCTGTGGCTGGAACGGGAACCCACAGTGCAGGAGGTATGCGACAGCATTGACAAATGGGACCTCAGCCAATACAAGGAAATCGTTTTCTGCGGTTATGGCGAGCCAACCGAGCGCCTGCCCGACCTGCTGGAGGTTGCCCGCTACATCAAGTCCAAGTCTTCCATTCCTCTGCGCATCAACACCAACGGTTTGGCGGATTTGATCTGGCAGAAGGAAACCGCCCCCATGCTGGCCGATCTCATCGACTCCGTTTCCGTCAGCTTAAACGCCATGGACGCCGAGGAGTATCTGCGCCTGACGCGAAGCAAATTCGGCATTGGCTCCTACGATGCCATGCTTCGCTTCACCAGGGACTGCACCCGCTACGTGCCCAATGTGGTGATGACCGTGGTAGGCGAGCCGGTTACAACACCGGAGGAACAGGAAACCTGCCGCAAAATCTGCGAAAGCGTTGGGGCAGTTCTCCGTGTCCGTCCCTACGAAAGCTGATCCGCTTTTTTCATTCAAAAGCGCCGCATCGAAAGAAAAATCGATGCGGCGCTTCGTCCGTTTTTCAGTCGTTTTTCAGTTCCTGTCCCACATGGGGCGCAAGGAAATGACTGCGGGCGTAGTCCCAGATTTCCTGAGATCCATCTGCCGTGTGCTCATTTCTCGCCAGCACCTGATGCAAATGAACGCCATGTTCTGCCCAGGAACGGCCGTCCGAGGCATCGTTCAGCATCAGCGGCTGTACACAGTCCATGGTTCGGGCAAACTTGGCCTCCGCCGTTTCTCTTGCCTCAAACTCTTCCCAGAGCTCCCGCATTTTTCTGCCCTGATCCTCCGGCAAAAGTCCGAAAATCCGCTCCGCCGCCTTCACTTCCCGTTCCCGCTGGGTTGTTTTTCCGCTCTCGTCATAGGCGTAGGTATCTCCGGCATCGATCTCCACCAGGTCATGGATCAGCAGCATGGAAACCGTCTTCAGCACGTCGATTTTCTCGTTGGCATACTCGCTGAGCAGCAGCGTCATAATGGCCATGTGCCATGCGTGCTCCGCATCTCCCTCTTTTCGGGCCGCTGAAGCCAGATAGGTTTGCCGGACAATCTCTTTTTCCTTGTCAATTTCCCGCAAAAAATCAAACTGCTGATCCATTCGGCTCATTGTTCGTCTCTCCTTTTAATCGTCCAGCACCTGCACGCCTGCACCCAGCACACCGTCGCCAATGTACACGCTCAGAGTGCCGTCAATCTTGCCTTCCCAGATGTGCTCGCAATTCGGCAGCAGCGCCGTCAGTTTTTCCCGCACAATCTCCATTCCTTCCGGCGCGCCTCCATGGGCCACCGCCAGGTTATAGCGCCGATGTTCTCCGCAGGCAGCCTGCACCAGCTCCGCCAGTTTATCCGGCACTTTGCTGCTTCCCCGCACTTTTGCTGCGCTTTGCAGCTGCCCGTCTTCGGCAAAGGAGAGAATCGGTTTTAATTTCAGCAGCGTGCCTGCCGCTGCCGTCACCTTTCCAATGCGGCCGCCCTTTTTCAGGTATTCCAGCGTGTCTACGCTGAAAAAGACGGTGCTTCCCTCAATCAGCTTCGGTACACGCCGCTCCACCAGCTCTTCCCATTCCATTCCCTTTTGAATATCCTCCGCCAGCTGCAGCAAAGTCATGCTCTGCCCCAGAGAACCGCTCCGGCTGTCAAAAATACGCGCTGTCAGACGGTCGCTGAATTCCTCTGCCATCAGCCGCACGGCGTTAAACGTGCCGGACAGACCGGAGGAGAGCATAACGCCAATCACGCCATCGTATCCTTCCTCTGCAATGCGGGTAAAAATGTCATGAATGTCCGATCCGGCAGGAAGAGAGGTTTTCGGCAATTCTCCCTCGTGCAGGCGCTGATAAACGTCCTCGGCCTGTATATCTACGCCGTCGGTATATTCCCCGTCTGCACAGGAAATCCGCAACGGCACGGTAAAAATATGCGTCCGTTCCAAGTCTTCCTGCAGCAAATCCGCGCAGGAGTCCGTCAACAAAGCGATTTTCTTCGGTGTCATGTACCTAGTTCCTTCCAAATGATTTCAATAACCCGTCGATTATCTCACATTTGTGAGGAAACTGCAAGATTTATTTGAATCTGCAAAACAAAAGGCGACTGTCCAGCAGACAGCCGCCTAAATTATGCAGATAAAATTACAGCACCATAACCAGAACGAGGGACAGCACCATAAAGGCAATTGCAACCCACTTGGTCAGGCGAGCCAGTTTTGCATCCCAGCTCTTGGCCTTGTTCTTGCTCAGGAAGGTGTCCATGCCGCCGCCGATGGCACCGGCAATACCGGCGCTTTTGCCGGACTGAAGCAGAACAACCAGAATCAGAAAAATAGATGCGATCACTTCAATGACCGTCAGAACCGTTGTCAAAGCACTCATTTCAGAAACTCCTCTTTCCAACGCCCGCAGAAAACCGGGCGAAAATCTTCAAATTCGAAGTTTATACTATCACACAGCACAGGAAAACGCAAGATTTTTTTCAGATTTCCACCAAATCCGTGTGATCCGTCCGCTGTGCCATTGGGCTGGTCGCCTTTTTGTGGGCATACATCCGCTCATCTGCCTCGGAAATGGACGCCCGCAGATCATCGCCCGAATGAAATTCCGCCACGCCATAGGCAAAGCTGACCGGAACGCCTTGCACCTCGCCGCACTGGTGCAGTGCGCCTTCCAGAATGGTCTCCATTTCCTCGCGACATAGCCGCATCGCAACCACCACAAACTCGTCTCCGCCATGGCGATAAACCCGCATACGCTGGCCTTCCACTGCCGCCAGAATGGCCCCCGACATCTGTTTCAGCGCATCGTTTCCCGCGCTGTGGCCATAGGTGTCGTTAAAGAACTTCAGCCCGTTCATGTCCACCATGGCAATCGTGCAGGTTTTTCCCTTTCCGTGGCGCATTTTTTTCGTCGTGTTGGAAAAGGCAACCTGACTGTGGGTTCCGGTTAACGGGTCAAAGGCCACCTTCTCCACATTCAGTTGGAGGAAATACAGCACCAGAAATGCAACTGCAATGCTCCAGAGAACAAATCGCAGATCATACACCACATCCAGCACAATCGTAATGGCAAAAACAATAATTGCGCTGGTAATCAATGCCCCTTCCGCCTGCCGATTCGGACGATAATGCTGTCCCATTGCCCGGTTGAGAAGAAGCAGCAAATAAAGCCCGCCAATCAGGTAGACAAGAAAATACATGGGGCCGGGCTCCACGGTGTTCGCTTCCGTCACCTGAACGACACAGCCGTTGAACAGGCTCACAATATTGACGCCCACCACAACTGCCTCCGGCAGATAGAACCACCAGCCGGGATTTTTTTTATTTCTCTGATGCAGCAGCGCTAATAGCATCGGCGCAAGCGGCGCAAGACAGTAATGCGAAAAATTGGCAATTTTTCGCATGGTGATAACCTGCACAGAAGGCGAAACGCGGGCCAGTACGCTATCAATCCAAATCGAAACAATAATCAGCAGCAGCAACACGCCGGCACCATAAAACAACCCTTTTTTGCGGCCGCTCAACAGGGGATTTCGCGCCACCATTACCGCCAGCGAAAAAAGAGTTAGAACAGGGGCAAGGAAAACCTGGATCATGTCTTTTATCATGAAGGCACCCCCTCTTAATTTTACCAATCGAACTGTATTTTCTATTTTATGGCTATCCCCATGTAAAAGCAAGTTTAAAATTCCGCTATTTGCCCCCTATTTTTTTAACCGTTTTGCCGGAACACGGCTCTTTCCCTCTATTTCACGTTACAGATTTCGGTTTCTTGTCCAACTTGTTAATTAAACATGAATTTTCCTCCCAATCGGTTGACTATTTTCAATTGAAAATATATGCTAAGTCATAATTACAATCCCCTTTGTTTTTCACTTGGAAGGAGCATTTTTATGGATCTGTCCACCGACATTCTGCATGAGTATCTGCAGACAGGACACCGCATCTCCGGAAAATTCCGGGTTTACTATAATCAATGGAGTCTGACCTATCCCCAATCTATTGTTCTGGCCATTCTGGAAGCGGATGGACCAATGCCCATCAGCGCCCTGGCAGAGGCCGCCGGCAGCGCAAACAGCACCATCTCCGGCGTGGTAGATCGTCTGGAAAAAATGGATCTGGTGCAGCGCGTCCGTTCCGATTCCGACCGCCGGGTAATCTATGTTGCCACAACGGAGAAGTTCCAACAGGGACTGCAGCAACTGCAAAGCAACGCCACCAGCCAGTTCAGCCGGGCTTTGGATCGGCTTTCCGAAGAGGAACAGCAAACCATCCTCCGTGGTTTACAGCTGCTGAACCAATCGCTGAACCAGGACGGCGACTAATGGGACGGTATCCGCATCATCGTTCTTACCGCGCTTACCGCGGCAGCACCAGTTCCAACCGGCGTCTCTCCAAAGGAGCAAAATGGTTTCTGGCTCTGGTGTTGATTGCAGCAATCGCTCTCAGCGGCGCTGCAGTCTATCTCCAGCGCTACATGGTCTACTCCATTTCCGGCGCTCACATGGTTCTTCCGAATGCATCCGGTTCGCTCGTTCAGGAGCAGGAGGAACCCCTGGATCTTTCCTCCCTGATTGTGGAAAATGCCCCTCGCAGTTCCACCCCGTCGAAGGAAAAATAATTCCAGCTTGCACCTCCGTAATTTTGCAAGTCGCCATATCTATTCTTGCAGAAATTTTGTCGTATTCCGCCATCAAGCCTGTTTTCAGGTGCGATGGCGCATTTTTTCGCACTCCATTTCGTTCATTTTTTCTTCCGGTCTGTTGTGCTCCTTCGATCCGAATACGCAGCGTTTTTCCATTTTTCTTATTAAATTATAACTGTTCACTGTGTCTTGTTTTTGCACAATAACAAAGTTTTTTTACAACCTATTCCTTCCGTTTTCATTTTCAGAAAATTGTGAAAAAATTTTTTACCTTTTTCTTCGGCGTTTCTTTTTCGTTTTTTCGGCCGATTTTGTTCTATACCTATTAAAAATACAATCCTGACTTTATAACAGGAGATTGCAAGTATTTCGTGCTGTCACTTGCATTTTACTGCACACTTTTTTACTTTTGTCTATTGCCTTTTCAAAAGAGATGTTCTAAAATGGGGCTGGTATTTTCCTGTGCGAAACAATTGAAAAGCGCATAAGAAAACGCTATACCTATTTAATATAGAGACTACGCCAAAAGGGTGGTGAATGAATTGTCTTTGGAAGCTATCAAACAGGTTGCCGAGGCAGAGCAGGACTGTGCTCAGCGCAAGGCCAGTGCGCTCCAGACGGCAAAACAACTGATTGCCGACGCGGAGCGACAGGGTCAGGCGGAGCTGGAATCTGCTCGCTCGGAGGCGGAAACCAAGGTTCAGGCGATGATGCGCCAGGCTGAGGAAACCGCTGCCGGGCAGGCCGAGGCAGTCCAACAGGAGACCGAGCGCGCCTGCGCCGATCTCAAGGCCGCCGCGCAGCGTCAACTGGATGCCGCTGCAGAGCGGATCGTCAGAAAGGTCGTGAATCTCTCATGAGCATCGTAAAAATGAAGCGACTGCGGGTCATCGGCTTCTCCGAACAGCGGGACGACTTACTGCAGCAGCTGCTTCACCTCGGGTGCGTTGAGATTACAGAACCGGATGACAAGGCAACCGATCCCGAATGGGCAGCCCTGTTGCGGCGGGACACTTCTTCCATTGCATCCCGCAAAGCAGAGTGGTCTGCTCTGAACAGCGCATTGGATGCATTGAAGAAATATGCGCCGGCGAAAAAGGGATTGTTCCAGAAGCGGTATGATATCACCGAAGCAAAGTTCTTCGATGAGGCCGCAAAAAACGCAGCACTCGCCAGTGCTCAGTCGATTAACGACTGTACGCGGGAGATTGCACAAATCTACTCTGCTGAAAACAAACTCAACGCCAATCTTTCCGGTCTGATTCCCTGGACGAATCTGGACCTGCCGCTGGAGCAGCAGCACACCTCCCATGCGGAACTGGTACTCGGTACCGCTCCGGTTGCTGCCGAGGACAGCGCCTTGCAAACCGATTTGGCTGCCGCCACGGATCTGGCGCAGCTGACTCCGATTTCCGAGGATAAGGATCAGCGCTACTATCTGCTGGTGGTCCACAAGGACGCCCTGGAAGATGCGCTGACTGCCCTGCGCGCCCACTCCTTCGGTGTGGTTCGATTCAAAGACCTCACCGGAACGCCCAAGCAGAACATCGACCGCATCCGCGGCGAGCTGTCTGCTTTGCAGCAGCAGCGCAAAGAACAGGAAGACGCCATTGTGGCTTACAAGGATCAGCGTCCCGCCCTGGAACTGGCACTGGATCGTGTCAATCAGGAAATCAGCCGGGAGGCTGTGGCGGAGCGCTTCCTCACAGACGGACAGATCTTCTTTGCCGAAGGCTGGATTCCCGCCGAACGGGTGGCCGACTTCTCCGTCGTGCAGAAGCAGTTCACCTGTGCCTGGGACACTTCCGATCCTGCAGAGGGCGACCGCGTTCCCACGCAGCTGAAGAACCCGAAGTGGATGGACTGCATCAACATGGTAACGGAGATGTACTCCCTGCCTGCCTATGACGGTATTGATGCCAACCCCCTGTACTTCTTCTGGTATGTGTTCTTCTTCGGCTTCATGTTCGCCGATGTTGCCTACGGCATTATCATCTTCCTGGGCTGCCTTGCGATCATCAAAATGTTCAAGCCGAAAAAGACCCTGGGCCGCATGATGCACCTCGGCCTCTGGCTGGGCGGAAGCACTGCCCTGTGCGGTGTGTTTGTCGGCGGCTTCTTCGGCAACGTGCTGGAAGTCATCTACGACACCTTCCTGCCCAACGCCACCATGCCCGGCTGGATGGAAACCTTCTGCAACGGCATTGTGGTCAACCCGGTCAACGATCCGATGACGGTTCTGATCATCGCCATTGCCATCGGCTGCGTCCATCTGATCATGGGTCAGTGCATCCACATCTACATGGGCTTCCGGGATGGTCACGGAATCGATGCCCTGCTGGATGTAGTTCCCTGGTGGGTTGTGTTCGCCGGCATCGCTGTTGCGGCACTGGCCAAGACCCCGATTCTGCTGATTATCGGCGCGCTCTGCCTGATTTGCACCCAGGGCCGTCACGAAGGCACATTTGTTAAGAAGCTGTTCGGCGGCATTAAGAGCCTGTACGACATCACCAGCTGGTTGTCTGACGTGCTGAGCTATGCCCGTCTGATGGCACTGATGCTGGCTACCAGCGTCATCGCTCAGGTGTTCAACACTCTGGGCGCCCTGCCCAAGAGCATCATCGTGTTCATTCTGGTGTTCCTGATCGGCCATGTGTTCAACATCGGCGTCAACCTCATCGGAACTTATGTTCACGCCGCTCGTCTTCAGTACCTGGAGTACTTCGGTAAGTTTTACAAGGAGGGCGGTATTCCCTTCCGTCCCCTACAATACGACACGAAATATGTCGACATCATCGAGGAGGAAAAATAATTATGGATTTCATGTCTAATGCCGGATTGTACATTGCAGTCATCGGTGCTTCTCTGGCCGTGGCCCTGGCCTGCGCCGGATCTGGTAAGGGTGTTGGTTGCGTAGGTGAGGCCGCTGCCGGCGTCATCTCCGAAGATCCCAGCAAGTTCTCTTCTTGCCTGATTCTTCAGATTCTGCCCGGTACCCAGGGTCTGTACGGTCTGGTCGTCTGGTTCTACGCTCTGTTCACTCTGGGCGTCATCGGCGGCACTCCTGCTACCCTGACCGTTGCTCAGGGCATCGGCTACTGCGTGGCCTGCCTGCCCATGGGTATCGGCGGCTACATCACTGCTATCGGCCAGGGTCGCTGCGCCGCTGCCGGTGTCAGCCTGGTGGCTAAGCGTCCTGAAGAAATGTCCAAGGGCATTATCATGGCCATCATGGTCGAGTTCTACGCCATCCTCTGCTTGCTGGCTTCCTTCCTGATGCTGCTGTTCATCAAGTGAGTTTTCTCACCTAACTGCAGAAAGGACGACACACTATGCAAGGCATTGAAAACATCACCGGCCGCATTCAGGCCGATGCCCAGGCAGAAATCGACCGCATTCAGGCCGATGCCCAGGCACAGGCCGATAAGATTCGTGCCGGTTACACCGCCCGCGCTCAGCGGGAGGCCGCAGACATTCTCGCAAAGGGCGAAAAAAGCGCTCAGGAGCGGGGTGCCCGTCTGGTTTCCGCCGCTGAGATGGAGGCCCGCAAAATGACGCTGGCCGCCAAGCAGGAGGTATTGGACGAAGCTTTTGACCTGGCTTTGACCAAGCTGCTCAAGCTTCCCGAGGAAGAATACATCGCTCTGCTGGCAAAGCTGGCTGTAAACGCCGCCCGCACCGGCCATGAGCAGATTATTCTCAATCAATCCGATCGCGCTCGCTTGGGCGTGAAGATCGCCGCTCAGGCGAATGAACTGCTCACTGCTGCCGGCCGCACCGGCGAGCTGACATTGTCTCCTCAATCTCAGCCCATACAAGGCGGTCTGCTGCTCAGCGACGGCGCCGTGGATATCAACTGCGCTCTGGAGACACTGGTACGTCTCTCCCGCACCGAAGTGACCGGCGAGGTGAGCAAGCTCCTGTTCGCGTAACCCACCCGTCGCGTCAAATTGGCCCTGCCTCATCCGGGGCAGGGGAAGGAGGACGAACCATTGGCGAAAATCAAAGATACAGATTATCTGTTTCTCTCGACCCGGATTCGAGCACTGGAACGCAATCTGCTCAGCCGGGATCGCATGGAGCGAATGCTGGACGCTGCCTCCGCTGCAGACGCCGCAAAGGTGCTTCAGGAGTGCGGCTATCCTGAAATCGAGGAAGTCACGGTAGACAGCATCAACAAGATGCTTGCCACCGCCCGTGAGCGCACTTATGACGACCTTTATCTCTTCGCTCCCGACCGGAACATCATTGACGTGTTCAAGGTCAAATACGACTATCACAATGCAAAAGTTTTGCTGAAATCCGAGGCACGGGGCATCGACGCGGAATACCTGCTGGTTGACACCGGTCGTGTCCCCCCTCAGGAACTGGTGGAGCAGGTCCGCTCCTCCGATTTCCGAGGACTGCCCGGTCATCTTGCCGCCGCCATCACCCAGGCGCGGGATACCCTTGGATCTACCAACGACCCACAGCTCAGTGATTTTGTGCTGGATCAGGCCTATTTTGAAGACATGTTTGATCTTGCCCGCACCAGCGAATCCTCTTTCCTGGAAGGCTATGTGCGCATCAGCATTGATGCCGCCAACCTGAAGAGCGTGGTGCGTACGCTGCGCATGGGCAAGGACGTGGATTTCCTGAAGGGCGTGCTGTTCTCCGGCGGCAACCTGGATGTTCCCCGCATTCTCAACGCAGTGAACTCCGGTTCTTCCGTGGAGGAGCTGTATACTGTCTCTGCACTGCACGATGCGGCAGAAGCCGGCACGGCTGCAATGCAGGGCGGTGAACTCACCCGCTTCGAAAAGCTGTGTGACGACGCCGTCATGAAGTATATCGGCTCCGCTCGTTACGTCGCCTTCGGCGAGGCTCCTCTGGTTGCCTATCTGGCCGCCAAGGAAAGCGAGGCCACTGCTATCCGCATTATTATGACGGGTCGCCTGGCGGATCTTTCCGCCGAGGTGATTCGGGAAAGGCTGCGTGAACCCTATGTATAAGATCGCAGTTCTGGGCGACCGGGAGAGCGTTATGGGCTTTAAAGCTCTCGGTCTGGACGTTATCCCCGCCGAAACGGTGGAGGAAGCCCGCCGGGATCTCCAGTCTATGGCCAAGGATCCCGAATACGCCATCATCTATCTCACCGAGCAGCTGGCTGCAGAAATGCCAGAGGAGATAGCCAAGTACAAAGATCGGCTCACCCCCGCCGTCATCCTGATTCCCGGCAAGGCCGGCTCTCTGGGTATCGGCATGGAAAACATCACCTCCTCCGTAGAGCGCGCCGTCGGCGCGGATATCCTCTAAACCTTGAGGAACCTGCGAAGGAGTCCCGCACCGGCTGTTCTCCCGTAAGAGAACAGCGGTGACCCTCATTGGAAAGAAGGTTTCATACAATGGGCAAAATTGTCAAGGTTTCCGGCCCGCTGGTGGTTGCAACCGGCATGGCCGATGCCAATATGTCCGACGTGGTCCGCGTCGGTGAGCAGCGACTCATCGGCGAAATTCTGACCATGACCGGCGACGCTGCCTCCATTCAGGTCTATGAAGAGACCTCCGGCCTCGGCCCCGGTGCTGAGGTTGTTTCCACCGGCGCCCCTCTGTCTGTCGAACTTGGTCCAGGTCTGCTGGAAAACATCTACGACGGCATTCAGCGCCCGCTGGAAAAGATCATGGAGCAGACCGGCAGCGCAAACATCACCCGCGGCATTGAAGTCGCCGCACTGGATCGGGAGAAGAAATGGGACTTTGTTGCCACCGCAAAAGTCGGCGACAAGGTGACCACCGGCGATTTCCTGGGCGAGGTTCAGGAAACTCCCTCCATCCTGCACAAGATCATGGTTCCCGCCGGCGTGTCCGGCACGGTGGAATCCATCTCCTCCGGCAGCTACACTGTCACCGACGTGATCGCCAAGATCAAGCTGGCTGACGGTTCCGTGAAGGAACTGACCATGATGCAGAAGTGGCCTGTCCGCCGCGGCCGTCCCTACAAGCGTAAATTTACCCCGTCCACTCCTCTGCAGTCCGGACAGCGTGTCATCGACACCATGTTCCCTGTGGCAAAGGGCGGCACCGCCGCTGTTCCCGGCCCCTTCGGTTCCGGCAAGACGGTTGTGCAGCACGCTCTGGCAAAGTGGTCTGACGTGGACATCGTTATCTACATCGGCTGCGGCGAGCGCGGCAACGAGATGACCGACGTTCTGCGGGAGTTCCCCGAACTGGTCGACCCCCGTACCGGCGAGACGCTGATGAAGCGTACCGTTTTGATCGCAAACACCTCTGATATGCCCGTGGCCGCCCGTGAAGCGTCCATCTATACCGGTATCACCATCGCAGAATATTTCCGCGATATGGGCTATGACGTGGCTGTTATCGCTGACTCCACCTCCCGTTGGGCCGAGGCTCTGCGTGAGATGTCCGGCCGACTGGAAGAAATGCCCGGTGAAGAAGGCTACCCCGCCTATCTGGCCAGCCGTATCGCCGAGTTCTACGAACGTGCCGGTGTTGTGCAGTGCCTGGGCTCTGACGAAGAGCGTCGCGGCAGTCTGACCGCAGTCGGCGCTGTTTCCCCTCCCGGCGGCGACCTTTCTGAGCCGGTCAGCCAGGGCACCATGCGCATCGTTAAGGTGTTCTGGAGCCTGGACTCCTCTCTGGCCTATCGCCGTCACTTCCCTGCCATCAACTGGCTGAACTCCTACTCCCTGTATCTGGACACTCTGAAGCCCTGGTTTGATGAGCAGCTGGGCAAGGGATTCTATGAAAACCGCACCCGCGCTATGACCATTCTTCAGGAAGAGAGCAACCTGAACGAAATCGTTCAGCTGGTCGGTAAGGACAGCCTGTCCCCCACGGACCAGCTCACTCTGGAAACCGCAAAGATGATTCGCGAGGACTTCCTGCAGCAGAACGCCTTTGTGGATATTGACTCCTTCTCTGACTATCGCCGTCAGTACCTCATGATGAAGCTGATTCTGGACTATGATGATCAGTGCCGCGAGGCCATCAAGAAGGGTGCCGACGTTTCCGAACTGTTCAGCATTGGCGCACGGGCCGGAATCGGCCGTGCAAAGAGCGTGCCGGTGGATCAGTATGAGCAGGTCTACGCCCGCATCGCTCAGGAAATGACCGAGCAGATCGATGAACTGGCTGCGAAAGGAGAGGTTGACTGATGATCAAAGAATATCGCACGATCCGGGAGATCGTTTCTCCTTTGATGGTGGTCGATCAGGTGGAAGGCGTTGCCTACGACGAACTGGTTGAAGTAGAGCTGCCGGACGGTTCCGTCCGCCGCGGCAAGGTGCTGGAAGTCAACGGCGACAAGGCAGTTGTACAGCTGTTTGAAGCCGCTGCAGGCATTAACCTGGCTCAGTCCAAGGTTCGTTTCCTGGGTCACCCCCTGCAGCTGGGCGTCAGCAAGGACATGCTCGGCCGCGTGTTTAACGGCATGGGCGATCCCATTGATGGCGGTCCTGCCATTCTGGCAGAGGAATACCGGGACATCAACGGTCTTGCTATGAACCCCGCTGCCCGTGACTACCCCAACGAGTTCATCCAGACCGGTATTTCCACCATTGACGGTCTGAACACTCTGGTTCGTGGCCAGAAGCTGCCGATCTTCTCCGGCTCCGGTCTGCCCCACGCCCAGCTGGCGGCTCAGATTGCCCGTCAGGCAAAGGTTCTGGACGGCAAGAGCAACTTCGCCGTTGTCTTTGCCGCCATCGGTATCACCTTCGAAGAGTCGGACTACTTTGTGCAGGAGTTCCGCCGTACCGGCGCAATTGACCGTACGGTCATGTTCTCCAACCTGGCAAACGACCCCGCTGTTGAGCGTATTTCTACTCCTCGTATGGCGCTGACCGCAGCAGAGTATCTGGCATTTGAGCAGGGCATGCACGTTCTGGTCATCATGACCGACATCACCAACTATGCCGAAGCTCTGCGTGAGATTTCCGCTGCAAAGAAGGAAGTCCCCGGCCGCCGCGGCTATCCCGGCTATCTGTACACTGACCTGGCCACCATGTATGAACGTGCCGGCCGTCAGCTGGGCAAGGAAGGTTCCATCACCATGATTCCTATCCTGACCATGCCGGAAGACGACAAGACCCACCCCATCCCCGACCTGACCGGCTACATCACCGAGGGTCAGATCATTCTTAGCCGTGATCTGTATCACCGCGGCATTGTGCCTCCGGTGGACGTGCTGCCTTCTCTGAGCCGTCTGAAGGATAAGGGCATCGGCGAAGGAAAGACCCGTGAAGATCACTCTGGCACCATGAACCAGCTGTTCGCCGCCTATGCTACCGGTAAGGAAGCAAAGGAACTGATGAGCATTCTGGGTGAGGCCGCCCTGTCCCCCACGGATCTGCTGTATGCAAAGTTCGCTGAGGAGTTTGAAAAGCGCTATGTCGCACAGGGTCCCGACGAAAACCGCTCCATTCAGGAGACTTTGGATCTGGGCTGGGAGCTGCTGAGCATTCTGCCGGTCACCGAGCTGAAGCGTATCAAGGAGGAGCACATCGAAAAGTACCTTCCCAAGAAAGACGCGGAGTAAGGGAGGTCACTTTCCATGGCTAACACCACCGTAAGCGCCACTCGTATGGAACTGACCCGTTTAAAGGGTCGTTTGAAAACCGCAACCCGCGGCCACAAGCTGCTGAAAGACAAGCGGGACGAGCTGATGAAGCAGTTTCTTGACGTGGTGCGTGAAAACCGCGAAGTACGCAAACGGGTAGAGGACGGTTTGAAACAAGCCCATGGCTCGTTCACTGTGGCCTCTGCCCTCATGAGTGCGGAAATGCTGGAGCAGGCGCTTCTGTATCCCAAGCAAAGCGTAGAACTGGGCATGACCACCAAGAACATCATGTCGGTGAATGTGCCGGTCTACGATTTCCACTCCGTTGGTGGCTCTGCCGGAGATATCTATCCTTACGGCTTCGCCACCACCAGCTGTGAGCTGGACGGAGCGGTCGACGCGCTCTCCTCTGTATTTCAGGATATGCTGCGTCTTGCTCAGATCGAGAAGACCACCCAGTTGCTGGCGGAAGAGATCGAAAAGACCCGCCGCCGCGTTAATGCACTGGAATATGTCATGATCCCCCAAATGGAGCAGAGTATCAAATACATCTCCATGAAGCTGGAGGAAAATGACCGCAACACCACCACCCGCCTGATGAAGGTGAAGGACATGCTGTTGCAGCAGAGCATTGAAGAAAAGCGTAAGGAAGATGCCGCGGCTCTTGCCAAGGCAGAAGAAAACGCTGGCTAACAAAAAAGGGATGACCACCACGGTCATCCCTTTTTTTGCACTATAGGGGTTACTCTCATCTGCTATAAGAAAAGATCTGCCGCAACCACTGCGACAGATCTCTTTTTTCTCTTAAATCAGGTCGCTTTCCACCTGGATGTGATCCGTTCCATGGGCCTCGAATTCCGTCATATAGGCCTCCATACGCTGGGTAAGCTCCGCGTAATTGGACTCATCAATCGGGGCATCCTCCATATCCCGCCGTGCAAGTTCTTCCGCCAGAATATTGAAAAAGACCGCATCCTCATAGTCGGCAATTGCCTCATGAATTCCGCCCTCTGTAAAAGCCCGGGATGGCACCGCGTTTCCCCGCCACTGCTCTGCAAGAGACGGCATTCCCTCTGCCGCCGCCTGCTGAAACAGAAGGGATTCCACCTCGTCGTAATCCTGAAACCGATCGTTCCCCCGGGTGGAATTCAACACCCAATTCCCGATATATGCCATATCCAGCAGCCGCCGATATTGTTTTTTCGTCAAGTGAAGCTCCAAAGCGAAGCGCCTCCCTCCATACACAATCTTCTTACCCGATATTATAAGCAATTGTCCTGTAAAGTCAAACGGAGAAAAAAGCTCGCCACTGAACGATAAATTCAGCGGCGAAACTTTTGTTGGGGGGAATAGAAGAGAAAAGAGGAACTTGTTTTCTGTTGGCTTAAATCATATCACCGAAGAAGGTCTTCTTCAACTCGGAATAGCTGCCATAGGGCACGGGGGGATCCGGCTGGTCGGTGGGATAAACATTGTTCACGCTCATGTACCAGGGAGTATCGGTGCAAGGTGCGTCCGTGGGCGGGAACTCGGACAGATCCATGGGACCGGAGAACTGGCTCCACTCGGTCCAGGACATGCCCACCGGAGTCTTGAACATGGGATAGATGCGCATGCGCCAGATCTTCCAGCCGTCTTCCTCCTTGATGAAGTCCGCGCCGTACTTGCTCCAGGCCCAGATTGCGCTCTGACCCGGCTCACGGTCTGCACGGGGGAAGGTCTCGTGTCCGGGAGACCACCAGGCGCCGCGAGCGGTCTTGCCATCGGCAGCAACCTCGATGATGGGGGTGTCCAGATGATGGAAGAACACAGCGCCCTTCATCTTCTCCTCTGCGCCCTCGTCGCCCCGGTCTGCATGGTGCTCCAGGTAGCACTTTTTCACACTCTCATAGCCCAGATACTTGCCCCAGGGCATCTCCAGAATGTCGTCATCCCGCTGAGCCCAGAACTTCACATAGTCCTTGTGACGGAAAGCGGCATGATAGTTTACATAGCGGCTCATCAGGTTTGCGCAGATGTTGACTGCCTCAAGGCGGTCGATTTTCAGCTGCATTTCATCCAGCTTCAAAGCCAATTCTTCGTTGGTCATAGTAAATTACCTCCTCAGGTGAAATGATGGTCTGATTTACATTGAACTTTGTCTCAGGCGCGTTTGCCATCGAACAAAGAGGAATGTCCCTTGTGGAAATTGGCCCCATAGAAACGGCCGTCCTCTTCGACCACGCCGAAGAAGGTCAGGTCGCAGTCGTGGGGGAAGGTGTTGAAAAACAGATACTTGTCGTCCACCACGTGGCCCCACTTGAATGCGGAGCAGCCGTGATCGTCGCCGTCCAGCGTGCCGGTGATCTGTCCATCCGGTGCGACATGAATGTCCAGCACGATATAGCGCTCACCGATGGGGGTGTGCATTGTGCAGTTATAGATTCCAGAGAGATCCATTTTCTTTGCCTCCTTTAAATTTTCCCGTCCAGCAGGGTCTTAATCGCCTGCTGAACTTCGTTTTGTCCCCGCAGATACAGCGCTCCATGCTCTGCATCTGCCACCTCCAGCCAGGTTTTCCGGCCGGAATAAGCATCATATACAGTTTGGGAAAATTCAGCCGGCAGATAGCTGTCTGCTCCTCCCGCCAGAAACACTGCCGGAAGCTCTGCCTTCTGAACCGTTGTTGTCAAATTTACATCATCCAGCCCATATCCGGCGGTTCGCTCCATCTTGGAATTGATGAGGCTTAACAGCGGAAATTTGGGCAGATGAAACCAGTTGCCAATTTCATACTCCGCCAGCTGACGCAGAGAACCATAAACACTCTCCGCCACAATGCCCTTCACCTGCTCCTTCAGTAGGCCGTTGCCTGCGGCGGTCAGCACTGCACCGGCGCCCATTCCGATGCCATGAAGATAAATCTGCTGACTGCCCAGCGTATCCACCGCATAGTCCACCCATGCCGCCGCATCCGCCTGCTCGAACAGGCCATAGCCCAGATAGGTTCCCTCGCTATCGCCACTGGTGCGGGGATCGGTAATCAGCACATTGCATCCCTGTTCCTCGTACCACGGTGCGGAAAGGAAATCTCCTGTGCTGTTCACTGCATAGCCGGGGAACACAATGACGGTGCGGTCGAACCCGCAGTCATAGTACAGTCCGTGGAGCTTTGTGCCGTCCTGGGAAACCACATCGCAGCGGTCCGCCAGATGCCGGTTTCTCCAGGAGTCAAACTCCTCCTGCAGCGGTTTCAGCTCCTCTGAAACTGCCGCATCCACGTCCAGACGGCTATTGCTCTCAATGATCTCGGAGGCGTTATCGTCCGTATAGGCAACGAAGGCGTTGTAGTAGGCGTTGGTCAGCGCCCGCCCCCACCAGCAGGTCACAAAGATCAGGATGACGGCAATCAAAATGCCGTAGACGATATTCTGTTTGCGGCTGTGCACCCGCTCCCGGGGCTGATCCCGGTGGAAGGGAAGCGTGATTTTTTTCATCTTCGTTCCCTCCTCACATGGCGATCTGCATGCCGAAGTGTTCTTTTACAGGAAAATTCTCTTCCTGCTGATGCAAATAGTCCTCTACGCTCTGTTCCAGCAGAATCTGCTTTGCACTCAATTCGGCGGCAGATTCGCCCTGACCGCAGTAATAAACAACCCAGCTGCCCTCCTCGGTCACAGAGGAGGTAACATCTCCCTTTTGCCGGGAAGCGTCAAATAACCAGTCCTCCAGCGCCGAAGAAAGTTCCGCCTTCACAACGCCGTCCAGCTGTCCGCCATCGACTGCGCTTTCGTGTTCGGAATACCGCTCTGCCATGTCTGCAAATGCAGTCTCATCTCCCCCTTGCTCGTTCCAGCGATTGAGAAGAAGCTCCACCCGGCATTGCATATCCGCCATCTGTGTCTCGCCGGTTTCTCCGGTGAAGCGGTCTGTTGCTGCCGAAAACCACACAACGCGAATATTCGCTGTCTTGTAGTCGTCCAGCTCCTTATGCTGGGCAACATAGGCTACTGCCTCCTCGTCGGATGGTGCAAGGGATGCCTCTATGGCAGCGCGCACCGCATCCGCTCCAACTTCCTTCAGCAGCTGCTTTTTGTAGTTGGCAACCGTTACGCTGTAGCCATAATAAGAACGGACATAATCTTCCAGACTGATTCCGCTCTCGGCGCACTCTGCGTCTGCACTGGCCAGCCGCTGCTCGTATGCCGGCAGATCCTCCGCCTCCAGAGAGACATGGTAGGTATCCGCCAGCGCCAGCAGTGCCTCTGTTTCCTGCAGATTCTCCTCGGCCTGCACCCGGAAATAGTCTTCCCAGGTCTGACCGGTGGCAGTTGACTGCTTGTCCAGTGCAGTTCCGGTATCCAATCCCAGTTCGTCCAGCTCATCATAGTGCTCGTCCACATAGCTCAAATAGGCCTCGTAATACCAGTAATTGAACTGCGCGGCTGTGTACTTTTTCTCCCCCACAGAAACCGCAGGGATAAACCGCTGCAAAATGCCTCCATACAGCAGAATCACAAACAGGATCAGCGGCAGAAAGACAAGGTAGCGTGGAAGATGTGCTAGACGCTTGCTCATGGGTACTCCTCCGATATGGCTTCCGATTTCCGTCCCGGATGGATTATTCCTCCACGGGGATGGTGTCTCCGATCTTATATTCCTCGCAATTGGTAACACAGCAGACATACTCCGGCGCTTCATGGAAGCGAATGAAGAAGGCCTTTGCTGTGTCCGCATACGCCAGAGTGACATTGATGGCCATCGGATGGGTCATCAGGCCGGAAAGAAGCATCAGTTTTCCCGGCTCAACCTCCGGTACGGTAATAAGGGACATTTTGTCCACGTCAAACAGATGAGGGTCGCCCTCGGACTGAACCGACAGATAGATCCGGTCATCTTTCACCGTCGGCTCAAAATACAGTTCGCAGGCCGGGCTCTTTTCCCCGATGCGGAACGGGGCATGATAGGAGTTGTACATGCCCTGAGGGCCGACATTCATAAAGCAGACCGCCGGACGGATGGCAGCTGCAAAGGCAGCGATCATCCAGTTGGGGCAGTGATTGATGAATTTTACAACGCTTTGACCCTTGCTGCGCTCTTTCACCTCAGCCACAGCCTTGGGCAGCGCTGCCGGATCCCAATGATAATCTCTGGAGACGTAAGTGCCGTCGGGCTTATACACGTCTTCCATTTCCATTCCGTAGCGCTCCGCCATCTCGTTGACGTCGATTACAACCGGAAACTTTTCCTTTTCACTCACAACAGATCATCCTTTCTCGGGGTAGCTAGGGGAACGGTTTCCCGTTCCCCTAGGCTGGGGTTGAATTTTCTCGCTTATTCGCTGATTAGTACAGCAGGATTGCCATTGCCACGCCGACCAGGCTGAAGATAACAGGGATGCAAACCGTCAGCACGAACACGTGACCATAGGACTCCTTGTGGGTGGTCTGGAACATTGCCATGGAGCCAGCCACAGAACCGGAGTGAGGCAGAGAGTCGAAGGTGGTAGCAGACATGACCAGGATACGGTGCAGGGCTGCAGGATTGACACCGGGCATTGCCAGGAAGGTCTCGGAGAACATGCCCAGCCACATCATCATGCCGGCCACGCCGTCGGCGCACAGAGCGGCAACCAGAGCGATGGACAGGAATGCGGTCAGGTAGGGGTTCAGGTTGATGGTCATGATCAGCTGCTTCAGCGGCTCGAAGCAGGCGGAAGCACTGGTCACGTTGCCGAAGCCGTACACACAGCCGGCCATAAACATGAAGGGAACAATCTCCATGGGGCCGCAGCTGATGATGTTCTTCAGGGTAATCTTATGGATGCACACATCCCAGTTGGCGACGATCATGAATGCACAGCAAATCCACATAGCCACGCAGATACCGCGGGCACTGGGCAGCTTGAACACGTTGATCATGATAAAGGACAGAACCAGAACGCCGGCCAGAGGGGCGATGCCCTTCCACATAGCAGGCACTTCTACCTCACCAAAGCGGCCTTCTTTTGCCACATTGATGCCAGCCATGCCGGCACCCGGCTCCACAAAGTGCTCGCCGCGGCGACGGGCCCGATGGATGATGTGGGTCAGGTAGAGGATTGCCAGCACCAGACCGATCAGGGCGCAGGTGATGCCCATGAGAGGAGCGGCATAAATCGTAGTGTGCAGGAAGGTGGTCGGCAGCACGTTGGGCAGAGCCGTAACACCGGGGAGGCAGAAGGAAATCAGCGGCGGAATGCCCATGCAGGATGCATAGCCGATGCTGATGGGCATATCGGCTGCCCGCATCAGAGCGATTGCAATCGGAGCCACCAGAACATATGTGCTGATGCCGGCAATCTGGATGATAGCGGTCAGAACAATGATGATGATGGGAGCGCGGTTTGCGCCGATCAGCCGCACCATATTGTCTGCAATCGCGTTGCCGGACTTGGTCTCTCTCATCAGGAAGGCGAACAAGCCTGCCGACAGATAAACCATTGCGTTGTTAATAACAAAATTGCCGATGCCCGAAGGGAACACGGTGAAGATCGCTTCCAGCCAACCGTCTGTTGCGCCCAAGCCAACGATCATAGCCGCCGCCAGAGCGGCCAGTGCGGTGTTGACGCCCCGATAGCACAACAGGATAAAAGCGATGATACCGAGAATCAGGAATACGGCTGCTACTGGTACACTTGTAAACATGAAACAGTCTCTCTCCTTTTCAGTTTGTTTTCTCAGTAAATGTAATGTGCGGCGCATGCGATCCTCTCATTTGCCGGAACATTTCACCTCCTGTACCAAAACTGGAGTTCATCGCCTGCGCTCAGGTGATGATGTTAAATTAGCACAAAGATCTCCTGCCGGTATAGATTCTTTTTTGTACTTTTTGCGCACACATCGCTCCGGTTGCGCCGTTTTCAGCAAAAGTTATAAATTGCGCACAGTTTCAAATTGCGCAAAAACAGTCAACTTTCCCGCAACAGCCACAAATTTTTAGACTTCCAAAAAGTAGTTTTACAAATCGCTCCGTATCCGTTATCATTAAGAGAAAGAGGATGCATCACAATGTGAAATGCAGGAAAAGAGGAATGATCATTTTGTCAATCAAGCGTCAATTGCGTTTGGAATATGCCCTGCTGGGATTCCTTGGTGCAATTATCCCCTGCCTGATCGGTATACTGGCCGCTCACTACTCCACGCATCCTGTTTTCTTCACCGTTTGTTCTTTTCTGGCGCTGCCCCTTGGCAGCGGCGGCTGTCTGCTGCTGTTTCACCGGCGAATCAACCTGCGGACAGACCTGCTGAAGAAAGCCGCAGCGGCCAGCGGAGCGGAGCTTTCCGACTGCACCTCGGTCGAGGTTGCCCTGCGCAACCTTTATGTGCAGCAGATGGACAACCGGGACAAAGCAGAAGCCCAAAACAACATCAACAAAGCGCGACTGGTGGAGCGTTTGCTGGGGGACAATCGCCACACCCTGGCCTTTGCCGACGCTCAGGATCGCCTGGACCAGCTGGTCCGGCAGGATCTGCTCCAGATGTCCCACTCCGGTTTTTGCCTCATTTGCCTGCGCATCGACGACTACGGTCAGATTTTTCAGCGTCGGGGGGATGCCGAGCCGCCGCTGAAGGATTTTGTGCAGATTCGGGACACGATCCAATCCGTCCTGCAGATCCATGCCCCGGAAGATGTCAGCCTGTATTGCGTGGAGTACGACGGCCACTACATGTGCCTGGTCAATCTGGATTTTTCCCCCACGGAGGATTCTTTCCATGTGCTTGCCTCGGTGTGCCAATGGTGCGGTCAGTCCCTTCAGCAGTTGGAAACCGATTACGCAATTGTGACAGTTGCCGCCCTGGCCACTCCGTTTCTGGACATTACCGATGCCCATGATGCCGCGCAGGAGTGTATGCGGCTTCTGTGCTATGCCGACATGCTCTCTCTGGGCAAATCTGTTGTCTCTGCCCTCGACTTGCCGAAGGATGCGGGAACCGTCGACACGCACCAGAAACAGCTGTGGAAAAAATACGTCCACTCCGTAAGCACGCTGGACATGCCCAAGGCCAGAGATTTACTGATGGAGATCTTGGATCCAAAATATATCACCACCCCACAGCACGCCCAAACCGTGAATCAAATGGTGCTCTTCCATCTGGGAATCGCCTTTGA
The DNA here is from genome assembly GCA_963597355.1 of bacterium. Lineage (GTDB taxonomy): Bacteria > Bacillota > Clostridia > Oscillospirales > Oscillospiraceae > UMGS1766. The sequence continues at coordinate 129,268 of CAVBPR010000018.1, read as the reverse complement.
AACCCTGGGCTGCAAAGTGGAAAAGCACCCGGAAATCGATTTACTCTGCCGGAACATCAGCAGCGCCACCTCTCTGACGGAAATTGCCTCTCTGGTGGATCAGATTTTCGACCTTTTGAACCTGCCGGACAGCCCCCTTCCCAAAAAGGAGGATAAAGCCCAGCAGCTGCTGCAATATATCGACGAAAATTACATGGATCCGGACCTGAACCTTACCATTCTCAGCGAACGCTTTGAAATGAACCCTTCCTACGTTGCCCGCATTTTCAAGGAACGCACGGGGCAGAGCGTGCTGACCTACCTGCAGCAAAAGCGCCTGACCTGCGCAAAGGAACTGCTGGAGACCACGAATCTGAATCTGACGGACATTGCCCTCCGCACCGGGTACGGAAGCGGATGGACTCTGACCCGGGCCTTCAAGCGCAGCGAGGGCATCACCCCCGGCGCCTACCGCCAGATGAGCCAAACGACCCACTGATCCCCGCAAACGAAAGGAAGCTCAGACACTGCAGCGTCTGGGCTTTCTCATCTTTGAAGTCTGTATAAATTTTGCTTTATGGCGATTTACTTCTATAGGTTTGTATGCTATGATAGTTTATTAACTGGAGCTTTATCGCAAAGCTAGATCTTGGTTTGTTCGAAACAAACCACGGAGGATTCCAACATGGATAATCGACCCATTGGCGTTTTTGATTCCGGCCTCGGCGGATTAACCGCTGCCCGCCGGCTGATCTCTCTGATGCCCAATGAAAACATCATTTACTTTGGCGACACCGGCCGTGTGCCCTACGGCACCCGTTCCCGGGACACCATTTTTCGTTATGCTACCCAGGATGTCAATTTCCTGCGCACCTTTGACCTGAAGGCGATTGTGATCGCCTGCGGCACTGTCTCTTCCATTGCTCTGGACACCCTGCGGGAGCAGGAAGACCTGCCCATCTTTGGCGTTGTGGTTCCCACCGCACAAAAGGCGGTTCAGGTTACGCAAAATCACCGCATCGGCATTATTGCCACCCCCGCAACCATTCGAACCGGCGCCTATGAACGGGTTATTCGAAAAGAAGACCCCGATGTCACTCTGATTGCAAAACCCTGCTCTCTCTTTGTTCCCCTGGTGGAGGCAGGGCGCACACGCCCCGGCGACATCGTCATTGAAACCATTGTTGCCGAGTATTTGCAGCCACTGAAGGATGCCAAGGTGGACACCCTTGTCCTCGGCTGCACCCATTATCCCCTGCTCACCGACGTCATCGGCAACTTTATGGGGCCGGAGGTTCGCCTGCTGGATTCCGGTGCAGAGGTTGCCGAGCAGCTGACCGGTTACCTCGATCGCCACGATTTACGGGCCGATGCCAATCAGGTTGGCGAATACCGGTGGTATGTCAGCGACAGCGTGGAATCCTTCCACGACCTGGCCTCGATTTTCCTTGGACGAGAGGTCACAGAGCCGGTGGAACAGGTTGCAATTGAAAACTACTGAGGAGGTCACTCCTGTGAAAAAGAATGTGTTAATCTCCATTCAGGGATTACAAAACTATTCCGGTCTGGACAGCGACAACATGGAGCTTGTCACCAAAGGCCATTTGGAGCAAATCGGAAACTCCTTTCAATTAAGCTATGAAGAAACCGAGCTGACCGGCATGGAGGGCACCACAACCATGTTTCACATCGAGCCGGAGCGGGTTACTCTTCTCCGCACCGGCACCATCCGCTCGGAAATGGTCTTCGAGCGGGGGAAAAGCCATATGTCGGTTTACGACACCCCCTTTGGCAGCATGGAAATTGGCGTCACTGCCCACAAGCTGAACTCCACCTTAACCGGAAACGGCGGAAAGCTGGAAATCGATTATGACATCGAAGTCAACCACATGCTGGCCGGAAAGAGTCTCTTCCGCATTGATGTGCGGGAATCCGGAGCGGTGCCCCGTGCCTGACGCCCCATTGGATCCGCTGAGCGCACTTCGCCGCGGTATCACAGAAGCGCTTGCATCCATTCTGGCGGAGCATCAATATCCTGCAGATTCCCTGCGCCGTCTCCCTCTCCGCTTTCGTCCGGATGGGAAGGGCGGTGAGCTGGCCTCCCCTGTCCCCATGGCACTGCATCTGGACGCTCAACTGCTGGCAGATGCTTTGAATCAAAGCCAGCTTCCGATTCGTGTCGTTCCCTCCGGCGGCTGGCTGGCCATTCATTTGACCCGGGAATGGGAAGAAACCGTGCGGCATTTTCAGCCTGCCGTTTTGTCTCTTGACTATAATGTCCCACCACCACCTGCTTTTTCCGCCCGCATCGACCCGATGTTGTGGCGGCTGGACGCTTTGATCGGCATCACAGATCCGTCCATTGCCGCCCGTCTGGACCGCGGCAACCCGGCCTTTCGGGCTTACTGGGCTGGCCTGCAGTGCCCCCGGGAGGGCACCAGCCTCAGACTGATCAACGAATGCGCCCTGCTCTATGCCACGATTTCCAGCGCCGATGCCCCACAAACCGGGCAGCAGATGGTGGCTTTAGCCGATGCCTACCTTGCCGCGCCGGCAGAAGGAGCACTGGTACAGAGGGCACTGCAGGCCGGGTGGCATGCTCTGGAAATTTAACAAAAACTTCACCCCTACTCCCTCCGGAATCCGTTACAATAGTACCAACTGAAAAAGAGGTGTTTTTTATGGCGATTAAAACATTGATTGTGGAAGATGACAGCAATATTGCCCAGCTCCTCCAGCTCTATCTGGAGAAAGAGGGCTTTGAAACCCGCATTGCCCCAGACGGCGGCAAAGGCGTGGAAGAATTCCGCGCATGGAACCCTGACCTGGTATTATTGGACATCATGCTCCCGGTTCTGGACGGTTGGTCTGTCTGCCGTAAGATTCGGGAAACGGACAAGACGCCCATTATTATGATGACCGCAAAGGGGCAAACCGAGGACAAGGTAAAGGGGCTGGAAATGGGCGCAGACGACTATATCGTCAAGCCCTTTGTTATGACAGAAGTTCTGGCCAGAATCCACGCTGTACTGCGCCGGGCCGGCGAGGAGGACACCACCGAGAAAGAAAAGAAGCTTTCCTTCGACAAGCTGGTCATCAATCTGGACTCCTACGAACTGATTGTAGACGGCAAGCGCGTCAACACACCCCCGAAAGAACTGGAACTGCTGTATTATCTGGCTTCCCATCCCAACCGCGCCTTCAGCCGCAACCAGCTTCTGGACGCTGTGTGGGGCTTTGAATATTTCGGTGACAGCCGCACCGTAGATGTGCACATCAAGCGCCTGCGGGACAAGGTGGAGGGCATAAGCGACCAGTGGTCCATCGAAACGGTTCACACCGTGGGCTACAAATTTGCCCTTAACGAAGCATGAAAAGCGGATTGTTTCGCCGCCACTTCATGCTGACAGCCAGCATGATCCTTATCTCCTTTGCTCTTCTGTCTGCCGGATTTATGACACTGAGCTACCGCTATATGGTGCAGGAAAAGAAGGAATCCATGACGGAAAATGTGACCTATGTAGCTAATATCACACAGATGATTCTGGAAAAAGGCTACGACCCGGCCAATGAAGGTTTCCCCCTGTATGGTCCGGCGCTGTCCAGTATTTCGGAATCCGACATTATTCTCTGTGATGCCGACGGAACGGTACTGCGCTATAACTCCACCAGCGGCACAACCGATTTCTGCCGGGGAAAGGCGGTTTCCTCCGCTGTCAGCAGCCAGATCTGCAGTCAGGGCAGCTACTCCGGCATGTCCGACCTTGGCATTTATAACGGAGAGCTCCATTTTGTCGCCGGTGCTCCCATCTATCTTGTGGCCTCCGACGGAAGCAGCAGCGTTGCCTATCTGGTTTTGATGAGCACCTCTGCCGACTCCCTGATGACCCTTTGGAAAACGCTGGCTACCATGTTCTTCTTCACTGCCGTTGTCGTCATCTGCATTGCCTTTATCTCCAGCTCCATTTTCTCGCTGCAGCAGGTAAAGCCTCTGCGGGAAATGGCGGAGGCTGTGCGTCGCTTTGGTATGGGGGAATACGACGTGCGTGTAAGCGACTGCGGACGGACAGATGAAGTGGGCGATCTGGCTCGGGCCTTCAACGTCATGGCAGACTCCCTTGCCAGCTCGGAAAAACGGCGGCAGGAGTTTGTGGCAAATATCTCCCACGAGCTGAAAACTCCCATGACCACGATTTCCGGCTTTACCGACGGAATTTTAGACGGCACGATCCCTCCGGAGCGGGTGAACAGCTCTTTGCAGATCATCTCCTCCGAGACCAGCCGTCTGGCCCGCCTTGTGCGGCAGATGCTGGATGTCAGCGCGCTGCAGGCCAAGGAGAATGTGCAAAGTCAAGTGGAATTTGACATTGGCGAAACCATGGTGCAGGTTCTGATCAGTCTGGAAGGCAAGGTAAAAAAGCGCCAGCTGGATCTGGATGTTCACATTCCCGACTCGCCGGTGATGGTCTGGGGCGATCCGGACAGCATCACTCAGGTGTGCTATAACCTGCTGGACAATGCCGCCAAATTCGCCACGCCCGGCACTGCCATCGGCATCAGCATCACGACTCGCTCCAACAAAGCCTATGTTTCGGTGAAAGATCACGGAGAAACCATTCCTCCCGAGGAACTGAACATGATCTTTGACCGCTTCCACAAGTCCGACCGCTCCCGCAGCATTGATAAGGAGGGCGTCGGTCTGGGACTTTATATCGTAAAAACCATCTTAAATAACCACAAGGAAACCATCAATGTTACCAGTCAGGATGGAGTCACCGAATTTGTCTTCACCCTGACTCTGGTAGGCTAATCAGCCAGAAAGGAACAACCAATGCAGGATATGGAACCGTTTGATCATTCCGACCGCCGCCGGGATGACCCTTGGGACAACGATCCCACACCTCGCCAAGCTGCTCCGGAAGAGGAAGCCGATGCGCCGGACACTCCCATCGACGCATGTGAAACGGTCGGTGCCTCAGCGCCCGCTTCCAAACGGCTGATTCATATGCCCACCGCTCTCATTACCATCGCCGTATGTCTCATTGCCGTTGGCGCATTCAGCGCTCTGAGAGCCTATCAGCAGAAAGATGCCGCTTCTTCCAGCGGATCGATCTATTCCTCCCAGAACAACAGCCGGGAAGATAATTTTGTAAAGGATGTGGATCCTGACGGCTCTTCCGAGGCCTCCGCTTCCGAGGATTCCTCCGGTACCACCCCCAGCGAAATTTCCCTCTATACCGGCGATGCCAGCTTTTCCATGACGCTGCAGTCCTGCGAAAGACGGGATGTCATGACCAAGCAGGAAGTCTATGCCAAGGTCATGCCCAGCGTGGTGACGGTCACGGTGTACAGCGACTCCTCCGGTGCCTATGCCACCGGCATTGTCCTCTCGGAAGACGGCTTTATCCTGACCAATCAACACGTCGTCGGCGGGGAAAGCCGGGCTCAGGTGACCACAGATGACGAGCAGACCTACGAGGCTTTGCTGGTAGGGGAAGATCCCAACACAGATTTGGCCGTTCTGAAAATTGACGCTACCGGACTGACCCCTGCTGAATTCGGCCGCAGCGACGAGCTGCTGGTCGGCGACGACTGCTACGCCATTGGCAACCCTCTGGGAATCACCTATCGTGGAACCTTTACCAACGGCATTATCTCCGCCTTGAACCGCAACGTCAGCTTGAATGGCTACACCATGACGCTGATCCAGACCACTGCCGCCCTGAACTCCGGCAACTCCGGCGGGCCGCTGATCAACAGCTACGGCCAGGTGATTGGCGTAAACAACATGAAGATCATGAGCTCCTCCACCACTGTGGAAGGCCTTGGATTCGCAATTCCCTCTTCGACGGTTCAGGAAGTTGCAAACGCTCTGATTTCCGACGGAACGATCGAACATCCCGTCATTGGAATTACCTGTTATGGTGTTACTGCAAACGATGAATATACCGTCAGCGGAGTTTGCATCGCCACCGTCAGCGCCGGCTCTGATGCAGAAGCCAAGGGGCTGGAGGTTGGAGACATCATTACCGCAGTCAACGGAATTCCCTGCTCCACGGTCAGCGATGTGGGCGCTCAAATGAAGGGGCTTGGTGTAGGCGACAGTATTTCCTTAACCGTCTGGCATGACGGAACGGAATCCACCGTCGATGTCGCTCTGGTAGAGCAGAATAATCTATCCTAAAAATAAAGCAAAAAATGTGCGGGCAGAACAGCCCGCACATTTTGTTATTTATAGTTTTATATTTCTCAGCCTTAAGGCTCCCATTGCCGGCACCTTCAACCGCAGAACGCCGTTCACCGCCAGCCATTTTCGCCCGGTGTCCTCATCCTTTGCCGCCTGTCCCGGCCAAGGCAATTCCGCCAGCATCGGCTCCTGTCCCCGGTTTACCGCAATGCCTGCGCAATCCTTTCCCAGCACACGGCTGAAGGAAAGAACTTCTCCCTGACAGGTTCCCCATTGCAGCTCGCCTCTGCGCAGAGGCGGGCTTTCTTTTCGCGCCATACCCAGCGTGGAAAACCATGCAATCAGTTGGGAATCCTCCTGTCCCCACGGGAAGGTACGGCGGTTAAAGGGGTCTTCATACCCTTCCATGCCGGCCTCATCACCGTAATAGACCGTCGGTGCCCCCGGGAAGGTAAACAGTATGGTCGCTCCCAGCTTCAATCTCCGCTTCCCCCGTTCCCGCTCCTCGGCGGTCATGCGATACTGCCCTCTGGCTTCTTTGCTCCAGTTTTCTTTCTGGTCTTCTGTGCCCAGATAGGTCAGAATCCGCAGCGTGTCGTGAGTACCAAGGGAATTCATCGCTCCATAAAAGGCAAAGGCAGGATAATTCTGCCGCAGTGACTCCATTTCATCCCGAAATGCCGCCGCATCGCCCCCCAGCAGGTAGGCAATCAGCGCGTTGCGGAAGGGATAATTCATCAGGCTGTCCAAATGCTGTCCCAGCAAATGACGGCGGCGCACTCCATAGGCGATCTTCGTCGTGCCGTCCTCCCATACCTCGCCAATCACTGCGGCATTCGACTTTTCTGCCCGAACCGCCTCGTGAATTCCGGAAACGAAATCATCCGGCAATTCATCGGCCACATCCAACCGCCAGCCGTCTGCACCGGCGCGAAGCCAGCGGCGCACGACAGAGTCCTCTGCACCGAAAATAAAGTCACGATAGCTCGGACACTGCTCATTCACTGCCGGCAGAGAATAGATTCCCCACCAGGATTCATAGTCGTTGGGCCAGTTGCGGAACTGAAACCAGGGGCGGTAAGGGGAATTCCAATCCTTGCTGGCGCCTTCCTGCGGGCCATAATAGCCGTCGCCGTTAAAGTAACGGCTTGTCCAGCCGGTGTGGTTGAATACTCCGTCCAGCAACACCCGGATTCCCCTGCTGTGGGCCGCCTGACAGAGCCGCTCAAAGTCCTCGTTGGTGCCCAGCATCGGATCAATGCGATAATAATCCGCCGTACCATAGCGGTGGTTCTCTGCCGCCTCAAAGATGGGACAGAAGTAGATTGTCTCCACGCCTAAGGACGCCAGATAGGGCAGTTTTTCCTCCACACCCTTCAGGTTTCCACCAAAAAAATCCCGGTTGCAGATGTCCCAGCCCTCCGGCGTTTTCCCCATAGAGCCTACGGCCGGGTCTTCCTCCCAGCTCTGATGCACCCAGCGGTTGCCCACCATACCGGCGGGATCCGGAATCTCCGTGCGATAAAACCGATCCGGCAAAATCTGATAGCACATTCCCTGACCAAACCAATCCGGCACTGTTTCACTTCCGTCATAGACGGTGAGCTGATACTCCCCCAGTTCTACCTGCCGGCCTAAAAAACCGGTTAATCGAAAAGAGTACCAGATAAGGCCGGTGTACTGCTCCAGCTTCACCGTGCAGGAAAAGCAGTCCCGCACCCAGTCCGTATCCGTCCAGGGCATGGCAATGGTCTCGGTCCGGTCGGAATCAAACTCATAGCGAAGTATAATTTCACCACGGCTGAACCCCAGCTTTCGCAACGGCGTCAGGCAGAAGGTAACGCTGCTGCCGGAAGCCACTGCGCCGTAAGGGGTTTTATTTTTCTTGTCTCCGGGATCAAAAATATCGTTATCAAACATAAAGGTACTTTCCCTCTCGCCTTTACTCTTCCGGTTGATGTTCCTCTGTCGTCTGGGTTTGCCCCGCCGATTGGTTTTCTTCTGCGGTCTGGTCTTGCTCCGTCGTCTGGGTTTCAGCCGCCGTTTGATTTTCTTCCCCGGTCTGGTCCTGTTCCGTCGTCTGGTTTTCCTCCGGGGAAATGCCAAAATACTGCTCCAGAATCCGCGCCGCAATTTTAGCCGTCGCCGCACCGGAACCGCCCTTTTCCACGGCTACACAGACGGCCACCTGGGGATCGTCAAAGGGCGCGAAGCAGACAAACAGGCCGTTTGCATCTTCCTGTCCGCTGACCTGAGCCGAACCGGTTTTCGCTCCCACCTGAATTCCATGGGCATTCAGATTCTGAAATGCCTCTGCCACCGTGGTTGAGCTCTGCACCACCTCAAGCATTCCCTGCTTGATCGCATTCAGGTTCCGCTGACTCAGCTCCACTGTGCTGAGCACCTGCGGCTCATACTTTGTCACAGTTCCGTCTGCCGCTTTTACCTCGCTGAGCAAATGCGCCGCATACCGCGTGCCCCCACGCACCAGCGTTGCCACATAGTTTGCAAGCTGCAGGGGGGTAAACTGGTTGTCCGACTGACCAATGGCTGCGGACAGCGTATTTCCGCCGTACCACACCTCGCCTGCGCTTTCCGAGTATTCCGGACCGGCATTGATGCCGGTGGATTCCGTCAGCTCAATGCCGCTGGCCACACCCAGACCATATCCTTTGGCATATTCCGTCAGGGTTTCAATGCCCACATCAATGCCTACCTGATAGAAAAAGATATTGCAGGAATCCCGCAGTGCGTCGCTGACAGTTTCCATGCCATGGGTAGCTCCGCTTTGCCGGTAGAGCCAGCAGCGGAATTGGGTTCCGTGATAATCCATCACGCCGGTATCCTGAATTTTGGATGTCGGCGTAATGGCTCCGGTCTCCAGTCCGGCGGTAGCCGTCACCATCTTATAGGTCGAGCCGGGAGAATAGGTACCCTGGAGCGCCCGGTTAAACAGGGGGCTGAGACTTTCCGTACTCTCATCATACTCCCGGGTCTGGGCGTTGAAGGTAGGCCAACTGGCACTGGCCAGCACTCCGCTGTCTTCCACGTTGATCACCACTGCCGCACCGCCTCCGGCGCCTTCGTTCAGCTCCGGAACATAGGTTGCAAGGGCATCCTCTGCCGCTGACTGCAGCTCCAAATCCAGTGTAAGCGCTACCGTAGCGCCTTCCACGGCAGGCACAGTGTCCTCCTCGCGAATTACATTTCCGTCCCGGTCCGTGGTCACACTGCGGGTGCCGTCCGTCCCCTTCAGATAGTCCTCAAAGGCATACTCTACACCGGAAAGGCCGACGGTTGCATCCACGGAATAGCCCCGCTCCTTGTAGTTTTCTCCCACGTCCCAGTTTTCCGCCGTAATGCGCCCTACCTGCCCCAGCAAGTGGGCGGCAAATTCCGTTTGATAACGGCGCTGGGCGGCAGAGGAAATCTCCACCCAGGAAAAATCATGTTCCTTTACCGTGGAGATAAACATAATGTCCACATTGCCGGCAAAATTGTAATCCGTCCATAGGATTTCCTTCCGGCGCAGCCAGCAGGAATATAACACGCCCAGCGCATCCCGCGCCTCGGATTCCTCTTTGTCCTCCAGACCGAAGGTTTCCTTCATCTGCTCCAGCAGCTGTCCGGCATCCTCGCTGCGCTGCCATTTCATTGCGTCACACAGCCGACCTAAACGGGTGTCCTTCTCTGCGCCGCTGTCGTCGATATAGGTATAGACATCCTCCGCAGTAAACGTATACGGAGCCGTTTTGGATATCGGCAGTTCCGTATCCGTCCATTCCACGCCCTGCTCCCGACAAATGGCCAGCAGCTCACACACCTGCTCTCCCTGCTCCGCTTTATCCCCCATCTGTTCCGGCTGCAGGGTCACGTTGTATACCGTGCGATTGTTGACCATCACCGTTCCATTGCGGTCTGTAATGCTGCCTCTGGCTGCCGGCACTGTCTCCTGACTGATTTGGGTGTTGATGGCCGCTGTGGTGTCCTCGTCCAGATGATGGACAACCTGCTCATAGTAGAGCAAACAGCCAAACACCGCCAGCATTACTACCACGAGAGCAATCAGCGTCCCCGTTCGGACTGCCAGTTTCTTTCCTTCCATGGTCGCTCCCTTCGGGACTTACTTGCCGCTGCCTAAGCGGCAATAAACAAAATAAAACAGAAAATAAGCCGGCACTGCCACCACCAGCGAATAAAGGAACTCGCCCAGAGCAATGCCGCCGACCGCCGCCCAGCTTCCCCGGCCTGCCAACCAGTTCAACAGCAATTGCACCAGCTCTGTTCCGGCAATTGCCGCCGCAGACGCTGCCAGACAGACGGGAAACTCTCTGCGTCTTGGCCGTTCCTGCAATAATCCTGCCAGCATACCGATCAGCGTGCCGCACAGAATCATATTGGCGCCGGTCACGCCGCTCAGGCAGCTCAGCAACCCAAGACAAAGGCCAAACACTGCCCCGCCGGTGCTGCCCTCCAGCACGGCAACCATCGCAACCGCTGCGGGAATAAAGGTCGGCACACATCCCATAATGGGCAAATGGCTGAGAATCCCCGCCACAACAAACCATCCAAGGAGGAATGCTGCCGTATAGGCCAGCCACTTTAAAATCAAATCACGGCGGCTCATCGGTTATTCCTCCACATCAAACCCGGTAATGACAAACACTTCTCCCAGTGCTCCCAGGTCTGCCGCCGGAGTTACAATGGCATAGCGCTCCATGCCGGAATCGGCAGTTCCTTCCTCGGCAATGGTGCCAATGGTCAATCCGGAAGGATAGACGCCGCCCAATCCGGATGTCAGCACCGTGTCTCCCACCGACAATTCCGCATCGGAATCCAGATAAGACAGGGCACACTCTCCCCGGGTCAGTCGATCCAGATTGCTGGTCAAAACCGCCGCATCTCCGCTGGAGCTGATGCGGGCTCCAATGGAAATCGACGGATCAATCACCGTCGTCACTTCGCTCCAGTTCGCCCCTGTCTCCGTGACAATGCCAACCAGTTCTCCTGTTGCCGTGACAACGCACATCTGCGTTGTAATTCCATCACTGCTGCCCTTGCTCAGAGTCAGAGTGCTGGACCAGCTGGTTGCGGAACGGGCGGTAACATTTGCGGAAACAAAGGTGAAATCTCTGTGGGCTCTCGCCAGCTGCAGCAGCTGGCGAAGCCGGTCATTCTCTTCCAGCGCAGACTGCGCCTGACGGTTTTCCTCCTCCATAGAGGCCACCTTCTGTTCCAGTTCCTCCACCCGGTTTTTCATGCTCCGGTAACGGAATGCATAGTCATATCCGGCTTCCACCCGATCCACGAAAAAACTGGCCGCCGCCCGAAAGGGAGTGGCCATTACTCCAAGTGCCCGCTGCACCGGTGCCGTCATTCCGGGTACAAAGACAGACCCTATGCCAATCACGGCAGTCAACAGCACGGCAACCACCAAAATAAAGATGCCATTGTTGCGCAAAAATTTCTTCACATCGGGTTCCTCTTATCTGTCCTCTTTCACCTGATCCAGCAGTTCATGCAGTGCGCACACCGGCAGGCCGACCACATTGTAGTAGTCCCCCTGAATCCCGCGAATGAACACGCAGGCACGGCCCTGAATGCCGTATGCTCCCGCCTTGTCCATTGGTTCGCCGGTGGCAATATAGTCTGCAATCTCCTTCTCGGTCAGGGTGCGAAAGTCCACTTTTGTGCACTCGGCATGGCGGTAAATTTGCGTTCCGTTCAGCACCGCAAGCCCTGTATACACTTCGTGACTGCGGCCGGACAGGACTGACAGCATTCTGGCGGCATCCGCTTCGTCTTTCGGCTTGCCCAGAACGACGTCGTCCAGCACAACAATGGTGTCCGCTCCGATCACAAGGGCATCCGGCCGCATTGCCGCAACCTCCTGCGCTTTCTGCAGCGCCAGGTACTGCACCAGCTCCGCCGGTGCCAGTCCATTCGGCGCTGTTTCCTCGCCTTTCGCCGGTAACACCTCAAAATCAGAAATTCCCATCTGCCCCAGCAGTTCCCGCCGCCGGGGCGAGCCACTGGCCAACACAATCGGCTTCATCGTGATCCGGTGCTGCCGAATCCGCCCCGGTCAGCCCCCTCCAGATGATCCACTTCTTCAAACACGATTTCGGGCTGATTGCGCATGATGCGGAACTGACAGATGCGGTCACCAAACTCTAAAACAGTGTCCCGGGTGGCGTAAACCGGCATCTTCCATTCGTCGTTGTCTCCGCAATAGGAGCCATCAATGACGCCCATAGAGTTCACCTGCAGCAATCCCCACTTTTTAAACGTGGAGGAACGGGGCACCACATGAGCCTCGTAGCCCTCCGGCAGCTGCATGGCAACCCCGAGGGGAACCAGGCAGAAATCTCCGGCGTGAAGCTCTGTGGGCTGAGCGCAGCGCAGGTCAATCCAGTCGGACTTTCCGTCGATATACGTCAGTTTTTCCATCTCCGGATGGAAGTATTTAATGCGAATCATTTCACTCATAAGTATAAAATCCTTTTTTCTGTTATTCTACGTCGCGGAAATATAGCCCTCGGGTAAAGGCCTCCGGCGCCGAAACCGAATCCTCGCTGGCATAAGCCGCCACCACAGCGGCACATTCCTCTGCCGACTCCACCGTAAAGTTCAGCCGCAGCGCCCAAACGCCGCTCCGGTTCAACTCCTGTTTCCGGTCTGCCAGCCAAAGCGGCAGACTGTTGAAAATCTCATTGCGGCAGCCGTAGGCCTTTCGCACCGGAAACCGCGCTTTCTTGCGGTCAATGATGCTCTGCTCCTGTTTGCAGCCCTGTTTGCACTTCCCGTCTCTGGCGCGATAGATACAGTTCTGGGTAATCATCAGCGGGAAGCGGCCATAGGCGATCATCTCGCTGGCCACCGGCTTTTTCTGCTCCCGCAGCCGGGCCAGCCGCTGTTCAAAGGACAGGGTTACGCTTTCAAAGCCCATTGCGACGTACAGATCTGCGCACTCCGCATTGTAGACCTCCAGTCCAAAGTCGCCTCGCAACCTCAGACCAATGCGTTTTCCCAGCGCCGCTCCGGACAGGTTGGTTGCCAGCAGAGTGTCCGCTCCCGCCTGCTTCAGTGCAGAAAGCTGCCGCTCCAATTCCGGCAGTTCCCGATCCCACAGAACCCGGGGTTGTATCACTGCAATTTCTGTTCCAGCCTCATGAATGGCGGGAAACTCCGGTTTCAGCTTCTGTGCCGCTTCTACGGAAAGGCAAAGCAGCGCAAGCGGATACTGCAGCAGCGCCGGACTGTATTGATCCGCACTGCGCAGGGCAATCGAAAGCGCCGGTTGCCCGTCCTGTCCGGCTTGATCCTCTGCCTGTGGCTGCCAGCTTCCCTTTCGCCGCTCCGGTTTTGCGCCCCGCAAAGCCGTCAGCTGTTCCAGCGCCTCTCTCCGCAGTGCGTTCAGCTGCGCCGCCGGCACCATCAGCCCGTCTTCCGTCCGGGCTGTCAGCTCTGTAAAGAAATAAGGCGTACCGCCGGTCTTGCTCAGCCGCTGAATCAGTTCTTCTTCTGTCGTCGCCCGCTTTAACGCCTTCTGAGGACACTCGCCCTTCACGGTCACTTGATGGGTCTCGTCCGAAACCGTAAGCGCAAGCGGCTGATCCTCCCGGAAGATAACGCTTCCGCTAACGCCCACAAGAGGATGCTCCCGTCCGTATTCCGTTCGAGCCGCTCCGAAGAACGCTTCCGACGTCCGCTCTTCCGTGCGAACGCCAAACATCTGCCGTCCGGTCTGGTCGCAGAAGTAGCCGTCAGAAAATCCCTGCCGGGAAAAGGCCAGCCGCAGCTGCTCCAGTTCCTCCTGCGTCGGCTCCCTCTGTTCCCGGATTGCGGTGGCATAAATCCGGGTGACAATCGCAACGTATTCCGGCCGCTTCATGCGCCCTTCAATTTTTACGCAGGTCACACCCATTTCGTCCAACTGCCGCAAATGCCCCGCCAGAGACATGTCCTTCAACGACAGAAGTGCGCGGTCTGCCCGGTCGCCCCAGCCATAATTCAACCGGCAGGGCTGGGCGCAAAGGCCCCGGTTTCCGCTCCGGCCGCCAATTACGGAGGAAAAGAAGCACTGCCCGGAATAGCACATGCATTGCGCCCCGTGGACGAAGGTTTCAATTTCAATTGGCGAATGGGCGCAGATGTGGGCAATCTGATCGGCGGACAGTTCCCGGGCCAGAACCGCCCGGGTACAGCCCAAATCGGCGCATTGACGCACGCCGTCCAGATTCATCACGCTCATCTGTGTGCTGGCGTGGGTCGGCACATCCGGCGCGACGCGGCGCACCAGATCCAGCACGCCCAGATCCTGCACCAGCACGGCATCGATGCCCACCTCCGAGGCGTAGCTCACTTCCTTTGCCGCGCCCCGAAGCTCTTCGTCAGACAGCAGTGTGTTGAGAGTCAGGTATACCTTCACGCCCCGCACATGGCAGTACGCTACCGTCTCTTCCAATTGTTCCCGGGTGAAGTTTTTTGCATTTCTCCGGGCGTTATAATCTCCATACCCAAGATAAACAGCTCCCGCACCGTTTTGCACGGCGGCAGTTACTGCCTCGCGGGAGCCTGCAGGGGACAATAATTCCAGCATTATTTCTTTCCGTTGCCGAGGCGGAAGATCTCTCTCTTTGCCTCGCTCAATTCCGACTTCAGCTGGGCAGCGTCATCCAGCGCCTCCTTCAGCTGGCGGCGCAGCCGCTCGGTTGCCTCTTTTTCCTGGAAATAATTATCGGTGATATTTGCCGCCGCCAGCACTGCGCCGTCGATGGCGGAAACACCGGCATTCTGCATGGTTTCTTCAATCTGGCCTGTCACATAGCTGGCCACTTTCTGGACATACTCTTCATTTTCATCGGACAACAGTGTGTATTCCCGATGAGCAATATAAACGGTAACTTTGTTTTTCATATCCCATTGACCTCCTGTCAAACCACGTTACGATCCGCGCTCTGAAACGCTGATCGATGCTTACTTTTGTTCCGTTTTATTATACCACAGTTTTCCCGCTTTGAAAATAAAACTTTCGTCCCCGCACCTGCCCGCTCGCCCCTTGTCAGTCCGGTTTTTTTCTGTTATCATATAGTTTGAATTTATATGCCTTTCGGCATAGTGAAAGAGGAATAAAACCATTGAAATTTGAATCTTTAGGCCTGATACGTCCCATCCTGGATGCCCTGCAGCAGCAGGGTTATGCGTCTCCCACGCCGATCCAGGAAAAGGCCATCCCCGCTGCGCTGGCGGGACGGGACGTGCTGGGGTGCGCGCGCACCGGAACCGGTAAAACCTGCGCCTTTTCTGCCCCCATTCTTCAGCGCCTTTCGGCGGAGAGCAAAACCAGCTCTTCCATCCGCGCTCTGATCCTTACCCCCACCCGTGAACTGGCCATCCAGATTCAGGAGTGCATGGAGGCTTACGGGGCAAATCTCCCTCTCAAAAGCGTGGTCATTTTTGGCGGCGTGGGACAAAACCCACAGGTGGAAGCACTGCAGGCCGGCTGTGATATTCTGATTGCAACTCCCGGCCGACTGGAAGATCTCCACAGCCAGGGCTTCATCGACGTCAGCAAACTGGAGATCTTTGTACTGGACGAGGCCGACCGTATGCTGGACATGGGCTTCATCCACGATGTGAAGAAGATCCTCTCCTGGCTGCCTGCAAAGAAACAGACCCTGTTCTTCTCCGCCACCATGCCCAAGGAAATTTCCCAGCTGGTGGACTCCCTGCTCCACGACCCGGTAAAAATCGCCGTCGATCCGGTCAGCTCCCCTGTGGAGGTCATCGACCAGAGCGTCTATCTGGTGGACAAGAACAACAAGACGAAACTGCTGGTCAAGCTGCTGAACGACCGCAACATCCCCTCCGCACTGGTGTTCACCCGCACAAAGCACGGGGCAAACCGGGTGGCACAGGATCTGACCAAGGCAGGCATCACCGCCGCCGCCATCCACGGCAACAAGAGCCAGACCGCCCGACAGGCGGCACTGGCCGGATTCAAGGACGGCTCTGTTCGCGTTCTGGTGGCCACCGACATCGCCGCCCGGGGACTGGACATTGAGGATCTCACCTGCGTGTTTAACTACAACCTGCCGGAGGTTCCGGAAACCTACGTCCACCGCATCGGCCGCACCGGCCGCGCCGGAAAGGACGGCATCGCCATCTCCTTCTGCGACTACGGCGAGAAGCCTCTGCTGCGGGACATCGAAAAGCTCATCGGCAAGTCCATCCCCGTGGTTGAGGATCACCCCTTCCCCATGCAGGTGTTCGAGGTGCCGGTAAAGGACGCCCGTGGCCGCGTCGTCAACCCTGAGGACGCCGAAGCCCGCGCCGCCGCCAAGGCCCGCAAGGCCGAGCGCGCCAAGCAGGCAAAGACAGAAAAGGCAGAAAAGGCGGAAAAAGCCGAGAAGGTCGAAAAGACCGCGCCGAAGCAGAAGCAGGCACAGCCGAAAAAGAAGAAGCCCGTCAAGGCCAAGCCGGTAAAGTCCACTGTCGAGAAGGAAGCTCCCGCCGAAGAAACACCGTCCGCCATTAAACTGCCCGGTGAACGCCGCTACAAGCGCCCGGAACGCAAGCCCATGTCCGCTCTGGACGAAATCGCTCCGGCTCTGCCGGACGAGGATCGTCCCCAGCCGAAATACGGTGCAAAACGCACCGGCCGCCTTCAGAACACCTTCTTCACCCCCGAGGAGCAGAAGGCCTACGGCGGTGAACCGGAGCCGCTGATGGATGCCACTGCCCGGATGTTCTCCACCCGCCGCAGCACCCCTGCCCGCTATCAGGAGGAGCGCCCGACCAAGGCGGAAACACCGAAAAAAGCCCGCAAAAACAACGGGAAAAAGCCTGCAAAAGCAGAAGCCGCAGCGGTTCCGCAAACTGGGAAACCTTCTGCTCAGCCCCGCAAGGAGGCAAACAGAAAGAAGCCGGCTACTGCCGCCGCCGAACAGGTGGCCGCTGCCGTTACGCCCCCGAAAAAGAAAAAGCGCAGCAGCTACAACCGCCCCATGATGCAGCAGCGCTCCATCTACGGCGCACATAAGAAGGACTCCACCGAGCAGGAAGAATCCCTGATGAAGCCCTATTATCTGTCAGACGAATAAAAAAAGAAGGATGAGCAAGAATGTCATTTGCCGATGAGTTGAGAAATACGAGGCCGGGGAGTGCAGAAGAACAGGATCGTCAGAATCGTATCCGCTGTGTAACTGACACAATTATTCGCTGCGTCCGTAATATGTGCCGCACTTATGCCCAGAAGGGCAAACATCGCCTGGTCGGTTTTCCTGCCATCTATATCAGCGACGGATATGAGGAAGATGCCTGGAAACAAATGGACGATTTCTACCGTATGTTCATCGGCACATCCGCCGAGCGCCGCGCCGCTATGGCGCGTTGTGCACACAAAAGTGACTGCCTTCCCCTCTATCCGGCCCAGCTGGACTCGACCCTGCATCGCCCTTCTAATTTTCTGAATGATTATAGTAGCGGCAGCGCGGTTCGAGACAATGTCGCCCGGGAGCTGGGTAAGGACGGGTTCTCCGCCTGCTCAGTTACCCTTCTGGAAGGGCATGACGTAAAGGAACGCAGCCGCAATGGCTTTTTTGATGGTAAAAAGCACTTTTCCTATGAGGAAGCCCCCGGCACATTCTATGTCATCCATGTGGACGTGAGCTGGTAACAGGGCGGATGGTATCCGCCCCTATGCGCGCGGTGGACTGATGGTCTGCACCGCACCCGGAAGCCTTCCCCTTGAGGGGAAGGTGGCACGGCGAAGCCGTGACGGATGAGGTGGCGTCTACTAGAGCGCTCTCAAAATCGCCCCCTCATCAGTCGCCTGCGGCGACAACTTCCCCCCGAGGGGAAGCCTTTGGGGGCGCATCACTGCAAGAAGAAGGAACGATCATGCGCAAAAAATTGCCTTTATTTCTGACCGCCGCCCTGCTGGTGGTGGTCGATCAGATCACAAAACTGCTGACCCGTGCCTTTATCCCTCTGGGAGAGAAGATCACGGTCATTCCCCATCTGGTAGGCCTGACCTACGTTCAGAATACCGGCGCAGCCTTCTCCTCCTTCAGCGGCGGAACGCTGGTGCTGGCGGCGGTCTCTCTCATTCTCACCGTTCTCATCGGTATCGCCATCTGCAAAAACTGGCTGCGCCACCCCTTCGCCCAGTGGAGTCTGGCCGTCATC
Organism: bacterium; assembly: GCA_963597355.1. GTDB lineage: Bacteria > Bacillota > Clostridia > Oscillospirales > Oscillospiraceae > UMGS1766. The sequence goes on along the minus strand of CAVBPR010000018.1, from coordinate 110,910 downwards.
CTGGCCGGTGCCTTCGGCAACTTCATTGACCGCGCCTTCATCGGCTATGTCACCGACATGGTGGACACGCTGTTCATGAACTTCGCCGTGTACAACTTTGCAGACATCTGCGTGGTGCTGGGCGTCATCGCCCTTGCCATTTACGTCATCTTCTTCTACGAGAAGTACGAGGGCAAAAAAGAGGGCAAAAAAGAGGGCAAGCACCATGGCGATTGAGACCATCACTGCCGACCGCCCCGGCGAGCGGGCGGATCAGCTGCTGACCAGAGCCATTGAAGGCCTGACCCGCTCCGCCGCTCAGAAGCTGCTGGAGGAGGGACGGGTGACCGCAAACGGCAAGACGCTGAAAAAGAATGCCCGCCCCGACGAGGGGACGGTGCTGGCCGTGGACATCCCGGAGGCCGAGCCGGTGGACATCGTCCCCCAGAACATCCCGCTGGATGTGGTGTATGAGGACGAGGACGTCATCGTGGTCAATAAGCCCGTTGGTCTGGTCGTCCACCCCGCCCCCGGCCATCCGGACGGCACGCTGGTGAACGCCCTGCTGTGGCACTGCGGCGACAGCCTCAGCGGCATCAACGGCGAGATACGACCCGGCATCGTCCATCGCATCGACCGGGACACCTCCGGCCTCATCATCGCCGCCAAGAACGACGCGGCGCATCTGGCGCTGGCCGCCCAGCTGGAGGATCACTCCCTCGCCCGGGTGTATGAGTGCATTGTGCAGGGAAAGCTCCGGGAGGACGAGGGCACCATCGACGCCCCCATCGCCCGCCACCCCATAGACCGCAAGAAAATGGCGGTAGTACAGGGCGGCAAGCGGGCCGTCACCCACTACTCCGTTCTGGGACGCTATGACGGGTATACCCATGCCCAGTGCCGTCTGGAGACCGGCCGCACCCACCAGATCCGCGTCCACATGGCCCACATCGGCCACCCCCTGCTGGGAGACACGGTGTACGGCGGACGGGCGGTCAAGTCCCTGGCCGGGCAGTGTCTGCACGCAAGAAAACTCACCTTTATCCATCCCCGCACCGGCGAGGCCATGACGGTGGAGTGTCCCCTCCCCGACTGGTTCACGGCGGTGCTGAACAAACTGGAAAGAGGGCAAAAACTATGAATTATCCCCGGCTGTTTTCTCCCATCACCATCAAGCCCGGTTTCACGCTGAAAAACCGCATTGTCATGCCCGCCATTCAGAGCGGCTTCACCGAGGACGGCAGTGTGGGCGAAACATTAACCGCCTACTACACCGCCCGCGCCAAAGGTGGTGCCGCTCTGCTCATCGTGGGTGCGTGCCGATTCGACGAGGCGGGCGCCCGCAGCAACGTACTGCGGCTGGCCTCCGACGAGGACATCCCCATGTGGCAGGCATTCAACGCCAAAATTCATGCCGAGGACTGCAAAACCGCCGCCCAGCTGTTTCACGCCGGACGCTATGTGGCCAGCGGTGACAACGCCGGTCAAACCGACGCCCTCGCTCCCTCGGCGGTGTACTCCGGCTTTTCCCGCAGCACTCCCAAAGAGATGACCCAGGAGGACATTGACCGGGTCATTGCCCAGTGGGCGGCAGCCGCCGTCCGGGCTCAGAAGAGCGACTTTGATGCGGTGGAGATCATCGGCTCCGCCGGTTATCTCATCTCCCAGTTCCTCTCCCCCGTCACCAATCAGCGCACCGATGCCTACGGCGGCAGCACTGAGAACCGCCGCCGCTTCCCTCTGGAAGTCATTCGTGCCGTCCGCGCCGCGGTCGGGCCGGATTATCCCGTGATCTTCCGGCTCAGTGGCAAGGATTTCATCCCCGGCTCCAACGGGCTGGAGGAAGCGAAGGCCTTTGCCGTTGCGGCCGAGCAGGCGGGGGTAGATGTGCTCAACGTCACCGGCGGCTGGCACGAGACCACCGTGCCCCAGCTCCCCGGCGACCTGCCCCGGGGCGGCCTGCACTATCTGGCCGCCGGAGTAAAATCGGTTGTGTCCATTCCTGTGGTGGCCTGCAACCGCATCAACACCCCTGCTGTGGCGGAGAACATCCTCGCCATGGAGCAGGCCGACCTCATCGGCATGGCCCGGCCTCTGCTGGCGGATCCCGCCCTGCCCAACAAGGCAAAAGCCGATCATCCCGAGCAAATCCGACCCTGTGTAGCCTGCAATCAGGGCTGTCTGGTGGGTGCCTTTTTCAATCGCCCCCTGACCTGCCTTGCCAACCCGCTGTGCGGTCGGGAAACGGTTCTGACCACAGATCGTCCCGGTTCCGGAAAGGTTCTGGTCATCGGCGGCGGCCCTGCCGGCTGCGAAGCGGCGCTTCGTCTTGCCCGCCGTGGGTATGCTGTTTCCCTGTGGGAAAAGGCCGGTGCTCTGGGCGGTCAGCTCCGTCTTGCCGCCCTCTGTCCTGCCAAGCAGGAGTTTGCCAACCTGATCGATTATTACTCCGTCGCTCTGGAAGAGGCAGACGTGGACATTACCTTCCACCGTACCGCCACTGCCGAGGCTGTACAACAGGCCGGATTTACCCGGGTTGTTGTGGCCGCGGGCGGCACAGCCAACCCACCCGCTTTGCCGGACAGCGTTTCTGCCGAGGACATCCTGACCGGCAAGGTCATTCCCGGAAAGCATGTGATTCTTGTCGGCGGCGGCTTTAAGGGATTGGAAACCGCCCGCTTCCTGGCTCGGGCTTCCGCTCTGTCTCCGGAAGAGCTGTTCTTCCTCGTCACCGAAAAAGCGGAAACCCCTGATACCGCCGCCCAAATGGCCAATGCCTGCGGCCGTTCCATCACCGTAGTGGAGCAGGGCAAAAAGATTGGTGCAGGCTATGAGCCGGGGGTGGCGTGGACGGTCATGCAGGAGCTGCATCGGCTGGGGGTTCGCACCAAAAAGATGACGCACCTGACCGATCATCGCAGTACAGACGGCATGGTCACTCTGACCACAACCGACAAGGAAGGGAACGTCACAGAAAAGACGCTTCCCTGCGACACCCTGATTTCCGCCGCCGGTGTGCATCCGGACGCAACCCTTCTCAACGAACTCACCGCCAGGGGCATTTCCGCGGTTTCTGCCGGAAACTGCATCAAGCTTGGCCGCGCCATTCAGGCGATTCATTCCGGCGCTGAGGCGGGCTGTTTTTTCGAGTAAACGCATCGGACTATATCGCTCCGGTTCTATTCCGGAGCGAAAATAATATTTTACACAGCAGAGTCTTTCTGTTATGATAAGTGCGTACGAAAAGATTTCCGTGGCACATAAGAAAGGAAGTATGAATTATGGGTCGTTTGACTGGAAAGGTTTCTATTGTCACCGGTGCAAACTCCGGTATCGGTAAGCGCACCGCTGAAATTTTTGCCGACGAAGGCAGCAATCTGGTTCTGGTTGCCCGTCGTCTGGATAAGCTTAAGGAAGTTGAAGCCGAGTGCACTGCAAAGGGCGTAAAGGTCATCTCCGTCTCTGCTGATGTGAGCCTCTACGAAGATTGCCAGAAGGTGGTCAAGGAAACCATCGATACCTTCGGCAAGGTGGATGTGCTGGTCAATAACGCCGGCATTGCCGACAAGCATCGCCCCATTACCCGCTGCGACATCGACTGGTGGGATCACGTCATCAAGGTCGATCAGTACAGCGTGTACTACATGATGAAGGAAGTTCTGCCCTACATGGAGCAGGCCCACAGCGGCTCTATCGTCAACATTTCCTCCATCGGCGGCACCGGTTACAACGCCGGCATCTCCTACTCCGCAGCCAAGACCGCTGTGATCTCCATGTCCAAGAACGTGGGCATCCAGTATGCCGGCACCGGCATTCGCTGCAACGTGGTTGCTCCCGGCCCCACTCCCACGGAGCTGAACACCCCCGAGGCGGTTGCCACCTTCGACGCAGAGTTTGCTGCCCAGTGTGGCCGTCACTTTGACGACACTGTCCCCGAGGTCACCGTGGACGACCAGGCTTATGCTATCCTGTTCTTTGCCAGCGATGAGTCCAAGGGCTGCAATGGTCAGGTGATCATCGTAGATAACGGCCGTACCATCTGATCTTTTTCACAGTTTACAAATAGAACGCCATGACTTCGAAAAAGTCATGGCGTTCTTTCCGTTTCTTCAAAAAGGGTAGCAATGTCTACTTCTAATATTTCCGCAATCGCTTTGATCTCAATATCCGTCGCAATACGAACCTGTCCTTCCAGCTTTGAAAGGCTGCTGGGATTGATATCCACACCCTTTAGCTGCATCTGCGCAACTAACTCATGCTGTTTCATCCCTTGCGCCTTTCTCAATCGCTCTATGTTCGCACCGCATATGTTCTTTGTCCCATAGGGTATGCCTCTTGCCCGCAAGCGATCACCCCATTATTTTTCTTTTTCAGAATTATAATGGGACTTTCTCTTGCTTTAATTCCGTATTAGAATTATAATCTATTTGATGTAAAAATCAGCCATTATTTTTAGGGAGGACATCATTATGAAAATCCGTCAAAACTTCATCCTCGCATATTTCATTCCCCTCTTAATTGTTTTTCTCGACCTCATCTGTATACCTATGTATGATTCGGCCTTGCCCGGCATATTTGTAGCGGTGGTCATTCTCGGCATTTGCGTCTTAGAATGGCTCACTACGACGCTTGAAATCAACAACGGTCTTATTACAGGCCGCAGTGGTTTAATCAAGAGAAAAACATTGACCTCACCGGTTGCAAAGATCCAATATTGCGAGTACACCACATTTCTCTTTTTCAACAAGATCCGCCTGAATGCGATCACAGGTCAATACACATTCAAAAACATGAGCCAGGCCGCAAAATTCGTGGAACTGGTCAACAGCGAGATTAACAGCGCAAAATAATCAAAACAGAAACGCCATGACTTTGAAGTCATGGCGTTTCTGTTTTGATATAATTACTGCGTTTTGCCTTAGTTTGATGTATAATGGGTGGGCGCTGTTTAAGACCACCTTTTCACGCAGACGCCGAAATCAGGAACGTTCCTTCTGCAACAGCTTCAACAGCGCCTGACAGCCTTCGGATACGTCTTGCCAGGTGGCTTCAAAATCACCTGTGTACCATGGATCCGCCACATCCCCGGGACGGGAGGTATAGTCCATTAAAAGCGAAATTTTGTTGTCTCTGTCGCCGTCGCAAATGCTGCGCATGTTCCGAAGGTTCGCCCGATCCATGCCCACCAGAAAATTGAAGGAATCATAGTCCTGCCTTGTCATCTGCCGCGCTGCGTGTCCGCCGCAGACAATCCCATGCTCCGCCAGCTTTCGCCGGGCGGGAGGATACACCGGATTCCCGATTTCCTCCCGACTGGTCGCCGCAGAGGCAATATAAATTTCCGATTCCAGTCCCGCTTTTTTCACCAGGTTCTTCATGACAAATTCCGCCATCGGACTGCGGCAAATATTGCCGTGACAGACAAAAAGTAATTTTATCACTGTTCTAATCCTCCTCGATTGTCTGAACTCCGTTTGGATAAGGGATTTCAAACTATTTCAGGAACACACGCGCCAGCGCAGTGTGTTCGTCCGTCATTTCTATAGATCAACTCACGCAACATAATACAGGGGGTTCTTGATTCTTGATGATTGAATATATTCCAGACATGACATTACCGGAAACCTTAAAATTCTACGAAAAACTGAATTCCATTGTCCCGGACGATGAAATTGTAATTGATTTTTCGAAAATGAGCCACTTTGATCCGCTCCCCATGTTAATGATGGGGGCAATCATTCGCCACTACGGAGAAAAGTTTCCGGACATCCCCCTTCGGATTGCCGGCTGTGAACACAAATCCTATGCCGGAACGATGGGTTTTTTCAAATATATTTCCACCTCTTTTGACGTTGGAAAGCTGCCCGGCGAAGCAAACGGAAGCTCCAATTACATTCCAATTACGCCCATTGTGATGGATGACCTCCGGAAGGCAGAGTATGAAAAGGGCAACTACATGGCCCTGGGCGACATCATCGAAAAAGAGGCAGGACGGCTGTCCCGCATTGTTGACCGGGGAAACCGGGAGCTGCACAAGCTGTTGACCTACCTGATCCGGGAGATCATTCGCAACACACCGGAGCACGCAAAAACGAACACGGTATGGATCTGCGGCCAATACTGGCCTTCCTACGAAGTGGCTGAAATAGCGATTCTCGACGAGGGAATCGGCATATACCAAAGCATTACCCAAAACGCCGCCCACAAGGAATACATCAAGGATAACGCCGCCGCCCTGCAATGGGCGCTGAAGGCCGGTATCTCCGAGGCCTTCCGCCCGTCTATGAAACAGCAAAGCCGGGACGAATGGGCCAATTCCGGTTTCGGTCTTTACATGGTCAGCAGGATTTGCAACTATTTGAACGGCAGTTTCTGCATCATCAGCTATGACGATTACCTGCTGATGGACGACAGCGGCGTCCACTCCGGAAAAACGTCCTTTCAGGGAACGGCAATTCGAATCCGAATCCCCTCTAAGGAAATCGACAGCGCCCAATCCATCATTTCCCATATTGCCGCCCAGGGAGAAAACGAAGCCAAAACCATACGCAATGCATTTAAAACCGCTTCTACCCCATCCAAAGGCCTGATGGATGAGCTGAACATACAATAATCGACCCCAGAGACGCAAAGATCTTAAAAGGTCAGCCGCATCTGATACCACACCACATTTCCATGCACGGATTCCGACACACCTTCATTCTGGAAGCCAAACTTTGCGTAGTAGGAAATCAGCCTATCCTTGCAGGTCAGCACAAGGCCTTTTCTTCCCTGCTTTTTAGCGTCCGCAATAGCGCATTGGATCAGTTTCTCGGCATACCCCTGTCTGCGGTAAGAGGGAATAGTGTTCACTCCGAAAATCATCTGCCATGCGCCATTTTCATTGTGCATATCCGCTTTTTCATACATTTCATCCGTCAGATCCGCTTCGTCTGTGACAAAGCCATCCACAAAGGCAATCAGTTTTTCTTCGTCAAACATCAGCCAGAAGTGATTGCCGTAATGCTCCACTCGACCAATAAAATCCTTTTCCGTTGCCGCCTCTGCCGCCGGAAAACATTCCGCCTCAACGGCGGCAATTCCGGGGATATCTTCCTTGGTTGCATATCTGATATTCATATGGTTTCTCCTTTATCGTCTGATTTTTCGCCACAACACGACGCGTCCCATTAAGAGGATCGGTAATCGCATTTTTCGCACTGAATCATGGTTCGCTCAGAATCCTCGTGATAGAAAACGCCCGACCACTGGCAGATACTTTGCAAAATCGGGACAACGGACGCGCCTTTCTCCGTCAGGGAATACTCCACTCGCGGTGGAATCTCGTCGTAGGACTGGCGCTGGATCATCTGGTTCTCCATCAGGCCCTTTAGGGTAGTTGCCAGCACCGCGTCGGTGATATTTCCCATTTCCTTGCGCAGTTCGCTGTAACGCAGGGTTTTCTTGGCGGACAGAACGCAGATAATTCTTGAAGTCCATTTTCCGCCAAAGATATTCAGTCCATATTCCAGCGGACAGCGAATGTCGCTTTCCAGTTTTTTCTGATACATGACAAATCCACCTTTCACTCCTCATTATAGGAAGTTAACACGCTCTATGCAAGTTACTATTGAATTTATTAGTAACACATAAATTCGCTTATATCTTCTTTCTCTTGAGCAAAACACCTATAATCGGACTTGTCCAATACAAGACGAAAAAGTCCATGGAGGTATTTATCATGAGCAGTGAAAGCAAAACCGTAAAAGCTTATCTGGAAATCACAATGACCATTCCCAACGAGAACCGCCCTGCAGCGGCAAAGGTCTACACCGACTATCGCAAGCCCTTCCTTGACACCATTGAAGGCGCCCTTACCAAGGACCTGCTGATCCGTGAAGAAGATGTTCAGGTGCTCCACGGCTTTGACAGCGCCGAGCACGCTCAGGCCTATCTCTCCAGCGCTATGTTCCAGAACGACGTATTTGTCGGTCTGCAGCCCCTCTGGACGGCAGATCCGGAGGTAAAAATCTACACCGTAGCATAATTTCCGATTGCTTACGATGGACAGCACTGAGGAAGCCCCTTCTCTTCATTTTCCCCCTCTCTTCTTTCTGCAATGCAAACCTTCCTCATCTGCCGCTTCTTGTCCCTAACCCAACAAGAAAAAAGCACCGTTTCGCCGGCTTCATAACCGGCGAAACGGTGTTTTTTAGGTCATTTCCTGTTCCATTGCTCTTGCGGATCATTCGGAGATGTTATGCATCGCCAGTTCTACGAGATGCCGGAACAGTTTTTGAAACTCCGGATACTTATCCACCAGTTCCTCCGGATGCCACTGGACACCCCAGACGTTCCACTCCGGACGCTCAATTGCCTCCACTACACCGTCTAAGGCCGTTCCGGAAACGGTAAAGCCCGGGGCGAGATCTTTCACCGCCTGATGATGATAGCTGTTTACACTCAGCTCGGTCTTTTCCAGAATTTTCGCTGTCAGGGAGTCCTGAGACAATCGAACCCGATGGGTCAATTGACTGCGGATGGACATATCCTGACTGTGTCCATTGCAAGTGGGATATTCGCTGGGAAGATCCTGATACAGCGTGCCTCCAAAGGCGACATTGATCATCTGCATTCCCCGGCAGATTCCAAAAACCGGCTTCTTCTGCCCCACTGCAAGCCGAATCAGCTCCAGCTCCAGTCCGTCCAGATCATCGGACAAATACGTTACCTGCCGCACCGGATCTTCCCCATAGCGGATCGGGTTGACGTCGACACCTCCCGGCAGCAGAAGCCCGTCAATCAGGTGGATATAGGTTTCTGCATGCTCTGCTGCAGCCGTTGCCGGCAGCAGCAGAGGAATGCCGCCGGCAAGCTCAACGGCATGAATATAAGGGGAGTTGAAAATATGTTTTCCCTGCATCACCTTTGGCGATTGCGCAATCGCCATACCAATCACAGGTTTTCTTTTCATTGGTTCTTCAGCTCATTTCGCATGGCGGCAACAAAACTCTCTTCAAACCGCTCAACGGCCCGATGGGCGGTGTAGCCATCCCAGAAGTTCGTCTTTTCCCGGTCCAGTGTCAGCGGATAGGTGTCGTAAATAATCTGCTCGTCAAAGGGGCGGCCATACTGGTCGGCAGTTCGCTTTGCCCGTGCCGCGCCATCCTGAGCCATTTTTACCATTGCCTCCGCCATGGCGTCCCATCCGGCCTCGCCCAGCTGCTCCAGCACGGCCTCAAGAATGTAGAAATACAGCTTTACGCTGATGCATTCAAATCCGCTCTTTCCGCTGGCCGCCGGTGGATTGACCTCCGGCTCAACATAACCGGGATCATACTGGGCAAAGCAAAGCGGCTTCAGTTCATCCGGAAGATTTTCCGCCCGGAGGACAACATTGAAATCGCAGTATTCGTCCTTTTCCTGGGTCAGGGTCATTGCCAGATTCACATGTCCATAATCGAAAGCATAGTGGCTATAGCAGGCAGGGTGAAATTCCTCACAATAGATGCGCCCCAGTTTCGCTTCCCCATAGGCCTTCCAAATGTCTGCCATAGGGCACACAAGGGTGTGGGACACCCGCTCCTCCGGATTTAATTCCTGCAGTTCCCGGCGAAAGCGGGGGTCTGGCGGAAGATCACCCCCCACAGAGAACAGGCTCTTCATGTTGATCTTAACGTTCAGTGCCTCATGGCGACGGCGGGAGGCTTCACCCCGGTCTCTGCCATAACGCCGCGTTCCTTCCCGCAAGGCCCGCTCTCCGTCAACTCCAAAATGATCGATCAAACTGCGGCCCAAAAAGGAATAGAGAAGCGTGTAATTGTCGCTTAAATCCATAATGCACTGTTCTTCGTACGTATACATCGCAAAGCCCCCCTTATTCCTCAGCCTTTTGGATCGCATCCAGCACAAGCTTCTGCATCAATTCTCTTGCCCGGTGGTTTTCGTATCCGCTCCACAGGGAATCGGAATCGCTGTCCGCTGCAAGGGCAAAATTTTTCTCCACAAATGCCGCGTCCATCGGCAGAAGGGTATGTACCGCTTGAATTTTCAGCTGCTCAATCCCATAGTTTGCCCACTTTTTCAGTCCTTCCGCTACCGCGCACACACCCTCTGCACCGCAGATTTCCTCTGCCACTTCCAGCAGATAATAGTACGTGTTGATGGTAAGACCGGCAATCCCTGCGGCAAACGAATCGTTTTTCACCTCTGTCGGAGCAGAACTGTCCGCATCGCAATGGGAGAAACATTGTTTTGCCGCCTCCGGCGTCAGATTCGCTTCCCGGAAGAAAGCGCTGATTCTGCAAAAGTTATCCCTCGGGCAGGTCAGAGTGTTGGAAAGGCAAAGCTGTCCCACTCCATCGGTGAAGGCCAGCAGGCGGGCGTAATGATATTCCTCGCAGAAAAAGCTTCCGACTTTTTCGCCGCCATGACGGTTCCAGAAATCTGCCATGGGGCAGGTATACACTTCGTAGATCTGCCGCTCTTCCTCGTTAAAGATTTCCTTTCCCCGAAACCGTGGATCGGGAACGTAGTCCAATCCGCAGTGGAACAGGGTCTGCAAATTGACCTTCACGCCCGCATCCAGCAGTTTCTTTCTCTGCTTTTCGCCGCTGTTGCGGCCGGCCCGGCGCATTGCCTCACGACAGATTTTTTCTCCCGTGCGCCGTCCGCAAAATTCCAATATGCTGCTGCATACAAAGAAGTACATCGCAGAAAAGGAATCATTTTTATTTTGAAGTTTTATGTCCTCGTAGTTATACATATCTGACTGGAACCTTCTTTTCTATCATTCGTCATTCCGCCTGGCCATTTCCAAAGCAAAAGCAGGCCACATAGTGCTCCGGCTCAACCTCGATCAGCTCGGGACTGCCCTTTCTGCACCGATCCTCCGCATAGGGGCAGCGGCTGCAAAAACGGCACTCCGGTTTCGGATCAATCGGGGAGGTCAGTTCCCCGGACATCAGCACTCTTTCTCTGCGGTTGTGCAGGCTTGGAACAGGAATTGCAGACAGCAATGCCTTCGTATACGGATGCACCGGATTGGAAAAGAGAATTTCCGCCGGAGCCTTTTCAATCACCTGTCCCAGATACATGACCAGAATTTCATCCGAAATATGGTAAACAACGCTCAGGTCGTGGGTGATGAACATATAGGTCAGATTGAACTCCTTCTGCAGATCCTGCAGAAGGTTCAAAATCTGCGCCTGAATCGACACATCCAGGGCGGAAACCGGCTCATCGCACACGATAAATTTAGGATTCAAGGCCAGTGCCCGGGCAATTCCGATGCGCTGGCGGCGGCCGCCATCTAACTCATGGGGATAGGTATTGTACAGGCGGCGCGCCAATCCGACGGTGTCCATCAGCTCCGCCACCCGCTTCTGGCGACTGTCTTTATCCGGACAGATTTTATAGAGCATCAGCGGTTCATCGATTGCCTGACTGATCGTCATACGGGGATTCAAAGAGGAAAACGGGTCCTGAAAGATCATCTGCATCTTCTGGCGCTGATTCCAGAGCGCCTGTCGATCCAGCTGGCTGACATCCTTTCCTTCGAACAGAACCCGGCCCTGAGTCGGCTCCTGCAGCCGGATGATGGTGCGCCCCAGCGTGGACTTACCGCAGCCGGATTCGCCCACAACGCCGAGGGTCTTGCCCTGCTCTATGGTAAAGCTGACATCGTCCACAGCGTGAACCGTTCCCTTAGGGCTTTTAAAATATTTCTTCAGATGTTCCACTTGCAGCAATGGCTCACTCATTTGTCAGCACACCTTCTTCCTGAATGTTGTCCTCGTTGTAAAGATGGCACGCAACATAGTGCTCTTCATTTCGATGCAGCACAGGGGGCTTCTCCCGGAAGCACCGCTCTGTCGCATAGTCGCAGCGATCGCAGAATGCACAGCCCGGAGAAAGCTCGCTGGGATCCGGCATCAGCCCCCGAATCGGGCGCAGACGTTCGCTTCGATTCTCCATGTTCGGAAGCGAGTTAAACAGTCCCTTGGTATAGGGATGCAGGGTGTGGTCAAACACATCTTCCAGACTGCCGTGCTCCACAATACTGCCGGCGTAGACCACGGAAACGCAGTCGCACACCTCCGCCACAATACCCAGGTCATGGGTAATCATCAGCATCGAGGTGTTGTTTTTCTCCCGCAGCCGCTTCATCATGTCCAGCACCTGGGCCTGAATGGTAACATCCAGCGCCGTCGTCGGCTCATCGGCAATCAACAGCTCCGGATTGCAGGCCAGTGCCATTGCGATGACAACCCGCTGTTTCATGCCGCCGGAAAATTGATGGGGATATTCACTGCCCCGGGAACCGGGGATACCCACCAGCTCCAGCATTTCCCGGGCACGCTGGGTTGCCTCGTGCCGCTTTAAGTGCTCGTGCTGGGAAATCACTTCCGCGATCTGCAGTTCAACCGGCAGTACCGGATTCAGAGAGGTCATTGGATCCTGAAAGATCATGGACACGGTTTTGCCCCGCATTTTCCGCAGCTCTCTCTTTGACATCGCCGCTTCCACAACCGGTTTTCCGCCTTTTTTCTCGGCTGAACCGGGGGCAATGCGAATTACATCCTTTCCCGCAACGGTAATCGAGCCGGAGGTAATGACGCCCGGCGGGCTCTGGATCAGATTCAACACAGCAAGGCCGGTTGTCGTCTTACCGGCACCGGTTTCCCCCACCAGACCAAGGGTCTGTCCTTTTTTTATGCTGAGATTCAAGTGGTTGACGGCATACACCGTGCGGTCATCGGTACGAAACTCCACGCTGAGGTCATGAATGTCCAGCATGGTGGAATCGGTGTTGTTATTTGCCTTCATTTCATAACCTCCTTATTTCAGTCTCGGATCCAGCGCATCTCTCAAACCGTCGCCCAGCAGATTCAGCGCAAGGATGGTAAGCATAATGCAGATACCGGGAATGCACGCCAGATAGGCGGAGTCACGAATGAATTCCCGTCCGCTGGACAGCAGCGCGCCCCATTCCGGCTGAGGCGCTTTTACGCCCAGTCCCAGGAAGCTCAAAGCTGCCGTATTGGAAATCGTTGCTGCAATGCGAAGTGTGGTCTGCACGATGATGGGACCCATGCAGTTTGGCAAAATGTAGCGGAACAGAATTCGCGGGGTTTTTACGCCCACGGCATGGGCCGCTTCCACATATTCCATGTCACGAACGGTGAGCACTGCGCTTCGCACAATCCGGGCGAAGGTCGGGACGGATGAAATCGACAGGGCAATTACCAGGTTGACAATGCTTGCCCCCAATGCGGCCACGATTACGATTGCCATCAACATCATGGGAACCGCCAGAAACACATCGCAGACACGCATAATCAGGTTGTCGATCTTTCCGCCAAAGAAGCCTGCAATTGCGCCTAAAATGCCGCCGATCAGCAAGCCCCAGAACACGGCAATAAATCCGATGGAGAGCGAAACGCGGCTGCCAAACACAATCCGCACCAGAAGATCCCGTCCGTATTCATCCGTGCCGAAAATATGCTTTGCCGAGGGCCACTGCAAGCGCTCTGAGATGTTCTGGTTAATGCACTGGGTGTCGTAATCAAAAATGACGCCTGCAAAAATCGCAACCAGAATCAGAAAAACCAGAAAAATCAGTCCGCCAACCGCAGCCTTGTTCTTGAACAGCCGCCGCACAGTCTCTTTGAATTGATTGCTTTTCGGAACGGTGGTGAAATCAAATTCCGCCGTTTGATTTGTTGTCTTCTTCATGGTCCTTCACCTCATTGATACATAGTGCGTACCCGAGGGTCAAACACACCGTAAAGCAAATCAACTAACAAATTCACAAGGGAGAAACATAGGGTCATCAGAATGATACAGCCCATAACCGTTGGGGTATCCCGTCCGTTGATGGATTGGATCATCAGCCGCCCTACGCCGGGCCAGGCAAAAACCGTTTCCGTTAACACCGAACCGCCCAGCATCTGACCGATCTCCAGACCAATGACGGTAATGGTCGGCAGCATGCCGTTTCGGAACGCATGACGCATAATGACGGTTCCGTCCGGCAAACCCTTTGCATAGGCCGTGCGGATATAGTCCTGACGGATGGTTTCCACCATGGCCGAACGGGTTGTTCGGGCAATGGACGCCATATTCATCAATCCCAGTGAAATTGCGGGCAGAATAATGCTGTTCCATTGACTTGCGCCGTAAACCGGGAACCAGCCCAATTTCAGGGAAAACAGCAAAATCAGCATCACTGCCAGCCAGAAAATCGGCATGGAAACGCCGATCAGAGACAGAATCATGCTGAGGTTGTCAATCCATGTGTTTTGCTTCACCGCCGCCAGAATGCCCAGCGGAAGCGCCAGAATAATGGAGAAAACCGCCGCCACCAGCGTAAGCTTCAGCGTATAGGGGAAGCAGGCCATAATCTTGGCATTGACCGACTCTCCCGAGGTATAGGAAGTACCCAGATTACCGTGCAGCAGTTCCTTCATATAGTTGAGGTACTGAATCAGAATCGGCTGATCCAGTCCCATTTCATGCTGCAGTTTTTCCACCTGCTCTGCTGTTGCGTTGTCGCCCAGAAGCATTTGCGCCACGTTGCCGGGGGCCAAATGCATAATCAGGAACACCAGAAACGTCACGCCCAGCAAAACCGGTATCATATACAGGATTCGTTTCAGTATATATTTCGCCATAATCCATTCCCTTCATTTTGTCGAAATGATAGGAAAGATTCCGACCCTCTCAAAAAGGGCCGGAATCCAGTCCGCAACAATAAATGTTATCCTTAGCCCCAAGTCATTGTGGCAAAATCAACATAGCCCGTTGCACTGCAAACGACATTCTGCAAGTCGCTGTTGTGCGCACGGAAATAATTCACTTGATAGATGGGAACATACCAGCAGGTCTCGTTTGCAAGGCCAATGATCTGCTGAATCAGCTCTGTCCGCTTGGCAGAATCCATCTCCACGCGCATTGCCTCCACCAGGGCATCCATCTCCGGAGTTGCCACTGCAGCAGGTGTGTTGCCGCGGCGGTCAGAGTGGAAACGGGAAACATAGGTTGCCGCGTTTGCAGGAGACCAGGACACGATTGCAGCGCTCAGCGTGTCGGTTGCCATAGCGCTCTGGTAGGTAGCGGAGTCAGTGGACTCAATCTCCACATTGATTCCCAGTTCTGCCAGCTCAGCCTGCATAATGGTGGCAATGGCAGTCTTTGTGTCGTTGGAGCAGATAATCTGCAGCTTCACGGTAGACGGATCGCCACCCCAGGCCGCCAGATACTCCTTTGCCTTGTCCAGATTGTAGGAATAAGCATTCGTATCAACGGACTCAGCATAGCCCATGGAAACGCAGGAGTAAGAAGGAGTGCCGTAGCCATTCAAAGCACCGGCGATGATATCCTCACGATTGATGGCATAAGCCACGGCCAGACGCAGGTTGGAATCCGTGAAATCGCCATTTACCGCATTCAGGTACAGGAAGAAGTTTTCCACAGACACAACCTCTTCCACCTCGACGCCTTCCTCGGTCTTCAGGCGGTCAATGTCGGAGGAAGAAACGGAGTAGACAAAGTCAA
Source organism: bacterium (assembly GCA_963597355.1). Classification (GTDB taxonomy): domain Bacteria; phylum Bacillota; class Clostridia; order Oscillospirales; family Oscillospiraceae; genus UMGS1766. The sequence continues at coordinate 95,394 of CAVBPR010000018.1, read as the reverse complement.
CGTCACCGTTTTCAAGTGCCATGGTACGCGTTGTGCCCTCCGGAATGATGGAGAAAACCAGGTTCTTGATGGACGGAGTGCGGTCTGCATCGAAGTAATCTTCGTTGGCCTCAAAGGAGATGGTGTTGCCCTTGTTCCAGGACACAAACTTATAAGGGCCTGTGCCAACCGGATTTGCACTGAAGTCATTGCCGGATTCAATCAGAGAATGGGGCAGAATGCAGTTGAAGTGGTATGCCATATCATACAGCAGATTGGGGTTCGGATCTCCGGTGACGATCTTCACCGTGTAGTCGTCCACCACCTCAACGTCCTGAATGAAGGAAGTGTAGTTTGCCGTCCGGTCGAAGGACTGGGCATACTCCACGCTCGCCTTAACGTCCTCGGCGGTGAACTCGTCCCCATTGTGGAACTTCACGCCCTGCTTCAGAACAAAGGTCCACTCCGTGTCGCTGTCCTGGGTGTAGCTCTCGGCAAGGTCCAGCTCCGGCTGAAGGGTCTCCATGTTGATTCTTGTCAAGCCGTTGTAGGTCAGCAGGTTCATCTGAGCGCTCATCAAAGAATCGGTGTCGCAGGTGGACAGGTAATCCGGCTCATCCGTCAAAGCTACTGTAACCGTATCTTTTCCAGTGGCCGAGCTTCCGCCATCATTTCCGCCGGAACTTGCCGCTCCGTTGGAAGACGAGCTGCCGCAACCCGTCATCAGTCCGGCCGTCATAGCAAGAGCAGATGCTACGGCGATCATGCGTGTGAGTTTGCTGTTCATTTTCTTCACAGACTCCTTTTCTGTAAATTATGGTTGCTTATGGACGTTCCTTTTCAGATCCATCCTTTTTGCACTGTAAATTATACCTTAAAAATGAATAATTCCAAATCAATTATATCTTTTTTTCAAAAAATATGATAATATTACTTTAGCTATAATTCCGTTCTATTTTCTCTATAGCTACACAACCCATTCTGTGCAGAAATACCGTATTTAAAGGCAGATGTTCCTATGACAAACAATCAGATTCATTACATGGTGGAGGTTGCGTCCGCGGGCAGTGTCAATCAGGCCGCGCGGAATCTGTTTATCTCCCAATCGTCCCTTTCCAACGCAATTCAAAGCGTAGAGGCAGAATTCGGGCGGAAAATATTCGTGCGAAGCGCCCGAGGCATGTCTCTGACCCCCTTTGGCCGGCAATTTATCGCCTACATTACCCCCATTGACCAGCAGTTGCACCAGCTGTATGCCATGCGCAGCACCGAGCTGATTTCCGGTCAATCCTCGCTGTCCATCATCAGCAACGGCTTTTACTATATCTCCGACATCATTGCCGAGCTGTCAAAGTCCTGCCGGGAAACCGGCCTGCATATCTCCTCCCGGGAAGATTACAGCGGAAACATCATTGACGCCCTCATCAGCCACGAGGCAGACCTGGCAATTGTCCGCATCTGGAGCTGTTACCGTGACCAGCTGTTTGAACGGTTTTTGTCTGCAAATCTGCTCTACCACCCGATTTCCGAGATGTGTCTGGGAGTGGATCTCGGCCCCAATCATCCCCTGTATGATGCTCCGGAAAGTTCCATTACGCCAGAACAATTGGCCGGATTTCCGCAAATTATGGACGAAAGTCTGGAATGCGGTCCTTACGCTGATATATTCCCCCGCATCAACCTGCCGGTTGAAAAAAATCGCTTCATTGTAAATTCCAGAGCCGCCACCTATGAACTTTTGGATTTGACCGATGGGTATGTATTGAATTCCCGCAAGACCAAGCAGTCCGCCTATACCTCTTACAGCGGTCACAAATGGAGGTTTTTCCCCCTTCAGGACTGTTCCATCACCTCGGAGATCGGCTGGGTCATACGGGAGGGAGCTCCTCTTTCTTCCGAAGTCAAGAAGTTTATTCAGCTTTTACAGCACAGATTGCTCTATATCGATAATATATATTAATTCATCCCATTTTGTCTATATGTATTTCTGTTTGAATTGAGATTTTCATTTTACAATTTGCAAGTTAAATTTTATTACTTGCAAAATTTTTGAAAAAGGTCTATATTATCCGGGGATTGATCCCCTAGGTTTCCTTATAAAACGGAAAGGATGAGCAGTTTGGATCCGATTGAAGAAAAAATATGTTCGATTATTGATGCCCACCGGGAGGAACTGATTTCCTTTGGCCGCGATATCTGGACCCATGCCGAGCTGGGCTTTCAGGAGCATCGAACCGCAGATAAATTTGCCGCAGAGCTGAAAAAGCTTGGCCTGTCCACCCAGGAACATCTGGCTGTCACCGGCGTAAAAAGCTATTTAAAGCCGGACAGCGCCGGCCCTACCGTCTGTTTAATGGGAGAGCTGGACGGCCTTCCGATTCCCACCCACCGCTACGCCAATCCGGAAACCGGAGCCGCCCATTGCTGTGGTCACAACGCACAGCTCACCGGTGTACTCGGCGCCGCCATTGCCCTCTCTGATCCCGAGATTGCGGCATCTCTGGACGGAAACATTGTCTTTTTCGGTGTTCCGGCAGAGGAATATGTGGAAATCGAGAAACGAAATGAAATGAGAGAACGGGGCGAAATCCGGTACGGATGCGGAAAGTGCGAGCTGTTGCGCATCGGTGCCATGGACGACATTGATATTGTTGTCGGTCACCATGCATCAACGAGCAAAAAATATCTGGTCGCAAACCGTTCCTGCAACGGATTCGTTACAAAAATTGTGCAGTTCCACGGCCGCGCCGCTCACGCCGCCGGCGAGCCTCAGCGTGGTATTGATGCAATGAGTGCCGCAAATGTGGCGATGCATGCCGTGGACGTACAGCGGGAGACCTTCCGCGACGAAGACACCGTGCGCGTACACAGCAGTCTGGTGCAGACCGGCGGTGCGGCAAATATCATCGCCGATGATGTCCGGCTGGAATATTCCATCCGCGGAAAAACCATCCCTGCCTATCTGGATGCCGCCAAAAAGGTGGACCGCTCCATGCGGGCAGGCGCAGTTGCCACCGGCTGTGGCTTGACCATTACCACACTGCCGGGAAACCTTCCCATTGTCCCGGTCAAGGATGCCAGCGTGGTGGCAGAATCCCTTGCCCTTGTCGCCGGCGAAACTCCTGTCACCTGCACCGGCCCGGACTTCCACTCCACCAGCTCCGGTGATTACGGCGATGTCAGCTGTCTGATGCCCTTGCTGCAATTTAACACCGGTGGTTTCTCCGGTGCTTTGCATACACCGGACGTTGAAGAAGCCGATACCGACGACGCCTATGTCATCCCGGCAAAGGTCTTCGCTCTGATCGCTTACAAACTGCTGAAAAACGGCGGAAACCGAGCCAAAGCAATTATGGACAGCTTTGAGGCCGTGCTCACAAAGGAGCAATACCTGGATTTGATGGAGAGCATGCTGACAACCGAAACTCAGCCAATGAATCCTCTCCCCCTGCTGGAGGAAAACAGCGTTGTCGTTTAAATAACAGACAAATCAGCCGACACAGCAATCACCGCTGCGTCGGCTGATTTCACTTTTGGGGATCAATTCAAAACAGTTCCGTTCTGCTTTTTGTTTTGCGAAATAAAATAAAAAGCTCACGAACTTTCATTCGTGAGCTTTGGTGGACGATACAGGATTCGAACCTGTGACCTTCCGCACGTCAAGCGGATGCTCTAGCCAGCTGAGCTAATCGTCCGAGGCAACATTGATATTATATAAAATCACGTTGCAAAAGTCAACCCCTAATTTTTATTTTTTTTGAGATTTTTTCTGAAATTCTGTCTTGCGGTGTATTCCCGGCCTCAGTCTTCCGAGACAAAGAAGAAGCTTTCTTCCCTGCTGTCGCCAAACAGATTGTAATACTGGAGCATTTCATACTGCTGTAAAAGCTCCTGTTCTTCCTCGCTGAGACTGTCTTCCATGCCGTCCCCAAGGATTCGTCCGTCTGCCATCGTATAACCGATACGGGTAATCGACGCGAAGGTTTCATTTACATGGCTCAAAAACTTCATCCAGCCGGTTTGAGGATACCCTGCGGTCTGGCTGGCCAGATTCCCAAGGAAACTTGCTCCGATCAGCACGTCATCCTCTTCTTCAATATCAAAGTTTGCCCAAAGGAAGAAGGGCGTTACATACTGCGCCAGAAGCTCTTCGTCGGTTCTGTCGTCCAGTTCCTTGCCATAGATGTCCTTATAGAGGTTATTGCTCAAAGGCGGCTGATGGTCGCCAAAAAAGAGAATCACCGTCGGCTCTTCTACCGCGCTGTAATGCTCAATCAGTTCCTGAAGGGCGCTGTCTGTGGCAGAGGCCAGTGCAAGATACTGGTTGGTTGTGCTGTTATAGCTTTTCCCCTGATAGCTTCCCGTCAGCGTGGCTGCCGCCTGCAGATTGGTCCAGGAGCGATCGTATCCGGAGTGATTCTGCATCGTCACGTTAAAGACAAAGCAGTCTTCTCCTGCCTCCTTTGCCGCATCCGTCAATTGATAGATGCGTTCAAAATCCGCACTGTCCGACACAAATCCTCTCTTTTTCTCCATCTCGGTATAGTCCGTTGTGATGTCCGTACCGTCTACCGTGGTGTCCTCATAATACTGGCTGGCGAAACCAAGGCGGTCATAGGCCGTAATCCGGTTCCAGCCAGAGGACAGATAGGGATGGTAGGCAGAAGAGCGCACATTCAGCGCCTTGGCAATCTGGGCCAAAGAGGGAGTTTTCTCCGTTAGGTAAAGCTGATATGCCACCGTGCCGCTGGGCAGATACAGCATGTTATTGCCCGTCAGCACTTCAAACTCTACCGACGCAGTGCCGCCGCCGGTCACCGGTGAAACCATTTGACCTTTGATGGTATTCTCCGTCAGAGAATGATAGAACGGTGTGGGATCTTCGCTGAGGGTCAGGGTGTCAAACCGGGTAAGATCTGCGAAGGACTCGTCCATAATGCAAATAAAATTCGTCGTAATCTCGCTGTCGGAGGTGCTGTCGGAGGTATACCCCTCCTGCTCCAGCTCCTCAATCAAGGCGCGCGCCGCCTCATCGCTGTACCCCTCCGGCTTTTCCACCCGCATATAACGGGCTGAAACGGTGAAATTCAGCAGAAAACCATTGCCCCAGGTTTTCCACTGTTGGGCATAAACGCCCAGCGTAGGCAGCATGGAGGTGAAAAAGAAGCAAACAATATAAACGCTCCACCCGGCCGCAATTCCGAGATTCAGCCACTTTACCCATCTCCGGCCGAAATAGCGCTTCTGCTTCGGGATAAACAGGGCCAGTCCCAATACAGCGCACATAAGAAGAATTGCTTTCCATGTGTTTTCGTCCAAGCTGTAATCATAGCCTTCTGCCACATTGGCCGCCGTTTTCCAGCCCAGTAAATCAATCGGAAACAGCGCTCGTCCCCGAAAGCGCAGCACATAGTGATTGGCCAGTCCAAATAGGAAGGAGCACAGGGTTGTAATCCAGATTGCCCCCTTCTGCCGGCCGGTAATCACCCAGCCGATGAACAGAATGCAGCTGTACCAAACCAGATTCATCACCCACTGCCACGGCTCTAACCGGGTAAGCTGATTGTCGCTGAGGTACTCCACCATCCAAAAGCAAAACAGCGGCGTTACTCCAAAGAAGATCCAGGGCAGAATGGTTCTCCAGTGATCCAGATAGAACCCCTTCACCTGCTCCGGCAGAGCACGAAGCACCCGCCAGATTTTTTTACATTTATCTAACATGCTATTTATCCTTCTTCAAACACAAACTGGGATTATTTTACCACAGTTTACATTTCAGCGCAAAAAATTTAACCGATTTCCCACCATTTTTACCAAAGCAGAGGGCAAAATGAGGGGTGCGTTTTTCATTGACGAAAGAAAGCGGAAAAGGTATAATAGATTTATCTATTGAATTTTAGCCAGAAGGAGGCTTTTCCCCATGTCTGTGAAATATATTTTTGTCACCGGCGGTGTGGTTTCCGGCCTTGGAAAAGGCATTACCGCCGCATCTTTAGGTCGTCTGCTGAAAGAGCGGGGACTGAAGGTCACCAACCAGAAGCTCGATCCCTATCTGAACGTGGATCCCGGCACGATGAGCCCTTATCAGCACGGTGAGGTGTTCGTAACCGATGACGGCGCCGAAACCGATCTGGATCTGGGCCACTATGAGCGGTTCACCGATGAGAGCCTGACGGTCAACTCCTCCGTCACCTCCGGTAAGGTGTATTGGAACGTGCTCAACCGGGAGCGCCAGGGCGAGTATCTCGGCGGTACCATTCAGGTGATCCCTCACATTACCAATGAAATCAAAGAGCGCATCTACCGCATGGGCAAAACCAGCAACGTGGACATTTGCATCACGGAAGTTGGCGGAACCGTTGGCGATATCGAGAGCCAGCCCTTCCTGGAGGCCATTCGTCAGGTCGGTCGTGAACTCCCCCGGGAGGACGTTATGTACGTCCATGTTTCTCTGGTGGTCAGCATCCCCGGTTCTGGCGAGCTGAAGAGCAAGCCCACCCAGCACTCCTGCAAAGAACTGTTGAGCATCGGCATTCAGCCGGATGTGATCGTCTGTCGCGCTGACCAGCCCCTGACTGACGATATCCGCCGGAAGATCTCCATGTTCTGCAACATTCCCCCTGAGAACGCAATTTCCAACCTGACCGCCCCGATTCTGTATGAGGTTCCCCTGATGCTGGAGGAGGAAGGTCTGGCCGATGTTGTGGTGAAGCGCCTTGGTCTGAACTGTCACAAGCCGGATCTGACCGCCTGGGCCCAGATGGTGGAGCGGGCAAAAGCCGCCTCCGAAACGGTGGAAATCGCTCTGGTGGGCAAGTATGTTGCCCTGCACGACGCTTACCTCTCTGTGGTAGAGGCTCTGACCCATGGCGGCATCGAAAACGATGTGAAGGTGAAGATCCGCTGGGTGGACTCCGAGCTGGTCACCGATGATAACGCAGCGGAGATGTTGAAGGGCGTAGACGGCATCATTGTTCCCGGCGGTTTTGGTGACCGGGGCATTGAGGGCATGATTTCCTCCATTTACTGGGCTCGTGTAAACAAGGTGCCTACCTTCGGCATTTGCCTTGGCATGCAGATGGCGGTTGTGGAGTACGCCCGTCACGTTCTCGGCCTTGCGGATGCCCATTCCGGCGAATTCCGCCCCGACTGCGCCAATCCGGTCATCGACCTGATGCCGGAGCAGAAGGACATCACCGAGAAGGGCGGCACCATGCGTCTGGGAGCCTATCCCTGCAAGCTGACAAGCACCGACACTCGCTCCTATGCCGCTTATCAGGACGAGGTCATCTACGAACGTCATCGCCATCGCTACGAGTTCAACAACCTGTATCGTGAACCGCTGCAGAATGCCGGACTGGTTCTGGCCGGTCTGAGCCCCAATGAGCGGCTGGTTGAAATTGTGGAAGTACCGGATCACCCCTGGTTCGTCGGCGCTCAGTTCCATCCGGAATTTAAGAGCCGCCCCAACAAGGCTCAGCCCCTGTTCCGCGACTTCATCGCAGCAGCAAAGACCTATCACAAGCATTAATAAACTCATTTCCTGCACCGCTGACCCGGTTAAAGTCAGCGGTGCAGTTTTTCTTGTTATCTTCAAAAAACAACCTTTCGACAAGATTTGACCGACTGCACCAATGCACTCCCCGAATTTTATCGCCATTCCGTGATTGCGCACAAAGTATTGAAAACACTGAAAAAATCACGGTTTTTTGATTGACTTTTCCCTTTTTCAATGGTATCTTTTTTCGTGGAAACAGAAGTCAAAAAGAATAAAAGAAAGTCGAGTGATTGTTATGTTGTTGAAAAATATCGGTGATATCGATATGCTGCTGGCGGCCGTTGATAAGTGCCGCGGTGATGTGGTAATCCGCTCTCTGGACGGCAGCGAGGAGTTCAGTTTGAAGTCTTCCTTCTCCAAGTACCTGGCCATCGGCCGCCTTGCAGACGAGCACGGCGAGGACTATGAAATGTTCTGCCTGAGCAAGGATGACGAGCCCTTTATGCTTCAGTTTTTCTATGATATCGAGAAGAAAAATGCATAATCCTTCTCTCCTACGCAATTGAATGGATGAAATTCAGCGCTGCATCGCACCAGAACCTGCGATTCAGCGCTTTTGCATGTCTTGAATAAGAACACTCGTGAAAAATCAAAAAACGCACTGTGAGTACTCACAGTGCGTTTTTAATGCAATATAATCCGCTGGATTACACCAGTTCGATGATAGCCATCTCTGCGGCATCACCGCGGCGAGGCCCGATGCGGACGATACGGGTGTAACCACCGTTGCGGTCAGCATACTTTGCGCCGATCTGGTCGAACAGCTTCTTGGCAACATCTTCCTTGGTCAGGAAAGCCAGAGCCTGACGATAGGCTGCCAGGTCGTTCTGCTTTGCCAGGGTGATCATCTTCTCAGCCAGGGGCTGAACTTCCTTGGCACGGGTGACGGTGGTCTTAATCTGCTCGTTCTCGAGCAGGTCGGTGACCAGGCCACGCAGCATTGCCATACGCTGGTCGGTAGGCTTACCGAGCTTCCGGTTGCTGGGCATTGTATTCACTCCTTCGTATATCACACCTGCCTGGAGCAGGCGAGATCTTGTTTAGACGTTTCGCTTTGGTCAGGTATTTTCATCGTTAGCCAAGCTGAGACCCATGGCCTCCAGCTTGTGGATGACCTCTTCCAGGGACTTGCGGCCCAAGTTACGAACCTTCATCATGTCATCTTCGGTCTTGGAAATCAAATCTGCAACCGTATTGATGCTGGCCCGCTTCAGGCAGTTGAAGCTGCGGACGCTCAGATCCAGCTCTTCAATTGTCATCTCCAGCACCTTGTCCTGGGTCTGCTCCGGCTTATCCACGATGGTGGAGCTGCCGCCCATGGCCTCAGACAGGTCAGTGAACAGCATAAAGTGGTCGCAGAGGATCTTGGCGCCCAGAGAGACAGCATCGCGAGCGGAAATGGTTCCGTCGGTCCAAATCTCGAGGGTCAGCTTATCAAAGTCCGTCATGTTACCCACACGAGTGTTCTCCACGGTGTAGTTAACCTTGCGGACAGGGGTGTAGATGGAATCCACAGGAATGACGCCGATCACAGTCTGCGGGGTCTTGTTGCGATCTGCAGAAACATAGCCACGACCATGATTCAAGGTCATTTCCATGTTCAGTGTGGCGTCGGGGCCGAGGGTGGCGATGTGCAGATCCGGATTCAGGATCTCCAGCTCGCCGTCAGCCTTAATGTCGCCGGCGGTGACTTCACAGGGGCCAACGCACTCAATATAAACGGTCTTGGGGCCGTTTGAGTGGAGCTTGCTGATGATCTTCTTGATGTTCAGCACGATGTCTGTGACATCTTCCTTCACACCGGGAATGGTGGTGAATTCATGCTGTACGCCAGAGATCTTGATGCTGGTCACAGCCGTACCAGGAAGAGAGGAGAGGAGAATGCGGCGCAGGGCGTTGCCGAGGGTCGTGCCGTAGCCGCGCTCCAGAGGTTCCACGACATACTTGCCGTAGGAAACGTCGCCGGGGTTTTCGATGCATTGGATGCGGGGTTTTTCGATTTCTACCATACAGTATTACCCTCCTCGTTTCAGGGGCATTGGGGGGTGATGCCCCACTTGGTGTTAGATCATTCGATAGACTTTGAGGGTCACTAATTACTTGGAGTACAACTCGACGATGAGGTGCTCCTCCACGGGGAAATCGACGTCCTCACGCACAGGAAGCTTGGTAATAGTTGCCTTCAGGTCGTTCTTGTCACGCTCAATCCACTGGGGAGCGGTAACCGTGATGGCATCCTCACCCAGGAAACGCTTGAACTTGACGGAAGAACGGCTGGAGTCACGGACAGCGATCACATCGCCGGCCTTCACCTGGTAAGAAGGAATGTTGCACTTCTTGCCATTGACCGTGAAGTGACCGTGGTTCACCAGCTGACGAGCCTCATGGCGGGTCAGAGCGAAACCAGCGCGGAACACCACGTTGTCCAGACGGCGCTCGCAGAGCACCAGCAGGTTTTCACCGGCCTTACCGGGCATACGCTCGGCGCGCTCATAATAGGAATGGAACTGCTTCTCCAGCATGCCGTAAACGAACTTGACTTTCTGCTTCTCGTTCAGCTGAGTTGCATACTCGCTCTTCTTCTTACGCTGCTGGTTTGCGGAACCACGCTCGGTGGTCTTTTTGCTGTAGCCCAGCACAGCGGGGGACAGGCCCAGCGCCTTGCAGCGCTTGGCGATCGGCTGCGTATTCTTTGCCATAATACTTTTCCTCCTTTTCGATTAAACGCGTCTTCTTTTGGGAGGACGGCAGCCGTTGTGGGGGATGGGGGTCACGTCTTTGATCAGAGTGACTTCCAGACCCACGGCCTGCAGGGCGCGGATAGCGGCCTCACGACCGGCGCCGGGACCCTTCACGAACACTTCCACACTCTTCAGTCCATACTCCATAGCAGCCTTGGCAGCAGTCTCAGCAGCCATCTGAGCGGCATAGGGAGTGGACTTACGGGAGCCACGGAAGCCGAGCTCACCGGAGGAAGCCCAGGACAGAGCGTTGCCCTGTGCGTCGGTCACGGTGACCATGGTGTTGTTGAAAGAAGAGCGGATATGCACGGCGCCCTTCTCGACGGTCTTGCGGTCGCGGCGCTTCTTAGTCGCGGCCTTTTTCTTTACGTTTGCCATTGCTTATCCCTCCTTACTTCTTCTTATTCGCGATGGTCTTCTTCGGGCCCTTACGGGTACGAGCGTTGGTCTTGGAGCGCTGGCCACGGACGGGCAGGCTCTTACGGTGACGAACACCGCGATAGGAACCAATCTCGATGAGGCGCTTGATGTCCATAGCCACATTGCGGCGCAGGTCACCTTCCACGATATAGCTCTTGTCGATCTCATCGCGGAGCAGCTGCTCCTGGTCTTCGGTCAGATCCCGAACGCGAGTGTCGGGATTGATGCCGGTGGCGGCCAGAATCTTGGTCGCACTGGTGCGGCCAATGCCATAGATATAAGTCAGGCCGATTTCAATTCGCTTGTCCTTCGGCAGGTCAATACCAGCAATACGTGCCATATTATCAATACACCTCCTTAACCTTGTCTCTGCTTGTGCTTGGGATTCTCACAAATCACCATAACTCTGCCCTTGCGCTTAATGACTTTGCATTTTTCGCACATAGGCTTAACGGACGGTCTTACTTTCATCGTTTTACCTCCTGTTTTGCTGCACGGCGCCGTTCCCTTGTCCAGAGGGCGTATGCCGCGCTTCTCGGCATTGCTGCCGGGATGGCGGAAGTTCCGCCGCCGAAGCGGTACGGAGCAACCTTATTTGCTTCTCCAGGTGATCCGGCCGCGGGTCAGATCATAAGGGGACATCTGGACCGTCACCTTATCGCCCTGGAGGATGCGGATGTAGTTCATGCGAAGCTTGCCGGAGATACCGGCCTGAATCACATGACCATTACCGATATCCACTTTGAATGTGGTGTTGGGCAGGGTCTCTACTACGACACCCTCAAGCTCGATCATATCACTCTTAGACAAACTGGTTTACCTCCATATTGGTCTGTTCTGATTCGCGGAAGGCAGCAAGCGCGCACCGAATTGCACGGTCGCTGACGCCTTCGCCTCTTTGCAATCTTACGATTGCCGGATGTGCGCTGGTTCCTACTCTCCTGAGATGACTCTCACGCTTGCGCTTCGGAGTAGCCAGCTTTCTCCCCTTTCCGTTCACAATGCGGGCGAATCCGTCCTGCGCGTCAAGCACACAGAACAGCTGTCCGGCATCATGGCCTTTCAGAGAGAGAACGATTTCGCCTTTGGTATATGCCATACTCAATCCTCGTCGCAACAGGTCAGAATTTCCGGCCCGGCTTCTGTGATGAGAATGGTGTTTTCATAATGTGCCGCCAACTTGTGGTCAGCCGTCATGGGCACTGTCCATCCGTCCGGCATCCACTTGTTCCGGATGTCTGCCGATCCGGCATTCACCATCGGTTCAACGCAGATGACCATGTTGGGGACAAGACGCTCATTCCGTCCTTTTTCAGGCACATAGTTCGGGACTTCCGGATCTTCGTGAACGGTATGACCAATGCCGTGTCCGGTGTATTCCCGGACCAGGCTGTAGCCATGCTCTTCCACGTAGGTCTGTACCGCGCGGGAAACATCAAACACCCGATTGCCGACCTTGGCCTGCTCAAATCCCTTCCAGAAGCTCTGCTCCGTCACTTCAATGAGTCGCTTGGCTTCCGGAGAAATCTCGCCGCAGGCAAAGGTGGCGCAGCAATCTCCGTGATATCCTCCGCTGGCGCACTTATTGCGATCCAGCTGATAGTCGCCAATGCAGGCGCCCACATCAACGGACACAATGTCGCCCTCTTTCAATTTGTAGGATCCGGGCACGCCGTGGATGATCTCATCATTGATGGAGATGCAGGCAGAGCCCTTGAATCCGTACAGATGATAGAAGGAAGGATATCCTCCGTGTTTTTTGATGAATTTCTCGACTTCGTGGTCGATGTCCCGTGTTGTGATGCCAGGCTGGATCAACGTGCCTGCGTAGGCACGCGCCATCGCCGTCAGCCGCCCCGCTTTTCGCATCAGCTCGATTTGATGCGGGGAGAACGACAAGCAGTTGCCTTTGATCACTTCAGCACCTCCATAATGACCGCGGTCGTGGCCTCAATGGTGGGCTGATTGTCGATGCTTTTCAGCACGCCGCGCTGAGCATAGAAGCTCTTCAGCGGTTCGGTCTCCTCGTGATAGGTCACCAGGCGAGCCTTTACCGTCTCGGGCTTGTCGTCCTTGCGCTGCTGCAGTGCCTCGCCGCACTTGTCGCACACACCCTCCTGCTTGGGAGGAGCCGCTACGATGTGGTAGGTGGCTCCGCACTTGATGCAGGTACGGCGGCCGGTCATGCGCTTTTCAATCTCCTCGTCGGAGATCTCAATGGAGACAACGGCATCGAACTTGACGCCGGCGGCTTCCAGTGCTTCTGCCTGAGCGATGGTGCGGGGCACACCGTCCAGGATAAAGCCGTTCTGGCAATCCGCCTCAGCCAGCCGTTCCGTGATCACGCCAATGATGACCTCATCCGGAACCAGCTTGCCGGCGTCCATGTATTCCTTGGCCCGCAGTCCCACCGGCGTGCCGTTTGCAACGGCAGCCCGCAGGATGTTGCCAGTGGAAATTGTGGGGATGTTCAGCTTTTTGCTGATAATTTCGGCCTGAGTGCCTTTACCGGCACCGGGCGCACCCAAAAGGATCAGCTTCATATTCAATCGCGCTCCTTACTCCAGGAATCCCTTGTAATGACGCATCATCATCTGTGCTTCCAGTGCCTTCTGGGTTTCCAGGGCAACAGAAACAACGATCAGCACGGAAGTACCGCCGATGGCCAGATAGCTGGCGCCGATGATTGCACCGGTGACGATGGGCAGAATTGCCACCACAGACAGGTACAGAGCACCAAACATGGTGATCTTATTCAGCACCTTGGAGATAAACTCCACTGTGGGACGGCCGGGACGGAAACCGGGGATAAACCCGCCCTGCTTCTTCAGGTTGTTGGCCACTTCTACGGGATTGAACTGAATCGTAGCGTAGAAATAGCTGAAACCGATAATCAGCAGGAAGTAAACCACGCAGTATAGAACACTGGTGGTGTCGAACACGCGCATGAACCAGCTGTCCTGCCACTTTGGCACGAAGGCCGCGATGGTCGCAGGGATGGAAGCGATGGTCTGGGCGAAGATGATCGGCAGAACGCCGGACATATTCACCTTCATGGGGATGCTGGTGGTGTTGCCGCCCATCATCTTGCGGCCAACCACGCGCTTTGCGTACTGCACAGGCAGACGACGCTCAGCGAGGGTGATGAAGATGACGAAGATAACCATGGCCAGCATGCCGAGAACAATCGCTACAGCGCCGACGGGATGAATGCGGAGAGCACCATCTGTAGTGACGCCCTTTGCCCAGTTGGCAATGCCGGTGTACATGGCCTGCACTGCGGTGGGCACGCGGGACACGATGCCCGCAAACAAGATGATGGAAATGCCGTTGCCAATGCCGAACTCAGTGATCTGCTCGCCCAGCCACATGGTGAAGGCAGAACCGGCAGTGAACACGAGAATAATCACAATGGCAGCCCATACGCCCGTGTTGTCGCCCAGGAAATTCTGGGTGCGGCAGAGCATGTAGTAACCGAAGGCCTGCAGCAGACCGATGGCTACCGTTGCATAACGGGTGATGGCAGCAATCTTCTTCTTGCCGTCCTCGCCGCCGTCCTTGGCGAGACGCTCAAGGGCGGGAATGGCGATGGTCAACAGCTGAATAATAATGGAGCTGTTAATGTAGGGCTGAATACCCAGAGCCAACACAGTGGCGCGGCCAAAGGCGCCGCCGCTCATTACATTCATCATGCCGAGAATGGTAGAGCTTGCGTTGGAGAAGTAGGCAGCCAAAAGGGTGGTGTCCACAAAGGGAACCGGGATGTTGTTGCCGAGGCGGAAAATCAGAATGATGAACGCCGTCATCAGCAACTTCTTCCTCAGCTCGGGGATCTTCCATGCATTACGGATGGTCTCCAGCATCTCAGATCACCTCGGCCTTTCCTCCTGCAGCTTCGATCTTTTCCTTAGCGGAAGCGGAAAAGGCGGAGGCCTGGACAGTGAGCTTCTTTGTGATCTCACCGTTACCCAGAATCTTCACACCGTACTCGCACTTGGAGACGACACCGGCAGCCAGCAGAGCCTGAGCGTCGACGGTTGCGCCATCCTCAAACTTGTTGAGAGCAGACACGTTGATTGCGGTCAGAGGCTTCGCAAAGATGTTGTGGAAGCCACGCTTCGGCAGACGACGTGCCAGAGGCATCTGGCCGCCTTCGAAACCGATGCGGGTGTGGCCGCTGCGGGCCAGCTGACCCTTGTGACCCTTACCGGCAGTCTTGCCGTTGCCGGAACCGTGGCCACGGCCCTTACGCTTAGCGCTGAAGGTGGAGCCGGCTGCGGGGGACAGTTCAGAAAGTTTCATTACCGTGCACCTCCTTCTTACTGCTGCTCGGTCACCTGGAGCAGGTAACCGATCTGAGCGATCTTGCCGCGGGTCTGGACGTTGTCAGGCTGAACGGTGGAATCACCGATCTTGCGCAGGCCCAGGGAGGCGGCGGTAGCAATGTGCTTAGCGTGGCGGCCATTCAGGCTCTTGACCAGCTTAATGTTCAGGTTAGCCATTTTCGTGAACCCTCCTTACACGATCTCGTCCACGCTCTTGCCGCGGGTCTTAGCGACCTGCTCAGGAGTGCGGAGTGCCTTCAGGCCCTCGAAAGTGGCACGAATGACGTTCTGGGGGTTGTTGGAGCGCAGGCACTTGGTACGGATGTCGCCGATGCCGGCAGCTTCCATGACTGCACGAACCGGACCGCCAGCGATAACGCCGGTACCGGAGGGAGCGGGCTTCAGCAGCACGCGGCCTGCGGAGAAGGTGCCGGTGACTTCGTGGGGAATGGAAGTGCCAACCATGGCCACGGTGATCATGTTCTTCTTAGCATCCTCGATGCCCTTGCGGATTGCCTCAGGCACCTCAGCGGCCTTACCCAGACCGAAGCCGACGCGGCCCTTGCCGTCGCCCACGACCATCAGTGCGGAGAACTTCATGACGCGGCCGCCCTTAACGGTCTTGCTGACGCGGTTCAGGTAAACGACCTTCTCGATCATTTCGTCCTTCTTCTGATCTCTATCAAATCTAGCCATTGTGTTTCCTCCTCCCCTTAAAAGTTCAGGCCGCCCTCACGGGCGCCTTCGGCCAGAGCCTGCACGCGGCCGTGGTAGACATAGCCGCCACGATCGAATACGACAGTCTCAATGCCCTTTGCCTTTGCGCGCTCAGCGATCATCTCGCCGACCTTGCGGGCAGCTTCGATGTTGCCGCCCTTGCCCTCAAAGGCCTTATCCAGGGAAGAAGCAGAAACCAGAGTCACGCCGTTGACATCATCGATGACCTGGGCGTAGATGTTGGTCTCGCTGCGGAACACATTCAAGCGGGGTCTCTCGGGGGTGCCGGAGATCTTACCGCGGACGCGCTTATGACGCTTCAGACGCTGCGCGTTGGTGTTGGGTCTTTTAATCATTTAGGCACACCTCCTTATTTCTTCTTGGCGCCGGTCTTGCCTTCCTTGCGGCGGATGACCTCATCGGCGTACTTAATACCCTTGCCCTTATAAGGCTCAGGCGGACGGATGGAACGAACTTCAGCGGCAAACTGACCAACCTTCTGCTTGTCGCAGCCAATCACGTTGATGTGGTTAGCGTCGGTCACTTCGAGGCTGATGTCGTCAGTCTCGTCAACGAAGACCTGATGGGAGAAGCCCACGTTCAGGACGACCTGCTTGCCCTGCTTTGCAGCACGGTAGCCAATGCCGTTGATCTCGAGGGTCTTGGTGAAGCCTTCGGTTACACCCACGACCATGTTGTGCAGCAGGCTGCGGGTCAGGCCATGGAGGGAACGGCTCTCCTTCAGATCATTGGGGCGGGTAACGGTCAGCACGCCGTTGTCCTGAGCGATGGTCAGGATGGGGCTGAAGGTCTGGGTCAGGGTGCCCTTAGGACCCTTGACGGTGACCACATTGCCGTCAGCGATCGTAACAGTGACGCCGGCGGGGATGGTCACGGGAGCTCTACCAATTCTGGACATAATTCTCGTAAACCTCCCTTACCAAACAAACGCCAGGACTTCGCCGCCGATGTGCTGCGCACGAGCAGCCTTATCGGTCATGACGCCCTTAGAGGTGGAAATGATGGCCACGCCCAGGCCGCGCAGCACGCGAGGCAGCTCGTCAGCACCGGCGTAGACACGCAGGCCGGGCTTGGAGACGCGACGCAGGCCGGAGATGACCTTCTCGTTGCCATTGTACTTCAGAGTGATGCGAATGACGCCCTGAGTGCCGTCGTCGATCAGCTGGAAGTTCTTGATGTAACCCTCGTCCAGCAGGATCTGAGCGATGGCCTTCTTCATGTTGGAAGCGGGCACATCCACGGTGGGATGCTTCGCCGTGTTCGCGTTACGAATACGGGTGAGCATATCCGCAATAGGATCAGTGATATGCATGGATTTTGACCTCCTTGTAAAGGTTACAGGCAAAAGCCTGTTTAAGATGCCAGGGTATCAGGGGAATGTAAGCTGAAAGCTTTTAATGACTGTCTGCCGCTTACGCCGCAGCAATTTTGAAGCCCCAACCCCGTGTTCCAATGACTTCTGGCATCAGTTTAACAGTTCTGTAGAGAAGAGGCAACCTGAATTACCAGGAAGCCTTCTTCACGCCGGGAATCTGGCCCTTGTAAGCCAGCTCACGGAAGCAGACACGGCACACGCCGTAGTTGCGCAGATAAGCATGGGGACGGCCGCACAGCTTGCAGCGGTTGTACTGACGGCTGGAGAACTTAGCAGGACGCTGCTGCTTGATGATCATAGACTTCTTAGCCATTGTTGTTCTCCCTCCTTACTTGGCGAACGGAGCACCGAGCTGGCTGAGCAGCTCGCGGCCCTCTTCGTCGGTCTGTGCAGTAGTGACGATGATGATATCCATGCCGCGGATCTTGTCGATCTGGTCGAACTCGATCTCGGGGAAGATGATCTGCTCCTTCAGGCCCAGGGCATAGTTGCCACGGCCGTCAAAGGAATCAGCAGAGATGCCGCGGAAGTCGCGGACACGGGGCAGAGCGATGCAGAACAAACGCTCCAGGAACTCCCACATCTTGTCCTGACGCAGAGTCACCTTTGCGCCGATGGGCATGCCCTCACGCACCTTGAAGTTAGCAACGCTCTTCTTGGCCTTGGTGATGACAGCCTTCTGGCCGGTGATCTTGGTCAGATCGGAAACAACAGCGTCCAGAACCTTGGCATTCTCACGAGCCTCGGAGCAGCCGACGTTGATGATGATCTTGTCCAGACGGGGAATCTGCATGGTGGAGGAATAGCCGAACTTGCTCATCAGAGCAGGAGCGACTTCTTCCTGATACTTCGTTTTCAGAGTAGGCATTTAGTTTCGCTCCTTTCCTCAGATTTCGGCGCCGCACTTCTTGCAGACGCGAACCTTCTTGCCATCGGCCAGCAGCTTGTGTGCGGGACGAGTGGGCTTGTTGCACTTGGGGCAGACGCGCTGCACCTTGCAAGCGTAAATGGGGGCTTCCATCTTCACGATGCCGCCCTGCTCAGTCTGGCTGGTGGGCTTCTTGTGCTTGGTGGCGATGTTCACACCCTCAACAACAACCTTGCCCTCGGAAGGGATGACAGACAGGACCTTGCCCTGCTTGCCCTTATCCTTGCCGGACAGAACGACGACGAGGTCGTCCTTCTTAATGCTGATAGTATTCATTATTCGGGCGCCCTCCTTAAATCACTTCGGGAGCCAGAGACAGGATCTTCATGAAGTCCTTGTCGCGCAGCTCGCGGGCCACTGGCCCAAAGATACGGGTACCGCGGGGGGTGTTGTCGTCCTTGATCAGAACAGCAGCGTTCTCATCAAAGCGGACATAGGAACCGTCTGCACGACGGACGCCACGCACGGTACGGACGATAACAGCCTTGACGACCTCGCCCTTCTTCACCTGACCGCCGGGAGCAGCCTTGCGCACGGAAGCAACAATGACGTCGCCAATGTTGCCGTACTTACGCTTGGAGCCGCCCAGGACGCGGATGGTCTTGATCTCCTTGGCGCCGGTATTGTCGGCAACCTTCAGATAGCTCTCTTCCTGAATCATACGTTGGGCACCTCCTTACTTCGCCTTCTCGACGATCTCGACCACTCTCCAACGCTTATCCTTGGAAAGAGGACGGGTCTCCATGACGCGGACGCGGTCGCCGACACGGCACTCGTTGTTCTCGTCATGAGCTTTCAGCTTATAGGTTCTTTTGACGATCTTCTTGTACAGGGGGTGAGCCACACGGTCGGCGATGGCCACAACGATCGTCTTATCCATCTTATCGGAAACGACCATGCCGACTCTGGTCTTGCGGGAAGAAGTTCTGTTTTCCATGTTCAATTTCCTCCTTCAATTAGTCGGCGTTAGAAGCGCTCTGCTTCTCACGGATGATGGTCTTAACACGGGCGATGTCCTTCTTGACATCGTTGATCTTGTTGGGGTTATCCAACTGATTGGTGGCGTTCTGAAGGCGCAGGTTGAACAGGTCCTTCTTCAGATCCGCCAGTTTCTGCTCCAATGCCTCAACGGTCATGGCGCGAACTTCGGTAGCCTTCATTACGCTTCACCTTCTTCCTTAGTCACGATCTTGCACTTGACAGGCAGCTTGTGCATAGCCAGACGCAGAGCCTCGCGAGCGACTTCCTCAGAAACGCCGGCGATCTCAAACATTACGCGGCCGGGCTTAACCACAGCCACCCAGCTCTCCACGTTGCCCTTACCTTTACCCATACGAACCTCAGCGGGCTTGTGGGTGTA
This sequence comes from bacterium, assembly GCA_963597355.1. GTDB lineage: Bacteria > Bacillota > Clostridia > Oscillospirales > Oscillospiraceae > UMGS1766. Next base: position 75,970 of record CAVBPR010000018.1, on the reverse strand, counting down.
AGGCTTATCGGGGAAGATCTTGATCCAGACCTGACCGCCACGCTTGGTGTAACGGGTCATGGCCACACGAGCGGCCTCGATCTGGTTGCTGGTGATCCATGCGGGCTCCAGGGACTGGAGACCGTACTCGCCGTAGTTGACCTTGTTGCCGCGGGTGGCCTTGCCGGTCATACGGCCGCGGAACTGCTTACGGCGCTTAACTCTCTTTGGCAGCAGCATTAACGATCTCCTCCTTCCTCAGTCTTGCGGGGACCACGATTGTTGTTGCGGTTGTAAGGGCGGCGATCACCGTCACGACGCTGGCCACGGCCATTGCGGGGACGATCGCTGCGCTCACGATAGGGCTTGCTCAGATCCAGAGTGCGGGGAGTGGTGCGCAGGCTCTGGCTCAGAATCTCTCCCTTGTACACCCAAACCTTGATGCCGATACGGCCGTAGGTGGTGTTTGCCTCAGCGAAGCCGTAGTCAATGTCGGCACGCAGAGTCTGCAGAGGAATGGTGCCCTCGTGATACTGCTCGACGCGGGCGATCTCAGCGCCAGCCAGACGGCCGGACAGCTTGACCTTGATGCCCTTTGCGCCGGAACGCATGGCACGGGAGATGGCATTCTTCATTGCACGGCGGAAGGAGGTACGCTTCTCGATCTGCTGAGCGATGTTCTCAGCAACCAGCTGTGCGTTGGCGTCGATCTCGTTGCGCTTGACTTCCACGATGGAGAGCTTCACGTTCTTGCCGGTCATCTTGGCCAGAGCAGCCTCGATGTCCTCAACCTGGCTCTTGCTCTTGTCGGTGCCCACGATCATGCCGGGGCGAGCGCAGTGCACGAACACCTGAACCTTCTCGTTGCTCCGCTCGATCTCGATCTTGGGAACACCGGCGGAATAGAGGGTCTTCTTCAGGAACTCACGAATCTTCTTATCCTCGACCAGCAGGTCACCGACCTGATTGTCGCGAGCATACCAGCGAGAGTCCCAGTCTTTGATGACACCCACACGGAAACCGTGGGGATTGACTTTCTGTCCCATAAACTAAACCTCCTCGCTTATTCTTTCTCGCTCACCACGACGGTGATGTGAGAGGTACGCTTGTTGATCCGATAGCCGCGGCCCTGGGCACGGGGCATCATGCGCTTCAGGATGGGGCCGGGAGTGGCGTAAGTCGCAGAGACATACAGCTTCTCCGGATCCATGTTGAAGTTATTCTCCGCGTTGGCGGCAGCACTCTTGACCAGCTTGCTCAGCAGAGGAGAAGCGGCCTTGGGAGTAGCCATCAGGATGGCCTGAGCCTGAGCGACGGACTTGCCGCGGATCAGGTCGCAGACAATGCCAACCTTACGGGGAGAGATACGAGCATAGCTCAAAACTGCTTTTGCTTCCATTGTAATCTCTCCTCCTTACTTCGACTTGGAGCCCACATGGCCGCGGAAGGTGCGGGTGGGAGCAAACTCACCCAGCTTGTGGCCGACCATGTCTTCAGTGACATACACGGGCACGTGCTTGCGGCCGTCATGGACGGCGATGGTGTGACCAATGAAGGCAGGATAGATGGTGGAGCTGCGGCTCCAGGTCTTCAGAACCTTCTTCTCATTGGTCTGGTTCATTTCTTCAACCCGCTTCAGCAGCTCGGGGGCGCAGAAGGGGCCTTTCTTAGTAGATCTGCTCATTCAATTTGCCTCCTTACTTGCCGTTGCGATGGCGGACGATGAACTTCTCGGTACGAGCCTTGGTCTTACGAGTCTTATAACCCAGAGCAGGCTTGCCCCAAGGAGTAACAGGGCCGGAGCGACCGATGGGGGCGCGGCCCTCGCCGCCGCCGTGGGGGTGGTCATTCGGGTTCATGACGGAACCGCGAACGGTGGGACGCCAACCCATGTGGCGCTTACGACCAGCCTTACCGATGTGGATGTTAGCGTGGTCGATGTTGCCGATCTGGCCGATGCAGGCCTTGCAGGTCAGCTTCACCAGACGATACTCGCCAGAGGGCAGACGAATCTGAGCGGAATCGCCTTCCTTAGCCATCAGCTGAGCCTGCTCGCCAGCAGCGCGGACCAGCTGGCCGCCCTTGCCGGGGTGAAGCTCGATGTTGCTGATGATGGTGCCCACAGGGATGTTTGCCAGAGGCAGGCAGTTGCCGGGCTTGATGTCGGCGGTGGTGGAGGACTCCACCTTGTCGCCGGCCTTCAGGCCGACAGGAGCCAGGATGTATGCCTTCTCGCCGTCTTCATACTGAATCAGAGCGATGTTAGCGGAGCGGTTCGGATCGTACTCCAGGCGGAGGACCTCAGCAACGCCTTCCTTCTGGCGCTTGAAGTCGATGATACGATACTTACGCTTGTTGCCGCCGCCGCGATGGCGGACGGTGATGCGACCATAGCTGTTACGGCCGGCGTTCTTCTTAACGATCTCAGTCAGGCTGCGCTCGGGCTTAGCCTTCTTGTCGATGCCCTCGAAAGCGGACACCGTCATGTGGCGGCGGGACGGAGTCGTGGGCTTGTAGGTGTTAATAGCCATTCTTCGTTACCCTCCTTATGCCATGCCTTCGAAGATCTCAATGGTCTTGGAATCTTCGGTCAGAGTGACGGTAGCTTTCTTGAAGGAAGCGCGGCGGCCTGCACGGCCATAGCCCTGACGCTTCATCTTGCCGTCATAGTTGACGGTGTTGACCTTGGCGACCTTAACGCCGAAGATCTCTTCCACAGCCTTGCCGATCTCGATCTTGTTTGCATCGGTAGCGACATAGAAGGTGTACTTCTTGTCGGCAGTGCCCATCATGGCACGCTCGGAGATAACGGGCTTAATGATGATATCGTAAGCGTTCATTATGCGTACACCTCCTCAATCACAGCCAGTGCAGCCTTATCGATGACCAGGTTCTTGGCGTTGACAATGTCATATACGCTCAGAACGTTGGCGGGAGTTGTGACAACGCCGGGAATGTTACGGGCGGACTTCACAACGTTTGCCTTGACACCCTCGGTGACAACAACAGCCTTGCCCTCAACACCGGCAGCGCTCAGGAAGCCGGCGAAAGCCTTGGTCTTGGGCTCAGCCATCTCCAGGCCGTCCACCACAACGATGGCGCCGGAAGCAGCCTTGTCGCTCAGAACGCTCTTCAGAGCCAGACGCTTGACCTTCTTGTTGACGTTGTAGCTGTAATCACGGGGCTTCGGTGCGAACACAACGCCGCCGTGAGTCCACTGAGGGGAACGGGTGCTGCCCTGACGGGCGCGGCCGGTGCCCTTCTGTCTCCAGGGCTTGATGCCGCCGCCGGAAACTTCAGCGCGGGTCAGAGAGCTCTGAGTACCCTGACGGCAGTTGGCCAGATGGTTCTTGACCACCTCATGGACAACGACAGGATTGGGCTCGATACCGAAAATGGACTCAGCCAGTTCGATCTCACCGATCTTGGCGCCTTCCATGTTAACAACATTAGCAGTAGGCATTTATGATACTCTCCTTTCCTTAGCGATTTCTGGCGGAAGCCTTCTGGGGATTGACACGAGCAGAAGCCTTCTGCGGGTTGTTGCTGATGCCAGCGCCCTCGCCCTTCTTCTCGGGCAGAACCTTAGCAGTGTTGCGCAGCACGACCACGCCGCCGTTGGGGCCGGGGATGGCGCCCTTAACAGCGATCAGATTGATCTCAGCATCCACCTTAGCCACGATCAGGTTCTCCACAGTGACCTGGTCGCCGCCCATCTGGCCGGCGCCGATCTTACCCTTGCGGATACGGCTGGGGGTAGAGGTGGAACCCATAGAACCAGCGTGACGGTGAACAGGGCCGCCGCCGTGGGTCATGGGGGTGCGCTGTGCGCCGTGGCGCTTGATAACACCAGCATAGCCCTTGCCCTTGCTGATGCCGGTGCAGTCGACATGATCGCCCTCAGCGAAGATGTCAGCCTTGATGACGGAACCAACCTGCAGGCTGGAAGTGTCGTCCAGACGGAACTCCTTCAGAACCTTCAGGGGCTCCACGCCTGCCTTGGACAGATGACCCAGCTCAGGCTTGTTGAGCTTGCGCTCAGGGACGGACTCGAAGCCGACCTGTACAGCTTCGTAGCCGTCGTTCTCGAGGGTCTTCTTCTGCACGACGGTGCAGGGGCCGGCCTCGATGACGGTCACAGGAATGACCTTGCCGTCGGCGTCAAAGATCTGCGTCATGCCGACCTTCTTGCCGATGATTGCCTTTTCCATTTGGTTTTTTCCTCCTTGTAAAGGTTATTGGTCAGGAGAGTTAGCACATTGGGCTTGCTATTGCTCTGCTGACATGACCCCCCTGTCCTCTATAACGCGGACAGGAAGCGGGTACAACGGAAGTTGATAAGGGGTTTGCGCGTCGGATCAGAGCTTGATCTCGATTTCCACACCAGCAGGCAGCTGCAGGCTCATCAGAGCTTCAACCGTCTTGGGGGAAGGATTCTGAATGTCGACCAGACGCTTGTGGGTGCGGCGCTCGAACTGCTCACGGGAATCCTTGTACTTATGAGTTGCACGCAGGATGGTGACGATCTCACGCTTGGTCGGCAGAGGAATGGGGCCGGAAACAGCAGCGCCGGTGCGCTTTGCGGTCTCGACGATCTTCTCTGCACTCTGGTCGATGAGCTGATGGTCATAGGCCTTCAGCCGAATACGAATGCTCTCGTTTGCCATGGTTGGGGTTTCCTCCTTATTTTTCGTACTGTTGTACATGGGCCGAATCGTGTTTCGATTGGCTTCGGACTTATCCGCTTTGCCGGGTGTATCACTCCGGGCTATAAGGAAAGCCAGCTCCCAGAGCCGGCCGATTCCACACAGTCACAGCGATATACACCGCAGTGGCGCACAGAAAATCCTCAGCCGCCCGAATCCGGTTCGGACATACTCCGCGGAAGTTACCGGTTTTTGACGCCGCAATCTCCCGCATCATCGCAGTGCGCCCACACAGGCGCTTGATAATAATACAATAAATTACCCGCCGAGTCAACCTTTTTTTGTATTTCCTGCGACAAAATTTTGGCTAACTCTGCCGATTTCATTCACCTGTTTTTGTGCACTTTGACTTCCTGTGTTAAGAGGTGAAAATGCTGCCGATGAGTCTCAAGAATTCCCTCTCTCTGCATTCTGCCCAGCTCCGCCGAAAGAGCGGAGCGCTCCACGGAAAGATAGTCCGCCAATTGCTGCCGGTTATAAGGAATATCAAACTCGCTGCTCCCCTGCCTCTGGGCTTCTGCAGAAAGAAATGACCGTAGCTTCTCCCGGGTAGTTCGCTGTCCCATGTGGGTCAGCTTGCTGTGAAAACGGAGGTTCTTCCCTGCCAGCGCCGCCACAAGGTTTCCAATCATCTGCTTTTGATCGGATGCAAGAAGGCGGTTTACATTGATTTGCAGCACCTGTGTTTCTTCCCGCGCCGTCACAACCACGCCCGACGGAACTCTGGCGCAGGCAAAGCTCTCTGCAAACACATCCCCGGGTTCCAGCACGGCCATTAAATTCCGATTCCCCCAGAAGTCCTCCTGACCAATCTCCGCCCTTCCGGACAGCAGTACACCCAGCCACTCCGGCCGATCCCCTACATTTAATAATATACTGCCCGCCGGATAATTGCGGCTTGTCGCCTGCAGCTCCTTCAGTGCCGCCTCCAGTTCCTGTTCTGTCAGCCCGCGAAACAGCGGCTGCTGCACCAATTCCGTAATTTTCACATTTTTCGCCCCTTTGTTGGATTTCCAACATACTTTTTGTGATACCATTAGTATAATGTATCCTGTCAAGAAAAAGAAACGCAATCCATCAGGAGGAATACAATATGAAACGCCGAATCATCCACATTGACGAAGACAAATGCAACGGCTGCGGAGCCTGCGCCGCTGCCTGCCACGAAAACGCCATCGGCATGGTAGATGGAAAAGCAAAACTGCTGAGAGACGACTACTGCGACGGTCTCGGCGATTGCCTGCCCCAGTGTCCCACCGGAGCCATCACCTTTGTAGAGCGGGAGGCCGCCGCCTATGACGAGGCCGCAGTGAAGGCGAACCAGGCCAAGCTGAAGCAGCAGAACCACGCCCCTGCCCATCCCCATGTGGGCGGATGTCCCGGCGCCGCCGCCCGGGCCCTGAACAACCGCCCCGCCGCTCCGGTATATGACAGCGGTGAACGCCCCAGCCAGCTCCGCCAATGGCCGGTGCAAATTAAGCTGGTGCCTACCCGCGCCCCCTATTTTGACGGCGCACATTTGCTCATCGCCGCTGACTGCACTGCCTACGCCTATGCCAGCTTTCACGAAAAGTTCATTCGCAACCGCATCACGCTGATCGGATGTCCCAAGCTGGACAGCATCGATTACAGTGAGAAGCTGACTGAAATCATTCGCGGTAACGACATTCAGAGCGTTACCATTGTGCGCATGGAAGTGCCCTGCTGCGGCGGACTGGAGATGGCTGCACGGAAAGCCATTCAGGACAGCGGCAAGTTCCTCCCCTGGCAGGTGTACACCATCTCCATCGACGGCAGCATCATCGAATGAGCCAGCCAAAGGAACGCGCCTTAATTGACGCACTGGTGGGGCTGATCCGCTGTATTGACAGCGGATCGCCGGAGGGTCAGACGCTGGCGCTGATCCGCTCCGGCATCCTCCTTCTGGCCGGAACCGAGACGGCACGGGGATCTGCCGTTCAGCGGCTTCACGCAGAAAAAGCGCGGTTGGTTCCGGACTGCGCCGTTTGCCCTCATCCCTGCGGCCGCCACGACGACGGGAACTGGGCCGCTGTCGAGGAGGGAGATCCGAACCTCTTTGCCGCAAAATCTGCCCTGCTGGAAAAAGCCAAGCGACTTGCACAGCAGCCGGACAGCGACGACATGACCCTGTGTCAGCTTCTATTCCAGTTGGGAGAAGACCTGGATCTTGAAACGCTGCGGCGCTTTGAAACAGAACTGTAATGCAAAATGCCGACAGAAGGAATGTTCCTTCTGTCGGCACTGTTTTTTCTTATTCCCAAGGCAATAATGCACGCTTTTCTTTTTCTACGGGTTTCTGATCGGCCTCATGATCACCGATGACCTTTTCCATCCAGATCATATCATACCAACGGTCAAACTTGTTGGCGCACTTACGAAACGTTCCAACGGTATGGAACCCCATATGTTCGTGGAAGTATTTGCTGTCCCAGGTCAGATACGGGTCATTCTCCTCTGCAGGGCAGGCAATGCAGGCGTACATATTTTGAATCCCCATTGCCTTCAGCCGCTGTTCCATCGCGGCATAGAGCCGACAGCCCAGCCCCTGACGGTGGGCATCCTTGTCCAGATAAATGCTCAGCTCGCAGGACCAGTCATAGGCCTGCCGCTCCTTAAACTGCCCGGCATAGGCATAGCCCATCACCTTCCCGTTCTGTTCGATTACCAGAAACGGGTAGCCGGACTGTAGCACCGATTCCACCTTCCCCTGCATGCCAAGCGGCAGGTCGCATTCGAAGGAAACTGCTGTATGCTCTACATAATGGCGATAGATTTCCGTCATTCGAGGCTCATCGCCTGTAATTGCATTGCGAATGGACGGATTTTCTTCACCGTATTTATTCCATAAAAACGCTACCACGCTTTCAATGCATCCGTGTTCCACGTCATTCACAATAACCGGCCCGTCCAAATGCAGCTGATCTACCGCACTAAAACTGGGAGCAAATGCCGTTGCCGCAATCCGCAGCATGGGAAGGTCATTTTCGTTGTCACCAACGCAATAGATGTGATTCGGCTCAATGCCAAGGGCCATCGCCGTCCGCAAAACGCCGTTGCCCTTGTGAATCCCCTTCGCCGTCAGCTCCAGCAGACAGTCCGCGGAAAAAATGCACTCATACCGGTCGCTCCATCGCTCCAGCACAATGGCGCGAATCTGTTCCAGCTCCGGTCGCTGTCCCAAAAACATCGCCTTCAGCCATGGAGTAGGAATTTCCTCCAACGGCCGCTCCTCGGGAATCGACTTCACCAGAGCGGAGTGGTAATCCGACAATTCATTGGGCTGAAACAGGTAATTCTCGTGCTTGTGATACACCGCCACCGCAACGCTGGGGAAATCCGCCATCAGCTCGATCATATCCTCTGTGGCGTGCTCGCTGAGGTTGTTGCTGAACAGAATCTCGCCGGAATCCATGTCGCAGAGCGTGGCGCCATTGGACAGCAAACTGGGATGCGTCAGGGGCAATTCCTTCGACTGCTGTACGAAATCGGAATAGCAGCGGCCGGTAACCACCATAAACGTGCCGCCTTCCCGCTGGAAGGCGCGAATTGCCGCCTTGTCCCGCTCCTGCACCTTTTCGCCGCAAAGCGTGCCGTCGTAATCGCTGGCCAGAAGTACTCCGTCAAATCGACCCATTTGGTTTCTTCCCCTTTCCACTCACAGCGACCGAAACCGCTGAAAACAACAGAATAACGCAAAAATGCGGGCAGAGTTCTCCTCTGCCCGCATATTATATCCAATTTTTTCGGCTTTGACAAGCCGGGCAAATCAGGCCAGATCCTCCCCGGTGAGGTATTTTTTCAGCGGCACATACAAAACCCCGAAAATCACCAGGCACAGCACCATGTCGATTGCCACATAGCTGCCGTTGTAAACCAGGGAATACAGATAAGGGTTGGTGTAGGCGTGGTTGAACACTTCCGTAGGCTCATAAATTTTGTAAATGGTAACGCCGCTGATGAAGTGGATCACAAAGCGGCAGCAGCAACCCACCACGGTGCCGATGAAAACGCCGCCCTTTGTTTTCCAGAAGAAGCCGCACACACCTAAAACAGCAAAGGCCAGCAGATAATCCAGCAGCATGGACCAGGGGCCCCAGGCATAGGCGCCGTCAAAAATCAGCTGCAGAAGACCATAGGCAAAGCTGGCCAGAAAGCCGTCCTTCCAGCCCCAGCGAATGCAGTAGAGGAAAATCGGCAGCATACCGATGCAAACGCTGCCGCCCTGAGGCAGTTCAAACAGCTTGATATAGCTCAAGGCAGTGGCCAGCGCCACCATGATTGCGCCCTCGGTCAGGGCGCGGGTTTTGGTTCGTTTCATTGAAACATCTCTCCCATAGAACATAAAAAGTACCGCAATGCCCAAAACGGCGCATTGCGGTACAAACAATTCTCATGGTGTTTGACTTCCTACGCCGGCATTACCCGGATCAGGTTCAAGGTGACCTGAGATGGCACTACATCTCAATCTCAGCCGGAGTTGCCTCCAGCGCCCCTGTCTATGCTGTTGTCTGGTCTTGCGATCTGAATGACATTATAACCCATTCCGAAGGAATGTCAATACTCCGACGGATCAGAATCCTCTTTTGGCATTTTCTGATACTGTTCCTCCAGCCAGTCAATCACCTGTTCCCTGCCCTCCTCTGACAGAGGGAAGGAGCTTTCGTCTACCACCGTGCTCTCCTCCAGACAGTACTCGCCATACCAAACCAGGCACTCCAGCCGATCCTCCTCATTCACCGGCTTCACCCGAAACCGGAGACCGAGAAAACTGCCCAGATAGGTGTTTCCATTGGTCAGGCTGAGAAGATTCGGCAAAAAAAAGCTGTGATGCTCCCGAAGCATATTCATTTGCCTCCTTGATCTGTTTTTTCTTATTTTATACCTGCTGTCTGCCCTTGTGCAAGGGGATTCGTTTTTGTCAACCTTGACATTTCGTTGCATTTTGCTATGATGAAACTATCTCATTGAAAAGGAAAGAGGTGCACTGCCCTATGACACGGGACGAAGCCTTTGAGTTTTTGGATCGAACCGCCCGCGGCATCGCAGAAACCTTCGGTTCTTCCTGCGAAACGCTGGTGCAGGACATGGATCTCCCCTCCCATCCGATTCTCTCTATCTATAACGGACAGGTATCCGGCCGGGAGGTCGGTTCCACGCTGGACATTCTCGGCAGCAGTCGTGAACTGGACGACGACGCATTGAAAACCGACTTTGTCAACCTCTACGCCACCACCCCCTCCGGACAGCAAATCAAATCCTCCACCTTTCACCTCATGGGAGATGGCTATAACCTGTCCCTTGGCATCAACTATGACTTTACCTCTCTGGTCTATGCCAACCGGATTCTGGTTGACCTGATCAGTGTCGACTCGGATCTGCAATCCGCCATGTGGCGGGGTGGCGACGATCGGCTGGGGGAAATTTTTGACGAATGTCTCGCCGCCGTCGGCAAACCTGCCAATGCCCTGTCCAAAGCCGACCGCATGAAGATTATTTCTCTGCTGGAGCAAAAGTCCGCCTTTTCCTTTCGGAAGAGCGTCCCCTATATCGCACAGCGGCTGGGGGTAAGCCGCTATACCGTTTACAAATACCTGAATGAATATGCTGCAAGAAAAGAGGAAGTTGAATCATGAGCATCAATGCGCAAATCAATGCCTGGTTTGAAAACCGCGAGGAGGAATTTGTCGCCGCTCTATCCCCCCTGATCGCCGTGGATTCCACCATCGGCTCTCCTGCCGCCGGTGCTCCCTTCGGCCCCGGCCCGGCAGAAGCACTCCGCAAGGCCTTGTCGCTGGCGGAAAGCTGGGGATTGACCTGCAGCGACGACGACGGCTATGTCGGTACGGTAGATCTGAATGACCTTCCGGACCAACTGCACATCCTGGCGCATCTGGATGTGGTTGGCATTGGCAAGGGCTGGAACACAGATCCCTTTACTCTGGTGCGCAACGGAAACCTGATTTACGGCCGCGGCGTTGACGACGACAAAGGCCCTGCCGTGGCGGCTATGATGGCGATGCGGTGCGTCAAAGAGCTTGGTCTGCCTTTGAAAAAGAACGCAAAGCTGATTCTCGGCACCGATGAAGAAACCGGCTCCCGGGACATCGCCCACTACTACGCCCACCATCCCTATGCCCCCAATGCGGTAACGCCCGACTCGGACTTCCCTGTCACCAACATTGAGAAAGCCCGCTATGCACCGGAATTTTCTGCCGTTTTCTCTTCTGCCCCCACCGTTTCCCCCCGCCTGCTGGCGATAAACGGTGGAATCCGCGCCAACGTCGCTCCGGGAGAATGCCATGCAGAGGTGACCGGTCTGCACCGGGAGGAATGCGCCGAAATCTGCGCTCTGGCAGAGCACAAGACCGGCGTTCATTTCGACCTGATCGACGAGGTAGACAAACTGATTCTGGTTGCACGGGGCGCAGAGGCCCATGCCTCCACCCCGGATGAAGGCAAAAATGCCATCACCGCTCTTCTCGGTGTACTGTGCGCCCTGCCTTTAACGGAAACACCGGCATTGAATGCGGCGCGTCACCTGCACTGGCTATTCCCCTTCGGCGACAATGCCGGCTCCGCTTTGGGCATCGCTCAGGAAGACGCGGTCAGCGGTTCTCTGACGCTGGCTTTCTCCCTCCTGCACCTCGATGAATCCGCTTTTTCCGCCCAGTTCGACGTTCGCGCCCCTCTGTGCGCCACAAAGGAAAATTGCTCCGACGTTGTTGAGGCTACCTTCTCCAAGCTGGGCTGGAGTTGCAGCGGTCAAATGAGTCAGGTGCACATGGTGGATGCCGACTCCGACTTTATCCGCACTCTTCTGAAAAGCTATGAGCACTTCAGCGGAAAACCCGGCTATTGCGTTGCCATCGGCGGCGGAACCTATGTGCACGAAATCCCCGGCGGCGTTGCCTTCGGTGCCGGAGATCGGGACTTTGATTCCCATCTCCACGGCGCAAATGAATGCGCCCGCCTGAGTCAGCTTTTACTGTGCGGCAAAATCTATGCCAGCATCATTGCGGAGCTTTGTGGTTGATATGAGTCATACAGCAGAATTGATTGCCGTCGGAACCGAGCTGCTTCTGGGCAGCATTGCCAACACCGACGCTCAGGACATCTCCCGGGAGCTGTCCACCATTGGCATTAATGTATATTACCACACCGTTGTAGGTGACAACCCTCAGCGGCTGCGCTCCGCCGTGGAAATCGCCCGCAGTCGGGCAGACCTGATTATCACCACCGGCGGGCTGGGCCCCACCTGCGATGACCTGACCAAAAATGTACTGGCGGAGGCCTTCGGCCGCAAGCTGGTCTTTCACCCGGAATCCGCTCAGCGGATTCGTGCCTACTTCGCCCGCTCCGGTCGGGAGATGACAGACAACAACCTTCAGCAAGCCATGCTTCCGGATGGCTGCACCGTCCTCACCAACGACTGGGGCACAGCCCCCGGCTGCGCCTGGAAGCAGGGCGGCATCACGGTTCTGATGCTGCCCGGACCGCCGAGAGAATGCGGCGCCATGCTTCGCCACCGGGTGCTGCCCTATCTGGCGCAGGAGGGGGAGGGCACCATTCTCTCCCGCACCTTGTGTCTGTTTGGCATCGGCGAATCCGCCATGGAGGCGCGACTGCGGGAGCGCATGAACGCCATGCACAACCCCACCCTCGCCCCTTATGCCAAGGAAGGATCTACGGAGCTTCGCATCACCGCAAAAGCCGCCACCGAATCCGCCTGCCGCGCCTTGATCGATCCAGTAGAGGCGGAGCTGCGCAAGGAATTCGGCGACCTGATTTACGGTGTTGACGTAAAGGATCTGGCCCACGCCGCCTGCGGCGAACTCATGGAACAGGGTGTCACCCTCGCCACCGCTGAAAGCTGCACCGGGGGAATGATCGCCGGCCGCATCACCGATATTCCCGGTGTATCCGCCGTTTACAAAGGCGGCATTGTCTGCTACACCAACGAAGTGAAGCGCGATGCCGTTGGGGTGTCCCAGGAACTTCTGGACACTTATTCCGCCGTATCCTCCCAGGTCTGCCGCGCTCTGGCAGAGGGCGTCCGCGCCCGCATGGGCACAGACCTCGGGCTGAGCGTCACCGGTGTGGCAGGTCCCGGCGGGGACGAGCTCGGTCACCCGGAGGGGCTGATCTACGTCGGTCTGTCCGACGGTCAAAACACCTGGGTGCGCACCCTGCATTTGACCGGAGGGCGGGGCAGAAACCGCAACATGACCTGTCATCATGGTTTTGACCTGATTCGCCGCTGGCTGAACCACCTGGAAATGCAGGCAGAAAAATTTGAAATCTAACCCAAAGTCCGCCGCAGAGTTTTTTCTCTGCGGCGGACTTTTCTGTTTTATGAAGGGATTTTATCGGTTGGCAAGAAACTCTGCTGCATCGTCCGGAGCGTCGTCCAAGTCCTCTCCTACATCCACCTGTTTTGGTTTGCGGCGATAAAGCAGGTCATACATAACCGGCACAACAAACAGGGTCATCAGGGTGGCATAGGCAAGGCCGCCTGCCACCACGACTGCCATGCCCCGGCTCATGTTTGCGGTGATGTCCTGGCTGAACATCATAGTTCCCATTGCCAGAATGGTGGTCAGCGCCGTCATCAGAATCGGACGGAGTCGGGTTTTTCCGGTTGCAATCAACGCTTCCCGTTTCCCCATTCCTCCCAGTCGAAGCTGGTTGGTATAGTCCACGAAAACGATGCCGTTATTAACCACCGTTCCCATCAGCACGAGGAAGCCAAGCAGGCTGACCATGCTCAGCTGATCGCCGGAAATCACCAGTCCCAGCAGGCCACCGGTAAAGGCCAGGGGTATAGTGAACAGGATGATGAAGGGGCTGAGCAGGCTCTGAAACTGCGCCACCATCACCAGATAGACCAGCACCAGTCCCAGTGCCAGCAGCTGAATCATCTGGGTCAGCATATCCGCCACCTGTTCTACCTCGCCGCCCATGGAAATGGTATAACCCTCCGGCAAAGCGTAGCTCTCCAGCTGGCTCTGCACCTGTTCCGAAAGCCGGGTGGTATTATAGCCGTCCTCCGTTGTGGCGGTCACCGTAACCACATGGGAGCTGTTCTCCCGGCTGATGGAGCTCATGCCGGAGGCATACTCCACCTCGGCAAATTCCCTCAGCTTGTGCTCTTCCGTGGCTGCGTTGCCGTCCTCATCGGTGGTATTGACGGTAAAGGTCATATCCATCAGGTTTTCCACCGTCAGTACATCGCTTTCATCCACAATTTTCACATCAACCTGCTGATCGTCCAGCGTCATTGCGGTGGATGTCTTTTCCGTGGTCAGCCGGCTGGAAATGTCAGAATAGATCTGCGCCGCCGTCAATCCCACGCGCGCCGCCGCATCCCGGTCAATTGCAAGGTGGATGACCTCATCCGCCTCCTCCTGACCATCGGACACATCGGTAAATCCGTCTACAGAGGAAACCATTTCCTTCACGTCGCCGGCAATTTCCATCAGCTGATCCAGATCCTGTCCGGAAATTTCAATCGACAGTCCGCTGGACATCATAGCCGTCATGTCTCCGGCAGAAGACGCCTCAATTTCTGCCGTACAGCCGGTCTCTTCCCCCAGAAGGGCGGCAATTTTCTCCTGAATCGCATTTACCTTGTCCGTCTTGTCCATGTCATCCGACAGAACCAGATAGTAGGTGTAATCCTGATAATTGTTGCCTGCCGCGCTCATTGTCGTGCTCATCAGATTGCTCATATTGGTCATGGCGCCCACCTGATCGATGCCATCGACCTCCATCAGTTTTTCCGTAATGGCATCCGCTTTGGCATAGCATTCCTCCTGAGACAGGTCGTCGTCCATCGTCACCTGCACATAGAGCTGATCGCTGTTCATCGCCGGGATCATCACGATGCCCATCCGCGCCACCAGAACAACCGCCACTGCCAGCAGCACCGCTGCCGTTCCCAGGGGAACCACTTTCCGCTTCAGGCAAAAGTCCAGAATCTTTCCATAGCCGTTTTGCACCTTTTTCAGCAGCGAATCCTGCTTCGGCTGCGCCCGCCGCAGCAGAACGCTGCTCATGGTCGGCGCAACGGTCAGCGCCACCACCAGACTTGCCAGCAGAGCATAAGAAATCGTCAGAGCAAAGGGAAGCATCAGCTCCCGTACCATACCGGTGGTAAAAATCATCGGCAGGAACACGCAAATCGTCGTCAGCGTGGAGGAAACAATCGCTCCGGTCACCTGCTTTGCCCCCTGCACCGCCGCCCGCGGCGCAGGAATGCCTCTGGCACGAAGGCGGTAAACATTTTCCACCACCACAATGGAGTTATCCACCAGCATGCCGATGCCCAGCGCCAGACCGGACATTGACATCATATTCAGGGTGATTCCGGTGAAATACATTACAAGCACCGCCACCAGCACGCTGAAGGGAATGGAGAAGGCCACCACCAGCGTGGGACGGACACTGCGCAAAAACACTGCCAGCACCAAAATAGCCAAAATTGCTCCGAAAACAATATTGCTCAAGATGGAATTGATGAAAATTTTAATGTAGTCGCCCTGATCCATCAGCACCGTAATGTTCAGATTCGGGTTTTCCTTCTCCAGCTGTTCAATGGCGGCATTGCAGGTTTTGGAAACGTCGCTGGTGCCGGCTGTGCTGGCCTTGTAAATGCTCAGCAAAACCGCATCCCGTCCGTTCATACGAACGTAGCTGTCCGCCGAATTGTCGATCATGGTAATGGAGGCCACGTCCTCCAGCGTAATATCACCGATGCCATCAATGTTTGTGAGCACCATGCCGGTCAGCTGATCCAGGCTCTCCAGCTCGTCGCCTACCTTCAGCAGCCACTGGTTGCTGTCTGCATCCTCAATGTAACCTGCCGGCATGGAAAAGTTCTGGGCATAGATCAGAGAAGACAGGGTGTCCAAACTGACCAGCTGATCCAGATTTGCACTCTTCAGCGCCTGATCCCGGGCGGAATTGTAGTTTTCTCTTGCCTCGTCCAGCTGCGTCTGGGCATCCGTCAACGCCGTCGTGTTGGAAGAAATCTGAGCGCTGGCGGCGCCAAAGGCCGCGGCGGCCGTCATCTTGCCGGACTCCAGCGCCGCATAATTGTCCAGCGCCCCTTGAACCGCAGAATTGACCGAGTCCAGAACCGCCTGACTGGCGGCAATCTCTGTGGTCAGGTTGGCAAGTTCCGTTTCAATCTGAGGAATTCGGGTGTTCACAATGTCCTGCATTTGCTGAAGGTTTTCCGCCGTCAGCAATGCCGCCGTCTCCTCCTGTCCAGCCGCCGTCAGCATCTGAACTGCCAGTTCCAGCTTGTCCGGGTTGGCAATGGCGTCTGCGACATCTGCCGGAAGTGCCTCCGCCATTGCCCCTGCTCCCGCCCGAAGCTGGGCAAACAGCTCATTCATCTGACGATAACTGTCCGCAATTCCTGCCTGCTGATAGGCGTCCAGCTCTGCCTGCAGCGCCGTCTGGTTTGCCTGCTGACTGGTGAGAATGGCAGAATAGGCCGACTGGGTCGCCAGAGCCTCGTTCATCTGCCGGGTCAGCTCGCCCATCTGCTGGGTCTGCTGACTTTGCTGTTCCTCCAGCTGCTGCTGTCCGCTCTCCAGCTGGGATTTTCCGCTGTCGATCTGGCTCTGGGCATCGTCCAGCTGTTCCCGGGCTTCCGCCAGCTGATCGCTCACCTTGGCCGCCAGCCGATCGTTCAGGGCGTCGATTTTGTCCTGATCCAGCCGCACTTCCACCATCTGCTCCACAAGACCCAGAGTGGACACGCTGGCTACGCCGGACTGCCGCTGGAAATAGGGGGACAGGGTGTCGTTGACGTAGTCCGTCAGCTCATAGACATCCATGTCGGAACGATCCGCCGCCACATACATGGTTGCCATCATGTCCAGACTGATTTCCATCACGCTGGGGGTTCCCGCCAGATCCGGAAGACTGCTTTCCACCTCATCCAGCGCGGAATTCACCTTCACCAGCGCCGAGTCCATGTCCGTGTCCTCTTCAAACTCCAGCATCACCATGCTGTAATTCTCCGCACTGGTGGAGGTGACATTTTTCACGCCATTCACCGTGCCCAGCGTGTTTTCTATCGGCTGGGTAATTTCCTGTTCCACTTTTTCCGGGCTGGCTCCCGGATAGGTGGTAACCAGCACCAGATAGGGGGTCGAAATGGTGGGCAGCAGGTCCGTGGTCATTTTTGTCAGACTGACCGCCGCCAGTATTAAGACAATAATCACCGCGACAAAGGTGGTAAAGGGTTTTTTGACGCTCTGTTTGATCATAGGGGCCTCTCTTCCGGAATGTAATTTTGTTATGATTGCGAACTAACGCAACAGTACCACAATAAAAAAGCAAAATCAATCTCAATTGCGAAATGATCGGAAATAAAAAAATCCTCCCCGGCAAATGCCGGGGAGGATGAAAATTGTGCTTTTCTGATAAAAATCAGGATGTAGCAACCAGGCCGCCATCGGGATAGATGGAAGCAGCGGTGACCATGTCGGAAGCAGCGGAAGCCAGGAAGATAGCCGGGCCGACAACGTCGATCTCATAGCCGATACGCTGAGCGGGCAGAGAAGCGGCGATGTTGTTACGGACAGTCTCATCGGGAGGCAGAATGCCGACCATCATGGGAGTGTAGGTGATGGTGGGCCCGATCAGGTTGACCTGGATGTTGGGACGCAGGTCAGCAGCGAAAGCCTTGGTCAGCATCTCGACAGCACCCTTGGTGGTGTTGTAAGGCACGTTGCCGCCGCCGCCATTAGCAACAGCGCGGATACCACGGACAGAACCGAAGTTGATGATCTTGCCGTAGCCCTTGTTGGTGTTGGGCTGGCCCTCAACGACCTCGACAAACTCGTCGCCGTCCAGGTTGTTGTTCTTCATCCAGTTGCCGAAGTACTTGCAGGTCAGCATCAGAGAAGTGATGTTGGTGTGCAGCATCTTCTCGAAGTAATCGGTCTCGATGTCATGGGACCACATCTTCTTGTTGATGCCCTGAGCGTTGACCAGAATGTCGCAGCCGCCCAGACCGTCAGCACCGGTAACAACCTCAACAGCGTGCTTGACGAACTCCTCGTCGCCAGCATCGCCAGCCAGGTACATGACCTTTACGCCAGCAGCGGCCTTAGCCTGAATGCGAGCGACAGCAGCCTGCAGCTTCTCCTCGCTACGGGAAGAAATGCAGACGGAGCAGCCGTTAGCGGCATAACCCTCAGCAATGGCCTCGCCGAAACCGCCGGCGCCGCCGAAAATCATAGCTTTCTTGCCGGCGATATCGAACATCTTGGTCAGATCGCCAGAATAAACTTTAGGCATAGTAATTACTCCTTTACTCACGTTTTATTCATCTAGTTCGCAAAGCGGACAGAGGAATCAGAAATTAGGCCTGAGGAGGCAGCAGGGTAACCAGCATCTTGGTCACGGTGGTGCCGTTGTTGGTCACGCTCTTGGGGCAGCCGCCGCAGCAGTGGAAGCTGTCGCCAGCATGCAGAACGGTCTCGCCGTCCTCGGTCTTCAGGGTCATTTCACCCTCCAGAATGTAGTAAATGGACTCCAGAGGATTTGCGCCGTAATCGCATCCGCCGCCCGGAACGAAATAGGTGATGCCCTGGATCATCTTGCCGCCGTCAACGTCAGCAGGATCATGCAGACGGGTGGGAACACACTCGTTGTGGCCGGGAGCAGTGTAGGTGTAGATGGTGCTTCCCTCAACGCCCTTGGCTCTCTGAACTTTGTACTGTGCCATGATAATGACTTCCTTTCAAAATCAGATTGGAAATAGGTTAACGGGAGAACCCCTCAAAGCTCATCCCGATGAACTACCATGCTCAGTTTAGCACACCCCTACAAGGATTGCAAGGGGATTTGGCATTTTTTCTGCCCCTTTAGTCGTAGGTTTTTCGTCTCACAGATAGAGAAAATTTCTCCCCCTTTTTGTTTACATTGACGAAAAAACCGCTAAAAATGCTCAAATTTCGGCATTTTTAGCGGTTGGAGCTGGAAATTATTTTCCAGCTTGTTTTCGGTGCGTTCCACACCTCGTCACAAAAAATTTACATTATAAATAAATGGTGATTACAGAGGTGCAGGCTTTCTCATTTCAAGCGCTTACTTTCTGCGGTAAAACGCCCAGGAGAAAACACCGCTCAGAACAACGCAGAGGCCTGCCAGCAGGAAGGACACGGTATAGCCGGCTCCATCAATCACAGCGCCCCAGATAAAGGTACCGATGCCAACGCCCACGTCGCCTGCCATCAGCAGGGTGCTGGTTGCCGCTCCCCGGCGGCGCTCCGGAACGCCCTGCACGGTCATCAGGGACAGAACCGGGTAGGAAATGCCCATGGACGCGCCATAGCCGACGCCCCCCAGGAAATAGGTTGCCTGGCAGGGAACTGTTCCGATCAGAATGTAGCAAACGCCGCAGAGGATCATGCTGATGGCCATCAGGGTCTGGGGCTTCAGCTTTTTCAGCATCGCATCAGTGCTGAGGTTGGTAATCGCCATGGAAATCGCGGCAATCAGCAGGAAGGAGCCAGGGCTGGAATACCCCTTCTGCTGGGCAAACAGCAGGATAAAGCTGTTGCAGCTGGCAACGCCCAGCATAATCAGCAGTTCCACTACTGCCGGCCGCAGAGCTGCCTTTTCCAGAACAGTCTGAATGCCATGCTCTGCGGGAGCATCCTGCTTTGCCTTGGTGCGGCCCTTTTCATAGTTGCACACCAGCGCCAGGGCTCCACCGCCCAGGCCCAGCACCAGGCATAGAAGAAACACCGGCATATAGCTTCCACCGGCACTCAGACCCAGCACCAGATAGCCGGCGCAGGCCACGCTGACCGCCATAGCGGCCCAGAAGATGCCCATACCCAGGTTGGATTTCTCCGGCGGTGTTACGTCTACGCTTGCCGTTGCGAAGGCGGCATTCCCCGCGGCAAAGCCCACGCCCTGAATTCCCCGCAGCAGGAGCATCAGCGCTGCAATCGGGAGAAGGCCGAACAGGAAGGCCGCCACTCCCATCAGAACCGTGCCCAGCACCATCACCAGGCGACGGGAACGAGTGTCCACCAGATAGCCGCCCAGCAACCGGCCAACAATGCCGAACAGGGCAAAGGGCACGCCGATCAGGCCGGAAAAGCTGGTAGAAAACCCAATGCTGCTCAAATACAGAGGCAGAGAGTTATTTAGTAAGTTGTGTATCAGCAGCAGGCACAGTGATCCCAGCCAGATACAGACATAATGACGATTGAACAATTTCTTTTGCATGCAAGTCCCTCTTTCTTCGATTTTTCTTAGTTTCTTTTTGACATACAATTGTATATGATACCGTCTCGCCACGGAATTTCAACCCATATTTTCCGCTTACCTGCAGGTAACCTAGTTACTTGCGGTGCACAACCGCACTTTATTGTGCGTTCTTAACAATTTCCCTTCCTTGTGGTAATCTATCTTTGTTGAGAAAACAAGTCATACCAAAAGAAGAGATGACAAGGAGGAAGAAATATGTCAACAACCATCGGTATTCTGTCCATTGTTGTGGCGTTTGCCGGCCTGATTGTGTTGACGTACAAAGGCATGTCGGTCATGTATGTGGCCCCCCTATGTGCTCTGTTCGTCGCACTGGTCAACGGCATTCCCCTGCTGGACGCTATCACCGGCCCGTTCCTGGGCGGTACCACCGGCTTTATCACCGGTCTGCTCCCCATCTTCATGCTGTCCATTCTCATGGGCCGCGTTTATGTGGAGTCCGGCGCTGCTGTCAACATCGCCCGCACCCTGATGAATGTCTTTGCCCGCAACGCCTCCGGCGCTCGCAAGCAGACCATCGCAGTTTACATCTGCATCGCCGTCAGCTGGGCCATGTGCTTTGGCGGCATCGACACCTTCTGCGCCCTGTTCACCCTGTTCCCCGTTATGCTGACCATCTGTTCCGAGGCCAACATTCCCCGTAAATATCTGATCGGCCTGATCACCTGCGGCGTTTCCACGGCGGCTCTGACCCCCGGCGCACCTCTGGTGACCAACTACACCCCCATGAACATCCTCGGCACCAGCTCTGCCGCCGGTCTGATCCCCGGTCTGGCTGCTGTTCTGGTCATGCTTCTGGGCGGCGGCATTTACCTGTCCAAGTCCATTCACCGCGCTTCTGCCCGGGGCGAGGTCTTTGAGCCGGGCAACGTGCCCTTCACTCCCCCCGAGGAAGGCCGCAAATATCCCCCCTTCGTGGTCGCCCTGCTGCCGCTGGTGGTGGTTGTTGTGGTGTTCAACCTCATCAACAACCTGATCCCTGCACTGGCCCTGGGTTTTGTCCTGTCTCTGATCCTGCTGGTGCCCTTCTTCCCCAAGACTGCAGAATGCAGCCGGGGCAAGGCACTGATCAACACCCTGAACGAAGGCGGCCGCTCCACTGCTGAGTCCATCTTCATGGGCGCTATCGTCGTGGGCTTTGCCTCCGTTGTCCAGGCCACAGATGCCTATCAGGTCATGGTAGACGGACTGCTGTCCCTGCCTCTGCCCGCACCGATTCTGGTGGTGATCGCCGTTGCAATTCTGGTCGGTCTCACCGGTTCCCCACCTGCCGGACTGGCCATCGTTGTGCCGGTGCTGGCTGCAAACCTGAGCATTTCCCCCATCGCAATCCACCGTATTGCCACAACGGCGGCAACCACCTTTGACACCCTGCCCTTCCAGGGCGCCATCCTGATCATGCTGAGCATGGCCGACCTGAAACACAAGGACGGCTATCCCCCGGTCATGATGTGCACGGTCGTTTGGACTCTGGCCGCTTCCGTCGTCGCCGCAATTCTGTTTGCCGTTTTCCCCGGCCTGACCTGATCTGAGCTTACTTTTATTCCTATCCCCCTCTTATCTCGAAAACGGACGGAGTACATCCGTCCGTTTTCCTGCCAATGGGCTTTTGTGCGAAAAAAGTTAGAGTGTTACCTGAAAGTAACTCCTTTTCAGTCCGAATTTGTTCTGTTACAATGGGCAAAAAGGGAGGCAACGGAGTTTCTTTTCCGCTCCCCTCCCCATAAGAATCTTTTCATTATCACCATTTCAACCTATCAACCTAAAAAACAAGATAGAAAGGAAGCCACACCATGAGCTGCAGCAAATACCCCCATATGTTTCTGCCCATGACCATCAAGGGCGTCACATTCAAAAACCGCGTATTCGCATCCCCCATCACCACCAACCGCATCGTTGACCACGGCTATCCCACCCCCGAAGGCATCGATGTCTACGAGACCAAGGCTCGGGGTGGCTTTGCGGAAGTAACCGTCACCGAAAGCTTTATTGACCATGAATATGCCTGGCGGCATGAGCACGGCCTGGATGTGTGGTCCAATCCCATGACCACCTTCCACATGGAGTCCATCATGACTTTGACCGAGGCCATCAAGGCCCACGGCGCCATTGCCTCCATCCAGCTCAACCACGTCGGCGCCATGAACCATCCCGACACCATTGCCGGCCATAAAAACCCCATCGGCCCCTCCGCCTTTGTCCGGGAGGACGGCGTACAGGTGGAGGAAATGACCGTTGAAATGATGAAGAAGACGGCCGATCAGTGGGCAGAAGCCGCCTGGGTATGTAAGTCCCTGGGCTTCCAGATGATCAACCTGCACGGCGGCCACGGCTGGCTGCTGAACCAGTTCATCTCCCCCCGCTTCAACCACCGCACCGATGAATACGGCGGCAGCATGGCCAACCGCGCCCGCTTCCCCATCATGGTGTGCAAGCGCATCAAGGAGGTCTGCGGCGACGATTTCCTCATCGAGTACCGTATGTCCGGCTCCGAGCGCATCGAGGGCGGCATGACGCTGGAGGACGGCATCGAGTTCGCCCAGCTCATTCAGGATCACGTTGACCTCATCCACGTCACCTCCGGCGTGTATCAGGATCACGTCAACACCAAGGCCTTCAGCTCCATGTTCGACAAGCACGGCTGCAACCTGGATCTGGCCGAGGCTATCAAGAAGCACGTCCACGTCCCCGTGGTGGCCGTCGGCGGCTTCAACGGACCGGATCAGATCGAAGAAGCCATCGCCTCCGGCAAGTGCGACTTTGTCGCCATGGGCCGTCAGCAGTTTGCAGACCCTGCTTTCGTGAACAAGACCCGGGACGGTCTGGAAGACACCATCGCCCCCTGCCTGCGCTGCTCCTGCTTCAATCCGCTGGCTTCCAACCCCGGCGAGCGTCCCATTCCTTCCCTGTGGCACTGCGCCGTTAACCCCTGGTCTCAGCGGGAACTGCGCTGGCGCAACGCTCCCAAGCCCCTCGGCAAGCGGAATGTTGTGATCGTCGGCGGCGGTGTTTCCGGTATGTATGCCGCTGTGACTGCTGCAGAGCGTGGCCACTCCGTCACCCTCGTAGAAAAGGCCGACAAGCTGGGCGGTCAGCTCTGGTTCACAGAGATCGACACGGATAAGGAATCCCTCCTCCGTTTCCGGGACAGCATGATTGCCCGTTGCAAGCACGCCGGCGTAACCGTCATGCTGAACACCGAAGCCACAAAGGAATCCATTCAGGCCATGCACCCGGATTACGTGATCTGCTCCGTCGGTGCCCATCCCTTCGTTCCTCCCATCAAGGGCATTGAGAACGCTCAGCACGCACTGTATGCTTACACTCATCCCGATGAGATCAAGAACAAGCGCATTGTCATCATCGGCGGCGGCGCCATCGGCTGCGAGAGCGGTTACTTCTTCGCCAGCGAATGGGGCGCTCACGTGGACATTCTGGAGATGCGGGACGATGTCTGCAAGGACTCCGGCATGAGCCAGCGCATGGCACTGCTGCCCCGGATGAAGAAATCCGGCATGGGCACCTACTGCTCCGTCAAGGTGGGCGAGGTCACCGACAAGGGTGTCAAGTTCACCGACAAGGACGGCAATGAGCAGTTTATCGAGGCCGACCTGGTGCTGCACTGCTGCGGCAGCCGCTCCAATGACGACGTTGTCAAGAACCTGGAAGGCTGCTGCGACCGCTTCGTGGTCACCGGCGATGCCAAGCAGGCCCGCACCGTTAAAATGGCCACCTATGAAGGCTTCTGTGCCGCAATGGATATTCTGTAATTTAATCAAAATGGCTGGAACGCACGGCGTTCCAGCCATTTTGACTGTCGAAAAACCTCGAGAGCTGGGATGCATTGTGTCCCAGCCCTTCTTATTTCGATATTTTGAAGGTTTCAAAACGAACGGGTCGGGAGCGAACTCCCGACCCGTTTTGCACATTGATAGCGATTTATCCGTTCACGATCAGCGAGGATTCTTAATGGCCGCCTGAGCCGCTGCCAGCCGCGCCACCGGCACACGGAAGGGGCTGCAGGAAACATAGTCCAGACCAATCCGATGGCAGAACTCCACGCTGGTGGCGTCGCCGCCGTGCTCGCCGCAAATACCCAGCTCCAGCTCCGGCCGGGTCTTACGGCCGTCTTCCGCCGCCATCTGCACCAGCCGACCAACGCCCTTGGTGTCCAGGTGCTGGAAGGGATCCGACTCATAGATCTTATGATCGTAATATGCACCCAAGAACTTTGCCGCGTCGTCACGGGAGAAGCCGAAAGTCATCTGGGTCAGGTCGTTAGTGCCGAAGGAGAAGAACTGCGCCTCCTTGGCAATTTCGCCTGCGGTCAATGCCGCCCGGGGAATCTCGATCATCGTGCCGACCAGATACTGCATCTCCAGACCGGATTCTGCAATCAGTTTGTCTGCGGTGGCGACAATGACGTCCTTGACGAACTTCAGTTCCTTCACCTCGCCCACCAGCGGAACCATGATATGGGGAGTAATCAGCTTTCCGGTTTCCTTGCTCACCTGAACGGCGGCGTTGATCACTGCGGTGGTCTGCATCTCCGCAATCTCCGGATAAGTCACTGCCAGACGGCAGCCGCGATGGCCCATCATGGGGTTGAATTCATGGAGGGACTCCACCACATTGGTCAGCTCTTCCGCTGCCATGCCCATGTCTGCGGCCAGCTCTGCAATATCCTCCGCCTTTGTGGGCAGGAACTCATGCAGCGGTGGATCCAGATAGCGAATGGTCATGGGGCGGTCGCCCATAATGCGGTACATGGCCACAAAGTCCTGCTCCTGATAGGGCTCCACCTTGGCCAGCGCCGCCTTGCGGGCTTCCACGGTAGTGGCGCAAATCATTTCCCGCACTGCTTTGATGCGGTCTGCGGCAAAGAACATGTGCTCGGTACGGCACAGGCCAATGCCTTCTGCGCCCATGTCAATGGCGTTTTGTGCGTCGGCAGGATTGTCTGCATTGGTCAAAACCTTCATCTGGCGGCGCGCGTCTGCCCAGCCCATGAACTTCTTCAGGTTGGGGTTCTCGGTGGCGGAAACCGTCTTGATGATGCAGCCGTAAATATTGCCGGTAGAGCCGTCAATGCTGATCCAGTCCCCTTCATGGAAGGTGTGGCCATTGATGGTAAACTCTTTGGCGTCGTAGTCAATCACCACGGTATTTTCATTGCCGCAGCCGGACACGCAGCAGGTGCCCATGCCACGAGCCACAACGGCCGCATGGCTGGTCATGCCGCCACGCACCGTCAGAATGCCCTGGCTGACCTGCATGCCCACAATGTCCTCCGGAGAGGTTTCCAGGCGGCACAGCACCACCTTGGGCATCTCGCCGGACTTCACCTTTTCCTCTGCGTCCTCGGCGGAGAACACGATCTGTCCACAGGCAGAACCGGGAGAGGCGGCCAGACCCTTGCCGATCACTTCTGCGGCGGCCAGAGCCTTTTCGTCAAACTGGGGATGCAGCAGGGTGTCCAATTGCTTGGGCTCTACCCGAAGCACTGCCTCGGTTTCGTCAATCATGCCCTCATTGACCAGATCAATGGCAATCTGCAGTGCCGCCTGCGCGGTGCGCTTGCCGTTGCGGGTCTGGAGCATATAGAGCTTGCCGTCTTCAATGGTAAACTCCATGTCCTGCATATCCTTGAAATAAGTCTCCAGCCGGGTTGCAATGGAGACAAACTCCTCGTATACTTCCGGCATTTCTTCCTGCAGCTTGCGGATGGGAGAAGGTGTGCGCACACCGGCAACCACGTCCTCGCCCTGAGCGTTGATGAGGTATTCACCCATCAGACCCTTTGCGCCGGTGGCAGGATCACGGGTAAAGGCCACGCCGGTGCCGCTCTTGGGGCCGGAGTTGCCGAATGCCATCTGCTGGACGTTGACCGCAGTGCCCCACTCATAGGGGATCTCATTCATCTTGCGGTAAACATTGGCGCGGGGGTTGTCCCAGCTGCGGAACACAGCCATCACTGCGCCGATCAACTGCTCCTTGGGATCCTGGGGGAAGGGCTTGCCCTCGTTATCTTCATAAATTTTCTTGAAGATGGCAACCAGTTCCTTCAGGTCCTCCGCCGTCAGGTCGACGTCCTCCGTCACGCCCTTGGCTTCCTTCATTTTGTCGATTTCTTCCTCAAACAGGCTCTTGGAAACGCCCATAACTACGTCGGAATACATCTGAACGAAACGGCGATAGGAATCATAGGCGAAGCGCTGGTTATTCGTCTTCTTGGCAAGACCTTCTACTGCTTCATCGTTCAAACCCAGATTGAGGATGGTATCCATCATGCCGGGCATCGACTGGCGGGCGCCGGAACGCACCGAAACCAGCAGCGGATTGCTGATGTCGCCAAACTTCTTTCCTGTAATCTCTTCCAGGCCCTTTACATGGGCAAAAATATCCTCCACGATCTCGTCGGCAATGCGGCGGCCGTCGGTATAATACTGGGTGCAGGCCTCCGTTGTGATGGTAAAGCCCTGAGGAACCGGCATACCGGCAGCCGTCATCTCCGCCAAACCGGCGCCCTTGCCACCGAGAATGTTCTTCATGGTTACCTTGTCCCCGGCAAACGCCTCGGAACCTTCACTGAAATAGTAGATAAACTTTTTTTCCATGGGATTCGTTCCTCCTCATAGGTTACGCGCCGCTGTGCTTTGCAGGATTTCTGTCAATAGAAGCTTTTTCTTGTGCGGCCCGCATAATGCTCTATCTCTTACACGACTGCATTATATAACTATTTTATGCGATATGCAACAATATTTTATCGTTTTTGCGATTTTTTATTACATTTTTAGATACTTACTCAAAATTATTTTATGAAATTCCTTTCTGAAAGGAGGTTATAAAAAGAAGGATTTCATGCATTTTTAGCTATCCATTCGGTCAGTTTTTATTCGGTCAATAAAGAAAGCGCCGGGCAATGCCCGACGCTTTCCTCTGTTATAAATGCTCTTTTCGTATGGTTTGCAGGCAAGGGCTTCTCCCAACTCCGTCCTTCCACGAGAAGGGAGCAAAGAGATGCTTATTGCTCTAAAACCGGCTTTCCTTCCCGCTCCAGCCGTTTCATGTTCCGGAACTCGCCCAGCGCCATCAAAATGGCGGCAAGCATGGCGAAAAAGTCTGCAATCGGGCCGGCATACAGCAGGCCGTCAAACCCCACAAACACCGGCAGAATCAGCATAAGGGGGATCAAAAAGATTACCTGCCGGGTCAGGGAAAGGAACACTCCCTTGATCGGCTTTCCCAGAGAGGTAAAGAAGGTTGAGGTAATCGGCTGCATAAAGTTGGCAAAGGAAAAGAACAGGAAAATGCGGAAGAACTTCACACCGCAGGAGAAATAAGCCTCGCTTCCCTCGCCGAACAGCCCCAGTAACTGTCTCGGGAACAGCTGATAGGCCAGGAAGGACACCACGCCCACCACAGCGCCGGCGCAAAGGGCCATGCCGTATGCCTTTCTCACCCGGTCATAATTTCGCGCACCGTAGTTAAAGCTTTCAATGGGCTGACTGCCCTGACTGATGCCGATAATAATACTGAAGCACAATTGGCTTACCTTCATGACAATGCCGCCCACTGCAATGGGAATTGCCTCGCCATAAATGCTCAACGCTCCGTAGTGGCGCAGAGAATTGTTCAGCACCACCTGGGTCAGCAGCAGCGCCAGCTGGTTAAAGCAGTTGCCCGTGCCATTGGCCGACAGCTCCGCCAGCGCAGACCAGCGCACCTTCAGGTGCTTTCGCTGAAGGGGAACGGTGTGGAAGCGGGTGGAGAGATACCAGATCACCTGACAGCCGGAGAAAATCTGACCAATCACCGTTGCAATAGCTGCACCGGCCATACCCATTTGAAAGCCCATCACCAGAATGGCATCCAGCACCGTGTTGATAATCGCGCCGGAAAGGGAGCAGATCATCGTCATGCGGGGATTGCCGTCGGCACGGATCAGATGACCGCCGCCGGTGGTGAGCACGAGAAACGGAAAGCCGAAGGCCGTAATCCGCACATAGGTCACCGCATAGGGCAGCACGTCATCCGGCGAGCCAAAGGCCCGCAGCAGCGGCGTCAGAAACAGCTGAGTCACAAGACAAAGAAGCAAACCGCCGACAAACAGGGCCACCGCCGCCGCGCCGATATAATAGGGTGCCCGTTCCTTTTGTCCCCGCCCCATGGCAAGGTTGAAGGCGGCGGCGCCTCCGATGCCAAACAGCAGCGCCATAGCCACACAGCAGGTGGTCAAAGGAAACGCCACGTTTGTGGCGGCGTTTCCCAGCGTGCCGACGGTCTGACCGATAAACAACTGGTCGACAATGTTATAAATTGAGCCCACCAGCATGGCGACCACACTGGGCACGGCAAATTTCACCATCAATCCCCCGATGGGATCTTCCCCCAGGGGATTTCGTTTCATCTCTTCCACAAGCCTTTTCCTCCTCATGCTCCGTCCTTTGTCTCTTCCCATCATGCAACAAAAGGACTGTCTTTCTATTTATATACTCTTATTATACAATTATATAATAAAATCTCAACCAGAGCACAGGGACGATTATCCTATAAAACAGCCGAATATAGCACTTTCCTTTGTACTATCTGCTTGATGCAATGCATTACCGTTGACTAACCGGCCAGCCAGCTGGTAAAATCCGTTTTGTTATTAAATTCACTTTCCTTTGGGGGAGTAGCGAGCGCGTCCTGCCGGCGCGTGGGTAAGTCAACATACTGACCGCCTCGCGGTCTGGTTTATCCGTAATCGCAAGACTCAGGGAGCGCAGCCTTGGTGCGCCTGGAGTCTCTTTCTTTTGCTCTGCAACGACTCAGCCACCGGCTGGGTCGTTTTTTGATTCTATGACTGCGCAGCAAAAGAAAGGACGGAATACTATGAATTGGAATCTTCTCTTTTTTGTCAACAGTGCCCTTCTGGGCGTCGGTCTGGCTATGGACGCCTTCTCCATTTCGGTTGCCGGCGGATTACAGTGTCCCAATATGCCGCTGGGGGAAAGCAGTACCCGCGCCGGCACCTTCGGTTTCTTTCAGTTTGCCATGCCTATGATCGGATGGCTGTGCGTCCACACCATTGCCACGCGCTTTGCCGCGTTCCAGAAATGGATTCCCTGGATTGCTCTGGCTTTGCTGGGATACATTGGCGGCAAAATGCTGTGGGACGGATTCCATCCCGGCAAAGAGGAAGAAACCGCTGATGCCAACGAATCTTCCTCCGGAAAATCCGCCGGCATCGCCTGGGGTGTGCTGCTGGCTCAGGGCATTGCCACCTCAATTGACGCCCTCAGCGTTGGCTTTACCATCGCAGAATACTCCCTTCTCATGGCAGTGGTATGTTCCCTTGTCATTGCCGTGGTGACCTTTTTCATCTGTCTGGCCGGATTCCGGCTGGGCAAAACCGTCGGCAGTCATCTGGGAGGAAAGGCGGAAATTCTGGGCGGCGCCATTCTCCTGTTCATCGGCCTGGAAATTTGGGTCAAAGGTGTGTTTTAAAACCTGGGAATATTGTGGTATAATGAAAGCTCAGCGCTTCCCTCGGGGAAGTGATTTTCGGAAAAGGAGCTTTCCATGGACAAACGGGCATTACTTGATCGACACGCCGCAGACAGCGAAGAGCGGCTGACCCTCTCCCGTGTGCTGGATAAGGCGGAGGCCGCCCAGCGGCACCAAAACCCGGAGAGCACGGTGTTTCTCTCGCCCCGGGAACGCATCGCCGCCGAACAGCTGCTTCGCGCAGCCAGCACCGGGGCATATTCCTCCCTCGGCGGCTACGACGGAGCTGAGCGGCAGCTGCTGGTGTTTCGTCCGGACTGGATGGAACCGGAATTTCTTGCCGCCTCCGACTACATCACCCTGCTTCGCTGCCGCTGGTTTCACGAGGAGAGCACTCCATCCCATCGGGATCTGTTGGGAGCAATGATGGGCATGGGAATCCGGCGGGACACGGTGGGGGACATTCTTGTGGCCAGTGACAGCGCCGACCTTCTGGTGCTGCCCTCCATCGCTCCCTTTTTGCGGGATAACCTCCGCTCCGCCGGACGCGTGCGGCTTCACCTGGAGGAACTTCCCCTTTCGGACATCCATATCCCAAAGCAGGAGCGAAAGGTGCTCCACGACACCGTGGCGGCTCTGCGGCTGGACAGCGTCCTCGCCTGCGGCTTTTCCATCAGCCGCAGCAAAGCATCCCAGCTGATCGCCTCCGGACGGGTCTGCGTCAACTGGCAGGACACGGGGAAAAGCGATTTCCCCGTAAAAGCAGGCGATGTGCTGTCCTGCCGCGGACTTGGCAAATGCCGGCTGACCGAAGTTGGCGGACTGAGTCGAAAGGGACGCATCAACATTACCATGGAACGCTATCTGTAAACTCCCTCAGAAAGGAATCAAAACCTATGACACAGGAAGAACGCGTAAAACGAATCAACGAACTGGCCGCCAAAGCCAAGGCCGGCTCCCTTTCTCCGGAGGAAACGGCGGAACGGGAACAGTTGCGGAAGGACTATCTGGCGGACTTCCGCGCCTCCCTGCACCAGCAGTTGAACAACACCTATATCGTAACGCCAGATGGAAAAAAAAGAAAGTTAGAGCGAAAGGGAAAGAAGTAACACCAGAGTCGGTTATTTTTTATTGTTTACAAATGAAAACAGATTTTAAAACTTCTTTAAACCCTTGCTTTTTTCCCTTCTATCCCGGATAATAGGGGCAAGAGTATACATAATAAGATATGCCGCAAACTGCGGCAAGGAGGACAAGAAGAATGACAAAGAAAAAGCTGACAGCAGTCATCGCCGCTTGCGCGGTCGTTGTTGTTGTGCTGGCGGTCGTCCTGATCTCCCTGCTCACCAAGGGAAATACGAACAATTCGTCCGTAAAAAAGGATGCACAATTCGCCGCAGGCACTACCATCAACGGGCAGGATGTTTCCGGCTTAACCGCAGAGCAGGCGAAGGAAGCATTGGCCAAGGCGCCGGACACCTACACTTTTACCCTCACCATGGGAGAAAAGGTCTATCGCGCTACCGGAACCGAGCTGAAGCTCACTTATAACGAGGAAACCGATCTCACCGGCCTGCTGGCACAGCAGGAAAAGGACGCCACCCAGACTTCCTTCACGGTGGAAAACCTCTACACCGCTGACCTTACTGCTTTGAAGGATCAGGTAACGGCCGATTTCGGCGGCACAACCGTTGCTGCAGAAACCACCGCCGCTGAGGGAGATGCCGCGGCCAGCGCCGCCGCTTCTCAGGCCGCCGAGGGCGAAGATGCCGCTCTCGCCCCCACAGAAAATCCCAACGCAGCCAAGAACGCCTACCTGAAGTATGACGAAGACCAGCAGCTGTTCACCATCGTTCCGGACGAACCCGGCACGGAGGTCGACGCCGACAAGGTGATGGAACAGGTGCAGACTGCCGTGGTCTCCCTGACTGCAGAACTGACCCTGGACATGACCCAGTTTGCTCAGCAGGCAGAGGTCAAGGCGGACAGCGAGGCTCTGAAGGCCGCTTTGGACGATGCCAACTCCCGTCTGGACATGAAGCTGACCTACACCTTCACTCCCGACGGCGGAAGCACCTCCACCGTCACCCTCGACCGCTCCACCCTCGGCAGCTTCTTCTGCGCCAGCGCAGATGGCCAGAGCGTTGAAGTAGACGAGGAAGTTCTGGGCAACTATGTTGCCGATCTGGTCAGCAAATACAGCGTGGCCGGCAAGTCCAGCCCCTTCAAGACCACTGGCGGCAGCACCATCAACATCAACATGGCAACCGCCGGCCAGAGCGTCGACAGCGAGAAACTGTACAACGACATGCTGACCTGCCTGAAGAACAAGACCAGCGGCACCCGCACCGCCCCCTATTCCACCAAGAGCGACGATTCCTCCGGTTACTGGGGCGGCAACTATGTGGAAATCGACCAGACCAGCCAGCACCTGTGGCTGTATAAAAACGGCAAGGTGATTGTCTCCTGCGACATCGTCAGCGGTAACGTGGCCAACAACACCCGCACCCCCAACGGCTGCTTTACCATCTTTGCCAAAAACACCGACCGTTACCTCCAGGGCACCAACTTCGACGGCACCCGTTATAAATCCTGGGTCAGCTACTTCATGCCCTTCTCCGGCGGCTGCGGCATTCACGACGCCACCTGGCGTTCCATCTTTGGCGGCACAGAATACTACTACAACGGAAGCCACGGCTGCGTTGGTGTCACGCTGAGCAACGCCAAGACCATCTATAACAACGTCAGCGTCGGCACCCATGTGGTGGTTTACGGCGGCATTTCCAAGTCTCAGCTGCCTTCTCAGGAGCCACCCATCAGCACGCCTTATACCGAGGTCACCATCGCCGTTGGCGAGAGCAAGAACCTGCAGTTCACCACCTCCTCCAACGGTCTGAAGAAGTGGTCCCGCAGCAACGACAACGTTTCCTTTGACGACAACGTCGTAACCGGCCTGCAGGTAGGCGACACCATCGTTGCCCTGTATGTCAACGCATCCGGCCAGTACAATGCCGGTCAGAAGGAAGTTCTCGTCCACGTGGTGGAGAAGAGCGCTTCCGATCAGAGCGCCAGCGCTTCCATCGGAACCAACAGCCTGACCGTGGGCGACACCACTGCAATCAGCGTCAGCGGCAACCAGACCAGCCCCAGCTTCTCCAGCAGCGACAGTTCCGTCGCCTCGGTGGACGGAAACGGCAACATCTCCGCCGTGGGTGCCGGCAGTGCCACGATTACCGTCACCTGCCCCGGCAACGACAGCTGGAAGACCTGGAGCAAGAGCTTCTCTGTGACCGTTTCCGCAAAGGCACCGGAACAGAAGGACCAAAGCATCTCCGCCAGCGCACCTTCTCATATGACGCAGGGCACTTCCGCCTCCATCTCCGTCAGTGGCGCTCACACCGCCCTCTCCTTCAGCTCCAGTGATTCCTCCGTGGTCCAGGTGGACGGAAGCGGCAACATCACTGCAGTTGGAACCGGCAGTGCTACCATCACCATCACCTGCGCGGAATCCTCGGAATGGAAGGGTGCTTCTACCACCTGCACCATCACCGTTCAGGCCAAGGAAGATCCCCAGCCCGATCCCGGCTCCGGCTCTTCCACCCGCACCTCCACCGCTTCGGTAAGTGAATAATTCCAAACTAGAAAACGAGGGACTGCTGCACCGCAGCAGTCCCTCGTTTTTCGTTACCCGCATCCAATCATCTTCCCCGTTTTTTCACGTCCTCATCAATACGGCGCTTCCAGTCAGCGCCCAGTTGCTTTGCGGCGCGGATACTGCGCACGGCATCGCTGATGACATCGTAGTTCAGGGCTGTGCCAGCCTTGTCGCACTTGTAGTCCACTGCGCGGTCGGCGGCAATGCCAAAGCGGGCCGCTTCCTTTGCCGCGTCGATATTCGCCCCCAGGAAGAGAAACTCCCAGCCGTATTTCTTCTTCTGCCGCTGAATCATGCGGCGCACCGTCTCGTAATCATAGCGGTGGCTGGCGTTCTCGTAGCCGTCGGTAATGATGATGAACATCGTCTTTTCCGGCACGTCCTCCCGACGGGCATATTTGTGAACGTTGCCGATGTGGTGGATCGCTCCGCCTACGGCATCCAGCAGCGCCGTACACCCCAGAGTGTAATACTCCCGCTCCGTCATGGGCGGCACCCGTTCCAGCGGCAGGCGGTCGTGAATGACCGCACTTTTGTCATCAAACAGCACCGTGGAAACCAGCGCCTCCCCCGTTTCCTTCTTTTGCTTGGCGATCATGGAGTTGAAGCCGCCGATGGTGTCCGCTTCCAGCCCTGTCATGGAACCGCTGCGGTCGAGGATAAAAACCAATTCTGTTGTATGCTTCATAAAAAACACCCTCCTGTGATTTGTTGTCTCTATGCTAACAAACCACAGGAGGGCTTTGGTCGCTTGCCATGCGACATTTTTTATGCGCCGATTAAGCTCTGATCAAAGGCAAATAGCACCTCGTTGATCTCAAAGACGTTGTAGTTTCCATGCTCTACGAAATACTCCACAATGATGTCAAACTTGTTGGAGTGGG
Organism: bacterium; assembly: GCA_963597355.1. Taxonomy (GTDB): domain Bacteria; phylum Bacillota; class Clostridia; order Oscillospirales; family Oscillospiraceae; genus UMGS1766. The sequence continues at coordinate 41,930 of CAVBPR010000018.1, read as the reverse complement.
AGAGTGCAAAGCCCGCCTTCATGAGCATGTCCTTCATTTCCGCAAGGGGAAGTTCCAGAGCAATGGCAAAGGCAATCACCGTTGGCTTGGACGGCTTATAGGCCTTATCCGAGCGGATCTTTGAAAAAAGCTTCCGGTCAATGTTTGCTTTCTTATAACACTGGGCATCTGTCATGCCGCTGGCACTGATCTTCCGCAGCAGCATCTCGGAAAAACTCTCGTCGATCTGCTCCAGTGCATCGTTCAGGCTCGCCGTCTTTTTCGGAACTTCCGCCGCCGCGGCAAAAGGCAGGGGCGGTTCGATTGCCTCGTCATAAGCCGATGGCTTGCAGGACACCAGCTCCTCCCTCTGGAAGACATTGATTCTCCGCAAACGCTCGGAACGGCTGTCGGTATGTTCCTCCACATAGCGGTCATCTATGTAGGCGGCAATGTCGGCAAACAGCTTGGTGCTGATCTGGTAGGCTTTCCGGTCGAAAATGACGATGTACACCATCATTTCATTTTCAAGAAGGAAGCTGCTGATGGTGTCAATCGCAATTTTAAGCGCCTGATCCTTCGGGTAGCCATAAATGCCGGAAGAAATCAAGGGGAAGGCAACTGACTTGCAGCCCTGCTCCTTTGCCAGCCGGAGGGAAGTCTGATAGCAGGAAATCAGCAGTTCCCGCTCCCCCTGCCCTCCCCCTTGCCAGCGGGGACCGACTGCGTGAATGACATAGTGGCAGGGCAGACGATAGCCCTTCGTGATTTTTGCGCTCCCGGTCTCGCAGCCCTGGAGGGTTTCGCATTCCGCCAGCAGCTCCGGCCCTGCCGCCCGATGAATGCAGCCATCTACACCGCCGCCCCCCAACAGAGACACATTGGCGGCATTGACAATGGCATCCACCTTCATTTTTGTGATGTCGTTTCGGACAATTTGTAACGGCATACTCTTCACCTCTGCCTGTTTCTGTTTAAATTCATTGTAACAAAACGAAACCGGTTTCACAACGAAAAAACAGCGTGACAGAAGTCACGCTGTTTTTTCGTCGATTAGAATTTCGCTCCGCCAAACTCCGACAGAACAAGACCCTTGTTTTTGTCCAGCACCCAGTTGATGCTCCACTGTGCGCCAAAGAGCAGCAGCTTGTTGCCCTTATAGTCTTCCACCAGCTTGACATCATTTCCTTTGATGATGTCCTCCGGATCTCCGTCATAGGACTCAATCCAGCGCAGGTATTCATAGGGCAGGTGCTCCATAATCAGATCCACGTTGTACTCGTTCTTCAGCCGATATTCAAACACATCAAACTGCAGCGTGCCCACAACGCCGACAATCACTTCTTCCATGCCGGTGTAAGGAATTTTGAAAATCTGAATTGCACCTTCCTGGGCAATCTGCTCCGCGCCCTTGATGAACTGCTTTCGCTTCAGGGTGTCCTTCGGCCGCACCCGGCAGAAGTGTTCCGGAGCAAAGGTCGGAATCGGGTCGAAGGTGAATTTTTTCCCCGGGGCACAAAGGGTGTCGCCAATGGAGAACATGCCCGGATCGAACACGCCGATGATGTCTCCGGCGTAGGCCTCTTCGATGATCTCCCGCTCTGCCGCCATCAACTGCTGGGGTCGGGAAAGCTTTACCTTCCGCTCCTGCTGCACCAGATAAACTTCCTTATCTGCATCAAATCGACCGGAGCAAACACGAATGAAGGCGATTCTATCCCGATGCGCCTTGTTCATGTTCGCCTGAATTTTAAAGACAAAGCCGGAAAAATCGTCATCAAAGCTGTCCACCACCTGATCCCCGGCCTTCCGGGGCAGGGGTGCGGTGGTCATGCGCAAGAATTCCTCCAAAAAGGGTTCCACACCGAAGTTGGTCAAAGCAGAGCCGAAAAACACCGGCGACAGCTTGCCGTGGCGGACTGCATCCATGTCAAACTCTGCACCGGCACCCTCCAGCAGCTCTACCTCGTCTGCCAGCTGATCCCGTTTCTCCTGGCCGATCAGCTCGGCCAGCGCCGGATCATCCAGATCCACTTCTGTGGCGGTTGCCGCCTTTGCGTTGGTGTTGGAGGTAAAGTGGATGATTTTCCGGTGGCTCAGGTCATAAACGCCCTGAAATTCCTTTCCGGAGCCAATGGGCCAGTTGATGGGACAGGTGGCGATTCCCAGCTCCTGCTCCAGCTCCTCGCACAGCTCAAAGGGATCCCGGGCGTCGCGATCCATCTTGTTAATAAAGGTGAAGATCGGAATGTCCCGCATTGCGCAGACCTTGAACAGCTTGCGGGTCTGGGGCTCAACACCCTTTGCCGCGTCGATCACCATGACGGCACTATCCGCCGCCATCAGGGTGCGGTAGGTGTCCTCGGAAAAGTCCTGGTGACCGGGGGTGTCCAGAATGTTGATGCAGAAGCCCTCGTACTGGAACTGCATTACAGAGGATGTGACGGAAATTCCTCTCTGCTTTTCGATTTCCATCCAGTCGGAGGTGGCTGCCCGGGCATTCTTTTTGCCCTTGACCACACCGGCCTGATTGATCGCCCCTCCGTAAAGCAGGAACTTTTCTGTCAGTGTTGTTTTACCCGCGTCCGGGTGAGAGATAATCGCGAACGTGCGCCGCCGCTGAATCTCGGAATCATATTTTCCCATGGGAGTGAGTACCTCCTATTTTTATTCGTTGGTTTCAGGCCATCATAACCGCAACCAGAATCGGTATGGTGATCATACTGAGCAGCGTGGTGATAAACACGCCTTTTACGCTGGATGGCTCATCGCTGTGGTATTCCGCCGCCAGCATGTTGACCATGGTGGCGGTGGGCATGGCAAAGGTGACGACGACAACGCCCAGCAAGGTGGGGTCGGAAATCAGCGGCCGGAGCACCAGCCAGATAATCGCCGGCAGAATGATCAGCCGCACCAGTGACATCAGATAGATTTTTACACTGCCCAGCATCTCGCGAATGGGCTGCTTGGCAATGGAAATGCCGATCACCAGCAAAGCCCCCGGCGTGGTAATGTTTCCGATGTTGGCAATGGTATCCGTCAAAACGGAAGGCAGTTTCCATCCCGTCAGGGCGAGGACAATCGCCAGCAGGCTGGCCACCATGCAGGGGCTGATCAGGGTGGCAATGTCCAGCTTCACCTTTTTCTGCACGCCTCCCCGGGCGACAGCGTCCCGGGTCAGCAGCCACACTCCCAGCGTGTACAGCACAGGATAATAGGGAATGTTGATGACCGCGGCGTAGAACACCGCGCTGGAGCCGTAAATCGCCTGCACCACGGGAAAGCCGATAAAACCGCAGTTGGTGAAAATCAGCATACACATATAGGTGCCCCGGGATTCCTTTGGAATCCGGAGCAGCCGAACCGCCAGAAATGACAACAGCGCAACCAGAACATAACAGCCGGTGGAAATCAGAATCATCTGCACCATGGTCCCGGCGCTGGGCAGATTGTCATTGCTCAAAACGCTGTACAGAATGGTACAGGGGGTGGTGATATACACCACCAGCTTCGTCAGCGCACTCTGAGTTGCTTCCGGAAGGACTTTACTTTTGTGACCGACCCAGCCCACCAGCATAATAAGAAACAGCTGGAGCATGGTCAGAAAAATGGAAGATAAATTCATGTTGACAACGACCTTTTTTCAATTCAGCCCGGAAACACAACCTGCACCAGCACCATATAGATGATGGTAGAGCCGAAAATACTCAGCAGCTCATTTCGCCGCCAGAGATGGAGCAGGGCCGCAATGGCAACGCACAGCAGCTCCGGCAATCCATGGTTTCCGGAAAACAGACTGATATTTCGCAGGCAGTAGACAACCAGCAGGGCAATCACCGCCGGAGGCAGTACGCCGCCTAAATAGCTCACCCAGCGGGGCGGCTGACCGCCGGTCTTTTTTCCGCCAAACAAGAAGAAGGGAAGCGCCCGCAGGGCAAAGGTAACGGCGGTCATAATCACAATCAAAACCGCCGTGTAAAGCTCTGTGCTCATGCCTGTGCCTCCTTCCGCTCCAGCTTTCTGCGGCCGGCCAGCATCACTGCCACAACGATACACAGGGAAGGAATCAGGAAATAGTCCGGCCCGAACACCAGCAGACAGACAACGCCGCTGCACAAACCGCACAGGGCCGGAGCATGGTGGCTCGTGCTCTTCCACTGTTCCACCGCCATCACCACAAACAGCGCCGTCATGGCAAAATCCACACCGGTTGTGTTGAAGGTGAGCAGACTTCCGGCGGCGGCTCCGATCACGCCCCCCAGAATCCAATAGCTGTGGTTCAGAAGCGAAACCGCAAAGCAATAGTCCGTGGCATCCACGCCACTGGGAATGTTTCCCCCTGCCAGCAGGGCGTAGGTTTCGTCTGTCAGAGAGAAGACTAGATAGCCCTTGCGCCAGCCGGCATTGTGATAGCGGGAGATCATGCTCAGCCCATAGAAGAAGTGGCGGAAATTCAGTAAAAACGTCAGCAGTGCCACCTGGGCAAAATCCGTTTTTGAGGCAATCAGGGTAACGGCCAGATATTGCACCGAGCCACCGTAGATCAAAAGACTCATGACCGCCGCCCACAGAGGATTCAGCCCCACCGCCTGCAGCAGCAGTCCAAATCCGATTCCCAGCGCCAGATAGCCTGCCAGCACCGGAACTGTGCGGGGAAATGCGATTCGAAAAGCGTTCCAATTCATTGCAGCATCACGATCATGGACTTCATTTCTACCTTCGATTCCCTTCTCTTATAAAATAAGTGCATACATTGTTTATTATAATCTTTTCTCCTGAGAATTGCAACGACAGAACTGCCAATGCCCTCGCTACACGAAAAAAGGGATCTCTGCTCCAGCCTTTTCGCTTGGTTTTATGGTTATTTTAAGATTTGGGTGCTATGATGTGCTGTTGAAAAGCGAACAGTTCCGGCATTTTTGTAAAACAATTTCTTAAGGAATGTTTAACATAGATGACATTCCTGTTTTTTTGCACTATGATATGTCAGGTTCTGTAACTAGTTGTAATATTTATTTGATAAATCACATGAAAAAGCTTGCATACTAATAAGGAGAATTGATATGACAAATCTGTCTATGACAAGTCTGGTAGAGCATGTCAACTTCATGCTCCTGATCCTGTTCAGCTGCTGCTACGCATATCAGCTGGTGTATCTGGTGGTAGGTCTTGTGAAAAAGGACAAGCCGGAGACCAAACCGGTTCTGCCCCACCGCTTTGCGGTTTTAATCCCTGCCCGAAATGAGGAAGCCGTCATTACCGGTCTGCTGGAGAGCATTCGCAACCAAACCTATCCCACGGATCTCATTGATGTATACGTCATTGCCGACAACTGCACCGATTCAACTGCCGCAGTAGCGGTTGCCGCCGGAGCAAAGGTAATCACCCGCTTCAACCGCCAGCAGGTGGGCAAGGGCTATGCTCTGGACTATGCCTTCCAGACCATTGACCATCAGGCCGGGTTGGAGCATTACGACGCGTTCCTGGTTTTCGACGCCGACAATGTGCTGGATCCCGACTATTTCACCGCCATGAACCGCACCTTCAGCCAGGGCTATGATATGCTCACCAGCTATCGCAACTCGAAAAACTACGATGCCAACTGGATCACTGCCGGTTACGCCCTCTGGTTCCTCCGGGAAAGCCGCTTTTTGAACGGCGCCAGAATGAAGCTGGGCACCAGCTGCGCCATCTCCGGCACCGGTTTCCTGGTGTCGACCAAAATGATCCGTGAGGACGGCGGCTGGAAATACAACCTGCTGACGGAGGACATTGAGTTTTCCACCGACCACATCATTCGCGGTTATAAAATCGGCTACTGCAAGGACGCCGTGCTCTACGACGAACAGCCGGTTACCTTTATGGCAAGCTGGAACCAGCGGATGCGCTGGACAAAGGGATTCTATCAGGTCTTTGCCCACTACGGCAAGGGACTGGTCAAAGGCATTGCCCACCGCAGCTTCCAGTGCTATGACATGCTGATGGTCATCGCTCCCGCTACCCTGATTACCCTGGCATCTCTGCTGTTCAACGCCGCATTTGTTGCCGCCGGTCTTGTGGTGGGAAGCACCGCTACTGTGGCCGCTGCAGCCCTGAGCCTCGGCGGCTGCCTCGGCAGCATTTATCTGACCCTGTTCCTGTTTGGCGCAGTGACCCTGATTACCGAACAAAAGCAGATTCACTGCTCCGTCAAGCGCCAGATCTTTTATCTGTTCTTCTTCCCCGTGTTCATCTTCACCTACATTCCCATGGCGGTGGTCGCCCTGAAGAAGAACGTCACCTGGAAGCACATTCCCCACTCGGTTCTGTGCACCCCGGAACAGATCTGCAGCAAGAAATAATCCCATCATCAGCGCCCTGATGCCCCGCATCAGGGCGTTTTGCTTACCCTGCTGAAAGCATGCTCCGGCGTTCGGACTTGCGCTGGGGGGCGTTTTCGGTTAAAGTAAGAGGCAAGAGGCGAGAGAACATGAAACGAAGCAAACGACAAATGTCCGAATCCCTTCCGCTGGGCGCTGTTCTGGCTCTGGCCGGGGGCTTTATGGACGCTTATTCCTATATGTGCCGCGGCCATGTATTTGCCAACGCACAAACCGGCAACATTCTGCTGCTGGGCGTACACCTTTCCCAGGGAGAGTGGAGCAGCGCACTGCACTATCTTTGTCCGGTGCTGTCCTTTGTCATCGGTCTGGCGCTGGCGGATCTGTTCCGACTGGCTCGCAAGGGAACCGAGCGGCTGCACTGGCGGCAGATGACCGTCGGTGTGGAGGCGCTGGTGCTCTTCGGCGTCAGTTTTCTGCCCCAGAGCTGCAATCTTCTGGCCAACTGTCTGACCAGCCTTGCCTGCGGCATTCAGGTGGAAAGCTTTCGAAAAATTCACGGGACTGGCGTTGCCACCACCATGTGCATCGGCAATCTCCGCAGCGCAACCCAAAACCTGTGTGAATACATCCGCACCCGCAATCCGAAGAAGGCAAAGCTGAGCGGAGTGTATTTCTTCATTATTTTCTGCTTTACCCTGGGGGCTATCTTCGGCAACCTGGCGGTGGACTGGTTTGCAGAAGGCGCACTGCGGCTGAGCTCCGTAATTCTGCTGATTGCCTTTGGCATGATGTTTGTTCATCCGGAAGACGAGATATAAGTGAGGCGAATGACATGAACGAAAACTATGAAACCCTGCGCCAACTGCGGCGGAGACTCAGCCGCATCGGCTGGGGCATATTGATTTATCTGGTCGTCCTCCAGATTCTTTCCATTGCTACGGCTCTGATTCCAAACATGATTGCGGCAACCCTGATCGGTTATACCCTGTCTTATGGCGTCGGCCCTCTGGCCTTGTGGCTGGTAATCCGCAAGCTCCCGAAAGGCGCCTGCCGCAATCTCCCCCTGTCCCCCCGGGCATTGGTGCGCACCGCGCTGGTCAGTCTGGGGGTGATGGAGGCGTTCTCCATTTTTACAAATTACCTCGTGCTGTTTCTGGAGCAGGTCGCCCACCACACAACAACCGACATTCTGCAGGAGGCAATAACGGATATGCCCACCTGGCTCTATCTGGTTCTGGTCGGTGTCTTTGCCCCCATCGGAGAAGAATTTCTGTTCCGCAAGCTGCTTTTGGACCGGGTGCGCCCCTTCGGCGACCAGGCGGCAATCTGGATCACCGCAGTTGCCTTCGGCCTGTTCCATCTCAACCTCTATCAGTTTTTCTATGCCACTGCGCTGGGCGTTCTCTTTGCCGGAGTGGTGGTCAAAACAGGAAAACTGTGGCACACGATTGTCCTGCATTCGTTTGTCAATCTGTCAACGGCACTGTTCACCGAACTGGCAAACTGGAACGACATCGGAACCATTGCCGTTTCCATTGTCCTGTTTGGTCTGATGATTTATGCCGTTTGGATCATTCTCCGCTATCGCAAGAGCTACTTCTTCGATCCGCCCCAATATCCTGCCACAGACCGGCAGGTGGCTCAGGCCGCAGTGCGGAGCGTGGGACTGTGGGTGTGCTTTGTGTTGACCCTGGCCGCCAGCACCGCCATCATTTTTTACATGTAAAACCGACAGAATTTGATTTGTCATACTCTCGTAACAATTTTACACTTAATTTTGTAAAAACTATTTGTTACTATACTTCCTGCAAGAGCTTTTTCATTTTCTCCCCTTTGGAGTTGAGGCGCAGTCCGGGTGGTGTCCGGCAGGCGTCTCTTTCCTTTTTCTGCTAAACTTCATCCGGCAATGTGATAAAAATCTTACCCTTTAAGATTTCGTAATAAAACCCCCTGAATTTTTGTAACATCTTCCTGTTATGATAACCATGCTGAGCAAGCAGCAAGCTTTTTCATTTATCCTTCTCTTTTGACGACGGGCGTTGTCGGGTGGTGCCGACAGCGCCCTTTCGTTTTGTCCCGCTTCATGGTACAATAGAATGAAATTGTAACGCAGGAAAGCGAGGAAACAAATATGGATCAGATTTGGCTGGAAGTGGCCATCGATACAACCGCAACCGGAATCGAACCGGTCTGCGCCTATCTCACCGCCATGGGAATCACCGGACTGGTGGTAGAGGAAGAGGCAGATTTTACTCAATTTGCCGACGAAAACCGGGACAGCTGGGACGAGGTGGACGAAGAGCTGAAGCAGGAGCGCCGGGGTGTCAACCGGGTGAAATGCTATCTCACCGACGACGAGGACGGTCATGCCCGGCTGAGCGAACTGCAGGCGGGACTGACCGGCTTCCGCACCCGCACGGAGGCCGACTGCGGCACCCTGGAAATCACCCTGACCTCCCTGCAGGAAGAGGACTGGGCCCACAACTGGCAGAAGTATTACGAGGCCTTCCCCGTCGGCGATCGGCTGTATGTGGTTCCTGAATGGGAGCGGGGCAATCCGGTTCCGGAAGGGCGAACGGCAATTTACCTCAATCCCGGCTTGATTTTCGGCACCGGAAGCCACGGCACCACCCGTCTTTGTCTGGAAGGGGTGGAAAAATACGTCGTTCCCGGTGCGCCTGTTCTGGATCTCGGATGCGGAAGCGGCATCCTGGCCATTGCCGCACTGCGTCTGGGGGCATCGGCGGCAAAAGGCTGCGACATCGATCCAAAGGCCGTCCGTGTCGCGGCAGAAAACGCCGGTTTCAACGGCGTGGAAGATAAGCTGGAGGTTTTCTGCGGCGATGTGACCGGTGATCCGGTGCTGGCAGAACAGCTGGCCGGCCGGTATCCCCTTGTACTGGCAAACATCATTGCCGATGTCATCATTCCCCTGTCCGACCATGTGGCGCAATTTCTGGCGCCAAACGGCATCTTCCTGTGCAGCGGCATTATCGCCCACCGGGCAGAAGATGTGAAAGCCGCTCTGGAGCGCAACGGCTTTGCCATTTTGGAGCGGAGAGACCGGGACGGCTGGGTCTCTTTTGCCGCAAAACGGAGCTAAACATTCCATTGCCTCTTTTCAGCGAACCAACCTATAAAATTGATTTCATTTCACGAGAAAGAAAGTGTTCCCTTGTTTTCCAATAAAGACCTTCGCCGGCTGCTGGTTCCTCTCATTCTGGAACAGCTGCTCTCCGGCTTTATGGGCATCACCGACACCCTGATGGTGGGCCGCATCGGCGACACGGCGCTTTCCGCCGTGTCCTGTGTGGACGCGATCAACACCCTTGTCCTCTACCTCCTCTCCGCACTCGCCTCCGGCGGCACCATCATCTGCGCCCAGTTTCTGGGGCGGAAACAGCGGGAGCATGCCATCTCAGCCGCCAAGCAGGTTTATTTGCTCGCCTTTGGGGTCTCCCTGCTGGTTGCCGCCATCTGTATTCCCTTCCGGCTGCCCCTGCTGCGGCTGATCTTCGGTCAGGTAGAGCCCGCCATTATGACGCAGGCCCAGGATTATTTCCTGATTACCGCCATCAGCTACCCCTTCCTCGCCCTGCAGCAAACCTCGGCGGCTCAATTCCGCGCCGGAGGCGAGGCCAAACTGCCCATGCTGGTGACTGCCCTTGCCAACGTGATTAACGTTGGCGGAAACGCTCTGTTTATCTTTGGCTTCCAGATGGGGGTTGCCGGTGCAGCGCTGAGCACCCTGCTGTGCCGCGTTTTGAACGCCATCATTCTGATGCTCTGCCAGCGGAAGGACACCCACGTCATCGCCGTGCGCGGCTACTGCGCCATTCGTCCGGACGGAAAGCTGCTGCTGAACATTCTCCGCATCGCTCTGCCCAATGGCGCGGAATACGCCCTGTTTCAGCTGGGCCGGCTGTTGGTCCAGTCCACCGTTGCCACTCTGGGCACCGCCGCTATCGCGGCTCAGGCCATGACCGGCACGCTGGACACCATCGGCTCCGTTCCCGGCATGGCGGTCGGCATCGGCACCCTCACCGTGGTGGGGCAGTGCATGGGTGCCGGACAGGTGGATCAGGCAAAGCACTACACCCGCAAGCTGTGCCTCATTTCCTGGTGCTGCGTCATGGGGTTCACCCTCTTTATTCTGGCGGTCAGCAATCCGGTTTGCCGTCTGGGCGGATTGAGTGCAGATGCTGCGGCACTGACGGTGCGCCTGCTTGTTTATATCACCATTGCCAAGGCGTTGTTCTGGGTCCCCGCCTTCACCCTGCCCAACACCCTGCGTGCCTCCGGCGACGTGGCTTACACCGCTGTGGTTTCCATCGTTTCCATGTGGTGCTTCCGCGTGTTTTTGTCCGCCATTCTCTGCCGCTTTCTCGGCTTTGGTCTGGAAGGCGTCTGGCTGCCCTGGTTTATCGACTGGATTTGCCGACTGAGCTTCTACATTGCCCGCTACCGCTCCGGAAAATGGCAGCACAAAAGCGTTCTATAAAAAAGATTGCCCGGATGCACAGCATCCGGGCAATCTTTTTTCCTGTTTCGATTTTACTTCTTTGCTTTTTCGTCCCACACCGGCAGGTCGATTCCGGCTACCTCGCTGGTGAAGGGAGTTCCGTCGGCCTTTTCAAAGTGCCGCCACGCCCGAAGGACATAGCCCAGACCCAGATACAGCAGGGGCAGGTTGCAATAGACCATCAGAATGTTGGCAAAGTCGCTGAGGTCCCACAGCGCGCCCAAGTCCATGCCGGCGATATTGGTGATTACACCGAAGGAAATCACCAGCAGGCACAGCACACGAATCACGTTAATGAAGATCGGATTGCGGGAGATCCGGTTGGCGCACATCTCGCTGAAGGACATAAAGCCCATCAGGCAGGTGAAGGCAAACAGGCCAAAGCAGACGCTCACCAGCAGCGTTACAAGGGAGCTTCCCACGCTGCTGTGTACCAGTTCACCGCAGGAAGTCAGGAACTTGTCCAGCTTGCCCAGTTCAAACCAGGCGTCTGCTCCGTCCGTCAGCCACATGCGGCCCATAATCACGACAAAACCAGTCAGAGTGCAGATCACAATGGTGTCCAGAAATACGCCCAGTGCCTGAACACAGCCCTGATCACAGGGATGCTTGGCATCGGAAGCTGCAGCCGGCATGGTAATGGTGCCCTGACCGGCCTCGTTGCTCATCAAGCCCCGCTTGATGCCCTGACTCAGCGCAACACCGAAAGCACCGCCAAACACCGCCTCCGGCCGGAATGCCTCGGAAAATACGGCGGCAAAGAACCAGGGGATGCGGGTGAAGTTGATCAGCACCAACACGATCACCGTCAGCACATACACCACTGCCATAATCGGCACCAGCAGATCGGTAACCTTCGACACCTTTTTCACGCCGCCAAAGCTGATAATGGCCGTGACAACAATCAGCACCGCAAAGGAAACCCAATACAGAGCGGAGTTGGTGGCAATGGTCTTTCCGGTAATCGTCTGGGCAATGGCGCCCACAGCCGAGATGGTGTTGAACCCCTGCGCCGGGAAGCACAGGAAGGCATAGACGATATACAGACAGCTCAAGGCAACGCCGGCCCAGGCCGCACCCTTTAAAATGCGCCGGCCGTAGAAGGGCATGCCGCCCACATACTCGTCGTCCTTTTTCTCTTTAAAAATCTGGGACAGGGTGGATTCCACAAAGGCGGTTGCCATGCCAAAGAAGGCCGACACCCACATCCAGAACAGTGCGCCCGGGCCGCCAATGGAAATTGCACCGGTCACGCCCAGAATGTTGCCCGGGCCAACCCGCATCGCCGTGGACAGGAAAAAGGCCGCCAGAGGCGATATGCCGGTTTTGCCCGTCTTGCTGTGAACCAGCACGTTGATGCCATAGCGGAAATAGCGCACCTGCACAAACCGCAGCTTGAAGGTGAAGAAAATGCCGGTGCCTACCAGCAAGATGATGGCCAGGCTGAAGTTGCCCAATATGGGAATATTGGCATACCAGCTAAAATTTGTGGGGAAATCCCAGAACCAGTTTGAAACAATCTGAATTTTGCCGCAAATCGCATTTACGGCGTCAAACAAGGATTGCACAACGATCCCTCCTCTGAATTCTTTCTTGGTGCTCTCAATCACCATGCTCTCTATTATAAATAGATTTTTTTCAAATGTATAGCCTACTTTTCCCTTGCCATCTTGCAAAAAGTGCTGTAATCTAACAAAAAGGGGGCGAGTTTATGACCAATCCGGATAGCGCTGACAAGCGAGGGTATTTATCGGAGCCGTTTCGCCTGTTTCATCTGCGGGATTGCTCCACCAAAAACATCCCCTATCACTATCACGAATTTCACAAGCTGATTCTGTTTCTCTCCGGTGACCTGACCTATCGGGTGGAGGGCCGCGGTTATGCCCCAAAGGCAGGCGACCTGCTGCTGATTCCTGCCCACGCCATTCATCAGCCGGAAATCGGAGACAAGCCCTATGCCCGCTGCATCCTCTGGATTCAGCCGGAAGGACTGCAGCAGTTGCATCTGGATGCCTGTTTTGACCTCTGCCGCAGTCAAAACGCCTATCTGCTCTCCCGGGATTCCTACGACCGACCGCGCCTTCAGACCCAGCTCCACGAGCTGGAACAGGCCCTGAAGGACGATCAATTCGGCAGTCAGACCCTGGCCCAATCCCTGTTTATGCAGATTATGGTGGCCGTCAACCGCTGGGTGCTGGAATGCGAGCCGGAAGTGCGGGAACACGCGGTACGCAGCGATCCGAAGATGGACGAAATTCTGCTGTATATCAACCAAAACCTCTCCGCCGACCTGAGCGCAGAGGCCCTGTGCAAGCGATTTTTCCTCAGCCGCAGCTGGCTGATGCACCGGTTTAAGGCGATTACCGGCTGTCCTATCCACCAGTATGTCCTGCAAAAGCGGCTGATTCTCGCCGCTCAGCTGCTGCGCAGCGGGGAAAGCGTAGGTGCGGCCGCCGCCGCCAGCGGCTTTCGGGATTATTCCGCCTTTCTCCGCGCCTTTCGGAAGGCCTATGCCGTGTCCCCAAGGGAGTTTCACTGATACATATAAAATCAAAATCTTATGATAAGGAGTGTTTTTCTCGCGATGAATCTGCAAGAACAACCCATTTCCGGCGAACAGAAGTTTGCCGGCCACATTGTCAATCTGCGGGTGGATCAGGCCCGCATCGGCGACGGTTCTCTTCGCCTGCGGGAGGTGGTCGAACACCCCGGCGGCGTATCCGTTGTGGCCCTCACAGAAAACAGCGAGGTGCTGATGGTGCGCCAGTTCCGCTATGCCATGCAGGAAGTCATGCTGGAACTCCCCGCCGGAAAGCTGGAGCCGGGGGAGGATCCCTTTGACGCCATGCGCCGGGAACAGAAAGAGGAAACCGGCACGAAATCAGAGCATTATGTCTCTCTTGGCATTGTTTATCCAACCCCCGCTTACGACACGGAGAAGATCTATCTCTGGGCCGGTCGGGTGAGCGAACAGGGGGAACAGCAGCTGGACGACGGGGAATTGCTGGAAGTAGTTCCCATTCCCCTGTTTGAGGCAGAGCAGCGGGTGCTCAACAACGAATTTTCCGACGCAAAGACTCAAATCGGCATTTTAAAGGCCGCCGCTCTGGTGCGGGCCGGTCAGCTCTAAGCCGGAATTTCGTTCCGCTTTTTTCCGGATTCTTTTGTTTTTTTATGTTAACACTTTTTAATCGTTTTTTTATAAACTCACCCTTGTTCCCTATCCTTTCAAAGGATATAATAGACATACACAAATGTTCTGGTAGACATAATACCATAACAGAAACACAGTTAAGGGAGAAGAAAAGATGAAACGGCTTACATCTCTTGCCCTGGCTCTGGCCATGGCATTCAGTCTGGTGCTGATTCCCGGCTGCGGCAGCAAGGGGAACACAACCCCTGATGTCAGCACCACCTCCGCCAGCACCTCCGCAGGGAGCAGTTCCTCCTCCGGCAGTGCCTCCACTGCAGAGGACACCCAGAAGATCACCGGCGGCACAGTAGCGGAAGATCAGCAGGCAGCCCTTCCGGAACCGCTGACGCTGGATCTGCCCCAGCAGTACGGCACGGAAACCAACTACACCCAGCGGGACACCACCCTTTCCGTCCGCGTCAACTATCCTGACGGCAGCGTTACGGAACTAGGACAGGCCATCCAAACCTGGGCGGAGGAATACGTCGCCCCCTATCGCCAGCAGCTGGCTGCCCAAAACGAAACCGGCGCCAACCTGAACTTGGGCTACGGCTCTTACACCTTTGGCAATCAGCTCACCGGCGTGATTCTCATGGGCAACCTGACTCTGGGCCACAGCACTACGCCGGAAAAGGTTCTGAAAACCTTTACCGGCGACCGTCTGACCGGCAAGATCTACACTCTGGACGACCTTCTGCTGGACACGGAAACCGGACGGGACACCTTAAAAACGCTGGCCGCCACTCAGATGGGCGTTGACGCCTCCACCCTGGGAGACAGCCTGTTTGACAACTGGATGTTCAGCGACACGGGACTGCGATTCTACCTGGACAACACCGGAACCAACTATGCAGAAATTCCCTATGCCAGTCTGGTGGGCGTAATCGGTGTGCCGTTTGCTCAGCAGACCATTGACCCGGACAAGCCGATGATCGCCCTCACCTTTGACGACGGCCCCAGCAAAAACACCACCCACCTGTTGGATCTGTTCGCTCTCTACGGCGGAAGCGCCACCTTCTTTATTGTGGGCAGCCGGGTTTCCGAGTACAGCAGCATTGCCGCACGGGAGGCCAGCGGCGGTCACGAGCTGGCCATGCACACCTATAACCACGCAAAGTTGACGGTGCTCTCCACCGAGGAAATTCAGACCGAAGTGCAAAGCACTGCCGACGTTATCAAACAGTACACCGGCTATGAATGCCACCTGCTCCGTCCCCCAGGAGGCGCCTGCAACGACACAGTAAAATCCGCCGTTGGCGCACTGGGCTACGCTCTGGTCAACTGGTCCATCGACACCGAGGACTGGCGCACCCGGGATGCAGATTCCACCTATCAAGTGATTATGTCCGAAGCAAAGGACGGCGCGATTGTCCTCTGCCATGACCTCTACGAAGCCACCGCCAACTCCATGGATCGGGTGATTCCGGAGCTGCTGGCCGCAGGCTATCAGCTGGTCACCGTTTCTCAGCTGCTCAGCTACAGCTCCGACGGCAGCGCTCAGGCCGGTGTTCTGTACAACCAGCGGTAAATGATTTCCTGCCCTTGCACATCGCAAAGCAAAACAAAAAGCACGCTGTGAAGTTTTTCACAGCGTGCTTTTTTCTGCACTTATTTTTAAATCTGCAGTTACCGCTCCTCGCGGAAATAGCTCAGACCCAGAGCCGCAGGGCCGGACTTCTCCTTCTTCTTGCGGATGGAGGTAACGACCAGAACGACAATGGTGACCACATAGGGCAGCATCTTAAACAGCTCCTGACTGTAACGGGTCAGGCCGCCGATGTAGAAATACAGCCAGTAAAGAATGCCGAACAGCAGGCTGCCCCACAGCAGGTTCAGGCTCTTCCAGCTGGCGAAGATCACCAGTGCCAGCGCCAGCCAGCCCAGGCCCTCAATGCTGCCGTCATTGGCCCAGGTGCCCTTGATGTAGTTCATGGTGTAGAACACACCGCCCAGACCGGTAATGGCACTGCCTACGCAGGTGGTGACATATTTATAACGGGTGACGTTCACGCCGGCGGCATCTGCCGTGGCAGGGGATTCGCCCACCGCCCGCAGGTTCAGACCGGTGCGGGTGCGGTTTAAAAACAGAGATGTCAAAATCGCCAGCACAATGGCGAGGTAGGTCAAAAAGCCATAGCTGAACAGCAGCTGACCCACAACCCCGGCACTGCTCAGTCCGGTAACCGCCCGATAACCGGCACTGGTGGTGGCAACGCTGATCTGACCTACGCCGCCGGCCAGCTTATTCAAGCTGCCGCCAAAGAAGTTGGCGATGCCGCTGCCCAGAATCGTAAGGGTCAGACCGGTGACGTTCTGGTTGGCGCGCAGGGTGATGGTCAAAAAGCTGAACAGAAGTCCGCCCAGACCGCTGGCAATCAGGGCACAGAGCAGAGAAATCAGAATGCCCACCACCGCGTTGGGTTCTGCCGCAGTGCTTTCATAGAAGAAGGCGCCAATCAGGCTGGCAATGCCGCCCAGATACATTACGCCGGGAGTACCCAGATTCAGGTTACCGCTTTTTTCAGTAATCAGCTCGCCCAAGGCACCAAACAAAATTACCGTGCCAAAGGTAATGGCGGCCTGCCACAGGGAAATAAAGCTGGTCATGCTGCCTTGCCCTCCTTTTCCTTGCCCCGGAAGATGAGGCGATAGTTAATGAAAAATTCGCTGCCCAGAATGAAGAACAGGATCACGCCTTCAATCATCTTTGCGGCGTAGTCATTCAAATTATACTGGGAGGCAATCTCGCCTGCGCCCTTGTCCAGGAAGGTGAGCAGGAAGGCAATCAGCACCATGACAAAGGTATTGAACTTTGCCAGCCACGCCACGATGATGGCGGTAAAGCCGCGGCCACCGGCCGTGGAGGTGGAAATGGTGTGGCTTGCGCCGGACACGGTAATGAACCCGGCAAAGCCGCAGATGGCACCGGAAACAATCATGGTGCGGAGATAAACCTTGGTCAGGCTGATGCCGGCATAGCGGGCCGTGTTCTGGCTCTCACCGGCAACGGCAATCTCATAGCCGTGCTTGGTGTATTTCAGATAGGCGTACATGCCGACCATCAGTATAATGACGAGCAACACATTCAGTCCATAGGTCTGACCAAACAGGCTGGGGAACCAGCCGGCCTGAGAGTTCTGGTTGATTACGCCCACCGTGTTGGAACCCACCGGATTCTCCCAACGGGCCACCGCGTAGGCGGTCAGCTGAATGGCAACATAGTTCAGCATCAGGGTGAACAGGCTCTCGTTGGTGTCCCACCGGGCCTTTGCCACCGCCGGAATCAGACCCCAGATGCCGCCGGCTACAATGCTGGCAACCGCCATCACCAGCAGCAGCAGCCAGTTGGGAATGTGGCCGCCGAAATAGATCATGCAGCCCGCCGTGGCAATGCCGCCAATCAGGATCTGTCCCTCTGCACCAAGGTTCCAGAACTTCATCTTAAATGCGGGGGCAAGACCGATGCCGATACACAGCAGCACCATAGCGTCACGAATGGAAACCCAGGAGCGGCGCGCCGTGCCGAACGCACCGGCATACATGGCCTTGTACACTGCCACCGGATTCAGGTGGACAATGGCAAAGATAATCAGTCCGTCCACCACCAGCGCCAGCAGCACCGCGATGATGCGGATCAGCCAGCCCTGCCAGCGGGGCATATTCTCCCGTTTTGCAATGCGGATCAACGGGGTCTTTCCTGCAGTCTTAGCCATTTGCAACCCCTCCTTCCTGAAGATTGGTCATGAGCAGACCCACCTGCTCCTTGGTGGCGGTGCGGCCGTCCAGCATGCCGTTCATGCGGCCGGAACACATCACCATAATGCGGTCGCACAGCTCCAGCAATACGTCCAGATCCTCGCCAACGAAAATCACGGCGCAGCCTTTTTCCTTCTGCTGGTTGATCAGATCATAGATGGCATAGCTGGTGTTGATGTCCAGACCACGCACCACATAAGCGGTCATCAGCACCGACGGCCCTGCGGCAATTTCACGGCCCACCAGAATTTTCTGCACGTTGCCGCCGGACAGACGGCGCACAGGAGTAAACACGTCCGGAGTTACAACCCCCAGCTGCTCCACTACTTCTTCTGCCAGCTCCTTGGGCGCCTTTCGATTGGCGAAGAAGCCCTTGCCGGTGGTGTAGCTGCGGAGCATCATGTTGGCCGGGATGTTCATGTCTCCCACAAGGCCCATGCCCAGCCGGTCTTCCGGGACGAAGGAAAGGGAAACGCCCTTGTCCTGAATCTGACGGGGGGTCATGCCGATCAGCTCGTCCTGCGTTCCGTCATCTTCCAGATAGATCACTGAGCTTCCGCTCTCCACGCCTTGCAGGCCGGCAATGGCCTCCAGCAGTTCCTTCTGGCCGCAGCCGGAAATGCCGGCAATGCCCAGCACTTCTCCGGTGTTGACGGTGAAGGACACGTCCTTGACCACTTCCACGCCCTCGGAGGAACGAACCGTCAGGTGGCGCACCTCCAGACGGGGCTTCGGGTCCTTTGGCTCCGGCCGGTCAATGTTCAGGGTAACTGCCCGGCCCACCATCATGTTGGTCAGCTCCTGGGGATTGGTGTCGCAGGTGTTGACGCTGCCGATGGACACGCCTTTGCGGAGAACTGCCACCCGGTCGCTGACCTCCATCACCTCGTGGAGCTTATGGGTGATAATGATCACGCTCTTGCCGTCGGCCTTCATGTTCCGCAGGACTGCGAACAGCTTGTCCGTCTCCTGAGGAGTCAACACTGCCGTGGGCTCGTCCAGAATCAGGATGTCGGTGCCGCGATAGAGCACCTTGACAATCTCCAGCGTCTGCTTCTGGGAAACAGACATGTTATAAACCTTTTGATCCGGGTCCACTTCAAAGCCGTATTTGTCGCAGATTTCCCGCACCTTAGCGGCAATCTTTTTGCGATCCAGCAGCATGCCGCCTTCCTTCATGCCAAGGGCAATGTTTTCTGCCGCAGTGAACACATCCACCAGCTTGAAATGCTGGTGAATCATGCCGATGCGCAGGTCAAAGGCATCTTTCGGAGAGGCAATGGTAACTTCCTGTCCGTTCACCAGAATATGTCCCTCGTCCGGGAAATAAATGCCGGAGAGCATATTCATCAGGGTTGTCTTTCCGCTTCCGTTTTCACCCAGCAGAGATAAAATCTCGCCGGAATAGACGTCCAGGTCCACGTTGCTGTTGGCAACAACCGAACCGAAGGTCTTTTTGATGCCTCTCATCTGGACAACAGGTGTCTGCGCCAATCCAAATCATCCTTTCTTTCCTGCCGACAGGCGGCTCGTCACTCAAACGGGGTGCAAAATCATCAGGAATACGGGCGGAAAAAAGATTCGTCCGCATTCTTCATGATTTTGCCGATACGAAGTTTATTATAACTCAGATTTTTCTAATTGGGAAGTTGCTGTTTTTGACCCAGCCGTTAAAATTTTTTCCGTAAAACGGAGCAAGGGAAGCCGCAATCTGCGGCTTCCCTTGACAAATGAGAATACCTGCTTTTATGAGCTTCTCCCCTTTTGCATCCCTCCAACAGGAGGGAAAAGCAAGCGGGAAGGAGGTTGTCCACAGCGGACGAAGGAGGGGGCGACGAAGAAAATCCTCAACCCGGCGCCGCCTCATCCGTTCCAGCTGCTCCGCCCTCTCAGGAAAGGGAAGGCTCTTATGCCGGTACTCAGTTCAGCGGAGTGATGCCGTCGATGATTGCGGAGAAGCCGGGAGCGGAACGCAGGGTGGATTCCTGGAACACGCCGTCCTTAACGCCCTCGGTCTCGCCGGTGTAGTCGCCATCCATGTCGATGAGGATGGAAGTGGGATGCTCGCCGTTCACCGTGAAGGTGGAGCAGTCAAACACCTGCAGCTCGCCGGTCTTCAGCTTGCCCTCAACCTCGGCTACCTTCTCGGCAGTGCCTTCGGCGCAGCTCTCACCCAGCTCGGTGATGCCAACTGCATCGGTGTCATAGCCCTCGCACCAGTCGGTGGACAGTTCCTTGCCGTCCAGCATGCACTGGAATGCATAGGTGTAGAACACGCCCCAGTCGTTGGTAGCGCTGGTCAGAGCGGCAGTGGGAGCAACGGACAGCATGTCCACGTTGTAGCCGACGGAGTAAACCACCTTGCCGGAGTCCTGAGCGGCCTGAACAGCAGCAGGAGCGCCGGTGGAGTCAGCGTGCTGACCGATCACCACGCAGCCCAGAGCCATCAGGGAGTCAGCAGCGGTGCCTTCGGCAGTGATATCGAACCAGGAGTTGGTGTACTGAACCTTCATGGTCACATCGGGATAAACACTCTGGATGCCCAGGAAGAAAGCGGTGAAGCCGCTGATAACCTCGGCATAGGGATAAGCGCCGACGTAGCCCACCAGAACCTTGCCGTTTTCATAGTTGGCATCGGTCAGCTTGCCGTCGGCAACCAGCTCGGCAATCTTCATGCCAGCCACCACACCGGAGACATAGCGAGCCTGATAAATGCCGGTGAAGGCATTGTGGAAGTTGCTCAGATTGGCCTGATTGGCGGTGTCGCCAGTGCAGGCAACAAACTGCACATCGGGATTTTCCGCAGCAGCCTGCTGGATGTGGGTCTGATGACCGTAAGAGTTGGAGATGATGAGCTGGCAGCCCTGCTCCACCAGATCGATAGCGGCGTCATAGCAGGTTTCGTCCTCACCCACGGAATACTTCATGATGACCTGGGACTTGTCGATGCCGGTGGCCTCGATGGCTTCCTCAATGCCCTTGATGTGAGCATAGGTGTAGCCTTCGTTCTCGTCACCGACCAGAATGCAGCCGATCTTCAGGTCGGAAGATGCGGTGCTTTTGGATGCTTCAGAACCGGAAGCATCTGCATCCGCTCCGGAGCTGGAGCTGCCGCAGGAGACCAGAGCCAGTGCCATGGCCAGTGCAAGCACGAGTGCAAGCAGTTTCTTCATTTTTCGTTCCTCCATTTTTCATAATTCTTCAGTTTTCTGGAAAACAGTATGGTACACAAGCATTTTACAAGAATACCGTCGCTTTGACAATAGAATTTCGGTGGTGAAATAGACGGAAAACTCCGGTTAATTGCAAGTGAATTTATCGTATCCGTCAAACAGGAAAAGTGATTGACATTTGTTGAAAAGGTTTTACAATGGGATTGTAAAAAAAGCGCCCTCTGGAAGGGCAAGAATACGGAAAATCAGGAGTTGACCATTTATGATGACCTATGATCTGTCTGTGGCCGGACTGCACCGCACCCTCAAGCTCAGTCCCATCAGTCCAGACCTGATGATCGCCGGCTTTGTCATGTTCGGCGACGTGGAGCTGACCCAGGCCTGTGCCAGGGAGCTGTTGAAACAGCTGCCGGAGTGCGACTATATCATTGCACCCGAGGCAAAGGCGATTCCCCTTATTTATGACATGGCCCGTCAATCCGGACGCAACGAATACCTGCTGGCCCGCAAGGCCGCCAAGGCTTATATGGACGGGGTCTTTTCTGTGCGCTATGAGTCCATCACCACCAAGGGCGTGCAGGAGCTGTTCATGGACGGCAGCGACGCAAAGAAAATGAAGGGCAAGCGGGTGGTCATCGTTGACGACGTGATTTCCACCGGCGAAAGCCTTGCCGCCATGGAGCAGCTGGTCAACGAGGCCGGCGGCAACATCGTCGGCAAAATGGCCGTTCTGGCTGAAGGCGATGCCGCTGACCGGAAGGACATTATCTTCCTGGAAAAACTGCCTCTGTTCAACGCAGAAGGCAAGCCGCTGTAAGAAACAACAGGTAATAAAACAACGCGCCGCGATGCGGCGCGTTGTTTTGCTTTTCGGATGCTCTGCTGTTTATACACCATAAAACCGCCTTGCGTTTTCCCAGGTGAACTGCTCCACCTCTTCTGCCGGCAAGTCCAGAATTTCCGCCACCTTCTCGCACACCAGCCGAACGTTTCGGCTGTCGTTCCGTTTTCCCCGCAGGGGAACCGGTGCAAGATAAGGGGAGTCGGTTTCAAGAAGGATTCGGTCATGGGGCAGCATTCGGATGACTTCCGGCGCCTTGCGGGCATTTTTAAAGGTAATCACCCCGTTAAAACCCAGCATCCAGCCCCGCTTGACCAGCTCTTTTGCGTCCTCCGTCGAGCCGCCATAGCAGTGAAACACTCCCCGCACCGCAGGAAACTCCCGCACGATCGCCATAATGTCCCCGTGAGCTTCCCGATCGTGGATAATCACCGGCAAATCCAGCTCCTGCGCCAGCGCCAGCTGATCCCGCAGCACCCGCTGCTGTTTTTCTCGCGGAATATTCTCGTCCTCCCAGTGGTAGTCCAGACCGATTTCGCCGATGGCAACCACCTTGTTGTGCTCCTTCACCAGCGCCCGCAGCTCGTCCAGCATAGCCGGGTCATAGTCGGCGCAATTTTCCGGATGAATGCCCACTGCCGCGTAGACATGGGGATACCGGTTTGCCAGCTCCACTGCTTTCCGGGAGGAGGGCAGATCACAGCCGGGATCCACAACGCAGCCGATGCCACTCTCCGGCAGTGCGGCAAGCAGCTCCTCCCGATCGGCGTCAAACCAGCTGTCGTCATAATGGGCATGGGTGTCAAATAGCATATGGATTCCTCCTCGTTCAAAAAAGGAGGTCGCGCCAGCGGCGCGGCCTCCCTCAGCGTGTCAAAAAAGCCTCGCAGAGTTTGCCGCCCCCAGGCGGCAAAAAAATCAAATCATTTTCTCTCGCGACATGTGCGTGAGAGAAAATACTTCTCAGGCTGCCAGTGTGGAATTTGTTCGTCACAGACGGACAAATTATGCACGCAGCAGACTGCAGGCCTTTTGTCGGAAAACCCGGAGGGTTTTTCGGCAATCTCAAGGAGGTCGCGCCAGCGGCGCGGCCTCCTGTCTGTTTTCTTACTTGCGCTCCTTGGAGTTTACCTCGTTGCCCAGCAGCTCTGCAAAGGCCTCGAAGCTCATAGCGCCCAGATCCTCGCCGGAACGATGGCGGATGGAAACGGTGTGGTTCTCCATGTCCTTGTCGCCCAGAATGATCATGTAAGGAACCTTTTGTCCCTGTGCCTCACGGATCTTATAGCCCAGCTTGTTGGAGGAGTGATCCACCTCTACGCGGAAGCCCTGCAGCTGCAGCTGACCGGTCACCTGATCGGCATACTCGGCGGCGCGGTCGGTTACCGGCAGCACCTTGACCTGCACCGGAGCCAGCCATGCCGGGAAGGCGCCCATGGTCTCTTCGATCAGGTAGGCCATAAACCGATCCAGCGAACCCAAAATTGCCCGGTGGATTACCACAGGAGTCTTGTCCGATCCGTCGGAATCCGTGTACGTCAGATCAAACTTAGCCGGCAGGCAGAAGTCCAGCTGGCAGGTGGACAGGGTATACTCGTTGCCCACAGCCGGCTTCACGTTCACGTCCAGCTTCGGGCCGTAGAATGCCGCCTCGCCAATCTCCTCGGTGTACTGGATGCCCAGCTGGTTCAGCACCTCCCGCAAGGCGTTTTCCGCCTTGTTCCACATCTCGTCGTCGTCGTGGAACTTGTGCTTGTCCTCCGGATCCCGCAGGGACAGGGTGCAGCGATAGTCGGTGATGCCAAAGTCCTTGTACACGTCAAAAATCAGGTCGCAAACCTTGGCCACCTCGTCCTTGATCTGCTCCGGTGTGCAGAACAGATGGGCGTCGTTCTGGCAAAAGTGCCGCGCCCTCTCAATGCCCTTCAGCGTGCCGCTGGACTCAAAGCGGAAGTCGTGCGCCACTTCGCCGAGGCGGATGGGCAGCTGACGGTAGGAATGGGGACGGTTTGCATAGATCATCATGTGATGGGGGCAGTTCATGGGACGGAGCACAAAGGTCTCGTCCTCCACTTCCATAGCCGGGAACATGTTCTCCTTGTAGTGATCCCAGTGACCGGAGGTCTTATAGAGGTCAACCGTGCCCACGCAGGGGGTCAGCACGTGCTGATAGCCGCGAGCCCGTTCCTTGTCCTTGATGTAGTCCTCCAGAATGCGCCACACCGTGTAGCCCTTGGGCAGGAACATGGGCATACCCTTGCCCACAAGATCGCTGGTCATAAACAGACCCAGCTCCTTGCCCAGCTTGCGGTGATCCCGCTTCTTTGCCTCCTCCATCCGCTGCAGATAGGCATCCAGCTCGTCCTTCTTGGGGAAGGCGATGCCGTAAATGCGCTGGAGGGTCTGGCGGTTGGAGTCACCCCGCCAGTAGGCGGCGTTGCAGGCGGTCAGTTTGATGGCGTTGCCCTTTACCCGGCCGGTAGAATCCAGATGGGGGCCGGCACACAGGTCCGTAAACTCGCCCTGCTTATAGAAGCTGATGACTGCATCCTCCGGCAGATCATTGATCAGCTCCACCTTGTAGGGCTCGTTCCGCTCTTCCATGAACTTCAGTGCCTCTTCCCGGGGCAGCTCGAACCGCTCCAGCTTCAGCTTTTCCTTGCAGATTTTCCGCATTTCGGCCTCAATCTGGGTCATGATCTCCGGCGTGAAGGGAACGGGAGAGTCCATATCGTAGTAGAATCCTTCCGCGATCGCCGGACCGATGGCCAGCTTCACGTCGGGATACAGGCGCTTCACCGCCTGGGCCAGAATGTGGGAGCAGGTGTGCCAGTACGTTTTGCGATACTGCTCGTTTTCAAAGGAAAATTCGTTGCTTTCTGCCATAATCGCATACCTCCAATGCTGTCTGCGGCTGGGGCGAGAAAAAAGAAACATCCCACCCCTGAACGTTTGTCAGGGGTGGGATGACAATGCATCTCACGGTTCCACCCTGCTTGCCTGCGCAACCTGCGCAAGCCGCTTGATTGCCGCTGTAACGTGCGGACACGACGCTGCTTTTCACAGCGCAGCTCCGGGGTGGTTATGCCGCGCTCCAGTCAAGGTGCTTTCAGCCAGCGGCACCTCTCTCTGCGGACCTTTCTGCGGTTTCGTCCCCATCAACGCCTGTTCGAATGTGTGGCAATGATAACACCACCACCTTGAAAAGTCAATGTTTTTTTGAGGGGACAAGGCAAGGGAGCGTCCCTTATGGGGTTTCCCTCTCCAACCGGTGGGAAGCGTTTTTTCTCCCCTTAACGTTTCTGATCGCCGTTTTTACATTATGTTAACAATTTTATCGCCGGACTTTCGTTTTCCACAGCCCAGCTCCCCTTATTTTGCAATAGTTTTCCACCTTTCCCACAGGGTTTTCCACATTTATATACAGGGTTGCGCACAGCTTATGAGGAAAAACATCCGCGGGTCTGCTTGTTGTCGCCGACCCGCGGATGCCACCAGATATAGTATTGTCTTAACGCTGCGCCAGGGGCACGAAGGGGCGCTTGGGCGCAACCGCCTTGTAGGCCGGACGGATGATCTTGTTGCCGGGGGAGTAGACCTCCTCCAAATGGTGGGCGCACCAGCCCACCATACGGGCAGTGGCGAACAGAGGCGTGTACAACTCTTCCGGAATACCCAGCATTTCATAGACAAAGCCGGAGAACAGATCCACGTTAGCGCAGATCATCTTGCTGCTGCCGGTGACCGAGCTGAACACCTTCGGCGCCAGCCGCTCCACCGACTCCACCAGATCCAGCTTGTCGGTCATGCCCTTTTCCTCTGCCAGCGTGCGGGCAAATTGACGGAGCACAACGGCTCTCGGGTCGCTCATGGTGTAAATTGCGTGACCCATGCCGTAAATAAGACCACTTCCGTCCCCCAACTCGCCCCGAAGGATGCGGGCCAGCACATGGGAGATTTCGTCGTCGTCCTTCCAGTCCTTCACTTCGCTGCGCACCACATCCAGCATCTGCTTGGCCCGGATATTGGCGCCGCCGTGGCGGGCGCCCTTCAGAGAGCCGACGGCCGCCGCAATGCAGGAATAAAAGTCCGTATGAGAAGAGGACACCACGCGGCAGGTAAAGGCGCTGTTGTTGCCGCCGCCGTGCTCCGCATGGAGCACCAGACACAGATCCAGCAGCCGCGCCTCGCTCTCGGTGAACTGATTATCGCTGCGAATGGCATAGAGGAAATTCTCCGCTGTAGACAATTCCGGCTGCGCCCGATGGAGGTAGAGGGATTTTCCGTCGAAGTAACAGCGTTTTGCCGCATAGGCGTGAGCCACGATCATCGGCGTGCGGGCAATCAGCGCCACCGCCTGACGCATTTCGTTTTCCAGCGTCATAATCTCCGCATCGTCATCATAGGAGTAAAGAGCCAGCACACTGCGGGCAATTTTGTTCATCACGTTCTTAGAGGGAGCCTTTAAAATCATGTCCTCGGTGAACATCGGCGGCAGAGAACGCATTTCGCTGAGCAATTCGGTGAATTGGGCCAGCTCCGTCTGGTTGGGCAGGCGGCCCAGCAGCAGAAGAAATGCGGTCTCTTCAAATCCAAACCGGTGCTCGCTGACGAAGCCGCGAATCAGATCCTCCACGTTGATGCCACGATAAATCAGGCGGCCGGGCATCGGCACCCGCTCGCCGTCTTCCATATAATAACCCTGAACCGAACCGATCTGGGTCAGGCCGGCCATAACGCCGGTGCCGTCGGCATTGCGCAGGCCCCGCTTGACGCCACTGGCGGTATATAACTCCGGATTGATGTGGTTGAGCTCACGATACTCTCCGGTCAGACTGCTCAGGAAAGCGTCTGCTTCCGCTTTTGAATGAAAGCATTTCTCATCTTGCATGGGTCAAATACCCCTTTCCATACTGGATTCTTCCTTTTTTCCACATTATATAACGTCAACCTTGCAAAGTCAACGAATTGAGCGGATGTTCCGCTATCCGATGCAATTCTAGAACGCATTCTATTCCTGCAAGCTTTTCGTTAAAAAAATGCAAATTAACCGGGTTTTGTTTCTCCTGCTTTTGCCGAACGCAAGGAAAATCCAAGGTTTTCTGTTCCTTCCGGCTTTGCCGCCGACCCGTCGGATCGGTTAAAAGATTCGAATATTTTTGAAAAATTCCCCTAAAGGCAACCAAAACAGCTGACAAGTGGCGGAAAATCGTGTAGAATAAGAGCACATAACAACTACAAACAGGAAGTAAGTGGCACAATGAAGAGCAAACTCACCGGACTGGGGCTGCTGTGCGCCGGTCTGATTGGAACCGGTCTGCGGCTCTGGACACAGAAAACCGCATACGAACCTTCCACCAATCTGACGATTTCCGGCTCGGTCTCTCTGATCGTTCTAATTGCCTACGCCATTGCGATTCCCTTTCTGGCTCTGGCATTTGCGATTCTGTTGGAGAAAAAGGCCTCCGGCATCGGGGATCTCTATTCCGGCCTTACCCGCCCCATGGGGCGGCTGGGTACTGCGGCGGCGATTATTCTGTCCGTGGGCAGTTTCCTGCGGCTGATCGGCAACGTCGGTCTGGTGATCGGTCACGGAGCCACCTGGCCGGTTGCCGCCATCAACGGATTGATGCTGATCGGTTCGCTGTGCATGGTATGGATGTCCCTGACCGGTCAGGAGCCGGTGGATCACTGCCATAACCAGCCGTACCCCCTGATTCCCGGCTTTGCCGGTTGTCTGGCCCTGGTCATCTTTTATCAGAACAACTCCCGGGACCCGGTGGTAACCCATTATTGCTGGATGCTGATCTGCCTGATGGCCTGTGTTCTGGCCCTCTATCATCAGGCCAGCTACGCCTTTGACAATCCTCACCCCGTCCGTACCCTATGGGCAACCCTGACGGCCGGAATCTACGCCCTTCTGGCGCTGCCGGATGCGGAAGGCGTTTCCGAAGTTCTGCTTTTGATCGGCATTGCCCTCTGGATGCTCCAGCGGTGCATGCTCATTACCGCAGAGGCGAAAAAAACCGAATAACAGACAAAACAAAAGCCGGACTCTGGAGATTTCCAAAGTCCGGCTTTTTGCATTGCTTTTAAAAACAATCCGGCAGAGTGAAAACCCTGCCGGATATATGTTCCGTTTGATTTACTTTGCGTAATCCACTGCCTTGGTCTCGCGGATCAGATTGACCTTGATCTGGCCGGGATATTCCATCTCTTCCTCGATCTTGTTGGCAATCTCCCGGGCCAGAAGCACCATGCGGTCTTCTCCCACTTCCTCGGGCTTGACCATAATGCGGATCTCCCGGCCGGCCTGAATGGCATAGGCCTTTTCCACGCCCTTGAAGGAAGTAGAGATCTCCTCCAGCTTCTCCAGGCGCTTGATGTAGTTCTCCACGTTCTCGCGGCGTGCACCGGGACGGGCGGCAGAAATTGCATCGGCTGCCTGCACCAGACAGGCAACGATGGTCTGGGGCTCGATGTCGTTGTGGTGGGCGGCAATGGCGTGGACCACTTCTTCGCTCTCTTTGTAGCGGCGCGCCAGATCCACACCGATCTGAACATGGCTTCCCTCGATCTCATGATCAACGCTCTTGCCCAGGTCATGGAGCAAACCGGCCCGCTTGGCCATGGTCACGTCGGCGCCCAGCTCGGCTGCCAGCAGTCCTGCCAGATGGCTGACCTCGATGGAGTGGCTCAGCACGTTCTGGCCATAGCTGGTGCGGTAGTGCTGACGACCCAGCAGCTTCACCAGCTCCGGATGCAGACCGTGAACGTTGGTTTCCAGAACCGCCCGCTCACCTTCTGCCTTGATGGTGGACTCCACTTCCCGCTTTGCCTTCTCCACCATTTCCTCAATGCGGGCAGGGTGGATGCGGCCGTCAGTGATCAACCGCTCCAGAGCGATGCGGGTAATCTCCCGGCGCACCGGATCAAAGCAGGAAATTGTGATTGCTTCCGGTGTGTCATCGATGATGAGCTCCGCGCCGGTAAGGGTCTCCAGCGTGCGGATGTTGCGGCCTTCGCGGCCGATGATGCGGCCCTTCATTTCGTCGTTGGGCAGGGAAACCACGGAAACGGTGGTCTCCGCCACATGGTCGGCGGCGCAGCGCTGAATGGCCAGGGCAATCTGCTCCCGGGCATAGGTTTCCGCCTCTTCCTTGTACTTGCTCTGAATCTCTTTCAGCTTGACTGCCTGCTCATGGGTAACTGCATCCGCCAGCTGATCGATCATGTAGGCCTTGGCTTCCTCGGCGGTGAGACCGCTGAGCTCCTCCAGCTTTTCCATCTGGCTGACCTTGATCTGCTCCACTTCTTCCCGGGTACGCTCCGCAGCCGCCAGACGGGACTGGAGTTTTTCCTCTTTCTTTTCGATGGAGTCGGTCTTCCGGTCCAGATTGTCTTCCTTCTGGCGCAGACGCCGCTCCTGCTTCTGCAGATCTGCCCGGCGCTCCCGGATTTCTGCGTCCAGATCCGTGCGTTCCTTCTGAATGCTCTCCTGAGCTTCCAGAACCATTTCCCGCTTCTTGCTCTCTGCCTCCTTGATGGCCACGTTGACAATGCGGGTGGCTTCCTCCTCGGCGGAGCCAATTTCCTTCTCTGCGGCCTGCTTGCGCAGCTGGAAGCCGACGGCAAGTCCGACGAGCAGACAGACAACGCCGACAAGAATTGCGATAATTACTGCCATATTACACCTCCTGTGTGTGATTGGATGTTGGTTGATGGTACGGTTTGGCTTTTTATGCCGTTTAAAATTCGTTTCGATGGGAAAATTGCGCAAAAAAATGCACCCTGTGGGATACAGACACTCCCGCAAAGCGCGAAGGATCAGTGGAAAACAGCCCTTAAGGGTATTCCAGTGACGGAAATTCAGTTGCAAAACAGCAAAAGGACAGAAACCCACCTTTTCTCCAAAGGGCAGGTTCTGCAGTCTATGCGTATGAAAATGAACTTTATATCAAAGGAGGAACACCACAGTTCTCCGAATGTATCCTCAACTATTGTACTAGTCTTTGGGCATTTCGTCAAGTAAGTTACCAATGGAAAGCATTAAAAATGATGGGTTTTCCCTTTTTGTAGCGGTAAATTTGAAACAGCTTTTCGTCGCAAAATTATCTACCTGAAGCAAAATTCAAACTTGTTGATTAGTTTTTGCATAAACATCTACATATATGCATTTTTGATTCTTTAGCAAGAATATCTAGTATCATAGACTTGACATAGTTGTAATCATTTGCTACACTTATGTAAATTAAATCCAATTTTACCAAAAGGAGTCGTTGAATCAATGTCAATCTTCAGTGATCGAATAGCTTCTTTGATGCTAGAAAATCAGTTTAGTCAAAAGGAATTAGCAGCAAAAGCAGGTGTCACAGAATCTGCCATGTCTTATTACATAAAAGGAATTCGAACCCCGCGAAGTGACGTTTTAAAAAGAATCGCACAGGCATTAAACACAACAACAGATTATTTGCTCGGCAACAGCAATGCATCTTCGCCAGAATCAACAGGCAATGAAGAATTACAATATCTACAGAGAAATCTTCAAAAATTGGATCAGCAGCAGTTGAAAAAAGCCGAAAGAATACTGAAGGCTGTGTTCGATGATCTTTTCGATGATGACCTAGAGGAGTGATCCGCATGCCCACATCTGAAAAGCCAGATTTTAAAAAGGTGGTAAATGGCATAAGGACGCTGAAAAATATTCAATCGGACCGGGCAATCCATATTACGAGAAATATAAAACGATCTTCGTGGGGGTGAGATAATGAAAGGAAACACAGTTACTGAATTCATTGATGACCTTCTAACTATGGGCGGACCTGAGAAGGAATTTATTTTTCGGAACAAGTTTTATTTTCTGGAATCTGTGTACAACCAGGCGCAGAAAAAAACAGAATTGCGTATCAACGAGTACGATCGTCCTGATCCATCGAATACCTCGCTGGATCGACTTGTGCAAACACACATTTTTGACGGGAAAGATTTTGAAGAATGTGTTCATAAATTTGAAGCTGCAAAAATTTTCGAAGGCATGTCAATCTATGATGCGGAATCTGAAATTGAGGTATTGTTTGGATAAGTCCATTTGATCTATCCTATTTTTATCTCATTGATTCTCCTAAAAGTAAACCCCGGAGCACACCAAGGTAACCTGATGTGCTCCGGGGCTTTTTCGCTCTGTTCTGCGTACGTCCCGTCAGGATTCCCTTTGCGGAACCATTCAGGAACGGTACAAGAACTTCTGCGCGTCTGCTTTTGCGTAATTGAACAGGGTCTCCGACACAACAGCGCCGTATTGATCCTTCAGCTCTGTGGTATAATCCGCCGGAAGATTTGCCTGGTCTACCGCAATCCGGGATGCGGGAACGCTGCAGGGAATCGTTGCGTCCGAGTCGTAATATTTCGAGGAAACGTAATCCCGATCCGTGTTGACCGCAATGGAACCCAGGGTGATCTTTTCAAAATTGACCACCAGCTTCTCGCCGCTCATATTGAGCTTGCACTTGACCTGGGTGATCATTCCCGGCACCCACAGGGAGAAGTGGGTGTTATAGCTGTTATCATCGTTGCGCTCAAAATAACTCAGATACTTTTGATTCAGGTTTCGCTTCAGTCCGGAATTGTAAGCCATGTCCAGCTTATAGCTTTTTTCCGTTCCGTAGCCGTTCTGATCAATATAGCTGATCTCAAAGTAGAAGGTCTCCACTTCATCATAATCCGCATTGGTCAGATTGATGGGGTTTTCCACATTGAAATAGAAGGTATATTGATACATGCTCTCTTCATCATAATGGGCATAGGACTGATTGATGTCCCCGTCCGATGACTCCACACAGTTTTTCAGCACTGCCATATCAATTACCGC
The DNA here is from genome assembly GCA_963597355.1 of bacterium. Lineage (GTDB taxonomy): Bacteria > Bacillota > Clostridia > Oscillospirales > Oscillospiraceae > UMGS1766. Next base: position 10,275 of record CAVBPR010000018.1, on the reverse strand, counting down.
GTTATACTGATCCTTGAACTGGCCTGCATAGCTTGCCCCGTCGCCCAGCTCACTGGCAAGGCTGGTCACCGTCTTTTCCGAAAGTCCGAATCCCTCATGTTCCTGAAAGTAGGGGGAATTTGCCTCGTCGATGACCGACTTGTCCATGGAGCAATACACCGTCGCCGTGGAATCGTAATAGGCAGAGGAAACATAGTCCGTGTTGCTGTTGATTCTCATGCCGTTGCAGTAAATGCTCTCAATGGAAAAGGATAAGCGCTCGCCGCCGTCCATATTCAGCTTGATGTAAATCTTGCTCAGCTTACCGGGAAGCGTTACGTCAAAGCTCGTGTTGTAGGAATCGTCATTGGGCCGCATAAACTGCTGGGACAGAAAATCCGCATTGTTGTTGCTGCTGCCGTTCCAGGACATGTCGAAGGTTTGCTTTGTCTCGCTCTGAAATCCGTTCTGACCGTTGTAGTAATAGTCAAAATACAGAACGTTTACGTCGTCCTTGCTCATGCTCCTGGTGTTGCAGGGATTATTGACCTTGACGTTGATGGTGTAGACGTATTCGCTGGCACCGCCGGCGGCGGTATCCGCCGCCAGCACCGTTTGAGGTGCTGCGACGGAGGCCGCAATGGCGAGAGCACAAAGGAACGAAATCCATTTTTTTGCCTTTTTCATTCCTTACCATCCTTTCATATACACGTCGAAGGACTGGAGCTCCTTGTTGAGGGAATTCATATCCACTGCCTTGTCTGCCCAGACCGCATTGTTCGTCCGGCTGGCATAGAGGTAGATCCGGTTGTCCAGGATGTGCGTTCCGTCATCGGTGGTGGCAACAACGCCTTCATTCAGGTTGACCCGATTCCCGTTCTGGTCAAAGACATGCTCCCAGGAATTGTAGTCATCGTTGATCAGGCCGTAATCCATGCAGGCAAGACCCAGCTTCGAAATCGGACTGGTCGTTTCGTCGGTAATGGTCGTGGAGTAGTAGAGATAGATCTGCTTGCCTCCGGTGCCCATATTCAGGGAAACGCCCTTGGTTCCGTCGTTCCCCTTCACCATGGAGTATTCATCCGACGCGCATTTATACGTGATGCCGTTGACTTCAATCGTACTATGATGCTCTTCACCCACAGTCAGGATAATGTCTCGCACCGCATTTTTGGTAACGCCCTTCTTGATCTCGGTTGTCTTCAGCGTATAGGTTGCGTAACCGATGTAGACGTATTCCCCGCCGGCATTGCGGTTGACATCCAGATCAACGCAGATGTTGCAGCCAAGACCCAGCAGGTTCGCCTGAGCTTCCTTCTTTGTCTTGCCGTGGCCGACATAGATGGTACTCATCACGCTTTCCGTGTCCGTAAAGCTCATGTGAATATAGGTGGTTTCATTGACGTCGCCGTAAAGCGTCGCCTTTGTCGCCTCCTGGGTGATCTCGGTGCCTGTCTTGACTGCCGGTATATCCGCGCCATTGGTAGACAGAGCGGTTGCACAGCCGCTTTCGAACACATCCTCGCTGATGGTGATGTTTGTGATCGGCTTGCCGGGATTTGTGCCGTATGCGGTGGTGTAGTAGAGGTAATACGAACCCTTTGGATCCGGTATCATGTCTCCCGCCTTGGTGTAGGTCACGCCCTTCACCTGAATGGTAGAAGGCACGGTAGTCTGGTTGGTCACATACCTTATGATTGCCGTGATCGCATCCTTAGACGAACTCGTTCGGGACACACCGATGTAGGAAACCGTGTTGGGAGACGCCGAGGCATTTCTGGAAATGCTCTGGGCGCTGCCCAGGGCAACGTTGGTCTCAATGATCTCGTCCGTGCACTGGGTCAGCAGATTCTGCACGCAGTAGTCCGAGCCGCCTGCGTTGATCGCCGCCTTTTGCTCGTCGGTATACTCTGTGGTTCCCGCAACCTTACTGTAAGTGTAGGTGGAAACATAGATGGAAGAGATGTACTGCTTCTCTACGGGAGCCGCTTTTCTCTGGTAGATGTACACCGGAGTCAGGCTCTTTCCGCTGGCAATGTAGTCCGAATTGTTGGTGTTGTAGCCCAGATTGTGAGGCTCTGTACGGTTCGGTGTTTTGAAATCCTGAACGCTGACAAAGCCGTCCGGCGTCGTTGTGTCCGACGTGACCACAATGTCGTTCACCGTCAACGGTGTGCCGCCCTCTACCGGGCCGAGAACATAGAGTCCCTTTCCCCGGGCGCCGCAGCTGGACCAGGAAACATCCTCATAGTCCTCCGGCGCCAGCTCCACGGTCATTTCCACCTGCTCAATGCCGGTGGAGGATCCGCTTCCGCTGGCGAACTGGTAGGAGTGGGTCTCATAGACGCCTCTCCGATAGTCGCCGTCGGCTTCCGAAAATCCATCGTAGAAGGTACTCACAGAACGCGGCAGGGAGAACAGGATGTCGCAGACCGCATAGGCGCCAGTGGTAACCGATCCCATATAGACCGGAACCGAATTGTTGCCCGGTGCAGCGGTATAGGAGCGAATGCCATAGATCGCCCGATAGGGGTTGTGGGTGGTCGTGTAGCAGATATAGGTCTCGACCCCCTCCTCGGAGTGCTTTATCTCTTTCAAACCGGCAACCTGCCTGGGCAGCGCGATTTTCTCCGCCGCCGTCAGGCTCAGGTCATATTTTTGCAGCTTCAGCTTTTGAATGTAGCTCTCCGCGGAATTGACAGCGGAGTTCACCTTGCCGGAAACCAGAACAAAGCCGGAGATGTATTCCTCCCCTTCCGTGTAAGAAACGGAGGGTTTGAAATACAGGTAGATGCCCGTATCGTCCCAGTGATCGCTGCTTTGAGAATAGCTTGCAAAGAGGAGATTGGTCACCTCATCGCCCATGTTCAGGTTGTAGGCGTTGCCGCCGCAGAACAGGTTGACCGGCTCATATCCCTCCGGAATCTCATCCAGAGAATACTCTACCAGCAGATCTGCAAGAATCGGCGTTCCCGCTGATTTGTAGGAGGTGTAGTAAATGGTATCTCCCGTCGGGGTCGTGCCGCAGGCGGCATAGGAGGCATTGCCGTAAAGGTATGCCGACGAGGTATTCCGGGCAGCGATTCGGATGTCCGTCACCGCATCGTCTGCATTGGTCGTTGTGGTATAACCAATGTAGGTATAGGTCTTGTCAATCGTCGGGGTCAGGTTGACGTCCAGAACGTAATAGCCCGACTTGGTCAAGGCCGCCTTTGCCGCAGTTTCCGTCTCCTCCGAGGAAAGCAGGAGCTTGGAGATATACTGCACGGTAGTGTCCGTCTTATCCTCTTCCTCCGTGGAGCTGTCGGGTTCCTTGTCGGCATCGGTATCCGGCTCGGTATCGGTGTCGGTGTCTGTGTCGGTATCCCCGTCGCCATTGATCACCGTGGTGGTGGTGCGGCAATACATATAGACGGCGCAGGAATCGGACCGGGAGTTTGCGTTCAGGTTGGCGGCAGAAACCTCGCCGAAGCACTTCACCGGCTTATAGCCCTGGGGCGTGCTGTTGTTGTTATACTGCACCACAATCAGGTCATCCATCTGAGAGGATTGAATCGGATCGCCCATATTCTTGCTCTTTGTCGTATAAAGGGCATTCCACCTTCTCGCATTGTCGCCGTTGATGTTCGCCGGACTCCCGTTTAGGTTCACCGCATCATACCGGACATACAGGCTGTTCGCCTCGTCAAATATAACCGTTGGAATGGTGGTAAAGGTTTCGGAGTCGTCGTCTGTGAATTTATCCCACAGATATTTCACCAATAGGGCAATGAGAACGATGATGGTCAGTGCCAGACCGACATAGTTCAAAACAATCGCCGTGCAGCCGATCAGACCGAATATGGTGCTCAGCACGCCGCTGCCGATGGCGGCACTGCAAATAGCCCACATGGACATGCCGGCAAAGGCCGTGACAAAGAAGGTTTTTATTACAAATGTGGTCAGCCAGCCAATGGACCACACCATGCCCACCACAGTGGAGGCAATGCCGATATGGTACCATGCCGTGGAAAGGAAGGAGTCCACACCGTCGGGAGACGTCAGGGTGTTATAGATCTGTCCTGCCGAATTGGCACGGAAGGCCCCGGAGGTAACCGCAACCTTCTGATTGTAGATCGTCTGGTCGGTACCGCTCCAGATGGAAAGGCTGTCCCCATCCGTATTGTCCTGAATCTCGGTCTTAATCGAGCTGACGACCTTGTCCACCTCGTCGATCAGTCCGCTCTGGTTCACCAGATAGGTGGTGGAGAAGGCAACGCCGCACAGCCGCATCATAGCATGCTGACCGTCGGTAAGGCTGTCCACCAGGGGATAGATCTTTCTCAGGCTCGCTACATCGTCATAGCTGGAATTGCCCAGCGACACAATGTAGTCCGCAAGGGTTGTGGAGTCGTCGTAGTTGTACTGGCTGAGCATGTCGTAGGCACACAGGTAAGCTGCATCGCCGTCGGTGGTTTCAATCTCGTCACCGTTGGCCATGGCCTCCACGGTTTCCTCCGCCATCTCGGTTTCCGTCTCGTTCGCCGCGGCAGAGACCTCGGTGATCTGATTGCCGTTGGCGGCAAACCGCTCAGCGGCGGCGGTATAGCTGGAGGCAAAGGCCTGGAGGCTGTCCACCAGCTCGTTGGCAAGAACCTTGTACTGGATGTCCAGCTTCCGGTCGTCCTCGCCGCTTGCCAGCTGGTCCTTCACCGATGAGGTGTAAACTCTCTGGGCCCAGTTGTCCTCGCCATAGTCCGCAACGGCGGGAACCAGCGCATTGCAGAAGGCAGACATCACTGCCGTGTTGGACCGGGTGAGCACCTTCTTTACAAAGTCAACGCCGCAGTTGCCGCTGACCATGTAGTCGCCCAGCTTCATGTTGTTCAGTTCGTCCACATGGAAGCAGTTCAGAATTTTGACCGCTACAATGGCCGCAGGGCTTCCCTTGCTGTAGTTTTCCGCAAATTCCTCAATAGCGTAGGAAAGCTCCGTCGGAACATTGCCCAGCTTCTCCATTGCCCGCTCTGCAACGTCGCCATAGGTAAAGTCCTGATAGCCGCTGTTCATCTGAAGCAGGGAGATGTCGGTAATCGCCTCATCGGGATCGGTGGTGGTCTTATAGCCCACGATGAAAATCCCGTTGCTGGTGCTGTCACCGTCGCTGGTGCGGTTGATGTTCTGTTTCACCGCCGTGTATCCCGCCGCCTCGCAGCTTTCCACTGCCGCCAGCAGGCTGTCGCCGCTGAACACTTCCACCTCGGAAACATAGGTGTTGTCCTTGATTTCGTTTTCCACGGAAGCGCCCAGAGTAGAGCCGATGTCCACAAAGAGCATCGAGATCACTAAAAGCAGTGAAATGGAAGCAAGAAGAAAATGAAGTGGTATTCTCTTAAGCTCTGTCATATATTTCTGCTCCCTTCTTCTTTTTCTCGATTTTTGCTCTTGTAAGAAAAACCAGGAAAAGCATGATCAGCCCGCCGCTGGCGCAGATGAAAAGGATATTGCCGTTGCTGAACGCAGAGGCTACTGCGCGGACATTGCTGGTATCGTTGGTGGTATTCAGCGTCACTTTGCTTTCGGTAAAGCCGCTGTCAAAGTGAATGTAGTTGTTGTACTGGGTTTTCTCAATGTTTTTAAGGGCGATTCTGGAGGTTGTGTCCGTGGAGCACAGCCAGACGGAAGACCCCTGATAGAGTCCGCCGCAGTAGAGATACGCCGTAGATGCAACGCCGTGCTGGGGGCAAAGGTCGCTTTCCTTCCCCTTTGCGGTGTTGCCCTGAACAATCAGCTTTCCGCCGATGTTCAGGTCGTTCATGCTGTCCACATAGATGCCGCCGCCGTACTCATCGGCGGTATTGTACTGATAGGTTCCGCCCATGATGAACACCTTGTCCGCGTTGACATGGACTGCGCCACCTTCGGAGGCGGAGTAATTGTAGTACATCTGGCAGTCATTTAAATAAGTGCCGCTGCCGGAGTCGCAGTAAACTGCGCCGCCGTCATCTCCCGTGGAGGAATTTCGGAGGAAGATGCTGTTGGTAATGTTCGTCTGCGCCGAACTGCCAACCCAGACCGCGCCGCCCTCCTCCAGAGAGACGTTGGAACTGAAGGTGGAGTCGGAAACGGTCAGCTTGCCGCCTTCGACATAGATTGCGCCGCCGTCATCCTCGGCGTAGTTGTCCTCAAACACCGCGTTTTTGATGTTCACCGTCGCTTTGCTGCTGTAGATTGCGCCGCCGCAGCACTCGGTCGAGGCATCGTAGGTGCGGTTGCCATAGAACTTACCGCCGTCCACATTGATCACCGCGCCGGAGCCTTCCGCACTGATGGCGCCGCCATCGTCGGTGGAAACGCAGTTGAGGATGGTTCCCCCGTTGAAGTTGAGGGTCGCATTGTCCGCAACGACAATGCCGCCGCCCCGATTGCTGTTGGCGCCGTTTTCAATAGCGCCGCCGGAGAACAGGCTGGACACGGTATACTCACTGCTTCGGGAGTCCGCAATGGTCAGAACCGAGCCCACATAGATCACCTCTCCGTTGCTGGTGGGCTTGAAGAGATTCCGGTCAATGGAATAGCCGTTCAAATCCATCGTCAGGTTCTTTGCGCCGGAATAGCTCAGCCCTCCGTTTTGAAACCCGGATCCGCTGCCCAGGGAGCCGGAGTCATCCGCCTTCCAGTCCTGATTCAGCCTAAAGGTGACCTCGCTGCTGGCGCCGAGTTCGACGGCCTTGCTCCACGCCTCTGCAAAGGAGGTATAGGACAGTTCCAGGCGTTCCGTTATGACCGTGGCGCAAACCTCATCCTCTGCGTAAGCAGGAATGCAAAGCACCATAGCCAAAGCAAGCGTGATTGCAAGCCATATCAATTTTCTAAATTTCATTTGAATCATTCCCATCTGTGCTGCAGCAGGGCCATTTCTTTCGTTGCGCTCGGGTCGAGAAGCCTGCGCTTAAGAGGCAGTTTGTGCCTCTTAAGCATGGGCAGCTCCTCCTCCCCCGATTTTCTTTTTCTGCATGCCGATGCCAACAAAGAAGGCTGCAATGCCGATCACTGCGGCAGATGCCACGCTGAGCATGACATGATGTGTTTCGGTAAACACACTGCCGGCAAAGGCTTTCGTGTCGGTGTTATAGAACAGATAGATGCCGTTCTTGCTGTCGGAATAGGTGTAGCCCCCCAGTTTGTTGGTCAGGTTCTGAGCGCTGTCCTCGCCGAACATGGACAGGGCGGTGTAGCTCTCGTCCGGCAGGTTGCTGTCCTCATACTGAACTTTCAGTTCGGTGAGAGGGTTACCGGCATTCTTGTCTTTGGTGGTGTACAGCGCCACCCACTCGCGACCCACGTCGCCGTTCAGGTCGCCATAGTTTTTCAGCAATTTGTTGGCATCCGTCACCATGTTCTTCTCTTCCCGGTTGCAGGTCACGGCGGTGTAGTAGGTATAGACCTTTGCGTCGTTTTCGTCCACGCTTTCATCCACCATGTACTTTGGAATCGGGGTGAACTCCACGTTGTAATACTCGCTCAGCTCCTGATAGGTGTTCCAGAGGGTAACGGCAAAGATCACCACGGATATTGCAACCAGAGCAACGCCGGCATAGTGGAAGTACTTTGCCATCGCCGACTTTCCGTCAATGCCGGGCAGCACCTCTTCCAGATAGTCTTTTCTCGCTGCCCACTCCCGCAGATTGCCATTGATTCCGCCGGAATTGATAATGTCCATGCGTTTGGCTGCCATGCCGGCATACTCGGTTCGCAGTGCCTGAGGCAGGTTCTGCAGATAGCTGCTGTAGCGGAAAGCCGCCACAGCCAGGCAAGCGGAGAGAGCAAAAACGCCAGCCAGAATATAAGATGTGACGAAATTTTCAGGGGTCAGACCCTCGACGGCATTCTGTCCGCTGGAGGCCTGGAAGCGGATCGCTTCATTGGTCAGAGCAACTTCATCGGTGAAAATAGAGCGGTCAATGCCCTCGTAGACAGATCCGGTCTGCTCTTTCAGAGCATCGAAATCAAATTCAGCCGTGCCCTGCTCCACCGTGTTGTCATCGTCAAAGCCCATTGCCACGATGTAGTACATGGACAGCAGATCCAGGCAGGCGCGCTGGCCTTCCGTCAGAACAGAAACCAGAGGATAGAGCAGATAACGGTCGGTGCCCTGAAGGTCGTAATCCTCGCCGGTGATCAGATCCAGCAGGGAGATGTCGTCGTTGGTCAGGGTGCCCAGCAGTTCATACTGAGCGCCTGCCGCAAACCAGGTAGTCTGGTCGAAGTCTTCATGCTCCGCCGCATAGGCTTTGATCTCCTCTTCGGAGGCGGAAAGCGGAAGGTCCACATTGGTGTAATTGCCCAGGTAGGTTTTGTAATCCTCCAGCTTGGAGGCGATTTTCTGGGCGTCCTCGTCGTATTCCGTCGCCAGCTGGTTCTCTGCCTCGTTGATGGGCAGCCCGTCGCTGTTCATTAGCTCCTCCAGCATTTCGTCATAGGTTTTTGCGCCGGCATAACGATCGGCCCAAACGCTGTCCGTGCTGTCGGTGGCCATGGCAATCAACTGCTGAACGGCCAAAACCGCATTGGAGTTGCCCTGCATGAGGATGGTGGTCATCTCGCCGGTCTGGCTCTTGACGTCGTCCGAAAGCTCGTTCCACTCTTCGGTGGAATACTCCTCCTTGACCTTGTTCAACAGCAGGTCGCCCATGTACTGCTGGCTGTCGTCGTCGTAGAGCAGGTTCAGCATGTCATGAGCTACAACAGCTCTCTGCTGACCGGCGCTGTAGTTGGCGCGGTAGGCATCCACAGCAATCAGGAAATCGTTCAAAAAGCTCTGGATATCGGCCTTCTGCTCCTCCAGCAGCATCTGATAATCCTGCACGCTGTAGCCGCCCTTCATGTTCATCAGCCGCATGTCGGTGATGGCTTCTTCCGCGTCGTTGGTGGTGGTGTAGCCCAGATAGACTGCACGCTTGGTAGAAATGAGGTCATCTGCACCTTCGTTCAGGTTATAGTCCAGAACTTCATAGCCGTTTTCCGTCAGCCAGTTCTTTGCCTCGTCTTCCGTTTCACCGTAGCTGATGACAACATCTTTAATATAGGTTGCCTTGGAGGACGCTGCCATAGCGCTGGTGCAGGTGGTGACGGCAATGGCTACTGCCAAGAATGCACTGACTGCTCCTCGAAATAGCTTTTTAAGCATTCGCCATCTTTCCCTTCTGTCTCTTCTTCTCAACACCCATGCCGACGAAGAAGGCTGCAGCGCCCACAACTACGGCAGAGGCTACGCCGATCAGAACTTCACTGTTCTGGGAGAACACACTTCCCGCAAAGGCATTGGCATCCGTCCGGTAGAACAGATAGATGCCGTTCTTGCCGTCGGAATAGGTGTAACCGGCTGTCTTATTGGTCAGGTTCTGAGCCGTGTCCTCTCCGAACATGGACAGGGCGGTGTAGGTCTCGTCCGGCAGACTGCTGTCTTCGTACTGAACCTTCAGCTCCGTGAGAGGATTGCCGGCCTCTTTGTCCTTCGTGGTGTACAGCGCCACCCACTCGCGGCCCACGTCGCCGTTCAGGTCGCCGTAGTTCCCCAGCAGTTTGTTGGCATCCGTCACCATGCTTTTCTCTTCCCGGTTGCAGGTCACCGCATCGTAATAGGTGTAGACCTTCGCGTCGTATTCATCCACGCTTTCATCCACCATGTGCAGGGGGATGGGGGTGAATTCCGCGTTGTAGTAGGCCTTCACTTCCTGATAGGTGTTCCACAGGTTACAAGCAAAGAGAGCAATCGACACAGCCGTCATGACAACGCCGATATAGCGGAACGCCAGTGACCAGTTGGTCGTACACGAAATGCCTCGAAGCGAGGCGTCTATCTCCGGTTGGGCGTGGCCATCGGCTACTATACCTTCAACCACATCTAACATCATCTGCTGCCTATCTCTGGTTAAGTTAAATTGGGCAATGATAGAACTCAAGGAAAAAGATATTGCCATGGCTGCAACAGAGATCGCAAAAGCATACCACAGAATACGGGTGTTGTCCGAGATGGCGCCCCACACGCTGTTCACCGCGTTCTTTCCGCTGGAAGCCTGAAGCCGGAGGGCCTCATTGGTCATGGCAACCTCGTCTGAAAAAATCGTGCGGTCAATGCCGGCATAAATGGAATTGTTCTGCCCTTCGTAATCGCTGAAATCCAGCTTTTCCATGGCCTGCTTCACTGCTTCATCTCCGTTGATGCCGAGAGACATAATCTGATACATGGGCAGGAAATCCAGGCAGGCTCTTTCGCCGTCGGACAGGCAGGAAACCATGGGATAGAGCAGGTAA
>CAVBPR010000017.1:0-10955 GCA_963597355.1 bacterium | reverse complement strand
GTTTACCACGATGTGGAAGAGCAGGAGTTCCAACGGCTGATGGCGACCTATCTCGTCCATACCGATGATAACAATTCCACTTATCAGGCGCTGTGTGACCACTTTTCCCATAACGAGCCCTATGAAGTCACCTCCGCTACGCCGTTTTCTTCTGATCGGAAATGGTCGTCCGTGACGCTGACAGACGGGCGGACACTGGTGCTGGGTGCACCGGAGAAGCTGTGTCGGGTGATCCCGCAAGAGGCCAAAGAGCTCATGGCGCAGGGCAAGCGCGTTTTATTTCTCGGTCTGGGTAGCGGCGATGTAGATGCCGCCCAAATAGACCTGATCGCCATGATCGTCATTGCCGACAAACTGCGCAAGAATGCAGCACGGACGATTCGCTACTTCTATGAGCAGGACATGAATATCAAGATTATCTCGGGTGACAATCCGGCGGCAGCCGCAGCGGTGGCACGGCTCTCCGGCGTGCATCATGCCGACCGACTGCTGGATGCAACAGGGTTGACCGATGAAGAATTGACGGAAGCAGCCGAATCTCATACCGTTTTTGGTCGGGTGACACCGGAGCAAAAGAAAGTGCTGATCTCCGCACTGCAAAAACAGGGACATCGGGTCGCCATGACCGGCGACGGCGTGAATGACCTGCTGGCCATGCGGCAGGCGGATTGCTCTGCTGCGATGGGCAACGGCAGCGATGCCGCCAAGCAGACGGCGCAGCTGGTCTTGCTGGATTCCGACTTTGCCGTTCTTCGGGACGTGATTTCCGAAGGACGCAGGGTCATCAATAATCTGACCAAATCCGCAGGAGTGTTCTTCATCAAGACCATCTATTCGGTGCTGCTGAGTGTCCTGTGCCTGCTACTAAATGCGGATTTTCCGTTCATTCCCATTCAAATCACCCTGATCGATGCGGTGATCGAGGCGTTCCCGGCTTTCTTTATGTCCTTTGAGCGCAATGACCATAAGGTAGAGGGGGCTTTTCTTAGCAGTGCGTTCCGTTCCGCCTTACCGAACAGCCTGGCTATTTTCCTCGGCTGCATTGCCGTATTCTTCGCTGCGCCGCACCTTGACCTGAATCATGCGCAAATGAATCTGATTATGTACCTGACCGTTGGCGTCGTCAGCCTTGCCGGTGTGATAAAAGCCAGCCTGCCCATGAATCTGCTGCACGGTTTTCTCAGTATGGCTTCGGTGTTGGGATTCTTCTGCGCTGTGCTGCTGTTTGCCCCATTGCTCCAGCTGCCCCAGTTGGCGCTCAGCGGAGCCATGCTGCTTCCGTTTGTCGCAATTCCGTGCATCCTGATTGCCGTGCTGTTAAAAGTTCCTGTGCCCGAAAAGGCCCCGCTGCTTGTGAGGAAATGATACATGGAAATGCTCAAGAATATCAACTATGGATATTGGGGAGAGGGTTGAGGAGAGGGGATGGATAAAGCTATTGATTTTTATAGTTGGATAGGCAGAAGTATTGATTTGAGGCTGGGTAGATAGAAATATTGAATTTGGTTGTCCGTTTTTTAGTGCAGCGTTTTTGATAGTATGGTAATTGGGATTAAACAAAATTATATGTATTCATATGCATTCATATAAAATCATACGAAATACGTTGATAAGTGTATCAGAAAGTGGTAAAACAAATCATGGCTGATTTTAAAGAGAGGTATTCGATATGGAAAAAATAATAGATGATAGATGGATAGGTATAGAAGAAGCAGCTAATTATCTAGGTGTTAATAAGGACACAATCCGTAATTGGATAAAAAAGGACGCTGGAATTCCGGCTCATAGAATTGGTAAACTTTGAAAGTTTAAAAGTCAGAACTAGATACTTGGATTAAAAGTGGAAAAAGCTATTTGCCAAAAACAATTTCAATTGACTTTCACAGCGCAAACTTAAGTGAGTCCGTTGCTATTGATAATAACAATAAACACGAACAAGACTGTTTTAACAATTTGGAGTTCATTGAATTATGGAAGCTGAGGAGAAAGTCATTTTGTCTTGATGGGATTTTGGATAATGTTTTGAAAAACAAACTCCGCCCTAATGGGTATGTTGTAGATCCTGTTGAGCATAGTACCATTGATACGGATTGTGCAGATTTATATTTAGGAAAAGAAGAGCTCGTATATTATGTTTGGTGTGGTTTGCACGTCGGCAGCCAAACCGAGCTTCTCTATTATAACCCGCCAGAACAAACTGGCGAGGATAAAGAAATGAATGGCCTAAAAATCTCGGCAGTGTTCAGCCACCATGTTACTCCAGATGGCAGCGCTGTTTTATCGGATGAGTTATGTGTTTTTACAACAGATAATAAACAACCAAACTCTGGCCTAAATGGTATTTCTCGTGTGTCCTATGACTTTTTCATGAATGAAGTTGTTAGGGATAACGGTTTAACAAACCTATTAATCCATTTTGAACCAGATGAGACAAATGATGTTCTTGAACAACAGTTCATTATAGCCTTCGAATCTCAATAGGTGAGAAAGACAGCTGAGGTGCGACCGGGGAATTCAAGTTTTGGATGGTAATCATATATCAAAGAATTTTTGCATAGCTAAAGTTTTCTAGAACCACCGGCAATGCCGGTGGTTCTCTTTCTGCAAGAAATGGAATGTCACTTCAGACAAAACCTGAAGTAACATTCCATTTCTTGTTTATAAAAACTTTATTTTATTGCTCTTGTAATTGTGCCGCCGCCTATGACTACATCGCCATCATAAAGAACAACGGCCTGTCCTGGAGTGATGGCACGCTGGGGATCATCGAATTGCACAAACATGGTATCCTCCCCTGTTTGCACTACCGTAGCCTTTGCCTCATAGCGGCTATGACGAATCTTTGCCGTGCACCGAATAGATGCATCAATCCGATCACATGCAATCAGATTCAAATCGTCAGCCTCTAATCCCTTCGAAAAAAGATCTTCGTTTTCACCGATATAGACAAGGTTTCTTTCAACGTCTTTATTTGTGACATAGACGCGATGGCCCATAGCTAATTCTAATCCCTTACGCTGACCAATTGTATAATGCGTATGGCCTTTGTGATGTCCAAGTACTCTTCCGCTTGCATCAACGTAATCTCCAGCCGGGCAACTACGACCAGTAAATCGGTCTAAAAAAGCGCCATAATCGCCATCAGGAACAAAACAAATATCTTGACTATCCTTTTTTCGTGCGTTGCCAAACCCCTGCTCCGCCGCAATTTCTCGCACTTCGTGTTTAGTGAGCTCGCCCAATGGCAATTGATAATGCTCTAGATAAATCTGATTTAAATGGTATAGAAAATAACTCTGATCTTTTTCCGGATCTAATCCCTTTTTTAGCAGCCAACGGTTACCATCCCAACTGCGGCGCGCATAGTGACCTGTTGCAACATACCAGATATCTAATTCTTTTGCGCGACGGAGCATTCGCTCAAACTTAAGATAACGGTTGCAATCGATGCACGGATTCGGTGTAAGACCACATTCATAACAGCGCGCAAAACGCACCATTACCTGCCGATGAAAGTCATCACTGAAATTAAAAACAAAATGAGGGATCTGCAAAGCATAGGCTACCCTGCGAGCGTCTTCCACATCGCTAAGTGAGCAGCAAGTGGATTCCATTTCCTCGCCAATCGCTGCATTATCGAACAATTTCATTGTGGCGCCCGTCACTTGAAATCCCTGCTCTCGCAACAGGTAGGCTGCCACAGAACTGTCAACGCCGCCACTCATACCAACCAAAACTGAATTATTCATGTTCGCTCACCAAATAGACAAGTACGTCCACCATTTTTTTCATTGCCTGAACACAGGCAAACTCATATATGCCGTGAAAATTTTCTCCTCCGGTAGACAGATTCGGGCACGGAAGTCCTTCCCAACTCAACCGTGCGCCATCTGTCCCACCCCGAATCGGCACTACTCTGGGTTCAATACCATTTGCTAAAAAAGCTTCTTTTGCACTATCGATCAACTGCATATGGGGTTCTATTTTTTCGCGCATGTTATAGTAGCTATCTTTTATTTCTAACTGAAACGTATCTGCTCCATATTTACCATTCAAATATTCTATGGTTTTCTCTAGGAACAATTTTCGTTGCTCAAACTGCGTTCTATCGTGATCACGGATCAATAGATTCACATAGCCTGTCTCTTCCACTGCCTTGCAATAATTCACATGATAAAACCCTTCATACCCGTCCGTATGTGCCGGTGTTTCAGCTTCTGGCAACAGATCTATTAATTCTGCCGCCAACAACACTGCGTTTTTCATGATATTCTTTGCACTGCCTGGATGGATATTTCGTCCTTGTATTTTAATGCCTGCATTGGCCGCATTGAAATTTTCAAACTCCACTTCACCCAGTGCGCCGCCATCAACGGTATATGCAAAGTCAGCCTGAAATCGATCAAAATCGAAAAAGTCTGCGCCATTTCCAATCTCTTCATCCGGGGTAAAAGCAATTGCTATTTTTCCATGCGAAATCTCTGGATGGTGATGCAAGTACGCTACCGCACTCATAATTTCTGCAATTCCTGCTTTGTCATCTGCTCCAAGTAAGGTTGTGCCATCTGTTACAATCAACGTCTTTCCAATATAATGCTTCAAGCATGGAAAATCCGCTTCACGCATCACAATGTTCAACTCTGAATTAAGAAGGATATCCCCTCCCATATATTCCGTTCGGCGTGGTTTTATATGTTCGCCTGAAGCATCAGGCGAAGTATCCATATGCGAAATCAAGCCGCAAGTTGGAAGCTCTTCTTTTCCCTCAGTAGCAGGCAAATGTCCATAGACTCGACCATAGGAATCGAGAAATGCATCATTAACTCCGTATTTCTTCAGTTCCTTTACAAGTTCACGCGCTAAGTCCAACTGACAAGGTGTACTTGGCACAGAAGACGAGGCAGCTTCCGAAGTGGTTGGAAAGGTGATGTAATGTAAGAAACGATCCGTTACCGTCATTTTATAAGCCTCCTTTGCAAAAGTGGTTGACTAAACTTATAAATAAGTTTAAACTGATTCTGTCAGATACAAAATATGATATCACAGATATGAATTTTATTCCAATACAATACGTAACTACAGAGCCTTTAATCCAAAAAAGATCGAAAAGGAATCAGGAGGAACTATGTCAAAACAGGATATCGAGTATCTAAAATTGCTCTCTGAGAGCTATCCCAACATCGCATCTGCCGTTCGTGCTATTGTGGATATGAAAGCAATTCTAAAGTTACCTAAGGGAACCGAATATTTTTTCAGTGATTTACACGGCGAAAACGACGCATTTATTCAACTTCTCCGCTCTGCTTCTGGTGTGATTCGCGATAAGATCGATACAGTTTATGCACAAACGCTGTCTGAAGCCGAACGCGATGAACTAAATTCACTTATCTCCCATCCTCATCATGTTCTGCAGCACAAGAGAAAAGTCTGCCCAGCCTTTGATGATTGGTCAGCTAGGACCATTGATGAACTGATTCAAGTTACAAGAGAAGTGGCATCCAAATATAATTACGATCGCGTTGCCGAGGTCATTGAACCCGATTTCAGCAACATCATTAACAACCTGGTATTGCAGGATACTGATGTTGCAAACAAACAGGCCTATTATCGCGAGCTAATTGACGCTTCCATCCGCTGTGGGATTGGTGACGGGTTGATTGTTTCCATCTGCCGAATGCTGCGCAACATTGCGGTTGACCAATTGCACATACTGGGCGATATTTTTGATCGTGGTCCTCGTGCTGATTTGATTGTAGATGAACTGATGCAGCACCGCTGTGTTGACATACAATGGGGCAACCACGACATTGACTGGATCGGTGCTGTGGCCGGAAATCGTGTGTGCATGTTCTCCGTTTTGAGGAAAGCCATCAGCTATAACAACTTTGACTGTCTGGAAGATGGTTATGGAATCAACCTGCGTCCGTTGTCAATGTTTGCGGCTCGAGCATACGCCAACGATGATTGTAAAGCTTTTTTGCCTCACATGCTTGACCTAAATAAATACGATCCAGTTGATGTCACCCTGGCCGCAAAGATGCACAAGGCGGCCGCAATTATTATGTTTAAACTGGAAGGTCAATTGATTGCTCGCCGGCCTGATTACGAATTGGATGACCGCTTGCTGCTGGATAAGATAAATTTAAGCCGTGGAACAATAGATATATCCGGAAAGGAATATCCGCTTACAGATACAAATTTCCCTACCGTAGATTTTAACCAGCCTTATTCGTTAACATCCGAGGAGCAGGAAATCGTTGAGTCGATTGCAGCTTCTTTCCAACATAGCGAACGCCTTCGCCGACATATTGATTATTTGGTCACAAATGGCAGCATGTATAAGATTTATAATGGAAACTTGCTCTATCATGGCTGTATCCCTTTGAACGAAGATGGATCATTTGCTATGCTGGATGTAGATCATAAAATGTATTCCGGCAAGGCAATGCTGGATGCACTCGATCAGCGCGTTCGTCGCGCTTACTATAATGGTTGGGGAATCGATACAGATTTTTATTGGTATCTATGGATCGGAAAGAAATCCCCCTTGTTCGGCAAAGACAAGGTAACGACATTTGAGCGTTATTTCACCTCAGCTCCCGAATTACGAGAGGAGCCTAAAAATCCTTACTATTCGCTGATCGATCAACCGGAAACGGTGGCGCGTATTCTTGCAGAATTTGGCCTCGATCCTAAAACCGGCCATATAATCAATGGACATGTCCCGGTAAAGCAGGGAGAAAGCCCTATTAAATCAAATGGGCGCCTGTTTGTGATTGATGGCGGTATCGCCAAATCCTACCGTCCAACAACAGGGATTGCGGGCTATACGCTGATTTATAATTCGACTGTGATTAAACTTGCAGAACATCGTCCAATTATGGATGCCAATGGAATGCACACGGCAACACAAACTATTACTCGCGTGGTAGAACATATGCCGCACCAGATACGAATGTCCGAAACAGATAGTGGAAAATCCATGCTAAAGAAAATACATCATTTAGAAGACTTGATCCAACTCTATCGGAACGGCACACTTCGTCAAAAAAGCGATCCTTGAAAATGCCTGTTCTACGCCCGCAAGCAAACTGAATAGTAAAATCACTTTAAACAAGCGCCGTTGCTCTAAAATACAGCAACGGCGCTCACCTTTTTAAACAGGCTCTGTAAAGTAAGTGTCCTTGTAGGACATACGGAGCTCAGAAAATGCTGCCTGAGCCAAATTATCTGAATCAAAGATACCGAATACAGTCGGTCCAGTTCCGGACATACAAGCCCCCAAGGCACCAAAATTGATCATGGTTTGCTTTATTTCGTCAATAATCATTCTTCTTGATGTTGGCAAAACATCTTCAAACACATTGAACAGGCGATGAGCAATCGCAGGCAGATCTCCATTTTCTAATGCAGTCAGCATCCCGGCTGTGTCCGGATGAAATCGAAGTTTCACTTCATCGATTCGACGGAACAGCTCCGGGGTAGAAATTGAAAAATCCGGTTTACACAACACAATCGCACATTTAGGCAAAGGAGGCAATCTGGTCAACTTTTCTCCTCTGCCTTCTGCCAGCGCAGTGCACCCCCATACACAATAGGGCACATCTGAGCCCACCTGCTCACCTATTTTAGCAAGCTCATCTAGGGATCGACCCGCTGAAAAAAGATGATTCAATCCACGTAAAACCGCTGCTCCATCGCTACTCCCGCCTGCAGTACCTGCACAAACGGGGATGTTTTTTTCTAAATCTATCGAAATTCCATCCACGGAAAAACCGGTCTTTTTTTCAAAAACACGAGCCGCAACTCCTGCAATATTTTGTTCCGCCCCAGGCAGAAAGTCAAGATTTGCTGTTAAGGAAATTCCCTTCTCAGATGTCTTTTGAATCGTAACACGATCTGCTAAAGTCACCGATTGCATCACCATGCTTAATTCGTGATAGCCATCTGTTCTCTTCCCCAATACATCCAATGTCAAATTGATTTTTGCATAGGCCGGAACAACAATCTGATTCATCGCAATCTCCGTGCTTCCAAATAGAAGCGTTTGTCGTGTGCCTCACCCATAGAAAATGTTTTGCGCGGCAAAACACCATCATGAATGACTGTTGCGAACAGCTCATCCTTTCCCATCGCTGGCAGCAGGAAACCGATGTTGCCAGCCTGACAACTTAATGTTCGCACAACATCTTCGCCATGAATATAATCTACACGGCTACCTTCCACCTGCGGTAAGAAGTCATCCAAAAATTTCTGCAGTGTTCCAACCGTCAGATGGCTCGTTGGATTCGGAATAGTGATGACTTCCTCGTTTCCTGACCAAACCACTGTCATCTGCTGTCCATCCCCATCGCCAACATGTGCGCCGGGATAATACTCCAACAGGGCTTTCTTCAACATGTCAGGATTCACGCCAAAGCAAACCCGATGAATTGGCTCAAACACCAGAGATTCATCGTGCAAATTAACTAATTCAACCAAAGCATAGCGTGCCTTCTCTGCCTCCGGTGTCCCCTTCTTTTCTTCATAATTCGCTTTTGCTGAGGCGAGGGAGTGATTGCCATCTCCCACAGCAAAAAGAAGCACCGGTTTGCCATCTGCGTCGTAGCGTTGAGCAAACAAATTCGAATCCGTCAATTCCAGCAGCCGCTGTCCTAACTCTTTCTCCTGTTCGTTTGTCAGACGATAACCTGTGATATGGCCTCCACGTTCCATTAGATCAAAATCGTAGAGTCGCTCCATCGTATCTGTTTCCAAAGTGAAATGCTCTATAATTTCCTGACTTGGATCATCCATTAGCAGCATCACATGGGGCAGTTCCAATGCCGCCTCTCTTCGCACTGCCACTCTAGGTGGAATACGAGATAAGACCGTTTTTTCTGTAGCCCGGATGAGTGCAGAAGAACCTGGGTGATAATCATAATCTTCCAGATCTATTTGTCCGACAAGTCCCCGTCGAAGTGTCCCGTTATCCAGCCAGCGTTCTACATAAACAAAGCTTTCCGGTATGGTCTGAAAAATACCCTGCTCAAGGTATTTATCCATTGTCTGATTGATTTCCCGGATATGCTCCTGGGTATGGCCATCTTCCAACTTTTGTTCCGGCAGAATCATCCGCAAGGCAGATGGAGCGGAGGCAACTTCCTTTTCTACACGAGCCCAATACTCAGGTTCAGAAGTATATTGATCGCACGCAACTACACTCCAACGACGCAAGTCCACATCCTTCGGCAACAAAATATCTGCCGGACTAAATCCGATTTGATCCCATGGCTCTCCCATCGATAACACCTCCTGTCAATCGATCGCTCGAAGGATTGCATTCAACAGGTCATCAAACTCTTCATAGGCTTCCAATTCAGGATGGTCTGCCTGAATCTGTTCCGTACTACGGAACAGAAACCCTGCTTTACTGGCCTGAATCATACCCAAATCATTGTAGCTATCTCCGCTGGCAATCGTTTGAAAACCGATAGACTGCAACGCTTTTACCGTGGTTAATTTGGATTTTTCACAACGCATCCGATATCCGATAATCTCTCCATCCGGGGCAACTTCAAGCGAATTGCAGAACAAGGTCGGCCAGCCCAACTTTGCCATTAGCGGTTGCGCGAACTGCTCAAAAGTGTCGCTCAGAATGATGACTTGCGTCTTTTCACGCAGTGTGTCCAAAAATTCCTTTGCGCCGGGGAGCGGATCAATCGTGGCAATTACCTGCTGAATTTCTTTCAGTCCAAGCTTATGCTGGCGCAGAATTTCCAACCGATATTGCATCAGTTTGTCATAATCCGGTTCATCTCGTGTAGTACGGCGCAGTTCCGGAATGCCGGTAGCCTCTGCAAATGCAATCCAAATTTCAGGGACAAGGACGCCCTCCATATCCAGACAGGTGATATACATAAACGTTTACTTCCTTTCAAGCTCAACCAGAAATAGAAAAAAATCAACGGTGTTTCAAGAAATGCTCCAATCGCTCCAACGCTGTTGACAGATCATGAATTGATGCAGCGTAACATGCACGAACAAAACCCTCGCCACCAGGGCCAAATGCACTGCCAGGAATTACAGCAACATGTTCCGCTTCCAGAAATTTTGTACAAAACGTGTCACTGTCCATCCCCGTGGATTGAATACTGGGAAACATATAAAACGCTCCCTTTGGTTCAAAACATTCCAATCCAAGTGTACGGAATCCATCCAGCAGGAATCGACGACGTCCGTCATACTCCTCCCGCATAGCTGCGATGTCCTCATCTCCGAACTGCATTGCTTCAATCGCTGCATACTGACTCATTGTTGGAGCGGACATAATACCATACTGGTGCAATTTGATAATCTGTCCAACGAGCTCGCTCGGCCCGCAAATATATCCCATGCGCCAACCAGTCATGGAATAGGCCTTCGAAAAACCATTGATGAGCAGAGTCCGTTCATACATGCCAGGGATCTGGGCAATTGATACATGGCTCGTCTCGCCGTAAGTCAATTCACAATAAATTTCATCTGAAATAACAAGGATATTTGTGTCAGCTAAGACCTCTGCAATCGCTTCCAGATCTTTCCGTTCCATGATTCCGCCGGTAGGATTGCAAGGATAGGGCAACACAAGTGCTTTTGTCTTAGGTGTAATTGCCGCCTTTAATTCCTCCGCCGTCAGACGAAATTCGTTTTCAACCTTCGTCTCAACCAAAATCGGCTTGCCGAGACTCATACTGGTTAACGGACCATAGCAAACAAAAGATGGTGTTGGAATAATAACCTCATCTTCTGGTTCAAGACAGCAACGAAGTGCCAGATCAAGACCTTCACTGCCTCCGACCGTAACGATAACCTGGCTGATCGGATCATAATTTAACTGAAAACGACGATTCAAATACAAGGATATCTGACGCCGTAATTCGGAAAGGCCTTTATTCGGCGTGTACTTGGTGCGTCCCTTCTCCAAAGAGCGGATA
>CAVBPR010000016.1:0-90428 GCA_963597355.1 bacterium | reverse complement strand
GCAGCATGGAGAGCACTGGAGGATGCCTACAAAGCCGGAAAGCTCCGTGCAATCGGTGTATCCAACTTCTTGCAGGAGGATATTGAAAGTCTGTGGGAAACAGCTGAAATCAAGCCTATGGTCAATCAGGTGCTTTGTCATATTTCCAATTCACCTTTGGAACTGATTGGTTACTGCCAGAAGAAGGGCATCGTGATGGAAGCATATTCTCCGGTTGCCCACGGTGAAGCACTGAAAAATAAGGCAATCGCTGACATGGCTGAAAAATATGATGTCACAATTCCGCAGCTGTGCATCCGCTTCGATATTCAGCTTGGTACGATTGTTCTGCCGAAGACTGCAAACCCGGAGCATATGAAAAGCAATGCAGCGGTTGATTTTACCATTACAGACGAGGATATGGAAATCCTTAAGCATTTGGAAAAGATCAAGGACTATGGCGAATACGGGTTCTTTCCGGTGTTTGGAGGTAAGCTGTAAATGGAGTATACAAAACTTGGCAATAGCGATATTACCATTTCAAAGCTCTGTGTAGGCTGTATGAGTTTTGGAAAAGCCGGAACCATGCATGACTGGACATTGGATGAAAAACAAAGCGAGTCTGTCATTGCACATGCTTTGGAACTGGGAATCAATTTCTTTGATACGGCGAATGTATATTCAGCAGGGAGCAGTGAGGAATATCTTGGCAAAGCGCTGAAAAAATTGACTTCACGAGACAAGGTCGTAATCGCGTCCAAGGTCTATTTTAATGAGGGTCGCTTATCAAAAAGTGCCATTCATCGAGAGATTGAAGGAACGTTGAAACGTCTGGGAACAGATTACCTGGATCTTTATATTATTCATCGATTTGATTACGATACTCCGATTGAGGAAACAATGGAAGCTCTGCATGAACTGGTGAAGGAAGGTAAGGTGCGTTCCCTTGGAGCATCGGCTATGTACGGATACCAGTTTTATAATATGCAGCTGGCAGCCGAAAAGCACGGATGGACTAAATTTTCTGCGATGGAAAACCATTATAATCTGCTCTATCGTGAGGATGAGCGGGAGCTGATTCCAATCTGTGAACAGATGAACGTTTCTCTGATGCCGTACAGCCCGCTGGCCGCAGGACATTTGACCCGGAGAACATGGGGGTCTGATTCTGTGAGAGGAAAGACGGATAAGGTTGCCCGCGGAAAATATGACCGCATGGAACAGCAGGATATGCGGATTGTTGAACGTGTAGCAGAGCTTGCAGACAGGTATGATTGCAAAATGTCGCAGATCGCATTGGCCTGGCAGTGGGCAAAAGGAGTAGCCTCTCCGATTGTAGGCGCAACCAAAGAGGCTTATCTTACGGATGCAGCGGATGCATTAAAGATAAACCTTACAGCGGATGATGTTTCTTATCTGGAAGAAATGTATATGCCACATCCGGTTGTGGGTGCAATTAAGCAGAATCCACCGCAGGGCGTTGTACTTCTTGATGAAAAGAAGTAAATCAGATATCGGCATAGATTGTATTTGGTGAAAAATAACGAGGTATAGAATATGACAGCAAGAAAATTGATAGCCATATGCCTGATAGGCGTCATGGCTATGGGGCTGTTGGCTGGTTGTGGAGGCAAGCAAAGCCAGTCTGCATCTGCAAGCAGCACACAGTCAGACGATGAAGGGTTTGGATAAGTAAGGGCTGTAAAAACCAGTGTTTATGCGGGTTTGCGGACTTTTGGAAGCTGAGAAGCTTACGAATTTACCACAAATTTTGAAAACAATATAGGAAGTCATTCCACAACAACAAACTTACCACCAGAGTATCTGAAAAAACGGCTCTGGTGGTTTTCTTATATCTGAATATCGTAACCAATAATCGAGCGTCAGCTCATTCTCATTTGAGGATGTACTGGCGCTTTTTGCGTGTGCAATGAGCCAAAGAATTGCTTGTTGCGGATAAGCATCAGACAGGCTTTGAGCAGCCGAAACTTTGTGCAATGTATATCTCTCATATTTTTCTCTGTTGTCCAAGATGCATTGTTGCCTACATGCTTTTCAGACGTGAACAAGTGTCCGCCTATTGCAATCGTATTTATTTTTCAGTATAATATAACCCGTTGTGCAAAAGCAACAGGCAGTAAACATTAGAGAAGGGATTTTTGTATGAGTCAAATTGCAAAGGTATTCAAAAAAATTACAACGGCGTATTCCAGCGTGAGTCTGATTTTACGAATTGCCATAGGTCTTGTGATTGGCGCCGCATTGGCGTTGATTTGTCCAGGGGCAGTTTGGATTGAAGAATTAGGCAGTCTGTTTGTGGGTGCGTTGAAAAGCATCGCTCCGATCCTGGTTTTCGTCATTGTCTCCAGCGCACTGGCGCAGGGATCATCAAAATTAGATCGTCGCTTCGGCACAGTGGTATGGCTCTATATGCTGACCACCTTTGTGGCGGCGGTATTAAGTGTAATTACCAGCAAGCTCTTTCCCCAAACAATTGTATTGGCTGAGGCGGCTGAGGCGGATGTGGTGCCGCAGGGACTTGCAGAAGTTATGCACACCCTGTTGACAAATATTGTTTCAAATCCGATTTCTTCCATTATCAACGGCAACTATATTGGTATTTTGATGTGGGCATGCCTGTTCGGTGTGGCAATGAAAAAACTGGGAAGCGATACAACCAAGACATTTATGAACAATACAGCAGAGGCTGTTTCCACAATCGTGCGCTGGATTATTAACCTTGCGCCCTTTGGTATTATGGGCTTGGTGTTTACAAACGTAGCAAGCAATGGTTTGTCTATTTTCACGCAGTATGGATCGTTGCTTTTGCTTTTGGTTGGCACAATGCTGTTTATGGCCCTGGTGATCAGCCCGGCAATCATCTTTATTTATTTGCACTGCAACCCCTATCCGCTGGTATTCCGCTGCTTAAAAGAAAGCGGCTTGACAGCTTTCTTTACCCGCAGTTCTGCGGCCAACATTCCGGTGAATATGGCTCTGTGTGAAGAGCTGGGGCTGGATAAGGACATCTATTCTGTTTCCATTCCTTTGGGAGCCACCATCAACATGGATGGCGCAGCAATTACGATTACGATCATGACTCTGGCAGCTGCTAACACGCTGGGAATGCAGGTGTCGTTGCCGGCAGCAATTTTGCTGTCCGTTATGTCCGCCCTTGGTGCATGCGGTGCATCCGGCGTAGCAGGCGGTTCGCTGCTTCTGATTCCGATGGCTTGTTCTCTGTTTGGCATTTCGAATGACGTTGCAATGCAAGTTGTCGGTGTTGGATTTATCATCGGTGTTGTTCAGGACTCCGTGGAGACTGCATTGAATTCTGCCGGTGATGTTGAATTTGCCGCAACGGCCGAATACCATCAGTGGCTGAAAGAAGGCAAGCCGCTTCCAGCGTTTATGCGGAAGAGAAGTGCAAACTAAAAATAAATTTTGTGCTTGCTCTGCGGATAACGCAAAGGTAAGTTATTTGTAAGGGGTTGCAGTCAATGAATTTGCTTGAGAAATTAAGTGCCTGGTTTGGAAAATATATGGCTCTGATTGTCTTAGCCATTGCGGCACTGGCACTTTTAGCGCCGCACACCTGCCTGTGGATTCAGACGTCTTGGGTAAATTATCTTTTGATGATTGTAATGTTTGGTATGGGTCTTACCCTGAGCTTAGATGATTTTAAATTGGTGTTTACTCATCCCGTAGATATTTTAATTGGCTGCTTAGTTCAATTTACCATTATGCCATTGCTGGCCATTGCACTGGGTAAGCTCTTTCAACTGGATGCGGCTCTTTTGGCTGGTGTTGTTTTGGTTGGTACCTGCCCGGGAGGAACGTCGAGTAATGTAATTACTTATCTTTCCAAAGGAGATGTCGCTCTTTCTGTGGGAATGACCAGTGTGAATACGATTCTTGCTCCCGTTCTTACGCCTGCAATTACCTACTTTCTTTTAAAAACAACGGTTACAGTTGATCCGGTCAGTATGTGTCTGTCCATAGTAAAAGTGGTAATTATACCGATTGCTTTGGGGTTTATCGTCAATAAATTCTTTGGCAAGGTGACGAGAAGGCTGATTAAGGTGCTTCCTCTTGTTTCAGTGCTTGCTATTTGTCTGATTGTTGCTGCAGTGGTGTCACACAATGCGGAAAAGATATTGACCACCGGTGTGGTTGTTTTTGCTGTTGTTATTCTGCACAATCTTTTGGGTTATGCATGTGGCCTCGGAGTCGGGAAACTGCTGCACTTAAGCGTTCCAAAAGCAAAAGCACTTTCAATTGAAGTGGGAATGCAAAACTCCGGTTTGGCAACTTCGCTTGCAGGAACAGCCTTTCCAATGCTTGCCATGGCAACGGTACCCGGTGCGATTTTTTCTGTGTGGCACAATATTTCTGGTGCCATCCTTGCCAATATTTATAATCATTGGACAGAAAAAAAGTAAAATTCAAGAAAACGAGGATCCTCCGTACGGCGCTGCCGGTATGGAGGATTTTCGTTTTCTTGGCTGAGAATCACTGGGACAGATTCAGTTGCATCAGCGTAAAATAAAATTGAAAAATAGAGTGTTTTCATTGGGTAAATCATGTATAATATCAAACTGTACAGGTAAGATACCGAAATGCAATGCAGGAGGCGACAGACGGTGGAGATAAGACGCATCGAATTGATGCCGGATGTGTGGTTAACCAGTATTCAAACCAGAAAGTTCAAAACCAGTTGTTGGGCGCTGCAACTGCTGACACCATTGAAGAAGGATACAGCGGCAATGAATGCTTTGTTGCCGTTTGTCTTGTGCAGGGGAACTGCGTACCTTGCGGATTGGGAATCCATAAAAAATAAACTGGATGAAATGTATGGGGGACAGATTGAGCCATCCGTAGTAAAAAAAGGTGACATGCAATGCATTGGTTTTCATGGCTCTTTTCTGGATGAACGATTTGTGCCAAGAGGAGAGTCACTGCTGAATTCCGCAGCGCAGTTGATGGGAGAACTTCTGCTGCATCCGGCCACCCGAAACGGAAGACTGCGGCAGGATTACCTGAACGAGGAACGGGAAGCCATGCGTTCCCGGATAAACAAACGCCGCGCCGATCCGGATACATTCACACACCTTCAATTCGTTGAAAAAATGTTCGCTGGTACGGATTATGCCACAGATGCTTATGGTGAGATAGAATCTTTGGATCGAATAACACCAATGCGTTTTTTTGCGCAGTATCGGAATGTTCTGGAAAAAGCGCCGATTGAATTGTTCTATTGTGGTTCCGCATCGGCAGAGGAACTGGAACTGATTTGGCGGGAGGCATTGATGGGTCTTCCACGGGCACAGAGCCGATATCTGGTTTCGACGGATTGCCACCGACCGCCTTTGGAGGAGGTTCACACCTATCGTGAATGTGCTCCATTTCAAAGAGAAACGATGGAGCTTGGCTTCCGGCTGGGGCTGGGAATGTCAGATATACTGTTTCCGCCGATGCTGGTTGCGTATGCTATGTTCGCAGATGCACTGAGAGTAGCACTTCAGAAGGATGACGCAATAAAAGCGTTATGCACGGAGATAACATCCCACTTATGTAGTTTAAAGGGATTTTTGACCGTGAGCTGTAATGGACATGCGGAACAATTTCCTGCTTTGCGGGAAAAAATTCTTGGCCATGTGCAAAGAATACAGGAAGAGAAGTTCACAAGGGAGGAATTCGAAGCAGCAAAGCAACACATTCTTCAGCAGATTGCGGCGATACAGGAAGATCCGGAACAGCTATATCAACAATGGCTTCGGGATCGAGCAGGGGGAGAGACGTTTGAAGTGAATCGTTTCTACGCCCAGGTACGGAGCGTTACAGAGAGTCAGGTAGCAGCAGCGGCTATGGAGATGATACTGTACGGCGTTTATGAAATGTCTGATCGAAAGGATGTGCCAGCTGAGTGAAAGAGCCAATCTTTTCGCCGTTGAGTGAACCGTGCAGAAGCGAAATTTTGCCCAATGGATTGGCGGTTTCTGTGTTTCAAAAGACCGAATTTGGGAAAAGTTGTGCTGTATTGGCTGTGCGGTTTGGCGAGGGAGATCTTCAATACGATCTGGATGGGTGTCGTCGACAGGTTCCAACTCATATGGCCTTTTTTATGAGTCATTTTCTCCGTCATCAGGCAGAAACGCTGTTGCGAGAAACTGTTCCTGGCTCTGATGCATGTGTGGATGTTAATGCAACGGAGGATATGACGGTTTTTTATCTTGAATGCAGAATACAATTTGAGCTCTGTCTGTCTCTGCTGCTGAAAATTTTAACAGACCCACAATTCACACAGGCAAATCTCGACGAGGCTAGAGTTTTGGCTGTGCAGAGAGTGAACACAATGAAAAGTGCGGTTTCTTGGCAATTGCAATGGCAGCTGCAGGAGGGGCTATATGGAGTGCAATCGATTTCAGAAGAGGACTTTGCTGAAATAACGGTTGAAACCTTCCAGCGTGTGCACAAGGCTTTTTATCGGGCATCTAATTTCGCATTGTGCACGGCGGGGGCTGCTGATCCGGAGCAGGTATTTCGACTGGCAGCGGCATGCATTCCTGCGGGAGACGGGAAGAAATTAAGGCATGAGACAACTGGTTCCGAAGCGAATCTGGATGGAGGACAGGAGAGAGCAATTGCGATGGATGTGCAGGAGACGTCGTTCCTGCTGGGATTTCGCACGGAGGTGAAACATTCTGTTCGGCAGTGGTTAGTTGGAATGCTTGTAATGCAGAGCTTTGCCGGTGAGGCCGGTTCACTTTGTCGGCAGTTGCAGAAAGATCGTTTGTTGCGCTCCGGTCTATCTGCCGGGTTGCACATGTCGACGGGAAAAACTTATTTAACCTTTGGTGGCTGCAGTCCCGTTCCAGAGCGAATCGCAGAGGAAATTATGAGTGAGGCAATACGGGTCTCCTGGCAGGGACTGGACCGCATGGATTTCACTCGTGCAAAACGGACGATATATGGAAAAGGAATTATGAAATTGGATGATTTTCGGGAACTTTGTCTTCTACAGGTAAAGTATCATCTCTTTGATTTTCCGTGGATGAGTTTTCCGGAGGTCTTAGAAAAAATCAAAAAGGATGAAGTGGAAGAGATGCTGAGAGAAAGCATTGCAGACTCAAAAAGTTTCCTTTCTGTAGTTCATCCCAAAGGAGTGTATTAATTCGTTTATGAATGCAATCAATTTCCCCGGGTTGGGGCTGGAATTTCATATTAACCGAGTGGCATTTTCCCTCTTCGGCAAGGATATTTACTGGTATGGAGTGATTATTGCACTTGGTTTTCTTCTTGGTGTGACCTATTGCTATTATCAGGCAAAGCATTATGGTGTGCCGAAAGATCGGGTCATCGATCTTATTTTGTTTGCAGCACCGGGCGGAATCATTGGTGCACGCATCTACTATGTCCTGTTTTATTTGGATCTTTATAAAAATGCAGATGGCTCTTTTAATTGGGGCGAGGCAGTGGCGATTTGGGACGGAGGATTAGCGATTTATGGCGGTGTCATTGCGTCTGTCTTGATTCTGCTGATTTTTTGCAAGGTCACGAAAATCAAATTTACTGCTTTTGGCGATTTAGGCGTTCAAGGCCTGTTTATCGGTCAGGCGATTGGCCGATGGGGGAATTTTGTAAATCAGGAGGCACATGGCGGCGTGACTACACTGCCCTGGCGCATGGGTCTGACAATCGATGGAACTTATGTGGAAGTGCATCCCACTTTTCTATATGAATCCATTTGGAATGTGATCGGGTTGCTGATTGCCCGTTTTGTCCTGAGAAATCGTCGCAAGTTCGATGGTGAGATTTTCCTTTTCTATCTTGCCTGGTATGGATTGGGCCGGGTGTGGATTGAAGGGCTGCGGACGGACAGCCTGTATCTTTTCCACACAAGTATTCGGGTCAGTCAGCTTTTGGCGGGATTGTGTGTGTTGATTGCAGGTGGTATTTTAATTTATTTGCTTATAAAATTAAAACCAGATGCGGCACGTTTGTATGTCAATCAATCAACAGCAGAGGCGGACGCAACAGCGAGTGCGGATACAGATGCGAATATGGCAGACACAAAGTCAGAAGAAAAACAAGAACAGGAAGGCGGAACTCCCCATGGCAGCGCAGATCATTGATGGAAAGAAACTGGCAGCAGAGTGCAAAGAACAAGTGGCAGAACAAGCAAGAGCATTGAAAACTCGGCCTGGATTGGCGGTTATCCTTGTGGGAGATGATCCGGCATCTCGCGTCTATGTCGCAAGCAAACGAAAAGATTGTGAGGAGTGTGGGTTCTACAGTGAAGAATTCGCGCTTCCGGCGAATATTGGTCAAAAGGCTTTGCTTGAATTGGTAGAGACATTGAATGAACGGGAGGAAATCGACGGGATTTTATGTCAGTTGCCTTTGCCGAAAGGTTATGACTATGATGAACAGGAAGTGCTTCTTCATATTGATCCGGGCAAAGATGTGGACGCATTCCATCCCACCAACGTGGGAAAGATCATGATTGGAAATTATGATTTCCTTCCCTGCACTCCGGCTGGGGTGATGGAAATGTTGGAGGCATATCAGATTGATCCGGCGGGAAAGCATTGCGTTGTAGTTGGGCGCTCGAACATCGTAGGGAAACCACAGGCCATGCTGTTGCTTCATAAGCATGGAACGGTGACCATCTGCCATTCCCAAACGCCGAATCTTTCGGAAATTACACGCCAGGCGGACATTTTAGTGGCAGCGGCAGGAAAAGTCGGCCTGATTACGGCGGAAATGGTAAAGCCGGGCGCAGTGGTAATCGATGTTGCAATGAATCGCAATGCAGAGGGAAAGCTGTGTGGCGATGTGGATTTTGCGCCGGTAGCAGAGATTGCATCTTATATCACTCCCGTGCCTGGCGGAGTGGGGCCGATGACGCGAGCTATGCTAATGAAAAATACCCTGACAGCGGCTGTGATCCACGGAAAAATGAATTGATACATCCCTTTTTATAGAACGAAACCCACCGGCGATGCCGGTGGGTTTCGTGTCTTTGCCTCTCAGCAGGAGAGTGTAATTTGTGATTATTGTTGCCTGCGGCCGGATGGCGGTGATTTCCGGCTCCGGCGTTTTGGAGATCGAATGCGGTGCACCATTTTGTGGATTCCCTTTACCATAATGTTTGCAGACAGAGATACTTCAAACGCAAGAAGAACGAACACGGCCAACACAAGCCAGGCACCGGTACTCAGGTGTAGATCCAAAGTGAAGATGGTGTGCAGAACGGTGATGCAAAACAGGAAGGAAATAACACAAGCTACCATCAGCATTTTCCGCAGAGCGTTATACGGTTTACAGGTGCGGTGAACCATCAACAGACCGACGACGCCAACAACAATAGTGCAAATAGTACCCATTTCTACAGAACTTAATTGGAATACAAGAACAAAAAGGACAACACCGATACTGAGGAACAGGTCGCTTAGTGCAGATGGAATAGCGCGGTAGACCACATTTGTCAGGAAATGTCCGCGAATCAAACTGTTATTGGGTTCCATTGCCATGACAAAGGAGGGCAATCCAATGGTGATTGCAGACACCAGCGACATCTGTGCGGCGGAGAAGGGATAGGAAAAAGTGAAGATCAGTGAAATAATTGCCAGGCAAAGAGAGAAAATATTTTTGACCAGATAGAGAGAGGCAGATCGTTCGATATTGTTGATTACACGGCGTCCTTCTGCAACGACAGAAGGCATGGCAGAGAAGTCAGACTCCAACAAGACGATATGACTGACCTGGCAGGCCACTTGACTGCCCGAGGCCATTGCAACGGAACAATCGGCTTCCTTCAGCGCAAGAACATCATTCACACCGTCGCCGGTCATGGCAACTGTGTGTCCGGCGTGATGCATTGCCCGAACCAGCTTCCGTTTCTGCTCTGGCGTAACCCGGCCGAAGACTGTGTAGGTTTCGGCAGCACGAGCAATATCCTGATCTGTTTTCAGCGTTCTTGCGTCAACATAGCGCTCGGCATTTGGAATTTCAGCCCGCACCGCAACTTCGGAAACCGTAACAGGATTGTCGCCGGAAATAACTTTTACCGTCACACCCTGCTTGCGGAAATAGCGGAAGGTTTCCGGCGCTTCCGGCCGGATCTTGTTGGTCAGCAAAACCAGACCAAGAGGTGACATGGCTGCATTTAGTGTGATGTCGTTTAGGTTGCCTGCATAACGTGCCAGAAGAAGAACGCGGCAGCCCATTTGCGAGAACCCTTCAATGTCGTTCTGGTAGATTGCATAATTGGCGCCGAGAATGTTTTCCGGTGCGCCAAGAAGATAGGTGTCTCCCTGAGAGAAGGTCACTCCTCCGTATTTTCTGCTGGAGGAGAAGGGAAGTGCATCCGTAGCCTTGCGCGTCACTCGCCCGGTAAAATAACGCTTCAAGGCAGCCATGGTTTCATTGTCGTTTTGCATGGCGAAGACAT
This sequence comes from bacterium, assembly GCA_963597355.1. Classification (GTDB taxonomy): domain Bacteria; phylum Bacillota; class Clostridia; order Oscillospirales; family Oscillospiraceae; genus UMGS1766. The sequence goes on along the minus strand of CAVBPR010000016.1, from coordinate 79,993 downwards.
AGTCTGCCATAATGCTGCGCAATTCGTTTTCAGCGGTAGTTTCGGCGTCAAAGGCGATGATATCTTCCACAACCATTTTGGGTTCCGTGATCGTTCCGGTTTTATCCACGCACAATGTGTCGACGCGGGCCAGCGTTTCAATACAGCCCATTTCATGGACTAATGTTTTTCGCTGTGCAAGGCGGAGAACACCGGCCAGCAGAGCCAGAGAGGTCAGCAGATACAATCCTTCAGGGATCATACCGACGAGAGATGCAACTGTGGATACAACGCCGTCCGTGACAGAGTTTCCTAAAATGTGAATCTCCTTGAAGGCCATTAAGGCACCCAGAGGAATAATGATGATGCCGATTACCATCACCAGTCGGGAAAGAGATTGCATCATCTCAGATTGCGGACGCTGTTTTTGCTGCTTTGCCTGCAATGTGAGCTTGGACATATAGGAATCTGGACCAACAGCGGTCAGACGGGCTCGACATTTGCCCGACACCAGAAACGAACCGGACAGCAAATTGCTTCCAACATTCTTTTGCAGTTCATCGGCTTCGCCGGTAAGAAGAGATTCGTTTACAAGGCATTCGCCATCCAGTACAACAGCGTCGGCATAAATTTGATCTCCGGCAGAAAATACCACAACATCATCCCGTACTGTTTCATGGACGGAGATGGTTTGCATAGTGCCGCCGCGAATTACATTTGCCTTTGGATTCGATAACAGATTCAACTGATCCAGTTTTTGCTTGCTACGCCACTCCTGGACAGTTCCGATCACGATGTTAGCGATTACCACGCCCATGAAGGTCAGATTGTACCATGCACCGACTGCAATGATTGCAACTGCTAGGACAAAAAAGATCATATTGAAGTAGGTAAATATATTTGTGAATAAAATCTGTCCCAGGGTTTTCGAGTTGGATTCTACCGCGATATTTTGGTACCCGGCTTTCATTCGCTCCTGTACCTGGCCGCGGGACAGACCTTGTTCCGGGCTTACCTCAGCTACAGGGATTTTGCGTCGGGGTGCAGAATCTGTCCCAGTGTTGCGGCGCTTCTGATTCGAACGATGAGACGATGGCATGTGGTTTGCCGATCGATTTCCCTTTGGTGCCAATTCGACCACTTCCTCATCCTTTTCTGGTATATTTCCGTTTAGTGTAGCACAGTTTTGTTACAGAAACAATGCAATCAGGGAAACACTTTATAAATTCTTTGTAGGATTGTCGAACATGTATTACCCTCGATAGGGACAAAGTTCGTATGTAACACGGCAGGAGAGAATTTTCCTGCCGTTTTGCCTATGTTTCAGGCGGTTTTCGGCGTTGTGTGCCTTGCGGCAAATGCCGCCATTTCCTCCTCCGTGGGAATGTTGACGATGATATGCCGTTCTCACCGAATGCCGTTTTTCGATGCCTGCCCCGGAATTTCACCGCAGCGTTGCTCTGCTCCTGTCATCGCAGAGTCATATCCCATTCGGACGGTCATTCAGTTTTTAATTTGCCCCCTCAATTGATAGGCAGCGAGAATGTCTGTAAATTAACCTCCTCGGCAAAATTTTTAAACGGCAATTTTAACGACAAAAAGAGCCGATACACAGTACATCAAATCGGCGGAAGAAAATCTCTCGCCATATCTTTGATGAAACTATGTACCGGCTCTGGTATTCAGAAACCTTTGTTCGTCAATGCTTTTCAGGAACGATTTTGAATATTTCTTCGAGGTTAGGGGAACACTAGCTGCTTCGTTCTATGACAAAGCAAGGCGGCTACCGTTTCCGATAGCCGCCGTATAGGTCAAAGTGCGTTGTTAGTTGTTGTACTTTCTCTTTTTGCCTGCAAGTGTCGTGCCGATAACTGCACCGCCGCAGATGAACAGCAGAGCGATCCACAAAGCGAGATTGCTGCTGTCGCCGGTCTGCGGAGATTTCACATCAATGTTTTTGCCTGTATCTGTTGCACCCGCATTGTTGCTCGGATCGGTTCCGGTTGTTTTGCCCGGATCGCCGGCGCTCATATTTGTAGCACATATATCACATTTACCACTGTTGTCAGCATCTACATGGCCGATAGCATTCACATAATTGTCTTTAAAGCTACTTCCGCAGATGCACATATATTCTGTATATCCCTGTTCGGTACAGGTCGGCGGAACGATTTCTTTTACATAGCTGTGCTGATGAACCGCGGCGTTTCCGATAGCAGGAATTTCAACAGCTTTTTTGGCATCGTGGCAATATCTGCATTCCAGATGTTTCCTGCCAGCTTCTGTTTCTGTAGCCACTTTATCAATGATCCACTTGTAATAGTGGCCGGTCGCCGGGAACACAACACTGGTGTAATCTGCAATTTCCGCAGTGCCATTATCAGAAAACCATTTACCGCAGGTACAGGTATAATATGCCTTGTTGCCGTCTGTAGTACAGGTTGCTGCTTTATTAGCAACCAATATCAGCGCATGAACATGATCTGTATTGCCTGACTCAGACGTCAAAATCGCAAAATAGGTTATGGCTTCACCGTCTGTATAGACAATCGTCAGCTTGTGTACGCCAACAGAAAGTGTATCCAGATATTCCTTTTCCAGGGTTACGATTGTTGAACCGGAAACTGCGGTATACTTGCTTGCATCAATCAGAACGTCGTCCACCTTGACGCCTTCAAATTTGCTGATTTGACCGTCCGCTTTGAATGCTAGCGGTTTTTCGGTTCCCTTCACCCATTTTTCATTAGCACCTTCGATAATGGTATAGGTAGTGCTCCTGTCGTATCCGCATATATCGCAGCTGTTAGCGTCTCCGTATTCATGAATTGCTTTCGTTTCTTCCAACACTACGCCGCAACCGATGGTCGTGCACTCTTTCCAGTGATAATCTTTATCGGTTTTCCAATCGGAAGCTGTGTGTCCCGCAACAAGCACAACGTCGGATTTGTCCGTAATTTCTTCTTCAAATGCTCCGTCATTGAACCACTTGCCGCAAGAGCAGATATAATACGCTGTATTTCCGTCATCCGTGCAGGTAGCTTCTTTTGCAGGAAAGTATGTCAGTGTGTGTGTAGTTTTAAATGAGCAGACCGTGCAGGTATATTCTTTCAGACCCGCTTGGGTTTCGGTTGCCGATTGAATGACAGTTGAGTAACCAAAGCTATGGTTCTCAATTGCTGTACTTGCACCGCAGGAACCGACTTTACAGATCCGCCAATGACCGCTTGCATTGTTAAGGTAATCGCCATAGACATGGGTATGCTCATATGATGCATGTTCTGTATTCCAGTGGCTATTCCATTCTGAGCTCATGATACAGATACCATGAGTACATCCGGCCATCCGACTGTTTTCTTCGCAGCAATCTTCACAAAGCCCACAAACCTTACATATGGTTCCGCAGCTACTGCAAATTTCTCCGCAATCGGGGCAGATAACGGCACAGGCTTCGCAGGTCTGACAGCCTCCGCACAAAGTGCTACAATCGCTACAATAATCACCACAGTCACCACAGATTGTAGTGCAGTCCTCGCACAAACCGCAGTTTCCGCAAACTACTCCGCACTCACTGCAGGCTTCTCCGCAGTCAGGGCAGATAGTGGCATCATTGCTGCAATAGTGGCAGTTCCCGCACAGGAGAACGCAGTCACTGCACATGTTACAATCCGGACAATACGCGTCCGCGCAATCCAGACACTTTCCGCAGCCTCCACAGTAGTTTTCAACTTCCTCATAGCACTTTGCGCATTCAGGACAATGTTTATAGTCGTCAACGGCGCACTCCACGCACATTTCGCAGTTGTCGCACCATTCAGTCACACAGTCGGAGCAATTTCCGCAGTTTGGGCATCGTTTACTGTCACCTATAATAAAGCATGATCCGCAATTTTCACAAGCCGCTTCGTTTTCCAGATGGCAAATCAGGCAGGCATCCGGACAACCGCTTCCACATTGGTCACCGCAATCAAAGCAGCGATTGCAAAGCAGGCAGTAGTCGCCGCCGCCATGACACGCATCGCAGTCGGGGCAATGCTTTCCCTCGTTAACGGCACATTCTACGCACATGCCGCAGTCACTGCACCATTCGTCTACGCATTCGTCACAGCGGCCGCAGCTGCCGGGGCAAGGCGGATGATCCGTAAAGCAGTTTCCGCATTCCGGGCAGTGAAGCTGCTCATCCTGTGCGCACTCTACACACATTTCGCAATCGTTGCACCATTCATCCACGCACTCGGAGCAATAACCGCAGCTTGGGCAGCACTGGTTGTCACCTACGATAAAGCATGCTCCGCAATTCGTGCAAGCCTTTTCGTTTTCCAGATGGCAAATCAAGCAGACATCGGTACAACCGCTTTCGCACTGGTCGCCGCAATCAAGGCAGCGATTGCAAAGCAGACAGTAGTCGCCGTCACCATGACACGCATTGCAGTCTGGGCAATGCTTTCCCTCATCAATGGCACATTCTACGCACATACCGCAGTCACTGCACCATTCGTCTACGCATTCGCCGCAGCGACCACAGTCGCCGGGGCAAGGCGGATGATCCGTAAAGCAGTTTCCGCATTCCGGGCAGTGAAGCTGCTCATCCTGTGCGCACTCTACACACATTTCGCAATCGTTGCACCATTCATCCACGCACTCGGAGCAATAACCGCAGCTTGGGCAGCACTGGTTGTCACCTACGATAAAGCATGCTCCGCAATTCGTGCAAGCCTTTTCGTTTTCCAGATGGCAAATCAAGCAGACATCGGTACAACCGCTTTCGCACTGGTCGCCGCAATCAAGGCAGCGATTGCAAAGCAGACAGTAGTCGCCGTCACCATGACACGCATTGCAGTCTGGGCAATGCTTTCCCTCATCAATGGCACATTCTACGCACATACCGCAGTCACTGCACCATTCGTCCGCACATTCGCCGCAACGATCGCAGCCGCCGGGGCAAGGCTCAGCGTTGCCGTTGAAGCAGGTTCCGCACTCCTTGCAGTGAGCTCCGTACTCCTGGGCACACTCCACGCACAATAAGCACTCTGCGCAAAATTCATCCACCTCGGTCTCGCAGTCCCAGCATTCGTGGCAATGATGCTCTTCATAACAGTCGGTTCTGCCACTGTTCTCGCCGCAATGTTCACCGCCGGTACAGATCCAGTCATCGGCGATAAATCCCCCGCAGAACTCGCAGGTTCCCGTTTCATCCCATCCGTAAGCTGGCAATGGGAAAAGCCCTACTACCAGGCATAATGCAAGAAGGATGCCTAATAACCTTTTTCTCATCTTCTTTCCTCCAATATTGTAGATTTGTCCGCTTGCAGCTTTCTGTCGGCAGCAGACGTACCGAGAAAAAATATCCCCGCTTAAAACTGCCCGACGGCAGTTTCTGCATTACCATACGGCATCACCAGCCTTTCCTGCTGTATCTATATCATAATATATTGTTCCGGATAATGCCCCCGCCGATTGGATAGGTTTTCTCATTTTAACGCACACAAAAAGGCCGGAGGCAGGGCGCAATAACCCCTGCCTCCGGCAATGATATTTCTGAAATTTTTAAGAGTTACGGCTTGACATACTGAGAAAAGGGCGCTATGCTCCTGCCGAGCCGATAGAATGGAAAGAATCTGAATCAGCTTGAGTGGATTGAACGGTAGAGTAAACACGATAATGGAATAGAACAGATTATGTGTAAGGGGGTGTAAAAATGGAAATAGAACGAAATCAGCTTCCACAAGGCGGACTTGCTATCATTCACCAGTTGAACTGCGCTGGGTATGAGGCATGGTTTGTCGGCGGTTGTGTGCGAGATCTTTTGATGGGACAAACACCCCATGATTGGGATATTTGCACCAATGCACTTCCGGCGGAAACAAAACATGTTTTTAAGCATTATGTAATTCATGAAACAGGAATTGCCCATGGAACGATCCTTGTGATGGTGGGGGAAGAGGGGTATGAGGTTACAACCTATCGCACAGAGGGCGCGTATTCCGATCATCGTCGGCCAGATGCGGTCTGTTTTATCCGGGACATTGCAGGTGATTTGGAACGGAGAGATTTTACGATCAACGCCATGGCCTATCATCCCCAGCATGGAGTGATTGATTATTATAATGGGCGCAAAGATCTTGCGGATAAAAAAATTCGAACGGTAGGAAAACCGCAACTTCGTTTTCAGGAAGATGCCCTGCGCATTTTGCGCGCCCTTCGTTTTGCGGCGCGTCTGCAATTTGAAATTGATCCGGAAACAGCAGAGGCCATTCATCGCAACCGTAATGACCTTTTGTTGATTGCAAAAGAACGTATATATGGAGAGTTAAAAGGAATCCTGCAGGCAGAGGGCGGGAAAAAGATCATGCTCGCATTTTCAGATGTGTTGGCGGTCATCCTTCCGGAAATTGCACCGTTGATTGACTACAATCAGAACACACCCCATCATGATCTGGACGCTTGGCGGCATACAGTTAAGGTAATTGCAGGCGTTCCACGACAAGATTTTTCGTTGCGCCTTGCCGCTTTATTTCATGACACAGGAAAACCGGAATGCCAGTCTTTTGGAGAAAATGGATATTCGCATTTTTACGGACACAATCAGCGCAGTGCGGAGCTTGCGCATCAAGCGCTGGAACGATTGCGTTGCGACACGGCAACACGGCTTCAGGTGGAGCGGTTAGTTGCACTGCATGATCAGGTGCTGCCGGTTGGTTTACCGAAGGTGCGTCAATTTTTGGCCGAAGTTGGCGAAGAAACGGTGGAAAAACTGCTGGTTTTGAAAAGAGCGGATGTGTTAGCTCAATCTGAGTTCGGGAGAGATGAAAAATTACAGAAAATCGAAGCATTTAAAGCCGAACTGGAGCAGGTAAAGCAGGATGGCTCCTGCTGGAGCATGAAACAACTGGCGATTCGCGGAGCTGATTTGATTGCCCTTGGAATCAAGCCGGGGCCGGAGATTGGACAACTGCTGACACGGGGGCTGACAGGAGTGATGGAAGGGAAGGTGAAGAACGAGAGAGAAGCCTTGCTGCGGTTTTTAGGGTTTTAAAAGGAAGAAAAAAGGGTTGAGATAGCGAATGCACTGTGCTAGAATAATGGGCGGCAAGGAGGAGATATAGAATGAACGTACGGCATTTGATTGATTTTGGTGATTTGACCCGTGCAGAGTGGGAGGAGATTTATGAGCGCGCAGCTCGTATTATCGAAAATCCGTCGTTGTTTACAGATACCTGCAAGGGCAAAGTCCAGTGCAATCTTTTCTACGAGCCATCAACACGTACGAACTTCTCGTTTCAAACAGCAATGCTTCGCCTTGGAGGCAATGTGTTTGGCTTTGCTGATCCGAAATCCTCTTCTGTTGCAAAGGGTGAAACCCTCAAGGACACTATCAAAATGGTCTCCGGTTATGCAGATGTCATTGTGATGCGTTCTCCCCAGGAGGGCGCCGCAAAGGCGGCTTCACTCTATTCTCCGGTACCGGTGATCAACGCCGGAGATGGCGGGCATATGCATCCAACCCAAACGATGGCGGATCTTACAACAATTCAACAACTGCGGGGATCGGTGGATGGCATTTCCATCGGTTTTTGTGGAGATCTGAAAAACGGACGTACAGTACATTCTCTGATTAAGGCACTGGCAAAATTTAACGACATTACCTTTTATCTGATCTCGCCCCGTGAATTGGCAATACCTGAATACATGCGCGATTTCATGCGGGAAAATCAGATGAAGTTTGTGGAAGTGACGGGTCTGGAACCAGTGATTCCCATGCTGGATGTGCTGTATATGACTCGAATTCAGAAAGAGCGTTTTCTCGATCCGCTGGAGTATGAGCGCAATAAGGGGATTTATATTCTGACCAGACGCAAGCTGGAGCGGGCAAAGCCGGATATGATTGTTTTGCATCCGTTGCCTCGCGTGGATGAAATTGCTCAGGATGTTGACGATGATCCCCGTGCGGCTTATTTTCGTCAGGCTCGCTTTGGCATGTATGCCCGCATGAGCCTGCTGGCAGATCTGGCAAATTCTCCTCGCGTAGAGCCGGAAACGGTAGAAATCGGGACAAAGCCGCTCTGCACGAATCCCAATTGTATCACGCAGACGGAAACCTATCTTCCTCCGCTGGTGAAAGAGACGGACGGAAAAGCTTGCTGTGTGTTCTGCGACAAGGCATTAAATGCCGTTGCTCTGAAGGAATTGAAAAAATAAAAATAAAAAGCAAAAATGTGTTGACATTTAAAGGCCAATGTGTTATCCTATCTGAGCTGGCAATCGAGCGATGCGGGTGTAGTTCAATGGTAGAATCCCAGCCTTCCAAGCTGGTCGCGTGGGTTCGATTCCCATCACCCGCTCCACACGCGCCTGTAGCTCAGGTGGATAGAGCAACTGCCTTCTAAGCAGTGGGCCGGGGGTTCGAGTCCCTCCAGGCGTACCACCATGCATCCTAGACTCGAAGGCCACAGTGATTGCGGATCCCTATCCTATATGGTGGATGTAGCTCAGTTGGTTAGAGCGCCAGATTGTGGCTCTGGAGGCCGACGGTTCGACTCCGTTCATCCACCCCATAAGAATGCAGGGAAAAAAGTCAGAACGGCTCATATGAATCGATCTGACTTTTTCTCTTACTTTCTTTCCTGATTGGGATGTCGCCAAGCGGTAAGGCACAGGACTTTGACTCCTGCAGTCGTGGGTTCGAATCCCGCCATCCCAGCCAGATTTTCACCTTTTATAAAAGGTTTACATACATATGATCCATTAGCTCAGTAGGCAGAGCACCTGCCTTTTAAGCAGGGTGTCCGGAGTTCGAGCCTCCGATGGGTCACCAGAGAAGAAAGCCTTCAAGGTACTGTGTTTCAGTGCTTTGGAGGCTTTTTTCGTTGCCTGGTGACAGGGCTGTCGCAGAGACGGTAAACGAGCGGAGACAGCTGTTTCAGACCCTGTTCGTTCAGCTCGGCATTGATCCTGCCCGAGCGGCGGCGGATGCCTGCAATTTGGAGCAGGCCATCAGCAGTGAGAGCTTTGCCGCATTAAGGCAGTATTTGCGCCGAACATTGTTCGAGCTGTCACTGGACGGCGACTGGGATGAGAACGGATGGGCCAGACTGCGCTCCTTCCTTTATTATTATTGATGGCCGATCAAATCCTTTTGCCTGTATTTATAATTCAACACAAACCCCGGTTGCTGCTTAATGCGCAACCGGGGTTTGTGCTAAAAAGAAGAGAAAATGAGGAAGGAGGTTTTGAAATTGTTATTCGCAGAGCCGGGCAAAGATAGCAGCTGCAGCGTCTTTACCGGCAGCAACGGCCTTCATAAAGGTGGCGGCACCGGTCACGGCATCGCCGCCGGCATATACTTTGTCAACATTGGTGGAGAAGTCCTTACCGATGACAATGTGGTTATGGGAATCCATGGTTACACCGTCCACAGGCATATTTTCAAAGCCAAGTGCCAGCACGATGAGATCAGCCTCCAGCGTTTCCGTCTCACCGGTGGGAGCGCTGTTGGCCCGGCCTCCGGGATAATCCGGAGCGGCTAGCTGCATGATATTGCACTCCAGTCCGGTGAGCGTACCGTTCTCGCTGACAAAACGGGCAGGGGAGCGAAGCGTTTTGAGCTGAACACCCTCTGCTTTTGCGATGGAGCGTTCCTGCTGGGTGGCAGGCATGGCGTCCTCACTGCGGCGGTAGACCAGAGTGACCTTGTCTGCATTTTCACGTACAGCGGTGCGAGCGGCATCAATAGCCGTGTTGCCGCCGCCGATGACCAGAACCTGCTTGCCGGAATAGGCTTCAGGATGGGTCAGATAATCTCTTGCCTGCACGACCTGTGTAAGCTCCCGTCCGGGCAGTTTCAGCTCCACAGGGCATTCGGCACCGGTGGCCAGGAAAACGGCATCGTTATCCTGTACCAGATCATCCAGCGTAATGTCTCGCCCAAGGGCAGTGTTCAGGTGGATGGAAGCGTTTGGCTGCTGTTCCAGCTGATTAGACAGACGGGTGAGCAGGTTACGGGGCAGGACGAAGGGAGGAATGCCCCAGCTGGGCACGCCGCCGGTATGATCTTCCTTTTCATAGACCGTTACAGTGAATCCGGATGCTGCCAGCGACAGAGCGCAGGTCAGACCGGCAGGACCGGCACCAACTACAGCGGCCTTCAGTCCGTTGATGGTGACTTCTCGCTGAACAGCAGTGGTGTTGGCGCGATGCCAGTCGGCGATAAAACGCTCCAGTTTGCCAATGGCCACCGGTTCGCCTTTGATGCCTCGGGTGCAATGGCTTTCGCATTGGCACTCATAAGGGCAGACACGACCGGAGATTTCCATCATCGGGTTAGTACAAGCCAGCAGTTCCCAAGCCTGATCAAAGCGCCCGGCACGGATCTCGGCGATAAATTCCGGAATGTAGTTGTGGGCGGGGCAGTGAGCAGCGCAGTAGCGGTCAGGGCAGTTCAGGCAGCGCTCGGCTTCCTGCATGGCCTGCTCCGGGGTGTAGCCCAGTTCTACCTCATCGAAGTTGGTTAGACGCTGTTCGATGGACTGTTCGAGCATCGGTGTTTTCGTCAGCGTCATATTCGGCTTTCTGCGCATCATGCTTGCACCTCCATTTCCTTAACGGCGTTGACAGCAGATCGATAGGCTGAGGCAACGGCCCAGGTCAGTTCTGAAATGACAGCCAGCTCGCCCTTGCGGTGCATGGCAGAGGTGGCATCACCTACGCCGTACAATCCGGGAATGGGGGAGTTGTCATTGCGCAGTACCTGGCAGTCTGCATTGACCATCAGACCGCCCATAGCGGCCTCGGAGAAACGCTGGGCGTAGACCGCATAAAACGGGCCTGCATCCCGGGAAACGAGGAATTTTGGATCTTTGCCAAACTGCTCGTCTTTTTTCTGACGGCAGAAGCGGTTGTACTCGTTGATGGTGCGCGTGAGGACGGTGGCGTCCATACCCAATTTTTCAGCCAATTCCTCAATTGTGTCTGCCTTCACAACAGCGGGAACTTTGTAGGTAGTCTCCCGGTCAAGATCCTCTTGATAATGGCGGTAGCAATCTACTTCATCGGACAGCGACGGATCCAGCAGGAATTTGCGGAAGATGCCGTCCACATTGGCCTGAGTGAAGATATTCCAGGTGCACTCCTTCGGATGTCCGGCGATGTTGATGCGGCCGGTGAACAGACCGCCGCTCTCATCCTGCCAACGCACGCCATTCATGTCGATGGAGAGGTTGGTAGGCTCTTCGATCAGGCGGTACAGGGAATAGCTGTACGGATGGTGTGCCGGGCCGAAGAAAGAGACAAACAGTCGGTCAGGATTAGGCTCCACGCCCAGCTCCTGCAGCATATCGATGGCATCACCGGTGTCACTTGGCACAGAGAACCGGGTGACGGGGCGCTCTACATCGAAGAAATTTGCATACTTTTGGAGTTTTTCATCGCTGCTGCCGAAACCGCCGGTAGCCAGCACCACGGCCTTGCAGTGGATTTCGGTTTCACCGCCGGGATCCAGAGCAATCACACCGGTAACACGGCCGGTCTCGTCGGTGATGAGGTGCTTGGCCTCATGCTCCAACAGAATCTCTACATCCAGCTTTTGCTGAGGGATGGCGTCCAGCATCGTCTGCTTGACGAAAGTGCCCGCCCAGCCGGGGCCGATGGAGGGATCCAAACTGCGGATATTCTCAATGCGGTTTACAAAGTGGGTGACCGCCGGGCCGTAGACCGGGCCGGCCTCCCGCTTTTCGCCCAGCTTTTCCACCGTGTAGACTTCGCGGGTTTGGGGGAAGTCCAGCAGCCAGTCAAAAAACTCCGTACAGCCGTAGATGGCGGTGTGCATGATGTCCTTGCCAATCACGCCGCCAGCCCGGTCATACATAACCTGCACGGCTTCCTCGCGGACGTCTTCAATGCCCTGTTCGGCATGCATTTTGGAGTAGATAGGGAAAAAGCCGTGGGCAATGTCGGTGTTTCCGCCGCAGCGCTTCGCCTTTTCCAGCAGGATGACTTTTTTGCCCAGTTGGGCTGCCTTGATGGCGGTCACAAGTCCGGTGCCGCCGCCGCAGACCACCAGGTCGCATTCCCGGACAATTTTCTCGTGAGGGGTCGGTTTGCTGTGGTCGTCTGCATCATAGATAGAGCAGGTGGGACACAGCGTTTCGCACAGTCCACACTCTACGCACAGCTCGGGATCGATCTGATAGCGTGGGCCATCATAGTGAATCGCCTGCATTGGACAGGCCAGCTCACAGGTGTGACAGCCACTGCAGGATGCTTTGATCTGATACATGTCGATGTTCCTTTCTGTATGGTGTTCCGTTTTAACTGATTTAACGATAACACGATTGACCGGAATGTGAAATATCGCACAAAATGGTAACTTTCCGGCAAAAAGGAAACATACTCACCTAAAAGTAAGAAGCCTATCATGAAATAATTGTGGAAAAGCACAACAAGAAGTGTTAGAATGAAATTACAAATTAAAAGAGGAGAGGAGCGCTTACCATGCTTACACATGAAGAAAAAGAAAAGATGCTGGCAGGTCTGCTTTCTACACCGGAAGAACGAGAAAACACAATCGCTCACACGCTATGTCCCGAGGGGACCTTTGATATCACAAAGGACCCCTATAATCACATGATGAAGATGGTGTTTTCCCGGTGGAAGCCCTTCATTCTTCGCGCCATTGCCGTAGACGACGGCACCTATTTCTCCCGTTTCTTCAAGCAGTTGCCCATCACCCAGAAGGTACTCAGCCAGAACCTGAAAGATATGCAGGCAGATGAATTGATCTATCGTGATGTGCTGCCGGAAGTGCCGCCTCGGGTGGTATATCACCTGACACCCACCGGTAAAACACTCATCGGTCTGCTCGATTTGGTGTATGACTGGGGCTGGAACGATATGAAGCGGAAGGGACTTCCGGTGGACATTTTAGGCGAGATGTGGCACGGCTACCGCGAACCGGATCCGGAGCTGATGGACCGCCCGTTTTACAATGGAAAAATTGAATAACAGACAGCACGCGCACGAAAGACTCTTACCTCAAGGTAAGAGTCTTTCGTGCTATAAAGAATGTGATTAAAAAGAGAGAAAATTACCTAATTGTGCGATATTTACAGATTTGCCTGTCGGGAGTAAGCTAACAACATGCAAAATGACCGAGCAAACCCAGCGCGATGGAGATCGCGCAGAAAGAACAAAAACATGAAAGAAGAAAGGAAGAACATTATGAAAAAGACAATTGCTCTGTTGCTCTGTCTAACGATGGTGATGTCCGTTCTGGTTGGCTGCGGCAGCTCCGATGCCGGCACCAACTCCGGTGGCAGTGGTAACGCAGACAAGGGGGACAGCACCGCAGTTACCATCGGCTATGTGGGCGGTCACTACGCCTGCTATCCATCCTCCGCAAACTCCGACGACTTCATTCAGCAAGGCATGGTGTATGACAAGCTGTTTGAGGTGGACGACACCACAGGCGAGTATAAATCCCGTGTTCTGTCCTCCTATGAGTGGACAGACGACAAGACTCTGGTTATGACCCTGAAGGACGGCATTACCTTCTCGGATGGAAACCAGATGACCATGGAAGATGTGCTTTTCTCAATCCATAACTACATCGATCAGGGTGAAAGCACGGATAAGTACCAGTACTTCCAGTACATTGACTTCGATGCCACTACAATTTCTGAGGATGGCATGACACTGTCTCTGGTTTATCAGTTCCCCTATGGTCCTGCTGAGCGCACGCTGAATGTGTCCATTATGGAGAAATCCTTCACTGAGGCACATGACTCTGCGGATCAGATTTGGTACACCGGTCCGGTCGGTTCCGGCCCCTACAAAATCACGGACTGCGTGCAGGACTCCTATGTAACCTTCACCTTGCGTGATGATTATTGGGATAAGGACTACACCTATGATGCCAGCGAAATCACCCTGCGCTTCTATTCCGATGAGACCGCTATGCACATGGATTATCAGAGCGGAAATCTGGATGCTTTGTATGGCATCGGAAGCACGGTTGCCACGCAGATTGAAAATGCCGGCGGCAGCCAGGGCACCGTTCAGTACATCTCCAACAACGATGTCAGCTTTGTTATCCTGAACGAGGAGAACCAGTACCTCTCCGATCCCAAGGTGCGTGAGGCCATTGCCTATGCACTGGACATGGACTATATCACCGAGGTCGCCTATGGCACAATGGGTGAGGAAGCCAAGAGCCACTACGCCTCCACCTTCGACTGCTATTCCGAGCACGAGGGCTACACCACCGACACAGAAAAGGCCAAGCAGATTCTGACCGATGCCGGTTATTCCGAAGGTCAGATCACCCTGCGCTGGCTGTCTCCCGACTCGGCACCTCAGCCTCAGGTCGGTGAAGCAATTCAGGCTCAGCTGCAGCTCATCGGCATTAACGTAACCGTGGAGAGCTATGACCTGCCCACCGCACTGGGTATGTATCTGGACGGCGAGGGCGACATCATGATGATGAATGTTACCGGCGGTAACCCCACTCGTGAGCCGTATCAGTCCCTGTCCGCCTTTGCCTCTGGCGCTCCCTTCTCCTGCATGTCCATTGAGGATCCCACTTACAACAGCTATCTGGAAATCGGTCTGAATAGTGTTGATACCGACACTCGTTGGGATGCTTACGAGAAGGCAGATCAGTGGCTGTACGACAACTACAATGCACTGCCTATTTGTGAGACACTGTCCGCTGTGGCTTACAACAGCCGCATTGCCAGCTTCGATCAGTCTGCAGTAGGCAAGGGCTGCCTGGGTTCTTTGAAGCTTGCCTGAACATATGAGGTAACAGAATAAAGTAAATACTACTTAATCTGAAACTCGGCCAGTTTCCCTGACTCGTCGGGGAAACTGGCCATCGATTTATGGAGGTGTTCGCACTTGCTGCGCTATATTCTAAAGCGATTGTTGATCATTATTCCTACGTTGCTCGGTGTGTTATTGATCATCTTCACTATTAATAAATGTATCCCCGGCGATCCGGCCAAATTGGCATTGGGATCGAATTATACCCAGGAGGCCTATGAGGCCAAGCGTGCAGAAATGGGATTGGATAAATCCTATGTAGAGCAATATATTGACTATGTGGTAGGTGTTGTTACCCGATTGGATTTGGGCACTTCCTACGACAGCAAGCGCCCCGTCAGCGATATGATTTTCTCCCGCATCGGCGTCACCATTAAGCTGGGTCTTGCCAGCTGCGTTGTAACGATACTGGCTGGTGTCGGAATCGGCATATTGTCGGCAGTAAAGAAATATACTCCGGTGGATTATGCAGCCACCACCTTCGCAGTTATTTTCTCTGCTGCACCTGGTTTCTGGGTAGCTTTGATGGCAATGCTGCTGTTCTGTCTGAAGCTGCACTGGTTGCCAGCGGGAGGCATGGGCACATGGAAGCATATGATACTGCCGGTCGTATGTATGGCGCTCAGCCCGATTTCACTGGTAGCGCGTATTACGCGTACCAGTATGCTGGATGTTATCAATCAGGACTACATCCGCACCGCTCGGGCGAAGGGCGTGAAAGAGCGTAAGGTTATTTTCAGCCATGCATTGCGCAATGCACTCATCCCGGTTGTTACCGTCATCGGTGCACAGCTTACCATGGTGGTGGGCGGTTCCTTCATTATTGAATCTGTCTTTTCCATTCCCGGAATCGGCATGCTGCTGCTCAGCGCCATCAATACCCGCGATTTCCCCACCATTCAGGGTACAGTTCTCGTACTCAGCTTCTTTGTCTGTATTATCAACTTGATGACCGATGTGGCCTACGCTTATGTTGATCCACGCATTAAATCTCAGTATGCAGGCAAAAAGCGCAGCTCCAGAAAGAGAAAGGAGGCCCACAATGTCAAAGCGTAAGCAGAGCGGTGTTGACACACTGGAAAAACACAGCCAAATGGGCGATGTATGGCGCCGTTTCCGTCGGAACAAATTAGCTGTATTTGGCATGTGTCTGGCAATTCTTCTTGTTCTGGTGGCGATCTTTGCCAATGTCATTGCTCCTTATGATCCGGCGGCAATTTCTACAGATCGTTTGCAGATGCCAAGTCTGCAGCATTTAATGGGAACGGACAACTTTGGTCGTGACCTGTTCAGTCGTGTTGTGTATGGTGCGAGAGTCAGCTTGCTGATTTCTCTGATGAGTCTGGTGTTCTCGTTGATTATCGGCATCGGACTGGGTGCAACTGCCGGTTATTTCGGCGGGGTATATGAGAGCGTTGTCATGCGTTTCTGCGACATTTTGATGTGTATCCCCGGCATGTTGCTGGCTGTGTGCATCTCTGCCGTACTTGGCATTGGCGTAATCAATACCGCAATTGCAATTGCAGTCAGCGGTGTGGCACCATGTATCCGCATGATTCGCGCCACGGTGCTGCAAATTCGTTCGCAGGAGTTTGTCGAGGCCGCCAAGGCTACCGGCTCCGGTCATGGAAAGATTATCTTCCATGAGATCCTGCCCAACATTCTGTCCCCCCTCATCGTGGACAGCACCATGCGTATCGGCGGCAACATCCTGCAAATCTCCGGCTTGAGCTTTATCGGTCTGGGCGTTCAGCCGCCTACCTCCGAGTGGGGCTCTATCATGAGTGCCGGTCAGGAATTTATCACCACCTTCTGGCCAATGATCACCTTTCCCGGTATTGCCATCCTGTTGACAGTGTTTGCCTTCAACGTGATGGGCGACGGCCTGCGGGATGCACTGGATCCCCGCCTGAAGCAGTGAGGAGGAACGACAGATGAGTGAACATTTGCTGGAAATTAAAGGTCTTAATGTCGAGTTCCACACCATGGACAACGATGTTCATGCAGTCAACGGGATTGACCTGACCATCGATGTGGGCGAGACCCTCGGCCTTGTGGGCGAGACTGGTGCCGGAAAAACCACCACGGCCTTGAGCATTCTAAATTTGATTCAGTCTCCTCCCGGTAAAATTGAAGCAGGCGAAATTCTCTTCAATGGAAAAGATGTCTTGAAAATGAGCGAGGAAGAACTGCACGGTATTCGCGGTTCTGCGATCTCTATGATTTTCCAGGACCCGATGACCGCATTGAATCCGATTTTCAAAGTCGAGGATCAGATTGCAGAGGTTGTTAAGATCCACGAAAAGGTCAGCAAGACAGAGGCGGTAAAAAAAGCGCGGGAGATGCTGGAGTTCGTCGGCATTCCTGCCGAACGCGGCGGCGACTATCCCCATCAGTTCTCCGGCGGAATGAAACAACGCGTGGTCATTGCCATGGCATTGGCATGTTCGCCGAAATTGCTTATCGCCGATGAACCTACCACCGCACTGGATGTGACCATTCAGGCCCAGGTGCTGGACATGATGACCGACCTGAAGAAGAAGTTCGGTTCTTCCATGCTGCTGATTACCCACGACCTTGGCGTGGTGGCGGAAACCTGCGATAAGGTAGCTATCATGTATGCCGGCGAGATTGTTGAATACGGAACACTGGAGGACATCTTTGATCACACCTCGCACCCCTATACAGAGGGCCTGTTCAATTCTCTGCCGTCGCTGGATGAGGATGTGGAGCGGCTGAAACCCATTCGCGGCCTGATGCCGGATCCGGCTGACCTGCCCAAGGGTTGTAAGTTCAACCCCCGCTGCCCTTATGCCGACGAGCACTGTCAGACAGTGGAACCGGAACTGAAGGAGATTGCTCCCGGCCATCTGTGTCGCTGCCATCATTGCGACAAGGATGTACCGCTCTACTTCCCGGATGAGGCAATCAATGAGGAAGCTTATCAAAAGGGTTATCCGGTTTCAAATCCCGGCAACGATATTCTCGGAAAGGCGGGTGACTTTCAATGAGCGAAGAGCTGATTCGCGTTGAACACCTGAAGAAATATTTTGACACTCCAAGAGGCAAGCTCCATGCGGTAGACAATGTCGGCTTTACTCTGGATGCCGGAAAGACCCTCGGCGTCGTAGGTGAGTCTGGTTGCGGTAAGTCCACATTGGGGCGCACAGTGCTTGGCCTGCTGCCCGCTACCGATGGTAAGATCTTCTTTGAGGGAAAGGATATTACCCGAGCCAAGGGACGGGAGCGCCGGGAATTGCAGAAGGATATGCAGATCATTTTCCAGGATCCTTTCTCCTCACTGAATCCCCGTTATACGGTTTTTGAACTGATTGCCAGTCCTCTGCACACCTTTCACCTGTGCCATGGCAAGGCAGAAGTGGAAGAAAAGGTGTTTGAACTGATGGACACCGTTGGTCTTGCCCGCCGCTTTGCCTATTCTTATCCCCACGAGCTGGACGGCGGTCGTCGTCAGCGCATCGGTATTGCACGGGCACTGAGCGTAGATCCGAAGTTTATCGTCTGTGATGAGCCGGTTTCCGCATTGGATGTGTCCATTCAGGCACAGGTACTGAATCTTCTGCAGGATTTGCAGAAAGAAAAGGGAATTAGCTATATCTTTGTTACACATGATATGTCCGTTGTAAAACATATCTCGGACGATATTCTGGTTATGTATGTTGGCAGCATGGTAGAGAAGGCACCTGCCAAGAAATTGTTCCAAATGCCAATGCACCCGTATACAAAGGGATTGCTCAGCGCGATTCCTGTGCCATCGATTCATCGCGAGAAAAAGCGCATTATCATGCAGGGCGAATTGACCAGCCCTGTAGACCCCAAGCCCGGCTGCCGTTTTGCCAATCGCTGCCCTTACGCAAAGGAGCGCTGCCATCAGGAGCTTCCGGAGTATGACGAGGTGCTGCCGGAGCACTTTGTGGCCTGCCACTATGTGCGTGAGATCAACAACTTGTAATATGAAAAAGAAACTTTTGACCGCCGTCACAGTGCTTCTGTTGGCGGCGGCTCTGAGTGTATCTGCGATGGCGACCGAATCGGTTGGCTCTTTGAATAAAGCACCTCGCTCCATGGATCTGGAGTCACCCTACATTAGTCAGTGCGAACTTGGCAGTGTTGTGGCAGATGCGTTTCGCGCCGCAGGAGAAACTCAGATTGCATTGATCAATACCAGCATGCTTTCCGCGGATTTGCCTCAGGGGAATATTACCCGTGAAGATGTGGAACATGTTTTTTCTTCCGATGAAAAACTGGTGATGGCAACCATTTCTCCGCGGGAACTTTATGCGTTGCTGGAAAATGCGGTGGCCGACATCACAGTTGACACTAAAACAGAGCGAATCATTACAGACTATTTGGAACGAAATCAGGTGTTTTGCCAGATATCTGGTTTTTCGTTCCGCTATGATGCATCTGCACCTGTCGGAGAACGAGTGCTATCGCTTCGATTGGATGACGGCACAAAGCTGGAGCGAACAGATTCGGAAAGTCGGATTACAGTAACCGCACCGGAACACCTGCTGGACGGAGACGAGTTGTCGGTTACCTGTGCAGATGCGTTGTGCAGCTATATTGCTGTTCACAGCGAGCTTCCGGAAGGCGATACAGATCGTATCACAGTGCTGGGAGCCCGGGAGAATACGATTGTGGGAATGTTTCCCCGCTGGTTGCTTGTGGCGGGTATTGGAATTTTGACCGTGTTGCTGGCAATGTCCGGCTTGCGGCTGAAGCATCATAAGGAAGAGTTTGACTGAGGAAAGAAGAAAATGGCTTATTATATTCAAGATAATTGCGTGGCCTGTCTGAAATGTAAGGTAGAATGTCCTGTGGGCGCAATCTGCCTGACAGAAGACCGGCCATTGATAGATGAAAAAAAGTGTATCTCTTGCGGAAAATGTGCCACAGTGTGCAAGGAGTGTGCCCCCATCGATTTGAATGCACCTCCAGTGCCGGTTCAGCCCCACGCGCTCATCGAGTTGGACTGCGATGTGTTGGTGTTGGGTGGCGGCGGTGCCGGTATGGTAGCGGCGGCACGGGCGGCAGAGAATCCGAACATCAAGGTCATTGTAGTTGAAAAGCAGAAACGCACCGGCGGCGGTGCGTGGTACGCGGCGGACTTTAAAATGTACCGCAGCCGCTGGCAGACAGAGCGAAATCTTCCCGATGTGATGGAAGAGGAGTTGATTCGCGCAATGGATGCCACTTACTGGAGATTGGATCCTCAGTTGGCGCGGAACTGCTTTGAGGCCACAGGACGTTTCTTTGACTGGCTGTGTGACACGGGCGACCATGTAGAGGATGAGTTCCGCGAGGGACACTACATCTTTGATGGCCCCGGTGGGCCGGTGGTGCCAGTATTCAAGAAAATGCGCCACGGTGCGCAGGGCGGTACCGGCAAGTACATTATGGATCAGATGCTTTCGCTGTGCCAGAAGCGGGGAGTTACGGTACTCACCGGAACAGCGGCACAGGAGCTTATGAGCGAGGACGGAAAAATCACCGGTGTACTGTGTCGGGATGATGGCGGCATGGTGCGTATTACCTGCAAAGAATGTGTGCTGGCGACTGGCAGCTGGATCGAAAACCAGAAAGTGCTGGAGCAGGTTGATCCGAAATTTGCTCAGATGAAGAAAGTGCGCTCTGCCCACCGCTCCGCTGCTTATACCGGTGACGGTCTGAAGATGGCGAAACAGGTGGGAGCAAAGTTGGATTCGGACAGCTTCTGCCTGCGACTCATGGGGCCGTTGTTTATGCCTGCGGATGACACACCCTATGCCTGTTTCGGAGCTATGATGTTTGACCCTTCTGTCATTCAGGTCAACGAACAGGGACAGCGCTGGGTTAATGAACAGATGGGCAGCCGGGGTAATTTCTTTGGTCAGGCTATCCCTCTGCGGGATCAGACCAACGGTGTGAGCTTCAAAATTTTCGACGCCGGTTGTGTGGAGCGGGCAGTGGAGCGTTCCCATTCCGGTGTGCAGTCCGGTCTATTTCCCATGCCGCCCCTGCCGGAGAACTGGCAGGATGATCTGAATGGTGCATTGAGAGAGTATGGCTTTGCCTTCAAGTGTGCCGAGACCATAGAAGCTCTGGCGGAGCAGTGCGGCATCGATTCGGCGGCACTGACCGCCACAGTAGAGCGCTATAATGCCCTGTGTGATGCGGGTGCAGATACAGACTTTTGCAAGACTTCGGATGCGCTGAAACCATTGAGAGAAGGCCCTTTTTATGCACTACGGTGTACTATGGCTACGGACGGAGCCTTTGGCGGCGTACCAGTCAATGCAAGAATGCAGGCTGTGGCGGCAGATGGCGGAATAATCGAAAATCTCTATGTGACAGGTGACTTTGCCTCTGGACGGTTCATCAATCAGGGTGGCGTTAAGGTGCAGATCATTAATGACCTTGCCTGGGCCTTTGCCAGCGGATTCCTTGCGGGAGAAAATGCGGCGGAGTCCCTCTGATGTATAAGTTGTCCTCTGCAGTGCGCAGATGAAGTAAGGCACAGACAGAATGAAACATAACAAAAGACTTGTGGCAGTACATTCACGGTATTGCCGCAAGTCTTTTTTTGTCGAATGACGAGCTCATTGCCTGAACGGGAGATATTCTTTGCTGTCCATGTCAATTATGTTTTCTGTGAGCCAGACAGAACGCTGGGTAAGGAGGTTTTTAAGATTAGGGAAATATACTCGACTGCTTTTTCTGTATCGTGACCTTCTCTGTTTGTGAATTCATCAATCAGAAGGCCGGCAATCGCCTCGGTATAAAAATGGGTCAGGAATTCTTCAAACTGCGGATCAACACGAATGCCCATTTCCTGCTCGGTATTCTGAATAATATTTTTTGTGATACCAACAAAATCCGCATAGAAAAACCGCTTCATTTCATCGCGGCCCATGCTGTCATAGGCGCAGCAAAGCAAGTGCTTGTTCTGCCGTACATATTTCAGCACAAACAGGATTGCCTCCCGATAATCGACCAGCAGATCAAACTGTTTCACTACATCAAATGCCTCTTCTTCCAGCATCCATTTCAGCAGAGAATAGATATCTTCGAAATGATAATAAAAGGTCTTTCGATTGACCCCGCAATCTGCAACAATTTCGCTGACCGTAATCTTGGAAAGCGGTTTCTTTTCCATGAACTTTTTCAAGGAAGCGGCAAAGATTTTTCTTGTATTCTGTGTTGTTACCGCGTGTTTCACTCGTATCAACTCCTTTTGTATTTATGATACACTTGTCCATTAAATAATACAACGAATTAGGACGTATATTTGCCCCACAATTTACTCCTGTTTGACCGTTTTTTACCTAAATCCATGGTGTCTGACCATTTTATTCCGTGCTGTTCTTCGGTAATCTGATACCTGAAATCAAGGAAAGGAGCGGAAATATGACCGAGAAATTCTACCGAATTCGTCTGGTTGTGCCACTTGGAGTCCGAAATGGAACCATGACATTACATGAGACAGAAGGAAACATAGACGGATGGCTGAGTGTAATGGGCGAAAAAAATTCCTTCAGCGGTACTCTGACGGAAAATGGACAGATAACGGTTGCCGGAACACTGCGGACATTGATTGCCACAATATACTACAGCGCAGTCGGCACAATCAGCGGACGAGAGATTCTTATGAATCTGAAGACGAATTCCGGTGCATATTATTCCATTTCCGGAGAGGAGTTTTTTATTGATGACAAAATTCTATAGGTACATTGTCAATCACACAAAGTCCGTCATTGCTGTTTTTCTGGTTCTGTTTGCTGTCTGCGCAGTTTGCAAGCAGTTTATTTCAGTCGATTACGACATGAACGACTATCTGCCACCAGATAGCGCATCAACGCAGGCACTGGACTTGATGGAGCAGGAATATGAGGGCGGAATACCGAATGCACGCGTATTGGTGCAGGATGTAACCGTTCCACAAGCCCTGGAATACAAGGAAAAGCTGATGGCCGTTGACGGGGTAACGGATGTTACCTGGCTGGATGATGTTGCAAGCTTAACCGTTCCGCTGGAGACATTGGATTCCGACAGCGTAGAAACCTACTATAAGGACAGTAATGCATTGTTTTCTGTAACTATTTCCGAAGAAAAAAGAATTGACGCTGTAAACGCGATTCGGGATATTATCGGCGACGACAATGCAATGACAGGGAGTGCGGTCTCAACTGCGACGGCCACGACCAGTACCGTAAATGAAATTAGAGTCATAGCTGTTATTGCGGTCGCCTTTGTCTTATTTGTCCTGATCCTTACGACGACTTCCTTTGCAGAGCCTTTTCTTGTCTTGGCCGGACTTGGAATCGCTGTAATCATCAACGCAGGAAGCAACATCATCTTCGGCGAGATCTCATTCGTGACCAATGCCGCCGGAAATATTCTGCAGCTTGCAGTGTCGCTGGACTATTCCGTTTTCCTTTTGCATCGCTTTGCAGAATGCCGAAAAACTGCTCCCAATCCAAAAGAGGCGATGATCCAGGCATTGACGATGTCCACCACATCCATCCTGTCCAGCGGCTTAACAACCGTAATTGGTTTTTTAGCATTGTGCCTGATGCAATTCCAGATTGGTCCCGATTTGGGTCTTGCGCTGGCAAAGGGCGTGGCAATCAGTTTGATTACCGTTTTCACCTTTATGCCTGCACTCATTCTGCGCACCTATAAGTTCATCGATCAATCACAGCATCGTTCTTTTATGCCGTCGTTCCACAAATTTGGAACCTTTATCTGTCACATTATGATGCCGATGGTCATTTTGTTTGCCATCCTCATTGTCCCATGCTATCTGGCTTCAAATGCCAACAGTTTTTATTACGGCGCTTCCCACATCTTTGGAAGCGAAACCAAACTTGGTGCTGATACAGATAAAATTGAAGATACCTTTGGAAAGCAAGACACTTATGTGTTGTTGATTCCAAAGGAGAGCACTGCCACTCAGCTGGAATTGTCACAAGCGCTTCATAATATAGCGCAGATAAAGAGCATTGTATCCTATGTAGACACAGTAGGAGCAACCATTCCGGAGCAATATCTGGACAGCGGTACGCTTTCCAAATTAAACAGTGAAAACTATACCCGCATGGTATTGACCGTGGATGCCAGCTATGAAGGAGACGAGACCTTTTCTTTGGTGGAGCAAGTGCGAGATACGGCAGAACAGTACTATCCGGGCACATGGTATTTAGCCGGCGAGGGTGTATCCACCTATGATCTGATGGATACAGTTACCGCAGATATGGTGAAAGTGAATCTCATCGCAATTGCTGCTGTGTTTCTCGTGCTGTTGCTCACAATGAAGTCACTGATTCTACCAATCATCCTTGTGCTGTCGATCGAAGCGGCAATTTGGATCAACCTTTCCATTCCTTACTTTGGAAATCAATCTATTTTCTATATTGCCTACCTGATCATCAGCTCGATTCAGCTTGGTGCAACCGTAGATTACGCCATCTTGTTCACCGATCGATATAAAGAAATGCGGCAAAGCTACGCCAAACGTGAAGCGGTGGTGCAAACCATTTCTGCTGTCTCAGTGTCTGTGCTGACCTCCGCCAGTGTATTGACCGTGGTAGGTTTTTTACTTGGCTTCTTTTCAACCCATGGTTTGCTTTCCCAACTTGGATATTTCCTCGGGAAAGGAACGCTTTGTTCCCTTGCAATCGTCCTGTTTGTATTGCCCGGGCTATTGTATCTATTTGATCGATTCATTGTTCGAGAAAAATCTCAAGCGAAAAACACAAAGGAGATCCTTGCTTCATGAGACATATACAAAAATTTACTGCAGCCGCACTATCAGCAGTGCTTTTGAGCGGGCTTGTCATTCCGGCATTTGCGGAAACAGCGCCTTCGGAAAAAGAAGAGGTCATTTATGTTATGACCGACGCTTCCGGTAAGGTAACCGATCTGGAAGCCGTCAATATCTTTGCCGGTGGAAATATTACGGATTATGGGGATTATTCCAGCGTAAAGGTGCTGAATACAACGGATCCAATCCATCAAGCCGGAGACGAAATTACATGTGCAACAAATGCGGAGAAATTTTATTATCAGGGGACATTGAAAACAACGGAGATTCCTTGGGATATCTCTATTCGGTATGTTCTGGATGGAAAGGAATATTCTACTGAAGAAATTGCCGGTAAAAGCGGAGCACTGAAGATCTACTTTACCGTCACACAAAACAAAACCTGCACAGGCAGTTTCTTTGAAAATTATGCACTTCAGGCTTCCTTCACATTAGATACGGGTCTTTGTCAAAACATTGTCGCAGACGGTGCAACTGTTGCCAATGTAGGCAGTGACAAACAGCTCACCTATACCATCTTGCCAGGCAAAGGCATTGACACCGTTATCACTGCCGATGTCACAGAGTTTGAAATGGATGCTGTCGCAATCAATGGTGTTCGCCTGAATATGAACCTTGATGTGGATGACACAGAGCTAATGGACAAGGTGAATGAAATTGTCGCCGCCATAAATGACATAAATGATGGTGCTTTCCAACTGGAAGATGGTGCCGGTCAACTTTCCAGTGCCACAGAAACTTTAAAAGATAAAGTAGGCGAGTTGAATTCTGGTGTAGGCGCTCTGTCTAACGGAGCAGGAGAGTTGTACTCCGGCCTTTCCGATATCACCGAAAAGAGTGACCAATTGACGGACGGGGCATATACCGCATATGCCGGATTGTGCACTGCGGCCGCGACGGCACTCAATGTTCAATTAGCGGAAAAAGGTATGAGTCCGGTTATATTGACTCCTTCGAATTATGCTTCTGTCTTGATGGATTTGTTGAATCAGATGGATGCGGATGCGGTATATCAGCAAGCCTATCAGTCCGCACTGCAACAGGTGACTCAACAGGTAGAAGCTCAGGCCGAGACGCTTTATCGCGGTTACATCGAATCCCAGGCGAATGCCATTTACTATGCCTACATTTCCTCTCAGGCAGACACACTTTATGCTCAGGTTGCGGCGCAGTTGGTCTATGAGCAACTCATCCAAAGCGGTTATTCCGAAGAACAGGCTGCTGCGTTCCTGAAAACTGCCGAGGGACAGGCCGTAATTGCCCAGACCGTTGCCAACATGACAGAAGAACAGAAATCGCAAATTCTGAATAGCGCTGTTGCCCAGCTTACGGAGGAACAAAAAGAGCAAATTCTCCAGGGGGCAGTTGATTCCCTGACGGAAGAACAAAAGACGCAAATCAGGAATGCTTATATTCAGCAGCTGATGTCATCGGATGAAGTAACTGCCCAGATCAATGCCGCAGTTGCCACAGTTAGTGCGGCCGCAGAACAGGTGTCGGAATTAAAAGGGCAGCTGGACAGTTATGGCGTTTTTTATCAGGGACTGGTCGATTATACCAGTGCTGTCAGCGATGCGGCTGCCGGGGCAAAAACATTGAAGCTGAATATGGACACACTATACAGCAACACAGGAACCCTCGAACTTTCTGTTGGTGAATTGAATGATGCGGTCAGTGCACTATATAGCGGTACGGAAACGTTGACGGACGGCACTTCTGAGTTTGTCGACCAAACCTCGGACATGGATACGCAAATCAGCAGCGAGATTGATTCGATGACTTCCTCTATCACCGGAAGTGATTCGGAAATAACATCCTTTGTTTCCAGTAAAAACACAAATATAAAATCGGTACAGTTCGTTATCAAGACAGCTGCAATCGAAACCGATGAGCCGTCTTCCGATGATGCGCCTCAGGAAACTCAGCGCACCTTCTGGCAAAAGCTGCTCAACCTGTTTGGAATAAATTGACCTCCGTATTTTAGGTTTCAGCGGGCAAATTAAAAAATCACCGGGAAAAGTCATTTTCAGACTGATTCCGGTGATTTTCGATTTTTCAATTGCAGTGTAGATCTAAAAATTAGGACAACTTTTTTGCATCTGTCTTTGCCTGGAACTTTGCCTCGTCAATTACAAAGCGTTCATGAGTTCCTTTACCAATCAAGCCAGCTTCATCATAAACTTCGGCGGAAAAGACAAGGCGACGGCGATCCACTTCGACTAACTCCGTTTTTGCGGTAACTGTCATGCCCAGGGGGGTAGAAGCCAGATGCTGTACTTTCAAATCTGTCCCTACGGTTCCCTGGCCCGCTTCTAATTCCGGAGCAACCGACAGCATTGCGGCCTTTTCAATCAGTGCGATCATAGCAGGGGTTGCGTAGACATCCAACGAACCACTGCCCATTACCCGTGCTGTGGTAGCTTCATTTACAACGGCGTTCTGCTGCCCTTGAATTCCAACTTCTAACATATTAGACCTCCAATATTTTTATCCGCTGCACATTTTCAGTACAGATGGAAGTTTTTCTTTCTACTCGTTCCGATTATAGCACAGTATTTATATTATGTGCAACGAATGAGAAAAAACAATAAAAGTTGTTGCAAGACCGCTCGGTTTAGTATAAAATGCACAATAGCTGGCATTTTAAATTCAAATAAATTCACATGATTTGAGCTGAGTTGAACACAGGAAGGGAGAATGACATGGAGGGACAGGTTACCAGACTGTTTGATATCGATGATATTGCCATTCCGGAGGAGTTATTGCAGTTTCAGTTGGACTCCAGTGCCGTGGATGCCAGACTGCAGGCATTGAGTGTAAGCTGTGCGAAAGAAACAGATGTTGCCGTTGCAGAACCTGGCGATATCGTGCATTGCGCAGCGGATGCGGCCAGTTACCCGGACGAACGAAAAATTCTGCTTTTTACAGGTCTGGATCTGCCGGGGGCAGAAAAGGCGGTAAAAGCTGCAGTTGGTAAAACAGTAGGAGATACGCTGGAAACAACCATTATGGATCGCCCCGTAAAATTGGTGGTGCAGCGCATTGTTCATCGTGAGCCAGTGGCTGTTAACAACGAACTGATTGCTCAACTTGGACTGGAGGGAATCTCCACGGTTGCGGATTACCGCGCGCAGGTTGAAGAAGAAATGGCGGCAGATCAGCGGATGAACTGTAAAAAGCAGATAACACGTTATTTTATGGATCGTATGCTGACGGAAAGCGACTTTGACTATGATGCAGCGGAAATGGATGCGTCCATTGATGCAGAAATGGAAAATGCACTGGCTGAGTATGCAGAAGCCGGGATCGAGGCAACGCCGGAAGAAATTCGTGCGTCGGCGATCCTTCAGGCAAAGCAGACCTGGGTCGCTGAGGCAATTTGCAAGAAACATGGCATAGAAATTGATATGGCTGCCTTAGAGGAGCAGGCAGATCAGATGATGGAAATGATGAGCCTGATGGGGGAAGAACTTCCGGATCGAGCAGAATTGATTGCAATGGCATACAGCGGTGAATGCATGAACGGAATGTTTGATTATCTTGATCAGGTGATCACGGAGAAAATGGAGGCTGTCAATGGCAATCACTGAGTTAAAGGAGCTGGAATGGGAGCCGTTTTCCAAGGCAGACTTTGTTGTGATCGATTGTTATGGTGAAAACTGCAGCGCCTGTGTCATGCTGGCTCCGGTTTTAGAGTCAGTCAGCGGTGAAATGCCCGGCGTGGCATTCGGACGAATTAATATATCCTTTTATCCGGAAATTGCAGACCAGTACAAAGTGAATGCCATGCCTACGTTGCTGTTCTTCCGAAAAGGAGAGCTGGTGCATCAGGCAATTGGCAGCATGGAGCGGGAGGAATTGCTTGCCCATATAGCCAAGCTGCTGTACGAATAAAGGGGGTGCACATACATGGGAAAGGTTCGTTTGAATACCGATCGCGAAACGGTGAACCGCGTGAAGGAAGGATTAAAGCGCACAGGGGGATACTGTCCCTGCCGCGTGGAACGCAAACCGGAATATAAATGTGTTTGTGAGGAGTTTAAAGCTCAAATCCAGGACCCCGACTTTGAAGGTTATTGTCACTGTCGTCTTTACTACAAAGAAAAATAATAGGCTGGGAGACCAGTTAGAGGAGAAATATTACGATGAAAAGATTTGCTACTATTTTCCTTGCATTCGCTCTGCTTTTTTCTATGACCGGATGCAGTCTGTTCAGCAGCGATTCCGTTGTAAAACTGGGCGACTACAGCTACAGCGATCCAAAGGGAATCCAATATGATGAGCGCATTGTGCTCAGCAATGAAAATTTTGGGACTTCTCTGGAAGATGCGATGAATGCGGCGGCTTATCCCAGCAACCTGGTTTATGACGAGAAGGGGGATATTGTCGGCTTGTACGACTACGATGCAGAGACAGGTCTCGCGAAGGGCTGGACCAGCTTGACAGACGGCACTTACACTGCTTATGCGGCAGGTGAGGAAGTTGATTTAGGTATGCCGGATGAGTCCTTGATGATTTCCCTTGCAGGAAATGTAGCGCTGTACTGGGTGGTGTACGGTAAGGATAGCACAGCAAGCGATGCATGGCTGTATGTGATGCTTACGGATAAGGCAGACCAGGAAGCGGTTATCTCTGCCATGGAACAGGTCTGTGAGGTTCATCTGACGGCAGAGAGTGATACGGTTCTGAAGGCAGAGATGGATGCCGATGCAATTTCGGAACAGTTTGATACCATGGAAGAGTTTGGAAATACAGTAGACAGCCGGGATGCCCAGGCCTTTGCTTCCGTTTTGATGATGAATTATGGCGTACGCACCTATGGTGATACCAGTGCCTATACTCCCTATGACGGACATGAAGATCCTGCCGATCTGGAATTTGACCAGCGAGTAGTTCTGGTCGGTTCGGCAGAAATGGCTGTGGATGAGGGTTATGCAGACGATGTTACATCGATGACGACCTATGTTTACGGCAGTCAGGGAAATGCGATTGCCCAGTATACTTACTATGAGTGCCCGTCCAAGGAAGCAGCAGATGAACTGATGGGAGTAGCAAGTGAGTTCTTTTTCCATCCAGTCCGCGTTTCGGACACCGTGATTCAGGACTCGCTGGTGGGGCAGGAGATGAAGGATGCCGTGAGTGCTTATATTGGCTATTCTGTGCTGAAAGATGAATCCGTTGATGCCTATGTCCAGATGATTGAGGAGACCTACTACTCTGTCGTTTGCAGCGAATAAAGCTGATGGATGCCATGTGCAGCTTCTCGCTTGCCCATGGCATCCATTTTCTATTTTTTACAGAAGGGAATCGATCATCTATGGGACGAATGAAAAAAAAGAAACGAGATGATTGGGGCGAATTGCTTAGGACAATTCGAAAGCTGCATTTGCCTTGGGGATGGATTGTCGTTGGATTGTCACTTAATTTGCTTCTAAGCGAACTGATGTTGAAGCTGCCGAGTACAACAGCGGATTTAATGAGCGGAAATATCAGCGGAGCAGCGTTAACAAAAGCAATTCTATATTATATTGTTCTTGGATTGATGTCTTTTGTTATGGTAACCGGTCAGGTTCAGGCTCAGTCCTACAGCGCTCGAAGAACTCGAAATTCAGTCTGGAAAAAAATGCTGGGTTTGCGAATGGATTTCTTTGATCGCAATGATCCGTCAGAACTGATGAGCACAATGATTAACGATGCCGGTAATTCGGCGCAAAAGCTGGTCAATGTGCTGATCTACCTGATTCCGGATATTTATTATGTCGTTGCGGCGTTGATTCGTATCCGTAGTTATCACTGGATTCTTGCCGTGTCCTGTTTTGCCATGCTGCCGTTGAAGTATATTTATGCGCTGATTATGGGTCGTTATATGCAGGATAATACGGCAAAAGTTTATGGACGGATTGGTGAACTGACTGGTTATTTGGCAGACCGCATCAATCATTTGCCGCTGATAAAGACTTATACCAACGAGGAAGAAGAGGAGAACAACGGGCGTACAGCGGCACAGGGACTTTTAAAGGCGAACATGAAAATCGTTCACCTGCAGAATGTTTCGATTGGAGCAACGGCAGTACTGGACATTCTGCAAAAATTTATTGTGGTTGTCATTGCGGTTCTGTTACTGCAGCAGGGACAGATCAATATTACAATGTGGCTGGCATTCTTCCTTTTCTCGCAAAATCTGTTCGTCCGAATGGATGAAATTTTTGATTGCTGGGTTCGGATTAAAACGGTTCATGGTTGTTTCCATCGTATTATCCGAATTATGAATGCACCGGATGAAGCGCCGTTGCAAACAAAAGAAGCACCTATGGACGGAGAAATTTCGTTTCAAAATGTCACGTTTTCTTATCCGGGAACCGACACGCCGGCCATGCAAAATGTTTCGTTCACGATTCAGAGAGGCAGTTGTACGGCAATCGTTGGATTGTGTGGCAGCGGAAAAACAACCTCGATCAGCCTGCTGGAGCGGTTCTATTTTCCGGACGATGGACAGATTTGCATTGGAGGGACAGATATTCGTTCCATTCCGCTTGCAGACTATCGCAGGCATTTTTCCTATGTTCAGCAGGGAGCGGAAATTTTCAGCGGCACTTTGCGGGAAGCGTTGACCTACGGCATTGATCGTGCCATAACGGAGGAAGAAATCTTTGCGGCGGCAAAAAAGACGGGATTTGACGAATATTTGGCACTGCAGAAGAATTGTCTGGATACAGAGGTTGCTCCGGGAGGCACTTCAATGTCCGGCGGACAGCGGCAGCGTTTGGTGCTAACGCGGGAAGTTCTTCGAGATGGCGACATTATCCTGATGGATGAACCGACGTCGGCATTGGACGTGCGTGTATCTGCAAAGATTCAGGAAACAATCGATACCGTTTTTGCAGATCGAACCAGAATTCTGGTTACGCACGATCTGAGTCTGGCGCAAAACTACGATCGTATTCTGGTGATGGAAAACGGCAAGTTGGTGGGGGATGGCACCCATGAGTCACTGATGCAAAATTGCGAGACCTATCGCCGAATGGCAGAAAATGCGGGAGAGGAGACAGCGTAATGAATAGAAAAACAATTTCGCGATACTTCCGTATTTTCAAAGGCATTCGCCTGCCATGGCTGTTGATTCTGGGTTGCTTTGTTTTTTCTGCATTGATGATGAATGCGGAGCTGCAATCGGCAACCTTAACAGCAGATATTATCGACGCCAGTCAAAGTGCAATTGACGGAAAGGTTTTGCTGAATTACATTCTGGTAATTGCCCTTGCGGCAGTATGTAATATTCTCAGCAACTATTTCACTTATAAAATGCAGGAAACGATTAACATGCGCGTGAGAGTCAGCTTGTGGACAAAAATTATGCACTTGCCAACTCGGTATTACGATGAGGACAATGGAGATCAGTTGGTCAGCCGTGTCACGTCGGATGCAGAAGCACCGTCGTCCTTGTTTTCCATGGCAGTGTCGTTTGTTGTGTGTGTGGTGACCACCGTGCAGGCATTTATCCGACTGTTTTCCTATCACAAAACGTTGGCTGCAATTGCGCTGTTGATCATTCCGTTTACTATGCTTGTCTGTGTTGCGTATGGAAAGATCATGTTCCGCATTGGCGTGTACGGAACGGTCACAACCGCAGGTAGCATGGGTTATTTAGCAGAACGGGTGCGAAATTTCCGGCTGATAAAAAGCGCATTGGCCGAAAAGCTGGAAAATGAAAAAGGCGATGCAACGTTTAAACGGCTTTACAAGGCAGATTTCCTGAGCTGGTTAATGGTTGCCGGTTACCAGTTGATGTCCAGTTTGTTTTCCATTGCATTTATTGTTATCACCTTTGTTGTCGGCAGCCACTTTGTCTCCACCGGAGCAGTTACAATCGGCGATCTGACCGGATTTTATATGATTTCCGGTATTGTAACGCTGCAGCTTATGCAGTTTTTTATGAACATCGGATCTGTCTCCGGTACGTTTGGAACCATGCAGAAAATTTCTCATATTATGGATGCCGACTCCGAACCGAAGGACGGAATTCCAGTTCCGGAGGGACAGGAGGAGATTGTATTTGATGAAGTGCAATTTGGCTATGCACCAGATCGAAATGTGCTGGATCATTTAACACTGCGTATTCCGGCGGGAAAAGTTACTGCTGTGATTGGCGGAAATGGAGCAGGAAAATCGACCATTTTTAAACTGATGACGCGGCTTTATGAGCCCCAGCAGGGCGAAATCCGCTTCGGCGATGCAAAAATTTGTGCGTTTCAATTGGATGCCTGGCGCGATCGATTTTCCGTTGTGTCCCAAAATACGCAGCTAATCGGCGGCACGGTGCGGGAGAATCTGACCTACGGAATGAATCGTCCTGTCAGTGAGGAAGAACTGATTAAGGTTGCAAAAGCGGCGAACTGCTACGACTGCATTATGGCAAAACCGAAGGGATTTGATGAAGAAGTTGGCCTGAACGGCTCTAATTTCTCCGGCGGTCAGGGGCAGTGCATTTCCATTGCCCGCGCCATGCTCCGCAATGCAGATTATCTTTTGCTGGACGAGGCCACCAGTAATCTGGACGTGATGAGCCAGGCACAGGTGACGGAGGCATTGGAGCACCTTATGGAGGGAAAGACAACCGTAATGATAGCGCATAATTTTGCGGCAACAAGAAATGCGGATTACATTGTTGTTATGAAGGACGGTGCTGTGGAAGCAACCGGAACTCCAGAAGAATTGCTTCAATGCAATGAATATTATCAGATGTTTTGCAAGACCCTTTAAAATGGAGGAAATAAAATATGCAAGAAAAAATGTTTTCGGAGCTGCAGATTGGAGACATTTGTTCCGGATTTCGCCTGAACAAGAAGGAATATGTGGCCTCAAAATCCGCAAATTTATATACTCTCTGCCATGAAAAAACAAAAACCAGGTTGTTCTATTTTGACCGGGCAGACGAGAATAAGACGTTTACAATTGGATTTAGGACGCTTTCGGAAAATGATACGGGTGTGTTTCATATTCTGGAACACAGCGTTTTAAACGGGTCAAAAAAATTCCCGGTTAAGGAACCGTTTGTATCTATGCTGCAAAGTTCCATGCAAACCTTCCTCAATGCCCTGACCTATAGCGATATGACACTTTATCCTGTTGCCAGCCGAAATGAACAGGATTTGTTCAATCTGATGGAAGTTTATCTGGACGCAGTATTTTGTCCCCTTATCTATGAAAAACCGGAAATTTTCATGCAAGAGGGCTGGCATTATGAATTTGGTGATTCTCCCTGCTATAACGGAGTGGTATTCAATGAGATGAAGGGCGTTTTTGCAGATGTGGAAAGCCAAATGGGGGAGGAGATGGATCGACTGCTCTATCCGGATAACAGTTACGGTTTTGTCAGCGGTGGTCATCCAGAACATATCCCTGAGTTGAGCTATGACCAGTTTATTGCAACGCATCGCCGTTTTTATCATCCGTCCAATGCCTGTATTTTTCTGGATGGACACATGGATATCGACCGAATGCTTTCCTACATTGACGAAGAATACTTGTGCAAATACGACTATTGCGCACCTGATTTTGCATTTAAACTGCAAACCCCGAAGGTGACTCAGCGCACGATTTATTATGAGGCTCAGGAGGGGGAAGAAAATCTTGCCCATATGGAAGTGGGAAAGATCCTATGCAGCCACAAGGAAACAGAGAAGATTTTCGCAGCGAAGATCTTAGCAGACTATCTGACTTTTTCCAACGAGGCACCCTTGTCGAGAGCATTTCTGGAGAATAATATGGCTCAGGCAGTCAGCCTGCATGTTGACAGTGGAAACTTCCAGCCCAGCATCAGTCTTATGGTTCGCAATATCGATCCGGAGTGGTGCGGTGAGATCAAACCGTTCTTGAATGATCAAATTCAGCGGATTATTGCAGACGGGCTGGATGAGAAGGCTCTGATGGCAACATTGGATCACTTTGCGTTTTATCAGAAGGAAATTAGCGAACCCTATGGAATTTCGCTTGCGGAGAAGGTCATTAGCAGTTGGAACTATGGTGAAGATCCGATGACTGCACTTGAAATTTCAGATGTTATCTCCGATTTGCGGGAAAAGGTTTCGACCGACTATTTTGTAACCTTGCTGAAAGAACTGTTGGGCAATGCAGAGGAGATGACCTGTCTGATTGCTCTGCCTTCCCGGACGAAAGGTCAGGAGGATGCAAAAGCAGAAAACAAGCGTCTTTCAGAGGTCATGGAACAGTGGAGCAAAGAGCAGCGGGAACAGGAAGAAACTGCTTTTGAAAAAATGCAGCAGTGGCAGCAGCAACCGGACAGCGAAGAAGTTTTGGCTACCTTGCCCCACCTGTCGTTGAAAGATGTGCCGGAGGAAACGGTTTTAGCAGAAAGCTGCTTTAGTGAGCTGCTCGGAGTCAAAGTGATGGAGACAAAAACGGATACAAACGGTATCGTATATTTCAATTTGTATTTTGATTTGTCCGATTTTTC
Organism: bacterium; assembly: GCA_963597355.1. Lineage (GTDB taxonomy): Bacteria > Bacillota > Clostridia > Oscillospirales > Oscillospiraceae > UMGS1766. Next base: position 44,900 of record CAVBPR010000016.1, on the reverse strand, counting down.
GTTGGAGGAGCTGCGCCAGCTTTCTATCTTGTGCTCATTTATGGATGAATTGCCAACGGAACATAATTCCATTGCGGATTTACAGACAAAAATTCGAGCCACTTGCGGTCGACTGCGTTTTACGGTAACAGCCTATTCTCGGAGAGACGATTTGGATCATTGCACCCCATATTTCATGGTTACAATGAGCACACTGAAAGAAAATGTACCGGAAGCACTGCGTTTGGTGGAAGAAATTTTGCGGCATGGCTGCTATGATGATGCTGAGCGCATTCAGGAAAATCTTCTGCAGATAGACTATATCAATAAGCAGGCAATGATCAGCGCAGGGCACTCCTATGCCGTGATAAAAGCACTGACAGCAACCTCAAAATCAGACGCAATGGGGGAACTGTTGGCAGGAGAAAGTTCTATTCGGTGGTTTACAGATTTTGTCCAACGGTTCCAGGCAGAAAGTAAGACTTACATTGGGGAATTCCATCGATTGATCGAAAAAGCCTGCGGACGCAACCGCATGATGATCGCTTTTGGCGGAGATCTGGATGTCTCGCTCCTGAGTGATTTGATTTATGCACTGCCGGTGACGGAAATGGGAGAGTGTGCAGTTTATCCCCAATTTGACAATCGGGATTGTGCCATTGAAATTCCCGGAGATGTTGGATTTTGTGCACTGGGCGGTAATCTCCGCGAATCCGGGGACCATTATACCGGCAGTTGCGAAGTACTTGCCTCCATGCTGACATATGGATATCTGTGGAATGCAGTGCGTGTTCAGGGCGGAGCCTATGGAACGGCAATGACAATTCGCAGCGATGGAGCGATTTATTGCTATTCGTACCGGGATCCCAATCTGGAGCATACTCGCATGGCGTTTAACGGTCTGGCAGACTATCTGGAAGAAGCATTACAGGAGGATGTTCCTCTGGATGATTTAATCATCGGTACTGTAAACAAGACAGACCCTTTGTTGAGTCCGGCAGAAACCTGCAGTCTTGCCTGTGTTCGGTATTTCAAGGGAGTTACAGGGGAGATGATAAACCGGATTCGTCGGGAAATTCTGCATACAACGGTGGATGATCTGAGACAGAGCATCGGCGCGCTTCGTGAATTTCAGGCAAATGGAAAGTTTTGCGCAGTCGGAAATGGGGAGTCTGTGCGATTTATAAAGCAATCATAAATCGCACATATGAGATTCGTATTTAGTCGCTCTTGTGTTTCTCTATCCATCGTAGGATCAAAGCGGCGAATAACTCGACACCGCCGATGCAAAGAAAGAATATACCGAGAAAAATTAGTGCTTTGTGCATGATGTCCAGCGCAGAGGTCAAATCAACGGCACGGGGAAATATATTGTGTTGTAAGACATGATATATTCCCAGTGAAAAGAGTGGAAGTTAGCTTCCTACAATGGTATAATTAAAAGAAAAGCGGGCTGGAATGTAGTTGCAGAGCCAGTAACACAAGCTACAAATGAATATATTTCTGAATCGATGAACTTTTTGGAACGGAGTGAGAATTATGGCACACATTTTAACCGAAGAAGAGCGCAATGAATTGATTGAAATCATGAATTCAGCTGAACCCTATGGTGAAGATGACCCGATTATGGATAGAAGTGTAGTTCATTTAGATTTGAAGTGCGACCTACACCGTATGTTGGCTACGTTGGCAAAGCTCTGTTTGGAAGGGAAATTGTAAATGCGAATTGAATATACCGATAATGTGGGTGAGATTCTGTCCGCGATACATACCCAAATGCAATTTTAATAATTTTCAACTTGGAATTGGAGTGTAATATATGACAGCACTCCGATATGCAGTCACAGATGGGCTTAACATCGTTTAAACCGATTCTGACAGGCACAGTGACCACAGCGATACAACACAGACATTGGATACCTACCAGAATTTAAGTGGTTCTATGGGCTTTCTAGTGGATTCTGGACGCACAATGTTGAAACCAGCAAAAGCCTATCAATGGGCAATCGACAATAGAAAATACGAATATCGAAATAGTATTGCGTTTGAAGGTGCAAACAGACCCGGATAATTATAAAAATTCGATTATTACACTCTGGAATATCAAAGGTAAACGGTATCGAAGGCTTCTTCGGAACAGCAAAATAATTTACAAACGAGATTTATCGTGATATACTCTAATTGGAAGATTAGAAAATGATTTGTGCATTTGAGGTGGTCAATTTCGTGGCAACCACACGCCGATGGTATGACAAGAGTTTTTCTCTGAGAGATGCAGGGGAACGCCACGCCTGCCAAATGCCAATCATGAGCTAGGAGGGGACATTTTATGTTCCCTCTTTGCGAATACATCTATGACAAGAACCAAGAAGGGATGAGTAATGGTCGATAATATGGGCATGGCAACTTCGGAAGAACGAACATTATGGGCGATTGTTGAGCCTTATGTAGTAAATTGCAGACTTGTTGACAACGCTCCTCCTGAGGTGGTTGCCGCTAGTGAAGAATTGCAACGCCTAGCATGGGAGTGCCCTACACAATCGTAGAAGTGGATCTAAAGATTGAAAGCCACGGTGTTTAGTGCATCGTGGCTTTCTTATACCCGTCAGGAGGTACTATGCAGTTATACAACGCAGATTGCCTTGAAATTCTGCCCACGATTCCCGACAAGAGCATTGATATGATTCTATGCGACTTGCCTTATGGAACGACTCGGAACAAGTGGGATGTAATGATTCCGCTGGACAAACTTTGGCTTGAATACAAGCGGATTATCAAAGACCATGGAGTGATTGCCCTGCATTCCGATATGCCATTTACGGCAACGCTGGTCAATTCTGCTAGGGATATTTGGCGGTATGAGCTAATCTGGCAGAAACCACAGGGCACAGATTTCCTGAACGCAAATCGTAAACCACTCAAGGCACACGAAAGCATTCAGATTTTCTATAAGAAGCTACCTGTATACCACCCTCAGAAGGGCAAAGGTCGGAATTATAAAGCGTGTAGTTCTCCGCATACATCCCTGAATTGGGGCGAATTTCAAGGCGGCAGACACACAGAATGCACCGATGGCAGTCGATTCCCGACCAGCATTATAAAAATGGGGGGGGGAGAAAGGACTGCACCCAACGCAAAGGCCTGTTGAGCTGGAGCGATGGCTGATACGCACCTACACGGATGAATGTGCTGTTGTGCTGGAGTGGTATTCCAGCTCATTGAAAAGAAAGTCACAGCTATTGACAAGGATTGACTAATCTGCATTGGGTGGAATATAATCAGTGAAAATCAGTGAATTTTCACTATGCTGAAAAGCATGATGATTACATCGGATATTTGCGGAAATTACCGCTATTTGAAAAAGGATACGGTCACGTTACTGACAAAAATAGAAGAATCACGAAATAAAAGCCCTGAACACATTGGAAAATCAGGGCTTTTAAAATATGGATATGGGGTGCTAATATGACAGTAATGCAGATTATGGAGAAGATGATTGCGTTTTCTGACGGAAACATTCATGATATTGATCACCTGACAAAAGTGTGGATGTATGCAAAGTTGATCGGAGAAGGCGAAAAGCTGGAGGAATCGCTGCAGTTTATTCTGGAAGTCGCTGCGATTACCCACGATATTGCCTGCCCTCTCTGCCGCGTAAAATATGGTAACACGGCAGGGCACTATCAAGAGGAGGAAGGCGATCCTCTTGTGCGCGATTTTTTAAAAGATACCGGGATGACTCAGGAGCAGATTGACCGAGTTGCTTTTTTAGTAGGTCATCATCATACGTTGACGGATATTCAGGGGATGGATTATCAGGTCTTGATTGAGGCGGACTACATTGTAAACGCATCAGAAAGCAATTACTCCCGTGAAAATATCACGAATTTCATGAATCGGGTCATGAAAACACAGACAGGTATTCGAGTTTTAAAGTCGGTGTTCCTTCTTGAATGAGTAGTGGCGCGGCGCGTAAAATTGTGTTATGCTATAGCCAATTGCGGAAAGGCGGAACAAGTTATGCTTTTAATGGTTCTAGACGGAAATTCAATTGTTAACCGGGCGTTTTATGGCGTTCGATTGCTTTCAACAAGAGATGGAATCTATACCAATGCGGTGTATGGATTCCTAACGATTATGCAAAAGCTAATCGACGACACATCGCCGGATGCGCTGTGCATTACCTTTGACCGAAAAGCTCCTACGTTCCGTCATTTGGCCTATGAACAATATAAGGGAACGCGAAAACCAATGCCGGAAGAATTGGCGATGCAAATGCCGATTTTACGGGATGTCCTGCAAGCGATGAATATCCCGTTTTACGAACTGGACGGCTGGGAAGCAGATGACCTTATCGGCACAATCTCTCGTATCTCAGAGTCTGCAGGGTGGGATTGCGCAATTGTCACCGGCGACAAGGATTCACTGCAGTTGATTACAGACCACACAACGGTGAAATTGGTCACTTCAAGGATGGGACAGACAAACTGGAAGGACATGACTCCAGCTGCGTTTTATGAACAATATGGCTTTGAACCAATCCACATGATTGATTTAAAGGGACTTATGGGGGACACAGCAGACAATATTCCCGGCATTAAGGGAATCGGAGAAAAGACTGCAATGGGATTGTTGCAGAAATTTGGCAGTATTGAAAATATATATGCCAATTTTGACGATCCATCCATTAAGGGAGCAGTGCGCACAAAGCTGGACAATGGGCGCAGTGATGCGAAAATGTCCTTTGATCTGGCAACGATACACTGCGACGCTCCAATCGATTTTCGACCAGAGGATGCACTGTGCCAGCAGCCGGATCAAAAAAAGCTCTATGATTTATTTTTGAAACTGGAATTTACCAAATTGATTGAACGTTACGGACTTGCCGCATCCAAAAGTGAAAAACCGGATCTTCCGACAATGGATGCGGTGCAAATTACAGATGCAACGTTGTGGCAGTCCGTGCTGCAACGATTGAAAGATGCAGAAGTTGTAGCGGTTCTTCCTTTGCCGGATTTATCCGGTGTAGCGCTAAAGAGCGAGAGCGAATTTGTCTATCTGCTGGAGTATTCCTATGAAGGCAATTACGAGGCGCTGCTGAATGATGTTTTTGGCGGGGCATTGCGGTTGTGCGGGCATCAGGTAAAGGAAATTACTCGCACATTGCTGGAGCGAGGATGTTCGGCGGAAGGCTTTATTTTTGATGTTGCAATTGCTGCGTATTTGCTTGCACCAACGGATGGCAGCTATGATCTGAAGAAGCTTGGCATTACATATTTCAACCAGGAATATGCATCCGAAAAAATCTATTCTGCCCCGGAGGCTTTCGCCCCTCTGTCAGACCAGCAGCAGGCAATCGAGGTGTGGTGCAGTCATGCGTCCTTGGTAGAAAGACTCTATTCTGTGCTCAATGCAAAACTGCAGGAATTGGGCATGGATCGATTACTTACCGATTTGGAACTGCCGCTGTGCAGAGTTCTGGCAGAGATGGAACAGAAGGGCATATACGTCGACCGTACGGCTCTGACGGATTTTGGACAGATGCTGTCAGAACGAATTGAAGAAACCCGCAGCAGTATCTACGAAATGGCAGGCGGAGAATTTAATATCAACTCTACCAAGCAGCTTGGAGAGGTGTTGTTTGAACGGCTAAATCTGCCGGCGTTGAAAAAGACCAAGCGAGGTTATTCTACCAACGCAGACGTATTGGAAAAATTGCGTCCTTACCATCCGATCATTGATCAGATTTTGGAATATCGAAAATATACCAAACTGAAATCCACCTATGTAGATGGTTTGGAGCGGGAAATTGCATCGGATGGTCGGATTCATACCTGCTTTCAAAACACGGTGACGGCAACGGGACGCCTTTCATCGACAGAGCCGAATCTGCAAAACATTCCTGTGCGAACAAAGCTTGGTGCGGAGATGCGTAAGATGTTCCTGGCGGAGCCGGGAAATGTGCTGGTAGATGCAGATTATTCTCAGATTGAGCTTCGTCTGCTGGCGCATATAGCCGGAGACAGCGCTATGCAGGAGGGCTTTAACTCTGGCGCAGATATTCACGCAATTACTGCGTCACAAGTTTTTGGCGTGCCGCAAAGCGAAGTGACAAAGGAAATGCGTTCATCGGCAAAGGCGGTAAACTTCGGCATTGTCTATGGCATTTCGGAGCATTCACTGAGCGAAGATATTGGTGTGTCATACAAAAAGGCGCATGACTATATGGAGCGCTATTTTGAAAAATACTCCGGAGTGCGCAAATACCAGAAAGAAATTGTTGCCCAGGCAAAGGAGAGTGGATATGTTGCAACGCTACTGGGACGCCGGCGTTGGCTGCCGGAATTGAAATCTTCAAATTTTAATTTGCGTTCTTTTGGCGAGCGAGTAGCGCTGAATATGCCGATTCAAGGCACAGCAGCGGATATTATCAAGCTGGCTATGCTTGCGGTTTGGCGTCGTCTGCAGGAGGAGCATCTGAAGGGGCGACTTGTTCTTCAGGTTCACGATGAATTGATCGTTGAGTGTCCGGAGGATGAGGGAGAGCGGGTCGCGGCGTTATTAGAAGAAGAGATGGAGCATGTTATGGAGCTGTCAGTTCCTCTGATTGCCCAGGCAAAGGTAGGCCGTACCTGGGCAGATGCGCATTAAGCGGGGGAGTGTTATCAAATTGAGTGAATTTAAGCGAGTGACCGGAAGCATTCCGGCCGGAGAACCAATGCATTATCGACTGGTGCCTGTATCCCGTGATAATGTGGATCAAGTAGCAGAAATTGAAAAAGAATGTTTCGCCTCACCATGGAGCAAGGAAATGTTGCTGGAAGCGATGGATAATTTTACGGCATCCTTTATTGCAGCTGAGGCCGATGATGGCACAATTCTTGGTTATGCCGGAATCAACGTTGTTATGGACGAAGGCTATATTGACAATGTTGCAGTAAGAAGTCAATATCGGCGCAATGGTGTGGCTTCTGCATTGCTGAGTGTTTTCGTGCGTTTTGCCGAAGCGCATCAGTTGAAGTTTCTTACCCTGGAGGTTCGTGCATCCAACGAGGCTGCAATTGCTCTATATGCATCCTACGGGTTTGAGGAAGCCGGCAGACGCAGAAATTATTATTCCGATCCCAAAGAGGATGCAATCATCATGACGCGTGAATTTAAGAAGGTGACAGAATGATTATTCTGGCAGTGGAATCCTCCTGTGATGAGACTGCGGTGGCTGTAGTCCGGGACGGACGGGAAGTACTTTCTGATGCAATTATTTCTCAGGTTGAAATGCATAAGATTTATGGTGGAGTGGTGCCGGAAATCGCCTCCCGCAAGCATCTGGAAGCAATCAGCCTGTTAGCAGACCGTGCAATTTGCGAGGCAAATGTACAAAGAAAAGATATCGATGCAGTTGCAGCAACCTGTGCACCGGGTTTGATTGGCGCTGTATTAGTTGGCGTTAATTTTGCCAAAGCAGTTGCATACGCGTTAAATGTTCCTTTTATTCCAGTGCATCATGTGCGGGGACATATTGCCGCGAATTACCTCACATATCCTGAGCTGGAACCGCCCTTTGTGGCACTGTGTGTTTCCGGCGGAAATACATTGATTGTGGACGTTCAGGATTATACACGAATGAAGTTATTGGGAGCATCGAGAGATGATGCGGCGGGAGAGTGCTTTGATAAGGTCGCCCGAGTATTGGGTATCGGTTATCCGGGCGGTGCGCCAATGGATCGGCTGGCTCAGGGTGGAGACGAGACAAAGTATGTTTTGCCACGCACACATGTAACCGATGCTCCGCTGGATATGTCGTTTTCAGGCTTAAAGACCGCGGCATTGAACCTGATTCACAATGCAGAGCAGAAAGGGGAAGAGCTGGATCTTCCTTCGTTTGCCGCCTCTTTCGCAGCCGCGGTAAGTGACACACTGGTCCCCCGAGTGGAATTGGCAGCGCGTCAATTAAATTACACCAAGGTAGTTGCGGCTGGTGGTGTTGCTGCAAATTCGCATATTCGAAGCGAACTTCAGAAAATGTGCAAAAAGCAGAAGCTTGAATTGTACTTGCCGGAACTGAAATGGTGCGGTGACAATGGCGCTATGATTGGCTGTCAGGGCTATTATGAATATCTTGCTGGTGTCCGCGGCGATATGAGTCAGAACGGATTTGCGAACATGGACATTGAACAAAATTTTCGTTGATGCAAAAATTATTTCACTATGGATATTGCGGCAGCTTTGTTCGATGCAAAATGCCGCAATATCTGTTTTGCTTTCACAGTTTGAATCGAATATATAGGGGGAGATTTCACTCAGATGGAGAAAAATTTAACTACTGGAAGTGTATTTCGCAGTGTTGTGTCCTTTTCACTGCCCTATCTGCTGTCCTATTTTTTACAGACATTATATGGGATGGCGGATTTATTTATCATTGGCCAGTTTGAGGGAGTTGCGTCAACGACGGCTGTATCAGTGGGATCCCAGGTGATGCATATGATCACCGTTATGCTGGTAGGTCTTGCAATGGGGACTACCGTTTCCATTGGTCAGGCAGTGGGACGGGGGGATAAAAAGCAATCCTCCTTGGTAGTTGGTAATACCGCTGTTTTGTTTGCAATTGTGTCGGTTCTTATGTCAATACTGCTTATTCTGTTTGTACGGCCGATTGTTTCCGTTATGTCAACACCTGCAGAGGCTGTCGAAGGAACGGTGGCTTATTTGCGCGTGTGCTTTATAGGAATTCCATGTATTACGGCCTATAATGTAATCAGCTCTATTTTTCGCGGTATGGGGGATAGTCGTAGCCCCATGTACTTCATAGCGGTAGCCTGCGGCGCCAATATTATATTGGACTATCTGTTTATGGGTGCATTCCACCTGGGGCCGATCGGCGCGGCGTTGGGAACTACGTTGTCCCAAGCCATCAGCGTAGTGGTTTCTCTTGTTTCAATCTTGAAAAAGGATACGGGAATTTCATTAACCCGAACCAATTTGCACCCACAAAAACGGGTGATTGGACAGCTGCTTCGGGTGGGACTGCCCATTATGGCCCAGGACGGATTGATCCAGATTTCTTTCCTGATTATTACAATTATTGCAAATCGCCGCGGCTTAATCGATGCGGCGGCAGTTGGAATTGTTGAAAAAATTATCAGCTTCCTGTTCCTTGTGCCGTCGTCTATGTTGTCTACAGTGTCTGCCCTGGGTGCCCAGAATATAGGTGCAGGCAAGCCGGAACGAGCGCGAGCAACACTGAAATACGCAATATGGATCGCATTTGGATTTGGAATCCTGATTGCTATTGTGATCCAATTTGTTGCCGAACCGATCGTTGGTCTGTTTACTGCAGATTCTTCGGCAATTGTTGCCGGTGGTGCTTATATGCGCGGGTATATATTTGATTGTGTTTTTGCGGGAATTCACTTTAGTTTCAGCGGCTATTTCTGCGCCTGTGGCCGCTCTGAATTGTCGTTTCTTCATAATATTCTGTCTATCCTGCTTGTGCGTATTCCGGGCGCCTATTTTACTTCGGTTCAATTTCCAACCACATTGCTGCCCATGGGAATTGCCACTGCGGTTGGATCACTGTTCTCCGTTCTTATCTGCGTTATTGCATTTTACCTACTTCGAAGAAAAGAACGTTGCAAATAATCATAGCAAGAAACGACGAGAACGTCACTCGAAAAAAGTGACGCTCGTCAGTCAGTTGAAGAACCCGGTTGCCGCTTAATGTGCAACCGGGTTCTTTGACCGTTGGAATTTTATGAAGTCATATATTTGTTTTTCTGGCTCTGCGAATATACAGAATGGCAATAATTAGTGTGATAATTGCAACGACAGCCAGGATAAGTGATATATAAACCAGGTTTTCGTTGACTTCGCCAATTACATCACTCAGGCAGCAGTTGTAGATTCCATGCAGCAAAAATGGAAGTAGAATTCCGATTGCAGTATACTGCCTTTTTCCGGTTTTCATCCCTTTGCTGACAAAGTACCCCATTATGAATCCATAGCCGCAGTGCATTGCGGTAAATCCTCTTGTCAGCATGATTCCTGCATTGGCGCCAAAGGCATAAACGATGGATTCGGAAATTCCAAAGCCTATGCCGATGATCATCATCAATGATATGATGTCGAGTTGTGAGTAGGCATAAGGATGCTTCTTTATCAATCCTTTTAACATGCCGTATTTGACCAGTTCCTCTGCAAGAGCAAATACGATAAAATTGTGATAAATCGTAGTAATTACAGCTCCTGCACCAAGTAGTACAATGATTCTCTCGACGATATAGAATATGGATGAGAGAACGAAAACAAGTGCAACGCATAAGAATGCTCCCCGCTCGAGAGCGCGGGTGCAGATGCGCCGATATTCGGAATCTTCTGCGTTCCATTTCCGTAGCCAGAGGAAGACCAAGATAGATGGGAGTAAACTCAGAATAAAAATCAATATAAGCATGGAGAATTGTCTCCTTTGTTCGAGATGAGCGTTTTGACGCGCAGACAGATAGGTAAATAGGCAATATAGAACTACGCCTTTGCAGATAGAATGCGGAAGTATTATAACAGTATCTTGAAACATTTGCTACTATTTTGATTGTTTTATTACTTATACTTCGCACATAAAAAGGTTGTATATTATACAGTATGTGCTAAAATGATATTATATTGTAGGAGGTGATACGGATGAAAACGCTGGGTAATGTTTTGTGGTTTTTCTTTGGCGGTTTGATGGGCGGTTTGGCATGGATTTTTGCCGGATGCCTATGGTGCATCACGATCATCGGGATTCCGGTAGGGAAGCAGTGCTTTAAATTTGCGAGTTTGGCATTTTCTCCGTTTGGAAAACAAATTGTATATGGCGGAGGCTGTTTTTCCTTTTTGGCCAACCTGATCTGGATTCTTTTCTTTGGCTGGGAAATGGCAATTGGATATATAATTCTCGGTTTGTTCTGGTGTATTACCATTGTGGGGATCCCGATTGGAAGGCAGTGCTTCAAAATGGCGCGGCTTTCATTTATGCCTTTTGGTGCCCAGGTAATTTCGTGAGATAAGAGTTCATAAATAAGATGGCTGGTTATCTATGATTGTAGATAACCAGCCATTTTTGTATCACTTTTTTAATTGTTGTATGCTTAATCCTGAACCATGACATTAACTGCACTGGGGGCAATGAGATAAAGGCTTTTTGCAATGTTTGTTACAGAACTGTTGTTGCCATAGGCAACGCCAGCTAACGTATCGATGATGTGCAACGGATCTTCCGACTTGCTCAAATCAAGAATGACCATTTGATTATCAACAATCAATTCAGCGATCGAGAGAACATCTTCTACCTTAACATCGGACTTAATGGAAAGCCGTTGCTGACCTTGATGAGAAAATCCACTGAATGCGGATGGTTCGCTTTTGTAGCTTTGGTTATCGTAGCCGTAATCGGCATATGCATATCTACCCATAGTACTATTCACCGCCTGATATATTGAATGCCTGGAAATTATCAGTACATATAGAATACCAAACTTTGGGCAAAATTACAAGAGCAATCAACATAAAATTTGAATTATGCTGAATCTTAAAATAATATAGAACAAAAAGCCTGTTACAAGTAAATGTAAGCAGGCTTTTTGTGTTCAATAATTCTCTAAAAAATTATGCTCTATTCCATGGGTTTTATAGCCCGGCATTGTGTCCAGACAGACCGAGTGGATGCTGTTAAAAATGCTTTTTTCAATGTTAGGGTTGTCCCGCTTTAAGCGGCGAATCAGAAGTTTGATTTCCTGGCGTTTTGATCCGCCGCCGCCATTATCACACATGGTGCAGTTTTCTGTAAAACGGCAGGCGCACTGTATAAACTCAAGCTCATTATATCGTTTCCATGCCAGAATATCATCTTCATGTACGCAGTAGAGCGGTCGAATCAGCTCCATGCCTTCAAAATTTGTGCTGTGCAGTTTTGGCATCATAGCCTGAATCTGCGAGCCATAAAACATACCCATCACAGTTGTTTCAATTACATCGCTAAAATGGTGACCCAAAGCAATTTTGTTGCAGCCGAGCTCTTTTGCCTTGCTATATAGATGACCTCTTCGCATGCGGGCACATAGATAGCAGGGAGACTTATCGCTGGCATTTGCAATTTCAAAAATATTTGTTTCGAACACGGTAATTGGAATTTCCAGCAGGTGTGCATTTGCTTCGATTTTATGTCGATTTATCTCATTATAACCCGGATCCATCACTAAAAAGACTAATTCAAAGGGATACGCGCTATGGCGCTGAAGCATTTGCATCAGCTTGGCCATCAGCATGGAGTCCTTGCCACCGGAAATACAGACAGCAATTTTATCACCCGGTTGAATAAGTTCGTAGTGTTTGATTGCATAGGTAAATTGATTCCAAATGGGTTTACGATATTTCTTTAGTAAACTTTGCTCGATTTTTTGACAGGGAGTTAATATACGACTCATTTTTTTCATCCTATTCAGCTTTACTGCAGGAGACATTGATCCAGCAGTTGCAAAAATGTTCTTATTTCGTCTTCCTTTGTGTGCCAACTCAGACTGATGCGCCAGGAAGAGAGCGCTGCCTTGCGGCTTCGCGTGACAGCAAATACTGCTCGTGAGGGAGTGTTCTCTACGGAACAGGCTGATTTAACGGAAACACAGACACCCAAATTACCCAACCTTTGTTGAATCTCTGTTCCTCGAATGCTTTCTACACTTAGATTCAGAATATAGGGCACGGAATTTGCGGGGCTGTTAATCTGAATGCCCTTGCGAAGTGCGAATTCTTCTCGAAGAATAGAATTTAAGTGTTGCACATAATCCCAATGCTTCTGCCGGGCATGCAGTGACATACGCAAGGCCAGTTCGGTTGAAGCGTTGAGTGCAAGCGTTGGCGTTCCGCTGCGATAAAGTGTGGTGCTTGTTCCGCCATGCATTTGCGGTTCAAGTGCAATCCCTTTTCGCTTCAGCAGGATTCCACTGCCATTCAGACCGCCGAATTTGTGTGCGGCCAGCGACATAGTGTCAATGCCGGAAAATGAAAAAGGAATGCGACCGATTGCCTGTGTGGCATCTACATGGAGATGACAATTAGGGTAATTTTTCAGCGCTTGTTTGACGGCGGCAATTGGTTGTATTACACCTAATTCACTGTCTACCGCAGTGATGGCAACAAGAATGGTGTCCTGGCGAAGCAGTGCATCTAATTCCTGCAGGTCAACGGTTCCATCTCGTTGAATGGGCAACAGATCGATTTCATAGCCCTTTTCCTGCAGATAGGTGAGTGTGCCGCTAACGGAGGAGTGCTCCAACGGTGTCGAGATGATATGCCGGCCGAGATGCCGGGTGGAATGGCAGATTCCTTTGATGGCTAAATTGTTTGCTTCTGTTGCACCGGAAGTAAATATGACTTCTTCTGGCTCTGCACCGAGCAGTTCTGCCACCGAGGCAGTAATCCGCGCCTGTTCCTCGTTTGCTGCACGTCCTGCCGGATGAGAAGAGTTTGGATTTCCCGGAAAGTGAAGTTCTGTTTGACAAAAACATTCCAGAACTTTCTCTTCCACGGGATGATTTGCTGCGTAGTCCAGATAGATCATATCGTATGTTTCACCGCCACTAATATGGATATTAACCTAGTTAAATCGTTTGATTTACAGTATTGTATCATAGCAAAGCAGAAAGTGGAAATCAACAGTTGTAAATCCAAAATTTGAAGCATGTGATAAATCCAGCAATATTGCAGCTGCGTTATTTTCAAATCAACAGTTTTATGATAAAATGCTGATGTATTCATCAGGAGGAAAAAATATGAGCATTTTCTTGTGTCCAGTTTGCCATAAAACATTGATCCAAGATGAAAAACGCTATTTCTGTTCCAATGGGCATAGCTTTGATATAGCATCTGCGGGTTATGTTCATTTGCTTCCTGCAAATCAGAAGAACTCCCTGCTGCCCGGCGATGATAAAAATATGGCAGCAGCACGCAATCGTTTTTTAAATGGAGGATGGTATTGTGCGCTTCGCGATGCAATTGCATCGTGTGTTACGGACTATCTTCCAGAGAAAGGTTTCTTTTTTGATTCCGGGTGCGGAGAAGGGTATTATACGGCCGGAGTAATGGAAGCACTTCGCAAGCGAGGCGACCATGCAAGTGTTGCAGGAATTGATATTTCCAAATTTTCATTGCGTTGGGCAGCAAAAAGAGATAAAGAGATTCCCTTTGCTGTGGCTTCTGCTTATCATCTGCCTATTCCAGATAAAAGTGTTGACTTCCTTCTAAATTGTTTTTCGCCATTAGCCCAGGACGAATTTCGGCGCGTATTAAAACCGGGCGGGTATTTTTTGTATGTAGTTCCGGCGCCAAAGCATTTGTGGGAGCTAAAAGAAGCGGTTTACGATCAGCCCTATGAAAACAAAGAGCAACGTATATCCTATCAGGGATTTCATTATGTTCGTGTAACCCGAGTGGAGAAACAAATTGATCTTCCGGATGCGCAATCAATACAGGACTTGTTTGACATGACACCTTACGCATGGAAGACTTCTCATGATGGTGTTCAACGCCTGCAGGAGTTACAAGAGCTGAAGGTTCAGATTGCATTTGACTTGCATCTGTTTCAGAGAGACTAGGAGTTAACGTTTAGCTAGCATCTTTGTTCCCCACTTTGTAACGATAGCACTGCCAATGAGACCGATTGCCGCACCGACAATAACGTCGCTTGGGTAGTGGGCGCCTACGTACAATCTGGAAAAGGAGATCAGAATCGCCAGAATAAGAGCTGGGATACGAAGCTTGTTCCATGTCTTGCCACTGTGCCATAGGCTGCCGGAAACGGCAAAAGAGGAACAGGTGTGGCCGGACGGAAAAGAATAATCTTTTGGATAGGGAACGAGCAAAGACAGATCTGGCAATTGCGTATAGGGACGAGGTCGTGCCACCAGATTTTTTAATAGAACATTGTTTACCAGGAAGCAACATAAAAGCGAGGCCAGGGCGAGAAAGCCTAACTTGCGCGTCTTTGGGATTATACTTAGGGTAAGGCCGAGAAGAATCCAGATGAGGCCTGCATTGCCAATTGTGCTGGCAAAAACCATGATCGGGGTTAGCCAGTTCATCCGCATGGCCTGAAGTGCAAGCAAAATGGTGCCGTCCAGCTGTTGTAGCAAAGAAATCATATTACACGATACCTCCAATTATATCTGCTATTATAATGGGCGGTATTATATCTGTAAAGGAAATTGCTTATGAAGCAAATAGTCTGTTTGTCTGAGAGTAGATGGAGCCAGAATCCAGAGCGCACGCAGCGTTTGATGACCTTGTTAGGCGCAGAGGTTGATGTGCTGTTTTTCGAACTGGCAGTAAATAAACGTTTTTTCTATTGCGTAAAACACCGAACAACTGAATATGTACGTTCCGTGGCATCCAATATAACGGTATGCCGCCTTTCACCGATCTATTACAGCAAGGATCGGGTGAATAATTCTATGATGCGTGGGAGCATGCGCAGAGCAGCACAACAAATCAGTCAACAGATGAGAAAAAATCGATTTGAGCACGCTATCATCTGGGCGGATACACCATTAGCCTCGACGCTGCTGGAATACATTCCCCATCAGGAGTTGATTTACGACTGCTATCGTTCCTGGGATCGTTATCCTGTTAGTTTGGAAAGTGATTTGGCATATAGAGCGGATCTAGTATTGGCGGCTTCTCCCAATTTATTTGATCATGTAGCACCGTGTAATGAGAGTATCTTTTTGCTTGAAAATGGCGTGGATTTTGATTTAGCGGCACGTAATTGCCTTGGTGACGCGGTTGTTTCTGCCTTTTCACGACCGATTTTTACTTATCTGGGCGACATTACAAAGAGTGTTCAGTTAAATCCGCTTCTCTTTGTAGCGCAGCAGCATCCGGATTGGACATTTGTTATAGTTGGACGGATACAAGCTGGTAATCCACTCTATAAACAGCTGTCTCAGTGCAAAAATGTCCACTGTATCGGCTACCGTCAGCAAAGTGATTATCCGGAATGTCTCGCAGCCAGTGATGCCTGCTTCGATCTTCTGCACAATGATATTACGAATGAAGACGTTATTTCGGAGCGTATGTATTACTATCTTGCTTCCGGAAAGCCGATTGCGTCAATGTATCCGCTTCGGCATAATCAGGAATTTTCCGATGTCGTATATGGAGCATTGAACGAGGTGGATTTCGAGTATGCCTGTCTTTGTGCCAGCAGTGAAGGAGATCAGGATAAACCGGAGCTTCGCCGAGAATATGCGCACCAGGCGGATTGGTCGATTCGTGGAGAGTGTTTACACAGCATTCTATTGGAAAGTGGCCTCCTAAGATAATTGCTGGCAGATTTTCATAATGAAATGCACGGATGTTTGATTTCCTTGGTTAAGCATACAAAAAAGAAGAGCAGATATAAAATCAACTTGAAAAAAATCTTTGGTTTGTATAGAATAGAGTCAAACATTGAGGTGGGTGACGCGTAATGTTCAGTGCTATGTCCGGTTCTTTAGTCCGCTCTGCATCTGGTCAGAGCGCTGTTATTATGCCCAAAACCAGAATTAAGTAGGAAAAATGCGAGGAATGCGCAGGTAAGTCATATTACCTGCGTTCTATTTTTTCGGGGGAGTGTTGTTTATGATGAAAAAGGTTGCCGTGATTATGGGGTCAGACAGCGATTGGCCTACGGTGAAAGCCGCTTGTGTTCAGCTGCGCAAGTTCGAGATCCCATTTGAGGCGCACATTCTAAGTGCCCATCGTACACCGGCGGAAGCAGCAGAGTTTGCCCGTTCTGCTCGTGAAAACGGATACGGTGTCATTATTTGTGCTGCAGGTATGGCGGCTCATTTAGCCGGTGCTTTCGCTGCAAATACAACATTGCCGGTGATAGGCATCCCTATGAAAGGCGGCGCAATGGACGGCATGGACGCTCTTTTGGCAACGGTTCAAATGCCCTCCGGAATTCCGGTTGCTACGGTTGCTTTGAATGGAGCAAAGAATGCGGCGGTACTGGCGGCTCAGATTTTGGCGGTGTCAGACGAAAATCTCGCAAAAAAACTGGCGGCGGATCGCGAAGAGATGAGTCAACAGATCGCACAAAAGGAAAGCAAGCTGCAAGAAGAAGTTGCTGGATTGTAATTCACAGAAACGGAGCGAGTTCATGAGTATCAGAGGATCTCACTTTGAGGAAAAAATACAGGAAGAGTGCGGAATTTTTGGTATTGCTGCATCACCGGCTATGACAGATCCTGCCGTCAGCACATATCAGGCACTGTATGCGCTCCAGCACCGGGGGCAAGACTCGGCCGGCATCGCAGTGTGTCTTAACGATGAAATTATGGCACATAAAGATAAAGGCCTGGTTCCAGAGGTGTTTAACAAGAAAATATTGGATTCCTACCATGGTGCATGTGCAGCAATCGGGCATGTTCGGCAGAATATTGATCCCCGGCGTTCCGGAATATCCAATGTTCAGCCGTTGGTCGTTCACCATGCTTCGGGTTCGCTTGCTGTATGTTATAACGGCAAACTGGTAAACAGCGCCGACCTACGCGCAGAGACAGAACATCGCGGCGGTATCTTCCAAGGAACAAATGATGCGGAAGTTATTTCCTATGTAATTGTACGGGAGCACTTGCGCACGAATACATTGGCCGACGCAGTGCTGAACGCAATGCACTACCTGATTGGTGCCTACTCTCTGGTCGTGATGGATCGCAATTGTTTGATTGCAGCGCGCGATCCCAATGGATTTCGTCCGTTATGCATTGGAGAGGTTAACGGCGCTACCGTTTTTGCGTCGGAGTCATGTGCAATTGAGGCGCTCGGCGGCAAGTTCATTCGTGATGTGCACCCTGGAGAAGTAGTCGTTGCGGAATATGGAAGCAGAGAGATTCAATCCTTTGAGAGTGGTATTCGAGCAAAATCTGCCCTATGTATGTTCGAACTGATTTATTTTGCGCGACAGGATTCGGTTGTAGATGGTGCTGCAATCAGCAAAGTAAGAGAAAAGGCTGGGCGATGCTTGGCCAGAAGAAATACGGTTGACGGCGATATTGTCATCGGTGTCCCGGATTCCGGAATTGCGGGCGCTATGGGCTTTGCCAGAGAATCTAACATTCCATATGGCTTGGGATTGATGAAAAATCGTTATATTCAACGCACCTTCATTGAATCTCGGGCATGGGAGCGGGAAAAGTCGGTTCGCATCAAATTGAACGCGAATATTCCTGTTGTAAGAGGAAAACGGGTTATTTTGGTGGATGACTCCATTGTACGCGGAACGACCAGCGAGCGGATTGTCCAGCTGTTGCGCGACGCAGGAGCGAAAGAAGTTCACTTCAAGTCGACCGCACCAGCGTTTAATCATCCGTGTTATTTCGGCACATCATTGCCTCAACAGGAGCAATTGGCAGCTTACGGTCGCTCGGTAGAAGATGTCTGCAAAATGATAGGTGCTGATTCGTTGCAATATCTTCAGATAGAGGACCTGGAAGAAATTGCTTCAGATCTCAAGATACAGTATTGTGACGCTTGCTTTACAGGAAACTATGCTGTACCGATTCCAAAACAACAATAAGTATTTTAAAATTCTGGGAGGATAAGAAAATGAGCATAAGTCGTTCTGATTCCTACGCTGCAGCTGGTGTAGACGTAACTGCAGGCTACGAGTCTGTCAACCGGATCAAACCCTTGGTAGAGTCCACTTACGTAAAGGGCGTTATGGGCGGACTGGGAGGCTTTGGCGGAATGTTTGAACCTCAGATGGAGGGGATGAAGCGTCCTGTTACGGTTTCTGGTACAGATGGTGTTGGTACAAAGTTAAAAATTGCTTTTTTAATGGACAAGCATTCCACGGTTGGTATTGACTGTGTAGCCATGTGCGTAAATGACATTATCTGCGCTGGAGCTATGCCGATGTTTTTCCTTGATTATATCGCCTGCGGAAAGAATGATCCCAAGCGAATTGAGCAGATTGTCAGCGGCATTGCAGAGGGCTGCCGTCAGGCTGGGTGTGCACTCATTGGTGGTGAAACAGCAGAAATGCCGGGCTTTTATCCTGAGGATGAATATGATTTAGCCGGTTTCTCGGTTGGTCTGGTAGACTATGATAAGATCATTGACAGCAACAACATGGCAGAGGGCGATGTCCTGATCGGTTTGGCCTCTTCCGGCGTTCATTCCAACGGCTATTCGCTGGTGCGCAAGGTGTTGAATATCAATGAGACCTATAACGAATATAAAGATGAGCTGGGCTGCACTTTGGGAGAAGAGCTGTTAAAGCCAACTCGTATTTATGTTAAGGCAGTTCGCAGCCTGCTGGATAAGCAAATCAATATTCATGGAATCAGCCACATTACCGGTGGCGGATTCTTTGAGAATGTTCCACGTATGATGAAGGATGGTCTTACCGCAAGCATTGATACGACCACATTCCCGCGCCCTGCTATTTTTGATATCCTTCAACAGGCCGGGAATATTCCCACACGTGAGATGTACAATACGTTTAATATGGGCATTGGAATGGTTATTGCCATGCCTGAGGAAGATGCTTCTGCTGCATTGGCAGCTCTTGAAGCTGTGGGTGAGCACGCATATCGAATCGGCAAAGTGGTTGCTGGGGATAGCGGTGTAGAGGTGAAGTTTTGAAGCGTATAGCGGTTCTGGTTTCCGGCGGCGGAACAAATCTGCAGGCACTGATTGATGCAAAAAACAGGGGAGAGATTCCAGAAGGGGAATTTGCTGCTGTTATTTCCTCATCGCCGGATGCCTATGCATTGCGTCGAGCAGAGCAAGCTCAAATTCCAACCTTTATAGTAGATCGAAAAAAATTTGAAACAAATGATGATATGACGATTTACTTGACTGCGCTTTTAAAAGAGCAGAAGATTGACTTGGTCGTGCTGGCTGGATTTATGTATATTTTGACAGAGACACTGGTAGATGCTTATCCGAATGCCATCATAAACGTGCATCCTGCGTTGATTCCTTCCTTCTGCGGCGAGGGGTATTATGGCATTCATGTGCATGAAAAAGCCCTTGCGTATGGGGTGAAGCTGTCTGGTGCAACGGTTCATTTTGTCAGCAAAGAATGTGATGGAGGACCGATTATTCTGCAAAAGGCAATCCCTGTCGAAGAAGACGATACCGCGCAGACACTTCAACGTCGTATTATGGAACAAGCTGAGTGGATTATACTTCCGCAAGCAGTTAGTCTCTTTTGTCAGGACAAATTAGTGGTAGAGGGCCGACATGTCCATATTTTACCTTGATGGTTACTTGACAATTGCGTAACGGTTGTGGTAGAGTGAGTGTTGCTATATGACTGACGGGAGTGGATTTACCACATGGAGTATAGCAAAACAATGCCGACCGTCTGGGCGCACCTTGTCGAGGTGCGCCCTTTTTGCATTATAAAATAGGAGGATTTGATATGGAGCTAAGACATCTAGATGTGGAATTGCGTAACAATGCCTATCCAGGTCGTGGAATTGTGTTAGGACGCAGCAAAGACAACAAAAACGCCGTTGTTGCATACTTTATCATGGGACGAAGCGAAAACAGCCGGAATCGTATTTTTTCCATCACCGATGACGGGATTCAGACTGAGGCATACGATCCTGCTAAATTGGAAGATCCTTCGTTGATTATTTATCATCCGGTTCGTGTCTTTGATGAAAAGACAATTGTCACAAACGGAGATCAGACCGATACGATTCGAGATTTTCTTGCAGCGGGAAAATGCTACCGGCACGCTTTGATGACGCGTGAGTTTGAACCGGACGGCCCCAATTACACTCCGCGTATCTCTGGCGTAGTACTTCCGGACGGAAGCTACAAATTATCCATTCTGAAGAGTATGAACGGAGATCCTTCTTGTTGTTGCCGTTATTTTTATGAGTATGATGCACCAAAGGCTGGATTTGGTCACTTTATTCATACCTATATGGGCGATGATTCGCCGCTTCCTTCTTTTGAAGGCGAACCTGAATTGGTTGCATTGGACAGCGACAATGCGGAAGAATTTGCCGGTCTGCTGTGGAACAGTTTAAATGATGAGAACAAAGTATCATTATTTGTTCGTTACATTGATCTGGCTACTGGCGATACAGATGATATTATTATCAACAAACACGATGAATGAGGTAGCGAATATGAAAGAACTTGAATTGAAGTATGGCTGCAATCCGAATCAGAAACCATCTAAACTCTATATGGCAGATGGTTCCGATTTGCCGGTCACAGTTTTAAACGGTCGCCCGGGGTATATCAACTTTATGGATGCGTTCAACAGCTGGCAGTTAGTTAAGGAGCTGCGGGAAGCAACTGGTGTTCCAGCGGCTGCATCATTCAAACATGTGTCTCCTGCTGGTGCGGCGATTGGACTTCCGCTGAATGAGGTGGAAAAGCAGATTTATTTTGTTGATCCGGAGCAGGAGCTTACGCCGGTTGCCTGCGCTTATATTCGTGCTCGTGGTGCAGATCGTTTGTGCTCCTACGGTGATTGGGCTGCGATAAGTGATGTTTGCGACGCGGCTACTGCAACGTATCTGAAGGCCGAAGTCTCTGACGGAATTATTGCTCCTGGATACACAAAGGAAGCGTTGGAAATCCTCAAAAGCAAGAAGAAAGGAAATTACAATATTATCCAGATTGACGAAAATTATGTGCCAAAGGCCCAAGAGCGCAGAGAAATTTTCGGCGTTGTCTTTGAACAGGGACATAACTTCTTCAAAATCGAAGATAGTCTACTGGAGAATATTGTGACAGAGAATAAGACTTTACCGGACTCGGCGAAGATAGATCTGATTATTTCCCTGATTACATTGAAGTATACACAGTCTAATTCCGTTTGCTATGTAAAAAATGGTCAGACCATCGGTGTCGGTGCGGGACAACAGTCTCGTGTGCACTGCGTCCGTTTGGCTGGCAGCAAGGCGGACAACTGGATGCTCCGGCAGCATCCAAAGGTGTTGGCATTGCCTTTTAAGGAGGATATCCGCCGTCCTGCCCGTGACAACGCAATTGATGTTTATATTTCCGATGAGTATGAGGATGTTTTGGCGGATGGTGTTTGGCAGGAGATGTTTACAGAGAAGCCGGACATGCTTACTGCAGAGGAACGCAAAGCCTGGATTGCTACGATGACAGATGTTGCGCTGGGTTCGGACGCATTCTTCCCCTTTGGCGATAATATTGAGCGTGCCTATAAGTCTGGCGTTAAGTATATCGCAGAACCGGGCGGTTCTATCCGTGATGACAACGTTATAGAAGCAGCAAATAACCACGACATGATTATGGCGTTTACTGGAATGCGTTTATTCCATCATTGATTAGATAAATTAGGAGGAACAATGATGAAGGTTTTAGTCGTTGGCTCTGGTGGGCGTGAACATGCTATTGTTTGGGCGCTTTCGAACAGTCCCCGGGTGACCGAAATTTTTTGCGCACCCGGTAATGCGGGGATTGCGCAACAGGCAACATGTGTTTCGATTGCTGCGACAGATGTAAGCGGAATGGTTGCGTGGGCAAGGGATCAAAAGGTTGATCTGGTTGTAGTAGCTCCAGATGATCCGCTGGCTTTGGGCATGGTGGATGCAATGGAGCAGGCTGGTATCCGTGCTTTTGGTCCGCATAAAAATGCCGCAATCATTGAAGCCAGCAAGGCATTTTCCAAGGAATTAATGAAAAAATATAACATCCCGACCGCCAAGTATGCTACCTTCACAGACATGGAGAAAGCAATTTCCTATATTCATGCAGAAGGAGCGCCAATTGTTGTAAAGGCAGACGGTTTGGCTCTTGGAAAGGGAGTAACGGTTGCCAGCACAGAAGAAGAAGCAGTAGACGCAGTCCGCGCTATGATGGAAGATCAAAAATTCGGTGCATCTGGCTCTACTGTTGTCATTGAGGAATGCATGACAGGCCCTGAGGTGACCGTACTTTGCTTTGCCGATGGCGAGCATATTTCGCCAATGCCATCATCTCAGGATCACAAGCGTGCATTTGACGGAAATCTCGGCCCGAATACAGGAGGAATGGGTGCTATTTCTCCGACTGCATATTACACGGCTGAAATTGAACAACAGTGCGTGGAGAAAATTTTTCAGCCTACTATGGATGCGTTGCGTGCAGAAGGCCGTCCGTTCCATGGCGTAATTTATTTTGGCTTAATGCTGACACCGGATGGACCTAAAGTAGTGGAATACAATGCTCGTTTTGGCGATCCGGAGTGCCAGGCCCTGTTGATGCGGCTCGACACGGATTTGTTAGATGTTTTCGATGCATGCATTGACGGAACGCTGGATCAGCTGGATATCCAGTGGAAGCCTCAGGCTTCCTGCTGTTTGGTTTTGGCATCCGGGGGCTATCCGTTGGAATATGAAAAGGGAAAAGAAATTACCGGGTTAGATGATGTACCTGCAAGCGCTTTTGTTTTCCACGCAGGAACAGCAGAAAAAGACGGGAAGATTGTTACCAATGGCGGTCGCGTCCTTGGAGTTACTGCTCTTGGAGATACGCTGGATGATGCAATTCAAAATGCTTATGCCGCAGCTGCTCCTATTCATTTCGAGAATATGCATTTTCGTAAGGATATTGGTCACGCATTCTAACACCGGATTTGGATTCTGGGTGCAAAAAACTTTCAACAGAAAAAGGCACACACTGATTTTATCAGTGTGTGCCTTTTTTGACGTATTTCGTTGTCTTTAAGTTTAAGAAGATCAAGACATCAATTGCATAAACTTAAAAAATTCTGCGAATTGCAAGGATTTCTTTGTAATTCACATTTGTATAGGTGATGCCGCTGTTGGAGTTCAACGCATTGATAATCAAACCGTTTCCGGCATAAATACCGACATGGTGGTCGTAGCAAACAATATCTCCAAGCTGCATATCGTCATAGCTTACCGCATAACCGCAACCGCGCATTGCAGTGGAGGAGTGGGGCAGACTATAACCGAAGTTTGCGTATACAGACAACACAAATCCGGAACAATCTGCACCATTTGTAAGGCTCGTGCCGCCCCAAACATAAGGGTTGCCCAAAAACTGCGAAGCATAGTCTACAACAGATGATCCGGCAGAACGTTCGACCTCGGCGGCCGGATAATTTGGATCTTCATAACCAGAACTTGAAGTAATTGTTGCATCAGTAGGGCGAATAAAACAAGTCTGATCATCCAGCGAAATCTGATACCAGCCATTTTGGATGCCGTTTACTTCTACAAGAGTGCCTCCGGACAACTCATCGACCTGCGTGAAAATGCTTCCAGCTCCGGACAAAACGGTTGCTGTATCAGTGATGATCTGCGCATAAAAGGCGGGCGCGTATTCTGTCTCTGAAATATATTGAGCGTCCACATAACCGGTCTGGTTATTAAATGTAACTTTATACCACCCGGCGATATCGGTAGATTCATAGCTGCAGACAGTTCCAGCCGGCAGCGTTGTTAATATGGACGCATCGACGGCAGTTGAATCCATAACAGACAGATCACCATCAGAGGTGACAATGCCAAATTTTTGTGTGGCATATACATCTCCGACAGAAACACGAGATGTTTCGATATACCCGATCTCACCACCGCACTCGATAACATACCAGCCATCTTCAACAGCGAGAATATCGAATGTGTCACTTGGCGTGATCAGACGCAGATAACCCGCTGTTTTGCTGGGAGCAGTTCGCAAAGAAGTTGAGACTGAGACAGAAATATTGCTTGCTATCTTGTCAAGAGACAGAAGATCAGCGGCAAGGTAACCAATCGTCCCGTCATAGGCTACCTGATACCACTCCGAGTCGCCGGTGCTTGTACTTTCCAGCAATGTTACCGTCGTACCGCTGGATAGTTGTTCGATAACATCGGATTCGCTACTTGGAGATGTACGCAAACGAACGTAATCGTCAATTACAGTTGCGGTGCGAAAAAATTGAGAACCAATAAGGACATTGTCGGAATCTATATAGCCGACCAGATTATCTCCTTCGTTTGTGGTATAGGCTACCTGATAGTAGTTCTCATCCAGAGCATCCAAAATTGTAAGCGTATCGCCCTTTACTAAGGTGGTGAGGATTCCAGCTGTGTCAACTGGATTTTCAACCAGCTGCGCAGAATCGCTGGCAACACTTCCGTCGCTTACTGCACTTGCGGAAAGAGTAAGTGCAGCGATTAACGCAGAAGATGTGAGCAGCAAAGAAGCGGTACGCTTCCATCTTGGTGGGATTGGTTGCATGAATAACCTCCGTTTTAGTTCTGCGAAGGTCAAGGAACTCCAACTAAGCTTACTTGGAGGAGAGTGCCCGTTTCAGCCATACATCACCCAAATCCATTGCAGCGTATAGGCTGGTTTTCTCACTTTTACGGACAACACGATCCCGACTCTTAAGATCAGGATCGGTGAGTTGGAGCTGGATTGCAACCTTGTTGGCTACATCCAGGCCTTTGACCTTCTCGGTGGATAAAATCTGGAGCATGATGATATAAGGATCCGCCATGCTTCCGTAGTAAATCAGATTGTCTTTGCGGCGAAGGGGATGTCCCTTGTAAGTTAGAGTCTTAGATTTGGACTGTGCCATGAAAGTACCTCCTGAAGTTGTAACTAATTGTAACAGATTGTTTCTTGCTTGTCAACTTGTTGAGATGTTGTGTAACCATGGGGTGTAAAATACATGATATAAAGCGTAATTCTCTTTGCTTAAAGGTGAAAAAGAAGAAAACAGGGCCGTCCGCTTGGCGGGACGACCCTATGCTTGACATGATTCGATCAGACGTCCAGATAATAACGGACCAGTTCCTGTAACAGCTCGTCTCGATCCAGTCGACGAATCAGTGTGCGAGCGTTATTGAAATTGGTGATATAAGTGGGATCTTCCGAAAGGATATATCCAACGATTTGGTTAATCGGATTGTAACCCTTTTGCTGCAAAGAAGTATAGACCTGTGAAAGAATTTCACGCATATCCAAAGAGTCATCAGTGGGCAAATCAAACCGACGGGTATAGTCAGACATCAAGGACACCTCCTGTGTTGCCGCTACAGCAACATCTATCGAGATCTATTTTATAACAAAACGGAGAAAATGTAAAGACTTTAACTTTTTTTCTAATTTGTTTGCATTCTGCTCGAGTTGGATGAAAACAAAATCCCAATATTGTGGCCTCAGCATAATCGGTGATTTGACAAAATGCATAGATAACAGTGTCAAATTAATTTTATGGTATGCATACATACCAAAAAAATCATTAATGGTAAATTTAGCGATAAAATAAGTGCTCGTGCAGGAATTCATGCAGAAATAAGCTCAACATTCCGATGCATTAAGCTGAATTTGAAAGACCCTCTTGAATCCAATGCAAAAATTTCGTTTTAATAGTTTTTGACTATCATAATCTTTGCTTTCCTGCATTGGACGGAAATGAATTCGATCAGATACAATGCAGGTACACAAGGCGATGAGTTGCATTGTCAGCACGAGCAGAATGGAAAGAATGGAAAGAATGGAGGAATTGATTGTGGCAGAAAAATATACCGTATTGTCTCCATGGGCAGCAACGGATCATCTGGATAAGCGACCCATTAATCCAAGGCTGGATTCACTGGAAGGAAAAACAATTGGACTTTACGCATCTTTTAAGGAATATCATCCTTTTTTTATGCAGGAAGTAGAACGTCAGTTGGCCGAACAAATTCCCACTGCGAAGTTTTCACATTTTACATACATTGTTGATACGCAGGAGATCGACCAGGACCACGAAAATTTCCCAATCTTTAAGAAATGGCTGTCTGGTGTTGATTGTGTTATTGGTGTAGGTGCGGATATGGGTTCCTGCGCGCTCTACATGGGTTATATTTTCGCGCAAATTGAACGGTTAGGTAAACCTGCATGTTTGCTGAGCAAATATCAGTACAAAAGTTCAGCCCAAAAGGGTGCGTCAGCACGCAGTTATCCTGGTTTGCGTATTGTTACCTATGATGGACCGGGATTTGTACCCAATGGTGTGGACTGCAAGGAGTGGACCATCCAGGTTTATCGCGATGTAATTTCAGCAATGCTGCCCCGGATGATAAGTGCTTTGACAGCGCCTTTAACGGAAGAGGAACTGCATCCATCGTTTATAGAGAATTATGCGGCCAAAACTTTTACCGGAACGTTGGATGAATTGAACAACCTGTTCTATTTAAACGGGTGGACAAACGGAACTCCAATTGTGCCGCCTACAGAAGAAGCAGTGGCGGAGATGTGTCGTGGCACTGACTTGCCGCGGGACCATGTGGTTGCCACATTGGCTCCAATGAATGGAAAGGCAACGGTTGAAAAAATTGCAATTAACGGTGTTATGGCAGGTTGCACACCCACTATGATGCCGATCCTGATTGCGATTGTCGAGGGAATGGGCGATCATGATGTAATCAAGCTGGAGGGATGGACGTGTTCCAATGCCGGATGGCTGCCAACGATTGTGATAAGCGGCCCGATTCGCAATGACATCGGAATCAATGCCGGACGCAATTTCCTGTCTGCCTATACCAGACCACAAGCTTGCATTGCTCGTGCGATGGCTTATATGGTCATGAATATTTCCGGAGTGAGAAGCCAGATTGAGGATATGAGTGGGCCGGGCAGCGATTGTCGTTTTGGCCTTTGCATTGCTGAAGACGAGGAAAATTTGCCAGAGGAATGGAACTCGCTGCCTGCTGATTTAGGACTGGCAGACGGGGAGAATGCTGTGACACTGTTCTGGCCAAGCGAACACCATCAACTTCCAACATTTAATATCAGCTCAACAATGGAGCGGCTGTGTGCTCTGTGGCATGGAGGGTTCGATGTAGGTGCAATGATTACGCTTCCGCCAGAAGCTGCACAGCAGTTTGCAGCAGCGGGGTGGAGCAAGCAGGATATCTTAAACTATGTAAAGGAGTACAACCGGCGACCTTCCAGTGAAATTCCGCGTGCGGCGATAGGAAACAACCATCCGCGAAAAGGTTTGGTATTTCCTGCTCCTGGCCTGGTTCACTCCGCACCACTATTTTGGAATACAGAGCATATGTTTGTCATGGTAGCCGGTCGGGATTGGGGAATGTGCTATCTCGGCGGTGGCGATCATGGAGGCCCTGTTTGCAAGAAAGCAGAGCTGCCAAAAGAGTGGGAAGCTTTATGCGAAGCGTATCCAGGCGATAAGCCAGCTTACGTAGATTATTGATCGATAAGGAGGAGTGATCAAAAATGTCTCTAAAATATAAACATTTGCTTTCACCAATTGAGATCAATGGTGTGATGCTTCGTAATCGTTTGATTTGTACTGCATCGAACCCCCATTTCATCCAGGCTACAGAAAAATGGCCTACAGAGGCGCTGATCAGCCACTACGCAAACAAAGCAAAAGCCGGTGCAGCCGTTGTCACCGTTAAGGGGAACAATCCGGTAAAAACAAACGATCCCCATTCTCTTACATTAGATATTACAGTTGGTCAGCATCAGCACATGTTTGCCCAATGCGCAGATATGGTGCATTATTATGGAGCCAAGGCATTCTATCTGGTTCTCCCAGATATGAACATTGTCAAAGGTTATGACGCATCGGATGGTGTGCTGAGCGAATATGTTGCCGGTGATGGGTCAAAGGCGGAAATGGGAAAGGCTGCGCCGAAAGAACTGCTTTATCAGATGGTGGAAAAATATGCAGAAGAAGCAAAACTTGCCCAAAGTTTGGGGTTTGATGGATGCTTTATGCATATGGCTTACCGGCTCATGTTCCCGGGACGATTCCTTTCACCGCTCTCCAACAAGCGAACGGATGAATTTGGTGGTTCCATTGCTAATCGGGCTCGTTTTCCACTTATGATCTGTGAGGCAATTAAGAAAGCCTGCGGCAAAAAGTTTTTAGTAGAAATATCAATTTCTGGACGGGAAGATGACCTGTTTGAAGGCGGAGCAACTGTCGAAGATCAGATCGAGTTGGCAAAACTCTGTTCCGGAAAAGTGGATATTTTGCAGATCCGTGGTGGATCCATTGATCCGTCACAGCCAACCTATCTGGATTTGCGGGAGATTCCCAACCTGGAAGCGGCGGCGAAAATTAGGCGTGGGCTCAGCGATGCGGGAATCAGCGATGTTTTCGTCGATATTGTTGGTGGTTGTCAGGATCTTGATCATTGTGAAGCGATTATCGAGAGCGGACAGGCAGATTTTATTGGCGCTGCACGTGCGTATATTGCGGATCCACAGTGGGGCAACAAAGCGTATGAAGGGCGAAACGAAGATGTCGTTCCCTGCCTGCGGTGCAATAAATGCCATGTGGCGGGTCCGGGAAACTGGAATACTGTGTGTTCCGTTAATCCGGAGTGGGGACTGGAACATAAGGTAGAACGCCTGGTAAGAGCACCGGAACGAAAGAAAAAACTGGCGGTTGTTGGTGGTGGTCCGGCAGGTATGGAGGCGGCGCTTCTGGCATCCCGCCGAGGTCACAGTGTAACCCTTTATGAGAAGACCGATCGTTTAGGTGGTTTAATCAATACTACCCGCGGGGTCGATATAAAGTGGACGCTGGTAAAGTTTGCTGACTATATGGCGGCTCAAATTGCAAAGTCGAATGTTACAGTAAGGCTGAATACCACGGCAACTCCGGAATTGTTGAAAACAGAAAACTATGACGAAGTAATTGTTGCAATTGGAGCTGAGCCGGCCTATCCAAACATTCCAGGCATTCATGGATCAAATGTCATTCCCGCCATTGAAACAGTGAAAGAGGAGGTGAATATGGGGCATAAAATAGTTGTCGTTGGTGGCGGTGAAATTGGCGTGGAGATGGGACTTCATCTTGCGAAGCATGGTCATGAGGTGAAGCTGTTGGAAATGGGACCGATTTTAAGCCCGGAGAGTGTACCGGTTCACTTCCGGTCTATTTTCGAAAAGGCGTTTAACCAACAGCCCGGCTTTTCCTACGAGCTTAATGCGAAGGTTACATGCATTAGCGATGATGGGGTAACCTACATGGATGCGGACGGAGCAGAACAGCATATTCCGGCGCAAACTGTTGTGTTGGCTGCAGGAATGAAGTCCAAACATGACGAGGCAATGGCCTTTATGGACGGAACTGTCCGGACGCATGTTATTGGAGACTGCAATCAAGTGGGCTGCGTGCAGACCGCAATGCGAGCTGCTTATGCTGTCGGCAATAATATTTAAGTACGATACAAAACAAATGAAAGAGAAAAGGTGAGAAACTATGTCAAGCGTAGTCATTTCCGCAATCGCTATCTTTGTGGCGCTGATCCTCTTCTTCATCCTCTGCTACAAGGGCATTGGCGTTATTCCCTGTTCGATCCTCTGCGCGGCTATTGTGGCGGCAACGACGGAGGATGGACTGTTTGCAACTCTGCTGGGGTCTTTTATGACGTCAACCGGAAACTATGTAGCCGGAATGTTCCTGCCGTTTGTGTTTGGCGGCATGTTTGCCGCAGCAATGACGGCAACTGGAGCCAGTGAGATTATCGGTAAATATCTTATCAGTCGATTTGGTGCTCGTTTTGCTCCTTATGCTATTATGGGCGCCGTTATGTTGCTGGCATTGGGCGGCGTATCTGCCTTCCCGTTCATTATTGCCCCGCTTGCGTTCTCCGTGTTAAAAGCCGCGGATCTTCCCCGTCAAATTGGTGCGGTGATCATGGCTGGCACTTATTCCCTGGTTGGTTATTTGATTCCCGGCGCAACAAACACAGCCAACGTCATTGCCAGCAATTCTTATGGAACTACGCTATATGCAGGCGCTGGCATGGGTATTACTTGCTTTATCATTGGTTTGGTTCTGGTCGTGGTCTATATTGAGTTTATGATTCGTACCTATCGTAAGAATGGTATTGGCTACACTCCGTCTCCAACAGAGATTCCAACGGCAGCTCGGAGTGACGATGATATGCCGAAGTTCTTTATGGCGGTTTTGCCGATCTTCATTGTGTTTGTGCTGACGATGATTCTGCAGCTTGGTTTGAAATGGCGTTCTACCCAGGCGGTTATTCTGGCTTTGCTTGTAGGCACTGCGTTCCTCTACGTGACCAACTGGAATCGCATTCATGAAAAAGGCAAGTTTGATCCCGTAACAAAGGGCATGATGAACGCTATGGTGCCTTTGGCGAACACAGCAATTATTGTTGGATTCGCAGGCGTTGTGACCAGCACATCCGCATATAGCGCCATGGTTGAGAAGCTCCTGTCGATCAATGCCAATCCGTATGTCACGGTTGTTATTGCTGTTGCCGCTATTTGTGCTCTTTGCGCAGATGCAATCGGTGGCGTGTCTACCTTCGCAGCAACCTTGGGTCAAACCTTCCTCGGCATGGGCGTGGATCCCAATGCCCTGCACCGCCTCACTTTGGCGACTGCAACGACATTCGACTCCATGCCGCACAACGGTTCCCTTAACGTTACCATGCAGGTTATGGGTCTTACCCACAGAGAGGTGTACAAAAATATTTGCGTCGTGCAGATTTTGATTCCCTCCATTTACACCATCGTTGCTTTGATCATGGCAATTTGCCTGTATTAATCCCCCCTGTTACATCCTCTGTCTCTTCAGAAAAACTGCCGAAAAGGCCAGCCGGAAGGCTGGCTTTTTCGCCGGATGGATGGGTGTTTGCGACAATGCTTTTCTGACCGTATGGAGGAAGGATAGTCAGAACTATAAATCAAAAAACGGCAGTCCCACAAACAGATTGACATCCGTTTGTGGGACTTAACTGTGTTTATTTATATATTTTTTTGATTTGCGGAGAGGTAACCGAGGATGCCGGATGCTGTGGACAACTTCATGGTTTCCTCCTCAACACGCAAAGTCTCTCGACTGTTCCACAGACTGATCTGAGCTCGTGTAGGCAGCAGGGATGCAGAGCTTACTGAAAATTCATCCAGTCCCCATTGCATGAGCAGGGGAATCAGTAGAGGATCGGCTGCAGCTTCGCCGCACATTCCGACGGGGATATTTGCGGATTTTGCAGCAGCAATTACGCTGTGAATGGAGCGAAGGACAGCGGGGTGATAGGTTGTGTAGAGCGATGCGACCTGAGCGTTTCCTCGATCAACTGCCATGGTATACTGGGTTAGGTCATTCGTTCCAATGGAAAAGAAATCGCATTCACGTGCCAGCAGATCTGCAGTCCATGCAGCCGCAGGGGTTTCTACCATGATACCAAGAGAAATGTTGGCGTCAAAGTCAAGCCCCTCGTGCTTTAATTCCTGCTTGCATTGTTCCAGCAGACTGCGTGCCTGTCGAATTTCCTCCAGCTCCGTTACCAGCGGCAGCATAATTTTAATGTTATGATGTTTTGCACCGGCGCGAAGCAGTGCGCGCAGTTGGACTTTATAGAAATCAGGACGATCTAGGCAATAGCGAATCGCGCGATGACCGAGGAATGGATTTTCTTCTTTGGCCATCCCGAGATAGTCAATCGCTTTATCGCCGCCTACATCCAGGGTGCGTATAATCACTTCTTTGCCGGCCATGCAGTCAGAAACGGCCTGATAGGCTTCAACCTGTTCGTTTTCGGTGGGCGCATTCTGACGGTCCATATAGAGAAACTCTGTGCGGAACAAGCCGATACCTTCCGCGCCATTGTCTGCTGCAAGCTTAGCTTCGGCGGGCGAACCAATGTTTGCGAAGAGATGATATTGTTTCCCATCCGCATCGACAGTTGGCTGGTTGAGATAGGTGTGTAACAGCGCATGACGTTTGGCTTCCTGCTGTTGAAGCTTCAAATATTCGCTGCGGGTACGCTCATCCGGATTTAAAAAGACTTGTCCATTGGTTCCGTCTGCAATAATGCAGACTCCATCCTGAACCAGATCCAGCAGTTTGGGAACGCTCAATACTGCCGGAATACCCATCGCTCTGGCTAAAATGGCAGAATGACTGGTGGTGCCGCCTACTTCTGTGAGAATTGCACTGACAGATTCTTTGCAAAGACCGACTGTCATCGATGCGGTCAATTCCTTTGTGCACAGTACACTCCCATGAGGGAGTGTACTGACGTCGACGCGTTTCACACCAAGTAATATAGACAGCAACCGAGTGCGAATATCCCTCACATCTGCGGCGCGCTGCCGCATCATTTCGTCTTCTACACCGGCAAACATATCGGCATACATCGTGCATACCTGATCTGATGCGGCTTCAGCACAATTTCCGGCATCGATGGCATCTTCCATCTGGCTACGTAGAAAAGGGTCAGCTAACATGGTGATTTGACCGGACAAAATCTCTGCCTCGTGTTCACCAACTTCAGCACGAATGCGTTCTGCCAGCGCTTGAGTTGTTTCGTTAAACTGCTCGATCGCGCTTTGCAAGCGTTGTTTTTCTGCATCTTTACCGGCATAACCGACGCCGCTGTAATCAAGGCTCTGCTCTCGAATGCAAACGGCGTTTCCAATGCCGATGCCGCGAGAAGCAGCGATACCATGCAGTTCCATAACCGCTTTCCTCCTATCAGGTTTGTAATAAATTTACTCGCCGAGACCAGCTTCAATCAACGCAACGGCAGCGTCCAGGCAAGCTTGCTCCTGGTCGCCGGAGCATTGAATTTCAATCTCAGAACCGCATTTGATACAGGCGGCCATAAGGTTCATAATGCTGCAGGCGTTGATTGCACTTCCGTTGAACAGGATTGTTACATCGCAATGGAAGGGGGCAACAGTGTTGACGAATAACTGAGCGGGGCGCATATGCATGCCCTGGGGATTTTTTAAAGTGACTTTTGCGGATACCATAATAATACCTCCAAATTAAGTTTTTGTAATTTATATTATGCTTGCTTCTTCTTCAGCACGCCAAGCAACAGCATACCAACTAAACTGCCTGCTGCAAGGGCGATGAAATAACCGACAACATTTGTCATAACGGGGAATACAAACACTCCGCCATGAGGCGCGGGAAGTGCACAACCAAAGGCCATGGACAGCGCACCAGCCAGACCGGAACCTACGATGCATGCGGGTAAGACGTGCAGGGGATCCGCTGCGGCAAAGGGAATTGCGCCTTCTGTAATGAAACATAATCCCATGACATAGTTCACTACGCCGGACTTTCGTTCTTCGGGTGTGAAGCGATTTTTGAAGAAAGTGGTTGCCAGAGCGATTGCCAGAGGCGGTACCATGCCACCGATCATAACTGCCGCCATAATGTCAGAACCTTGACCTGCGGCAACGGTGGCAAGGGTAGAAGTACCAAACACGTATGCCGCTTTATTAAAGGGACCGCCCATATCAATTGCCATCATAGCAGCCAATACAATACCGAGCAGGATTTTGCTTCCGGCACCCATAGCCTCCAGTCCGGAATAAAGTGCGTTATTCAACATACCGACAAAGGGATTGATAAAGCACATAAACAGGCCAATAATTAGTAAGCCAACTACGGGGTAGATTAAAATAGGTTTGAGGCCTTCTAAAACCTTGGGAAGACGATCGCACAATTTGCGCATTCCGAGCATAAGATATCCGGCGGCAAAGCCTGCAATCAGTGCACCGAGGAAACCGGCAGAAACTGCACTGCCTGCTGGACTGGCAAAAGTAGACCCGGAGACGGCTAATGCGCCGCCGACAAAACCAACCATAAGTCC
The DNA here is from genome assembly GCA_963597355.1 of bacterium. Lineage (GTDB taxonomy): Bacteria > Bacillota > Clostridia > Oscillospirales > Oscillospiraceae > UMGS1766. The sequence goes on along the minus strand of CAVBPR010000016.1, from coordinate 10,299 downwards.
CGGTCGATCGGCAATTGCCATTGCGATAAAGCCAGCCAGGACAGGAAGCATAAAGTTGAATGCAGAATTTCCGATTGCCTTGAACCATGCCGCAACGGGAGTATTTGTGCCGAAGTTAGCATAGTCAATGGAGGCGTCATCCAACAAGAAGGCCAGAGCAATTAAAATTCCGCCACCAATCACAAAAGGAAGCATGTGGCTTACACCATTCATCAACTGCTTATACAGGTTTCTGCCAAAGCTTTCGTGACTTTCTGAGGCAGCAACTTCTCCACTGTGGTGATAAATCGGGGCGTCGGGAGCAGTGCGAATCAATTCCTCCGGGCGATGAATTCCGTCAGCTACGGGAACGCGTAGAACGGGTTTTCCGTCAAAACGAGACAGATCCACTTCTTTGTCTGCAGCAATAATAATTCCATCGCAATTTGCAATTTCTGCTGCGGTAAGAATGTTTTTTGCACCGCCAGAGCCTTGCGTTTCCACTTTAACCGGAATTCCGATTTCAAGACTTTTCTTTTCCAGTGCTTCTGCCGCCATGTAGGTATGAGCGATTCCGGTAGGACAGGCAGTGATCGCCAAAATGCGAGGAGTTGAATTTGTTTCTACAGCTTCTACAGCGGGATCTGGTGTTGCTGGGGCGGATTCCTCCGGTGCACCAAACTTTTCTGTTTCATACCGATCGATGATCGCAAGAAAGTCTTTGGCATCGACTGCATTCCGCAGTTCCTTTAGAAATTCCGGATTCATCAACAGTACCATCAGGTGGGATAAAATTTCTAAATGGAGATCTCCGTCCATTGGTGCAGCGATCATGAAAAATAAATCAGAGGGCTGACCATCCATGGCGCCATAATCCACACCGTCGGTTAGAGTACATGCGGCCAGACTGGGAGCGGTTACACAATCACTTTTTGCATGCGGAACGGCAATGCCAGCTTCAATCGCCGTGCTTGTCTGGCTTTCCCGAGCCAATATCGCCTGTTTATAGGATGCTGTGTCAGTGAGATGTCCGCTTTTGGCCTGCAATGCAACCAGCAGGTCAATAACCTCTTCCTTGTTTGCGGCGTGGGTGCGAAGTTGAATTTTGGACGCGTCAAGCAGATCTGTGATGCGCATAACTCGATCTTCCTTTCTCAAAATTGCGCCAGAAGCGCATAAATTTCCTCACTTGTCGCCAGGGTATCAGAGAAGGCGGTGGCGCTGCCGGCTGCAGCACCCAGTTTATGGGCATATTCGAAATCTTGTTTTTCCAACCACCCGGCAATAAAGCCGGCTACCATGGAATCGCCCGCACCTACCGAGTTGCGGACGGTGCCTTTGGGAACACCGAGCCGGTGAGCAGATCCGCGTTCATCTACCAGCATAGATCCGTTTCCTGCCATGGAAACTAACACGTTTCTTGCGCCCTGCTGTTGAAGCTCGCGGGCACAAAGCAGAATTTCTGTGTCGGTTTTGAGGGTTCGGCCGAAAATTTCTCCTAACTCATTATGATTTGGTTTGATAAGGAAGGGATGATAGGGGAGTACGTTGCAAAGCAAATCCTTTGTTGCATCAACTACAGTTAGGACACCTTTTCCCTTCATTCGGCAAAGTAATTTTTCATAGCTGTCGCTGGGCATGGAGGATGGAATAGAACCGGAAATTACTAAAACATCGCCTTCCTTCAGTGTGTCCAGCTTATTCATTAGATTTGTCAATGCATAGGGATCAACAACCGGACCCTGTGCGTTGATTTCCGTTTCGATATTCCCTTTGATTTTTACATTGATGCGAGTGCAGCCTGTCTGCAATTCAATGAAATCGGTTTGTATGCCCAGTTCATTCAATCCACGGGTTAATTCTTTTCCGGTAAAACCGGCGACAAAACCTAACGCTGTAGTGTCAACGTTTAACGAATGGAGAACATTGGATACGTTTATTCCTTTTCCTCCGAATTGAAGGGCTTCGCTTTTGGTTCGGTTTGTTTCGCCTAGATTCAAGTGATCTACCCACATCACATAATCAAGGGCGGGATTAAATGTGATAGTATAAACCATAATTACACTTCCTTTACAATTGTATGTTCCAGGTAAGTTTGATCGGGCAGATGATCTGTAATAATAACTGCTTTTTCCAAAGGGAGAAAAGAAACAGCAGTCACCATTTGAAATTTACTTGCATCAGCAAGGACGTAGACCAGATAAGCCTGTTCTGCGGCTTTGTGTTTCACAGCAGCTTCTTCCCGATCCGGAGTGCTGAATCCCTGTCGAATTGTGACACCGTTGGTTCCGAGAAATGCTTTCGTGAAATTAAATTGTCCCAACATATCCAGCGTCATGGATCCAACCATGGCGCGTGTTTCCGGCCGCAGCAATCCGCCGACACAATAGCCACGCAAGTCGAGAGATGCCAATTGATCCATAATATCAACGCTATTTGTTACAAAGGTTGCATTTGAGCCTTTAAGGTGGGGCAACATTCGAACTGTGGTTGTACCCGAGTCAATAAAAACAACGTCATCATCCCGAATAAACTGACTGGCATAAATTGCAATTCTTTCTTTCTCAGATTGATAAAGCTGCGCCTTGGTGCGAACATCCTGCTCCATACCAAGAAATTCACTGTCAATCAATGTTGCTCCGCCATGCACCTTGTTTAGTAAACCCTGCTCCGCCAACACATTTAGATCACGACGTGTGGTGGCTTCTGATGCGCCGGTTAACTCGCATAATTTAGCAACACTTGCAATTTGATGTTCCTGCAGTTCTTGAAGAATAACTGCAAAACGCTGCTCTAATAACATAATCGCTCTCCTTGTGCGCTCGCTGGTGATCACGCTTGTGACTTATGCTTTGATTATAATCTAAAAATAATCAAAGTCAATCATAATCAATCAAAATCAATCAACAAAAATGAAGCGTGTTTTTTGTTGATTATGACTAATTGGATAAAATATTTCTGCTGACTGGCATCGCATCATGTGTTATTAGGATACAGACATGGGTTATATCCGCCTGGATTGCAATTGACAGTGTGCTTCAGAAATGATAAAATGCCTTTGTTTTCAGCTAAAATAGACAGCTTTTGCTGCCAGATGAGGAGCGGGTGTCGATATGAAGTGCCCATTTTGTGCAAATTTAGAGAGCAAGGTTGTAGATTCCCGTCCAGCCGATGAGGGAGCCAGTATCCGTCGGCGGCGCGAATGTCTTTCTTGCGGAAAACGGTTTACCACATATGAAACCGTAGAGTCATTGCCTTTGGTGGTCATAAAAAAAGATGGTTCCCGCCAAAGCTTTGACAAAGATAAGGTCCTTCGTGGAATGATTCGTGCCTGCGAAAAAAGACCTGTTGCAATGGAGCAGTTAGTGCGGATTGCAGATACAATTGAACAGGAATTGCAGAATTCACTGGAGCGAGAGACCAACACGGACCGCATTGGTGAGTTGGTTATGCATTACTTGAAAGATGTTGATGAGGTCGCCTATGTCCGCTTTGCCTCAGTTTATCGTCAGTTTAAGGATATCGATACGTTTATGGCAGAGTTAAATAAATTGCTGGCTGAGCGTTAAATCGTCAAAAAGACATTGTTTTGTTAGACTATATAGATGTAGCGCAAAACCTGAAATCAGATTTGGGAAAAGTGCGAAAAACGTGAAAATCGTTAAAAATTGCCTTGCAATTTTCGATGTGTTATGATATAAAAATAAAGGTAAAGCCTAATGGGAGTTGCCACGCGCGGGTGCGGTCAGCATCGCGCGCGGAGGCTCCTTTTTTTTAAAATTTTTTGGACTTTGCGATGGCAAGAGAAAGGCGGGGAATACACGATGAAAGCGACGCTGATTCTGGAAAATGGCCGTACTTTTGTAGGTGAGAGCATCGGCAGTACAGATGACCGTGTTTGTGAGATGGTATTCAACACCTCTATGGTTGGCTATCAGGAGATTTTGACCGATCCGTCCTATGCAGGGCAGGGTATTGTCATGTCCTATCCTCTGATTGGCAACTACGGTGTGAACCATGAAGACAATGAGTCTGGACGTCCTTGGGCAGAGGCATTTATTGTCCGTAGTCTATCTGAGCGGGGGAGCAATTTCCGCAACGAAGGCACTTTAGACGATTATCTGAAGTCAAATAACATCACTGGTATTCAGGGTATTGATACCCGTGCATTAACAAAAATACTCCGCAACCAGGGAAGCATGAATGGCATGATTACCTGTGCGGAGCATTTTCATGTAGACGAACTGATAAAGCAAATGAAGAGCTACCGTGTGGAAGGAACCGTAGAGAGAGTATCTACTAAAGAAGCGGTTCAGTATCCGGCGGAGCAGGCAAAGTATAAAATTGCCATGCTGGATATCGGTGCAAAGCGAAACATGATTGGTTGTTTAAACCGCCGTGGCTGTGATGTGACACTGTTACCAGCACACACGAAAGCGGAAGACATTTTGTCTGGCGGCTATGATGGCGTGATGCTTTCAAATGGACCTGGCGATCCGGCGGATAATGTTGAGATCATTGCTGAAGTGAAAAAACTTTATGATTCCGATCTTCCTATTTTTGCTGTCTGTCTCGGCCATCAGCTTATGGCTCTGGCTACGGGAGCAAAAACGGGTCCTCTGTCTTATGGTCATCGCGGAGCGAACCATCCCGTTCGAGATATTGCAGCGGGAAGAGTGTTTATTACCAGCCAGAACCACGGATATATGGTGCTCAGTGACACGGTTGATCCTGCAATAGCCGAAGTGAGCCATGTCAATGTGAACGACGGAACCTGTGAAGGTTTGCGTTATAAAGGGAAACGCATTTTTACGGTTCAGTTCCATCCGGAAGCAAGTCCCGGTCCGCAGGATACGGAATATCTGTTTGACAAGTTTTTGGAAATGGTAGATGAAGCGAAGAAAGAAGGTGGAGTGAATGCCTAAGAATCCGAATATTAAGAAGGTTTTGGTCATTGGCTCTGGTCCTATTGTTATCGGTCAGGCTGCAGAGTTTGACTATGCCGGTACACAGGCTTGTCGCTCACTAAAGGAAGAGGGGCTGGAGGTTGTCCTAGTCAACTCAAATCCTGCAACGATTATGACGGACAAGGACATTGCAGATCATGTCTACATTGAGCCATTGAATGTTGCCAGCCTTATTTCTGTTATCGAAAAAGAACGGCCGGATTCTTTGCTGCCTACTCTGGGCGGACAGATTGGCCTTAACTTGGCTATGGCATTGCATGAACAGGGCGTTCTGGAGAAATATGGTGTTAAACTGTTGGGCACCAGTCCGGAATCCATCCATAAGGCAGAAGATCGCCAGGGTTTCAAAGATTGCATGGAGTCAATCCATCAACCTTGTGTAACCTCTATCGTTGTTACTACAGTTGAGGATGCCGTTGATTTTGCTCGTTCCATTAGCTATCCCGTAATTGTTCGTCCTGCTTACACATTGGGGGGCACAGGAGGCGGCATAGCCTATGATGAAGCGTCTCTGAGAGAAATTGCTGCTCGTGGTATCTATGCTTCTCGAGTAGGCGAAATTCTGGTAGAACGTTGTATTTCCGGTTGGAAGGAAATTGAGTTTGAGGTCATGCGCGACAGCGCGGGAAATGTCATCCAGATTTGTTCTATGGAAAACATTGACCCGGTCGGTGTCCACACAGGCGACTCCATTGTTGTTGCTCCAACGCAGACGCTGGCGAACAAGGAATATCAGATGCTTCGTACTGCGGCGTTGGATATCATCTCTGCTCTGGAAATTGAGGGCGGATGTAACTGCCAGTTCGCACTGAATCCGGATTCCTATGAGTATGCGGTCATTGAGGTTAATCCTCGTGTGTCTCGTTCGTCTGCTTTGGCAAGTAAGGCAACCGGTTATCCGATCGCCAAGGTTGCTGCCAAGATTGCGTTGGGCTATACGCTGGATGAAATTCCGAATGCGGTTACTGGAAAGACAACAGCTTGCTTTGAACCAACACTGGACTATTGCGTGCTGAAGATTCCGCGTCTTCCTTTTGATAAGTTTACGACGGCCAGTAGAACCTTGGGTACTCAGATGAAGGCCACAGGCGAGGTCATGGCGATTGGAACTTCTTTTGAGTCTGCTCTTATGAAGGCGATTCGCTCCTTGGAATTAAATGTAAAAGCGCTTCGCTTGCCGAAATTGATTGATGTACCGACGTATGAAATCGAAGAGCGTTTAAAAAATATCGATGATGAGCGCATTTTTGTTATTGCAGAAGCACTGCGCCGCGGTATTTCCAAAGAGGAAATCAACAGCATCACGAAGGTAGATATCTGGTTCCTGGATCGTTATCAGGCAATTATCGATTTGGAGGAGCGCATCAGCTCTGCCGTCGCGCTGACAGAAGAACTGCTGCAAAAGGCAAAAGAATTCGGTTTTACGGATCAGTTGATCGCATTCCTCTCCAAGGGTGACGACAAATACGCCAAGGACATTAAAGCGCTGAGAGAACAGTATGGTATCCATCCTGTTTTCAAAATGGTAGACACCTGTGCAGCTGAATTTGATGCTGAGACGCCGTACTATTATTCTACCTACGACAAAGAGAATGAAGCCATTGACCTCAACTCAGAAATGCGCAAGGTATTGGTGCTTGGCAGTGGACCCATTCGTATCGGACAGGGAATTGAATTTGACTATTGCTCGGTTCATTCGGTCTGGGCATTGAAGAAGATGGGTTGCGAGACCATTATCATCAATAACAATCCAGAGACTGTTTCCACCGATTTTGATATTGCAGACAAGCTTTATTTCGAGCCGTTGACACCGGAAGATGTGCAGAACGTCGTAGAACTGGAAAAGCCTTGGGGTGCCGTGGTTCAATTTGGCGGACAGACAGCAATTAAGCTGGCAAAGGCATTGACAGAAATGGGCGTCCAGATCCTTGGCACTTCTGCAGAAGGCATCGATGCCGCTGAGGATCGCGAACGCTTTGATGAGGTTTTAAATACCTGCAATATTCCGAGAGCAAAGGGCACCACCGTATTTACTACCGATGAGGCTTTGAAGGCGGCCCATGAACTCGGCTATCCTGTACTGGTTCGCCCGTCCTATGTTCTGGGTGGTCAAGGTATGGAAATTGCCTACTCAGATCGCAATATTGTTGATTTTATGAATATCATCAATATGACAGTCCAGGAACATCCGATTCTGATCGATAAATATTTGATGGGTCGCGAACTGGAAGTAGACGGCGTGTTTGATGGCGAAGACATTTTGATCCCTGGTATTATGGAGCATGTTGAGCGCGCTGGTATCCACTCCGGCGACTCGATTTCGGTTTATCCGCCCCTGCATGTTTCAGAAGAGCATAAGCGGATTATTCTGGAAGACACTAAGAATATGGCTCGTGAGTTGGGCGTTGTCGGTCTGATCAATGCACAGTATATCCTTTATAACGACGAAATTTATGTTATCGAGGTCAATCCTCGCTCTTCACGTACGATTCCTTATATTTCTAAGGTCACCGGTGTTCCTATTGTCGAGGTTGCCACGCGAGTAATCCTGGGCGAAAAGCTGAAAGATATGGAATACGGCACTGGTATTTATAAGGAAGCAAACTATTATGCAGTAAAAATGCCTGTCTTCTCGTTTGAAAAGTTGACTGATGTGGATATTGCTATGGGACCTGAGATGAAGTCTACTGGCGAATGCCTTGGTATTGCAGAGTCCTTCCCGCAAGCATTGCTGAAGGCATTCAAGGGAGCAAATATGAAGGTGCCTAAGAAGGGCGGACGTGTTATCATCACAGTAAAAGATGAGGATAAGGGCGAGATGGTTGCCATTGCCAAGGGACTGGAAGAGATGGGGATCGAGCTGCTGGCGACTCGTGGCACTTGTGACTATCTGCGCAGTCATGGCGTCCAGTGTGAAATGGTGAATCGAATCAAGGAAGGATCACCGAACATTGAGGATTTGATCCGCTCCGGCTCTATCGATCTTGTAATTAACACTCCGGCGAGCCGACATGAGTCTACACAAACGGATGGATTTAAGATTCGACGTTGTGCAGTGGAACATTCTGTTCCTTGTGTTACGGCAATTGATACTGCTCATGCCATGTTGACCGTGCGTGAATTTGGGCGCAGCGTGGATTTGACTCCGGTTGACGTAACCCAAATTTGATACTATACTGTAACGGAACAAAATAATACCTGCAGTGCAGAGTGGGGAAATCCCCATTCTGCACTCGCCGTTTTTTAATTTTAGGAAAGGGGAGCATCCCATGTCTCACCAACTGGTCATTGTTCTGGATTTTGGCGGACAGTACAACCAATTAATTGCCCGTCGCGTCCGCGAATGCAATGTTTATTGCGAGGTGTGGCCATATACTACTCCGTTGGCCGATATTAAGAAAAAGAATCCAATTGGCATTATTTTTACCGGCGGACCTAATTCCGTATATCTGGAAGAATCGCCTCATGTTGATCCGGAAATTTTTACCTGGGGTATTCCCGTGCTGGGTATTTGTTATGGCTGCCAGCTGATGGCACATACACTTGGAGGACAGGTGACAGAAGCACAGGATGATTCTGCACGTGAGTACGGAAAGACGGAAACGTTTTATAATACCAATGTACCTTTGTTTAAGGGTTTGCCGGAAAACGGTATTTCCTGGATGAGCCATGGCGACTATATGGCTCGCGTGCCGGAAGGATTTGAACTGGTCGCCCATTCAAATGCATGCCCGAATGTTGCAATTGCTGATGTGAAACGTGGATTTTATGGAGTGCAGTTTCATCCGGAGGTAAATCATACGGAGCACGGGACAGATATGATCCGCAATTTCCTTTATGAGGTGTGCCAGGCGAAGGGCGACTGGACAATGGGTGATTTCTGCAAGAATGCAGTAACAAGCCTGAAGAAGGAAATTGGACCTACCGGTCGTGTGCTGCTGGCGCTGTCTGGTGGCGTTGACAGTTCCGTTCTGGCGGCGCTTTTGGCAGAAGCGATTGGCGATCGCCTGACTTGTGTCTTTGTTGACCATGGTCTGATGCGCAAGGATGAAGGCGATGAAGTAGAAGCCGCATTTGCAAAGTGGGACGTCAACTTTGTGCGCGTTAACGCAGAAGAGCGTTTTTTAACCAAGCTGGCGGGCATAGAAGACCCTCAGGAAAAGCGCCATATTATCGGTGCTGAATTTGGTTATGTATTCCGTGATGAAGCAGAGCGCTTTGGCATAACAAATCAGGACTTCCTTGCGCAAGGCACAATCTATCCAGATGTGATTGAATCAGGTAAAGGTGATGCTGATGTGATTAAGAGCCATCATAATCGACTGTTGCCGCCGGAGGTTGTAGCTCGTTTTAAAGGAATCCTGGAGCCCCTCGATCTGCTTTTCAAGGATGAGGTGCGTCAGTTAGGACGCGAGCTGGGACTGCCGGAGTATCTGGTTATGCGTCAGCCGTTCCCGGGTCCAGGACTTGCGATTCGTATTATTGGCGCTGTTACCAAGGAAAAGGCCGATACGCTCAGAGAAGCTGATTTTATTTACCGCGACGAAATCGCAAAGGCAGGTTGGGACAAGCAAATTAGTCAATACTTTGCTGTTTTGACCAATTGTCGTTCTGTAGGAGTCATGGGCGATGGTCGTACGTATGATTACACACTGGCACTTCGCGGAGTTACGACCAATGACTTCATGACGGCCGATTGGGCGCGTATTCCATATGAAGTTCTGGATAAAATTTCGGTTCGGATTGTAAACGAAGTGCCTGGAATCAATCGGATTGTCTATGATATTACATCCAAGCCACCAGCAACAATCGAGTGGGAATAATTTGAAATACTTTAAGAATCCAGTGTTTATGCGGGTTTGCGGCACTTCAAGAAGTCTTTTGATAACAAATTGATAACAGTTGCATGAGAGCCATTATTCTTATAATCCAGTGGTTTTCGGGTTAAAGAATGATTGACAGGTGGTTGTGCAACAAATAAATCCATATTATAAACGAAGCCCTTAGCTGTGGGTAAAAACTCATGGCTAAGGGTTTTTGGTCGTCTTTATTTATCTGGCTTGAGCTGGTCTTGGAATGATGGTATATCATAAAACCTGTCAAGTATTATGATACACCATCAAAATTAGAAAATCCTTTATTTAATTTTGTCAGTAATAACGCTAATATAGCTGAAATAATTCTTGCAAATACAGTGCTCCACCAGATCATTATCTGTCCTTTAAAAAGTGGCGGTAATATGAGCATCAATACAAGCATGAGGACAGGTTCAATAAATGTCAAAATATAGGATAATGTTGCTTTTTCAGTTGCATAAAATCCAGCGGTAGAAATTCTTGTAATCGCAACAAAT
>CAVBPR010000015.1:0-59905 GCA_963597355.1 bacterium | reverse complement strand
CTCCAGCAGCTACTGCAAAAAATAAACTGAAAATCGAATAAACGACCAACAAACGGGCAGTCCTTTGGGACTGCCCGTTTGTCATCGGTCAGGTCTGTTCGATTTTTTCCAGCAGAGATGCAAGCCGCTCTTTTTCCTCACTTGCCGCGTTCACGGCTTCCCGATCCCGCTTTTCCCAGGCCTGGTCTTCTTCCTCCTGCGCCTTTCTCAGCGCTGCCTGCACCGCCTGACGCAGCAGAAGCCGCTCTGTCTGACAGCTACGCTTTGGCTGCGTCTGCAGCACCGCCAGAAGCGTGTTTCCCCGCTCCACCGTAAACGGCTCCAGCTGACACATCGCCACAAACATTTCCGTAAACAGTTCGGCCGGAATTGTGATTTCCTCCACCAGATCGGTGGGTGGAATTTCGGTTCCAAGCACCTGCTCCACTGTGAGCAGATAGTCCTCCCGTCTGGAATAGGCATCCAGCGCCTGGGTCAGCAGCGCATAGAGCAAAACTTCTCCTGCCCGTTCCCGCTGAGGCTTCAGACCCGGGATTTCAACTCCCCTCTTAATAAGCCAGTTGCACCAAGCCTGCACCTTTGCCAGCAGGAAATTCTGGTCGTTCACCGTGTGAAAAATCAGCTCCAATTCCCGCTGATAGAGCTGCTTCAGCTCTGCAATCTGCTCCGGCACTGCGCCGAGAAAAAACGAGAGAAAGCGCTCCGCCCGTTGGTGGGTTTCCGTTTTCTTAATTGTGCCTTCGCTGTAATTCTGGTAGTCTGCAACCCTCTGAATGCAATCCCACTTCAATGTAATCAGCTGATCCAGCGCGTTTTCCTCCAGTGCCTGATAGCCGCACACATACTCCAGCTGATGCTTTAAAAACTCCCCCTGTCTCTGGGCAATTTCTTCCCGATTCGGAGAAGATTCCGCCTTTTTGGGTTTGCTGTGGGGCAGGGTCAACGGTTCCAGAAACAGCACAAGGAAGGAATTCCGTTTATTCTCCGTCTTTCGCTCTTCCCGCAAGCCGGATATCAATGTTCCATAGGCATTGTCATACCAATATTGGTGTTGAACCCTTGTTTTTTTATCCTCCACCTGGGTGGACTGCTCCTGGTCACAGGCCAGCCGCTGCATGATTTCTTCACTCATAGTCCGTCCCCCGTCAAATCCCTTCGATCTGACTGTTGGCCAGGTTAAATTCCTTCTCCGTGCCGGAACTGATTCCGTTGTCATCTACGGACATGGTCAGCAAGCCGCCCGGTGTCAGGGTGGTCTTCAATTGCACTGATGTGTGAATCGGCACTTCCCGGCCGAATTTATGAGAAATACGATAAGCGAGCTTTTTTCCGTCCTTCAAATCCAATATTTCCCCTTCTTCTCCGTGATCTACTTCGTACACTGTGAATCCAACAGAGGTCTGGTTGTCATTGATGGTGCGGTAGCCCGCCTCTGTGGTCATCGGCAACTTGGCATTGGGAGGGATGCACACGCACAGTTTCACCTCGTCGCCCACATTGGTGTCCACTGCGTAGCCATAGACCACCTTTGGCAGCACGGCCTCCGGCTCCGCTGCATATAATGCCGCACCCAGGGCAACGGCTTTTTCCGGATAACGCTGCTGAATGTCGCTCTCCTCCAGCCAATGGAATTTTTCCAGCAGCATTTCACGAATCAGCGGAATGTAGGTCGATCCGCCTACCATTAAAACGTCCAGGGAAGGATCTCCCCAAACCCCGGCATTTTTTGCCACCTGTGCCGCCAAATCCACCGTTGCCGCAACGTCGGGCCGTATCCGGGCCTCATATTCCTCTCTTGTGATGTGGATCTGGGCGTTGCCGCACTCCACACCGCTGACCCGCAAATCCATCTCAGGAATGCGACTCAGGGTCTCTTTCGCCTTGCGGGCGTAATAGGTGCGCAGTTGAATGCGGTCCTGATGCTGTTCGTTCTTCAAAATGGACATATCTATGCCGCCGCTCTGCTGCAGCTTGTCCAGAATCAGCTCCTCCATCCGTTGATCCATCCGGTCACCGGCAATCTGGTTGCCCTCCGGACTCAGCGCAACATAGGGATAGGGATCCTGAGGGGTAGGCTTCTCGTTCCGTTTCAGCACAACTGCATCAAAGGTACCTGCACCCATGTCATACACCAGCACCGGCCGTTTTTCCCGGTGTCCGGCGCGAAGCTGGAAATAATCGATGCACAGCGCCGCCAGAATCGGCTCCGGCACGGGAATTACCTCGTCCAATCCGGTTGCCCGGCGCACAATTCGCACAATCTCGCCTCGCTGAGCCGCATTGAACCGCACGGGAACACCCACCACCAGCCGCTGCATGTCCATGGGAATAAACTCCTGATCCAACAGCTGACGGCTGACGGACAGCAGACGCTGAATAATGCGCACCGCAATTTCACTCGGACTGTAAGGCACGCCGTGCAGGCGGATTTCCTTCTCCGCCAGCCGGGTCTTAACCGAGCTGCAAACCCCGGCAGGGTCTGTCAGCATGGCGTCCATTGCCTGCACCTCGTCACCTACATGCTCAATGCCTCCCTGATCCCGCCAAAACAGGCTCGGAACGCCTCCCATGCATGCATCCTGATAGTTCGGGACCTTTGGCGCACTGCCCTCTGAAATATAGCTGATCACACTGCGGTAGGTGCCGAAGTCCAGCCCCCAGTGATATTCTTCCAGCGCAGAATTCATGCTGTCAAACAATCCCATAATCAGTTCTCCTTCACCGTCACCACCGCTTTTTTCAAAACGGTGTCGTCAAATTTCCATCCGATTTCGCAAACCCGGGCCACAATGTTTCCTCGCTGTCCCGCGTCCAGAGGCACCGCCTGATAGGGGTCGATCGGCCGGTTCAACGCCGGAACGATCGGCGTACAGCCCAATTGACTGAGCGCATTGTCCAGTACATTGGCGTAATAGGCAAGGACCGAATTCGAATTTTTCGCTGCACTCTGGTGCATTTCGCCGGAAATTTTGCACAGTTCTTTCATTCCCGGCACAAAAAAGCTGCCCGTGCAGATGTTTTGTGCCTCAACCAGCGGCTTTGCCAGGCTTCGAATTGCCTGCACTGCATCTCTCACCTGGTTATAAACAGCATCGGCTCCGTCGTGAATTTCGGCCAGATGGGCAATCGCCTGACTCCGATCCTGCTTCTCTCGCTCGGTCAGCCCGGCCTCCCATTGATTCAATGCCTTTGAGCGAAAGAGTGCGAACTGCTCTTCCTGTTCCAGAAGTTCCTCCCGCCGCTTTAATTCCACTTCCCTGCGTCTTAATTCCAGCCGCGTCTGTTCCAGCGCCCGAAGGTCTTCCTCCGAAACAAGGTGCAGTTTTCGAAGTTCGTTATATTCCATATTGTTCATCCTCTCAACAACCTCTGTTCTGAGCAGGTTTTTTTAGTTTATTATATTGTATTCGCAGAACCACCGAAAGGCAACGACATTTTATTCGCACTGCTCACCTGGAATCGTTTCCCTTCCCATGGAATTCCCCTTTATTTTTGCGAATTGATTCCCATTCCAAGGAATGAGAATCAATTCGCACTTTTTTATTTTAATTCCATTTATTTTTCTATTTTACTCAGAATTTATATCACTTTTCAAGTCGATATTGTAATGCTACAATGCAATCACAACAGCAAAACAGACCGCGGAAGCAAAGGAATGATGCCCTATGACAAACGAAAACCGCCGACAGCTGGTGGAAATCGAGCGAGATCATTACGCCAACAATCACATACTTTACTTCACCGCCTCGCTGCCACCCCATCGCCGCAAATCGGTACAGCAAATGATACGGCAATTCACCGACAGCATTCCCAGAACGCTGGAACCGGCGCAGCAGGTACAACTGATTTATGCCGTGATGATCAACAGCCTGCGCTATGACACCACAGAAAATCAAACCCGTTTCTCCTATCTTCAGCCACTGCTGCAAGCCAGCGGCGTGTGCGAGGGAATTGCCGAGCTGTTTCTTCTGCTTACTCAGCCATTAGGAATAAACTCCATGATCGCCATCGGAACGGCAGGGCCGCCGGAAGACCAGGAGCTTCACGCATGGAACATGGTGGAGTTAACCGATGGCCGCCAGAAACACTGGTATCACCTGGACGCCACCTGGGACTTGGGCCGCAGCAGCTGGAATTACTTTTTGCGCAGCGACAATTATATGCAAACCCACCTCCATGAATGGCTGCCCGGCGCACTTCCTTCCGCACCCCGTGACCATTCCCGCCTTGCTCCCCTGAATCACATCGGTATTTCCAAACTTACCAGATACCTGAATCAGCTCAGAAGAGAGATCAAACAGTAAAGGAGTCAACACTATGAATAATTTTAATGCCGGCGACAAGCTGAACTTTACCATTTGTCAGGGAAATCAACAGGTACATGCCACCTTCATTGTGGATGACTTCATCGCCCGCGGAGGGCAGGCGGAAATTTACAGCTCTCATTTAAACGGCTCCAGCAAGGGCAGCTTATATGTGGTCAAGTACCTCTTCGGCGGTTACTCCTGCAACAAAAAGAAATACTACCAAAAACTCGCCGCAATGGCGCGGTTTTCCGCTCCGGATCCCGGCATTGTCTGGCCGCTGGGTTACACCATGCAGACCGACTCCGGCAGCTTTGCCTATCTGATGCCCCGCCTGACCGGCTATCATTCCGCCGCTTCCATCATCAACAAACTGATGCGCTCCGATCAGGGCAGTTTGGCCTGTGCCGCTACCCTGACACCGGAACAGCGGGCGGAACTGGCCTACAAGACCGCCTCCATCCTTCATAAGCTCCACAAAGGCGGCTTTCTCTATGGCGACATTTCCGGCTCTAACGTGCAATATCGCCTGCGCCCGGATCACCATGTCAGCGTGCGGTTAATTGACGGCGACAATGTGGTCACTGTCGGTGAAAAAGCGCCACACGACCTGGGGCTTCGGGGAACCGGGCTGTACACCGCTCCGGAGATTTTTGTTCATAACACGCCCCCTACTGTCCAGACCGATCTCCACGCCTTAGGCGTGCTGGCCTATCGCCTGCTGCTGGGCGCTCACCCGCTGGACGGCAAATACGCCCGTTCCATGCCCCTCACCGAGGAAAACAAAAAAATCGTTTATGGCACAAAGGCAGCCTTCTCCATTAAAAGCAGAAAGAATGCACCAGACCCCTGCATTGTGCAGCGTTGGAAAAGCCTTCCTGCCCCACTGCAGAACTATTTCACTCAGCTGTTCCGCCAGGATGCATTGCAGGGAAAGGTTCCCCGTCCGGATACCCAGGCGCTGATGGATGCATTTCAGCGCAGCTACCCCACCTTAAACACCGACAACACCTGACAAAACGAAGGGAGTATTTATCATGACTTCTACCATTATTCACACCCTTTCCCCCAAAACCACCGGTCTGCGCGTCTGCTACGTCACCATGTATATTGACGTCAGCGGCTCCATGCAGTCAAAGATGCGATCCATCGAAAAGGCCATTCGCGGCACACTTCAGGAGCTTGCCGAGACGAATGACAGCGCAGAGGACATTATCTATCAGGTAAAACTGGTCACCTTTAACGACGAGGTCCATGTGTTCAATTCCGAGTACCTGGAGCCCCAGGAAGTCGCCGACCTGCTGCCGGAGGACTTCTTCACCGCCAGCAGCACTACGGACATCGCCGCCATGCTCCGCACCATTGACGCAGACTTCAGCGGCAGTGGAAAGGACATTCACACCGGCGATCCCTACCCCTTCAACCTGATTATCACGGACTGGGACGCAACCGAAAATGTCGGTGCACAGGCCGCCGCACAGCAGCGGCTTCACGGCAACAATCGCTTCAACCTGCAGGCGGCAAACCTGTGCATCTACTGCGGTGATGAATCCAACAAAAAGGATGCCGCCTCCATTGTCGGCGATGAAAATCTGATCGGCCTGAGTCCCTCCCTGATGCCCCATCTGACTCCCATCATTGCCCAAAGCACGATTGTGCTCTCTGCCACCCATATGGCGGACGACTCCGGCTCTGCCTCCGAGATGAATCAGATTATCAGCGACGTGGAAGACGGCGTCACCAGTGCCGATACGCTGCGTGCAGAGTTGGAAGCGCTGTTCAACTGAGAAAGGAGTTTTTCGATGCTTCAACTCCGTGCAGCCATCCGGGAACGGGGCAGTTCCCACATCCAGCGCAACGCTCCCTGCCAGGATCAGTTTCTCGTGGAGCAAACCAAACACGCCGCTCTCTTCACCCTGGCCGATGGACACGGTTCCGCTCCCTACACCCGCTCCGGCCTCGGCGCACGGATCATGTGCGCCGCCGCCAGACAGGTTCTGCTGGCGGAAAACGCCATCACACAGCCGGATTCTGCCCTGACTGCGGCCCTCAAGGACAGCTATGATCACCTGGTTGCCCGGCATATGGGCCTGCGTCCCCTCGCTCAGTGGGAAAAAGAACGGTTGGGTTCCCGACCTCCGGAACAGGCCTACGGCTGCACCTTCCTCGCCGTCCTTTCCACCGAACAGGAAACGCTCTGCTGTCAGGTCGGCGACGGTAACATTGCCCTGCTGGACTCCTGCGCCGCGTTTTTGCCTCCGCTGGCTTCCGACAGCGCCTGTATGGGAAACATCACCTCTTCCATGGCCTATGGTCGGGACGTGTGCCTGCATCACTTTCGTCTGCGCCGTTATTCTCAGCCGGTCGCAGCTCTGCTGATGTACTCCGACGGCTATGCTCACCTGGGTCAACAGCCCTATGCCGCCGCCGCTCTGCTGGCTATAAATCCAGCAGTTTCCACGGAACAGATTCTCTCCGAAGGCCGCCATGGCGATGACCTGACCTTTCTTCTGGCCGCTGATCCCCGACAGACGGCCACCGAAGCGTTTCAGTCCTGCCTTCCCCACACCGTACATCGCGGAGCCCTTCTCCTGCAGGCGCAGCAGCTGAAAGCGCAGCTCCAGAGCTCTGAATGCTACCTGCAGCTGGCACTCCGGCAGATCCATACTGCCGCCGACCCCAAAAAGGCGGCAACCTTGAAGGAACAACTCCGCCCGCGGGCAAAGGCATATCAGTCTGCCCTGGAAACCTATCAGCAACTCCAGCAGGAACTCTCCTGCTGATTGCATAATGATGTCCCCTGCACCGGATCCTTAAACCTCCTGCCGGTGCAGGGGATAAATTTTTATTCTATTCTCAATCAGAAAGTCATCCCTTGTCGTTATAATTCTGAGAAAGCAAAAAAATGCTTCAAAACCGAAAACCGGCGTGTCCTTTCGGGCACGCCGGTTTCCGGTTTGAGTTTGACAGGAGAATTTCTCCAAGAGGAAAGCATAATAAAAGGGGATTGTGGGCACGGGCCGGGGGGAGACCCGTGCCGGAAAAGAAGAATATGAAAAGAGTAAGAGGAGGTATTGTAATAAGCGGAGCAATTACTCCACGGTCATCAGAAGCTCGCCCGCTTTCACGATGCTGCCTTCCTTGACCAGAATGGACTTGACCTTACCGGTCATGCGAGCGGTAACGCTGGTTTCCATCTTCATTGCCTCGATCACGGCGATCACCTGGTTTTCTTCCACCATGTCGCCTTCCTTGACATTGATCTTGCTGACCAGGCCCGGAATGGAGGAACCAATCTGGCTCTTATCCTCCGGATCGGCCAACGTGACCTGCTTCACCGTTGCAGCTGCAGCGGGATCGGGGACATAAACTTCCCGGCGCATGCCGTTCAGTTCAAATTCGACGCAGCGGTTGCCCTCTTCGTCCAGCTCGCCAAGACCCAGGTACTTGATGACCAGCGTCTTGCCGTCTTCGATGTTAATCTTGTTGGTCTCACCCAGAGCCATGCCGTTGAAGAACACATGGCTTCCCATGCGCATCAGGTAGCCGTACTCCTTGGAGTGCTTCCAGTATTCCTTCACCACTTTGGGGTAGAAGCAATAGGAAATTACCTGTTTCATGTCGGTCTTGGGGCAGAACTGGGCAACTTCCTTCCACGCCTGATCGAAGTCCACTGGCGGCAGCAGCTCGCCGGGACGGCAGGTGATGGGCTTTTCGCCCTTCAGAACGATCTTCTGCAGCTCTTCCGGGAAGCCCCAGGCAGGCTGACCCATCATGCCCTTAAAGTAGGACACAACCGAGTCGGGATAGCTCAGGTCACGACCCTTTTCGCAAATGTTCTCCGGTGTCAGGTTGTTCTGAACCATGAAGATGGCCAAATCGCCCACCATCTTAGACGACGGGGTAACCTTGACAATGCCACCGAGCATGTCGTTGACCTGCTTGTACATCTCCTTGACCTCGTCGAAGCGGCTGCCCAAACCGAGGGAAACCACCTGAGGCTGCAGGTTGGTGTACTGACCGCCGGGGATTTCATAGCGGTAAATATCGGTAACCGGGCTCTTCAGTCCGTGGTCGAAGCTTTCGTAGCGCAGGCGCACATCTGCCCAGTAGTCGGTGAGCTTCTGCAGCTCAGACAGCTGCAGGCCGGTGTCCCGCTCTGTGCCTTCCAGTGCAGCAACCACTGCGTTCATGGAGGGCTGGCTGGTGAGGGAGGACATGGAGGAAATTGCGGTATCCACAATGTCGACGCCTGCTTCCGCTGCCATCAGCAGGGTGGCAACCTGGTTTGCAGTGGTGTCGTGGGTGTGCAGGTGGATCGGCAGACCCACCTCCTGCTTCAGGGTGGAAATCAGCTTCTTTGCCGCATAGGGCTTCAGCAGGCCGGACATATCCTTAATGGCCAGCAGGTGAGCGCCCCGCTTCTCCAGTTCCTTTGCCATGTTGACATAGTACTCAAGGGTATAGCGGTCGTGAGCCGGATCCAGAATATCTCCGGTGTAGCACATGGTGGCTTCGCACAGTTTGCCCTGCTTGATCACCTCGTCCATGGCGATCTCCATGCCGGGAATCCAGTTCAGAGAGTCGAACACGCGGAAAACATCAATGCCGCTCTGAGCTGCCTCACGAACAAAGGCGCGGATCAGGTTGTCGGGGTAGTTGGAATAGCCAACTGCATTTGCGCCGCGGAGCAGCATCTGCAGGGGAATGTTCGGAATCTTCTCCCGCAGCATCTGCAGCCGCTCCCATGGATCTTCATGCAGGAAACGGTAGGCAACGTCGAAGGTTGCGCCGCCCCACATCTCCAGGGAGAAGCAATCCGCCAGAATATCGGCTGTGCCGTCGGCACCCTTGACCATATCCCGGGTACGCATACGGGTGGAAAGCAGGGACTGATGGGCGTCCCGCATGGTGGTGTCGGTGATCAGCAGCTTCTTCTGGTCCAGCACCCAGCGCTTGACTGCATCCGGGCCTTCCTTGTCCAGCATCTGCTTCAGGCCATCACGGGGAGTCTCCCGCGTAGGCTGGGGGAACCGGGGTGCATCATACTGCTTCCGCTCGGCGTTGGGATTTGCCACCTGAATGTTGGCAATGTATTTCAGCACGCGAGTGGCGCGGTCGCCGCTTTCCGAAATCTCAAACAGCTCCGGTGTGTCATCAATGAACTTTGTATGGCACTGACCGGCCTGGAACTTCGGGTGATGGAGAATATTCGTCACAAAAGGAATGTTGGTCTTTACGCCGCGAATGCGAACCTCGCTGATGGCCCGCATTGCCTTGCGGCACACACCCAGGAAGGTGTTGTCCCAGGAAGTGACCTTGACCAGCAGGGAATCGTAGTAAGGAGAGATGGAAGATCCCGTTCCCGCATTGCCGCCGTCCAGACGGACGCCAAAACCGCCGCCGGAACGATATGCGGTAATTTTGCCGGTATCCGGAGCGAAGTTGTTGGTCGGGTCCTCGGTGGTAACGCGGCACTGAATGGCATAGCCGTTGACATGCACGTCATCCTGGCAGCTCAGGCCGATCTCCGGCGTGGACAGGGGATAACCTTCTGCAATCAGAATCTGTGCCCGCACCAGATCAATGCCGGTGACCTGCTCGGTGACTGTGTGCTCCACCTGAATACGGGGGTTCATTTCGATGAAGTAGTGGTTGCCGTCCCGATCCACCAGGAACTCCACTGTGCCGGCGGAAACATAACCGACGCTCTTGGCAATCTTAACTGCATCTTCATGCAGAGCCTCAATGGTGGCTTTCGGCACGCTCCATGCAGGAGCAAACTCAACGACCTTCTGATAGCGGCGCTGCAGAGAACAGTCACGCTCACCGACATGATAAACATTGCCGTAGTTGTCCGCCAGAATCTGCACCTCAATGTGCTTAGGCTCAACCAGGAACTTCTCGATGAAAATATCGTCGTTGCCGAAAGCCTTCTTTGCCTCGCTCTTGACCAGCTCAAAGGCAGGCTTCACTTCCTCCGGCGTCTCGCAGCGACGCATGCCGCGTCCGCCGCCGCCGGCAGCGGCCTTCAAAATAACCGGGAAACCAAAGCTGATGGCCTTCTCCAGCGCTTCATCCGCATCCTTCAGCGGCTCTGTGCAGCCGGGAATAATCGGCACATCGCAGGCGATAGCGGTCGCCTTGGCGGCCAGCTTGTCGCCCATTTTTGCCAGAACCTCCGGGGGAGGCCCGATAAAGGTAATCCCTGCATCGCAGCATGCCTGGGCAAAGTCTGCATTCTCGGACAGGAAGCCATAGCCGGGGTGAATGGCCTCGACGCCCCGGCGCTTTGCCAGGTCAATAATGCCGGGGATGTCCAGATAGGCGCCTAAAGGGCTTTGGTTTTCGCCAATCAGGTAAGCCTCGTCCGCCTTTGTGCGGAACAGAGAATTGGTGTCCTCATTGGAATACATGGCTACCGTATGCAGCCCCAGGTCATAGCAAGCTCGGAAAATACGAATTGCAATCTCGCCGCGGTTTGCGGCCATTACCTTCTTAAAGGTACGTACTGCCATTTCGGGTTCATCCTTTCCTTCTATCATTTGTCAAACTCGTTCCGCTCCCAGTGAGCGGCAAATCATCTGTGCTATACTATAACCCTTCCCGCGCACTTTTGCAAGTGTTTTTCTAAAACTATTTAACAAAACATTTTTATTTTTTTACCACACTTTGTTGATTTTATCAAATCCAGCTTAACCTTTTGTAAATTTGGTTTTTTGTGCTGTAAAAGTGCTGTAAAATATGATACATTTTGAGCAGGTGATTGATTATGTATCGTATCTTTATCGTGGAAGATGACAACACCATCGCTCAGCAGGTTTGCCGCCACATTCGCACCTGGGGACTGGAGGCCGCCTGCGCAGAGGATTTCCATAATGTGCTGGAGGAATTTCATCAATACGATCCCCAGCTGGTGCTGATGGACATTTCCCTTCCCTTCTATGACGGCTACCACTGGTGCCAGCTCATCCGTCAGGAAAGTCAGGTGCCGGTGATGTTTCTCTCTTCCATGTCCGACAATATGAATATTATCATGGCCATGAATATGGGGGGCGACGATTTTATTGCAAAGCCCTTTGATCTCAGCGTGCTCATTGCCAAAATACAAGCCCTTCTCCGCCGCACCTATGACTTCTGCATCCAGCCTCCGGCGCTGGAATGGCGAGGGGTGCAGCTGCATCCCTCCGACAATCGGCTGGATTTCAACGGTCAACAGTTGGAGCTGAGCCGAAATGAGCACCGCATTCTTCTCACCCTGATGGAGCGCCCCGGTCAGATTGTCAGCCGGGAGCGGCTGATGGAACGGCTGTGGGAAACCGACTGCTTTATCGACGAAAACACCTTGACCGTGAATGTTGCCCGGCTTCGAAAAAAGCTGGAGCGCATTGGATTGACCGACTTTATCGCCACCCGCAAAGGACAGGGCTATCTGCTGGAGGAGGGAAAATGAAGCTGTTTCTCCTGTGGCTGCGTTCCCGACTGTGGGAACTGGCGCTGCCGGTTGTCTGTCTCGCTGTCTGCGCCGCTGTGTTCGCCCTTTATCAGCTCCCCGTCTATGCGGTGGGCTATGCCGCTCTCCTCTGCGGCGTGCTCCTTCTGGCCTGGCTGACTGCAGATTTCTGTTCCTGTCTTCGTCGCCATCGTCAGCTCGCTGCCCTGAAGCGTGAAGTTGATGTCACTCTGGCGCACCTTCCCAAGCCCCACGACCTTCTGGAGGCCGACTGGTGCGACATTGCCTGCACCCTGAGCGAGGCCATGCACACCGCCCAGGAGCACAGCGATCGGCAATACGCCGCCACGGTGGACTACTTCACCGTATGGGCTCACCAGATCAAGACCCCGATTGCCGCAATGCGTTTGCTTCTCTCGGAAACGGATACCCGGGAAAACCGTGCCCTCGGGGAAGAGCTATTTCGCATTGAGCAATACGTCGACATGGTGCTTGGGTATTTGCGGCTGGACAGCGACTCCACAGATTACGTCCTTCGCCACAGCGACTTGGACGCCATCGTCCGCTCCTGTGTGCATAAATACGCTCCCCTGTTTATCCGAAAAAAAATCCGGCTGGATTACCAGCCGATCCACTGCACCGTTCTGACGGACGAAAAATGGCTCTCCTTTGTTGTGGAGCAAATTCTGTCCAATGCCCTGAAATATACCCGCTGTGGCAGTGTCACCATCTCCATGGAGTCCCCCGCTGTGCTGGTCATTGCAGACACCGGCATCGGCATCGCTCCGGAGGATCTTCCCCGGGTCTTCGAATGCGGGTTTACCGGCTGCAACGGCCGGACGGACAAGCGCGCCACCGGCATTGGCCTGTATCTCTCCCGGCGGGTGCTCACTCAGTTAGGGCATAAAATCGAGCTTTCCTCCACGGTAGGCCAGGGCACACAGGTGCGCATCTTTCTGGAAGAGCACCCGCTGGAGGTTGAGTAATCTTACAAAAGTGTAAGTTTACCGCAAGAAACTGTAAGCCAAAGCTAAGGCAAAAAACAGATCCACCTGCTATGATATGCCTGTAAGCAAAAATACACGCCCTAGGAGGTCGGCTTATATGGCAATTTTAGAAGTCACCAATCTGCAAAAGGTTTACACCACCCGGCTCGGCGGAAATAAAGTACAGGCGCTGAAAAATGTCAATTTTTCCGTAGAATCCGGTGAATATGTGGCGATCATGGGGGAGTCCGGCTCTGGAAAAACCACTCTGCTGAACATTTTAGCCGCTCTGGATCAGCCCACCGGCGGTCAGGTGCTGCTCAACGGGCTTTCCTTGAGCGGCATCAAAGAGAAAGAGCTGGCGGCATTCCGACGGGAAAATCTCGGCTTCGTCTTTCAGGACTTCAATCTTCTGGACAATTTTTCTCTGCAGGACAACATTCTTCTGCCCCTGGTGCTTGCCGGAACACCCTACGATGAAATGGAATCCCGACTGATGCCGCTGGTAAAAAAACTGGGGATCAGCTTTCTGCTGAACAAATACCCCTATGAAGTTTCCGGCGGTCAAAAGCAGCGCGCCGCCGTGGCCAGAGCGCTGATCACCAAACCCCAACTGGTACTGGCGGACGAACCCACCGGTGCGCTGGACAGCAAATCCACCGACGAACTGCTTCGCCTGTTCAACGCGGTCAATCAGGAGGGGCAGACCATTATCATGGTGACCCACTCCGTAAAAGCCGCCAGCCATGCCGGCCGCGTGCTGTTCATTCAGGACGGAGCAGTCTATCACCAGATTTACCGGGGCACCTGTTCGAATGAAACCATGTATCAGAAAATCAGCGACACGCTGACCATGCTGGCGACAGGCGGTGAGCAGGCATGACCCGTCATCTCTATCTGCGGCTTGCCCTCCGCAACATCTGCAACCATCGGCGGTTTTACCTTCCCTTTCTGCTCACCGCCGCAATGACCACTGCCAGCTTCTACATGATTCTTGCCATCGTTCTGAATCCCGGCCGCCCCGGCGGCATTACCACAAAGGAAATTTTGAGCTTTGGCACCGTGGTTATCGCCCTGTTCTCCCTGATTTTTCTTTTCTATACCAACAGTTTCCTGATTCGCCGCCGAAAAAAGGAACTCGGTCTTTACAACATTCTCGGCATGGAAAAACGGCACATTGCAAAGGTCCTCCTCTGGGAAACCGTCTTCAGCGTTATCCTCGCCGTCGGCGGCGGACTGCTGCTGGGATTGCTGCTGTTTCGGCTGACGTTTCTGCTCTTGCTTAACACCATACACCTGAGCATTTCTTTTACTTCCGCATTGGTTCCCCGCGCCCTCGGCTTTACCGCTCTTCTCTTTCTGGCCATCTTTGCTCTTTTGCTGCTGGCCAATCTCCGGCAGGTTGCCTTCACAAAACCGATTGAACTGCTGCACGGCGGAACAATGGGGGAAAAAGAACCCCGGGTCAACTGGCTTCTGGTGGTTCTCGGTGTCCTGCTGCTGGCCGCAGGTTATGCGATCTCCCTCTCGGTGAAGGAGATCGGCTATGCCGTTGTTCTGTTTTTCGTCGCCGTCCTGCTGGTCATTTTTGGCACTTACTGTCTGTTTACGGGAATCAGCATTGCGGTTTTGAAATTTTTGAAACGCCGCAAACGGTTTTACTATAAGCCCAATCATTTTATCAGCGTCTCCGGCATGCTCTACCGCATGAAGCAAAATGCCGTTGGTCTGGCCAATATCTGCATTCTCTCCACCATGGTGCTGGTCACCCTGTCCACCACCATCAGTCTTTACTGTGGAATCAACGACATTCTTCGCGCCCAGTATCCCCACGACGTCACAATCGCTTTGCAAAGCTCAACGGAAGACGGTCTCGCCCGGGCAAAAGAGATCATCGCCACCACCGAGCAGGACACCGGAGTCAACGTCAAACAAATGGTGCACTACTACAGCTTCACTCAGCAGTGGCTGATGGAGGGAGATCAATTTCTTTCTTACTACAGTGACGAGGCCGCCTCCTCTTCCTCTATGATCTCAGCGCGACTCTGCATTGTAACGGCGGAGGATTGGGAAACACTTTCCGGACAGCACTATGCCTTGACTGGTAACGAGGTCGCACTGGGAAAAGTGTCCGGCTCATTGGGGAACTCCTTCTCCATTATGGATGAATCTTACTCCGTCAAATTTCAGATCACCGATTTCCCTTCCGACGCACCGTTGGGGAATTATAATGATCTAAATCTCTACTACGTCGTTGTGTCGGATTTCTCTACCTTGCAACATATCTATGCGCAGGAGGCACAATATTGGGACGATGCCGATCCTTCCGGTTTTCCCAACCTCTACTTCCGGCTTGACCTGGAAGGCACGGATGCGGAAAAAGAGTTCTTTTCTTCCACCCTGAAAAGCCGCATTCTGGGCAGCAGCAGTCTTCTGTCCACCCAGCCTTACTCCGTAACCTTTTCAAGTCGATTGGAAAATATCGATTCCATCTATGCCTTTTATGGCAGCTTCCTGTTCATCGGAGTGTTTTTCGGGACACTGTTTTTGATGGCAACGGTGCTGATCATCTACTATAAGCAGGTTATGGAAGGCTACGATGACCGCTCCCGCTTTGAAATTCTGCAAAAAGTGGGTATGGACAGGCGCTTGATCTCCTCCTCCGTTCGCAGTCAGGTGCTCACCATGTTTCTGCTACCCCTCGGCGTTGCCGCCATGCACCTGACCTTTGCCTTCCCCATGCTGTCCAAGGTTTTACAGGGATTTTGCCTGACCGACACCGGCATTTTCCTCCGCTGCACTGTCCTCACCTTTGCCGCATTTGCCGCAGTGTATCTCATTGTCTACGTCATCACTTCCCGCGTTTACTACAAAACCATCAGCGGCGCAACCGAATAAACCCAGCAAAATGGCGCACCCGTATCAAAACGGGTGCGCCATTCGTCGCGATTCAATATCAATCAGTTCTCGTCGGACGGCTCGTCACCGGATGCACCGTCATCCGTCGTCGGGGTATCCTCGTTGACGGTTTCCGACGGAGTCAAATCCTTTTCCGCATCTTCCGCGAAGGGATTTGCCGGCGGTTCGCTGATCATATGGATTGCCTTTGCCGGAGGCTCTACATCGCCGGTCAGCTGGCGTTTCCGCTCGTCCTTCTCCGGCGTTGCGCCCCAGTTGTCCACCAGTGCAGGATCCCGGCCTTCCAGAATTGCCATCATTTCCTGACCGGTAATGGTTTCCTTCTCCAGCAGGTAAGAGGCAATCTTGTCCAGCATCTCCCGGTCGTTCTCCAGCATGGAAATCGCATCGCGATAAGCATCGTCAATCAGCTTACGCACTTCCTCGTCCACCTGTGCCGCCGTAGCTTCTGCGCAGGTCATGCCGGCATTGCCGTCCAGGTACTGGTTCTGAATGGTTGCCAGACCCATCACGCCGAAGCGATCGCTCATGCCGTAAAGGGTAACCATCTTCCTCGCCAGATCCGTCGCACGCTCAATGTCGTTGGAGGCGCCGGTGGTCATGGTGTGGAACACCGCCCATTCTGCCGCGCGTCCGCCCAGCAGAGTGCGCAAATCGGCCAGCAGTTCTTCCCGATCCTCCAGGAATTTCTCTTCCTCCGGCGTCTGCATGGTATAACCCAGCGCGCCCTGAGTGTGGGGCACGATGGTAATCTTGCTGACGGGCTGGGTGTGCTTCTGCCGCGCTGCCACCAGGGCATGGCCCACCTCGTGGTAAGCGATGAGCTTCTTCTCCCGCTCTCCCAGAACCGTGCCCTTTTTCTCCGCACCGGCAATTACCGTTTCGAAGGAAGCCAGCAAATCGTTCTGGTTCACTGCCTGACGGCCCAGGCGAACCGCCCGCAAAGCCGCTTCATTGACCAGGTTGGCCAGATCCGCACCGACACAGCCTGCCGTTGCCGCCGCAATCTTTTCCAGATTGACATCTTCCGACAAACGGATGTTGCGGGTGTGTACCTGCAGTGTCGCCAGTCGGCCTGCCAGGTTGGGGCGATCTACGGTGATGCGGCGGTCAAACCGACCGGGACGGAGCAAAGCCTTGTCCAGCACCTCGGGGCGGTTGGTTGCGCCCAGAACGATAA
This sequence comes from bacterium, assembly GCA_963597355.1. Classification (GTDB taxonomy): domain Bacteria; phylum Bacillota; class Clostridia; order Oscillospirales; family Oscillospiraceae; genus UMGS1766. Next base: position 43,063 of record CAVBPR010000015.1, on the reverse strand, counting down.
CGCCCTTCGTGGGATCGAATCCGTCCAGCTCAGCCAGCAACTGGTTCAGGGTCTGTTCCCGTTCGTCGTTGCCGCCAATGCCGCCGCTGTCGCGTTTCTTACCGATGGTGTCAATCTCATCAATGAAGATAATACAAGGCGCCATTTTTGCCGCTTCCTTAAACAGATCGCGGACACGGCTTGCGCCGACGCCGACAAACATCTCGACGAAATCAGAACCCGAAATGGAGAAGAACGGAACCTTTGCCTCGCCGGCAACTGCTTTCGCCAGCAGGGTTTTGCCGGTACCCGGCGATCCCACCAGCAACGCACCCTTCGGCAGCTTTGCGCCGATGGCGGTGTATTTGCTGGGGTTGTGCAGAAAGTCGATAATCTCTTCCAGGCTTTCCTTTGCCTCATCCTGTCCGGCAACATCCCGGAAGGTAACACCGGTGGACTTCTCCACATACATTTTTGCGTTGCTCTTGCCAACAGAACCGATTCCCATTCCGCCGCCCATTTTTCCGCCCATCATGAGGCGCATCAGCAAAATCATTGCGCCCACCATGACCAGCATCGGCAGCAGGTAGGAAATGAAGAACTCGCTCAGATAGCTGTTGGACTGATAGGGCGTGTAATACGAAACGCCGTGTTCGTCCAGCAAAAGCAGGAAGTCGGTATAGCTCAGGGGAGCTGAGTAAAGCACCGGCATTTGCAGCTTATCGTTGTACGCATCACCATAATATTCCTGCATCCAGGTCTGCTGAGCGTCTTCCTTGAGGGTGATGGTATACTTTCCGCTCTCAAGTTTGACCTCTTCCACCTGGTCTTCCTTGACCAGACTGATCAGTTCGCTGAACTTCAATTCCACCTGACCGGAAAGTGCCGCGGATGCAATAAAGCGGTTGATCAGCACCACAATGACGATTGCCCAAATGACAATGGACACAATGCCCATAATGTTATTTTTCGGGCCGTCGCCCTTTCGATTTTTACGACGATTGCCTTTATTGTTCAAGGGGCATTCCCTCCTATTCTATAAAGAAATTGTGTTACAAATATAACACAATTATTTTCACATTACAAGAAATCCTCCGTGAACATTCTGTAAAAGCTGTTCAAAAGATACCCCTTCTCCCCGTCGATCTTAATCGTGTTTTTAGGAGATTTGTTCTTTCTTCGTCTCAGAAACTGTGCTATACTTTTCTGTATTAACATAATCACTCAGGAGGTTGACCTATGGCTGACCACAATCGCCGCCAAAATCCACCGGAAGCCGGTGCGGACGGCATTATCGAAGGACGCAACGCAGTAACCGAGGCGCTGCGCACCAATACAAACATTGACAAAATTTACATTCTCAAGGGCGAAACCGATTCTGCCCTCGGCCACATTGCATCCACCGCCCGCGCCCGTGGAATCGTTGTGGTCGATGCGGATCGGCGGAAACTGGATCACATGAGCGTAACGCACTCCCATCAGGGAGTCATCGCCGTTGCCGCTGTGCGGGAATATGCCAGCGTGGACGACATTCTCGCCGCCGCAAAGGAAAAGGGAGAAGCGCCTCTCATTGTGGTCTGCGATGAGCTCAGCGATCCCCACAATCTGGGTGCCGTTATCCGCACCGCCTGCTGCGCCGGCGCTCACGGCGTGATCATTCCCAAGCGCCGCTCTGCAGGACTGACCGCCGTTGTGGCCAAAACCAGTGCCGGTGCGGTCAGCCATATCCCTGTTGCCCGCGTGCCCAACATCACTGCTCTGCTCAAGGAGCTGAAGCAGGCCGGTGTCTGGATTTTCGGTGCGGCAATGAACGGCTCCACCTCCCTCTATCAGGCAGACCTGAAGGGGCCTGCCGCCATTGTGATCGGAAGTGAGGGCTCGGGAATGAGCCGTCTGGTGGCCCAGGAGTGCGACTTTACCGTCAGTATTCCCATGAAAAGCACCTTAGATTCACTGAACGCTTCCGCTGCCGCCGCCATCCTTCTTTACGAGGCAGTGCGCCAGCGCATGAACTGACCTGTCTTGCGGTTGGTTGATGCACCCATTCGCCCGACGATTATAAAGGAGACCTATGTTTCATGTCGGTAAAAGATGAAAAAAAAATCAACGAAGAAATTTACGAAATTGACACCATGCTCTCGGATGTTGAGCCGGCAGACGCCTCGATTGAGGACATTCTTTCTGAGATTTACGAAACGAAATCCCCCGATCCCGTTTCGCCGCAGTCGGATACCCCATCCCAACAGGAAGAGGAGGCGGGGGAAGACGCTCCTCCGGAAGAAGAAATTCCGCAAAAACAAAATGTTGTTCCCCTTCCTCCGGTGATCCGGGATGACGACGAGGACAACACCGCCATTTTTTCGGAAGCCCGAGAGAAAAAATCCCGTCAGAAAGTTGTCACGCTTCCGGTAAACGGAGGCACTTCCGCCGGGGCAAAGCCCCGCGGCACGGTTCGTCCCATTTCCACTGACCTGCCTCAGGAACTGCTGGACTCGGTTTTTGACGGCGTTGCTTCCGACCGGCCGGAGGGCTACACCCCCCACAGGCCGAGAAAGCGCCCGGAGCCAAAGCCCTCCGCTTCCAGCGAGGATTATCGCGCCGCCACCCCTGCCGTCGAGCCTCCGCCCCAACACGCGGCAGAGGACGGCCCCATTGCCAAATGGAAGGCAAAAGCAGATGCCTTTGCCGACTCCATGTTCTCCCAGGCCAGCGGAACCGACGAGGACACAAAAATGGCGGAGCGTTATATCCCCGGAACCGATGAGGAGCAGCTCCCTCCGGAACCGCCGGAAGAAGAACGCCCCAAAAAGAAGCCCGAGCCAAAGCCCCGACGGGAACGCCCGGCAAAGAAGGATTTTCCGCCGCAGAAGATGGCCCGCATTTGTTCCGCCGGTCTGCGGTTTATGTCCCGACGGCTTCAAATCATCACCTTCTTAACTCTGGTCAGCGCCTATTTCACCATCGGTCATGAAACAGCGCTGCCCTTCCCTTCCGCCCTGTCTCAGCAGCCCCGCATCATCACAATCATTCAACTGGTGCTGCTGGGCATTTCACTGGCATTGAGCTTTGACACCCTCCGCAACAGCTTCGTTCGCCTGAAGGAACGGCTGTTCTGTCTGGATGCCGTCGCCAGTATCTCCGTCCTGTTTACCATTGCAGATGCAATTTTCTTCTGCGTCACCGGCCGCGACGGACCGTTGCCCTATTGCACCCCCGCCCAGCTGGTACTGCTCTGCTACACCTGGGGCGCTTATGACCGGAAGCTGGCAAACTATCTTGCCTGCCGTCAGGCCAGTCACACTCCGGAGCCTCTGCGGGTGACGAAAGATCCCAAGCTGTGGAACGCCCGGGATACCTTTACCAAAACAAAAGGCGACGCCCACGGTTTTGGCGCTCAAATTCAGGCGCCGTCCGGTGCGGAACAGCTGCAAACCAAGGTGGCGCCTTTCATCCTTCTGGCTGGTGTTCTCCTCAGCGTGCTGGCCTGTGTTCCCAGCGGTCACACCGAGCGGCTTCTCTGGTGCCTGTCCGCAATCCTGACCGTTTCCGCACCCCTGGGCGGCCTGCTGTCCTATGGTCAGCCCTGGCTGCGACTCACCCAGCGGCTGGAAAAGTCCGGCTCCTCCGTTGCCGGCTGGCCGGGCATTCGCTCCGCAGCCGGCCCCGGCGGCATTCTGATCACCGACTCCGACCTCTATCCTGCCGGAACGGTGCAGGTCAACGGTGTCCGCCTTTACGGCGATGTGCCCCTGGAGAAGCTCACCAGCTGTGCCGCCAGCCTGATCCGCATGTCCGGTTCCGGCCTCACCAGCCTGTTTGAAGAGCTGGTAGAGGATCAGGGCGGCTTTGCCCGCCATGTGGACAACTTCCAGTGCTACGAAGCCGGCGGTCTGTCCGGCTCTATCCGCGGCGAGCTGGTCATGGTCGGCAATGCCAATTTTATGGCCATGATGGATGTTCCTCTGCCCCAGGAGCTGAAGGTCAAAAACGCCGTTTTCTGCTCCATTGACGGTTCTCTCCGGGGCATTTTCGCTCTGAACTATCGCAAGAGCCCCACGGTACGCCCGGCGGTGCAGTCTCTTCTGCAGGCCAAGCTAATTCCCGTTCTGGTGCCGAGAGACTTTAATGTGACCCCTGCCGAAATCCGCCAGCGGCTCCGCATTCCCGTGGAAAAGATGGAGTATCCCCCTGTGGAGCGGCGGCTGGAACTGACCGCCCCAGATCAGGAACACAACGAAACCCTGTGCGCCCTCATGACCCGGGATGCCATCGACACCTACGCAGAAACCATTGTGGGCTGCCGCCGGATGCGGAGGATCATGTATTCCAGCTGCATTCTGGCTCTGGTGGCTTCCATCACCGGTTTGCTGCTGGGTTATTTCCTGACCTCCATGGCGGCATTCACCTCTCTGACCGCCACCAACCTGCTGATCTTCCTGCTGATCTGGCTGGTGCCGTCGCTGATGCTGTCCGGCAAGGTAAACCGATATTAAAACTCTATCTGAAATCATTCTGCGAAATGATTTCAACAAGAAAGCAGCCCCACGAACATGGTCGTGAGGCTGCTTTCTAAATCGGAATGACTCTTTTCTTTTCGGGCGGCGAATTATTCGTTTTCGCCCTCGCCCAGGTTGCCGAAGTTGGCAATATCTGCGCGGGGAACATTGCCGGTAAACTCATAGTCCTTGCCGGGCAGAATTGCATTCAGCGCAATGCCGGCAATGGCGGCAATGGCCAGACCGGTCAAAGTGATGCTGGTGTCTGTGAACTGGAAGGTCAGGCCGTCGGAGAAGCCCAATCCGCAGACGAAAATCACGCCGACAATAATCAGGTTTCTGGATTTGGTCAGGTCAACCTTGTTTTCCACCACGTTGCGCACACCGATGGCGGAAATCATACCATAAAGGATGAAGGAAACGCCGCCGATGATGGAAGTCGGCATGGTGGAAATGATGGCGGAGAACTTCGGGATGAAGGACAAAATCACAGCATAGACTGCCGCCAGACGAATGACCCGGGGATCATAGACCTTGGACAGCTCCAGCACGCCGGTGTTCTCGCCGTAGGTGGTGTTGGCCGGGCCGCCCAGGAAACCGGCAAGCGCGGTTGCCAGACCGTCGCCCAGCAGCGTGCGCTGCAGGCCGGGATCTTCGATGAAGTTCCGCTCCGTTGTGGCGGAAATGGCGGAAATATCGCCCACGTGCTCCATCATGGATGCAATGGCAATGGGCGCCATGACCAGAATGGAAGTGATGTCAAACTTGCACAGCTGGAAATCCGGCAGTCCTACCCAGCTTGCGTCCGCAACGGAGGAAAAGTTCAAAATGGCAGAGCCGTCCGGGTTCGTGACGCCGGCGGCATTCAGCGCCAACGCGAACAGGTAGGCGATCAAAACACCCATCAGGATCGGAATAATTTTGAACATGCCCCTGCCCCAAATGTTGAAGAACACAATTACCGCCAGAGCAACAAAGGCAATCAGCCAGTTGGTGGAGGCATTGGAAATTGCGGAGCTGGACAAGGTCAGGCCGATGCAGATGATGATCGGGCCGGTCACAACCGGCGGCAGATAGCGCATGACCCGCTTAACCCCCAGCACGCGGATGACCAGCGCCTGCACCAGATAGAGAGCACCGGCAACCACAACGCCGCCGCAGGCATAGGCGACCTTCTCGTTTGCCCCCATGGTGGCATAGGCCCCGGTGTTCAAATTCGCCACTGTGGCAAATCCGCCCAAAAACGCAAAGGAAGAACCCAGGAAAGCGGGAACTTTCAGTTTTGTGCACACATGGAACAGCAATGTGCCAACACCGGCGCAGAACAGGGTGGTGGAAACCGTAACGCCCCGGGTCAATGGCTCACCGCAGGCGGCCTGAAAATAGCCCATGACAAGAATCGGCACCAGAATGGTGGCGCCAAACATGGCGAACATGTGCTGCAGACCAAGAATCAGGGTTCTCGGAATGCCAAGCTCCTTAACGGAATCCCGAATACCCTCCGGTGGAATGGCTTTTCGTTCTTTTTTCATAAAAACTCCTTTCTCTCTCGTTCAAATATACCGCCTGCTATTATACCGCTACATTTAAACACAGTCCAGCATTTGTGCAATTTTCTAGTTTTTGTTGTGCGGGTGGTGGATTGGGGGCAAAAAAAGACAAGCGATCACTCCCAATGAAATGATCGCTTGTCTTTCTTTGTTAATCGGGTTTGAATATCTGATTTCTCACAGCAATCCAGCCAGAGGTGCCATGAAGTAGAACAGGGGTACCAAAAGAACAGTCCAGATGATTGTAATCAGAATGTTCGGCAAAGCGAAATCCTTGACCTGCATATATCCGGCTGTATTGCCCTTTACCACCAGGTACTGGGGCTGAACCGGCATCAGCTGCGACCAGGCAACCACAAACACCATCATCAGACCAACATAGGCAGTGTCGATGTTGCACATGGAGGAGGCAGCCATAACCGCCGGCATAACCACCAGACCAGCGCCGCCGCCGGGCACCAGAATATTGACCACATGACCGAGGCAGGTGATAACAACCAGCAATACAAACGGACTGGAAATGTTCATCTTTCCGAACAGAACTGTGGCCAACCAATCGCCCAGTCCAGTATTTGCAATCGCACCGGCAAAGCCGACGAACATACCAATCTGGAACAGCATGCCCCAGTTCTGTGCCCGCAGAGCGTCTTCTGCCTTTACCACACCAATCTTCGGACAAATAACCAGCGCCGCAAACACCAAGCCGATGGTGGGAGGCATGATTCCATAGTTGCCGCCAAGGAAGAAGCACACCACCATGGCAACCAGATAAATAGCATAGCGGATTTCGGCACTGTCCATCTTCGGCAGCTTTGCATGTTCCGCCTGAATTGCGTTGATGTCGATGGATACGGAATTCTTGTTGAACAGGCCAAACCAGATGGACAGGAAAACCCAGCCGGAAAGCAGCATAACAATGCCGGTCGGAACACCTACCGTAGCAAACTGGGCAAAGCTGACGGTGATTGCACCTTCCGTGGCAGAAGCAATCGCACCCACACCGGCTGCGTTCGTAGCGGCAGAGGAAATGAAGCACAGTCCACCGGCACCGCCAGCCCAAATCAGCCCAATGAACATTGCCTTGCCAAGGCGGCTGGTTCCCGGCTCCTCATGCAGCGTCTTTAATACGGAAATAATGATGGGGCAAACCGCCAGCAAAGCGGGCAGATTTGCGATAAAGGCAGAGAGCAATCCGCCGGTGAGCATGATAGCCAGCAGCATCAATGCCGGAGTCCGGCCAATAGAACGCATCAGTCCGTAGGCGACGCGAGCACCCAGATTGGTCATGCTCATACCCTGGGCAACAATGGTCAGTCCCAAAACCAGCAAAAAAGGAGAGGTGCCAAAGGCTGCAAACAATGCGCCCTGTCCCATTACGCCAGTAAGGATAATCATCGCTGCAAAAATCAGCGTGGACAACATGGTAGACAAACAGTTGCCAATCAGTACAATAACCATCCATGCCAGAGCAGCCAGTGCCTTTTGGCCCGTCGGTTCCAGCCCGGCGAGCGGTAACAGACGTACTACAACATACGCCAGACAGGCCAAAATCAGGCAGATCACTTGCTTACTCGAGATCGAATCGGTAATTTGCTTTTTCTTTTCCATTCCGTTGCACTTCCATTTCTTTTAATAATAGATCAATGGGAGATTTGCTTTGTTCGGTTTATGCTTAAGTTTTGGCAGATAATCTAAATTTTGCTGTATATGCCGGCTGACATTTCGAATGTGCTGTGCCACCAGCGCTTGATTTTTTGTAAGCGGTTCTGCAGAAGAAAAGGCCAGGTACATCATGGCCGGGATCACACCGTCTGCAATCGGGACGACATTTACCAGTCCTGTTTCCACATAAACATTGTCAATTGCCATCATGCCCGGAAGAATTGCATAACCCATTCCCTTGGAAACCGCCTTAATCACGCTGTCCCGCTCCGCAAAGGTGTAGGAATATCCGCCCTTATGGTTGGCAATCTGGGCGTTTTTGTCCGCCTCCTTCAGCACGATTACGCCGTCTTCCTGCAATCGTGCCAGTGGAATGCTCTCTTCAAACGCCAGCGGATGCTTCTTCGGCACATAAATATACATCCGGTCATGAATTAACGGCTCGATAATCACACGGCTTTGCTGAGCGTCCTGATAGAGCTGCTTTTCCTCATCGTCAACGCAGATTCCGATTCCCAGGTCAGCCTGATGCTCTATGATGGAATCCAGCACACTGGTGCGGACACATTCGTTAATGCTCAGCTGAATTTCCTGCGACTCTCCCCGAACTCCGGAGATCAATTGGAGCATGGCCGCATTGCAGAACACCGGCGCTGCATTCAAATGAACTTCTGTCGGGTTATCCTCCGGAGCAACCAGACGGTCAATTCGTTCCAATTCACCTTTGATTCGTTTTGCAATCTGATAGAACTCACTTCCCTTTTCCGTGAGCACCATCCCCTTATGGGAACGTTCAAACACCTGAAACCCCAGTTCATTTTCGAGATTCTGCAGGCTGACGCTTAAAGAAGGCTGCGTAATATATAAATTTCGCGCCGCTTTTGACAGTGAGCGGTGTTCTGCAATCTCGACCACATACAAAAAATGTTCCAGCCGCATGCAGATAACCTCCTTTCTTAGATTGCAGTCGGCTTAGAGCTTTTCTACACAGTACGCCGCACGAATGTCCTGTTTCACCGTTCCGGAAACCTTCACTTCCGCCTCGGCTGTAATCGCAGGATCTGCTGCACCGGGCAAATGGAAGTCCTTGTTTTCCACCCGGATCATCGCAACCTCTTCCGGCTTCGGAAGCTGCGGCACCCACTCATAAGGAATACGATAGCAGCGGTAGAGATTGCCCGGCGTTGTATTGGTGACGTAGGGGCTGACGTAGCTCCAAACTACCTCACCCTCTGCTGTTACCTCCAAAAATTCGCCATCGCACCCCATGTCAATCAGTGTATTGCCGTTTGGCAGACGCTGGGCATTGGAAATGAGGGGGCTGTAGAAATAATGCTGGGCAAACAGCTGAGGAAATCCCAGTTTCTTGGCATCAAACTGCCAGACAATTTTCATCGTTGTCGGATTAATTTCCAGAATCCGTGTGCTGTCGCGGTGCATTGTTTTCAAGCCAATCTTACTGGTCTGACCGGGAGCACCATAACCACCCCAGCCACCGTTGTCAAAAATCAGGATGTTCCCCTCTCCGGGCATCCCCTTGGGCACCATGTGCGTACCATGCGGCCCGATAATCGGCCCGATAATTCTTGCTTCTTTTGTTGCGGTATAATCCGGCCCCAGTTGCCAGACAATCTTTCCGGTCTCGTGGCTGATGATAAACAGGAAACAACCTTCCCGGGAATCCATAATAATATTGTCCGGATGGAACCGCTCGTCGCCCAGGTCATACCACTTGTTCGGCCCAAGATAAGATGCGCAGTTGATGTGCAGCCAGTCGCCCTGCCCCTCCGAACCGGTGGGCTGGGTATTGGGATCACGGAACATGGCATTGCGCGCTGTTTCATCAAAGCCGATTTCACGGAAATGATCCACTGCATGCCATTCCCAGACGATGTTATTGTCGTTGTCCACTTCAATTAAAACATCATCCACCAGCAGCTGATGGGAAATTTTCTTCTTGCGAACATCCTGATGGGTCAAAATCAGTGTCTTGGTCGGCTGATCGCCGTATTCAGCACCCGGCACATAGTACAGCGGCTCGCCATAGCGCTGATAATCGTGGTGTTCCCTTGCCATGAAGCGAGGCTCGATTCCCTCGTCCTCGCAAAACTCCTTATGATCAAATTCCCATTCCACTGTGCCGTCCCACTGACAGGTCACCAGGTCGATCTGATCCTGATAGGCAATCGTCGGATTGCGAATGCCCCGGCTGGCCGTCACTCTGCCTCCCGGCAGCATCTTTGCCGGAAATCCGTCCAATCCCCGCCAGACATGAACCGGCTTGCCATTCATGTCAATCAGAATGACGCCTTCCTTCATGTGAGAAAACACGGTGTAGCCACTGAAACATTTTTCCGGATCATAAATGGTAGTTCCGGTTGGGAACGAAAGCGGTCTTCCCATAATAAATCCCTCCAATAATCTGGTTGTTCAACCTAAATCTGACTTACTTACATAATATCCTCAATTTGTTCAACATAATCGTCTTCATCCTGCTGACCGGCCAGCCGCTTGACCATCTCTCCGTCCTGGAAAGAGATTACCTGCGGCACACCTTTTCCGCCATACTTCTGGAAAAGCATCGGTTCCTCTTCTACATCAACCTGATAGAACGAAATCTCCCTGTAGTCCGGCTCCAGATCCTCCAGCATCGGATGAACCGCCTGACAGACGTGACAGTCTTTCCGGGAAAACAAAACAATGCAGTTCTGTTCTTCCTCGATGACAAATTCCTCAAACTCTTTTTGCGATAATTTTTCCACAAAAGCACCCCCTGCTTCTTTATTGTTCTTGTGAATTTTGACATGTTCAATATAACATAAACCGTCCATTTATGGGACATTGAAAACGCTAATGACAGATAGTTATATTTTATAGTTAATGTGTCCAGTTTTTTTGTATAATATAGCTATCTCGTAAAGCCTGCAGGGAGAGCAACATTCACCGCCCCCCTACATGAGATATCATTTTTCTTAGTGTAGACATTTTCCGGAAACCCATATATTATAGTCAGGAGGAACCACTATGGCAGAATACTATGACCTCATCATTCTCGGCGGCGGGCCAACCGGGCTTGCTGCCGCTGTCTATGGCGGACGCGCCAGACTCAAGACCCTTGTGCTGGAAAAGAGCAATGCCGGCGGACGGGCTTATACCACCCGTGAAATCGTGAACTACCCCGGCATCCCCGCCTCCAGCGGCCCGGCTCTGGCGGAGCAGATGGCGGAGCACGCCAAAAGCTTCGGTGCGGAAATCCGCCGCGAGCAGGTCAAACGGGTGGAACTGACGGGTGATTTGAAAAAGGTGTACACCCGCCGCCACGAGTACGAGGCAAAGGCCGTCATCATCGCCACCGGCACCACCGCCCGGGTGCTGAACATCCCCGGTGAGAAGGAGCTGACCGGCATGGGCGTGGCTTACTGCGCCACCTGCGACGCCGAGTTCTTCCAGGATCAGACCGTCGTTGTGGTGGGCAGCGGGGATCAGGGCATTGAAGAGGGCATGTACATCACCAAATTTGCCAAAAAGGTCATTGTCGTCGTGCTCCACGAGGAAGGCGTTCTGGACTGCAACAAGCAGTCCGCCGAAAAGGCACTGCACCACCCCAAGATGGAGTTCATCTGGAACAGCGTTCTGGCCGGAATCGACGGGGAGGACTCCGTCACCGGCGTGAAGGTGCGCAACGTCAAAACCAACGAGGTCACCGACCTTCCCTGCGAGGGCGTGTTTTTCTTCGTCGGCACGGTTCCGGTGACGGATCTGTTCCGGGATCAGGTAACCCTGGATGCCCGGGGCTGGATTCCCACCACAGACCGGATGGAAACCAACCTGCCCGGGGTCTATGCCGCCGGAGATGTGCGGGACAAATACCTTCGTCAGGTCTGCACCGGTGTTGCCGACGGCGCCATTGCCGCCACGGCTGCGGAACGGTACATTGAGGAAATGGAGGATTTCCGCCGCGAGGTGCTGGAAAATCCGAAACCGGTACTGCTCACCTTCTGGAATCCGGAATATCAGGCCGGTCTGGATCTGCTGTCTGCCATTTCCTCCGCCAATCAGGCCGCAGGTGCGCCTTGTCAGGTTATCGAGCTGGATGTCACGCGGAAGCAGAGCCTTGCCCTGCGGTATCAGGTTTCCCTGGACGCGGAACATCCTGTCGTCTGCCTGAAGTTGGAGCAGGGTGCGGTTGTGGGTTCTCTGGATCTGTCGGCAGATCTGTCTGCGCAGCTCCAAATGTAAGCAATAAGTAAACGAGGAGAGAGAAAACCATCATGTTAACCGGTATCATTGTTTGTTTTGTCATGGCGCTCGCCGCTACGTGGCTGGCCACCCTCCAGCACATCATCGGCGCGCCTCTGCTGGGTCTGTTTCTTGGCATTATCCTTGCCAACTGCATGCCCCAGAAGTTTTTGTCCAGCTCCAAGGCGGGCGCCGGCTTCTGCTCCAAGCGCATCCTGCGGGTGGGCATTATTCTGGCCGGCGGCACGCTGAACTTCACCGCCATTATGAAGGTAGGAGCCAAGGCACTGCCGCTGGTTATCGGCGCCATCTGCATTTCCTTCCTTGCCGCATGGCTGTGGGGCAGAATGATGCGTGTGCCCGGCAACACCCGCCTTCTGGTGGGCGGCGGCACATCCATCTGCGGCGGCACTGCTGTGGCAACTCTGTCTGCCGTCATTGATGCCAAGGAGGATGAAACCGCCTACGCCATGACCTCCATCTTCCTGTGGGACATTCTGGCCTGCATCATCTGGCCCTATGTGGCAGTTGCCCTCCACTTTACCCCGGACCAATACGGTCTGCTGGGCGGCGTTGCCATCAACGATGTGTCCTCCGTCACCGCGGCGGCCCAGTCCTTCAACACCCTGATGGGGGATGCGGCCTACAACGCAGCAGGCGTTTCCGGCGGCGACCTGGCCATGATCGTCAAGCTGACCCGTGTGGCGATGCTGGTCGTGGTGGCAGTCGTTATGACGATTTGGCATCAAGTCAAGCTCCAGAAGGAGAACAAGGCCGCCGATACGAATCCCTCCGGCAAGTCCATCGCTCAGAATATCGTGGGCGCGTTCCCCTTCTATGTGCTGGGCTTCCTGGCGCTGGCCATTGTCAACACCCTGGTAAACTTCAAGGGCATCGCTCTGGGCTCTACTAATCTGAGCAGCGTGCTGTCCACCCTGTATAAGTTCTGCTTTGCTATGGCACTGGTAGGTGTAGGCTACAAGATCAAGATCAAAGATCTGTTCACCAAGGGCGTAAAACCCATTGTGCTGGGCGGTCTGACCTGGGCCACGGTGGCGGTCGTTACTCTGGTATACGCCGCAGTGCTCGGTTAAGCAAAATTCCTTCGTCGTTCTTTTCCGTTTTCCAACGCATGGTTTGGTTTCGCCCACTTTTCTTTTCCCGAAAAGCATGTTATAATTTCAATCAATAACAATCTTTTCTATGGAGGTTTCGCCATGCAATTTAAAGAACACGAAAGCCACGGCCGCTTTGACACCCTGTTTTATGAACTGACCTGGCCGATTCAATGGGATCAGATGCTGAATTTTGCCTCGGTTCTGATTCACAGGTATTTCTGGGCCGGTCAGGCGGACGGCAGTCACCCCATCAAGGTGGAGATCGGTGCTGCGGCCGGCGATCGTCCCACCGACGTTACCGACCAGGTCGCTCAGGCAAACTTTGAACCCTGCAAAGCCGGGTTTGCTTCCACTCCTGCCGGTTTCCTCGTTGTAACCGGTTATGCCGAATCCATGAAGGTGGACATGCGGATCACGTTCTGGAGCGAAACCAATCAGGTTCTCCTTCAGCTTCGGGACGACAGCGCCATTCAGGGCAGCGGCTCTCCTCAGGTCTACAACCGCTTTATGGATGCACTGGAAATCTGGGGTCATATCACCACCGTAAAACGCGGAATGGATAAGAACTGAACAACATTCGCAACCGAGCAAACAGAAATTGTTCATGCAGAAGTAATTTTCACCCAAGAAAAGGCACAGCCAACGGAGATAAAACCCGTCGGCTGTGCCTGTTTTTTATAAAATTTTTATTGTGCCTTCGTAGTGAGCAGACCTTTTGGTTATCCAAACGGTAATTTTCTCGTCAGGGACACCCTAAAACCGGATGATAAATTCAAAGCAATTGCATAAACGGAACCGCAGGGTTTACGCAAAGATGAATAGACGAATTTGTTGCAAATGAAAATTTATATAATCAAGAAACTGAAATACATTTCTTGATCTGATTCAGTTTCTTTCATACCAGGAAAACAAGCATTGAAGGCCATTGTAAACATATTCCCAAGTCCATTGATAATCGTGCCGGTTTCCTTCAACGGTATAGTACATCAAATTACCGTCTGCAAATCCGTTATCTGTATAGTCAAACGCATCCGTCAGGTTTTTCATATAATCCACTTGTGCTGTTAAGCCTTGATATGCAACATCATTTGTGCCTGTTGCAGAGAAAACATAGTATTCCCACTTGCCGTATCCTGAGGATACCGCAGTATCTGCAATCAGAGTTGCGTCCTCAACATCCGTAGAGCCGTCACCGCCCAAGGTCAGGCCACCGCTCATTGGCATAAAATACTCAAATCTGTCCATTCCCTCCAGAAAAACACGCCAGGTTGTTGTTCCGCCGGCGGAAAAGCCGCCGAAGGCTCGGTGGGAACGGGACGCTTCAAAGCCCTCATCGGAAGTATTTTCCGCATAGGTGTGATAATGTGCCTCTACAGCGGGCATTAAATCATTTTTGATTTCTCCTGAGTAAAAAATCGGAGTTGTATCGTGATACCACTCGTTTCCGGAAGGCAAATAGGGCATGACGATGATGAGAGGAGGAATCAATTCGTTTTCAATCATATTGTCAATCATGTTTTTGAAGTTGTCCCCGTATTCGTACATCCAAGTGCGCTCATCTCCGTAAGCACCATGTTGCAGATATAGAATGTTGTATTTTGTATCTATGTCATCCTGATGATATCCGTAAGGCAAATAAACCGTTGCCTGACTTTGAATATCGTTGCCGTTTCCGATATAGTCCTTTGTGTCATATATAAAGGTTTCCAAACTTCCTTGCTGTGCGGCTTCATTGTAATATTGATTCGGCACAGTACTAAGTGAAATATTCTTCATGCTAATCGCTGTTCTAGAGTTTTCCCTTGATTCCGATTGTGTTTCAGCATGTTCCTCAGTCTCTGACTCTATCGCATAACTGTCTTCTTCTGACACGGATGTTTCCTGATTTTCAGAACTTATATCGACGCTTTCACTGCTTTGATTTTCTGCATTGACAGTACCACATCCTGCAAGTGTTAACGCCAAAATGAGTACTGTGCAAGTAAGAATCCAACGCTTCATTCCCCATACAAATTTTTTGAGCTTCTCTTCTCGTCTTGCTCCGAGAATAACTTTGTTTCCCTGTTTTGCAAGAAGACATGCGGTCGCTTCACCGCTTTCGCTTGATTCACCTGTAGCAATTACTGACTTCGGCTTATTCATATGTATTTCCTCCTGTTACAAACCTATTCTTGATTTTCTTTCAAAGCAAATGTAACATTAACCTTGAGGTTAAGGTCAATATGTATATTTAATTTTTCAGGAGGTTTTATATGTCGTACACAATCAAGCAGGCTGCCGAAATTATGAATGTGACGCCAACCACATTGCGATACTATGATAAACAGGGACTGCTCCCTTTTATGGAACGCAAGGATTCCGGCTATCGCATTTTCTCCGATGCAGATATAGCAATGCTGCGTGTGATTGAATGTCTAAAAAAATCAGGTATGTCTATTAAGGACATCCGACAATTTTCAAAATGGGTACAAATGGGTGATGATTCATTAAAAGAACGCTATGAAATGTTCTTAGAAAGGAAACGCACGGTTGAAGCGCAAATTGCCGAATTACAAAAGACTTTAGATTTTATCCATCACAAATGCTGGTATTATGAAACAGCGATCGAAGCCGGAACCGAAAAAATCCACTTTAAAGACCAAACCGATAAATTGCCTTGTGAATAAAAATACTCCGTTCCCTTCAAAATGTAAAAAATCTGTATCAATAAAAGAAAAGGTGTAATCCCAATCTGGGATGACACCTTTTCTTTAAACACTGCCTCGTTAACCCATGGCGAATGCGTTCAATTTTTTCTGTCAGGCCGGAATAAAAGCACTTGCAAACCGCATCAGTTGTTCTGCTGTACGACTTAAATTGCTCTTTGCGGTTTCCGGCTGCATTGCCTGCTCCAGCGTCATAACTCCGGGTAAAATGGAGAAAAAGGCATCTATGCCGTGCTGATTGCAAATGCCGGCCTCCGGCTTCACGCTGCCTGCCAGGGCAACCACCGGAACGCCATACTTTTTTGCACAGGCCGCCACTCCGGTGGGTGCTTTACCAAACGCCGTCTGACCATCCAGACATCCCTCGCCAGTAATCACCAGATCCGCGTTCTTCACCGCCTGATCCAGTTCCAGAGCAGACAAAACAATTTCAATTCCCGGCTGCAGCTTACCTTTCATAAAACTCAGAAAGGCAAATCCCAGTCCGCCTGCCGCCCCGACGCCTGGCACCCATCGGTTGTCCGTACCAACGGTCTTTGCCGCCACATCGGCGTAATGTTCCATTCCCCGATCCAGAGCTTGCTTCTCTTCCTCTGTCCTTACACCCTTCTGTGGCCCGAATATATAGGTACAGCCATTTTCACCGCAGAGCGGATTCGTTACGTCACAGGCAATCTGGAACTGACACTCTGCTAATCCGGGATGTATGCCGCTGGTATCAATCCGCGCAATGCGTTCAAGACTGGCCGCTGTCGGTGGACACTCCCCACCCTGCGCATCCAGAAACCGCCATCCCAGTGCCGTAAGCATACCGATGCCCCCGTCGTTGGTTGCACTTCCTCCAATTCCAATGATGAATCGACGGCACCTCTGCTCCAACGCATCCCGGATCATCTCTCCCACGCCAAAGGTTGTTGCGCACCGTGGTTCCCGCCGAGATGACAGCGTGATGCCCGCCGCGGATGCCATCTCCATAACCGCCATATTCTGCTGTTTCAGCAGACCGTAGGTGGCCTCTACCTGGTCGCCATAAGGGCCGGTCACGGAAATGGTGCGCAATTCGCCGCCGAAGGCATCCACCAGTGCTTCCGTCGTTCCCTCTCCGCCGTCAGCTACGGGCTTGACGATTACCTCCGCCTTTGGATCTGCCTGCAGTATACCCCTGCGTATGGCGTTGCCTGCGTCCAGTGAGGAAAGACTTCCTTTCAATGAATCAATGGCGACAACAACTTTCATATTTACTCTCCTTAAACGATGTCCAGCATGGTCGGTCGATTTGGTGCCGGAAAAGCTCTGTTCAGTTCCCCAAGCTCTTCCTCTGTCAGGCAGAATGACATTGCCTTTGCATTCTCCTCCGCATGGCTTGGGCTGGAAGTTCTGGGGATCGCAATTGCATTCGGCTGCTGCAGCACAAAATTCAGCAGAATCTGCGCCAGAGTCGCCTGATGATGCTCTGCCGCCTGTTGCACCGCCGGAGACTGGAACAATCCCCTCCGCAGCGTTCCTCCCTGGGCCAGAGGGCAATATGCCATCATGGCAATCTTCTTTTCCGTCAGCCAGGGAAGCAGGTCATACTCCACCCCTCTGGAGCCGAGGTGATAGAGCACCTGATCCACCAGACAATGTTCGCCCAACCCGGTCTGCATCAGCTCCTGCATATCCACCAGGTCCAGATTGGACACACCCCAACCGCGAATGCGTCCCAGTGCCACCTGCCGTTCCATCTCCTCCGCGGTTTCCGCCAGGGGAATGGAGCCCCTCCAGTGAAGCAAATACAGGTCCAAATAATCAGTTCCCAGCCGTTTCAGGGATGCAGTCAGGCTTCGTTCCAGTTGTCCTCGCCCTGCATTATGGGGATAGACCTTTGAAACGAGATACAGCTTATCTCGGTCGATACCTCGGATGCTCTCTCCAACCAGCTGCTCCGATTGTCCGTCTCCATACATTTCCGCCGTGTCAATCAGCGTCATTCCCCATTCAATCCCCCGGCGAAGCGCCACTTCCTCCTGTGCACGGGGCTGAAGCCCCTGCCCCAGGTACCACGTCCCCTGTCCAATCCGGGAAACTGCCGTTCCGTTGGCCAAAGTAAGCTGCGCCGCTAAATTTTTCCCAGTCTGCATACCGAGCACCTCCTGCAATATTTGAATAAATCATATGATAAAAGCGCTTGCTCCGCAAGCAGAAGCACCGCATTCCGCATAAGCGGAATGCGGTGCTTCTGTACCTTGGGATAGAAAGAAAAGAGAAAAAGAATAAGTAGAATTCAAATAAAGCAAGACACTCACTGCTCTTTGCTCACTGCTCTTTGCGCACTTCAATACCGGTGATCTGTTCATAAAATTTGAGAATAGCAGAGTGATCACATTGACCACAATCATGATTGTGTAACCACTGAAGCATCTCTTGCACTTGTGCAGTCAACATCATAGGAGTACCCAGGCCGTGACCTGTGTCCAGTGCATTGTTCAGATCCTTGATGTGCAGATCGACCTTGAAGCCGGGTTTGAAGTTACCCTCCATCATCATAGGCACTTTAGCATCCATGACCGTAGAACCCGCCAGACCGCCTCGGATTGCGGCAAACACCTTTGCAGGGTCAACGCCACACATGGTAGAGAGAGAATATGCCTCTGCACAAGCAGCGATATTGACGGCCACGATGATCTGATTGGCTAGCTTGACGGTATTACCAGCACCGTTGACATCACCGCAGTGGACAACAGAAGAACCCATAACCTTCAAAAGATCCTGATATTTATCGAACAGCGCCTTCGGGCCTCCGCACATAAAGGATAGCGTGCCATCAATAGCCTTAGGTTCACCACCGGAGACAGGTGCATCCATCATATTAATGCCGCGCTTTGCGCACTCCTCGGCAATGGCCTTCGACTCCAACGGAGCAATGGAGCTCATATCAATAATGTCCAAACCGGGCTTTGCCCCCTCCACGACACCATCCTCGCCCAAAACGGCAGCGCGGACATTTGGTGAGTTGGGCACCATGATGAGCACCACATCGCTGTTGGCTGCAACGTCAGCGTTACTCGCGCCGCGCTTTGCGCCGCTAGCAACTACATCATTTAGTGCTTCAACGGCAAAAGGATCAAAGGCTATAACATCATAGCCCCCCTTTAGCAGGTTTTTGCACATAGGCCGACCCATAATACCCAGACCGATAAAACCAACTTTCATTGAACGTTCCTCCTGTTCGATGATATCTCGTTTCTGATTTAGAGATCGGCGATCTTCTGGATCGCCTTCTGGATATGCGCCACCGTCAGGCCCATATACTCCAGAATGTCTGCATAGCAGTGGGCGGAAGAGCCGAACTCATCGTTGACACCCACAAACTCAATGGGCTTGCAGGCCTTACACATCGCCTCTGTGATTGCACCGCCCAAGCCTCCGATGACGCTGTGCTCCTCGGCAGTGACAACACCCTTACAATCAGCCGCCAACGCAACAATGATATCCTTATTCATCGGCTTGATAGTACTGACATTGACCACCTTGACGGAAATCTTACCCTCCAGTGCCTCAGCGGCCTCCAACGCCTTACCGACCATCACACCGCAGGCAAACACGCACACGTCCGTGCCCTCCCGCAGAACAGCCGGCTGACCCAGTACAAACGGTTTGCCCTCTTCGGTTACATTAGGATAGTCATTGCGATTCAGGCGCATATAGACTGGACCTTTGCTCTCGGCCATGTACTTTGTTGCTTCAACGGCCTCGTTGGCATCAGCAGGGACAATGACCTGCATATTGGGAATCACGCGCATATAGGCGATGTCGTCTATAGACTGGTGGGTTGCACCGTCACCAAAGTCGGAGCAACCGGCGGAAGAGCCGCAGATCTTCACATTCAGTTTACCAATGGAAATACTCTGGCGAATTTGGTCATATGCACGGCCGCAGCAAAACACGGAGAATGAATTTATAAAAGGGATCTTGCCCACTCGGGACAAGCCACCTGCCACACTGGCCATGTTGGCCTCTGCAATACCCAACTCGACGTGCTGTTCCGGTAGTGCCTCCTCAATTTTCTTGCCTTGCGTAGATCCGCTAAGGTCAGCGTCCAGAACAATGATGTTTCTGTTCTTTTGGCATAAAGCGAGCAATGTATCTCCATAGGCCGTTCTCTGATTGGTATAACTCATGGCTGGCTCCTCCCCTCACTTGGACAGCTCTTCCAGAGCCTGATCATACTGTTCCTGGGTCAACGCCACGTTGTGACAACTAGGCACATTTTCTGCAAAGCTAATACCTTTGCCTTTGACGGTATGGGCAATAATAGCGGTAGGCTTTTCGGTGCAGGCCTCCGCGGCATCCAGTGCCGTCAGAATCTGCTCCATGTCGTGACCGTTGATCTCAATGACATTCCATCCGAATGCTTCCCACTTTGCCCCGATTGGATTGGAATTCATTCGCTGTTCGATAGGGCCGACGCACTGCAACCCATTATTGTCGATGATGGCGCACAGATTGTTGGCCTTATAGAAACCTCCGGCCATGGCTGCCTCCCAGATTTGGCCTTCATCCATTTCGCCGTCGCCGACCAGTACATATACCCGGTTGCTCTTTTTATCCATACGCAGACCCAGCGCCATACCAAGACCCAAACTCAAGCCCTGCCCCAGCGAACCGGTGCCCGCCTCGATTCCAGGCGTACCCAGATGGGGATGACCCTGCAAATAGAAGCCCACGTCCTTGCAGTGTTTTAGGTCCTCGGCAGGGAAAAAACCTGCCTCTGCCAGTGCAGAGTATTGTAAAATTGCCACATGACCCTTGGAGAGCAGGAAGTAGTCTCTGCCCTCCCATTCCGGGTCTTTAGGATTGTACTTCATTTTGTAGAAATAGAGTGCAGCAACAAGATCTGCAGCAGAACAGCTGCCGCCCACATGACCTGCCACACCGACGCCGATGCACTGGATGCAATCGCGCCTCAACAGCTGGCCTTTGGCGACCAGTTCATCGATCAATTCCTTGCTGTATGCCATTTTGTCATTCCTCCTTAAACTGCTGCGTAAAAAAGCGCCGGGTCATGGGAGCATCCTGTTTAAAACCATGGGAGGCATAGGCTTCGCAGCTGACGTGCAGGTCATAGCCGACTTCCTCCAATGCGGCGATAAACGGTGCATAGTCTGCTTCATCCGCCTTAACCGGGAACACTCGTCCGATGGGATTAGCAAAATGAACGTGACGGAGATATTCCCGGCCGTTGTCCAACAAATGCTGCACCGGCTCGTGTTCCTCAGTAAGGTGATAGAAGTCCACCAACACTCGTACATTGGGATCATTTACATCTTTGGCCAGTTGTACCCCCTCAGCGAAGGTATTGATGAGATTGCACTCCGCCTTACGCAATGGTTCAATGACGATGGTAACACCATGCTCCCGAGCAACAGGACCGACTTGCTTGAGCAGGGTAACAACCTGCTGATAGCCCACATCCATTGGAAAACCCTCCGGCACATTCTTGGCTGGTCCACTGCCAAAGACCAGATACTGCACGCCCAGCTCCTCGTCCAGTGTCAATGCACAGCGGACGTAGTCCATAATGGTGTCCATATTCACGTCCGGGCCTGTCAGGCGCATGGTAGTGGGGAAGAAATTATTGCTGGTCTCACAGGGGATATTCGCTTTTTTCAACCGCTGCTTCAGCGCAACCAGTGTCTCGGTGTCAAGCGCCATCATTTGGGCAGTAGGCAGTTCCACATAGTCATAACCAAAGGCTGCCAGATCCTCGATCCACTCAATACCCGTCCCGTCTGGCTGGACAGAGCACATGTTCAGACAACATCCAAACTTCATGGTGTCGCCCTCCTCACTTGGTGGGGTCGATGATGATCTTCAGAAAATCATCCGGCCGGTTGAGCAGGTCGTCGAAGGCCTGGGGCGCTTCCTCCAGAGAGACAACCTTGGAGATCAGTTTGTCAGAAGCCATCTTACCACTGCCCAAAATATCCACCATTTCACCAAATTCCTGATGAGTGTAGTTAAACGAGCCGATGACGCTCCGGGCAGAGCAGACGATGTCCTGCATATTCAGGGTCATCTCCTTCTGGTTCATGCCGATCCAGTAGGAGCAACCCGCGATCTTCAGTGCCTTGACGGAGATGTTTGCCGTTGGTTCAACACCGCAGCACTCAAAGGACACGTCTATCATATGACCGTCAGTAAGCTTTTTTATTTCCTCCAGCGTATCTACTCTACCGGTGTTGATGGTGTAGGTAGCACCCAGCTCCTTGGCGATCTTCAGCCGAGGATCACTCAGATCGGCCATGATGACCATCTTGGGCTGATCCAGCAGCACCAATTGGAGCATGCAATCACCAATTGTACCGGCACCGATGATGAGAACGATTTTGTCCTTCAACCCACCGGCCTTTTTATATGCGCCATAGGTCACAGCGTAAGGCTCAGTCAGTGCCCCCTGATAGAAGGAAGTTCCCTCTGGCAGAGAATAGAGTAGCTTTTCAGGCACAGAAACATATTCAGCCATTGCTCCGTCGGTATCCAGCACACCGAAGAACGTCTTGTTCAGGCAAAGCATCGTGAGACCACGGCAACAATTTTCGCAAATGCCGCAGAAGTTGATGGGCTGAGGAATGACAGCGTCACCCACCTTAAACTTCTTGACATCTCTGCCGACAGCGGCAATCTCAGCTGCGAATTCATGACCCATGGTCATGGGCGGAAGCCGACGACCAGTCTTGCCGGTGTAGCCATGGGGGTCGCTGCCGCAAATACCGCAGGCGCGCACACGGAGCAGGCATTCGTCCTTTGCCGGAGTAGGCGTTGGCACTTCCTGCACTTCCAGATGATAGGGGGCAATGTATCTCAGTGCTTTCATGAACAAGTTCCTCCTGACTTTTAAAATAATGTGAGGATCAATAAACGATTACTTGTCCCAGCCAGCCTCGGTAAACAGTTCATTGTTTTGCTCAAACAGCAGGCGATTGTTCTCCATATGTGCCTTCATTGCAACAATAGCCCGGTGTTCGTCGTGGGCCTCAATAGCCTCAATGATCTGCTGATGAAAAGGGAGTGCGCCACCATAACCAAAGCCGCGCACTGTCTGATACATGGCACTGTTGAGGATGTCCCAGAGGATCTCATATGTTGCAATGATCAGAGCATTTCCAGTGCTTCTGGCGATGGTCATGTGAAACTCCATGTCATCCTCCGCAAAGCTGGTAACAGTTCTGGTAGCTTCGTCCATCTGTCGCGCCAACAATTCCTTCAGCCGCACAATATCTTTGTCCGTGGCTCGGTGGGCGGCCAAACCGGCGGTCTCAACCTCGATGACCGAACGGAACTCCAACACTTCATTTGTGCTGTGAGGCTGAAGATAGGCGCTGGGAAGCAGTGCAGTTTTGACCTGCTGGCCGAGGTCAGCCTCCTTAACGAAGGAACCCTCGCCAAACCGAGTCTCCACAAGGCCCATAACAGCCAACTTCTGTAGTGCCTGACGGATTGTCACCCGGCTGACTCCGAAAATGTTGCCCAGCTCCGTTTCGGATGGAAGCTTCATTCCGGGGACCCATTCTCGATCAATGATCTGCTGCTTCATCTGTTCAAATACCTGTTCGCTGATACTTTCTTTCTTAATGGGATTCAATGCCATGCCAATCGCTCCATTTCTATTGATGTGGTTTTATGTTGTCATGGTTATTTTATAATGATATAGAGAAAGATGTCAACCGAACGGTCATCTTGCAGCTTCTTGTATGCTTACTACTTGTAATACAAGTATATATCCTTTCGCCCGTTTGTCAATACTGAAAATCAATATTTTTTAAAAAGAATGATCGCCTGTCATTTTCAGGACTCACTCTACCGGGATCTCAGGAATCAGCAGATAAGAATTCCACCGGCCTCCTGCAAAAATCTGGTGTCGACCACGGTTGCGAGTGTCAGCTACGACGGCTTGCGGGTCGTCCAATCCCATATAGTCAAAGCCTGCGATAGCCAATTCTAAGCTCTCTCCGGCGTGAAAACGCAAACTGGTTGGCCAGAAACCCAGCTCCAGCTCCACCGGCTCTCCCCGGGTGAGCAGTTGGGGGTGGTCAAAGGTGTGGAACGGCTCACAGGGGGTGGACTTGTCCGCGTCCAGTTCCCGCAGAGAGGCACGAAGCATAGTATTCGGGCCAGTATACTGGATCTGCACAGCATCATTGAAGCGATATTCCCCATCCACACCCAGCTTGCCGATCTTGGCATAGACGTCGGCGTCGATGTTGTCCAACGCGGCTAAACTCACCTTCAGTTTCATATAGCCGGTGATCTCCGTTTCCCTGTCAAACGTATAGCGCAAGCGCAGGGTACTCTTGCCATCGTCGCTGATATAGACGGCACTCTGCTCCTGCTGAGCGGGCGCATCACTCAAGATGCCCTCCTCCGGGCGCAGATAGAGCTTGCGTAGCTGCTGACGTGCAAGGGGAAAGTTTTCCTCAGGACGACCAACGGTATCCGTTCCACCGGGATCGAGGACAGACATACGCACCCGGGGTGTGTTCTCCCAGCCGTTGTCGATACCCTTGCAATAGTGGTCATAAAATTTCAGCAGATCTGCGGTGTTCTCCGGCTGGTACTGATCCGGCCATTCGTTGGTGTTGTGTATTCGCAACCACTTCTCCTCAGAGGAGATATTGCGGAATCCTTCAAATGTGCCTCGCACATGAACCTGGCTTCCATAGCTGGCCACCACATAGGCCGGGCACTTGATTTTCTTGAAGTCAGCAGCCTTCTCCTTCCAGTAGTCATTATACAGTGGATAGGCCATCATACCGGCACGGAGATCCTCCATCTCATAGTTGCCGAAACACATCACATCCCGCTGTACAACATAACGGGGAATACCACCTCGCATATATTCATCTACATACATATTGGCATGGCCTTCCCAGGGCGCAATGCAGGCCAGATGGGGTGGACGCGCTGCGGCGGTGTACCACTGAGTAATACCCAGCCAGGAATTGCCCTGCATGGTAACAGCACCGTTGCACCAATCCCGCGCAGCCAGCCACTCAATAGTGTCGTAGTTGTCCTCGGCATCTTGGGTATCGAAGTAGTGAGCACGTCCCTGACTCATACCAACGCCACGGATGTCCAGATTAACTAGTGCATAGTGATTATTCACCCAGAAAGCAGGATCGGCGGCCTCAAACATATTCAATTCAGATGTCGTACCCAGCGGCACATCCATTCGGTTGGAGTGGCCACTCATTTGGGCACAAAAGTCATAATTGGCATAGGAACCATTTTTCCCGAATATGCTGGAGCACAGAATGGCAGGTACTTTCTCATCGTCATTTGGGCGGTAAATATCCGCCCGGAGAATGCACCCGTCCCGCATGGGAATGGCCACATCCCGCTCCAGCAGAATGTCGCAGTCTAAAGGCTTTGCGCCCTCGACATGCACATATCCTTTGGGCAAGATCACCGTCTCTGGGCAGTAGCCATGGAAATTGGATCTTGGATCATTCAGAGGTGTTGTCTTGCGATAAAACTTCTTGCTTTCCATAGTAAGAACCTCCTGTCAGGTATGGAATTCAGCGGCTGCTCTTGTCATAGGGTTCACCGGCGGCGGCAGGCCCCTGCGCACCGTTAGACGAAATAGTCAGCACAATAAGCGTGACCACGAACGGGACCATACGATAAATGAATGCATCAATGTTCAGTTTTGCCAGAAACGGTATGGCAGAGTAGACCGCCGAGAGCGTTTTCATCGTACCGAAGAAGAATGCGGCAAATACCACCCTGCCGGGCTGCCAGCGGCCGAAGATCAATACAGACACGGCCAAAAAGCCGTAACCAGCCACCGTGGCATTGAACTCCGTCGCAGTGGGGACAATGAGCATAACGCCCGCCATGCCAGCCAGTGCGCCGCAGATCAGCACACCCGCATAGCGCATCTTATAGACATTGATGCCGACAGAATCCGCTGCCTGAGGGAACTCACCGCAGGCCTTCAACCGCAGACCGAAACGGGTCTTGTTGATGAGGATACCACCGAGGACAGCAATGACAATGGCGATATAGAAGGAGATGTAGACGTTTTTGAAGAAAATATCACCGATAATGGGGATCTTGCTCAACCCGGGCACAGCCTCGATGCGGAAGCGGTTGGTAAAGCCGATCTGCTGGCGACCAATGATGAGCCGGGCAGCAAAGATAGCCACCGCTGGGGCAGCAATATTCAGGGCAATACCACTGATAGCTTGATTAGCGCTGAAGTTGATGGAAGCCAACGCATGCAAAGCAGAAAACGCCATCCCTGCCACAGCCGCAATGAGCAGAGCAACGATAAGCTGCAGCTGGGTGGGCAACGCGGTGGGGGCAAAGTGGAGAAACAAACAACCACAAAACGCTCCCATAATCATCATACCTTCCACGCCGATGTTGATAATGCCACCACGCTCGCAGAACATACCCCCGATGCCTGCGACGATCAGCGGCGTTGCAAACAACAGAATCTGCTGTACAAAAAAGATAAACATACTCACGGAAGATACCTCCTTACGCTTTGGTTTGATCCGTTGCGGCACTCTGCTTCTTTTGCGCTCTATGGCGGACAGCCTCACGGAGAATACCCCCGAATCTCTGGGCAAAGGCACAGCAGAAGATGATAGCCGCCACGATCACATCAATGAGCTCCGCTGAAAAGCCATAAATCTGCAGGCTGCTGCCACCGACCTGGAAATAGGAGATGAGTAAACCGGAGGTCACAATACCAAGCGGGTTCAGCTGACCCAGCAAAGCGACAGCGATGCCGTAGAAACCCGTACCATTGACAGAGTCGGTGACACCGAGGTTGATGCCGCTGCTGGAAAGATACACCAGACCGCCGCCAACGCCGGCCAGCGCACCGGCAATGAACATGGAAACAACGATAGACTTATTCTCCTTTATACCGGCGTTTTTTGCCGCATAGCGGTTTGCACCGCAGGTACGCAGTTCGAAGCCGAAGGTGGTGCGGTTGAGCAGGATATAAATGACGATACCGATCCCGATGGCGATGAGGATACCGCTGTTCGCGCCCGCCGTGCCGGAGCCACCGACGGGGAACAGCTTGTCCAGACCGGCCTTTGGCAGAGTCAGTTCGGTGGGGATCGATTTGCTGGTGCTCTTTTCAGCGCTGTAGATCAGCTTGATCTTTTTAATAAGGAAGCTAACACCATAAGTGGCGATAAAATTCATCATCAGACCGGAAATAATAATATTCACATTGCGATAAGCGGACAACAGGCCGGGCACCATGGCAATTAAACCTCCGGCAATACCGCCAGCCAACACAGCAATGACCCATGTGAAGCCGCCGGTCACACCTCCAATGAGATAGGTGACCAGAATAGCAGTAAACGCACCGGCCACATACTGTCCGGATGCACCGATATTGAACGTGCCAGTCTTAAAGGCAAAGCCCACCGACAAACCGCACATGATAAGAGGCACAGCATAGTAACAAATACGTCCCATCGTTTTTGCAAAGCCGGACAAGCCGAAGCCACCGGTGGCAATGGTGCGAATGGCGGGCAAAGCTGTACCTGCATTGCAGATGATCAGGATGATAAGGCCAATCAGCAAGCCCATGATAATGGAGATGATTGACGAAACCAGGCTCTCCATTGCAGGAGAAGAGAGAATACGCCCTCCAGGCTGATCCTTTTTCATGCTGTCTCCCCCTTCTTTGACCCGGACATGTACTGACCTAATTCCTTGGCATCTACACCCTTAGCGTTCAGATTGCATACCAGTTCGCCATTGTACATGACAAGAATGCGGTCCGATATGCCCAGTACTTCCTCCATCTCCAGCGAAATAAGCAGTACTGCATGACCGCTGTTACGCAACTCCATCAACTGATTGTGGATGTATTCAATCGCGCCGACATCCAGACCGCGGGTAGGCTGAACGGCGATCAATAACTTCGGTGCACGGTCAATCTCCCGCGCGATGATGACCTTCTGCTGGTTTCCACCGGACATACTTCGAACGATGGTAGACGCACCCTGACCGCTGCGGATGTCGAAGCGGTCGATCAACTTATTGGTATATGCCTGTGCAGCCTTACGGTTCAAAAATCCACCGTGTTGGAACTCCGGTGTGAAATATTCCTTTAGTATACAATTCTCCTGCATCGTGTAATCCAGCACCAGACCGTGCTTCTGCCGATCCTCCGGGATATGCGCAATACCGTGGGTATTGCGGTAGCGGATGTCCTTATGGGTGATATCCTCACCACACAGAGAGATGCTACCCTCATCTGTCCCCATCAATCCAGTAATGGCATAGGCCAGCTCGCTCTGACCGTTGCCGTCAATACCGGCGATGCAGACAATCTCGCCCTCCCGCACATCGAAGCTGGCGTGGCTGACGGCCAGCTTTCCAGTCTTTTTGTCCTTCACGCACAGATTCTGCACATGAAGGATCACATCGCCCGGCTCCTGCTCCGGCTTTTCCGTCACTAGGGAGACCTTTCGCCCCACCATCATCTCGCTGAGCTGTTCCTTTGTGGTATCCGCTACGTTTACTGTGGACACATATTTTCCCTTCCACAGTACGGTACACCGGTCGGCGACAGCCATGATCTCTGCCAACTTATGGGAAATGAAGATGATAGATTTGCCCTCCTTGGTCAGGTTGCGCATGACCTGCAGCAGGTCATCGATCTCCTGCGGTGTCAGGACAGCAGTAGGTTCGTCAAAGATAAGGATATCATTGTCCCGATACAGCATCTTCAGGATCTCCACACGTTGTTGCATTCCGACCGTCATTGCACTGATCTGTTTATCGAAATCCACTTTAAGTCCATACCGTTTTGTCAGTTCCTCCAACTTACTCTGGGCCTCATTGAGGCGGAGCAGACCGCTCTTTGTTGGCTCGACTCCCAAAACAATGTTTTCCAACGCAGTGAAGTTTTGCACCAGCTTGAAGTGCTGATGCACCATACCGATGTGATACGCAGTTGCGTCATTGGGATTTTTGATCCTGACCGGCTGGCCATTGATGCGGATTTCGCCCTCATCCGGTTGATACATACCAAACAAGATGCTCATCAGCGTGGACTTGCCCGCACCATTCTCTCCCAGCAGGGCATGTATCTCTCCCTTTTTGACCTGCAAGGTAATATCGTCATTTGCCACAATACCCGGAAATGTCTTTCGAATATGAAGCATTTCGATCACATTTTCGCTCATATGCTTCCTCCTGTATAACGGATATGAAAAGGAAACCACAAAAATCGTGCGGCCACGATCATGTGGCCGCACGACTCGTGAAGTGTTCCGATCAAGAGTACTGCCACTGTCAACGCATGAATGACAGGATCACTCGAAATAGTTCAGCGTAATATAATGCTCGGGCACGAGATCCCAGAATTCAGGAACGGTCTGGGCATTGTCTCGGTCGGGATCGATCAGACTGCTGTTGATACCGTCGGTATCACTGACAAGCATGTCGACATATTTATCATACTCTGTCTGAGTGAATTTGGTCATCTTGGAGTGTTCCAAAGCCAGACCAACGCCACCCTCGGCCACACCGAAGTTGATAACCTCGCCACCGGGGAAATTGCCATTTTCCCATGCCTCCAAGCCAGTCACAGTGGAGACGTTGACGTTCTTCAGGAAGGATGTAATGATGACATCCGACTCATAATACTGGTCAATATCGCAACCCATGCACAAACCATTGTTGGCCTCAGCAGCAGCCCAGATGGAGGGAGCTGCACCACCGCAGAATGCTGCAATTAGCTGTGTCCCATCCTGATACCAGGCTGCGGCATAAGCCTGAATGTCTGCGCTGGGATCAAAGGAATTGGTGTACCAATACTTGACAGTGATGCCATCGATGCCGAGCTCATGGGCTGCGTAGTTAACACCCTGAACAAAACCGAAACCAGCCAGATGATTGGGGCGAATCTGCATACCGCACATGATGCCGATATCGGTATAGCCCTCATAAACAGCAGCGATACCTGCCAAAAAACCGGCTTGCTGTGCTTCAAAAAGGTAATCTACTGCATTCTCGCCAGGAGTGGTAAAGCTGATTTCGTTGCAAACAAAGTACAAGTCAGGATAAGCCGCGAACACATCCTCCATCATGCCAATAAAGTTGCCACCGGAGGTGCAGATAACTTCCGCGCCATTCATCTTTGCCAGGTCAATCGTCTCATACAGCGCGTCAATCGTGTTTTCACTTGTCTCATAATATGCATAAGTGTGGTCATATTTTTCACAGAACTCCTGAATTCCTTCGTAAGTGCTTTGAAAGAATCCCCGGTCGTTGATACCACCGCTTCCTGCAGCACAAACCAGGGCGATCTCAGCTGTTCCAGAGTTTCCCTTGTCTGTATTCGATGCTGAGGTACTGGCCTCTCCCGAACTTTCTCCAGCATCTGTTCCACTTTCTCCACAAGAGGAAAGCACACCTACTAACATGGCAACGACGAGTAAGATTGCAAGCAGTTTTTTCATAATTTATCTCCCTTCTTGTTGAAACACATCTAGCCATATACTTGTATTACAAGCTGTATGTTAATTATATATATATATATAATTAACGTCAAGCTACATTTATAGATTCTGCACAATCGCTAAATTTATATATCGATTTTTGTACATTATAACCACCATTTTTAGAGAGTTTAGGAAAACTATTTGTAAATGTTTTTTATTATTGAAATAACTTTACAAAAAAACAGGCTGGAAGCAGTTTAAAGTGCTTCCAGCCTGTTTTTTAGTTCCATCCTTTACAAGTGTTTTAGCACTTACCCCTCCAACCCCTCAAAAAATGCCCGGGTCTGTTCGCCGTTTTGATGCACCATTGCGGTGAGGGCTGCCAGGGAGTCAAACTTCTGTTCCCCCCGCAGGTGTTCATAAAATTCCACGCGAATCTGCTGGCCGTAGAGGTCCCCGTCATAATCCAAAATCCAAGGTTCTACGGTGATCTGATTCCCATCGTCTATGGTAGGGCGGCGGCCGACGTTGGTGACCGCCATATGATTTTCACCATCCGGGGTGATCACTCTGGTGGCGTACACACCGTGGGCGGGAACGATAATTTCCGGGGGCAAAATCAGGTTTGCCGTGGGAAACCCGATGGTGCGGCCCAACTGCTTTCCATGCACAACGGTTCCGGTAAACACGTGGGGATGCCCCAGAAACGCCCGGGCCCGCTCGGTTTCGCCCTGAGCAATCAGGGTGCGGATGTAGGTAGAGGAAACCGTAATCCCATCTAACTCTACCTTGTGGATGATGTCACAGCCAAGCCCCAGTTCCTCGCAGACCGTCTTCAGTCGCTCCGGATTTCCTTCGCCGCGATAGCCAAAATGAAAATCGTGTCCGGCGACAACGTGGACAACATTCAGTTCTTTTTTCAGATATTCTGTGACGAAGTCCCGCCAGGGCATCCGCATCATCCGGTCGAACTGCCCGACTTCCACTTCGTCAATGCCATAGTACCGGCGCATCAGCCCCTCCCGGTCTTCCGGGGTGGAGAGCAGAGGAATCTGCCGACCTAAAATCTGGGATGCCGGATGCAGGTCGAAGGTAAAAGCGCAGGCAAGAGCTTTTTTCTGGTGGGCAATTTCCGTCACCCGCTTCAGCAAAGCGCCATGGCCGCGGTGAACACCGTCAAAAAAGCCAAGGGCGATTACGCGTTGTTTCTGTTCGTTCAAGGTAAATGTTCCCCTTTACTTGGTCATAGGTGCGAAGAAGCTTTTGATGGTGGACATGACATTGTCCTTTCGCTCCCCCAGCATGAGAAATTCTCCCTTTGCGCTGTAAACGCGGAAAAGGCCGTTTTCACCTGGGCAGGAGAATGCGTTTCCATTGCGGCACAAATGCTCGCTGCGGCCCTGGATGGACACGGAGGGATAACGGCTGAAATAGGTGTCTACCGGCAACAGCAGCGTTTCCGCTGTTCCGGCATCCGTTGCCGCCTGTACCTGCTCCAGCGTTACCGCCTGAGAAAGGGAAAAACCGGCGGCTTCCGTGCGCCGCAGTGCCGCCATTGTTCCGCCACAGCCGAGGGCCATGCCGATGTCGTGGCACAGGGTGCGAATATAGGTTCCCTTGGAGCACTGCACCCGCAGGGCATAATCCGTCTCATTGAGCTGTTCGGTCACCGAAAGGCCGTAGATTGTGATATTTCTCGGCTTTCGCTCCACGGTTTTTCCCTGGCGCGCCAACTGATAAAGCTTCTTTCCGTTCACTTTGATGGCGGAGTACATCGGCGGAATCTGTTGAATTTCGCCGGTAAACCGGGGCAGAATCTGTTCCAGCGCACTTTGGTCAACGGAAACCGGGTGCTGCTCCAGTATCGTTCCGGTAATGTCCTGGGTATCGGTCACCTGTCCCAGCCGCAGGGTAGCCAGATATTCCTTGCTGCCCCGTTCGGCAAACTCAACGGCTCGGGTGGCGCGGCCGAGAAAGACAGGCAACACGCCGGTGGCCATAGGGTCCAGCGTACCTGCGTGACCCACCCGTTTCTCTGAGAACATGCCCCTTAGTTTGGCGCACACATCCATGCTGGTCCAGCCCTGAGGCTTGTCTATAATGAGAATGCCATCTGCCATAATTTACTCCTCAGCCTGTATTGCACGGATTGCCTGCAGCACCTTTTCCCGTGCCTGCAGCTCATCTACGTCGCGGATCGTGGCTCCGGCCGCCGCGGCATGACCGCCGCCGCCCAGCAGGGCACACACGTTTGTGGCATTTAAACTGCCGTCGGTGCGCAGACTGAGCTTCCACACCCGCGCCTCCAGCTGGCGAAGGGTAGCCGCCGCCTTAACTCCTTCGATCTTATTGGCAAAGGAGGCCAGCTCCTCGGTGTCTTCCTTTGTTGCCTGAATTCGATCCATATCCGCCTGAGAAATCGCCCCGATAACGGTTGCCCCGTCATCATACCAGTCCATGCTGTCCACCAGCAGGCTCTGCAACTGCAATTCCTTGCGGGTGACGGTCTGGAAGCACTTTTTGTTGATGGGCTTCCAGAAATCCCCCCACTGCATCAGCTCCGCCGCAATGCGATGGGTTTCCGGGGAAGTGCTGTTATAGACGAAGCAGCCGCAATCCGTGCTGATGGCCAGATAAATCTGCTCTGCAATGGCGGCGTTCATCACCCCCATGTGGCCGCAAATACGGAAGATAATCTCACCGCAGGCGGCAGCCGCAGCATCCAGACAGGTGTCGGCGGCATACAGCTCGTTGGAGGGATGGTGGTCAATGCACAGGGCTACTTTTCCCTTCCAGTCGGCCATGCTGTCCGGCAGAAGATTTTCCGTTGCCACGTCAACTGCAACAACGTAAGACGGCACAAAGTCATCCGGAGCAAAGCAGTCCTCCGGCAAAAATCCCACATAAGTTCCGGTTACGCCGTCGTTGGGTGCAAGATAAGCGGTTTTCCCCAGCTCCCGCAGAGCCAGCATCAGGCCGCCGGCACTGCCCAGGGTGTCTCCATCCGGACGGATATGGGTCAGCAGGAGGAACTGATCCCGCTGCGTCAGCCATTGAGCGGCAAGGGCTTCGGTCATCTGTGTTCGTCCTCCTCCAAGATATGATCAATCATGCTGACCATGCGAACGCCGCGCTCGATGGAGTCGTCGGCAACAAATTGCAGCTCCGGCGTGTAACGCAGGGTGAGCACATGCCCCAGCTCCCGGCGCAAATATCCGGCGGCGGACTTCAGCCCCTTGACCACTTCCTTCACATCGCTCTGATCCAGAACGCTGACATAGACGCGGCAATAGCGCAGATCGGTGGTGGTATCCACCCGGGTGATGGAAACAAGTCCATGGACACGAGGATCCTTCACCGTTCGGATCAGGCTTGCCAGTTCCCGCTGAATGTCCTCGTTAATTCGATTGATTCGATTGGTTGCCATTGTTTTCTCCTTATAATAAAAGCAAAGGTGCAGAACGCAGAATGAAATTCTGCATTCTGCACCATGTTGTTGTCAAACCGTGGAATAAGAGTCGGTCAGGATGTCAGCTCAGAGGCTGTCCCCGGGGCTCTCGCTTTCACAAGGATATGCCCTGCAGAAAGGAGCTTACCGCTCGATTTCCTGCATCTCGAAGCACTCAAGAACGTCGCCAACCTTGATGTCGGAGAACTTCTCCAGGGTGATGCCGCACTCGTAGCCGGCGGCAACTTCCTTCACGCTGTCCTTGAAGCGCTGCAGGGAGGCGACTTCGCCTTCGTGGATGACAATGCCGTCCCGCACCAGACGAAGCTGTGCATTCCGGGTGACCTTGCCGTCCAGCACATAGCAGCCGGCAACAATGCCGACGCCGGTGATCTTGTAGACCTGGCGCACTTCCACCCGGCCCAGATCCACTTCCTTGAACTTGGGATCCAGCATGCCCTTCATGGCGGCTTCGATCTCTTCGATGCACTCGTAGATGACGCGGTACATCCGCATGTCGACCTTGTCCCGTTCTGCAGTGGACTTTGCCTGAGCGTCCGGACGGACGTTAAAGCCGACAATAATGGCGTTGGAGGTGGAGGCCAGCATGACGTCGCTTTCGTTGATGGCACCCACGGCGCAGTGAATTACGCGGACATTGACCTCTTCGTTGGACAGCTTCTCCAGAGAGATTTTCACAGCCTCGGCGGAGCCTTGAACATCGGCTTTGACGATGATGTTCAGGGTCTTCATTTCGCCTTCCTTGATCTGGCTGAACAGATCGTCCAGGCTGACCTTCTGCACCGGGCGGTTCATCGCGTCCTTCTTCTCCTGCTTGCGCTGCTCCGCCAGCTCACGGGCCATGCGCTCGTCCTCGACAACATAGAAGTCGTCACCGGCCTCAGGCACTTCGGACATACCGATGATTTCCACCGGCACGGAGGGGCCGGCAGATTTGAGCTTTTTGCCCCGGAAGTCGGACATGGCGCGGACACGGCCCACGGCAGTTCCGGCAATGAGGATGTCGCCCTGATTCAAGGTGCCGTTCTGCACCAGCAGGGTGGCCACAGGGCCGCGGCCCTTCTCCAGCCGCGCCTCGATAACGGCGCCCCGGGCGGAGCGGTTGGGGTTTGCCTTCAGCTCCCGCATCTCGCTGGTCAGCACTACCATGTCCAGCAGGTTGTCAATGCCCTCGCCGGTTTTGGCGGAGATCTTGCAGACGATGGTGTCGCCGCCCCACTCTTCCGGCACCAGCTCGTATTCTGTCAGCTGCTGCATGATGCGGTCGGGGTTTGCACCGGGCTTATCCATTTTATTGACGGCCACAATAATGGGAATTTCTGCGGCTTTTGCGTGGTTGATGGCCTCAACGGTCTGGGGCATGATGCCGTCGTCAGCGGCTACCACCAGAATGGCCAGGTCGGTAATCATAGCACCCCGGGCACGCATGGCGGTGAATGCCTCATGGCCGGGCGTGTCCAGGAAGGTGACCAGATTGTCTCCCACCTTCACCTGATAAGCGCCGATGGCCTGGGTGATGCCGCCGGCCTCGCCGGAGGCAACGTTGGAGTGGCGGATGTAGTCCAGCAGGCTGGTCTTGCCGTGGTCAACGTGACCCATAACCACCACGACAGGTGCGCGATCCTGCAGATCCTCTTCCTTGTCCTCGTGGTCATCGATCAGCCGCTCCTCGATGGTGACAATCACCTCATGCTCGACGACGCAGCCCAGTTCTTCGGCAATGATTGCGGCAGTGTCGAAATCAATGACATCGCTGATGGAGGCCATAACGCCGTTCTTCATCAGCGTTTTAACTACCTCGGCGGCTGTCTTCTTCATCCGCATGGCCAGCTCGCCTACGGCAATTTCGTCGGGGATCTGTACCTTTACCGGTGCCTTGCGGGCAATCTCCTGCTGCAGACGACGCATCTGGCGGGCCTGCTCCTCCTGACGGCGCTTGGCGGACTGACGCTGCTGCTGCTGACGGGAGCGGCTCTGCTGCTTGATCTTCTGCTTGCCCTGTCCCTGCTGCATCCGTTCCGCCCGTTCCGGAGCCAGATCCTCCAGGTGCTGATCGTAACGATCCAGGTTTACATCGGCAGCCTTACGGGTGTCCACCACCTTTTTCTGAGGTACCCGGGACTGGGGACGGTCGGCCTGCTCGGCAGGCTTCTTCTGCTCCGCCTTGGGCTGTTCGGCCTTAGGCTGCTCTGCCTTGGCAGGTGCAGGCTTCTTTTCCTCTGCCTTGGCAGCGGCCGGCTTTTTCTCTGCCTCACCGGCGGCCTTCTTTGCGCCGGGCTGAGCGCCCTCGGCATAGACCTCTTCGATGCTCTCGATCTGATGATGCTGGGTCACATACTCCATAACATAGCTCAACTCTGCGTCGGTCAGAATCTGCATGTGGTTCTTCGGCGTTGTGCCGTAGGAAACCAGAATTTCGGTGATCTCTTTTGTGCTCAGGCCAAAGTCCTTGGCCAGTTCATGAACGCGATACTTGTTATCAATACTCAATGTCAGCCACCTCCTGATGTTCTGAATCGCCTCGGCTTTGCCGGGGAATTCAGTGGCTCGTGCCAATGGGAAAAGGCAGGGAAATTCATGCGCTTTCCCATTGGCACAAACGGTTGATTGCTTTCGGTTGTTTCTTCACGGGCAGCAGCCCGGCGGCGGGGAACTCGGTCGCCCGCCGAATCTGCCGGCCCTTCACTTTATTTTACGCTTGGACTTTTTGCCCAGCTTGCGGGTGTCTGCCTTGCGGCGCTGGGCTTTTTTTGCCCGTGCCTCCAGAGCTTCGCTCACCTCTGCCGCCCGGGGATCGTCTGCAGCCAGCTGCTTTACAATGGCGCTGGCCAGACCGAGATCCGTCACTGCGCAGGCGGCGCAGCTTGCAAAGCCAAGGACTCCGCCCAGCTCAGCTTTTGTGTCGCTTACGGTAAGCACTGGCACTTTTTCGCTCTCCAGACGGGACATACGTGCCGCACCGGATGCTCCGGCATCTGCGGCCACCAGAATCAGCTTTGCCTTGTGATCCAGCACCGCCTGAGCGCTGGCTTCCTCGCCGATCTGCACTGCACCGGCGCGCCGGGCCATGCCCAGCAGATTTCCGGCGCCGCTCACAGCTCGATCTCCATGGCAGGGCGCTGCTGCATCTGCTGTTCCAGACCGCTCCAGACTTCTTCCGGAATCTGAGCGGAAAATGCCCGCTCCAGCGCCCGGGCCTTGCGGGCCTTCTTCAGACAATCCATGTTGGGACACACATAAGCCCCGCGGCCGGGCTTCCGCCCGTTAAAATCCAGGGAAACGTCCCCCTCCTGGGAGCGCACCACCCGGATCAGCTCGCGCTTCGGCTTCATTTCTCTGCAGCCAAGGCACTGGCGCAGAGGGATTTTCTTAGGCATAACGGCTCCTTACTCTTCTTCGATGAGGTCGTCCTCGTCGTCCAGCAGCAGGTCGTCCTCGGCTTCGTCTGCGGCAACCTTGCCGGATACCGACTTGATGTCGATCTTGAATCCGGTCAGGCGGGCAGCCAGACGGGCGTTCTGACCCTCTTTGCCGATGGCAAGGCTCAGCTGGTCATCCGGAACAACTACGCGGCAGCTCTTGGGCTCGCCGTCCAGCACTTCCACGCTGACGACATCGGCAGGTGCCAAAGCGGCGGCAATATACTCGGCAGGATCTTCGCTGTATTTAATGATGTCCACTTTTTCGCCGCCCAGTTCTTCCACCACTTTGCCAACGCGCTGACCACGGGGGCCGACGCAGGCACCGATGGGATCCACGGCAGGATCGCTGGACCAGACTGCCATCTTGGTGCGGCTGCCGGCCTCACGGGCTACGGAGCGGATTTCCACCAGGCCGTCGAAAATTTCCGGCACTTCAATCTCAAACAGGCGGCGCACCAAGCCATAGAAGGTGCGGGAAGCAGAAATCTGAACGCCTCTTGCACCGTTGCGCACATCGACGATATAAACCTGAACGCGGTCGCCTTCGTGGTAAACCTCGCCGCTTACCTGCTCCTTGACCGGGAGCTGAGCATCTGCGTGCTCGCCATTGGACTGCAGGCGCACGTAGATGTTGCCGTTGCGGTTGTCGATGCGGTTGACCACACCGCTCATCAGTTCATCGGTCTTGTCGGCAAAGGCATCATAGACCTTGCTGCGCTCTGCCTCCCGGATGCCCTGAATAATGATCTGACGGGCATTCTGAGCCACGATGCGGCCGAAGTTTTTGGTCTTCACTTCGCTGGAGACCACGTCACCCAGCTGAACATGGGGCAGTGCCTTGCGTGCATCCTCCAGAGAAATTTCGGTGCCGGGGTTGGTCACCTCTTCCACCACGTCTCTGCGGACCAGCATGCGGACAACGTTCTTTTCCTCGTCGGCAATGACTACCACGTTGTCGCCCACGCCCTCGTGATCCTTCTTATAGGCCTGAGCCAGCGCCTGAGTGATTTTTTCCAGCATGTAGGACTTCTTAATGCCCCGCTCCCGTTCTAATTGATCCAATGCCAGGAAGAACTCGCGGTTGTCCTGCTCCTGGGTGTTTTCGCTCTTTTTTGTTCTTTTCGCCATGGATAACACTCCCTTACTATATCATTACAGATCATCTGCCTTCCCGCAAGGGGAAGACGATTGTGTTTTCTTTAAAAATCAATGTGCAGCCGAACCAGTGCGATCTCCTGCTTGCCGAAGGTGACGTCGCCGTCGCCCAGGGTAACGGTGACATCGCCGTTTTCAAAGCTCTTTAACACACCGGTAAACTCTTTCTTTCCGTCCTTGGGACGGTACAGCCGGACATCCACTTTTTCACCCAGATAGGCGGCAAAATGCTCCGGCTTCCGCAGGGTGCGGCCGGCGCCTGCACTGCCCACCTCCAGCACATAGCTGCCTTCAATGGGGTCTGTCTCGTCTAAAGCATCGCTCAGCGGCCGGGAAACAGCTTCGCATTGGTTGATGTCCACACCCTCCGGAGCGTCAATATACACCCGCAGGAACCAGGTGCCTGCCTCACGAACATATTCCACGTCCCACAGCGTGCAGCCGGCTGCTTCCACAAACGGCTGCGCCAATTCAGCACAGACTTCTGTGACCTTTTTCATCCTGTTTCTGACCGCCTTTCCTGCCTTTTCAAGGCAAAATACTCAAGAAAAAGAGCGGAGCCGCAGCTCCACTCTCATGTTGACACTTCTATACTCTTGCATGATAGCACAAAAGACATTGAATTGCAAGGCTTTTCTCCTGTAATCTGCTGTGATTCAGAAAAACAGACGGACCGATGCCGAAAAGCTTCGATCCGTCCATTCTGCCCACGTTGCGGCTTAGTGCACGCACTCTTCAATTGGCCGGGTGAAAAACAGATGAAAGGTACCGGTGCACTGCAGCGTTCCGTCCTCACCGTAGCACCTGGCTTCGTACACGCCGACGGAGCGGCCAATGTGCACGCTTTCCACTTTGCAGCGAATCGTGTCCCCCAGCTTGGCCG
Source organism: bacterium (assembly GCA_963597355.1). Taxonomy (GTDB): domain Bacteria; phylum Bacillota; class Clostridia; order Oscillospirales; family Oscillospiraceae; genus UMGS1766. Next base: position 3,920 of record CAVBPR010000015.1, on the reverse strand, counting down.
CCCGCAGGTAGTTTACGCTGCTGTCCATGGTCACGCCGGCTTTGCCGGTCAGCGCTGCCATGGTGCCGGCAATCTGATCCATGACCGTGTAATATACGCCGCCATGGAGAATGTGCAGCGGATTGCACAGCCGTTTTTCTGCCGTCAGATGGCATTCGCAGTAATCCCGTCCGATATGATCGTATTCAATTCCAAGGGAGTCGCTGAAATAGCTGCCCTGGCGATTGTGCTCCAAAATCCCGTTGATCAGTTCCTGCTCTGTCACAGTGTTGTCCTCCTATAGCATAATGATTTATTGTAACGGCTTTCAGAGGCGTTGGCAAGGGATATGTGTGGAGTAATACCTGTCCCCATACCTTTTCGAACAATATATACATTTGTTTGTTAAACACATAGTTAATCTATCCCCTAATTTATTGCCCTGTTTCGCAATTGAATATATATCATCATAAAGTAAATATATAATTCTATTTTATGGTTTTATATCCAGTATAATTATTTTCTATTTTACATACTTGTTTTATTGTGTTATTTTAAGGCTGTAGTACAGGTATGTCGCACACAGCTATCGTTGTCTTGATTTCCGTTGGTGTAAAATTAGCCACGCTAAAACCCGTACAAAGGAGGTAGCAAACTCATGGAACAAGAAAAAACTGATGTATTATTGCAAATGACTAACGTGACAAAAGAGTTTCCTGGCGTAAAAGCATTGGATAATATGTGTCTTACAGTACATCGTGGAACGGTTCATGCTCTAATGGGTGAAAACGGTGCAGGAAAATCGACACTGATGAAGATTTTAAGCGGGTTATATAAGCGCGATAGCGGTGAAATATACTTTGATGGTCAATTATTCCATCCATCCAATATTCAGGAGGTTTTGCACCTAGGCATCTCGATGATTTATCAGGAATTGAATCCTGTGGATGCGATGACTGTTGCTGAAAATATTTTCTGCGGCAAAGAACCAAGCAAAGCACGTGGCTGTTTTCTGGATCAGCATGCAATGAATCAAAAAGCGCAAGAACTTCTGGATGCGCTTGATATTAAAGCAATTCGGCCTAAAGATCGCGTTTGCTACTTAACAGTTGCTCAAAAACAGTTGTTGGAAATGGCGAAGGCTTTTGCCAACAACTCTAAGCTTATCATTTTGGACGAGCCTACATCTGCTTTGACCGAGGAAGAATGCCAGCACCTATTCCGGATTGTAAATCAGATGAAAGCAGAAGGCACAAGCTTCATTTATATCACCCATAAAATGGACGAAATTTTTGTTATCACAGATGAAGTTACTGTTATGCGCGATGGTCAGTATATTGGGACAAAACACAGTGAGGAAGTGACGAAAGGCGATCTTGTAAAAATGATGGTAGGTCGTGATCTTTCAAACGCATACCCAAAGAGAGACATACAAAAAGGAGAAATTCTTCTTGAGGTGGCTCATCTGACTTGTCCTGGCATTGTCGACGATGTTAGCTTCAGTGTTCGTCGAGGAGAAATTTTAGGCGTTGCCGGACTAGTTGGTGCCGGACGTTCTGAAACGATGGAAACCATATTTGGGTTACGCACCAAAAGCGCGGGAACTATCAAAATAGATGGTAAAGAGGTGAAGATTCGCTCCCCCTATGATGCCATTCATAATCACATCGCCTTTTTGACAGAAGATCGCCGGGGAACCGGATGTTTTCTAGATCTATCTATGTATGACAACACCCTCCAGCTCATCTGGAAGCAGATTCGTGCCGCCATTTGTCTTTCTACCCGCAAAGGAAAAAAGATAGTACAATCACAGATCGAGCGATTTTCAATTAAATGTGCCTCACAAAATCAGAGAATCGGGGACTTAAGCGGAGGCAATCAACAAAAAGTGTTGCTAGCTCGATCACTGTTAACCAATCCGGACGTTTTCATAATGGATGAACCAACAAAGGGAATTGATGTAGGTTCAAAGTATGAGATATACCTTGATATTTTAAAACTAGCAGAGGAAGGGAAATCGATCATTATGATTTCTTCTGAAATGCCTGAGATCCTTGGCATGAGCGATCGCATTATGGTAATGCATGAAGGTCGAGTTTCTGCAATATTGGATCGGAATGATGCGACGCAGGAAAAGATTTTGAATTACGCATCTGGCATAAACGTCGATCTCGCTGTTTAAACTGTTAGGAGGAATTACGCGATGAACGCAAAATCAAAAAAGAAAAGTTTTGATGCAGGGGCGAAATTTCGCATCTTGATGCGCGATGACAGGACAAGCCCTATTGTACTTCTCCTGATTTCCGTAATTTTCCTATGTATTACCACACCGGACACATTTCTTCAGTTCATCAACCTGCGAAATGTGATTCGTTTTTCCTCATTCTATATCATTGTCGGTATCGGAACTTTGATTGTGTTTATGGCCGGTGAAATGGATATGTCTACCGGATCTGTCATGGGAATGGGTGGAATTATAGCCGCTTATATGGCTCGATCTGGAGTAAATGTTTGGTTAATCCTTCTCGTTGTTATTTTAATCGGCATTGCCTGCGGCATGTTGAACGGTATATTTGTTGGATATTGGGGATTGCCCGCATTTGTTGCAACACTAGGTGTGCAAAAAGCTCTGCGTGGCATAATCACCGTTATTACCCAGGGTTATGCCGTAAATGACATGGATGAATCTTTTATTTGGCTTGGCGCTGGTAGCATCGGTCCAATCCCCGTGCCTATCATTATTTGCATCATTATATGCTTCTTTTCATGGTATTTGATTAACAAGACAGTAGTAGGTCGCCACATGATCGCCACTGGCAACAATCGACAAGCTGCTATTGTGGCAGGTATTGATACTCGCCGCGTTAAATGCATTGCTTATGTCTATAGCGGAATTTTGGCTTCTATAACCGGTGCTGTATTAACCGCACGTCTTCAGTCTGGCCAGACTACCTGTGGCAATGGGTTTGAATTAGATGCAATTGCCGGCGCTATCATTGGTGGTGCCAGTCTAGGAGGCGGGGGCGGTTCTATCGCTGGCACAATCTGCGGCATTCTATTTATCTATGTTGTCAAAAACGGCATGCAGTTGTTAGGCGTTAACACCTATTGGCAAAACACAGTTCAAGGGATGATTCTTATCTTAGCTGTTTTAATCGATGTTCTACGCAAACGAATAAACAAAAATTGATTTTGTGAATTATCAGGCTGTGGAAGTTAAGAAAATTTTGGAGGTAGCAAAATGAAAAAGTATTTTTCCCTGTTACTTGCTCTTATGATGATGGTCGCATTGGCTTCCTGCGGTTCTTCCGGAAGCAACGGTAACAACGGGTCATCATCCGCAGGTTCCAAAGCCGGCACATCTGCCATCGATAGTGCTGCTAGCACCAATACCAATACAGATAATTCCGATTTTAAAGTTGGTATCATTACTTATTACGTAAACTCTTCCTTTGAATCTTCTTTCAACACCGCAGCAATTGAACGTTGCAAAGAACTCGGTCTAAATTATGAATGCTATGATGCCAATCAAGACATGGCCGCCTATCAAACCTGCTTTGAAAATGCTGCCAACGCCGGTTGTGACGCAATTGTCTGTGTTCCCTCAGATCACACAGCCATGGGACCTCAATGCAAGGTGTGCGAGGAGTACGGCATCTATCTGATCGTCATGGCCGTAGCTCCCAATGGTTACTACAGCTCTGCCCTAGTTGTTGATCAAACTGTCAAAGGTCGTATGAAAGCAGAGTTAATTGCAGATGCTATCGGTGACGGTGGTAAAGTACTGATGCTTTTAGGCATTCAGCAACAAACCGGTTGGGTTCAGGAAAATGATGCTGCCAGAGAGGTATTCAAAGAACACAACATTGAAATTGTCGCCGAGGAAGATCCTCAAGGCCAATTAGATCAGGCCCAGTTCTTCATGGAAACCTGGCTATCAC
>CAVBPR010000014.1:0-38848 GCA_963597355.1 bacterium | reverse complement strand
CAAATACTTTGCAACAGCCGTAAAAATGGACGAGGCATTCCTGATGCTTTTGGGAAAGAAGGACTTCCCCTATATTACAGTCAAGGAGATCTGTGAAGCGGCAGGAGTAAATCGATCCACCTTCTATCTGCACTATGAAACGATGGGAGATCTGCTTTCTGAGAGCATTCGGCATATGAATGAGGAATTTCTTGCCTATATGAGCAATGATTCTGATGCGTTTGCAGAAAAGCTGCATACCTGCCCAAAGGAAGAGCTGTATCTTGTGACACCGGAGTATCTCACACCGTATCTTGGATATATCAAAGAGCATAAGCGACTGTTTCTTACAGCACTTAATAACCCAGGCACGTTGCGACTGGAAGATAGCTATGCCGGATTGTTCCGGCATATTCTCATGCCGATTCTTGATCGCTATGGTGTACCGGGACAGGATAGACGCTATATTCTGGCCTTTTATATGCATGGTCTGATGGCAATCCTCTCAGAATGGCTGCGAAATGACTGCGCTGATTCGAATGAATACATCATTCGTATGATACAGCGCTGTATGAGAAAAGGTGTGGAGGAAGCATGAAATCAGGTATCTATTTAGGAAAAGAACAAGTTGAAATCAGGGAAATGCCGCTGCCGGAGGTTGGGGACAATGATGCGCTGGTGCAGAATCTGTATTCGAGTATTTGTGGTACAGATGTGGCTGTTTTTATGCATGGCCCGAATACCGGGCATAGAATTACGGTCGGTGGAGAGTTTGGACATGAAACGGTCTCCCGCGTGGTAAAGGTCGGAAAGAATGTCACAGATTTTTCTGTAGGTGAACGGGTTTATCCGTATCCTCGCTATGCCAAGGGAGATACGAAACGAGCCGGAACCATCGGCGGCTTCTCAGAATATATTCTTATTCCCAATGCAAAGAGAAATCATTCCCTCTACGCAGTGGACGAGCGTATCTCTGACAAGCTGGCAAGCCTGATCGAACCGTTTACGGTTGGCTGCCGTGCTGCAAGAAGAGGGATGATCCCATGTGGCAAGGAGCAGTATATTGCCGGACAGAATGCCGTTGTGTTCGGCTGCGGAACGATTGGTATTGCCGCTGCGGTTGCGCTTAAGCATTTTGGCATGGAGAAAGTGATGATCTGTGATCGCTCCGAGTTCCGCCTGAAGCTGGCAGAGCAGTTAGGTTTTGCAGTCTGTAATACAGCGTCAGGGAATTTTGAAGCAGTAGCTGCCAACTATTTCGGCACGGCTCCGGCCTTGCATGGTGCGGTTGCAGACATTGACTGCTGGTTGGATGCTGCCGGAGCAGAGAGCATTCTGGATGATTTCCTGCGGTTTGGCAAAATCGAGAGCCGTTTTGTTTCTGTGGCAGTGAATAACAAGCCACGGGAGATGGATCTTCTGCATATGACTTACGCGCAGCAGAGCATTATTGGCTCCGGCGGTTATATGCCGGAGGATGTGCGGGATGTACAGGAAATGATGGCGAGTAGCAAATGGAATCTGGAGAGCATTATTACGCATGAATTTTCTTTGGATGCACTGGTGCAGGCAATCCGCACCGCAAGTGATGTGAACCATGCAGGAAACGTAGTTATAAAGATGAGCTAAACGAAAGCGATTGTTTCAGAAAGGCGGGATACGGATGGAATGGACGGATGGGAAAATACGTTGCCGTTGGGCTAATCCAAAAAATGAGCGGTACATCCGTTATCACGACGAGGAGTGGGGCGTTCCGGTACATGATGATCGGAAGCTCTTCGAGATGCTGATATTGGAGTGCTTTCAGGCAGGGCTGTCCTGGGAATGTGTCCTCAATAAAAGGGATGCGTTCTGCGAGGCTTTTGACGGCTTCAATCTGGAGAAGGTCTGCGATTATGATGAGGCCAAACTGGAAGCCCTGCGGAATAATCCTGGCATCATCCGTAACCGCCTGAAGATACAAGCTGCCGTCACCAATGCGCAGGCATTCCGGAAGATTCAGCAGGAATACAGCAGCTTCTCGGAGTATCTCTGGCACTGGACGGACGGCAAGGTGATTTATGAAATCGGCCGGACAAGTTCGGAACTGTCGGATAGCATATCAAAGGACTTGAAAAAACGCGGCATGAAGTTCGTAGGGACTACGGTCATCTACGCCTATTTGCAGGCAGTAGGGGTGATCTATTCTCATGAGCAGGATTGCTTTTTGGCGCATCGAGATAATGAACGCGACGGCGGTGGTACTGAGCCGACGTCTTTTGCAATCTCATAGCAGTCACATCACAAATACAGTCAAATTATATATTCGTAGCACAGTCACCTAAGAACGGCGGCTGTGCTATTTCTTTTTGTACGCGTTATTTCCGCGAGCTTCCCAAAGCGACATACGGCGGTAGAATATTCGCCTGCCGTTCTCCGCCATGTTTTGCATCACCGATAAAAAATAGTGTGCAAAATATCTGGAGGATAGTGAAATGTCGAAAACAATTATAAAAAGCGAGTGCAAAAGATCGTATGTCTGTATTTGTGAGCACACGCTTTCGTACAGGTACAGAGAAAAACGCTGCTTTTCGGTAAAATATAATCATACTAAAGGAAAGGCAGGTGCTGGCATGTGGAAAAAGAAATGAGCCTCAGGAACCGTGATAGACTCATTCAACTTGGCATAGCTATTTCCACGCTTAGAAAATGTCGTGGCCTGTCCCAAGAGCAGCTGGCAGAACGTGCATCGGTCAGCAGATCTCTTATCAGCTCCATTGAAGCACCCGGATTAGCGAAATCTTTTTCTTTGGAAGTGTTTTTTAGCATCGCAGACGCGTTGGAAGTTGACCCGTCTATTCTACTGAATGCTTCAGCCCAGCTTGAGAGCTTATTTAAACCTAATACCTGACAGCAATCAGGAATCGCTGATGAAGAGAAGTTGCAGCGCAGACTACCAGTGGGAACACAGGTGGTTTGCGCTGTTTTTGTATTCTCATTTGTTGGCTATCACCGAAAGGAGTGAGGAACCGTGGCAGGTATTTTTGAACGATTTGGTAAACATTCGCGGCATCTGCCGGAGGATCTGGCGCAATATGACGATGAGTTTCTGTGCTACTGCGTGGAACGGGAACAGGTGGAACAAATGTCTTTGCTAAGACAGCAATACGATATGTCCAGAGTTTGCCGGAGATACGGATGCTGAGATCCGTAGCCGTGCCGTTTGAGTCGGAGACTTTGGGAAAATAAATCGTCGGAGGTACGCATTATGCCAAAACCGAAATGGAATTTAAATACCATTTACATATCAGAAAGGTTGCAGGAGAGCCTGCGGCCCATCTCCCGCTGCGCCATGACCACCGTGGTCGCCCCCATGGGCTACGGAAAGACCACGGCAGTGAACTGGTATCTGGAGGAGCGCGCCAAGGCGGAAACCCTGAAAATCATCCGCATCAGCGTGTATTCCGATAACCTTGCAATCTTCTGGAAAAGCGTACAGGAGGCGTTTGCCCGCGCGGGCTTCCCCTTCCTGCGGGAATATCCCTGCCCCACGGACGCAGCGGGCGGCGGACTGCTGGTGGATGACCTCTGCCATGAGCTGGTGGGAAAAACTTCCCGCTACATTTTCATTGACGATTTTCATCTGCTGACGGACCAGCGCGCCTCGTCCTTCCTCTGTATGCTGGCAAACCGGCTACCCGTCAATGTGCATTTGATCGTCGCCAGCCGGGACCGTTTTCTGCCCGCTGCGGATACCGTGCGATTGGGGGCAAAGGTTTATCAGATCGGCACGGAGCAGCTGCGCCTGAACCACACCGAGCTTGCCGTCTATGCACACCGCTGCGGCACGGAGCTTTCCGAAGCGCAGGTCGAAAGTCTCCTCTATTCCAGCGAGGGCTGGTTCTCCGCTGTGTACCTAAATCTGCGAACGCTCTCTGAGCGTGGTGTGCTGCCGAGCCGCAATTCCGACATCTATACCACCTTTACCGCCGCCATGATCGATCCGCTGCCGGAAAAACAGCGGGAGTTTTTGACGGTCATGGGGCTTGCCGATGAATTTACCGTCGAAATGGCGCAGTGTGTCACAGGCGACGCGGACGCTGGGCAAATTCTCTCCATGCTGACTGCGCAAAACGCCTTTGTCACGCGCTTGCCGGACGGTGCGACCTATCGCTTCCACCACATGATGAAGGAGTGCGCAGAACGCAGCTTTCTGACGATGAAAGCAGAAACGCAGAAACGCTATTGGGAGCGGTTCGGTTTCTGGTATGAAGAACACAAGCAATATCTTCATGCCATCGCTGCTTACCGGAAAAGCGAAAACTATGATGCGCTGCTGCGGGTCATTCGCAGCGATGCGGGCATCCTGCTGGCGTCGCTGAAGCCCGAGGATGTGCTGACAGTGCTGGGCAAATGCCCCGCCGAAACGCTAAAGACCTATCCCTTTGCCATTCTGGTGCTGATGCGCCGAATGTTCACATGGCGGCAGATCCCGAAAATGCTGGAGCTGAAGACGCTGCTGGTGACAGCCATTGAGGAGCATCCGGAGCTGTCCGAGGAAGAACGCGGCAATCTGCTGGGGGAATGTGACCTTATTCTGAGCTTTCTTTGCTACAATGACATCAGCGCCATGAGTCGCCTGCACCGCAGTGCCAGCGCCCAGATGTCCCGCCCTGCCATCAGCATCCAGTCCAGCGGCGGCTGGACTTTTGGCTCGCCGTCCGTTCTGATGATGTTCTATCGCACACCGGGAGAACTGGAAAGCGAGCTTGCCGAAATGGACGAATGTATGCCCCATTACTATAAGGTCACCAACAACCATGGGCAGGGCGCGGAAACCATCATGCGGGCAGAGGCACTGTTCTGTCAGGGCCGTTTCACGGATGCACATATCGAATTGGAACGCGCCTACGCGCAGGTCAAGGACAACGGGCAGATCAACATGGAGCTCTGCTGCGATTTTCTGTCGCGGCGGCTCTCGCTGCATATCGATGTGGAGCCGCGGTACACCTTTGAGGAGCGATACGCGGCACTGCTGCGTTACCACGATGCCTCGTGGATCAACCTCTGGAGCGCCACCAGTGCTTACTACCATGCTCTGCTGGGCGAAACGGACAAAATCCCGGAGCTTTTTTCACAGCACCGTCTCTCCGATATCAACATGCTTGCGCCGGGCAAGCCCATGATGGAAATGATCGAAAATCAGGTGTATCTTGCCCAAGGTGCCTATGCCAAGGTAGTGGGACGCAGCGCAGAGCTGCTGGCCGTCTGCGAGGCAATGCACTACGCATTGGTAGCGTTGCATATCCGCATCCAGACAGCGGCGGCCTATGAGCAGCTGGGCAAGCCCGAGGAAGCCCACACATGGCTAGGAAAGGCGCTTTCTGATGCAAAGCCGGACGGCTTTGTGATGCCATTCGTGGAAAACTACGATTTCCTGAAGCCGGTGCTGATGCAGGAAATGCAGAGCGAGTTTCTTGCGCAGATCGTTGCGTTGGGCGAAGCGGCACAGCAGCGAAGAGATAAAACTGCCCGTCCGGCGGTCTTTGACGCACTGACACCGCGGGAATTCGAGATCGTGGAGCTGATGGTGCAGCGGCTTTCCAACCGCGAGATCGCGGAAAAGCTGTTTCTCTCCGAGGGCAGCGTCAAACAATATGTGAATCAGATCTATTCCAAACTTCATATTGAGGGCGACACCCGAACCAAACGAAAGCAGCTTGCCGAGCTGCTCAGGGAAAAGACCTAACCTTTGGTTAATGGTTATCCCATATCATCCACCGTACAATGTTTGTACGGTGGATTTTTATTTTCGCAGAAAGGAGGGCAAGCACTTGAACCGAAGGTATCTCACAGCCGTCACACCGCTGCCCAACCATATTTTGCAGGTGGATTTTGTGTCCGGAAGCCGGCTTTTGCTGGACATGAAGCCCTATCTGGATAAGATCCGGTTTCGCCCGCTTGCAGATGCGCGGGTGTGGAACAGCGCTGTGACAAACGGCATCTTTGTCCGCTTCGGCGATGTGGAACTGAGCCACGATGAGATATTGTCTATGGCGGAACAGGAACATTGACACAGTTTATCTGAAAAAGGAGAAAAACACGATGAAACACTTAAATAAATATCTGTCTCTTGCTTTGGCACTGGTGCTGTGCCTGAGTCTTTCCGCCTGCGGCGAGAGCAACGAAGACTACGGCGATAACGGCAGCGACTACAATTTATACGACGTTCCGGATTCCTTCGAAGGACTGGTCAAGGACTCCGAGCAGATGGCGAACCTGTATATCTACGGCGGCGCATGGACGGGCGAGGACGGCGGCACACTGATCGTTGCCAACAACGATGAGGGCGACGAGGTGCGCTTTGCACTGCACGATGCCGGTGAAGAGCTGACCGCCAGCGGCTTCATCCAGTTCGTGCCGGACTACGACTACGACTATTTCTACAACGAGCACGACGGCGTGGCCTACCGCAGTTGGTTCGATGAGGTCGGCACACTGTACGTGGCCGAGCTTGGCACTTTTACGCAGATGACCGGCGATGCGCCGGGCGAGAATACCGGCGACATCGATTTTGAGATGATGGCGGGCACCTGGTACCTGGACGCCGAGGCGGATGCGCCCAGCATCCTTGTGTTTGACGAAAACGGCAACTGGGAGTTGCTGGAGCGTCCCGGCGGCGACGGCGCCCCCACCACGGTGGACAACGGCACCATCGAGTTGGCCCCCGAAGGCTCCGAGGAGATGTATCTCGCTGTTTCCTCTCAGTTCAACGATGTGGGTTATGAATTTACCCTTCTCGACTACGACACGCTGCGCTGGGGCAGTGAGTTCGAGTTTTATCAAAAAATGGCATAGTGGCTACAGGAAGGAGAGAGGAATGTCAAATGAAGAGAAAAAATCCATATCTTCTGGTAGGACTGGTATTGTTGCTTTTCCTGCTGTGCACAGCCTGCGGCAGTACGGAAGGACAAATCGCCCCGCAGGACGACCCCAACGAGGGCCTGGGAGGCGGTCTCAGTGAGGACACCGTCAACGACTTCAGCGGCTTCGAAGGTATCTGGTTGGGCGAAGCGAACAACGACTACGATTCCATGGAGTTCGATGCCGAGGGCAACTGGACCCTCTACCTCAGCGGCGAAGTGGTGGATGATGGCTACCTCCTCTATGAGCCGGAGTGGGAGGCTATCTACGCCTACAGCAACTTAGACGATTCCGGCAGCCGTATCGCCATGGAGGACGGCCAGCTCTACTGTGCCGCTTACGGCTACTTCAACCCCGGCGAGGGGATGGAATACCTCTGGTATGAAGACGGCGGCCGTCTCACCGAGGACGATGAGTCCGATCCCTATGAGGAAGAGGTACCCGACTGGAATGGCCATTTAGACGGAGACCCGGACTCCTATTGGAGCTGGGATTCCGACCTCTGCCAGCGGAATGTCTCCGAATTCGAGGGCGTTTGGTACTATGACGGCGACCTCTCGGCTGAGACCTATATCGTCATCGACGGTAATGGAAACTGGAGCTATTACCAGCGCGCGCCCGGTGCTGAAAGCGCGGAAATGGACTACGGAATTTTCACCTACTCCATGAACGAGGTGAGCACCTATTACGCCGATTCCACCATGTACGACGGCGTGTCGTACAAGATCTTTGAATTGGACGAGGACGTTCTCGTATGGGGCGACGAGGGCTCTTACTACCTGATGGAGTGATAGAAAGGACGGGAGAATGATGAAAATTCGATGGAAGCATATTGTTTCCTTTGCGCTGGCGCTGGCGTTCTGCCTAAGCCTTACCGCCTGCGGTAATTCCGACGATGTGGCGGGAGAGGACTGGCGCACCACTGGTGTGGTAGTCGGCAGCGGCACCATCACCCATGACGGCGAGAGCGTAGATGTGCTGGTCACGGTGAGCGAGAGCAGTGCGGCCTTCTACTGGGATCAGGAGGAGCAGGTGCTGTTTGACAGCGTGTCCTTTCCCATGAATATCCCAGACGCGGAGCAGGCATTCAACGCCATCTCCTTTGACGATATGGACGACGACGGGGAAAGCGATGTGCTGGTCAGCTTCATCCACGAAAACGGTGACGCCACCGAGCTGATCTGGATCTGGGACCCGGTGGAGCGCTATGTCTTCCGAGAGGACCTCTCCACTGTTGCCGTCAGCGGTGGTAACCTCAGCAGCGATGATCTCAGCGAATATGTGGGACTTTGGGAGTATCAGGGGGAGAACCTATGGCTGCGTATCCGCGAGGATGCCACATGGGAATTTGTAAACGATCAGGATGAAGTGATCGAATACGGTACGCTTTGGGTGGACGAATATGGCATTACGCTCCACTTTGACGGCAGCGGCGACACCTTGCAGCTGGAGCGCACCGTCAGCGGCGACCTTGTCGACAGCGTAAACGGTGGCACACTCCTTCCTGTGGAGAGCATTCAGTCTCAGGAGCCCTACTTCACCCGAAATGGCCTTGAAATCAACGCCGCCGTGGAGATGGGGACCTTCCTGCTGGAAGACGGGGTTTGCAGCTATTCGGGACTTGGTGACGGCTACAACACCGACGACTGCTATTGGGAGATCACGAAAAACGGCGACTACACCCACGACGGCATCCGCGAGCTGCACTTTGACGCCATCTGCTACATCCCGGAAAGCTCCATCCCCTATTTTGATCAGGAGTACATCACTGTCACCAACAGCGAGCTCTATGATTTCTATACCGGTATGTGGCTCACCACCGCAACAGCCTACGGCAACAGCCAGCGGGGCGACAACTACTATCTCCACACTGTCAGCTGGCAGGGGAACAGCTATCTCATTGAATTCGCCTACTCCACCGACTGGCAGTACAACGTGGGGGACTGGGCGCAGGTTTTGACCAAGAGCTACTCCGTCTATCTCCCGGAGGACTATGACGGACTGGTCTTTGCCGCCGAGGCACAGCCGTCGAGTTACAAGGACACCGCCAAGCGCATGCAGCTGGACAGCATTTCGCCGGAAGCTTCCATCATGGATCTCGACACCGTTGACCCTTACAGTGGCCTGTATTTCAGCCTTTGCTACTAAGGAGGGACAGCTATGGGAAAGAAACGCAATGATTTTGACGCAGTGGGTGTTGAGCGGATGACGGACGCGGAGCTGTCAAAGAAGCTGGGAAGCTATCAGAGAACGGAGAGCATCGGCATATTGCTGGGTGTTATTCTGGTGATCACCGCGTGCATTTCAATGTTTATACAGCATGACCCCCTTCTGGTCTGCGCGTTGGCGTTCCCCGGTGTGGCGCTGTTCCTGTTGGTGGCAAAGCCCGCCCAAACGAAGAAAAAAGCCCTGATGCAGCAGCAGCTGGGCGGCTTCTTCCGCACGGAACTGACAAAAGCCTTCGGCCCGGAGTCGAAGCCGGCCACCCTGCCCATCGACTGGGGATACCTGGAGGCGGCAAAGCTGTCGGCGGTCTCCTTTACGGAATGTACCGTGACGGACTTCCACGAAGGTGAGCACAAGGGGCTGCGATTCTCTGCGGCCAACGTGGAGCTGTGCCGCACCGTGGAGGAAAGATCCGGCCCCGACAACGACAACTGGATGACCCGAACCGAGACGCTGTTCCGCGGCATCGTGGTCCGGTGCAAGGACATCTGTGACCAGACGCTGGACATCACACTGAACGACATGTTCCAGGAGCGGAAGAAGGACGACATCACCGACCCTGCCGCCTTCCGGAAGCACTTTGCCACTCACACGGCGAGCGGTCAGGAGGTGGACGATCAGGTCACGCCGCAGCTCCGTGAGCTGGTAAAGAAACTGGAAACTACTTCCCGTACCTCCAAGCTGTGCGGTCTTATCCTCCGTGACGGCGATCTGGCGCTGGCGTTGAACACCCAGTATGTGTTCGCGGGCGTTCCGGAGTGGCTGGATCTGCGGGACATCGACGGCATCCGCAAGTGGTTCACCGCCTCGCTGACCGGTATGGGAAATCTGCTGGATCTGATAACGGAAAGCCTCGCTCTGACCGGCACGACAGAATAAGGAGAAGAATATGGAAGAAAAGGACATGAACATGACGGATGAACATCTGGCGCAGGAGCTGCGCAAAAGCAAGGGCGGCAAGCTGGGCGGAAAAATTCTTTCGCTGTTGGGCGTGGTGATCGCCGTGGTGGGCATCATTCTGGGTGGCAACATTGTGCTGATCATCATCGGCGGCGTGGTTCTCGGCCTGGGGCAGATGGTGCAGGGCAAGTCCAAGGACAAAGCAAGCCAGCAGACCTTTGAAGCCATCGCGCCAGACATTGTGGGCGCTGCTTTTGAAAATGTACAAATGAACCCCGCCCCTCACCTTTTAGACGCGGAGGACACAAACATTCCCCTGCCCGGCCACACCTACTGCAGTGGCAGCGGGTATATCCGGGGAACTTATCGCGGCCTGACCACGGAACTGTGTACCGTCCGGCTGACGGAAGTCAGCGAGGTTCAGCGGGAGGAGACCGGCCTGTGGGAAAAGAACGAGCAGGAGGTCTACACCGGTCAGTGGATGCTGTGTCAGATGAACCGGGAATTTTCCACATGGCTGACCATCTGGCCGCGTGACAGGCTGGATAAGCTGCTTCGCGCCAAAACCATCAAAACGGGAAACGAGACCTTTGACAAACGATTCAATCTGAGCAGTGACGATGAAGCGGCAGCCCTTCGCATCCTAACTCCCGACCGCATAGAACGGATTCTGGCGCTGGAAGCTCCCTCCTTCGGCAAATTCGCCGTGAATCTCAACTCGGACGGCAGGCTGTATCTTGCCGTTCACAGCGGACACGGCTTCTTTGATATCGGCAAGGGTCGGGATACGCCGGAGCAGCTGCGGCAACGCTTTGCCCTCGAACTGAAATGGTTCACGGATATGATCGACGCATTTCGCGATGTGTAAAGGAGGTGGACAGTATGCCTCTTTGGCTTGCTGTGGTACTGCTGTTGCTGGCGCTGCTGGGAATAGTTCTCTCCCGCCGTTCCTTGCAGAAACCGGTTCAATCGGTCTGTGTCATCCTCTGCGTCCTGCTGGCAGCAGCCTGCGCCGCTTATATCGGGCTGACCATTCTGTTTGTGGATGCGGTACAGAACCAGCTTCCGGTATCGTAAAAGGAGATCCCCTTCCATAGCGGCAGAAAGGAGGATGTATGAAGAGCATCAAAGTTATCGTGATCGGTTTCATTCTTGCGATAGCGCTTGTGGCATGGCCCGTAGAATATATGCGAAATATCACAGCAGGAATCGG
This sequence comes from bacterium, assembly GCA_963597355.1. Lineage (GTDB taxonomy): Bacteria > Bacillota > Clostridia > Oscillospirales > Oscillospiraceae > UMGS1766. Next base: position 27,627 of record CAVBPR010000014.1, on the reverse strand, counting down.
TTTTCTTCTCGGGGCTGTGCTGGCGGCCTGGCTCGGGATTCGCCGCCGGAAAGGCGCACGGAAGGAATACGAGGATGATGTGCGGCGGTACACAGGCACCACGATGATGAAGGTGGTATGGATCGAGGAATCGGTCGTTGAAAGGTGGGAGCACCAGGAGGACGGCAGTGATCGCCTGCGCCGGGAGACGTACTATCTGCCGACCTATGAGTACACAGTGAATGGCACGACCTATCGGTACTCGAGCCGTCAATCGCTGTCCGGCAAGCGGGATCTGGGACGGCAGGTGGTGGGATATTATGACCCCAAGCAGCCCGACCGCATTACGGAAAACAGACCCCGAAAGCCTGTTTTCGGCGGAGCTTACTGCTTTTTGTGGGCTGCGTTTCTGCTGTTTTTTGGGATCATGACATTTACCGGTCAGATCGCCTTTTCCTGATGTCAGGCATGTATAACCACTGCGATCAGGGATACAGTTCCGGAACAACCGTCTGCGCGGTAGAGCGGAATAACAAAAAAATTGAAGCAAAAAGCGAAGGTACCCAGAATGCCAACACCACTTTCGGCTTGTTATGAAAAATTTCTTTGAATTTTTTCCCTCACTTATTTGGAATTGAACGTCGTTTTGACACCCTATTTCAGATAATTTTCTTGAAATTATTTTTCTCCCTTCACTTGTTTGAACTGAGAGAGCCGTTTTGTACCCCCCTTTTTCAGAAAAAATTTCAAAAATAAAAAGACCACCTACCCGGGACACGTTCTCTGTGTCACAAGTAAGTGGTCTTATGCAATTTATTGATTAGTTATTTAGAAAAAGAAAATTAACCTAAAAAGGTTGACAAACATATAAGTATGGTGTATAGCATAGTTAACCTAATTGGGTTAAGGAGCGAATGCTATGAGCACAATACTTGGAGCTTTTTTGAGAAAGCTAAGATTACAACATGGTGAAAAACTCAAAGATATGGCAGAGAACTTAAATGTTTCATCAGCATTTTTATCGGCTGTTGAAAACGGTAAAAAAAAATGCCTGACTCTTGGTATGACAAATTAGCAGACTTATACAATCTTTCAGCTAAACAACAAGAGGACTTGGAAACTGCTGTTATCGAATCCGGGGAAAGTGTTGAATTAAATATTAAAGATATTTCTTCAGGCAACCGTGAACTTGCAATATGCTTTGCCAGACATTTTGACAGTTTAGACGAAGAAACCAGTAAACAAATTTTCGCTATCTTAAAACGTAAAGATGAGGAGGAATAAGTTTGACAGAGTATAGTCACGGTTTATCCGGATAAGAAAGGAAATTAAATAATGAAAGAATTAGATATAGTAAAACTAACCAAAGAATTCAACGGATTAAAAGCCGGAACAGAGGGAACTATTGTATTAGAATATGACGGTAGTTATTTTGAGGTGGAATTTTTCGACGATAACAATGATACAATAGGCGTTTTTACTACTCCGGTTGAATTATTGGAAGCAGTAAAAGAAATATGATTTTTCACTGTGGATAGTACAAAAAGTTAAAACTTAGAACCGCCCAAGTCCCTCCGAACTGTTATGTTTCGGGGTGGATTTGGGCGGGTTTGTTTGATTTAAGCGTGGGGGATTGAGGTGGAATGTAAGTTGTCAAGCGAATCAATTCAGAGCTTATAATGCCTTTTAAGCATGCCTTCGCTTTTTTGCTTCTGTTCTGCACACCCGAAACTGTCAGCTAACAGTAATAAGGTTGAATTAGTTCTTTATCGCTGTTAAATCAAGGCTTTCCGGGGGGTATCCGAATCCGCTGATGCTGATTATGTTTGTCCAAATCTGAAGTGATTTGTCCTGATTTTAACCTCAAAATCCGGGACTGGAGATGGGATAACTTTTTCATTTTTCAGTGTCTTGAAGAGGCATCTTGGATACAAATTTTTGAAGTTCAAACTGCAATGAAAGCCATGAATTTAGCATTGAAATTTTACTCCGAATTTTTCAGAGAGTCTGTTGTACTTTTTTATAATTTATGGCACGATTTTACGCGCAGAACAAAGATAAAGTGATATAATAAATTTTAACTAACCTTTTTCCCCTTCTGTGTGTAATAAAAAAGAAAGACAGGCGACTATTTATGTGGATACTCTTCGCATTCGGCTCAGCGTTGTTTGCCGGGTTAACGGCAGTGCTTGCCAAGTGCGGCATAAAGAAAACGGATTCCGATGCAGCCACGGCAATTCGAACCATTGTCGTCCTGATTTTTTCGTGGCTGATGGTCTGGATCGTTGGCTCTGCCCCGACGATTACGACACTCAGTGCAAAGACCTGGATCTTCCTGATCCTCTCCGGGCTTGCCACCGGTGCCTCGTGGCTATGCTATTTTCGGGCTTTGCAGCTTGGCGATGTCAACAAGGTCGTCCCCATTGACAAGTCCAGCACCATTCTGACAATACTGCTGGCACTGCTTTTTCTCGGCGAACCCGTTTCCTGGCTGAAGGGACTGGCTGTCATACTGATCGGTGCGGGCACATTCCTGATGATCGAGAAAAAGGCGGTTTCCGGAGAAAAACAGGAAAAGAAAAGCTGGCTAGTGTATGCAGTTCTTTCCGCCGTGTTCGCTTCATTAACCTCAATTCTCGGAAAGATCGGCATTGACGGCGTGGAGTCGAACCTTGGCACTGCCATCCGCACCGGCGTTGTGCTGATTATGGCATGGCTGATTGTCTTTCTCAAAGGAAAACAACACACATTGAAATCCATTTCGAAGAAGGAACTCGGCTTTATCTGCCTGTCTGGTCTGGCTACCGGAGGCTCCTGGCTGTGCTATTATAAAGCACTGCAGGACGGCCTTGCCAGTGTCGTTGTTCCCATAGACAAGCTGAGCATTTTGGTGTCTATCGGATTTTCGGCGCTGGTGTTTAAGGAGCGGCTGTCAAAAAAAGCAGCTGCCGGTCTTATGATGATTGTTGGCGGAACGCTGATGATGCTGCTCTGACCGTCAATCTATTCGTATTTCTTGTATGTAAGTAAATGAAATCAAGACAGCTGACTTGCAAAATGCAAATCAGCTGTCTCTTAACATGTTTTCAATTATACTTTGACCTTGGGTTGTTCTAATGTGAATAAAATCTCTTCTACATTATTGGTATGTTCAAGTTCCATGATTATTCCTCATAAAATATATGAATGTATTTTTCTCTCAATTCCATCACCTTTTTCGAGTATTGTTTATAAAGCTTAACCCTTTTCGGATTGTCACAAAATCCAATTGGTTCGGGATGACCTATTTTTTCATCTTCTTCATCATCCCATTTTTGCAATTGTGACAGCTCATCAAGGAACTTTTGATAATCAGGGTGCGACTCATCTTTATACGCTCTTTCCTTGTTTCCAATTTTTATTTATGCTAAAATGAGGCGGAACAATTCTAAAGGTAAGGTGTACAACTATGTCTAAATTGAAATTTATTACAGATTCTGCATCGGATATTCCACAAAAATATATCGATGCTCTTCCGATTCAGATTATGCCGTTTCCCATCGCTTTTGAGGACACGGAAATCCTGGACGGTGTGGATTTAAGTCGGGAGGAATTCTACGAAAAACTGAATCATGCAGAAAAAATTCCCACCCACGCACAATTAACGGCATACCAATTTGAAGAAGCCTATACGGCGGCTTATGAGGACGGCTACGATGCCGTTATCTATACCTGCATCAATTTCAAAGGGTCGAACACCGGCAATAATGCACTGCTTGCAAAAAAGTCTTTCTTTTCCGAACATCCAGAGGCAGAGGGCAAATTTGAAATTCACGTCATTGACAGCAAGAGCTACACTTATTGTTATGGTTATGCCGTAGTGCAGGCGGCAAAAGCCGCGCAAGACGGTGCTATGACAGCAGCACAGGCCGTGGAACTGATTCACGACTGGATTGACCATGCAAAAATTCTGTTTGCTCCGTTTAATTTAAAGTTTGCACGCAAATCCGGGCGCGTGTCCGCCGCTGCTGCAATTGTAGGCGCTGCAATGGGAATTCGACCGGTTATGTCCTTCCCCGATGGTGAGTCAGCGGTTGTTTCAAAACCACGCGGTGACAAAAAAGCGATTTCTACGATGGTAGAAATTATGAAGAAGGAAATGGAGCCAAATTCACCCTATCTTGTTATCAACGCAGCAATGCCGGAAAAAAATAAAGAGATCGTCGATGTCGCGGTATCCGCAGTAGGCTACGAGCCGGACGAAACCTTCCTGATCGGCGGAGTAATTGCCGTCAATGCCGGTCCGGATCTGGTTGGCGTCATTTACCGCCAGAAAAGTGAATAAGGAGCAATCATGGAAGTAGTCACACAGGCTTTAAAAGATTTAGCCAGCCTTGCTACGACAAAATTGCTGGCCGCAGTTGTTGCGGCAATCCTGGTTGTAATTTTCAGCAAGGTAATTATGCGGTTAATGAACCGCGCCATAGACAAGACAAATGTAGATCCCACACTGCAGAAATTTTTGATTTCCGTTGTCCGGGTGGTTATGGACTTCATCGCAATAATGATTGTCGCCGGAGCCTTGGGCTTCGAGATGTCATCACTAGTTGCGCTGGCCAGCGTTGTTTCAGCGGCATTTGCTTTGGCGGCATCCAACATGCTGTCAAATCTCTTTGGCGGAATTTTATTGCTGATCACAAAGCCATTTGCCGTAGGCGATTATATTGAGGTGTCCAACGAAGAGGGCTATGTCCTGGAGTTGGGGATCCTCAATACAAAAATCAACACCATGGATAACAAACGGGTAACCATTCCCAACAGCACTATTGCCTCCGCCACGATCGTTAACTTCTCTATGGAGGGAAAGCGCCGCATTGAGCTTGTCTTTGATGTTGGCTACGACAACGATATGGAGCTTGTCAAATCCGCGCTTTGCACCGCGGCAAAGCAACATGCACTGGTATTACAAAACGAGGAAATCTTTGCTCATGTATCCGGTTATAAGGACTCCTCTATTTCGTACACGATGCGTGTATGGTCTAAAACAGATGATTATTGGACCGTGTATTTTGATCTCATGGAGAACGTCAAAACGGTTTTTGATCAACTCGGTATCACTATGGTTTATCCCTACCTTAACGTTACCCTGCTTAATAATTCTTAATCAAAATGACCCAAGGAATTTTCTTCCTTGGGTCATTTAATTTAATGTTTTTAATTGGCTGTATCCAGGCTGTGGTCTTCTACGGGAGTATCGCTGTAGAGCCAGTCCTGCAAATTCTGCCGTGCAGCATCAAAGTCCAGCACAAGAACGCTCATCTTGTTAATGGTCTGGTCCGTATATTCCCCGTCGCAAGGAATACGATACGCCTGCATAGTGCTGATGTTCATGTTGTAGAACTCGGTACCGATGGAGATCATCTGCGTGCTGGTCATATCCGTTTCCATACAATCCATGATGGAGTCCAGAATCGTCCAGATTTCCGGCAGACTCTTCTTCATCATTTCCTTGTATACGGTAGTCATCACCATACGCTGGCGGTAAGTACGGCCAAAGTCGTTTGCTTCTTTACCGGTACCTACATAGCGAGCACGGGCATAGCACAGGGCCTCTTTGCCGTTGAGGTGATTTACGCCCTCATACAGCCCCTCTGCCTGTGTTTCCTCGTCGGCCATCAGATAAAGCGCTTCATCTTCCGTCAGGCTGATATCGATGCCGCCCAGCTGGTCAACCACCTGCTCAAAGCCAGAGAAATTGACGCCCACATTGTAATCAATGGTGATTCCGAAGTTCTGGCTGATGGTTTCATCCAGCAGTTCATAGCCGCCATAGCTGAAGGCGGAGTTCATCTTGTTGTTCTTATACCCCGGAATTTGGACATAACTGTCTCGCATCAGTGAAACAAGAGAAATTTGCTGGGTATTCCGGTTCATGCTCAAGACAATCATAGAGTCGGAACGGCCCCGCTCCGAAAGATCGCGTGCATCGCGGCCAACCAGCAAAATGTTAATCACGTTTTGATCTTCCAGTATCTTTGTCGTACCAAAGTCAACCGTTTCTTCCGCTACGGTATCCTCTTCCTGAGTGTCCACATCAAATGTTTGTTCCGACGAGCTGACCCGCTCTACCGTTTGGATACGGTTGATCTTGCCCAACTTTCCATAAACCAGTGCAATTGCCGTTACCAGCAGGGCAATGAGCACAAGTAAAATGGTAATGACAACTTTTTGCCACCGGGGAATACGCTTTTTCTTGCGCTTTCGAGGGCGATTTCCTCCGTTGCCGGATGGATTTGACGGGCGGCGGCGAGGGTCGTCCTCTCTTCCGCTTCCATTTCTCCGGCGATCCGCAGTTCGAGGATCCCGACGGTTATCGCGGTTATCATACTCCCGTTCATAATCACGACGACGATCAGAAGACCTGCGCGTATCATAGCGGCGAGTTGTGTCCTCATACTCGTAGTCATCATAGGAACTGCGCGCTCTTGTGTTGCGGCGTGGCTGCTCCGAATATACATCCTGCTGCGCCCGCGAGGAGGCCGATCGCCTGCTGCTCTGGCCGCGTGAGGACGGTGCTTCTCGTTTTCCTGGCATAGTGTACCTCTCTTCTGTGGTTTAGCCACTCGTATCAACTCATTATAATAACGCAATGAAGCGAATACGATCGGCGGTACAGTTTCTTGCAACTTTGGGCAAAATCCGCAGTGTGCCCACAAATACCAGCCTATTGTAAGCGTTTTCGTCTCTTTCGTCAAGCGGTGTTCTTTTTGCGATTTGGCATTGTGTACAATGTTCTTTAATAATAAGCTTATATTTATGTCATTTTTTGCAGATGTTTCGGAATCTTAACAAAAACTTCATGAACATATGCTAAAATACAGCCTGTATACAAGTAAGAAAGCAGGTCTGGCCTATGAGTATGATCGGAATTGATCTCGGCACAACAAATAGCTGTATGGCCGTTTTAGAAGGTGGAAAACCCGTCATCATCCCCAACGCAGAGGGCGGCCGCACTACCCCGTCTGTTGTTGCCTTTTCTAAGACAGGTGAACGGCTGGTCGGTGATCTTGCCCGGCGGCAGGCTGTGACCAACGCTGAAAACACGGTTTCCTCTATCAAGCGAAAAATGGGCACAGATGCCCGCATTGAACTCGGCGGGCGCAAACGAACTCCCCAGGAAATTTCAGCCCTTATATTACAGCGGCTAAAACAGGATGCGGAACATTACCTCGGCCACGAAGTGACAGAAGCGGTCATCACTGTCCCCGCCTATTTCAACGACGCTCAGCGTCAGGCCACAAAAGATGCCGGTCGGATTGCCGGACTGAACGTGCGTCGTATTATCAACGAACCAACTGCCGCCGCACTGGCCTATGGCTTGGATCACGAAGCCAATCAAAAAATTATGGTTTACGACTTGGGCGGCGGCACCTTCGACGTGTCTGTCATTGACATTGGCAACGGCGTCATCGAGGTATTAGCTGTCTCCGGCGACAACAATCTGGGCGGAGATGACTTTGACCGGCGGCTGGCAAACTACTTAATTTCCGAATTTCATCAGCAGACAAAGATCAATCTGCAGAAAGATCCTGCCGCCATGCAGCGCGTGTTAGAAGCCGCTGAAAAAGCAAAGATTGAGCTTTCTTCTGCCACTTCCACCACAGTAAGCCTTCCGTTTCTGGCACAGAATCGTTCCGGGCCGGTGCATATGGAAATTACGATTACCCGCCAGAAGTTTGAACAGCTCACACGGGATTTAATCGACCGCACCACCCTCCCCGTTCGCACCGCCTTAAACGATGCCAATTTAACTTTCTCGCAAATCAGCAAGGTGTTGCTGGTCGGCGGTTCCACCCGCATCCCTGCGGTGGCAGAGCATGTCCGCCATCTTACCGGATTGCAGCCAAACCGAAGTCTGAACCCGGATGAGTGCGTTGCCATGGGCGCCGCAATCCAGGGAGGAACCCTCAGCGGAGTTTCGCCGTTCAAAGGGGAACTGCTGCTGCTGGATGTAACCCCCCTGTCTCTATCCATTGAAACCGTTGGCGGAGTGGCAACGCGGCTGATTGAACGCAACTCCACCTTGCCGATTCGCTATTCCCAGATTTTCACGACGGCCGCTCCATTCCAAACCTCCGTAGAAATCCATGTTTTACAGGGCGAACGCCCTATGGCAAAGGATAACAAAACCATTGGTAAATTCCGTCTGACCGGCATTCGCCGTGCACCTCAGGGTGTTCCGCAGATTGAAGTTGCTTTTGACATCGACGCCAACGGTATTGTCAAAGTCTCGGCAAAGGATTTGGATACTGGCCGCCAGCAGGAGATCACGATTACCTCCAGCAGCAATCTCTCCAACAGCGACATAGACGAAGCCATTGCCGATGCCCAACGCTATGCCCAACAGGATGATCTCCGCCGCACTGTTATGGATGAACGCACAGCAGCGGAACAACTGGTCGCCCGCTGTGATCAGGCGCTGCGGGAGAGGGGAAAATCTCTGGATCGAAAAGCGCTCCGGCAACTGAAGTCAAATATGGCCGCTGTGACAAAGATCACCAGCAAATTAAAGCCGGAAAAAATAACCGAGGAAGACCTGACGCAATTGCGCCATACGGTTGCAGCATTAAAATCAGACCCATCACTCACTCAACTGGGGGTAGCTACGCAATGATCAAACTTGAGCTGGAATTAAGCGAACTGGACTTCAATGCGCTCATCGAGGCTTATTGGCCGCAGATTGTTGACCAGTTGAAAAAGGCCGGTCATCCCATCGGCGCAATGCTGGCAAATGGGATGCCCATCAGCGTGGCAAAGGGAATGCTCCGTGCCTTGAGTCAGGAGAAGAAAGAACAACTTGCCGTTTCTCTGCTGAACAACAACCAGAAGAAGCTGGTTTCCGCAATTGAAAATGCCGGAGCAAAGCAGGGAATCTCTTTACACATCAACCGTCTCTCTGCCCGAAGCAATTAACCCTCTGCTCCATACCCATATTCTATATTTCACCATACCTCATCCGCCCATTCAATCTGGTGCAGATGGGGTATGGTTTTTTTGTACACTTTTCACTTCACTGTCATTTTATTTCTATTTTTCTTATCGTTCTTTTTTCCTGATTTGGCACTCTTTTTAATTCACAATTCCCTGTTTTACGTAAAAAACAGCTGGAAAATGAACCACTTTTTTAAATGTTCTCTATTTTATAGTTCTTCCAATTTTACTTGACTAGAATATTTTCTGGTTATATAATTTGCACAAGAAAGATTTCTTTAAATTTGTAAAATTCAACATTACTTCGTAAGACAAACTTCCAATAGGGAGGGAATACCAATGAATGAGATAAAATCTTCAGAGCTTTCGCAGCATCTCACCCGTTTTCAAAACGGAATTGCCGACGATGCCTATACCTTTCTTGGCGCACACCCCGCCCAAAAGGATGGTCAGGATGGTTACTGTTTCCGCGTCTGGGCTCCAAATGCCGTGCAGGTTTCTCTGATCGGCGATTTTAATCATTGGGAGCCGGATACAATCCCTATGTCCCCCATTCAGTCCGGCATCTGGGAATGTTTCTATCCCGGCCTCCAGCGTTACGACAGCTATAAATATGCAATCAAGACAAAAGACGGGCAGGAACTGGCGAAAGCAGACCCCTATGCCTTCCATGCGGAAACGCGGCCGGATACTGCCTCAAAGATTTATGATTTAGCCGGCTATTCGTGGGGCGACGCACAATGGCTGGAGTTTCGCCGCAGGAAACCGATCTATCGCAAGCCACTGAATATTTACGAGGTGCATCTCGGCTCCTGGCGGAGGACAGCTGACAATGAGTTCCTCTCCTACCGGGACATCGCCCAGTATCTTGTCCCGTATGTAAAAGAGATGGGTTACACTCATGTGGAACTGATGCCAATAACCGAATATCCGCTGGATATGTCCTGGGGATATCAGGTAACCGGCTATTTCGCTCCCACCTCCCGCTATGGCACGCCCCATGACTTCATGTATCTGGTGGATCAGCTGCATCAAGCCGGCATCGGTGTCCTGCTGGATTGGGTCCCGGCTCATTTCCCGAAAGACGCATTTGGCCTTTATGAATTCGACGGCACTCCCTGCTATGAATATGAAGATCCCCGCAAAGGAGAACATCTGGAATGGGGCACAAGAGTATTTGATTACGGCCGTACGGAAGTGAGAAACTTCCTTTACTCCTCTGCCATGTTCTGGCTGAACGAATACCATATCGACGGTCTGCGGGTGGATGCGGTTGCGTCGATGCTGTATTTGGATTATGGCCGCAGCAACGGAAACTGGATTCCAAACCAATATGGCGGACATGAAAATCTGGAGGCAGTGTCTTTTCTGCGCCAACTGAATACGCTGGTATTTCGCTGGCATCCGGACGCTTTGATGGTGGCGGAAGAATCCACCTCCTGGGAGCATATTACCGGACCGATTGAGCAAAGCGACACAGCTCTCGGTTTCAACTTCAAATGGAACATGGGATGGATGAACGACGTGCTCCATTATCAGAAGATGGACCCTTACTTCCGTCAATTTAACCATCGGGACCTCACCTTCCCTATGATGTACGCTTTCTCCGAGAACTTCATTTTACCCATCAGCCATGACGAGGTCGTGCACATGAAAGGCAGCATGCTGGGAAAGATGCCCGGCAACGACGAAATGAAATTTGCCGGTGTGCGAGCATTTTATGTTTATATGATGACCACACCGGGCAAAAAGCTGAACATTATGGGCACGGAGATTGGGCAATTCAATGAATGGCACTACGAATATTCTCTGGATTGGCATTTGCTGCAGTACCCACAGCACCAGAAGCACCAGTTCTTTTTCAAGACATTGAATGAATTGTACCTCTCCCGCTCCGAACTGTGGGAGTTGGACGACAGTTGGGACGGCTTCCAATGGATTGAACCGAACGATGCCACCGGCAACACCATTATCTACATCCGGCGTGACCGAAAAAAGCGCGAGCTTATTATTGCGGTAAACTTCTCCCCCATCGACCGGGTTGGATATCAAATTGGTGTCCCCACTGCCGGCGCCTATGAGGTGCTGCTGAATTCCGACGATGAGGCATTCGGCGGTCAAGGCCGCGGAGCAAAACCGCCATTCAAGACAAAAAAGGTACCTTGTCACGGCTTTGACCAGTCGCTGACAGTCGATCTTCCTCCCCTTAGCGGCGTGATTTTGCGGTGCGCTCGAAAGAATCCCATTCGCACCAGCCGCAAAAAAGCACCTGCTTCTGGAGCAAAAACAAAGAAACAGCAACGAGAAAAGTGAACTCTGCATTTGCACAAACTTGAGCGAGAGGTGATTGTTCAAAATGAAAAAAGAAATGGTTGCTATGCTGCTGGCTGGCGGACAGGGATCCCGTCTGTACGCTTTGACCAGCCATGTGGCAAAGCCCGCGGTACCGTTCGGCGGAAAATACCGCATTATTGATTTTCCTCTGTCCAATTGCATTAACTCCGGCATTGACACCGTAGGTGTGCTGACTCAGTATCAGCCGCTGAAACTGAACTCCTATCTCGGCAACGGTCAGCCTTGGGATTTGGACCGTTCGGATGGAGGTTTGCACGTCCTGCCCCCTTATGTGGAAAAAGGCGACGTTGGCACCTGGTTTAAGGGAACTGCAAATGCCATCTATCAAAACATCAATTTTATTGATGAATACGACCCGGATTATGTTCTGATTCTTTCCGGTGACCACATCTATAAGATGGATTACAGCCAGATGCTGGAGCACCACAAGCAGTCCAACGCAGATGCGACAATCTCCGTCTTAGAAGTCTCCATGGAGGAAGCCACCCGCTTTGGCATCATGAACGTTGATGAAAACGACATGATTTATGAGTTTGAGGAAAAGCCGGCTCATCCCAAGAGCAACCTCGCCTCTATGGGCATCTATATCTTCACCTGGGCAAAGCTTCGGAAATATCTGATTGACGACGAAGCGGATCCCAATTCCTCCAATGACTTTGGCAAAAACATCATCCCCACCATGCTGGCCAATGGGGAACGCATGAGCGCCTATCGTTTCAAAGGATATTGGAAGGATGTTGGCACAATTCAGTCTCTCTGGGATGCGAACATGGATATGCTGGATGTCAATAATCCCAATGGCATCAATGTCTATGACCGCGAATGGCAGATTTATGCCCGCAATCCGGTTCGTCCACCTCACGTGACCGGACGCCGCGCCGTTGTTTCCGATTCTCTGCTCACAGACGGCTGCCAGATCTTCGGCACAGTAGAGCACTCTGTGCTGTTCCACTCCGTCACTGTAGAAGACGGCGCTGTGGTGCGGGATTCGGTAATCATGCCAAACACGGTGATCAAAGCCGGTGCCATAGTTGATCATGCCATTGTGGCGGAAAATGCCGTTGTCGGCATGGCCGCACAGGTGGGTGTTCCTACAGAAGACGGAAGCAAAAACGTCGTCGTTGTGGCGGAGGGCGTACACCTGGAGCCCGGTGTCAAAATTCCTTACGGTGCCATGTGCACTGAATCTCCGAAAGGTGGTGATGCAGAATGACCACCCAACTGCATGGCATTCTGTTTGCTTATCGTGATAATCCCCATTTGCGGGAATTGACCTCTCATCGAACGGTAGCCTCCATTCCTTTTGGCGGTCGTTACCGCATGATTGATTTCATGCTGTCCAATATGGTAAATGCGGGTATCGTAGATATCGGAGTCGTGATGCAGCAAAAATGCCAATCTTTGCTGGATCATCTGGGTAGCGGAAAAGACTGGGATTTGGCCCGGAAGCGCGGCGGTCTGCGTGTTCTGCCTCCCTTCTCTGCATCCCATAATTTCCGTGGCAAGATGGAAGCACTTTATGGCGTGTATAGCTATCTCACTGACATTCGTCAGGATTACGTCGTAATGGCAGACGGTGATGTGGCGTGCAATATCGATCTGGAGGCTGTGTTCCGCACCCATGTAGACAGTGGAGCAGATATCACCGCCGTTTGCACCAGTCAGCTTACCGGCGATCCCAAACTGTCCACTTACTTTAAAATTGGCGACGACGGGCGCATTGCCGATGTTCTGGATGGCCCAAACACGGCCACCGGATATGAGTCATTGAAAGTTTATATCCTGTCTACCAAAAAACTGATGGAACTGGTGGATTATTGCGCTTCGCATAACCTGTATTCCTTCACCTCTGATGTGCTGATTCCTATGCGGAACAAGCTGGACATTCGCCCCTATTTCTATGATGGCTATGTAGCGCGTCTGACGACTGTATCCTCCTACTATGCGCGCAGCATGGATCTCTTGCGTTCCGATGTGGAACTGGATATTTTTAATCCGGATCATCCTATTCGTACAAAGGATCGCAGCGATCCTTCCACCTATTTGGCCTCTGGAAGCCGAACCACCCATTCCCTCATCGCCGACGGCTGCATTATCGAGGGCACGGTAGAAGACTGCGTCATTTTCCGCGGCGTGAAAGTCGGCAAAGATGCCATTGTTCGCAATTGCGTTCTGATGCAGGACACGGTAATTGAAGAAGGCGCTAATATTCGCCATGTCATCACGGACAAGGATGTCACGATCAAAGCGCACCGCTCCCTGTCCGGACACAGCAGCTATCCATTGTGCATTGACAAGGGCAGCACCGTCTAAGTGAAAACAAAATGTCGGAAAGGACAATGATATGAATATTCTGTTTGCTGCATCTGAAGTTGCCCCTTTTATCAAAACCGGCGGCCTGGCAGATGTTGCAGGTTCCCTTCCTCCTGCTCTGGCAGAAAAGGGACATGATGTACGGGTGATTCTGCCGCTCTACGAGGGCATTGGAGAGCAGTGGCGCTGCCAGATGACCTTTTTAAAATACTTCTATGTCCAGCTTTCCTGGCGAAGTGTCTACTGCGGTCTGTTTCAGTTGGAAAAAGACGGTGTCACCTACTATTTTGTAGATAACGAGGGCTATTTCAAGCGCAGCGGCCTTTATGGTCATTTTGATGACGGTGAACGCTTTGCCTATTTTTCCCGTGCTGTCATCGAAACTCCGGACCAAATCGGATGGCATCCGGATGTGATCCACACCAACGATTGGCAAACAGCGCTGGTCTCCATCTATCTGCTGGAGGAACGCTATCGCTGCCCCATGCTGTCTGACACAAAGAGTGTGTTTACCATTCACAACATCGAATATCAGGGACGTTACGGTCATGATATTCTCAGCGATGTGTTTGGACTGGATGAAAGCTACTTTAACGAGCACATGCTGAAATACTACGATGATGTCTCGTTGATGCAGGGTGCGATTTATGCCTCGGATTATGTGACAACGGTTTCGCCGAATTATGCCAACGAACTTCAGTATGCATTTTATGCCCATGGCATGGATGGGGTGATTGCAGCCAATCGCTGGAAAATGCGCGGCATTCTCAACGGAATTGACATGAATGCAAACGATCCGTCCAAAGAAAAATCCATTGCCGCCAACTTCTCTGCAAAGAAGCTTTCCGGGAAAGCGGTTTGCAAGGCCGATCTGCAGAAACGCCTTGGCCTGCCGCAGAAGCCAGATGTGCCGATTATTGCGTGCATCTCCCGACTGGTTGGACACAAGGGCTTTGAGCTGATTTGTCAGGCATTCAACGGTTTGATGGACATGGATATTCAATTTGTCCTTCTTGGCACCGGAGAGTGGGGCTACGAAGAATTTTTCCGCAATGCACAGGTAAATTATCCTGGAAAAGTAAGTGCCAATATTCTGTATTCCGCTTCCCTATCCACGGCAATCTATGCCGGTGCGGACATTTTCCTGATGCCCTCAATCGCAGAACCCTGCGGACTGAGCCAAATGTTTTCCATGCGCTATGGCACTGTGCCTGTAGTGCGCATGACCGGCGGGCTATTGGACAGCGTTCCCGCCTATAATGCCGCCGAAGGCACGGGACTTGGCTTTACCTTTGGAAATGTAGACGCCGGCGACATGTTGGATGCCGTTCACCGCGCAGTCGATGTTTACACCAATGATAAACCAAACTGGCGCAAGCTGATGCAGAGAGATATGTCCGCCGATTTCAGCTGGGATCGTTCCGCAGAAGAATATCTGGACGTATACCGAACCATCACCGGAATGAAATAATCCCATCCGCACAATGAATAAATGGGGCAATTGCAGCGCTGCAATTGCCCCATTTGCCATAGTTTTTTGAATCTGTAGGATTTTTCGTTGTATGGTAATATCCGTCCCCAAACGAATTTTATTATAAGAAATTTACCTCTTGTAATTTGAAAGCAAATGATGTAGAATAGCAAAGCTCTGGTTCAGATTGCAAAATATAGGCAATGCAACCGATGCTGTGAACACAGGTAGAACGGATGTGTATGTCAGAGATCGAAACCGGAGTAAAGATCGTTACCCTTCCGCTGGAGCGGGTAAAATTATGCGCTGTATTCGACGATAGGGCGAAACAGCAGCAGGAGGAATTTAATATGCAAAACAAGAATCTGCGCACCCTGACGCGGCTGGCATTGCTGGCAGCAATCGAGTTGGCTATGAAAGCCATCGGACTTGGCAGCGTTCCGGTAGGTCCGCTCTATATGAGCTTTTTGACCCTGCCCATTGCCGTAGGTGCCATTACCATGGGGCCGGCTGCCGGTGCTATTCTGGGCGGCGTATTCGGAGCCGTCAGCTTCTATGACGCAGTGACCGGTGCCTCTGCAATGACAGGTGCATTGTTCCAGGTTAGCCCGCTGAACACATTTATTCTGTGCGTTGGCTGCCGCGTTTTGATGGGATTCTGTGTCGGTATGATTTTCAAAGGCCTGCATCGTCTGGACAAGACCAACACATGGAGCTATATTGCCAGTGCTGTGTGCGCTCCCGGTTTGAACACCGTGTTCTTCATGGGATATATCGTCCTCGCATTCTATGGCAGCGATTATGTGCAGGGTCTGGTTTCCGCCAAGGGCGCTGTAAACCCGTTGATGTTCATTGTCCTTCTGGTTGGTATCCAGGGCGTTGTTGAGTTCCTGGTCTCCGGCATTCTGGGTGGCATTGTAGCAAGAGCCGTAACCGCAATCCTGCCCAAAATGGCAAAAGCATAATATAAATAATATAATCTGAATTTTCCAAGAGGCCTGATATCTGCAGTAAAGATATCAGGCCTCTTTTTTGCATTTTCTCATCGTCAGGTCATGCCGCTTTTCGCCGAAAAACGTATTCTCCACTCTAACCTGCGCCGCGTTTAACTGTTAAATAATGGGCCTTTCTTGACAAAGAAGGCTTTTTTTGATAAATTGACACTGTATTTTCTCCCCCCGTTGGGCTATTATGATTACTGGAGGGGTCACAATGACCTATTCGAAGGAAGATCTGAAGGATCTGATTGTTGAAAAGCTACGGCGCAACTTCGGCCGAGACACCAGCGAGGCAACCGCTCCCAACATGTTTAAAGCCTGTGCCATGGTGCTTCGGGATATGATGTCCGAACACGGAATTGCCACAAAAGCTCAGGTCGATAAGAACGAAAAGCGGCAGGTTCATTACCTGTCTTTGGAGTTTTTGATGGGACGTTCTTTGGAGAAAAACGCCTTTAACCTGGGTATTCTTCCCCAACTGAAGCAGGCAATCGAAGAGCTCGGCTTCAAAGCTGCAGATCTCTTTGAGTTGGAACCGGATGCCGGTCTTGGCAATGGCGGTCTGGGCCGTTTGGCTGCCTGTTATCTGGATTCCATGACTACCCTGGAAATTCCCGCTACCGGTTACTCAATTTGCTATGAACTGGGTATTTTTAAGCAGAAAATTATTGACGGTCAGCAAGTTGAACTGGCTGATATGTGGAAGGGACTGGGCGATGCCTGGCTGATGCCCCATCCGGCTGAAGCCGAAACTGTGCGTTTTGGCGGAAAGGTGGACACCCACTGGGAAAACGGTCGCTGCGTCGTCACGGAGAGCGGTTTCACCAGCGTTCTGGCTGTTCCCAACGATATGAAGATTGCCGGCTATCAGACCGATTTTGTCAATAACCTCCGCCTTTGGGAGGCTAAGAGTGCCACTCCGGTGGATATGAACTATTATTCTACCGGCGAATACCTCCGGGCTGTAGAATCGGAAACCATGGCTGAGGTCATTTCCAAAGTACTTTATCCTGCGGACAATCACCGGGAAGGAAAAAGTCTCCGCCTGAAGCAGCAGTATTTCTTTGTGTCTGCTACAATTCAGTCGATCTTCCGCCGTCACCTGGCGCAATATGGCACGCTTTACAATTTCCACGAAAAGCATGTGATTCAAATCAATGATACCCATCCCACTCTGGTCATTCCTGAGATGATGCGCCTGTTGCTGGACGATCAGGGCATGAGCTGGGAGGATGCGTGGTATATCACAACCCATACTGTAGCTTATACCAATCATACAGTGCTTGCTGAGGCACTGGAACGTTGGCCGCAGGATCTGGTACAGGAACTTCTCCCCCGCGTCTGGATGATCCTGTGCGAAATCAATGACCGCTATCTCAACGAGCTTCGGGATTTCTTCCATGGTGACATGAACAAACTGCAGGAAATGGCGGTTATCTGGGGCGGTGAGGTACGCATGGCCAATCTTTGCGTTGCTGCCTGCTTTGCCGTCAACGGTGTTTCTGCGCTCCACAGCGACATTCTTCGCAAGGATGTGTTCCACTCTGCCTGGCTGCGCACTCCTGAAAAGTTCCAGAACGTTACCAACGGTGTAGATCATCGCCGTTGGCTTGCGGAGGCAAATCCGGAACTGCATCAGCTCATCTGCGACTGCTGCGGGGATGATTATCTGATGCACCCTGAGTCGCTGAAGGGTTTGGAGGCTTTTGCGGACGATAAAACCGTACAGGAACGCATGGCCGCCATCAAACTGCATAATAAGGAAGCGTTTGCAAGGTATGTGAAAAAGGAATACGGCATCGATTTGAATGTCCATGCCATTTTCGACGTGCAGGTCAAGCGCCTCCATGAATACAAACGTCAGCTGTTAAATGTGCTGAATATTCTTGACCTGTATCTGCAGCTCAAAGCAAATCCAGGCATGGACTTCACACCCCGCACCTTCCTGTTTGGTGCAAAGGCAGCTCCCGGCTACGCTGTGGCCAAGCGCATCATTGAGTTGATCAATTCCGTGTCCTATCACATCAACAATGACCCGGTCTGCAGCGGCAAACTTCAGGTGTTTTTCCTGGAAAACTACCGGGTCTCTCTGGCGGAAAAGCTGATGCCTGCCGCAGAAGTATCCGAGCAGATTTCCACTGCCGGAAAGGAAGCATCCGGCACAGGCAATATGAAGTTCATGATGAATGGTGCACTGACCATTGGCACGATGGACGGTGCAAACGTGGAAATGTATCAGCAGTTGGGTGATGAAAACATCTTCATCTTCGGCCTGACCGCAAAGGACGTAGAGCAGAAAAAACGCAATGGCTACAACTCCTATGAGTATTATAACGCCAGTCCCGCCCTGCAAAACATTTTCAACCTGATGTCCAATGGATTTTCGGATGGAAAGAGTTATTCCGATCTCGTAAATCGTCTGCTCTATGGTCAAGGCTGTCCGGCAGATGAGTATATGCTGCTGGCGGATTTTGAGAGCTATCGCTACACCCAGACGCTGGTTGCCCAGGCATACCAGGACAAAGAGCGCTGGAACCGCATGGCAATTTTAAATGTTGCCCGCTCCGGCATTTTTGCCGCAGACCGCTCCATTGCCGAATATGCCGACCGCATCTGGCATGTAGAGCACCGTTGAATTTTCCTTTATGATTCGAAAGCGAGGAAGCATATGATAAAGAATCGAAACATTGTGCTTGCAATCCTGTTTAGCATCATCACCTGTGGAATTTACTACATCTACTGGCAAATCGTGATTAATAATGATATGAATTATCTTACGCCAGAGGACAGTTTTCAAACAAGTGGTGGAATTGTGTTCCTGTTTTCCCTCATTACCTGCGGTATCTACACCTGGTATTGGGCCTATCGGATGGGGAATAAGATGGATCAGATAAAAAACGGTTCTGCACATGCGATTCTCTTCATTTTGCTTCAAGTTTTCGGGCTTGGAATTGTGAATTACTGCATTATGCAGAGCGCAATCAATGACTGCGCAGAAGTTTAAAAAAACTGCAATCAGCGGGCTGGTGATCATAATAGGCTTGTTCTACTATGTTCTGGCCCGCTTTTGGCATGCTCCACCCTGTCTGTTTCGCCTTTTTACCGGTTTAAAATGCCCGGGTTGTGGCGTAACACATATGGTACTTGCCATAACGCAACTAGATTTCCCCCTCGCTTTCCACAGCAACCCGGCACTGTTTCTTTTGCAGCCGTTGATATACTACTTTATTGGAAAAACTTATATCTGTTGGCTTAAAGGCAGAAGATGCGTCTGGAATACCATAGAAAACATCCTGTTGTATGGAGCAATTTCCTTCCTGCTGGTATTTGCTGTTATCAGAAATTTTGTATAAATATCCCCTTCAGAAAAAGAGGACAGGGCGAACTTCATCGCCCTGTCCTCTTTTTCTGAATCAAAATTTCATAAATTGTTGCAGTAGTCCGTTTCTGCCTTATTTCAGGCAACTTAAAATTTCTCCCACCGTAATCTCAGGGTCGGAAAAATTCTCAATGACATAGTCGGCTGCCGCCTGATAGATCGGTGCCCTTTGCTCAAAGCGCTTTATGAAAGCGTCCTGCCCCTCCTGCGCGAGGGGACGACCATCCATGGATTCGCTGGCAAACGTAGAGGCTGGATCCCGTTTTAGCCAAAAGACAATCCCGTTTTTCCGCAGCGCTGCAACATTCTCTTTGCGAAGCGGAAGCCCGCCTCCCGTTGCAATGATAAAGCCGCTTTTTTCGCCAATTTCGCCGGATATAGCCGTCTCCAAATCGCGGAAGTAGTTCTCCCCTTCGGAAGAAAAAATGTCACTGATGGAGCGATTTTCGCGTTCAACAATAAGAGCATCTGTATCCAGCACCGGCCGATCCAGTTTTTTCGACAGCAAATTTGCACAGGTCGTCTTTCCGCACCCCATCATCCCGATTAAGACAATGTTTTTCATTGCGCATCCCCCTCACCTTCCAGATTGGCGGCAAAATTTCCAAACACACGAAAGCCATCCGTCGATTGGGTCAATTCACGCAAAACCGCCGGCATACCCGGATCGGAAAGATCCCCGGTAAACTCAAGAAAGAACATGTACTCAAAGTTATGCCCCTGCACCGGGCGGGATTCCAATCGCACCATATTCAGGCCATGAACGGCAAAAATAGTCAAAATTTCATGGAGTGAACCGCTTTGATGCGGGACTCGAAAACAGGTCGCAATTTTGTTACGTCCCTCCCGAAGCTCCATCCTGGGGGCGACAACCACAAATCGCGTTGTGTTTTCCGCATTGTTGTTAATATTCTCTGCCAGGATCTGCAATCCATAGATTTCTGCACTTCGCTTAGAGCAGATTGCACCACGGGTAATATCGCCGCTCTTGGCCACCATCATGGCGCTTCCAGCCGTGTCGTCCTGTGGGATCTGCCTCCAATTCGGGTGATTATGCAGATACTGCTCACACTGAAACAATCCCTGTTCATGGGAATACACGCTTTGAATGCTGTCCAGTGTTGCTCCGGGAAGCGCCATTAAGCAGTGTGCCACTTTGACGGTAGTTTCGCCCACAATATGGCAGTCATACTCTGTAAGCAAATCGTAATTTTGACGAATTGCACCCGTCGACGTGTTTTCAATCGGGAGAACACCGTAATCCGCCGTTCCGCTTTTTATTGCTGCAAACACATCCCGAAACTGTTTCAGCCCCTCTGCATGCACTTGTTTTCCAAAGAAATTGATCGCAGCCATCTCGCTGTATGCACCAGGTTCGCCCTGATAAACCACCTTAGGCTGTTTTATCGGCTGACGCACCTCTGCCAAATCCGCCATAATGCGGCTGTAATCCGGATTTTCTCCTTCTGATACCAATTTGCGCTGCTGTCGACGACTGATGCTCATGATGGTTTCATACAGGAGCGTGATATCCGTTTTTAATCCCTCGTTCTTTAAGCAGGAAATTTTCTTCTCGATAACCTCCCGCTCTCGACTGGCATCCAGCACAGGAATTCCAACGCTCTGCTTATATTCTCCCACCTTCTGCGTAATCGCCATCCGACGCTCAAAAAGATCTACAATTTGACGATCTACCTCGTCAATTGCACCTCTCAACACATCTAATTCACTCACAGCTCACTCTCTCCTTCCAACAGCTGACAGGCCGCAAGTGCTGCTGCTGCCTCGATAACCGGAACAGCACGATGCACTACGCAAGGATCATGACGCCCTTTGATTTCAATGACAGCATCTTTGCCCGTCACAAAATTTACTGTTTCCTGTGGCTGTGAAATAGATGGTGTTGGCCGCATGGCAACTTCAAAAACCACCGGCATGCCGTTGGTAATGCCACCGTTTATCCCGCCATTGTGATTTGTATGTGTTGCAATATGCGATCCATCCATATAAAGTCTGTCATTGTACTGGCTTCCCCGCATAGAAACGCAATCAAATCCCGCTCCGAAAGCAATGCCTTTTACCGCTGGCACTGCAAACATGTGGCGAGCGATGATTCCCTCCACATTTCGGTCGATATCCGGTGCTCCAACTCCTACCGGCAGGCCAATAATAGCGCACTCAATGGAACCGCCTACGCTGTCCTGTTGATCGCGAGCTTGTAAAATTGCCTGCTGCATCCGCTCCCCCTCTGCGTCACTAAGAGTGGGGAACGGTTTTTGGGCTAAAGTTTCAAATAACTGCTGGTTCAAATCAATCCCTGCACCGAGGAAAGAGTCATCCCCTACAAATTCAATCTGACTGATGTGCGCCCCAACATAAATCCCATGCCGAGATAAAATCTGCTTTGCAACTGCACCCGCAAACACCAGCGGAGCCGTCAAACGGCCGGAGAAATGCCCACCTCCTCTATAGTCATTGCATCCTTGATAGCGAACAAAACCCGTATAATCCGCATGCCCGGGACGGGCAAGGTCTTTTGTCGCGGCATAATCTTTTGAGTGCTGATCTCCGTTGCGAATGATGGCGCACAGCGGTGTTCCCGTCGTTTTTCCTTCGAAAACACCGGATAAAATTTCCGGTGCGTCTTTTTCTTTTCTTGGTGTAGAAAGTGCGTTTTTCCCTGGTGCTCTGCGGGCAAGTTCTGCGGCAATAGCATCGAAATCCAATGCAATGCCTGCCGGCACATTTTCCAACACAACCCCAATGGCAGGGCCATGTGATTCGCCAAAGATTGTATAATTCATCCTTGTTCCACCTTCTTTATCTTGCCGCCTAACCGAGCGTAGTCATCCCAGAAATTCGGATAGGATTTTTCAACGCACTCTGCACCGGTAATGCGGATGGGAGCATTTGCCCTGGTCGCTGCGATCGCCAGCATCATAGCAATGCGGTGATCGTTGCATCCAGAAACCACCCCTCCATTCAAAGAAGAAACCCCTCGAATGGTCAGGCAATCTGTATCCTGCTCAACATCTGCGTTTAGCGCATTTAACTGCGTCGTAATCGTATCCAGTCGATCACTTTCTTTGATGCGCAATCGAGCCGCCCCTACAATGCGGGTAATTTCTCCCGCTCTCAACGCTGCCATAACCGCCAACGGCGGCACAAGATCCGGGCATTGACTCACATCCAGCGTGATTTCACCCTTTTGGCGAAGGGCGTGCTCATATTCGAGAATAACTCGATCCCCTTGCGCTGAGCGGGGATTCAGCCCAGAAACAGTAAGCTCACTGCCCAATAAATTTGCAGCATAAAAAAACGCCGCTTGTGAAAAATCGCTTTCCACTGTGCAGTCCTGAGGATGATATTGCTGACCTCCGGGAATATGCCAGCCACCCTCCATTGCTTGGATTGTAACTCCAAAAACACGCAGTGCTTCGAGAGTCATATCGACATAACCACTGGATTCCAATGGAGAAGTTAAAATAATCTCAGAATCATCTTCCAATAACGGCAAGGCATACATCAGTCCGGTAATAAACTGTGAAGACACATCTCCCGGCAGATGATACACTCCACCTTTCAGTTTTCCCTTCACCTGTATCGTACCGTTTTTCCGCTCGAAGGAAATGCCTTTTTCCGCAAAGAGCATTTCATAGGGCTTTTGAGGGCGATCCATCAATCTTCCCTGCCCTGAAAATAACCCCCCTCCGGCGACCGCCAATGCAACTGGAATCAAAAAACGCAATGTAGAACCGGATTCACAACAATCCATTTGGGGCAAATACGAGTGGAAGCAGCCCTCGCCGTTCGTTCCATAGATGGTTGTTCCATCCTCTGAAATGTCGGCGCCTAAGGCTTTCATACAATTGATGGTGGCCGATATATCCTTCGACAAGGCAATATTTGAAATGTGACTCTGACCATTCGCCAGCGCCGCAGCAATAATAAGTCGATGTGCCTGACTTTTCGACGGAGGCGGTGTAATTGTTCCGGTAAGTTTACGCGGAGAAATTTCAACTACCATAACTTTCCTCTACCATCTGAAGCAGACGCTCTTTCTCCATTTTTTTCGCAACGGCATGTCCCATTCTATCCAGAAGGATCAAACGAATCGAACTGCCCGCCACCTTTTTATCCAAACCAATCGCTGCCTCATACGCTTTGCTGCTGCATTCAATTTGATCCGGCAAATCATATAGCTTCACAATCTGCAGGATTTGCTCTGGAAGCTCCGCAGGACTGATCCCCAACTTCACGCCCAACTCCGCTGCACGGCACATACCGGCCGCCACTGCTTGCCCGTGGGTATATGTCTCGTAGTGATAAGCCAGTTCATAGGCGTGTCCTAACGTATGGCCAAAATTCAATAACATGCGCAAACCGGTGTCTCGTTCGTCCTCCAGCACCACTTTGGCTTTTATTGCACAGCAGGTATGAAGCACCTTCTCAATGTGATCCATAACTCCTTGCCGACCACCACAATCCAAAAGGAATTGAAAGAAATCGGCATCCATAATGCACCCGTACTTGATCACCTCTGCCATGCCATCATTGAAGATCCGATCCGACAGGGTTTTTAAACACTCCGGATCCATCAGCACCAGTTTCGGCTGCCAAAATGCTCCCGCAAGATTTTTTCCCGCTTTTAAATCAATGGCCACTTTTCCTCCCACAGAGGAATCCACCTGTGCCAAAAGCGTTGTTGGGATCTGGACGAAATCGATGCCACGCAAAATGGTAGCTGCAGCAAACCCTGCCAGATCCCCAATAACACCGCCGCCAAGGGCGACCACTGCATCTGTGCGACTAAGTCCGAATTTCATAAACTGATCGAACAGATACTCCAGCATGGTCATGGATTTTGACGATTCTCCCGCTGGAACAACGATTATTTTTACCTGAAATTCGGATTCGGTCAGCGACTGCTCTACTCGTTGCGCATAGAGTGGCGCAACGTTACTGTCAGTGACTAATGCAATTTTTTGAGCCTTTGGCAGTACTTTTCGGCATTCTGCACCTGCCTGATCCAATGAGCCACGCTCAATCAGAATATCGTACGCCCGTTCTGGCAAAGGAATGTTCAGTTTCATGATCGAAGCACCTCAACTGTGTGTAATCTTATCTTGTAATCGTCTTCCCCATCATCTCGGTCAATGCTGTAACCTTCCCCATCAATGCAGCAAATTGTGCCGGCGTCAGGCTCTGCTGACCATCGCATTTCGCATGGGGAGGATCATTGTGCACCTCAATAATCAAACCGTCTGCACCAGCCGCTACTGCCGCCAAGGTAAGCGGTTCTACAAGCCAGGTATAGCCGCCAGAATGGCTTGGATCAACGATAATCGGAAGATGACTCATGCGCTTAATGGCCGGAATAGCGGACACATCCAACGTATTACGAGTGTACTTTTCAAAGGTACGAATGCCACGCTCACAAAGAATGACATTTTCATTGCCACCGGCCATGATGTATTCTGCCGACATGACCCACTCTTCATAGGTATTCGCCAGACCTCTTTTCAGAAGAACCGGCTTGGACATTTTGCCTACTTCCTTCAGCAAGTCAAAATTCTGCATGTTGCGTGCGCCAATCTGAACCAGATCTACTTTTTCCTCAAACAATTCGCAATATTGAGGCCCCATCAGTTCTGTGACAACCGGCATACCCGTCTCTGCCTTTGCCTCCAACAACATTTTCAGACCTGCAACACCAAGGCCCTGGAAGGAATATGGAGAGGTGCGCGGCTTGAATGCACCGCCACGCAACATTCCTGCACCGGCTGCATGTACGTCCTTAGCAATGCTGACCACCTGCTCTTCGCTTTCAACCGAGCAAGGTCCGGCAATTACTGCGAAATTTCCATTGCCAACTTTTACTCCATTTACGTCAACAACCGTATCTTCGGGATGAAACTTCCGATTTGCCTTCTTATAAGGCTCTTGTACCCGCATAACGCGCTCAACGTGCTCGTTGAGCATGATTTCATCTTCATCTAAAGCAACCGTATCACCGACTAGGCCGAGAATAGTGCATCCGACACCATTTGTAATGCCAACCTTCAGATTGTTCGCCTCGAACTTAGCCGCCAACTTTCGAATATCTTCCTGCTTTGTATCAGGCTTCATGATTACAACCATAAATAATTCTCCTTTTTCAGACAAAATAAAAGAACCCATTGAAATACATCAATGAGCTCCACTCAGGCCAGGTCAGAACATCAGCACATAAATAGTGCACTACTTTCCGCTTGCATTTAGGCAACCTGAGCAAAGCCGGCACTCATAAATCGAGCCCAGCCATAAAAGGTCACATAAGATGCACGGATGGTATGACGCATGATCCTGCCTCACTTTACTAAATAACTATTGTCTATTATATCAGTATATCCTCAGATTGCAATAGTTTTTAGAGTAATTCTTAGATTCTGACATGAAAAAGACCGCACTGTATTTACAATGCGGTCTTTTTCATTAAAAGAGAGGAGAAGAAAAATGAAAAGCTGCTGTGGGAACATTGCGGTCTGTCCCTCACTGCCTCTGTATCATAACACAGAAACCTTAATTGAACCTAAAAGCTATAAAATAACTCGACATAAAATCAGAACTGCTATGCAAAAAAATGAAGACAACAAAAAAAGACGACCTTTGCAGATCGTCTTTCCAGTGTTGGCATTACCTATCTTCCCGGGCCGCTACCAGCCAAGTATTGTCGGCGCAGGTGAGCTTAACTGCCGTGTTCGGAATGGGAACGGGTGGACCCTCACCGCAATCAACACCAACTATTATCTTAATAAGCTTTCGCTTATCAAAACCACTATTAGATTGTAGCACCTTTTCTGACACCTGTCAAGTACTTTTGGTGACCCGTACCGGATTCGAACCGATGTTAAAGGCGTGAGAGGCCTCTGTCTTAACCACTTGACCAACGGGCCATTCAAAGTTCTTTTCCCTTACCCGGCGCACAAACCAAGTAAAGGTCTGGTACACCATCAGGGACTCGAACCCTGGACACCCTGATTAAGAGTCAGGTGCTCTACCAACTGAGCTAATGGTGCATACTCAGGGCTTCTGCTGCACCCTCAAAACTGAACAATGCTTCTCTTACTCACTTTTTGTATCTCGCTCGCAAACTTCGTTGAGCCTGCTTATTCGTAGGTCAAGCCCTCGACTTATTAGTACTAGTCAGCTGCATGCGTTACCGCACTTCCACCTCTAGCCTATCAACCATGTCGTCTACATGGAGTCTTACTCCCGAAGGATGAGAGATCTTATCTTAGGGGTGGCTTCACGCTTAGATGCTTTCAGCGTTTATCCAGTCCATACATGGCTACCCTGCTATGCCGTTGGCACGACAACAGGTGCACCAGAGGTACGTCCATCCCGGTCCTCTCGTACTAAGGACAGCTCCCTTCAAATCTCTTACGCCCGCAACAGATAGGGACCGAACTGTCTCACGACGTTCTGAACCCAGCTCGCGTGCCACTTTAATCGGCGAACAGCCGAACCCTTGGGACCGAATACAGCCCCAGGATGTGACGAGCCGACATCGAGGTGCCAAACCTCCCCGTCGCTGTGGACGCTTGGGGGAGATCAGCCTGTTATCCCCAGGGTAGCTTTTATCCGTTGAGCGACGGCATTTCCACTCACATACCGCCGGATCACTAACTCCAACTTTCGTTACTGCTCGACCCGTCAGTCTCGCAGTTAGGCTGGCTTATACGTTTACACTCATTGCACGATTTCCGTCCGTGCTGAGCCAACCTTTGAGCGCCTCTGTTACTCTTTCGGAGGCGACCGCCCCAGTCAAACTGCCCACCTAACAGTGTCCCCCGACCCGATTCAGGGCCGCAGGTTAGAAAACCAGCAAATCAAGGGTGGTATCCCAAGGGTGGCTCCACCGAAGCTGACGCTCCGGCTTCCAAGCCTCCCACCTATCCTGTACATGATTTACCGATCTCCAGTATTAAGCTACAGTAAAGCTCCATGGGGTCTTTCCGTCTAGTTGCGGGTAACCGGCATCTTCACCGGTACTACAATTTCGCCGGGCGGGCTGTCGAGACAGTGCCCAAATCATTACGCCTTTCGTGCGGGTCAGAACTTACCTGACAAGGAATTTCGCTACCTTAGGACCGTTATAGTTACGGCCGCCGTTTACTGGG
>CAVBPR010000013.1:0-133281 GCA_963597355.1 bacterium | reverse complement strand
GCGCATCACATTCGCATTGTGGGGGTCGTCGGTTCGAATCCGATCAGGTCCACCAAACCCGATAACATGTTATGCATGTTATCGGGTTTATTTTTTTGCAATTTTACTTTATTTGGTCTGAAATCTCAAAATCGCATTTTCAGCAAAAACAGGCCGTTTCCACCCTTGACCACATAAAAACCACAGATAGAAAAATTTCTTCTCCGAACAGGAGCGGCGGCGGGCATCGGCTCGCCGTTTTGTTTACTGCGGTGCAGCTTCAGAAAAATCAGAAAAATTTAAAATCCCTTTAAAATCCTATTGACTTGGTTTTAATTTCTTGTTATATTATTGCGGTATCGGTTAGTGACAACTAATGCTGGCTGGTTTTCCCCTTCTCCCGTTCTGGAGGAGGGGAGCGCTGTTTATACGGTGGTTAGGTTATTCTAACAACAATAGGGGGGCAGCTCTTTTTTGGGGGGGACGCATTGCCCTGTTATATAGTTAGGTATAGCTAACAATCAGCCAGACAGATGAGAAGAGATGAAAGGAGTGTTTTCATGAAACCGAAGAAACTGCTCTCGCTGCTGCTGTCTTTGGCGCTGGCGCTGAGCCTGATCCCCACCGCCGCCTTCGCAGAAGTAGCGACGCAGAGCTACAAAGACGGCACTTATACGGGAACAGCGACCGTAGAGTCCGATGGAACAAATTTCGAGGCGTATCCCATTTCGCTCGATGTTACAATTACAGAGGGCAAGATCGCTGGAGTGGCATTGTCTAGTAATTGTTCCGTTAGCGATGACAATGTTGATTATTTTGAAAAAGCATTAGAGGGCAATAAAAGAGTCACTGGTATTGCAGATCAGCTGACGGGTAAGACCAGCACCGATGAAGTGGATACTGTTTCTGGTGCTACTTATAGCTCTAAGGCAATCATCAGTGCCGTGGATAATGCGCTGAAACAGGCGGGGGGCACTGACGTTCCTGACACGCAGACTGTGGACAGAACCAAGCTCCAGTCCAAGGTGGATGAGGTGAAGGCTCTGACTGAGACCGATTACACCGCCGAGAGCTGGACTGCATTCCAGACTGCGCTGAAGAACGCACAGGATGTGCTGGACAATGCCGATGCGGCACAGGCCGATGTGGATGATCAGCTCACCGCACTGATTGCCGCTGTGGATGCGCTGGTCAAGGCCAGCACCGACCCTGTTGACCCTGATCCTGCACCCGAAGAGCCCGATGACGGCTACACCTACCTGTACGCCGGCCTGTCCTGGGCGGAGTACTGGGCGAATGAGGGAGTGACCGCTGCAGGCAGTACCGCTTCCTCTAGCGACGAGGACAGCCGGGGTGAGAGCGACAAGGGCGCGTTTGACGTGGTTTCCCGTGCTACCACCAACCACGGTCTGCACCGCGGTAGCTTCCAGTGCAATGCTGTAATCTATGCTGTTGACGGCACCAGCTATGAAGTGTCCCATTGGTCTGCGGATGGAAAGACCATCTATCTGACCGACGGTACGTCTGTCAGTTGGAACAAGGGTGTGATCAATGGCGTCAACATGGATCACTACGAAGTGACCGGTGTGAAGTATGTTCCCGTCAGGGTCAAGACTGAGGACGCAGAAGCCTTCAAGGCGAAGTATGCCACCGTTTCCAACGGCAGTCAGATCGTCGGCGGCTATGCTGAAGGTCAGCTCCCTGCCTATGACCTGATCGCGGCTGTGGATGCGAATACCAACGGCCTGAGAGAGGCTACCAAGAACACTGACGGCAGCTTCACCTTCAGCAAGGCACAGACCGGCACGACCTCCGGCATCAAGGGCGAAGCCCTGAAAACGGCCACCGGCTACACCGTCAATCTTCGCGAGGGTGACGATGTGGGCAGCTTCGGCGAGACCATCCGCGTTGACCTGAACGGCAATTACGGCGAGCTGGGCTCCCGGATGCAGTCCGTCGTCTGGACTTACTACGGCAGCGACGAGACCTGCACCAATGCACAGGCTACTTACGGCACGAAGTTTGCCGCAGACAACTGGATGCACAAGTCCATGGGCATTCAGCTGGGTCTGACAGATTCCATCCGGACCGGCGGCTCTGTTGCGGACAAGACCGGCTATTGGACGGTCACCATCCACGCGCTGGGCTACACCGATACGATCATCAAGCTCAACGTGACCGAAAACAATATCGCCAAGCACGAACCTGCGAGCGAGGAAGATAAGGCAGAGCTGCAGGCACTGATTGATGCAAACAAGAACAGAACCCAGGGTGTCAACAACGATAAGACCTGGAGCAGCTTCCAGGCAGAGTTGGCAGAGTCCGTGGAGATGCTGGCCAGCACCAAGACGCTGTACAAGGCGGCAGTCAAGGAGCAGATCAAGCACCTGACCGAGGCAGTGGACAATCTGGACTATGTCCTGATGAACATTCCCTACGCTGACTTCTACGCCGCAGAGGTGAACAACACCGTCAGCGTGGACACCATTTCCTCCGCCACCCTAAACAAGACCCGCACTGGCACGCTGGTGGGCGGCTCTTATCATGTGAACAGCGACGGCAGTGACATCACCGGTATCACCTACGCAGTGAAGGTCACAGATGCTTCCATTCTGGAAGGCCTGACGCAGGTGACAGACGACAGCACGGTTTCTGTCACCGTGACCAACAGGGGCAAGACCACCACCACCGAGTACGTCGGCAAGGCCGCTCTGTTTGAGAGCGCCAGCTATTCCTACTATGTTCTCAGCGAAGCGCCCGCCAGCTACAAGGAGCTGACGAAGGGCACGGACGGCAAGTTCACGTTTGGCGCGGTGCAGGGCGACAAAATGGCTCTGAGCGATGTCACTGCTGACCTGAGCACCGACAGCCAGTACGGTGACTATCAGATCGACGTGAACGGTCTCCCCGAGGAAGTCAGCACGGTCTATGCCGTTGTGCTGGGTACCAAGGAGGGCACGAGCTATGGCCTGCGCCATCTGGAGAACATCTGGCGCGTCAGTGAGCTGGCCTTCTGCACCGGCTTCACTGCCGAGGTGCACGGCAGCCCCACTTCCTCTGCGCACTATGAGGCCATCATGGGTCAGACCATCACCCAGATTACCTATTACACCGATGCGGGTATCTACACCATCGACACGAGCCTGTATGTGCCGATTAAGTTCGATGCAGACGCTACAGTATCCGAAGGCACGGCTGGCAGCGGGGCAGTGCCCTTTGAAGTGAATCTGCCGGATGACTTTGTCGCGGTATACTCCGTGGACGGCCTTGAGACGGCGGTGAACGACAGCCAGCTGTTCTATAAAAATGCCAAGCCCGGCCAGTACACCCTGACCATCACCGATGAGAGCGGCAAGTATGCGCCGATTACTGCCACCTTCGTGCTGAGCACCAATGAAGCGGCAGCTCGGTTCAATGGTGATAACAGCGCTCCCGCACTGACTCCCGCTGAGGGCGTGAGCGAGGAGGACTTCAATGCCTACCTGAAGGGCATCACCTCCGTCACCGTCAACGACACGGCATATGCCGCTTCCGGCCGTGGCTCTGTCACCATCGTCAAGGCTGACGGCACCATCGACCTGACTGCGGCGGCCAACGGCACGGCCATCTTCGCCCAGCCCGGCACTTATGAGCTGAAGATCGCCGCCACCGGTTATCCCGAGTTGACCTTCACCCTGACCGTCGCCGACCCGAACCAGAACGACGACAACAAGGGTGACAACGACAATAACAACAATAACGGCAACACTGACGACAACGGTAATGCGGGTAATAACACCAACACCGGCAGCAACACCAACACCAGCACCGGCACGAATTCCGGTACTGGCACGAGCACCAAGACGGACAGTGTCCCTGGCGGCACAGTCAAGACCGCGGACGAGGGCCACATGGTCATCTTTGCAGGTCTGCTGCTGCTCAGCGGCGCGGTGTTTGTGCTGATCCTGCTCAAGAAGCGCGAGACGCGCTGAGCGAACCACATCCACCCATATCCGGCAAGGCCACCCCTGCATTGCGGGGGCGGCCTTGCCGCCATCTCTGAGGAGGCGTCCCATGGAATTATTCAAATTACGAAAAGCGGATCTGATCCTATTTGCCGCTGTGCTTGCGTTCGGCGCGGTGCTGGCTGCCGTGCTGTTGCTGCGTTCCGCCGGCGGCGGAATGGCGCAGGTGCGGGTTGCAGGTACGGTCACGGCCAGCTATCCGTTGAATGAGAACACCTCCTACACCATCACCGGTGCGAACGGCGGCACAAATCTGCTGGTTATTGAGGACGGCTCCGCCCGCATCGAGGAGGCCTCATGTCCTGATGGTGTGTGCATTCACACCGGACGTGTGCATCGGGACGGGCAGAGCATCGTCTGCCTGCCCAATCAGGTGGTGGTGGAGATCATCTCTGAGACGGTGAAAGATAGTTCCGGTGTGGATATGACTGCGGGGTGACAGTATGAAAGAGAACAAAACACGGCGCATCGCCCAATACGGCCTGCTGGTGGCACTGGCGCTCATCCTCAGTTATCTGGAGGCGCAACTGCCGGTATTTTTCGCTGTGCCCGGAATGAAACTGGGTCTTACAAACATCGTGGTGCTGGTTGCCCTGTATGGCATGGGGGCGGGCAGTGCCATCGCCATCAACCTGATGCGCATTTTCCTGGTCAGCGTGCTCTTCGGCAACGGCATGAGCCTGGCATACAGCCTGGTTGGCGGCCTGCTCAGCGGGTCGGTCATGCTGCTGCTGAAACGCACGCAGAAATTCAGCCTGCTGGGCGTGAGCATCGCCGGCGGCGTGACCCACAATGTGGGGCAGATCCTGACGGCCATGGTGCTTTTGCAGACAAAGGCGCTGGGGTGGTATCTGCTGGTGCTTTGGATCAGCGGACTGCTGAGCGGCGCGCTCATCGGCGTTATCGGCGGAGAGCTGTGTCGACGTCTGGAGCAGATCAAGAGAAAAGGAGAACACAAATGAGACTACGAATGGGCGCGGCGGCGCTGTGTATGGCGCTGCTGCTGACGGGCTGCGGCGCGGCGGCACAGCAGACAAGCTCCGTGGAAACAACGGGTGAAGTGCCCTCCGCCAGTGCGGATATTTTCGCCATGGACACCTATATGACCGTCACCTGCTACGGCGAGCGCTGTGAGGAGGCGGTGGAGGCGGCGGAAAATGAGATCCGCCGTTTGGACAACCTGCTCTCCGTTGGCAATGCGGACAGCGAGATCAGTACCGTCAACCGGGATGGCACGGCTACCCTGTCAGAGGACACGGTGGAGATGGTGGCCGAGGCGCTGTCTCTCTACGACACCACTGGCGGCGCGTTCGATATCACCGTGTACCCGCTTATGCAGCTGTGGGGTTTTACCACCGGGGATTTTGCCGTGCCTGACACGGCGGCACTGGCCGAGGCGCTGGTGCAGAGCGGCAGTGACAAGGTAACGCTGGACGGTGACACCGTCACCCTGTCCCAGGGGCAAGGCATCGATCTGGGCGGCATCGCCAAGGGCTTCACTTCTGCCCGACTGATGGAAATTTTCAAGGAGTACGATCTGGTCAGCGGCGTGGTGTCTCTGGGCGGCAATGTGCAGTGCTACGGCACAAAGCCGGACGGCTCGCTCTGGCGGTGCGGTATTCAGGATCCCAATCACCCGGACAGCGACAGCTACCTGGGTGTGCTCAGCCTTGCGGACAAGGCGGTCATCACTTCCGGTGCATATGAGCGCTATTTCGTGGATGAGGCTACCGGCGAGACCTATCACCATATTCTCGACCCTAAGACGGGCTATCCGGCCAGTAATGGTCTGTTGTCTGTCTCGGTGGTCAGTGCTGACGGGATGCTGGCCGACGGCCTGTCCACCGCCTGCTATGTCATGGGGCTGGAGCAGAGCA
Organism: bacterium; assembly: GCA_963597355.1. GTDB lineage: Bacteria > Bacillota > Clostridia > Oscillospirales > Oscillospiraceae > UMGS1766. The sequence goes on along the minus strand of CAVBPR010000013.1, from coordinate 127,421 downwards.
TCGACTACTGGCGCACTTACGGAAGTGATTTTGATCTGATCTTAATGGATGAGGCGGGGGAGGTCTATGTGACGGAGCCCATCGCGGAACAGTTCACCTCTGATTTTACCGTCCATGTGATCTCTCAGGAGGGCGTGTCATGAAGAAAGACGAGATGAAAAAGCTGCGCCCGCTGGTGCAGCTCGTGCCGGCCGCAGCGGTGGTGGCGCTGGTCATGGTAACGTTGCCCCACTCCCGGCCGGTGCTGGCGGCCGTGCCGGAGCGGCTGGCCGCCCAGGTGGAGCAGTCGGAGAAGGAAACACAGCCGGAAATGCTGGAAACGGTAACGACACTTCTGCCCTATGCCGACGGCGTTTACACCGGCTCGGCGCAGGGCTATGGTGGTCTCATTACAGTACAGGTCACGATGGAGGGCGGCCGCATCACGGATATTCAGATTTTGGACGCCTCCCACGAAACGGTCTCCTTCTTTAATCGGGCAAAGACGCTGGTGGAGACAGTGTTGACCCGGCAGAGCTGGGAGGTGGACACGGTGTCCGGCGCGACCTACTCCTCCCGGGGGATTCTGGGTGCGATCCAGAACGCCCTCACCGGTGAGCAGGTCAAGACCGAAACACCGGAAAAGACGGAACCCGCACCCCTGGTCAGTGAGTCATTCTCTGTGCCCGCGACCTATCGGGACGGCGTTTACACCGGCTCGGCGCAGGGCTTCGGCGGCCTTATTACCGTGCAGGTCACCATCTCCGGCGGCGTCATCACCGACGTGACGGTGCTCAGCGCCGACGGGGAGACCCCGTCCTATTTCTCCCGGGCGCAGTCTGTCCTGTCCGCGGTGGTCAGTGCGGGCAGCCCGAATGTGGACACGGTGTCCGGTGCAACCTATTCCTCTAACGGCATATTGAATGCGGTCAAGCGTGCGCTCAACCAGGCGGCCGCTGATGGCACGGAGCAGCAGCCGGCGGAGGAACCGGATGTCCCAGCGGAGGAGCCCATCGACCCGACGCTTCGGCCGGAAGAAGACTATCTAGATGGTGTTTACACCGGCACGGGCGAGGGTTATGGCGGCGAGGTGACGGTGTCCGTCACCGTGACCGACGGCCGCATTGCGGACATTCAGCTGGTGTCGGCGGTGGATGAGACGCCCTCCTTCCTGGAGCGTGCAATGGCGGTGCTGACTGCCATCCAGTCTGGTCAGACAACGGAGGTGGACGCGGTGTCCGGCGCGACTTACAGCTCCGAGGGCCTGAAGGAGGCGGTGCGAAACGCATTGGAGCAGGCGAAGTCGCAGCAGCCCGAGCCGACACCAGACCCTGTTCCCGAACCTGATCCAACTCCTAATCCCGATCCCACACCCGACCCGGAGCCCATCGACCCGACGCCGGAGCCCGGTCTGCCGCCCTATCTGGACGGCACCTATTCTGCCACGGCAGTGTGCACGGATGAGAATCTGTTCTGCTATGACGTCCGGGTGGAGCTTGTCGTGCAGGACGGCGTGCTGACCTCTGTGACCGTGACGAAGGAGAACGACACCTCCGAATCGCCGGAGGATAACGAGAACTATCTGGACTATGCCATCAATGGTCGCACTTATAAAAACACCTGGTTTGAGGGCGTGGTCAGCCAGATTCTGCAAAAGCAGGGCGCAGACGAGGTAGACACGGTCAGCCGGGCGACCTATTCCTCCCGTGCGATCCAGTCCGCCGCCCAGCAGGCGCTGGAGCAGGCAAAGCCGACAGAGGAGGACGAAGCATGAAATATATGAACTTTGCCATCCGCATTGTCAGTCTCCTGCTCATTCTCGGCGTGCTCTGGCAGTATCAGCACATCGCCGTCAGCCGCGCCGCGGTGGTGGCGGAGCGGCAGCTGCTCATTGACGAGGTGGAGACCTATAATGCTGCACTGACGGAGCAGGACGCAACCAGCGGCTACAAGGACGGTACTTATGAGGGCACCGGTATTGGCTTCGGCGGTGAGATCACCGTCTCTGTCACCGTCGCGGACGGAAGGGTGACGGACATCACCGTGCTCAGTGCCGACGGGGAAGACCCAGCGTACTATAATCAGGCCCTGGCCGTGCTGGATAAGATCGTTTCTGCGCAGTCGGCCGAGGTGGATACCGTCTCCGGTGCGACGTTCAGCTCCACCGGCCTCATCGATGCGGCGGCGGACGCACTGGGAAAGGCGGCGGCAGGATGAATGAGACACAGAAAAAGCCGCTGACTGCGGCCCAGAAGCGCCAGCGGACACTCAAGCACCGGGCGTGGCTGAGAGCGGGTATTCAGGCGTTCTTCTTCCTGACCATGCCCGGCGCATTCGTAGCTGGTTTCTCCGGCGTGAAGCACCTGTTCCAGTGGATCGGAGCGGGAGAGCTTCTCCAGTTGGACAGCTTTGTGCTGTCGCTGATCGGCCTGTGCGGATTTACCGTCCTGTTTGGCCGCTTCTTCTGCGGCTATGTGTGCGCCTTCGGAGGCCTGGGCGATCTCGTCTACTGGCTGTCCGGGCTTGTGCAGAAGAAGCTGCTGCACCGGAAAAAGCAGTTCCAGTTCCCGGAGCGGGCAGTGCGCTGGGGGCAGAAGGTGAAGTACCTCATTCTTGCGCTGATCGTGGTGCTGTGCGCCCTCGGCGTGTATGGAAAGCTGACCGGTACCAGCCCGTGGGATGTCTTTTCCCGGCTGACGGCGTTAAAACTTCCGGCGGCGGGCTATGGCGTGGGCATCGCGCTGTTTGTGCTGATTCTCATCGGCATGGCGGCACAGTCCCGGTTCTTTTGCCAGTTCCTGTGCCCGATGGGGGCAGTGTTTGCCCTCCTGCCGGTGCTGCCCTTTGCCCAACTGCACCGGAACGGCACCCAGTGCATCCCCGGCTGCTCCGCCTGCGCCAAGCGCTGCCCGGTGGATCTGAAGCTGGATGACGCGAGCCTGCGCAGCGGCGAGTGCATCGCCTGTGAGGCCTGCATGGGCACCTGCCCCAAGGGCAATATCAGCCGTTGGGACATCCGCCTGTCCCAGGGAAAGCTCTGGCTGCCCGTGCTCATCAAGGCGGCGCTGTTCTTTGCCATGGGCGTGTGCCTCGGCTTTTGCCGGTTTATCACCTTATAATTATAACGTGGCATATATAGCAAGAAAGGCTGGGATCATCCCAGCCTTTCTTGCTATATGTCTATTTCCCTGCCCAGAGCGGTGCGATCTCCCTTTTCATTAGTACTTTCAGCTTTTCCCCGCATTCCCCCAGAATGGGGGCATAGACATCTCTGAAATGCTTTTTGCTGTCCGGCAGTCAGGGGAGTAGCGCCCCTCACGTAGGTGGTCGGTGGAACTCCGCCCACAAACAGAGAAGAAGGGGCAGGTTCCGGCCTCTCCATCTAAGAGTCCACACAGGTCGTTACGGTGCGTCACAGAGATAAATTTTTGCGTTCCGTCTTTCGGTGCCGTTCACAATTATATATTTACCACTTCATCTTTCTTGATATGATAGATGATCTGTTTGATTTCATCACTTGCCTGTTCACTACATATACAAACAATTTCTGCATGAGCCTCGGGAAACGGAACATTCCAATAGAATAAATTTTCTGCGTCATATCCCTCAATGACTTTGGTCAGCAATGCAAAACCTTCACCAAGTTCAAGATGCACCATAAGGGTACTAATATCCGGACAGAGTACAGTCCTACTATATGGTATTTTGCGCCCCCATTGCTCAATCCCGCTCATAATATTGTCCCGGGGCAGGATCAACTGTACATACTTCTTCAAATCATCCGATCCTACCTCTTTTAACTGTGACAGTGGATGACGGACGGAACAAACGATTTGGAACTGTTTACGTTGAAGGATAGTTGCTCGCACATCCGGCCATAGTTGCCAGTCGTTAGAGGTCGTCACACAGAAGTCTAGCCTATTATCCAGCAAGCTATTGCGCAGATCAATAAAGTCCATTAGCTTGATTTCCAATTCCAATTCCGGGTAGTACTTACTGATATAATTCACCACAGGTAAAATGATGTCCCGACGAGAAAGCGCAGACAAGAAACCAACTCTCAGAAGTTTTTTTCCGGAGCGTTCCAGATCTCTGGCACGGTGGATACTGTCGTTGATCTGGCGGTTGATTTGAGTAAAGTCATCTCTGAGTGCACTTCCTGCCGGAGTCAGCAAAACCTGTCGGGTTGTTCGGTAAAATAGTTTGATTCCCAGCTCTTGCTCCAGCGCAGCAATCTGCTTTGTCACAGCCTGCTGACTAATATAAAGCCGCTCAGCCGCTTGAGAGAAATTCAGGCAACTTGCAACCTCTAAAAATGTGCGGATGCGTTGATACATCATAGTCCCGATCTCCTCTGATAAACCTATTGTCTCGGTATGATTACCAATAATCTGATGTGAATCTAATACCATTTTATTATAAATTCACAAAATCAAATTGTAAATAGCCGTTCTAGTTGTTTCTCAATGGTTCGGTGCAACGCTATAATAAATTCAGCAAGTAACCACAGAACCAAATCTCAGAACAGGAGGAACAAAAATATGATTCATCTCGGTAAAGACGTCAAGCTAAACATCTGTCCCATTCTGGTGACGCTGCATCATGACTATGTATTTGAGGGACCTTGCCGCATGGGTAAGGACTTCGAACTAACCAAAGACTTTGACGATATGGCCAACGCCCAGCTGATTAAAGGTGCGCATGAGGAAATCGCCGAGAATCTGACCAGCCCTCACTTCAATGTAATGGAACCCATCTGGATTGACCGCAACGAGGAGTTTTTGATCACCCCTGATATTCTGAATCAGATGATGACAGGCCGCGAAGAGGCTGATATCTATCTGATTGGTCCGATGGGACGGCTGAGTGACCTTATCATTGACTTTGCGCAGAAGGCTCAAAAGCCTATTATCACCATTCCGGGGCCTCAGTGCATGCAGACAATTCTGATTGCATCTACCCGTTCCAGAGGGCTGGAGAGCTATGCTTATCGTACATGGAAAGAAACCGTGGACTTCCTCGAGGTGCTGCGGGCAGCTAAGATGCTGAAAGAGACGCGCGTGCTTTGCGCTGCCCGTTTTGGTACGACACGTTCTGTCAGTGACATGGCTAATTTCGTCAGTCTGGAACATGTTACGGATGTTTTGGGAACACAGTTCACCTTTGTGAACATTCATGAATTGCTGGATCAGACGCATATCGGTGAGTCTGGAAAGAACCATACACTTCCTGGCCGTGCCACGCTGAATCCCACTGAAGATGATGTGGCTGAGATGGAGGCATTGGCAGATGATCTTATTGACAATGCGGTTGAGTGTGATATGGAACGCAGGGAAGTGTTGAATTCCGAACGGTTTTATATCACAGTCAAGAAGATGCTGGACTATTATGGCTGTAATGCTTTCTCTGCGCCCTGCCCTGATGCCTGTGCAACCCGACGACTCAATGAGGAGCACATGACCTTCTGTCTGACTCACTCCCTGCTGGGTGAATTGGGTGTGCCCTCTGCCTGCGAATATGACATCCCAGCCTGCCTGTCCATTGCCGTGCTGTCTTGTCTTGCAGACAAGCCTGCTTATATGGGCAACACGACTCACGATGCGAAAGCAATCGCCGGTGGCCGCTATGGTCTGTCGCCCTTCTTCCACACTGATATCAACGATGAGTGTCTGGATGTAGTCAAGGCTGATCCCGACAATGTGATCTTGACTTGGCATGCAGTTCCCCGGCGCAATATGCAGGGCTGGGATGCCCCCAAAGCACCCTATGCGATCCGTCCTTTTGCTGCCAGTGGCTTTGGTGTCACGCTGCGTTATGACTTCAATCGAGATGCCGGCCAGACGATCACTATGTGCCGTATCTCGCCGGACTGCTCCAAGCTGTTTGTTTCTAAGGGTGAGATCGTCGGCGGCGTAGGCTTTGGTGACTACTCCTGCTCCGAGGGTGTATTCTTTCGTGTGAAGGACGGCAATGACTTTTTTCAGAAACAGCTGGAAGTGGGCAACCATATTCCGCTGGTTTATGGCGACTGCTTCGAGCAGGTCTGTGCACTTGGCCGCCATCTGGGACTTGAAGTCATCACGGCTTGATGAAAACCAGGGAAACGATCCGCGCGGAATTGCAGGCCGCAGCGGAGCGTATGCCCCGGTATGCAACTGCGTACCGGAGTTTGGAGAAAAAAACATTTGATACGGTATATCCACTGGTCATGGGGTATATCCGGGATCGGTTCCTGCTAACGAAGGAAATGTGCCGCAGTGACCGTCTGCTAGTTCTGGCCGACATAAGTCTACGCTATATGCTGGATATGAAGCGCATGGGTATCGATCCGGGAGAAATCTCCCGCTCCTGCTCTGGTGCTTCGTCAGTCATCACCAAAAAGGTGCTGCTTATGAAGGCGGTTCAGGAGTTGTTTGAAGTATCTATGACTCCAGCTGAGTTTGCATCGATCGAAACTGTGACGGAGCTTACAGAGTTTATATGCCGTCACCATTTGTCTGAATGCAATACAGAATGTTCGGACGACAAAAAGAAAACAGAAGCCGAATGTTTCGATGTATATGCCATCCGAGAGAATTTCCCCGCGTTGGATGAGTCAATCCATGGACAGCCACTCTGTTATCTGGACAATGCTGCCACTGCACAGATGCCATTGCAAGTGCTGAATGCAGTGCGTCAGTTGGAGCAATGTCGTGCCAACATTCATCGGGGTATCCACACTCTGGCTAGTCGGTGTACTGACGCTTATGAACAGTCCAGAATTATATGCGCTGATTTTCTTGGGGCGCAGCCCGGGCAGATCACCTTTACCGCTGGAACAACTGACGGTATCAATCGAGTAGCCATAGCACTTGCGGGTCAACCGGGCGGCATAGTGACCACGATATTGGAGCATCACTCCAACTTTGTGCCATGGCAGCAGCTTTGTCTCCGGTTGGGAAAACCATTCCGCGTCTGTCCCATTACACCAGATGGCCAACTGGATATGGCGGCAATGGATCGACTGCTCACACCGGACATCAGTGTACTGGCGGTGACCCAATGCTCTAATGTGTTGGGGACGATCATACCTGTGGAAGAGCTTATCCGCATAGCTCACGCTCGAGGCATCCGGGTACTGGTAGACGGTGCGCAGTCGGTCTGTCACCGTGAGATCAATGTAACAGCAATGGATTGTGACTGGTTTGTCTGTTCAGGTCATAAGCTGGGCGGACCCTTTGGTATCGGTTTGCTATACTGCAAAGAACCGTTGGCACCTGTATATTTTGGCGGCGGCATGGTGGATGTGGTCACTGAGCGGAATACGACATTTCTGCCTACACTGGAAGCAGGAACCCCCAATATATCAGCTGCGGTTGGGTTAGCGGCAGCGCTTGGTTACCGAAATACCCTTCCACCTCATTGGCAAGCGCACGAAGCCGCTCTGCTTCGTCGAACAGAAAGTCTCCTGCGGGAGATACCAGGCGTTAAGATCTTGGGTTCAGCGCAAAGAGAAGGATGTCTTGCCTTTTCTCTGGATGGCATTTCCGCATTTGATGCAGCAGCATTGCTGGATCAACAAGGAATCGCCCTGCGTTCCGGTAATCACTGTGCCCAGCCTTTGCACCATGCGCTGGGAGTGGAGTATACATTACGCGTTGCTCCAGCCTTTTATAACACATTCGAGGAAATTGACCGCCTGGCATCGGGCATCCGAGAGGTTTCAAAGCTGCTCCATCTTTGAGAAAATGAATGCAAACGGAGGAAAAGATGGTGTGCACTGGCGAGATGCCAGCGGAAATGAACATTTTACCCGCGTGGACACTGTGCTATATGGCTGTGGAAGCCAATCCAACACAGAGACTGTCGAGATGCTTCACAACTGCTGCTCCTGGTTTGTTGTGACTGGAGATGCAAAGGAACCGCGCCAGGTCAAACAGGCAGCCTAGGAAGGGTTCGCTGCGGGGATGGATATTCTATAATAGAAAAGAGGAACGAGATATGGACACGAAAGCCACATTTAAACGCAAGGCTCTTCCTATTTACCTGTTTGGTGTGATCGCCTACTATTTAGGGACCGGTCTGATGAATGACCATGTCAACATTCTTCAGCCCTATTATGCTGAGACTTATCATTGGTCGGCACTCACCATCACCAATCCCATCACCGTTGCAAGCTATGCGGTGATCCCCCTTGCTGTTGTATTCGGAATTTTGTACTACAAATTCCCCGCTAATCGTCTGATGGGAATATGCACACTCCTGCTTGGCGCGGGTACGATTGGTATCGGTCTGGCAAACGACAATGTCGTTCTTTACTCCATCTGCCTGTTCGTTGTGCGCATAATGGTGATTTCCTTGGTACTGGGTGTGCAAAATATGTGCACAAACTGGTTCATTGAGACTCGTGGCCGTGCCTTTGGCATCGTGACTATGGGTGGTCCTCTGTGTTCAGCCAGCTTGGTTGCTATATTGACAGCCAGTGTAGGCTCTGCATTGGGCTTTCATGGGACGTATTTGGTACTGGGAGCAATCGTTGTAGTAGTTGGGATAGTGTTTCTTGTTGGCATCAAGGGTTCGCCCGAACAATGCGGACTGCATCCTGACGGAGCAGCGGAAGCTCCGGCCTCTGCGTTGGTAAAGGATGACAAGAAGAACAATATGCTTGTCAAGACGGTGCTGTCCAAGGTGGATACATATCTAATTATTGTCGGCATCGGTCTGTTATGGTTGTCTCTGATTGGATTTATGGCATTTTTTGTTGTTCGCATGAGTGCTGTAGGTACTGCTGCACCAGTGTACTTGTCTACGCTTACTATCTCCGCACTGCTGGGCGTAGCATTGAGCTATGTGGTTGGCGTAGTAGATGACAAGGCAGGAACACCTGCCGCGTTTCTGCTGGTATGTGGATTTAATTTGCTTGCGGCGATCTGTTTGCTGTTTGTTCGGGGCAATAATATTGTCCTGATTGGCGGTGCGGCTCTCGGTATCGCAGGCATGACGGGTGGCTTGCAGAACATCCAGCCGTCTATCATTTCCTACATCTATGGTCGAGACAACTTTGCTGTAGTCAATGGTTGGCTATATGCATTTGAGAGCATTTTCAGTGCTTTCGGTGTATTTTATATGTCCGCTATTCTGGATGCAACCGGTACATTGGATATGGCGTATATCGGTATGATTGCAATGACAGTGATAGCTGCGTTGTGTGTCGTTGTTTTGTGGAAGCGCAATCCGCAACCCGTGGATTCACAGTGAAGTTTGAATGAGTTGAGCTTGTATTTGTGTATCTGTTCCGTATGTGTTCGGGCGTCGGTTCGAATCCGATCCGGTCCACCATGTTAGTTCAACGGCATAGATGCGTCTGACGAAAGTCAGGCGCATCTGCTGTTTTCAGGGGAATGGACCGGATTCAAACTGGAAAGCTTCAGAAGAAAAGGTACAAAATTTGGGGCACTGTTTTCTTGGCTCAGCCAAGCCAAGAAAACAGTGCCTCTTTGCTGAATTATTGATTTTATTGAATAGCGGTTTTCATAGCCTTCACATACTCGGCTACCGGCTGCACAGCATTTTTTCCATGCTGCGCAATGAGTTTAACAATGGCACTGCCGACGATAACGCCATCCGCAACCTGCGCCATCGCTGCGGCTTGTTCTGGTGTGGAAATGCCAAAGCCAACGGCTGCAGGAGTGCTTGTAGCTTTGCGTACCAGTTGAATCATGCTGCCGACATCGGTGGTGATATTATTGCGCACGCCAGTAACACCGAGGGAGGAGACGCAGTAGATGAAACCGGAGGCCTCTTTTGCGATCATTTGGATACGGTCCTGAGAAGTGGGGGCGATCATACTGATCAGCTCCAAACCATATTGTTTGCACATCGGTTCAAAATCTGCTTTTTCCTCGAAGGGAACATCCGGGAGAATCAGTCCCTGCACACCGGCATCCGCAGCCCGGGAGAGAAATTTTTCCGTTCCATAGGAAAACACCACGTTGGCATAGGTCATAAATACCATGGGAATAGTGACCGTTTCCCGAAGCCGCTTTACAAGCTCAAATACCTTGTCTGTGGTGGTTCCGGCGGATAGAGAACGCAGATTGGCGGCCTGAATCACAGGGCCCTCAGCGGTGGGATCAGAGAACGGAATTCCAAGCTCAATGAGGTCGGCGCCTGCTTCTGCCATTGCCTTCACCAGTGCTTCGGTTGTTTCCAGATCCGGGTCACCGCAGGTCAGAAAGGGGATAAATGCCTTTCCGTTTTGAAATGCATCTTGGATTTTAATCATGGAGATCCTCCCCTCTGTAACGGGCAATTGCTGCAACATCTTTATCACCGCGACCAGACAAAGTAATGACAATCGTCTTGTCTTTGTCCATGGTGGGAGCAAGCTTCATGGCATAGGCCACTGCGTGTGCAGATTCAATTGCGGGAATAATGCCTTCCGTACGAGACAGATATTCAAATGCATCCACAGCCTCATCATCGGTGACAGGGACATAGGTTGCGCGGCCGGTGTCGTGCAGCCATGCGTGTTCCGGCCCGATGCCGGGGTAGTCCAGACCGGCGGAAATGGAGTAAACCGGAGCAATCTGTCCGTATTCGTCCTGGCAGAAATAACTCTTCATGCCATGGAAAATACCAATGCGGCCGGTGTTGACGGTTGCGGCGGTTTCAAAAGTATCAATACCGCGTCCGGCGGCTTCACAGCCAATGAGCTGAACGTCCGGATCATCAATGAAATGATAGAAAGTTCCGATGGCATTGCTTCCGCCACCGACACAGGCAATCACCGTATCAGGCAGGCGGCCTTCCTTTTCCAGCATCTGTTCTTTGATTTCCTTGGAAATGACCGCCTGGAAATCCCGTACAATTGTGGGGAAGGGGTGGGGACCCATGCAGGAACCTAACAGATAGTGTGTGTCGCTGATGCGGCTGGTCCATTCCCGCATACATTCACTGACAGCATCCTTCAAAGTGGCAGTTCCGGTCTCCACGCCGTGAACCTGAGCGCCCATCAGCCGCATACGATAAACATTCAGTGCCTGCCGCTCCATATCCACCTTGCCCATGTAGACTTCGCACTCCATGCCAAGATAAGCGGCGATGGTTGCGGTTGCTACTCCGTGCTGGCCGGCACCGGTTTCAGCAATCAGACGGGTTTTTCCCATCTTTTTTGCCAGCAGGGCCTGGCCGATGGCGTTGTTAATTTTGTGGGCGCCGGTGTGATTTAAGTCTTCCCGCTTGAGATAGATTTTGGCACCGCCTAAATCGCGGGTCATTTTCTCTGCATAGTACAGCAACGAAGGACGACCGGCATAGTTGCGGTAAAGCTCGTCCAGCTCCGCCAGAAAGGAAGGGTCGTTCTTGTAGTGGTTATAGGCTTCCTCCAGCTCAATGACAGCGTTCATCAGCGTTTCGGGGATGTACTGACCGCCGTGGATGCCAAATCGTCCGTTGGACATGATTACTTCGCTCCTTAAAACTTTCAAGTGATAGAGTGTCAACGTCTTTATGATGCCAGAGCGTTTGCTCTGGCATCATAAACTATTTTGTTAGTCACCAAATACCTTGCGGTAATCCTCCTGGAATTTCACAATTCCGGAATCGGTGAGGGGGTGCTTGGCCATCTGCTCGATGACCTTAAAGGGCACGGTGGCAATATCAGCACCGACACGTGCACAGCCCAACACATGGGCAGTGTTGCGCACGGATGCGGAGATGATTTCGGTATGAATGTCATCATACAGGGCAAAGACATTTGCGATGTCCTCAATCAAAGCCAGACCATCTTCATTGATGTCGTCCAGACGGCCAACAAAGGGGCTGACATAGGTTGCACCGGCGCGAGCGGCCAGCAAAGCCTGGTTGGTGCTGAAGATCAGAGTGCAGTTGGTGGGAATGCCCTCAGCAGACAGAATTTTAATTGCCTTCAAACCTTCCAGAGTCATGGGAATTTTGACGACCATGTGCTTCGGGTCAATGGCAAAAATCTCGCGGCCTTCCTTAATCATGCCAACGGCATCTTCGGTAGTTGCCTTCACTTCGCCGGAAATCGGGCCGTCTACGATACCGCAGATTTCACGCAGGGTCTCGGCATAATCGCGACCCTCCTTGGCAATCAAGCTGGGGTTGGTTGTAACACCACAGATAACACCCATCTCGTTTGCTTTGCGGATTTCGTCCACATTCGCAGTGTCCAGGAACAGTTTCATTGCAATTCACCTTTTCCTTTCAATTCATTTCATCCCCCGAACCGCATGGATAACGGAGGAGATCTTGCCTTTATCTTTCACTCCATTGGTTTCAACGCCACTGGAGAGATCGATTCCATAGGGGTGCAGTTGTTTCACGCAGCGTACTGCGTTTTGGGGATTGATGCCGCCGGCCAGAAAATAGGGGCGGTCAAAATCCGCAATGAGCGACCAGTCAAAGCTTTCTCCGCTGCCCATGCCACTGTCTAATACCAGCATATCCGCGCTGCTGTCACGCGCTGCGGCGACATCCTCGGGAGAATGAATCTGGAACGCCTTCCACACTTGTTTTCCGGTGCGTTCTTTCAGCGCTCGGATATAATTTTCGTCTTCCTGACCGTGAAGTTGAGCGATGTCGATAACGCAATTGTTGAGAAGTGCAGCCGCGGTTTCCAGGGGCTGATCGACCAGCACGCCGACAATGCGAATGCCGGGATTCAGTAAGCGCCCCAGTTCCTGTGCCCGTTCAACAGAAACATATCGACGGCTTTTGGGGTAGTGGAGCACAAAACCGATGTAGTCCGGCAGATGCTGGTTTGCAATGTCAATGTCTCGCTCGCGAGACAAACCACAGATTTTGATTTTTGTTTTTGTACTCATTCTGCACACCTTCTCATCTCTGCCAACATAGCCTGCTTATCTTCTGCGCGCATTAATGCTTCACCAATCAGGGCGGCGTCTGCGCCAATCGCACGTAAAGCGGCCACATCCTGCGGATTTGCAACACCGGATTCGGCAACGTAAACCGCGTTGGGTGGAATCAGATCCCTCAGACGGGCGGCGTTAGAAAAGTCAACGGAAAAATCATTTAAATTGCGGTTGTTTACGCCAATCAAGCGTGCACCGGCGGAAACGGCAGAGGCAATCTGGTCTTTGTCATGTGCTTCCACCAGGGCAGACAGGCCAAGCGACTCACATATGGTAAGATACCGCTGAATTGTCTTTGTGTCAAGCAGAGAGCAGATCAGAAGCACGCAGTTTGCGCCCATCAGACGCGCCTGATAGAGTTGATATTCATCCACAACAAAGTCCTTGCGGATCATCGGCGTGGGCACAGCGGCGCGTATTTCTTTGAAAATGTCATCTGAGCCGAGAAACCATTTGGGTTCCGTCAGGCAGGAAATACAATCCGCTCCCGCTGCCGCGTAATCCCGGGCTATCTTCAGGTAGGGGAAATCCGGCGAGATAATCCCTTTCGAGGGAGAGGCTTTTTTTACCTCGCAGATAAAGCTCATGCCGTCTTTGTGCAGTGCCTGTTCAAAGGCGGCACCGTTTCCTGCGCCTGCCTGGGCGCACAACTGCTTGAGCACATCGAGACTGTTTTGTTCTTTGTCCTGAGCAACGCGCAGTCGTGCGTAGTCTGCAATGGTATCCAGAATGGTCGGCATAATGACCTCCAAAGTTAAAATTTATATGGTATGCGGAGTTATGAATTTGTTGCGGCGACAAATTCATCCAGCTTTTGAAGCGCTTTGCCGCTGCCGATCAAGTCGGCGGCAAGTTCTACGCCAGCCTGGATGCTGTCCACCTTACCGGCGATGTACAGACCGCAGGCGGAATTCAACAGAACGATGTCACGCTTGGGGCCGGTAATCATGCCAGACAGGATGCCACGGGAGATTTGCGCATTGTATGCAGGATCTCCGCCCACAATATCTTCTTTTGTGCCGCGAGTCAGTCCAAAATCCTCCGGCTGAATGGTATAGGTTTTGTACCAGCCGTCTTTAAATTCGCACACTGAGGTAGGCGCGCTGATGGACACCTCGTCCAGCTTGTCCTGTCCGTAGACCACCATACCGCGTTTTACACCAAGGCCGCTTAATACCTGTGCCATGGGCTGAAGGAGGTATTCATCGTATACACCCAGCAACTGCATGGTTGGATGCGCCGGGTTTGTCAGCGGCCCAAGAATGTTGAACACAGTGCGGAAGCCAAGCTCTTTTCGAATGGCTCCCACATATTTCATAGACGTGTGATACACTTGCGCGTGCATAAAGCAGATGCCGGTATCCTGGAGTACCTTTGCCATTTTCTCCGGTTCCAGACGGACGTTTACGCCCAGCTCCTCCAGCACATTTGCCGCACCGCACTGAGAAGAAGCGGCCACATTGCCGTGCTTGCTGACCGGCACACCGGCAGAAGCGATGATGATAGCGGAGGTGGAAGAAATGTTGATGCTGTGGGCGCCGTCGCCACCGGTACCGACAATCTCCAGCGTTTCCAGATCGCCCCGATCCAGAGGAATGGCATGGTCCCGCATTGCGGCGGCACAGCCGGAAATTTCGGCAATTGTCTCCGCACGGGTGCTCTTGGTGGACAGTGCTGCCAGGAAAGCTGCGTTTTGTGTTGGAGTGGTTTCTCCGCTCATGATTTCGTTCATCACGGCGTAGCTTTCGTCGTAGGTTAAGTCTTCCTTCTGGACGATTTTGGTGATTGCTTCTTTGATCATTTTAAACCCCTCCTGAATCAAATAATGTAGTCGAATAGGAAGTTGCGCATCATCTGCTCTCCGTTGGGAGTCAGAATGCTTTCCGGATGAAACTGTACACCGTAAATCGGCATATCCCTGTGTTCTACTGCCATGACCTCGCCATCCTCTGTTTGAGCGGTCACATTCAGACAAGGCGGAATGGTATCTGCGGCTGCGGCAAGGGAGTGGTAGCGAGCGGCGGGAACGATGGCGGGCAGTCCACGGAAAAGTGTGCTGTTGGTGTCTAAATGCATTTGGGATTGCTTGCCATGCATCAACTGGGATGCATAGGTGACGGTTGCACCAAACACTTCGCAGATTGCCTGATGTCCTAAGCAGACACCGAGCATGGGAATTTTTCCGCCAAAATAACGGATAACATCTTCACAGATGCCGCTTTCGCTGGGCTTACCGGGACCGGGAGAGAGAATGATTCTACGAGGGTGAAGCGCTTCGATCTGTTCTAAGGTCAGTTCGTCATTTCGAATTACCTTGATGTCCGGGTCAATCGACCCGACCAGCTGATATAGATTATACGAGAAGCTGTCGTAATTATCAATAAGCAAAACCATATCAGTCAATACCTCCCTCCGATTGCTTTACCGCGTTGACCACGGCCTGCGCTTTGTTGATGCACTCCTGATATTCACTTTCCGGAACGCTGTCGGCAACAATTCCGGCGCCGGAACGAATGAAAACCTTTCCGTTTTTCTTGAAAGCGATGCGAATGGCAATGCAGGTGTCCAGATTTCCGGTGAAGTCAATGTAGCCGATTGCACCACCGTAAATGCCGCGCTTGTTGTTTTCCAGTTCATTGATGATCTGGCAGGCGCGGAACTTGGGGGCACCCGAGAGTGTTCCGGCGGGAAGAATGGCAGACACAGCATCTACTGCGTCCTTGTCAGCGCGGATGGTTCCGCGAACCGTAGAGCCGATATGCATTACATGGGAGTAGCGCAGAACATCCATGTATTGCTCTACCGCAACAGAACCGAATTGACTGATTTTGCCGATGTCGTTACGGCCGAGATCCACCAGCATATTGTGCTCGCTGCGCTCCTTCGGATCGTCAAGCAACTGTTGTTCCAGCATGGCGTCTTCCGTGGGCGTTTTTCCACGGGGTTTTGTACCGGCCAGAGGAAAGGTATATAACGTCCCATCGGTCAGTTTCACCAGCGTTTCCGGAGATGCACCGGCGATTTCAATGTCATCGCTGGAGAAGTAGAACATATAAGGAGACGGATTGATTACGCGAAGCAACCGGTAGGTGTCCAAAAGGCTTCCTTCACAGTCGGCATCCATACGATTGGAGAGAACCACCTGGAAAATGTCGCCCTCATAAATGTAGTGCCGGGCTTTTTCCACCATGGCACAATATTGTTCTTTGTCAAATAGACGGCGGAATTCACTCTTCAGCTGGAGTGGCTGAATGTCTGCAGGAGCTCCGTTGTTGATCAGATCGGCCATTTCATCCAGCGCCCGGATCGCTTCCGGGTAGGAGGAGTCCAGATTGTCGGTGCAGGCGTTTGCAATCAGAATAATTTTCTGCTTCAGGTTGTCGAAGCAAATGACCCGGTCGAACAGCATCAGATCGATGTCATTAAAGTGTTCCTGGTCTTCTGCATCCAGATGCAGGTTAGGTTCGGAATACTTGATAAAGTCATAGGAAAAATAGCCGACTAACCCTCCGGTAAAAGAAGGAAATCCATCAATACGAGGGCTTTTATGGTCTGCAACAATGGCGCGAATTATCGCACCGGGATCGGATGTCTGCTCTACGCGAACCTGCTCGTCTTCTGTGATACGAACCTGACCGTCGACACAAGTCAATTCCAATCGGGGTTCATAGCCGAGAAATGTATAGCGCCCCCAGCGGTCGGAACTTTCCAGACTTTCCAGCATGTAGCAGTGCCGGGAGTTGTTTTTCAGAACTTTCAGCACTTCAATCGGGGTGCGCCGGTCGGACAGGATGGTGCGGCAAATCGGAACGCACCGATAATTACTCGCGTAGGTACGAGCTTCGTCTAATGTTGGTGTATACATTTATTAGATCACTCCTTGCAGGTGTGTATAAGCAGGAAATAAAAAAACCGTCCTCGACAAATTGCTTTGTCAAGGACGGAAATATCCGCGGTGCCACCTTGATTCGGGACTTTTGTCCCGCACTTCAGGGATACAAACATATCCCGCGCCCTTCACGCTGGCCAGCGTCGCGGAATACTCAGCTGCAAAACACAGCCTTTGACCGCGCCCTCAGTGGTCCATTTGCCAGCTCGCATCTGTCGGCATTCCAGCACAGCCAACTCTCTGTGAGACCGATTTCTGACGTTATCTCCACCTCAACGGTTTATTGGTTTAAATGAATTAAGTGCATTATATCACTTCCCACTTGTTTGTCAACGAATTTTTATAAACTGCGGTGCGCAAAAATAAAATAAAAAATAATGCGAAAAAATAGTTGACAAGGGGCATAAAAGATGATATTATATCGCTTGTCCGTTAGCGAGCTGTATTTCAAGTTCGTATCACCTTCGGTTGCGCGAGTGGTGGAATTGGTAGACTCGCTGGCTTCAGGTGCCAGTGCTCGTTCGGGCGTGCGGGTTCGACTCCCGCCTCGCGCACCATAGCCGCAAGCTTTGCTTGCGGCTATTTTGTTTTTGCGGACATTTCAGAAAAACTAGTTTTATCAATTTTAAAGACGAAAGCCCGAAATACGCTTGTACTTGCGATAGAATCGTGCTATTCTGACCATGTTAAGACATATACGACATTACAGAGGAGGAATTTTCTGTGAGCAAGAGAACAACCGATATTGTAGCCTATTTAACCTGGATTGGACTTGTGATAGCGCTGTTGGCGGGGGATCGCCGTAATTCCAGATTTCATTTGAATCAGGCACTGGTATTGTCTCTGGCCGGTGTTGCACTGACAATTGTGTATAAGGTCGCTTATTTTTTGATTGATATTGCAAGCTTTGGTTTACTGACTGGAATCATTGGTGCACTGAACGCTATAATTTCGCTGGTGCTTTTGGTGCTTACCATCATGGGATTGCTGAATGCGCTTCAGGGAATAGAGAAACCGCTGCCGATTATTGGGGGAATCCACTTAATTTGAGCAAAAGCAGGTTATTAAAAATAGATTGATAAAAAATGCATATAGAGACCGATTTTCCAGGAGGAGAATCGGTCTCTATATGTTCTGATTTTAAATAAAAAAGTCAACCGTAAGATGAGAGAAACGGTTGACAGCACTATAACTATGTGATATAATAAATCGCTATTGTGGATTGATGCGCACACATACGAGCTCATTCAACCACATGACGAAGTATAACATATCCCGTGCAGTGATGCAAGTGGGATGAGAAACAATTTTCAACTGACCCGGGTGTATCAGAATGGCACGCCCACCGCTTCTTGTGTATTATGACGAAAACGGAGTGTGAACAATATGGTCATTAAAGACGTATACTATGGCAATACGCTGAGAAAAAGCTTTGCCAGGCATGACGAGATCATCGAAATGCCGGATCTTCTGGAGATTCAGAAGAAGAGCTATCGGTGGTTTTTGGAAGTAGGTCTGCGGGAGGTTTTCCGCGATACTGCTGCCATCAGCGACTATCAGGGCAAGTTAGAGCTTTCCTTCATCGATTACACAATGGATGAAAAGCCGAAGTACTCGGTAGAGGAGTGCAAGGCTCGGGATGCGACGTATGCAGCTCCCATCAAGGTGAAGGTTCGTCTGCGCAACAAGGAAACTGAGGAGATCAAAGAGCAGGAAATCTTCATGGGTGATTTCCCGCTGATGACGCAGGGCGCCACTTTCGTGATCAATGGCGCTGAGCGCTCCATTGTTTCTCAGATTGTTCGTTCTCCCGGTATGTACTACGGCCGCACAGAGGACAAGGTGGGCAATGTTACCTATACAACCACAGTGATCCCTTATCGCGGCGCATGGCTGGAGTATGAGACGGATCAGGCGGATGTAATGTATGTGCGGATCGATAAGAGCCGTAAGCTGCCGATCACCTGCCTGCTCCGTGCAATTGGTCTGAAGACAGATGCCGAAATCCTTGAGGTGTTTGGTGAAGACCCCCGCATCGTGGCTACGTTGGAGAAGGACACCTGCAAGACCTACGAGGAAGCACACCTGGAGATCTATCGTAAGCTGCGTCCGGGTGAGCCCCCAACGGTGGATTCCGATGAAGCACTGCTGAACAACCTGTTCTTTGATGCACGCAGCTATGACCTGTCTGTTGTTGGCCGTTATAAGTTCAACAAGAAGATGAACATGGCGCGCCGTCTGAACGGACAGAAAATGGCCGCACCTGTGGCAGATCCGTGGACCGGTGAGATCATTGCAGAAGAGGGAGAAGTTCTTTCCTTCGAGCGCGCACAGGAACTCACCGCTCGGGGCGTCAACGAAGTTCTGGTTGATGTAGATGGAACTGTTGTCCGCGTGTTCTCCAACAACATGATTGACCCTGCACCTTATCTGGACTTTGATCCGGAAGAGGTTGGCATTGACGAAAAGGTTCGCTTCACCGTCTTCAAAGAGCTGGTGGAAAAATACAGCGGTGAAGAGCTGAAAGAGGCACTGGAAGACGCTCATGACGAGCTGATTCCGAAGCATATTATCATTGACGATATGCTGGCTTCGGTCAACTATCTGAATTGCCTGGCTTATGGTATCGGCAATGCAGACGATATCGACCACCTGGGCAACCGTCGCCTGCGCTGCGTGGGCGAGCTGCTGCAGAATCAGTTCCGTATTGGCTTCAGCCGTATGGAGCGAGTGATTCGTGAGCGCATGACCATCCAGGATCTTGACATCGTTACTCCGCAGTCTTTGATCAATATCCGTCCTGTTACCGCAGCAATCAAGGAATTCTTTGGTTCTTCTCCGTTGAGCCAGTTTATGGACCAAACCAACCCGCTGGCAGAATTGACGCATAAGCGCCGTATTTCCGCTCTTGGCCCCGGTGGTCTGAGCCGTGAGCGCGCCAGCTTTGATGTCCGTGACGTTCATTACAGCCACTACGGCCGTCTTTGCCCCATTGAAACGCCAGAAGGTCCCAACATCGGCCTGATTTCCTACCTGGCTTCCTACGCCCGTGTAAATAAGTTCGGTTTTATTGAAACGCCTTATCGCGTGGTGCGTAAGCCGGACGGCTTTGTTACGGACGAAGTGGAATATATGACTGCAGACGTGGAAGATGAGTACACTGTTGCACAGGCAACTGAGCCAATCGACGAAAACGGCTGCCTGGCAAATGCCCGTATTACCTGCCGTCATCGTGATGAGATCGTCGACGTAGACCGCAGCCAGGTGGACCGTATCGACGTTTCGCCTAAGATGATGGTGTCTGTTGCTACCGCAATGATCCCGTTCCTGGAAAACGACGACGCAAACCGCGCACTGATGGGCGCAAACATGCAGCGTCAGGCAGTGCCTCTGCTGGTAACGGAAGCACCGATTGTTGCTACCGGTCAGGAGTATAAAAACTGCCAGGATTCCGAGGTCGTTGTGCTGGCTGAGGGTGACGGCGAGGTCACCAAGGTCTCTGCGACCCAGATTACCGTTCGTTATGACGATGGCCGTGTTGTGGATTATCCGCTGGTTAAGTATGTTCGTTCCAACCATACGACCTGCATCAACCAGAAGCCGATTGTCAACGCCGGTCAGCGTGTCCGCTATCGTGAGACTCTGGCTGATGGCCCTGCTACCTGCAACGGCGAGATTGCCCTGGGCCGGAACATCCTGATGGGCTTCATGACATGGGAAGGCTACAACTACGAGGACGCTGTTCTGCTGAACGAGCGAATGGTACAGGAGGACGTATTCACCTCCATCCATATCGAGGAATTTGAGACAGAAGCACGCAATACCAAGCTGGGCGATGAGGAAATTACCCGCGATATCCCCAGTGTTGGTGAAGAGGCGCTGAAGGATCTGGACGAGCGCGGCATCATCCGCGTTGGCGCTGAGATTTCTGCCGGTGACATTCTGGTTGGTAAAGTAACGCCTAAGGGTGAGACCGACCTGACGGCAGAAGAACGCTTGCTTCGTGCTATTTTTGGCGAAAAGGCCCGTGAAGTTCGTGATACATCCCTGAAGGTTCCCCATGGTATGTACGGTATCGTTCAGGATGTTAAGGTGTTTACGCGGGAGAATGGCGATGAGCTGAATCCCGGCGTGAATATGTGCGTCCGCGTTTATATCGTCCAGAAGCGTAAAATTGGCGTCGGCGATAAGATGGCAGGCCGCCACGGAAACAAGGGTGTTGTTTCCCGTATTCTGCCCCGTGAGGACATGCCTTTCCTGCCCGACGGCACTCCGCTGGATATCGTGCTGAACCCGTTGGGCGTGCCTTCCCGTATGAACATCGGTCAGGTGCTGGAAGTTCATCTTGGCTATGCAGCTAAAACCCTCGGCTGGAAGGTTGCAACACCGATCTTCAACGGCGCAAACGAAAAGGACATTCAGGAGTGCCTGCGGATGGCCGGCCTGAATGAAAACGGTAAGAGCTGGCTCTACGATGGCCGTACAGGTCAGCGTTTTGACAACCCGGTCACGGTTGGCTATGTGTACTTCCTGAAGCTGCACCACCTGGTTGACGATAAGATCCATGCTCGTGCTACCGGCCCCTACAGCCTGGTTACTCAGCAGCCTCTGGGCGGTAAAGCTCAGTTCGGCGGCCAGCGTTTTGGTGAGATGGAAGTTTGGGCACTGGAGGCATATGGCGCTGCCTATACCTTGCAGGAGATTCTGACCGTTAAGTCCGACGACGTGACCGGTCGTGTTCGCACCTATGAGGCAATTATCAAGGGCCATAACGTGCCGAAGCCCGGTGTGCCGGAATCCTTCAAGGTTTTGGTCAAGGAACTGCAGTCTCTGTGCTTGGATATCCGCGTGCTGGATGTTCAGGGCAACGAAATCGAGTTGAAGGATGACGAGGACGACAACTACAAGGGTGGTCGTCAGGAATATGATGATTTTGAGTACACCTCTGATGAGAGCGAGTATGCAAAGACCGGTGCTTTTGCTGTCGGCGAGATGGATGAAGAAGGTTCCGTCATTGAAACACCAGAGTTTGAAGAAGAAGGTACGCTGTTCATCGACAGCGACGAAGATTGATGACAGGGGAGGTCGATTATCATGAGTTACGCTGAATTTGATGCGATCAAAATTTCTATCGCTTCTCCAGAGCAGATTAGAGCTTGGTCCTATGGTGAAGTTACCAAGCCGGAAACAATCAACTATCGTACCCTGAAGCCGGAGCGGGATGGCCTGTTCTGCGAAAAGATTTTTGGCCCAACAAAGGACTGGGAGTGCCATTGCGGAAAATATAAAAAGATCAGCCACAAGGGCAAAATCTGCGATCGCTGCGGCGTTGAGGTCACCCGCGCAAAGGTGCGTCGCGAGCGTATGGGACATATTGAGCTGGCTGCGCCGGTCTCTCATATCTGGTATTTCAAGGGCATTCCGTCCCGTATGGGTCTGCTGCTGGATATTTCCCCCCGCATTCTGGAAAAAGTCCTGTACTTTGCTTCCTATATTGTCACAGATCCCGGCTTTACTCCTTTGACGAAGAACCAGATCCTTTCCGAAAAGGAATACAACGACATGCGGGAGAAATACGAAGATGATTTCTCCGCCGGCATGGGCGCTGAGGCCATTAAGAAATTGCTGCAGGATGTGGATTTGGAGCAGCTTTCCACCAGTCTGCGTGCTGAATTGAAGACTGCATCCGGTCAGAAGAAGGCGCGTATTGTCAAGCGCCTGGAAGTTGTAGATTCCTTCCTGAGCTCTGGCAATAAGCCGGAGTGGATGATCATCGATGTGTTGCCGGTTCTGCCTCCGGAAATTCGTCCCATGGTTCAGTTGGACGGCGGTCGCTTTGCCACTTCCGACTTGAACGATCTGTACCGCAGAGTTATCAACCGCAATAACCGTCTGAAGCGCCTGATTCAGCTGAATGCACCGGACATCATTGTTCGCAATGAAAAGCGCATGCTGCAGGAAGCAGTAGACGCGCTGATCGATAACGGCCGTCGTGGCCGTGCGGTTACCGGTGCCAACAGCCGTGCGCTGAAGAGCCTTTCTGATATGCTGAAAGGTAAGCAGGGACGTTTCCGTCAGAACCTGCTGGGTAAGCGCGTGGACTATTCCGGCCGTTCCGTTATCGTTGTCGGCCCCGAGCTGAAGATCTATCAGTGCGGTTTGCCGAAGGAGATGGCAATCGAACTCTTCCGCCCCTTTGTTATGAAGAAACTGGTGGAGGATCACAAGGCCAATAACATTAAGTCCGCCAAGAAAATGGTGGACAAGGGCGAGGCTGCCGTTTGGGATGCCCTTGAGTTTGTTATCAAGGATCACCCTGTCATGCTGAACCGTGCACCTACGCTACACCGTCTGGGCATTCAGGCGTTCGAGCCGGTGCTGGTGGAAGGCCGCGCAATTAAGCTGCATCCGCTGGTTTGCACCCCGTTTAACGCTGACTTCGATGGCGACCAGATGGCAGTTCACGTGCCGCTGTCTGCAGAAGCTCAGACCGAAGCCCGTATTTTGATGCTGTCGGCGAACAACCTGCTGCGTCCTCAGGATGGCAGCCCGGTTACCGTACCGACGCAGGATATGATTCTGGGTTCTTACTACCTGACCTATGAGCGCGAGCGGATTCACGTGCCGGAGCGCACATTTGAAACGGCTGCAGACGCGGTTGCCGCAATTGAAGATGGCGCGATTACGCCCAATGACATCATTTGGGTTGCGGATCATGAGCACGAGGGACGCTATGAGCCCTATGTTCGTACCACCGGCTATCTGGCTCAGGAGGCTGCACAGAGCGGCACACTGCCCAGAGAGTTCTATCGTATCTTCAGCAGTGATAACGAGGCTTTACTGGCCTATGACCAGTGCATGCTGGAGCGCAAGAAGAAGAATACCAACGTGATCGATCTGACACTTCTGGAAAATCAGGACGAGCTGGACATTCACGAGCCGATTCTGGTTTGGCGCAGCGGTACCTGCAAGGGAGAACCCATTCAGAAGCTGGTTCGAACCACGGTTGGCCGGTTGATCTTCAACGAGAAGATTCCTCAGGATCTTGGCTTCCAGGATCGTGATAACGAGGAGACTTGCCTGAATCCGGAAATCAACGAGGTTTGCGGAAAGAAGATTCTGTCTAAGATCGTGGAACGCTGCATTTCTGCGCACGGATTTGCCGTCTCCGCTGAGGTGCTGGACGCAATCAAGGCACAGGGCTATCATTATTCCACCCTGGCTTCCTTGACCGTTTCCATCTACGACATGTCGATCCCGCCCAAGAAATACGAGCTGATCAAGACCACAGAGGAAAAGGTGGTTGAGATTGAGCGTCTGTTCCGTATGGGTATGTTGACAAACGACGAACGCTATCGTCTGGTCGTTAAGGAATGGGAAGCAACAACCGGTCAGGTTTCCACCGCACTGATGGAGAACCTGGATCAGTACAACCCAATCTTTATCATGGCTGACTCTGGTGCTCGTGGTTCTATGGCTCAGATTCGTCAGCTGGCCGGCATGCGCGGCTTGCTTGCAAATACCGCCGGTCGTACGATCGAAATCCCCGTCAAGGCAAACTATCGTGAAGGTCTGACGGTACTGGAATACTTCATCTCTTCTCGTGGCGCACGTAAGGGCTTGACCGATACGGCATTGCGTACCGCTGACTCCGGATATTTGACCCGTCGTCTGGTTGACGTTTCTCAGGATGTTATCATCCGTGAGGAAGATTGCGGCACGACGGACGGTATCAATGTTTATGAGTTGAGCGAAGAAGGCCAGATCATCGAGGAATTCTCCGAGCGTATCAAGGGCCGTTACCTTGCTGAGCCGCTTTGCGATCCTAAGACCGGCGAGGTGCTCTTTGATACCGATACGATGCTCAAGGGCAGCGATGTGAAAATCCTCGAAGCCCATGGTATCTCTTCGATCAAGGTCCGCAGCGTTCTGACCTGCCGTGCACGTCGGGGTGTTTGCTCCAAGTGCTACGGCATGAACCTGGCAAACGGCGAGCGCGTCGGCCTGGGCGAAGCAGTTGGCGTAATTGCAGCCCAGTCCATCGGTGAGCCTGGCACGCAGCTGACCATGCGTACCTTCCACTCCGGCGGTGTTGCTGGCGGCGACATCACCCAGGGTCTGCCCCGTGTTGAGGAATTGTTTGAGGCCCGTAAGCCGAAGAAGATGGCTCAGCTGGCTGAAATTTCCGGCCGTGTGTCCATTGAAGAAACCAAGAAGGGTTCGATGGTCAATGTCAATATCACCGCAAATGATGGTGAGGTTTGTACCTATTCTCTGCCTTACTCCAGCTTGCTGGTTAAGGAAGGAGATTATGTGGAGCAGGGATTCCAGCTGGTTCCCGGTGCGCTGTATCCCCAGGATGTTCTGCGTATTCGCGGCATTTCCGCTCTGCATGAGTATCTGGTTATGGAAGTTTTGAAACCTTACCGCAGCCAGGGCGTTGACATCAACGATAAGCACATTGAGGTTATCTGCCGTCAGATGATGCGCAAGGTCCGCGTTGAGGATTCTGGCGATTCTGACCTGCTCAGCGGTGCAGCAATCAACGTGATTACCTTCGACGATGCAGTTGCCAAGGTTCAGGCTCGCATTGATGCAGGCGAACGCAACGAGGAGGGCGAGGAGCTCCGCTTGCCTACCTGCACCAGAATGCTGCTGGGTATTACAAAGGCTTCTCTGGCTACCGACTCCTTCCTGTCTGCGGCTTCCTTCCAGGAAACCACAAAGGTGTTGACCGAGGCTGCTATCAGCGGCAAGGTTGACCACCTGCTGGGCTTGAAGGAAAATGTTATCATCGGTAAGTTGATTCCTGCCGGCTCCGGCCTTTACAGCGCCGTGGATGCCATTGATGATGAGGGAATTACACAGCCTGACGAGTCCGTCGTTGCAGAGGAAGACGAGTTGCTCAGTATCGAGGAGGAACTTGTTCCCGTTTCCATCGAGGAATAATTGAACATGACCTGTCACAGTTGCATTTTCAGTAAATGCAACTGTGACAGGAAAGTTTGAACACTTTTTTCTTTACAAAATCGGTGAAATGCGGTATAATATTTTAGCTGTGAGTTATGCGCCCGTGGTCTAATGGATAAGGCACTGGATTCCGGTTCCAGTTACTGGGGGTTCGAGTCCCTTCGGGCGTACCAAAAGCCGTAATTGTAATACAAAATGTATTGCAATTACGGCTTTTTTCCTATACTATATATTGGATCGTTTGCAGTGTATTTGCGTATGTCTTTTTATTTACATGCGTATTTCCATCAGAAGGGAGAGCAAAATGAGTTCAAAATTAAAGAAATGCGTGTTGCTGCTGTTTGTTGTCAGCGCAATGCTGATTAGTTTGGTTGGTTGCCAAAATAAGTCGAGTGATGAGTCCGGCGGTGAATCGGCAACAGATACTCAGAGCAGTTCAATCACGGAAGATGAGGATGAAACAGCAGTGACAGTTGAGGTAAAAACGGTTTCCACGGGAAATGTAGAGATGGATTACATGGTATTTGGAAAGGGCGAGAAAAACTTTGTGATACTTCCAGGCCTTTCTGTACACAGCGTCATGGGACTTGCCAATTCCGTTGCAGAAGCGTACAAGGATTTTGCAGAGGATTATACAGTCTATCTTTTTGATCGCCCCAAGCAGTTGCAGGATGGAACGACAATTCGGGATTTGGCTGCATCTACGGCAGAGGCTATGAAAGCGCTGAATATTAAAGACGCCTATATTTTTGGCGCATCCCAGGGCGGAATGATCGCACAGTATATTGCAATCGACTATCCGGAACTGGTCGAGAAAATGGTTCTCGGTTCGACGCTTTCCAAGCAGAATGCAACCTTTGAGGCGGTAGGAAATGAGTGGCTTGCGCTGGCAGAGGAAAAGGACGAAAATGCTCTTCTTGAAAAGTTTGTTGATGATATTTATTCAAAAACTACATTGGATGCGTATCGGGATGTGCTGATTTCGTCGAACGCGGGAATTACAGACGAAGAATATGAACGGCTTATCATTATGATCAAATCCTGCATGTCCTTTGATTGTTCTGAGGAACTTTCTTCGATTCAGTGCCCTGTGCTTGTGTTAGGATCAGAAGGGGACAAGGTCGTTACGGCGGAAGGTTCAAAAGAAATTGCAGAAGCACTGAATTGCGAGATTTATCTCTATGATGCAAGCTATGGACACGGTGTCTATGATGAAGCCCCGGATTACAAACAGCGTTGTATGGATTTCTTTGAGCAGACAAAGTAAAGTGTTCTGTATAATTAGATTATGCGCAATAGTGATTAAAATTGGAAACCCCGACTTTGCTTTCTGCAAAGCCGGGGTTTTCAACATGCAAAGATATAAGTCCAAATTAAATTGCACCGTCTGCAACGCCATATTTGCGGAATTTTGCATAGCGCTGCTGGGCAATTTCCTCCGGAGAGAGAACCATCAGTTGGGGAATTTCATGCGCCAATCTTGCTTCAATGTCCTGGAAAATCGGGGTGAAGTCCTTGCTGTCGCCCTCTGGAATAACCCAGTCGATTACATCCAGTTCTTTCAGGTCAGCTGCGGTCAAATGCAGGCAGTCGCAGGCTTCCTGCACTTTTTTACTGTCTTTCCAGAGGATAGAGGCGCAGCCCTCAGGAGAAATAACACTGTACCATGCATTCTCTTCCATCCAGACCTGATTTGCGACCGCCAGAGCAAGGGCACCGCCGCTGCCGCCCTGACCGACCATAACCGTGATGATGGGGGTTTTCAGCCACATCATTTCCATCAGATTCTCAGCAATGGCCTGTCCCTGGCCGCGTTCCTCTGCGCCCATGTCACAACCGGCACCGGCAGTGTCCACAAAGCAGACGACCGGACGGTGGAACTTTTCTGCCTGCTTCATCAGACGCAGTGCCTTACGATAACCCTCCGGCATAGGAGAACCAAAATTGCGCTTAAAGCGCTCGTTCAGATCCTTGCCTTTTTCAATTGCGATTACAGTGACGGGCATATCCCGGAGCCAGCCAATGCCGCCAACGATGGCACCATCGTCGGCAAAACGACGGTCACCATGCAATTCCATAAAATCATGAAAAATGCTGCGAATATAGTCCAGTCCAGTGGGACGATTGCTGGCACGGGAAGCCTGCACGCGTTCGTAAGAAGTCATCTCCATGTCAGTGTTTCGCCTCCTTCCAAGAGTGGATTTTCAATAGCTTTTCGATGGTTTCTTTCTGCTCAGAGCGGGGAACGATTGCATCTACAAAACCGTGTTCCACCTGGAACTCAGCACGCTGGAACCCGGCAGGTAACTTTTTGCGGATGGTCTGTTCAATAACACGGGGACCGGCAAAGCCGATCAATGCACCCGGTTCAGAGAGAATGATATCCGCTTCCATTGCGTAACTTGCTGTAACGCCACCGGTAGTCGGGTCAGTCAGGATTACCATATAAAGCAAACCGGCATCACTGTGCATTTTTACTGCACCAGAGGTTTTTGCCATCTGCATCAGGGACAAAATTCCCTCCTGCATACGAGCACCGCCGGAAACTGTAAAGCCTACAACGGGGAGACGATTGTGGGTAGCAAACTCAAACAGTCGAGTCACTTTTTCACCCACAACGCAGCCCATGGAACCCATCATGAAATAGGGCTCCATTACAAAAATAGCGCAGCGCTCGCCGCCGATGGTGGCAGTGCCACAGATAACGGCCTCGTTTTCGCCACTGCTGGCACGCAACTTTTCCTTCTTAGCGGCATAGTTTGTGAAGTGAATGGGATCGCCGCCCTTCAAATCACTGTCCATCTCCCAGAAACTGTCTGCATCGATCAGGGACAGCAGGCGCTTGCGGGCAGCAATACGGAAGTGATATCCACAAGGGCAGACATAATTTAATGTTTCCAATTCGGGTGTTGTGAGCTCTTTTTCACAACGAGGGCAGGTCTTAGTTGGCTCAGCGCCAGCCGGTTCCGCCACTTTGGCATCTGGTGGTGTCACCTTCTGCCGCTTAAACAGATTATTCAACTGCATAGATCAATGCCTACTTTCTTTCTGTTCAAGGCAATGTGTTTATTCCTTGTTTCCCTTCACCAAAGCGAAAGAAAAATCAGCGGAAACACAGAGCTTGCCGTCTACATATCCTTTTGCACTTGCAAAATAGAATGGTCCCTTGCTTTTTGTGATCACGCTTTCGCTTTCCAGCGTGTCACCCGGCTTGACAGGGTTCTTGAAGCGCACCTTATCCATGCTGGTGAACATGGGAGTTACGTCGCCTAATTGTCCATTCGCCAGGAGGACGCAGGCACCCTGCGCCATCATTTCACACAGGATTACACCGGGTACAACCGGATTGCCGGGGAAATGTCCCTTTAAGAACCATTCGTCGCCGCTGACATGGTATTTCGCATGCGCTACGCCATCTATGACTTCAGCTTCCTGCACCAGGAGCATATTGTCCCGGTGGGGGAGAATTTTTTTGATTGCTTCCTGATTCATGCGCTTAATCCTCCGCCTTTTTAAAGGCAATACAGCCGTTATGACCACCAAAACCAAGGGATGTAGACAAGGCAAGATCCAGTTCCATCTCTCGTTTTACATTGGGGCAATAATCCAGGTCACAATCAGGATCTGCATTCTGCAGGCCGATGGTGGGCGGCACAACGCCATGATAAAGAGCGAGAACGGAAGCGACAGCTTCTGTCGCGCCTGCCGCACCCAGCATATGACCGGTCATGCTCTTTGTGGAGCTGACCACAATTTTATGTGCCAGTTCATCGCCCAAAGCAGCTTTCAGAGCGGCAGTCTCGGTTTTGTCGTTCATGGGCGTTGAGGTACCATGGGCGTTTACATAAATCTTTTCACTGTTGACTCTGCTTTGCTCATATGCCATGCGGATTGCACGCGCACCCTGAATTCCTTCCGGATCGGGGGCGGTAATGTGATGGGCGTCGGATGTTGCACCATAGCCGCACAGTTCAGCATAGATCTTTGCACCCCGGGCCTTTGCGTGCTCATATTCCTCCAGAATCAGGCATGCACCGCCTTCGCCCATGACAAAGCCGCTGCGTTCGGCATCGAAGGGGATGGAAGCGCGATCTGGATCTGTTGTAGAAGCCAGTGCCATGCAGTTGGCGAAACCGGCGGTGGCAATTTCCGTAATGGTTGCCTCACTGCCGCCGGCAATGATTGCATCTGCATAACCATGAGCGATAGCGCGATATGCTTCGCCAATGGCATGGGTGCTGGAGGCACAGGCAGAGGTAAAGCCCATAGAGGGACCCTTTGCACCATGACGAATCGAAATTTCACCCGCCGCGTCATTGGGCATCATCATGGTGATTGTGTAAGGGGAAACCCGGCGGGGGCCCTTATCACGCAATTTGCTGTACTCGGTGCACAGCGAGGACAGGCCGCCGATACCGGAGCTGAAATAGACACCGAGGCGTTCCGGATCAATATGATCAGCCAGTCCGGAATCTTCCATAGCTTCCACGGAAGCGGCAACGGCGAACAGGCAGAACGGATCATTGCGGCGGACAAAGCTGCGATCCATCGTCAACAGGGGATCAAAGTCCTTTACCTCTGCAGCCAGGGTTGCCTTAAAATCAGCGGTGTCAAATTTTGTGATGGGGGCAATGCCGTGCTTGCCTGCGGTCAGGCTGGCCCAAGTATCCGCCACATTGTTGCCGACGGGGGTAACCGCACCGAGGCCTGTCACTGCAACTCTTCTCATCGTATTTGTTCTTCCTTTCCAATTCAGATTCCATGCTTATGACATGGAAAAGAAAGATTGGTTTATGATACCAATGCTCCGCCCGCCAGGGCGGACGGAGCATCAAACAGCTTACATAGCGATGCCGCCGTCAACACGGATGACTTCGCCGGTAATGTATTTTGCTTTATCGCTTGCCAAATAAGCGGCCAGTTCAGCAATGTCTTCTGCTTCTCCCATAAATCCAAGAGGAATCGTATCCAGAATGGACTGCAAATCCTTCGGATCCATCGCATCGGTCATGGGAGTGCGAATCGCACCGGGTGCAATGGCGTTGCAGTTGATATGCCGAGAGGCCAACTCGCGGGCAACCGTCTTCGTTAGACCGACCACTCCGGCTTTGGAGGAGGAGTAATTGGCCTGGCCGGCATTACCAGTCAGTCCGGCGACGGAGCTGATGTTGATAATCTTGCCGGCTTTCTTCTTCATGAAGTTACGGTAGCAGGCTTTGATTGTGTTAAACATGCTCTTCAGATTGACATCCAGCACAGAGTCCCAGTCGGCTTCTGTCATTGCCAGAAGAACCTTGTCGCGGGTAATACCGGCATTGTTGACCAGAATGTCTACACCGCCGAACTCGGAGATAATCTCCTTTATCGCGCTCTGGGTTTCGTCAAAATTGGACACGTCGCATACTTTGCACACGACTTTACGGCCAAGTGCCTGAATTGCAGCCACAGTTTCCTCTGCGGGAGCAGGATTGCCGACATAAAGGATCGCAATATCTGCCCCTTCGGATGCTAACTTTTTGGCAATTGCGGCGCCGATTCCCTGACTTCCGCCAGTAACAACGGCAACTTTTCCTTCCAGCGTCATGCTTTGACCTCCTCAACCGTATGCGCAAGGCTTTCTTTGTCCTCCACGTTGAACACCCTTACATCCGGATTAATTTTTCCGATTAAGCCGGACAGAGTTTTACCGGGGCCAACCTCGATAAAGGTGTCCACACCGGCATCGATCATGTTTTCAACGATGGTCTGCCAACGAACAGGATTGACAACCTGCTGAGACAAGAGCTCTTTGAATTGATCGTTTTCATAGGGCAAAGCTGTTACATTGGAATACAGCGGAAAACGGGGAGCCTGAAAGCTCATCGGTTCCAGCACGGATACCAAGCCCTCAGCGGCAGAAGCCATAAAGGGGGAGTGGAAACCGCCGCTGACTTTCAAGGGAAGTGCACGACCTCCGGCTTCTTTCACAGCGGCCTTGAAACCATCCATGCTGGAGCTGAGTCCTGCACAGACTGTCTGAGCGGGGCTGTTGTAGTTGACAGGATAGACCTGATCAAATTGAGAAGCCAAAGCCTCCACCTTCTCCGGAGGGAGTTTAACCACAGCAACCATGGAGGAGTCCGCCGCATCAGAAGCCTGCTGCATCAGTTCACCCCGACGGCAGACAAGACGAAATCCATCCTCCAGAGAAACTGCACCGGAAAAAGCCAGTGCAGAAATCTCACCCAAGGAAAATCCGGCTAATGCGTGGGGGACGATGCCCTGCTCCATCAGCGCCTGAGCGGCAGCAACTTCCACAGCGAACATGTCCGGCTGTGTGTTTGCGGTAACGGTCAGCTCTTCCTTGGTGCCGTCGAAGCATTGCGCAGAAGTGCCGGGGCGAATGCTGTCGCACAAATCAAAGACAGATTTCGCGGCAGCACTGCAGTCGTAAAGTTCTTTTCCCATACCAGGGGCCTGAGCACCCTGACCGGAAAAAACAAATGCAATTTTTCCCATGGATTACGACAATTAGCCCAGCTTGCTCTCGATGAAGTCCACCAGCTCACCGATGGTGTTCATCTTCTCTTCCAGTTCCAGCTCAGCGTCCAGCTCTTCTTCCAGCTCCATGACCATTTCAACGGTCTCCAGAGAGTCAATACCCAGGCTCTCAAATGTGGTATCGCGGGTGAATTCAGAAGCGTCGCGACCAGTGTGATCAGCCAGAACCTCAGTCAGCTTAGCGTAGATATCCATAATGATTTCCTCCTGTAAAACAAAACCTTTTTTCTTAGTTGTATGTTTATCCCTGCCGAATTAACGAGGGAAAGTGCTCAGCACACAACAATACAATAACTTATCATACTATATCGGTTCGGAGGAGATTTGTCAAGATTTTCACTGGCTATCCGTAGCTTTTCAAGGCAAAAAACGGGGGAAGAAGAATTCTGCTCAAAGGTTGACGAAAAGCATGATTATGGGTTATGATACAGTTGTGTGTTATGTATACAGATTAGGAGGTTTTCCAGATGGATGATTACTACAGCGACAATCAACCGGAGCTGATTCACTGCAAATTCTGCGGTGAGGACTATGCCCCGATGTATAAAGCCTGCCCCTTCTGCAATACTGCGGCCAACGGAAAGAAAGTTCGCGGGGCGTCGGATCGCAGCAGCCGTTCCGGAGGTTCGCGTGTACGTACAAATACACGGGGCGGCGGTTATGGCGGAGCGCGCAGTCCGATGGCCTATGTCGGTCTTGCCATTGCAATTGTTCTTGTGATCGTTGCGATTATTTTAGTGGTTGTTCTGGTGAAGCCATTGCTCGCCTCGTTGACATCGGGGAGTGATACGGCAACCGGCAGCCAGAGCGGTATCGTATCTTACATCGATGACACGAGTGCGGACGGCGGTACAGAAGATGCTCCGGTCAACAGCCTTGTATTAAGCCAGACGGAACTGACATTGGATGCCGGAGGTACCGCTACACTCACTGTAGCAATTGATCCGGCAGACTGGACGGGAACTGTGACATGGTCCTCAGACAATCTGGAAGTGGCCACGGTAGATGAGTCGGGAAATGTGACGTATGTAGGCGGCGGCAGCTGCGGCATTTTTGCAAGCGCTGGCGGACAGACGGCCACCTGCGTAGTTACCTGCAATGCGGCGGCTCCTGCAGCGCAGGTTGAAGCGATTACAGTGACTGCTTATGGAAATACCATGGATGGCGATTTTACCATTGGCGTGGGCGAGAGCATCCCGTTTAAAGCCACAGGAGGAGACGGCGCAAACTATGAATGGGCGATTGCAGACGGCAGCATTGCAACGGTGGATGCCAGTGGCAACTGCGTCGGCGTTACTCCCGGTAAAACGTCTATGACCGTGGCTTCCGGCGGCGTTAGCACAACAGTGACCATTCGTGTTAAGGGCTGACAAGTTTCTCCACGCGAAATACAGTTAAGCGGTTGCTTTGTCCTGAAGCTACAATTGCTATAATTTCACGATATGTGCAAAAATGGTTGACAATTTTTAAAATTGCCAACCATTTTTGTATGCACTTTGCAAGAGAAACTTTAAGCCTTCTTAAGAAAGGCAATCTGTGCTTTTATGCAAAATTGTGGTAAGATAATCAGGCGATAAAATACTGGAAAGGAGATGGCGCGATGACAAATGTATTGTCCTATTTAGAGCACTCTGCAGCGCGTGTGCCGAACAAGATCGCAGTGATCGATCCGGATTCCAACTGCACCTATGCTCAGCTGCTTCAATCAGCACAACAGATTGGCAGCGCATTGAGCCATCATGTTTCGCCGCGTCAGCCGGTTGTCGTATGGATGGAGAAATCAATCTCTGCATTGGCAACTTTTCTTGGCATTGTATATGCAGGCGGATTCTATGTTTATATTAGTCCGGAACAACCTCGCTCCAGACTGGAACAGATTCTTTCTGTGGCTCAGTCTTCTGTCGTAATTACGACAAAAACCGGGGCAAATAAGTGGCAGGAGGAAGCGTTGCCGGGACAGGTGCTCTGCTATGAGGATTTGATTTCCGCTCCGGTGGAGCCGGAACGGTTGGAAGCACTCCGCCGTAAAAGTTACGATACCGATCCCCTGTATTGCAATTTTACATCAGGGTCTACAGGAACGCCTAAGGGTGTGGTGGTCAGCCATCGATCCGTTATCGATTTCATTGGGGTGTTTCCGGATCTGTTCCATATTACAGAGGATGATGTACTGGCCAATCAGGCTCCCTTTGATTTTGATGTTTCGGTAAAGGATATTTATTCTGCGCTGAAAACAGGAGCCACCCTGGTGTTAGTACCGAAGAAATATTTTTCCGTTGTGACTCAGCTGCTGGACTACCTTTGTGAACATAAGGTGACGACATTGATTTGGGCAGTGTCTGCACTGTGCCTGATTGCTCAGTTTCGGGGCTTTACCTATCGTATTCCGGAATCGGTCAATAAGGTGCTGTTTAGCGGGGAACAGATGCCCATCAAATTTTTGCGCCAGTGGCAGCAGTATTTGCCGAACGCATCCTATGTCAATTTGTACGGTCCGACAGAGATCACCTGCAATTGCACCTATTATCGGATTGACCACATGGTGGAGGAGGGAGAGACGCTTCCCATTGGACAGCCTTTCCCAAATGAAAAGGTGTTTTTGCTTAATTTCGATAACCAGCTGGTTAAGGGCAGCGGCGAACAGGGAGAACTGTGCGTAGCGGGTACCGCACTGGCGCTGGGCTACTGGAATGCACCGGAACAGACGGAAAAAGCATTCGTGATCAATCCGGTAAACCCCCATTATCCCGAGCGCATTTATCGCACTGGTGATTTGGCTTATTATGGCGAGAATGGCGACTTGTATTTTGCCGGGCGTAAGGATTTTCAGATCAAGCACATGGGACATCGGATCGAACTGGAGGAAATTGAGGCGGCAATCAATATGCAGCAGGGGATTGAGCGGTGTTGCTGCGTGTATGATCATGACCGTAGCCGATTGATTGCCTTCTACGTTGGAGCCATGGAGTCGAAAGATTTGAAAAAAGCGCTCTATGATGTTTTGCCAACCTATATGATTCCGAACACGATGAAACAGTTGGAAGCCCTTCCGATTACGGCAAATGGAAAAATGGATCGCAAAGCGCTGTTGGCGAAAGCGAGGGAAAAACGGCATGGATGAGTGGAAACGCAAGGCGTTGGATCAGATCTCCACTCCCTTTTATGTGTTTAACACGGATGCGGCAGTTCAGCGCGTAGAGAATCTGCGGGCGCAATTGCCGGAGTGGGTTGAGCTTTGTTATGCAGTAAAGGCAAATCCTTTCCTGATCCAGGGAATGGAACCGGCGGTGGATCATTTTGAAGTTTGCTCACCTGGCGAATTTCGGATTTGCCAGCGGGCAGGAATCGACCTGTCTAAGGTGGTGCTCTCCGGAGTATATAAATCACCGGAAGACATAGAGTATGTTGTGTCTCGACAGGGCGATAAGCTGATTTATACGGCGGAATCGCCGCTCCAGTGGGAGTTGTTGGGTGCATCTGCGCAAGCGCATCAGGTAAAGCTGCCTGTGCTGCTGCGTCTGAGCAACGGAAGTCAATTTGGTATGGATCCGAATGAAATCAAGAAATTGATTCAGACGGAGCATCCCTGGCTGGAACCGATTGGAATACATTATTTTACCGGGACACAAAAGAAGAAAGCAAAGCGCATTCTGAAAGAGCTGGATGAATTGGACGAGTTTCTGTGCTGTTTAGAGGCAGAGCTTGGATGGAAGGCACAGCGGCTGGAGTACGGTCCGGGTCTTCCTGTCAGCTATTTTGAAGGCGAGGAGGATGCAGCTCCGGAAATTGTCACAGCGCTTGCAGAGAAGCTGCAGGAAATGCGTTGGCAGGGGCGCGTTACGCTGGAAATGGGGCGTTATTTTGCAGCATGTTCCGGAACCTACGCCACGCGCATTGTGGATGTAAAGTCAAATTTAGATCATCACTACTGCATTGTGGACGGCGGCATCCATCAGGTGAACTATTATGGCCAGTTGCTTGCAACAAAGCGTCCGCCAGTCACCTGCCTGCCTCAGCGGTCTGGCGAGGAATTGCCTTATACCGTTTGCGGAGCGCTGTGTACAACAAATGATATTCTGCTGAAGGAATTTCAATTGGCAGATCCACAGCGAGGGGATGCACTTCTGTTTGATATGACGGGAGCCTATTCTCCGCTGGAGGGAATTGCATTGTTCCTGAGCCGTGATTTGCCGCAGATTGCGCTTTATTCCCAAAAAGATGGATTGCGTCTTGTGCGCGAGCGAATACAGACGGATCCGTTGAATGGGATATAAAAATATAGAAAGCATATAAAACGAAACAAGGAGTGTTTTACAATGGAAGAACTGTTGGAAATTTTAGAGGATATTGATCCGGATAACGACTATGAGAAAGACGAGCATTTGATCGATGACGGTCATTTGGATTCCCTGTCCCTGCTGCAATTGGTCACGGAGCTGGAGGATCATTTCGACGTGCAAGTGACACCCACCGATCTTATTCCGGACAATTTTAATTCAGCGAAAGCTATCTGGGCTATGGTACAGCGGCTGCAGCAGGATGCATAAATGACCTATACTACATTACTCTACCTGCTTATTTTCCTGCCCGGGGCAGTGATTGCATATGGAATACTGCCTCGGAAGCTGAGAGGCTGGCTGCTTTTGCTGGCCAGTGCGGCGTTTTTCTTCCAGATGAGCAAAAAGCTCATCGTATATCCAATCGCTACATCGCTTGTTACCTATTTTGTGGGTCGATGGCTCGAGTGGAGACAAAACAAGGGAGACCTTCTGCTTCAGCAAGGAGCGGATAAAAAGACTCAACGAGCAAAAACGCGGCGGGCGACGCGAGGTATCCTCTGGATAGGCGTTGGTCTTGTGTTGGGTATTTTGGTTGTTTTAAAGTTTTGCGGAGCCTTCACGGAATTGCTGAATCTGTTTGGAGCGGGTCTTACCGTGCCGGCAGTAGCTGCTCCGTTGGGAATTTCGTTCTATACGCTGGAAGCCGTAAGTTATCTGGTGGATGTCTATTATAAAAAGATTCCAGCAGAACATAATTTTGCCCGAATGGCGTTGTTCTTAACATTTTTCCCCACCATTATGGAAGGACCGATTTGCCGTTATGGTGATGTGGCAAACAAATTGTGGGCAGGGGAGCCGCTGCAATACCGGAATGTAACCTTTGGTGCCCAGCGTATCTTGTGGGGCCTGTTCAAAAAAATTGTGATTGCAGACCGGTTGAACCCTCTGGTGAAGTTGGCGTTCAAGGAGCACTCCCAATATGGCGGAGCTATGGTTGCGCTGGCTGCTGTGCTGTATACATTCCAGCTTTATACCGACTTCTCCGGCTGCATTGACATTACCATCGGAACAGGCGAAATTTTTGGCATAACGCTGCCGGAAAATTTCCGCCAGCCCTTCTTTGCCAAAACTCCGTCAGAATTCTGGCGCCGCTGGCACATTACGTTGGGTACCTGGTTTAAGGACTACATTTTTTACCCGCTTTCTTTGACTGGTGGAATCAAAAAACTGGGAAAGAACGCGCGAAAAAAATTGGGGAAGCACTATGGTCAGATTGCTCAAACACTGATTCCGCTTTTTGCGGTCTGGATTAGTAACGGATTGTGGCATGGTGTAGGAACGCAATACATCTTCTACGGAATGTACTACTTCGTTCTGATTGTATTAGGCGAGCTGATTGAACCGCTGGTGGAAAAAACGACCCAGCGACTGTCCATTTCCAGGAAAAGCTGGTATTGGCGCGGAATTCAGGCTTTGAAAATGATGGTGATCATTTTCACCGGCGAGATGTTCTTCAATGCGTCTTCTCTCGGCGTAGGCATTCAAATGTTTGTTTCCATCTTCACCTGGTCAGGCAAGTCTGCACTGACGGCGCAGAATCTGTTGAGTCTAAGTATTGATGGGCTGGACTATGCGGTTGTCGCATGTGGACTGCTGGTTGTATTATTCGTTGGCATCGTGCATGAAAAGGGAATTTCCATTCGGGAATGGATCGCTGAAAAACCGATTGCTGCCCGCTGGTGCATTTATCTGCTGTGTATCCTGGTGGTTCTGATTTTTGGAGCTTATGGTACAGGATATACAGAAGCAGATTTGATTTATGCTCGGTTTTAAGGAGGGCGGGGGCAATGAAACAAATGTGGAAACATATTGCGAAAACCGTCGTCTTCGCACTGGTATTCGTCTTCATTGTAGCGCTGCTGAAACCGGTTTTTCTTCCTAAGACGGTTACCGGCGGTGTGCCGAAAGCGCTGGAAGGGGATCTGGACTATCTTGTTTTGGGAGATAGCCAGGCATGGGCCTCGGTGTCGCCAATGCAATTATGGCGTGATCACGGATTCAGCGGCTATAACTGTGCTGCACCGGGTCAGCGCCTGCAGGACGATTTGTATAATTTGGAGGACATCCTGACGACGCGTCATCCAAAGGTGATCCTAATGGAAGCGAACATGCTTTTTGGAAGCCATGGCGTTGTCGGAGAGATGGAAAAGATTATGCAGTCTACAACTGGGCGCCTGTTGCCGGCGTATTGCTATCATGATCGGTGGAAAAAGCTGTTTACAGGGGAGAAAGCGTCAACCCAACTGGATATCAACCGCGGCTTTCACTATGCTACAAACGTGCAGCCCTATACCCGGGGAGAATACACCCAGCCAACCGATGCGGTATCGTCCGTTCCTCAGGCACAGCAGCTGTTTTTAAACCAGATTGTAGCACTTTGCAAGCAAGAGGGAATTCAGTTGATTTTGTATAGTGCCCCTTCACCGGCTTGCTGGACCTACGCCCGGCACAATGGACTTTCCAGTTATGCGCAGGAAAATGACATTACTTATCTTGATTTTAATTTGATGTTGGATGAGCTGGGCATTGACTGGAATACGGATGCATTGGATGGCGGCGACCATTTAAATGTTTCCGGTGCAAGTAAATTGACTGCCTGGATCGGAAATTATTTGTCCCAACAGAACCTCTTGACCGATCATCGGAATGAGGCAGGATATGAAAGTTGGGCGGAAGACCTGAAAGCATATGAACAGCAGGGATGATGAGAAAACAGACGGTTCTGTTCCCTTATGTTAAACCTGTCATTATTTCAGTAGAAAATCCGGGGAGAAAGGAAATCTGCCTTTCTCCCCGGATTTTTATTAAGAAATGTTGATGCGGTTTGCGACAGCATCCGAATGGGAGAACCCCAGCTCTGCTTGATGCGGAGCTGGGGTTCTCAATGAAATGAGAGGGGAAACTACTGGGTTCGCTTTGGTATTGAGAATCAAGCCTTCTCAGGACGATAGGGCTTAACAGGACGGGAAGAGTCAAAGGGGTTGGTCTCCTTACCGGCTTCCACTTCCTTGAACCACTCAAAGGGCTTGGTGCGGAATCCCTGCCAGCTTTCACGAGTGGGAACCTGCTGCATCCAATCGTGGCAATAACGCCAGTCATTGGTCTGGCTAATGTATTTCTCGTCCTGCTGACCGGCATTGGTGTCGCCCATCTCGCCAGCGGCGATACGGAGCAGAGAGCCGTACTGCTCGGAAACGGTGTGCAGCTTCAGATCTTCCACAAACAGCTTCTTCAGAGGACGCTTTGCCAGGTTGGACATGATGGTGCGGTTTTCATAGGGCATTGTCTTCCACATACGGGCAATTTCCCATGCGCGAGGCATAACCTGATCCTTGGGAACCACTTCGCTGACCATGCCCCAATCCAGCATCTGCTGTGCAGTCCACTGACGAGCGGTCATCATGTAGTAGTTGCCGCGCTTGGTGCCAAAGTAGTGCTGTGCCATCAAGCCCATGCCGTCGCCGGGAACCAGACCGCCGTGTGCATGGGGGACTTCCATCCAGGTGTCCTCCGAGGCGATGGTCACATCACACAGCATGGCGGAGTCCCAATGGAAACCGGGGCCGGGGATTGCACCGATGGTGGGCACATCCAGGTCAAACACCATGTTTTTGATCAGATTGGTATCATCAAAATACTGATGCTGGAAACGCTCGGTGGGCAGTTCAGAGTAGGTCTCCCAACCGTTGGGGTCAGACTCAGTCATCCAGCTGTCACCGATGTGGGTGAAGATGATGATTTCGTTTTTGAAGTCCAGAGACAGGACGCGGGTCAGCTGAGAGCAGGCGCGGTGAGACATGCCGGAGTGATGCATGGGGCCGTCGTTGGTTTTCCAGGTTACCTGCAGAATGCCGTCCTCGCGATACAGATCTGCAAAGTCCTTAAACCACTCTTTGTACTCTTCTAATTCAGGAAGCTTGACGTAATCAGCCAAAGGTTTTGCCATAAAAAATTCCTCCTCAAAGTGAAAAATTATAATTGCAATGTGTGGTGATCACACAATAATGCCGTATTGATAGGCTTCCTTCCGCAATTGCGGGCGGAAGTCCGGATGAGCAATCGAGATCAAAGCATCTACTCGTTCTCGAATGGTGCGTCCTCTCAACTCTGCTACACCGTATTCTGTAATTACAGTGTCTACCAGGTTGCGGGAAATGGACACGGCCGCACCGGGAGTCAAAATGGATTTTATTTTTGAAATTGTGCCGCCTTTCGCTGTAGAGGAAAAGGCGATAATGCCGCGCCCTCCTTTGGAGTGCATTGCACCATAGGCATAGTCGGCGGCACCGCCGGTGCCGGAGAATTGCATCGGCCCAATGGATTCAGAGCAGACCTGGCCGGTCAGATCAATTTCCATTGCTGTATTTACGCTGATCATATGGTCATTTTGCGCTATAACAAAGGGATCATTTCCATAAGAGCAGGGGACAAGCATACATGCAGGCGTTTTTGCCACGGTTTCATAAAGATGTTCATCACCGATGCAGAAAGTAGCAAGGTGTTCTCCCTTGTGAATGGTCTTATATTTTCCGGTTGCATTCCCTGCCTCGATGAGGTCTGCCATGGTGGAGGAGAACAGCTCAGAATGGATACCAAGGTCGTTTTTCTCGTGCAGGTGCTTGCCGACGGCATCCGGCAAACCGCCGATACCTAATTGGATGCAGTCACCATCGTGAATCAGATCCGCAACATAGCTACCAATTTTTTCGTCAACAGCAGTGGGAACGCTGCGGGGAATGGTGAAGATTGGCTTTTTTGAAATGAAGAAAGCAGTTACCCGTTCCAGGGGGATTTCAAGACCTCCCCGCACACGGCGAAAGTTTGAATTGACCTCCAGAATTATTTTTGTCGCGTTGGCAATTGCTTCCTGCTCGAACATCAGACTGTAAGGAACCTGAAATGTTCCGTTTTCCAGGTCAGCTACCTGAGCTACAAACACATTGTTCGGGTGAACGGAAACAAATTCTCGCATGTAATTGTGCAAGTCAGAGGGAATATAGGAAGTTAACCCCAATGCATGTCCTTCCCGCATGTTTTTGGCATAGAAGTGTCCGACGGTTTCCACATGACCGCGCGTATTGGGGTCACGTAGAAAATCGTAATCGTTGTCCTTGCTTTTGACTAAAGTGACGTCCTGCAGACGAGGAATAATGTCTGTAAAATGGCTTAGAAAGGTAACTGGCTCTGTGGCTACACCGGAAACACAGATTGTGTCGCCAGATTCAATCAGACTCAGGCATTCCTCAAGCGTTTTCTTCTTGGATTCGTAAAGATCATGCACATTCATCGTCTTATATCTCCTAAACAATCAATCCTTCGATTCCTATTTTATCGGAGTAATTTGTTTGTATCAATTCAGATGAGTGAAGTAATTCTTCAAAAAAATTGAACAGTGTGATATAATAATGGCATTGCATACGAGGTGAGATAGCATGGAACTGACCAAAATGATGTACTTTGCCTGTGTGGCAGTCAGTGACAATATGCAGATTGCGGCGGAAACCCTGAATGTATCCCAATCCACTCTCAGTATGGCCGTCAAGCAGTTGGAACAGGAACTGGGCGTAGCGCTGTTCCAGAAGTCCGGACGAAGGCTTATTTTGACGGAGGCGGGCCATACCTTTTTAGATGACGTCACACGGATTTTAAATCAGGTAGAGCAGGCAAAGACTCGCGTTGCACAATTTAAAGCGGTGCAGGAGTGGGGATTGAAAATCATCACAGAGGCTCCGGACTTTTCGGCAGAAGCATCCGTGCTGTTTCGCAAGCGCTACCCTGCAGTAAGGGATGTGCAGCAGCTGGTGATGCGGCAAGCCGTAAAACCATTGCTTTGTACCGGACAGGCAGATTTTGCTGTTACAGTAGCAGATTTGTCGGATGAGGCGCTCCAGTCCACTTTGGTTCTGAGAGAGCCAATGCTGATCAGCGTTGGGCCGGAACATCGGCTATATTCAAGAGACAGCCTTGAATTGACGGAATTAAAGGGAGAAACGCTTATCTTATTGCCGGAGCAATATGGGTTTCACATGGTGTGCCAGGAGTACTTTTCTTCTGCAGGAATTCGAATTGCTGAAGTACACGAAGTCCCATCTCCGGAATTGATTCCGCGAGCCGTACGAAGCGGATTTGGTGTTGGCCCCATTCCGGTTAGTGCTTATCTGCAGCAGAAAAACCATGATTCGGTGCTCCATGGACTGACAATCGTTGCACCGAAGTGTGAAAGTCATGTTTACTTGACGAGACTTCGGAGACAGTCCTTGTCACCGTTGGCGCAGAAAATGTATGATCACATTGCCCGGTTTGGCATTTTGACGTCTCAGAAGGGAAAGTATCCCACGGCGGAGCAGATGGATCAGCAGGAGGAATCAGCTTGGCATATGTCGTTGAAATAAAAAGTCTGAATCAACCGGAGCTGGACATTTATACCCGCCTGACGGAGGCACAGCTTCGTTCCCGTCGCCATCCGGAGGAGGGAGTTTTCATTGCGGAAAGCAAAAAGGTGATTTCCTATGCGCTGCAGTCCGGATGCGTTCCCCTGTCTTTTTTGATGGAGCGGAAGCATATCGAGGCCGATGCAGCGGAACTTTTGGCCGGTTGCCCTGATGTACCTGTATATACGGGAGAACGAGAAGTATTGGCCCAGCTCACCGGATATGCACTGACGCGTGGCATACTGTGCGCTATGCGGCGCCCGGCTCTGCCAACGGTAGAACAGGTGTGTGCCAATGCAAGGCGAATCGCGGTTATCGAGGGAGTGGTTGACCCGACAAATGTAGGTGCGATTTTTCGTTCGGCGGCTGCATTGAATATGGATGG
The DNA here is from genome assembly GCA_963597355.1 of bacterium. Taxonomy (GTDB): domain Bacteria; phylum Bacillota; class Clostridia; order Oscillospirales; family Oscillospiraceae; genus UMGS1766. Next base: position 84,009 of record CAVBPR010000013.1, on the reverse strand, counting down.
AGTGCTCATTGATCCTACTTGCTGTGACCCGTTGCATCGACGCGCCGCTCGTGTCAGTATGGGGACGGTGTTTCAAATCCCCTGGACTCGCATTGGAACAACTTCATCGGACTGGCCGGAAAAAGGAATTCAGGAATTGCGGCATCTTGGTTTTCACATGGCAGCCATGGCATTGGACAATCGAGCAGTTCCGATCGATGATCCGCATTTGCGAACCGAGGAAAAGTTGGCCATTATTCTGGGAACAGAAGGAAGCGGTTTGTCACCAATGACAATTTCTGCGTGTGACTATACGGTGATGATTCCTATGTCACATGGAGTAGATTCATTAAATGTAGCGGCTGCCAGTGCTGTGGCTTTCTGGCAGTTGGGCAGAGGATAAGGAAGGGAACAAAATGAGATATTTGACCGTTCGGCGAGAGCGGGCTCTGGCCTGCTTTGCTATGAAATACGCCTGTATCCTTAATCGGGATCAGGAACAGTTTGTCGCAGAAAATGCCCAGCGAACCTTAGAGGAAGGACTGGGGGACTGGCCGACGCTGCGAAATGGTGAGAGCATTCGCATTGCGATTACAGCGGACGAGACCACTTTCTTTTCCGCGCTGCAAACGGAACACAAACTGATGGTTACACCGGTTGTTACCATTGAAGCGGGAGAGGAAGATGCGGAAATTCTTGTGCAAACAGAATTCGACGGAAACCGCAAACTGAGTTTAAACGCAAAGAAAATATAAAAAACGGGGTTGCTGTGTAACACACAGCAACCCCGTTAAAATTTTATTCCTGTTCAAATTCCGCTCTACCGGTTTGGTACAAGTTTCCGCCGTGGCAGTCAATCGCAACAGTCAATGGAAGATCCTGAACGGTCATTCGCTTAATGGACTCACAGCCGAGATCCTCAAACGCAATGACATCTGCGGCTGTAATACATTTTGCAATCAGAGCACCTGCACCGCCTACCGCGGCAAAGAAGCAGCTCTGGTTGCGCTGCAGGGCAGCGACCACATCGGAAGACATCTCGCCTTTGCCGATAATGGCACCCAGACCTAAATCCAGCAGACGAGGCGCAAACGCATTCATCCGGCTGGCTGTGGTAGGACCGCAGGCTCCGACTGCCATTCCCTGTTGAGCAGGGGTAGGACCGGCATAGTAGATGATGGCATCTTTTAGAGGAAAAGGCAGGTCTTTTTCTTCGTCCAGCAGTGCGAACATGCGTTTGTGGGCAGCATCGCGAGCGGTGTAGATTGTGCCGGATAAGATGACGCGGTCACCGGCACGGAGGGTGGACTGCATGGAACGCAACTGATCTGTAGTTAAATGATAAACTTCACTCATGGTTATTTGCCTCCACTCGTTCCCGCAGCGCTCCAAGGCCAGCCAAAGATGCCCGTAAATCCGTCAGCTTGCATATGACATCTGTGATGGCGGTGTTGGCGCGCTGACCGACCGTGCTATATTCCTCCATTACCCGATCCAACATGGTTTCTGCAATGGCGCGCTTGGTCTGCGCTTCCTGTTCTGCGTCCGCCACTACCTGATTGGCTCTTGTGCGAGCGTCCATTTCGATATCAGCTACGGTATTTTTCAGTGCAGCAAAAGCCTCTGCCTGAGGCCGATAGGCCGCAACTTCTTCTCTCAACTGAACTACTTCCTGCTCAAAGGGAGAGAGGGCTTCAACGCGTGCGCTCAAATCATTGCAGCGTTCCGTTAACGCATCTGCACGGGCTTTTTCTCCCTCCAGCTCCGCCAGTTTATCCTGCGCGTCCTTCAATTCTGCGCGTAGAGCACTGAGTTGAGCAGCGTGATCCCGGGCAGAAGATTCAATATAGTCCACCACATCCTGGCGATTAAAACCGCCAAAAGCGGCAGTACGTAACTTTAATATTTCACTCATGGGCGATATACCCCCTCAATTAATTGTTTTCATTTTAACATAGCGCTATCGGTAACACAAGCAGAGAAAGGCAGCCTCAGCAGTCAAAACAAATATTATTTTCAAAATTAGGTTGACAGCGGAATTAGTATGCGCTATAATCCGAATATACCAACCGACTTAGTTGGTAATAAGAAAAAAGAAGGAGAGGTGAGCGTGATGCTGGCAGTTTTTCAGACGTTGCTGCGGAGCAATTTTCGATGTGGACGAATGCTGTATTCCCGGGCAAACCAGATGGCCGGGCGCACTGTCATGCTCTGTCTGTGCACAGGGGGATTGTGTTGCCGTTGAATGAGGCGATCGTTTGATCTGTTTGTCCGGGAGCTGTGAAAGCCCCGGTTTTTTATTTTCATGACCTTACAGAAAGGGGAAGCGGATATGGGGAAAGCCATCTCATCCCAGCAGCTGGAACAGCTGCAGCAACTGGCGGAACAGCTGACATTCGGAACGATCACGTTAACATTCCAAAACGGAAAGTTAATTCAGATTGAAAAGAGTGAAAAAATCCGTGTTGATAAGTAAATACGCTGACTGGACAAACCGGAGGCATTACACAGGTGTTGAAATGACCCTGCTGTGATGCCTCATTTTTATTGCAAAGAAAGAGGAGATACCTATGAAATTCAAAAAAATGATTCCATTGTTCCTGGCGCTGGCTGTGACGGCCTCTGCCCTAACCGGCTGCGGCGGGACTGCAAACAAAAGTAGTTCGCAAGCGCAGAGTGCTTCTTCTTCCTCAACGGATGAAATCGCTTTCGATTCGGAGGAGAACACCATCCGCTTTGCCACGCAGCCTGGTCAGATCCGCACCGCAATTAACATTCTGGCCGATAAGCTGGGATACTATGAGGAAGAGGGCGTAAACGTGGAGTTTGTCAACGCCGCGGGTACAGAAGCCCTGACTGCCATCACCACCGGCAAGGATGTGGACGTGCTGGGAACGGGCATTGTTCCGGACCTGACGTTTATCGCCAACGGATCCGATCTGGTTGTGTTTGAGGGTACCGCCGCTGAGGGCGGTGCGATCATCGCAAAGCCGGAAAATGTAGAGACTTACAAAGCGTTGAGCCACTATGCCGGTGTTACCGCGGCCATGGTGCGTGGAGAGTCCTCTTGGACGGTCATCCGTACGCAACTGAAAAATGCGGGGGTTGATCCGGACAGCGTGACACTGATGGAGGTGGACAGCGAGGCCAATGTCGCTCAGGCCGTTGCCAAGGGCGAGGCTGACGTTGGGTTCCTGCCGGTAGAAAAGGCGAATACGTTCCTGGATATTGGTGTGGCGGTTGTCTACGAGGTAGGCGAGCTTGAGCCCCTGTATGTCTGCTGCCGCCAGGTTACATCCAGCGCAAAGCTGACCGAGAAGCGGGACGCCTTTGTGAAATTCACCATTGCCAACCTGCGTGCATGGAAATACTACGAGGATGAGAGCAATCAGGATGAGATTGTCCGCATCTTGGCGGAGGACTCCGGCAAAGAGGAGGATTATGTCAGAAATTATCTGTTTGTTAACCGTACGGTGTTGACTCTGGATCCGAATCAGAAGGGTGTGGAGACCTACTATGAATCCCTGAAAGAATCCGGCTATTTTGAAACTACCGATGTGGATGTAAGCGAACACATTGATACCAGCATCTATTCGGATGCGTTAAACAGTTTACTGGAGCGGGAACCGGAGGATGCATTCTATCAGAGTAAGCTGGAGCTGTTCCAGCAGTACAACGAAGCCTGAAATACTTGATGCCTCGCAGTTGGCGCAGGAAGAGGAGCAATACCTATGAGCAAGATTGACATTGACCACATTACCTTTCATTATCCTGGCTCCGGTCAGCGGGAGACTGCGCTGGACGACGTCAGTCTTTCCATTGAGGCGGGAGAGTTTGTTTGCCTGCTTGGCCCGTCCGGCTGCGGAAAGAGCACTCTGCTCAGCCTTCTGGAGGGACTGAATCAGGCGGACCGCGGCGAAATCCGCATAGATAACTCGATCGTCACCAGACCGGGGTGCGACCGGGCAGTGGTGTTCCAGCACTACTCTCTCTTTCCATGGCTGACTGCCCGCAAAAACATCATCTTCGGTATCCGACAAAGCGGTGTGCGTCACAGTCGGGAGGAGCAGCGCCAGCTGGCGGATTATTATCTTGCGTGCGTGGGGCTGGGCAACGCCGGCAATCGTTATCCGGCAGAGTTGTCCGGCGGTATGCAGCAGCGGGTGGCGATTGCCCGAGCACTTGCCATGGCGGCGGACATTCTGCTGATGGATGAACCGTTCGGTGCAATTGATCCAAAACTGCGGCAGGATTTGCAGGAACTGGTTAGTCGTTTAAGTGTAGAACACCATAAGACCGTCGTATTTGTCACGCATGATATTGATGAGGCCATTCTGTTGGCGGATCGCATCGTGATGATGGAACCCAAGCACATTCGCTCTGTTGTGCCGGTAAAGTTTTCTCATCCCCGGCGGCGGGATGCCATCGCCCAGACAGAGGAATACATTCAACTGCGAAAGCACCTGATGTCCCTGTTTTATGAACAGGTGGCTGAGGAAATTTACGAGGAGGTGGTACTGTGAAAAAGCTGATATTTAACCGGGGCAATTTGCTGTTTCTGGCAGTGCTGGCTGTTCTGATCGTTCCGGCCCAGCGAAAATTAGACAGTGTCGTGCCCTATCTGGTTGTGCTTCTGCTGATTGAGATTGCTTTTTTGGTCTGGTATGGGTGGAAACGAAAAAAGAGCACATTGGATATCGTCACATCTGCGTTTCTATTCCTTGGAATATGGGATTTGGCCAGTCGACTGAATTTTACCCATCCCGTGCTCGTGCCGCCTCCGGAGAATGTATTCTATGTGTTTGTGTCCCAGCGTGTGCTCATGGCACAGGGGGTGGTCAGTTCCCTGAAGCTGCTGTTCATCGGCGTTGGACTGGCGCTTGTGTTCGGTGTGCTGTTCGGTTTGCTGGTGGGGTGGATTCCCCGTTTGAGGGGGGCGATTTTGCCGATTGCCAATGTGATCAGTCCCATTCCGCCACTGGTCTATACCCCCTATGTGGTGGCAGTGATGCCCACCTTTCGCACGGCATCTATCTTTGTCATTTTCTGCGCCGTGTTTTGGCCGACCTTTCAGAACATGGTCAGCCGGGTTGGCTCCATCGATCAGAAGATTATTCAGTCTGCCCGAGTGATGAATGTCACCACTCCAACCATGCTCTTTGGCGTCATTTTGCCCTACTGCAAGCCCAGTATCCTTGCCGGCCTGCCTGGAAGTATTCGCGCGGCACTGTTGTGCCTGACCGGTGCGGAACTGCTGGGTGCAAGCTCCGGTCTGGGCTACTTTGTCAAGAAATTTTCCGATTATGCAGATTATACCAAGGTCATCGCCGGCATCATCCTTATGGGTGTCGTTGTGACGATTCTGAGCGCTTTTATTTCGCTTCTGCAGCGGAAACTGGTTAAGTGGAGGGATGTGTGATGGAGGCGGAGATAAAAAAGACGGTTTGTGAAATCTGCTCCAACAAATGCGGCATCGACGCGTGGGTGAAGGACGGGAAAATAGTCAAGGTGGAGGGCTCAAAGGAGTGCGCCAACATGGGCAGGCTCTGCGTAAAAGGTTATGCCAGCCGGGATTACCTCTATCGCGCCGATCGCATTCCTACGCCGCTGCGTCGAGTGGGAGAACGGGGCGAAGGAAAATTCGAGCCCATCAGCTGGGACGAGGCCTACCGCACAATTGCCGAAAAGCTGAATGGCTATAAGCGGGATTTTGGTGCGGATAGTGTGGCCTTTTATACGGGCTATTCCAAGTGGTATCGCACCATGTACCATCGCTTTGTCCATTCTTTTGGCACGCTGAACTATGGCACGGAGTCCAGCTCCTGTTTTCAGGCTATGCGCATGGCCAATATCCTGACCGGTGGAAGTCTGACCCGGGCGGATGTCGCTCATGCGGAGCTGTTTCTTGCCTGGGCGCATAATCCGTTCTACAATGGAGTCTATTGCAACCACTCGCTGGAAGAACTGCGAGAGAAAGGATTGAAAATTATTGCGATCGATCCAAGAACAACCCAGTTCAGCCAGCGCGCGGACATTCATTTGAAAATCAAGGCAGGTACCGATGGAGCACTGGCGTTATGCTTTGGAAATTACCTTATTGAGCACGATGCGATTGATCATGATTATATTCGCCAGCATGTTCATGGCTATCCGGAATACCGAGATTATGTGCATGCCTTCACTCCAGAATACACGGCGGAGTTGACGGGACTCAAGGCGGAAGACATTGTCAGGGCGGCGGAGCTGCTGGTGCAGAACCGTCGTTTTGCGATTAGTTTGGGCGCCGCGCCTCTGACCCACCATCGAAACGGGGTGCAGAATATCCGCGCGCTGCTGGCACTGTCTGCCATCAGCGGAAGCTATGACCGCCCCGGCGGCAATGTGCCTACGGAGTTCTCCGATCCGCGGATGAATGCTGACTGTGATGTGGGCGATGAGACCTTTATTCAAGAGGTGCGCCCTCAAAATGCCAAGCCGAAAATTGGATCAAAGCGCTTTCCGGTTTGGTCAGAGCTCATCGATGAGTTTCAGGCCATGGATCTTTCCCGTCAGATTCTGGAGGGAACGCCATATCCAATTAAAGCGATGTTTGCCCTGGGGATGAATGCCCGAATGTTTCCCGGGGACGGAAAGCTTTTTGAAGCGCTGTCCCAGGTGGATTTTTTCGTAGATACGGACATTTTTCTGACGGACACGGCAAAATATGCCGACATTGTCCTGCCAGCCTGCACCTCCTTTGAACGCAGTCAGTTTCAGGGGGGCTATGGGGGACATTATGCCAACACACCAACCGTGCGCTGGCTCGATCCTGTCATCCAACCGCTCTATGAATCCAAATCGGATGCGGATATTCTTTGTGAACTGGCAGAGTATCTGGAACTGGACGACCCATTGCTCCGGGCAGGCTATGAGGCCTGCTCCCGGCGGTTGCTGCGCAAGGTGGGCGTCACCTTCGCGGAGCTGAAGGCCACTGCCGCCACAACAAAAATACCCGGTAAGGAACCTTACCGCGCCGGGGACAATACCGCGTTTGGCTATGCCACGCCAACGGGCAAGTTTGAGCTGACATCAGAGATTCTGCGCAAGCACGGTTTTGATCCGCTGCCTGTTTATCGGCCATCGGAGGATGAGAGCGATTCAGAACTCTACCCCCTCAAGCTGACCGCAGGAGGTCGACTGCCTTATCATTTTCATTCTCGCTTTCAGAACAGCGCCATCAAGAAAGTGTTTCGGCCGGAGTCAATGGCGGATTTAAATCCAAAAGATGCGAAAGCATTGAAAATTCAGCAGGGTGATCCCATATGTATTTCCACTGTAGCTGGCTCGATTGTTCTAAAGGCGAACCTGACGCACACCGTTGAGTCAGGGGCGGTATTTGTTTATCAGGACTATCCGGACGCAGATGTGAACAGCATTATCCCACCGGAACACCTTGATCCGATTTCCGGATTTCCCGGTTACCGCAGTTTGCACTGCCGAGTGGAGCGGGTGAAGGAGGGGCTGGCATGAGAGAACCGGAAGCTTTGCATGTTTTCTTCAGTTTCCATCCGGAAAAGTGCACCGGATGCGGCGCATGTGTAACGGCCTGTATGGATGAACACAGCGACTTCAACTGTGTTCTCCGGCGTCTATACCAACAGGAGAAGTGGACGCGGCGCGGATGGAAACTGGAATGGAGTTCCGTCGGCTGTATGCACTGTAATGCATCAGAGTGCGCCAGAGTATGTCCTCGGAAGTGCTTTTCACTGGATGCGGAAACCGGAACCATCCAGTTGGACAGCGCTGCCTGCGTCGGCTGCGGTGCGTGCAGGCGCGTCTGTCCTTTTGATGCCATTACAATTACGGCAGACAGAAAGGCGGATAAGTGCGATGGCTGTATCCAGCGCCTGCGGGAGGGGCTTCTGCCAAGGTGTGTTGCCGCCTGTCCTCAATATGCTATCACGGTGGACGATCGTCCCGCCTTGCGAGAGCAGCTTCGTGCAGAATTGATCCAGTGGCTGCAAAAAGAGAAAACCGTTGCGATCGGATGATCCCGACGGTCAGTCCATAAAATGTTTATTAAAGCGCCCGTGTTTCCCTTTGGGAAAACACGGGCGCTTTAATAAACCAACAGGGTCAGTCGAAATTTCGACTGACCCTGCGGCACATGAAATAGAGAAGGAGAGGGAAAACAGAGTAGACATCTGTTGAAAGCGAAACGATTACACCTCGAACATCAGATCGCCATAGGTGGGTACCGGCCAGTAATCCTTGTCCACCAGCAGTTCCAATGCATCGACAGGAGCGCGGAGCGCAGCCATTGCGGGAACAACCTTGTCGTGGAAGGCATTTGCCATCGCGCAGGCATCCTCAATCGCATTGGTCTCAGCAACGACGGTCTCCAAAGTATCCTTAGCGGAGTTGGCCTGTGCCAACAAAGCGGTTACCTTTGCCAGCAGTTCCTTCTGGACGGTAGCATCTGCACCGGCAGCAGTGACGGCGGCAATGGAAGAGCCCAGCTCGGTGGTGAAGCGAATGGTTGCGGGGATGTAGTGCTTGGGAACCATGTGGAGCATGGTCTGTGCCTCGATGTTGATCACCTTGGCATAACCCTCGTACAACACCTCGGAGCGGCTTTCCAGTTCAACCTTGGTGAAGATGTGGAATTTCTCGAACAGGGCTACCGCCTTTTCGGTCGTCAGAGAAGGCACAGCAGCTACCATGGAGGGGATGTTGGGCAGACCACGACGGGCAGCTTCTTCGACCCACTCGTCGGAGTAGCCGTTGCCGTTGAACACGATGCGCTGGTGCTTGGTCATGTATTCCTTGACCAGTGCCTTGCAAGCGGACTCGAAGTCATCTGCCTTTTCCAAAACATCAGCAGCTTCGCAGAATGCTTCGGCAACAATTGCGTTCAGAGTGGTATTTGCAGCGGCAATCGAGTCGTTAGAGCCAACCATACGGAACTCAAACTTATTGCCGGTAAATGCGAAGGGAGAGGTGCGGTTACGGTCGGTTGCGTCCTTGGTCAGCACAGGCACAGTGGAAACACCGGAGTCCAGGTTGCCTGCGGAAGAGCCGGAAGCTTCGGTTCCGCTGACGATATTACGAACCACTTCATCCAGCTGATCGCCCAGGAAGATGGAGATGATAGCAGGAGGTGCTTCCTGAGCACCCAGACGATGGTCGTTGCCCACGTCGCTGGCGCTCTGGCGCAGCAGATCTGCATGGGTATCCACAGCCTTCAAAATGCAGGCCAACACCAGCTGGAACTGCAGGTTGTTCTGAGGATCGGCACCCGGATCCATCAGGTTCTCGCCCTGATCGGTGCTGATGGACCAGTTGTTGTGCTTGCCGGAACCGTTAACACCTGCATAGGGCTTTTCATGGAGCAGGCAAACCAGACCATGACGGGTTGCAACCCGCTTCATTGTTTCCATTGCCAACTGGTTCTGGTCAACGGCTACGTTTGCCATGGAGAAGATAGGAGCCATCTCATGCTGAGCGGGGGCAACCTCGTTGTGCTGTGTAGTAGCGGTGATGCCCAGCTTCCAGAGCTCAATGTTCAGGTCCTTCATGAAAGCGCCAACACGCTCACGGATAACGCCGAAATACTGGTCATCCAGTTCCTGACCCTTGGGAGCGGGAGCGCCGAACAGCGTACGGCCGCAGTAAATCAGGTCACGGCGCTTCAGATACTTCTCACGGTCAACCAGGAAGTATTCCTGCTCAGGGCCAACGGAAGGAGCAACCTTCTTAGCCTCTGTGTTGCCAAACAGACGCAGTACGCGGATTGCCTGAGTGCTGATTGCTTCCATGGAACGGAGCAGAGGAGTCTTGGTGTCCAGAGCTTCACCGGTGTAGGAAACGAAGATGGTGGGGATGCAAAGGATGTTGCCGCAGGACATCTCCTTTACAAATGCAGGAGAGGTCATGTCCCATGCAGTATAGCCACGGGCATAGGAGGTGGCACGCAGACCGCCGGAAGGGAAGGAAGAAGCATCCGGCTCACCCATGATGAGCTGCTTGCCGGTCAACTGCAACAGGGTCTTGCCGGCAACCGGATTGGTGATGAAGGAGTCGTGCTTTTCAGCGGTGGTGCCGGTCAGAGGCTGGAACCAGTGGGTGTAATGGGTGGCACCCTTTTCTACAGCCCAATCCTTCATGGCATTGGCGACTACATCAGCAGATTCCATGCTGATCTGGCCTCCGTTGGCCATGACTGCCATGACCTCAGCGAAAACTTTCTTCGGGAGACGTTCCCTCATGACGCTTTCATTGAACACATTCGAACCAAAGATTTCTGCGATGTTCATTGTACTTACAACCCTTTCCTAAATATTGATCTTACTTGGATGATTGCACGAAAAAAGGAGACAGAGGTGCTTGCGCCAAGAAACCCCATTGTCTCCATCAAAACTTTCGTGTATTTATCGCAACACTGCGATGCTTTTCTAACTGCACACAGCATACACCAAATTTATTTATTTTGCAAGTCCTATTTTAGATTTATTCAAAATAATGCAAAATAAACGACTGCAAATCGAAACTTTTAGATAAAAGTGACTGAGAATGCAATTTGCGTGTCAAAAAGTTGGGCGGAATGCTTGACAGATGAAAATGATCGTGTATATTATACATTATAATGAGTCTAAGTAGCCATGTAAAGGCTATATTTTGAAAATAGAAAGCGCGGGAAGGAAGTGCGTTCCGTGGCACTGACAAAAGAAGATATCATCCGAATTATAGAAGAAGAGGATGTTAAGTTCATCCGCATGCAGTTTGTGGATGTGCTGGGTCAGCTGAAGAATGTGGCAATTACCTCTTCTCAGATTGAACGGGCATTGAATGGAGAGATTTCAATTGATGGTTCTTCCATTGAAGGATTTGCCCGTATTAACGAGTCGGATCAATACCTGGTGCCGGACCTGAATACCTTCTGCATTTATCCCTGGCGTCCGCAGCGCGGCAAGGTTGCCCGTTTGATCTGCGATGTGCATAATCCGGACGGCACCCCCTTTATCGGCGATCCGCGCGCAGTGTTGATGCGGGTCATAAAACGGGCAGAAAAGATGGGCTACACATTTAATGTCGGTCCGGAGTGCGAGTTCTTTTTGTTCCAGACAGATGAAGACGGAAAGCCTACAACGAAAACCAATGACGAGGCCGGTTACTTTGACCTTGGCCCTCTGGATCATGGTGAGGCTACCCGCCGGGAGATCATTCTGGCCCTGGAGCAGCTGGGGTTCGAAATCGAGGCATCTCACCATGAATGCGCTGCCGGTCAGCATGAGATTGACTTTAAGTATGACGAGGCAATGCATACGGCAGACAACATCATGACCTTTAAGCTGGGCGTAAAAGTGCTGGCCCAGCGCAATGGTCTGCACGCTACATTCATGCCAAAGCCAATCTTCGGTGCGGCAGGTTCCGGTATGCACATTAACATGTCTCTTTTCCGAAATGGAAAGAATGTGTTCTATAATCCGGAGGGGGAAAGAGAGCTTTCCGCTGAAGCCTATGCCTTTATTGCCGGTTTGCTGAGCCATGTTCAGGCGTTCACAGCAATTACAAATCCCCTGGTTAATTCCTATAAGCGCCTTGTCTCCGGCTATGAAGCACCCTGCTACCTGGCATGGTCTACCTCAAACCGGTCTTCACTGATTCGCATTCCGGCGGCGCGCGGGCAGGCGACAAGAGTTGAGCTTCGTTCGCCGGATCCCTGCTGCAATCCCTATTTGGCGCTTGCGGTTTGTCTGGCTTCCGGACTGGATGGCATCGAGCATTTTATGACACCTCCGTCGGAAGTGACCGAAAATCTCTATGACATGGACGAGGCCGGGCTGAAAGCACATGGTATTGAAACTCTGCCGGGGAACCTGTATGAGGCGCTGGAGCTGATGCAGGAAGACAAACTAATCATGGACACCTTGGGCGAGCATGTAGCACAGGCTTATATCGACTGCAAAAAAAGAGAGTGGGCGGAATATTGCGCTCACGTTTCCACCTGGGAGCGAGAGAAGTATATCATCGCTTACTGACTCCACTGCGACAATTGCATATGGGGGAGGAAGTGAAGCTGAGTGGAAAAAATCATTGTTGCGTTTGAAAGCGAGAAAACGCTGGAGCGCTTCTGCGAGATTCTGGAGGGAGGCTGCCTGGTCAGCTGCCTGAGAGCGCACAGCGCAGGCGAGGTAAAACGGTTGGTCGCGAAGCTTCACATTGGTACGGTGATCTGCGGGTTTAAACTGCGGGACGAATCGGCGGAAGATCTGTTTTATGATTTGCCATCGACCAGTGCAATGCTGGTGGTTGCCCGCCAGGACATGCTGGAAAATCTGAGCGACGACATTTTTACGCTGCCAGCGCCGGCTTCCCGGAGCGATTTGTGCGCATCGGTCAATATGGTGATGCAGATGAATCACCGGCTGGAACGGACCCTTCGTCCAAAGCGAAACGAAGCGGAGACCGATATCGTTGAGAAAGCAAAGCAACATCTAATGGAACGGGATGGCCTAAGCGAGGAAGAGGCACATCGTTACATACAAAAAAAGAGTATGGACAGCGGAGCCAAGATGGTACAGACGGCTGTCCTGGTGCTGGAAGATCGGTGTTAACCGATCAAAATCAGAGGAGGAACGACATTGGCAAAGATCAATTCCAACTATCAAAAACTTCCGGGCAGCTACCTTTTTTCTGAAATTGCCCGTCGTACAGCAGCTTTTTCTGCAGAACATCCGGATCAGGCGGCACGACTCATAAAAATGGGAATCGGTGATGTGACGCTTCCGCTGGTTCCTGCTGTTATCGCAGCAATGCATGATGCAGTGGAAGAAATGGGCGCAAAAGAAACCTTTAAAGGATATGGCCCGGAGCAGGGTTACGATTTCTTGCGCCACGCCATTGCAGAGAATGATTTTCGTGCGCTGGGCGTGGAAATTGCCGAGGATGAGATTTTTGTATCGGATGGAGCAAAGAGCGACTGCGGCAATATTGGAGACATTCTGAGCGTTGATAATGTGGTTGCTGTTTGCGATCCGGTTTACCCTGTGTATGTCGATACCAATGCTATGGCTGGTCGTGCAGGCGACTATGATGAAGAAAAGCAGGGCTGGAGCAACATCCACTATATGCCGTGCACAGCAGAGAACAGCTTCTCACCGGCAATTCCGGAAGAAAAGGTGGATGTGATTTACCTTTGCTCTCCCAACAATCCTACCGGAACGGTGTTGAATGCCCATCAGCTGAAAGCCTGGGTCGATTACGCAAATGCGAACGATGCCATCATTCTGTTTGATGCAGCCTATGAACGCTTCATTACCGAGCCCGGAGTACCTCACTCCATTTACGAGGTTGAGGGAGCTAAGACTTGCGCAATTGAATTCCGGTCTTTCTCCAAAACGGCTGGATTTACCGGTGCCCGTTGCGGATATACTGTGGTTCCGAAGGCACTGGTGCGGGAGGGTGCAAGCCTGAACGCAATGTGGAATCGCCGCCAGACAACAAAGTTCAACGGCGCATCCTACATCATTCAGAAGGGCGCCGCTGCGATCTATACTGAAGAGGGTAAGGCGCAGGTTGAGGAAAATATCGCCTACTATCAGGCAAATGCAAAGGTGATCATGGAGGGGCTTCGCAAGTGTGGCCTGTCTGTCTACGGAGCAGTAAACAGCCCTTACATTTGGTGCAAGACACCGGACGGAATGGGTTCATGGGAATTCTTCACTCTGTTGCTGGAGCAGGCAAATGTAATCACAACTCCCGGAGCGGGCTTTGGCCCCAGCGGTGAAGGCTATATTCGCCTGACCGCATTTGGCGATGCAGAAGCTACAAAAGAGGCAGTTGCCCGCATTGAGCAGCTGCTGTCAAAGTAATCAATCTTACAACAAAATGAAATGCCTCAATGGGGAGGCAGCAACGGGAGCGAGTATTTTTGCCCTCGGTATTTGCTGTACCCTATTGAGGCATTGTTCTATTTGGGAAAGGGGAATACACTATGGAAGATATTAGAATGGATGGTGGCCGACAGCGGGGGTTGTATAATCCTTGTTTCGAGCATGACGCCTGCGGCATTGGCTGTGTGGTGGACATCAAGGGACGCAAGACCCACACAACCGTAGACAATGCACTGAAAATCGTGGAAAAACTGGAACACCGTGCCGGTAAGGATGCTGCCGGTGAAACCGGCGATGGCGTTGGTATTCTGCTCCAGATTTCCCATCGCTTCTTCTCCCGCGTAACGGCAGAGGCCGGTATTCAACTTGGCGGCGAAAGAGATTACGGCATTGGTATGTTCTTCTTTCCGCAGGATACGCTTCGCCGGAATCAGGCCAAGAAAATGTTCGAAATCATTGTGGAAAAAGAGGGGATGAAGTTCCTCGGTTGGCGCAAAGTTCCCATTGAGCCGGATACTCTGGGCCAAAAGGCACTGTCCTGCATGCCTTACATTGAGCAGGGCTTTGTAGAACGTCCGCGGAATCTGTCTCGCGGATTGGACTTTGATCGCCGCCTGTATGTGGCACGCCGTGAGTTCGAACAGTCGAACGATAATACCTATGTGGTGTCATGTTCCAGCCGTACGGTTGTGTATAAGGGCATGTTCCTGGTGGGGCAGCTGCGGAAATTCTACCCGGATCTGCAGGATTCTGACTATGAGTCTGCAATCGCCATGGTGCATTCCCGTTTCTCCACAAACACGAATCCAAGCTGGGAGCGCGCACATCCCAACCGTTTCATTCTGCATAACGGCGAAATCAACACCATTCGTGGCAATGCAGACCGCATGCTGTCCCGTGAAGAGACGATGTCTTCCGACTACTTGTCCGCCGACGATTTGGACAAGGTATTCCCCGTGGTCAATGCAGAGGGCAGCGACTCTGCCATGCTGGACAACACCTTGGAATTCATGGTTATGAACGGCATGCCGCTGCCGCTGGCTGTTATGGTATGTATTCCTGAGCCGTGGAGCAATGACGAGACGATGAGCCGTGCAAAGCGGGATCTCTATCATTATTACGCAACAATGATGGAGCCATGGGATGGTCCTGCTTCCATCCTGTTCTCTGACGGTGATGTGGTTGGTGCGGTGCTGGATCGTAACGGTTTGCGTCCGTCTCGCTACTACATCACGGAAGATGACCAGTTAATTCTGGCATCTGAAGTTGGCGTATTGGAATTCCCGGCAGAAAAGGTTGTGAAGAAGTCCCGTCTGCAGCCGGGTAAGATGCTGCTGGTGGATACTGTTGCAGGGCGCCTGATTGATGACGATGAACTGAAGGAGCACTTTGCACGCCGTCAGCCTTACGGAGAATGGCTGGATCAGAATCTGGTTGCCTTGAGCGAACTGTCGATTCCGAACAAGGGAATTGCCAGCCATACGCAGGAGCAGAGAGACCGCCTCTATAAGGCGTTTGGCTATACCTATGAGGATGTAAAAACTGCGATTCTTCCTATGGCGCAGAATGGCGCAGAGGCGACGGCGGCCATGGGAATCGATATTCCTCTTGCTGTGCTGAGTGAAAACCACCAGCCGCTGTTCAATTATTTTAAACAGCTTTTCGCTCAGGTTACCAATCCGCCCATTGACGCAATCCGCGAAAAGGTGGTTACGGATACCACAGTTTATGTTGGTTCCGGAGGCAACCTGCTTCAGGAAGGGGAAAGAAACTGCCGCGCGCTGCAGATTGAAAACCCCATTTTGACCAGCGTGGATCTGCTGAAGATCCGTGCTATGAAGAAGCCGGGCTTTATGGTAGAGACCATTTCTATGCTCTATTATAAAAACACTCCCTTGAAGAAAGCTCTGGAGCAGTTGTTTGTTGCAGTGGATAAGGCATACCGTCACGGTGCGAACATTATCATTCTGTCCGACCGGGGTGTGGACGAAAACCATGTTGCAATTCCTTCTTTGCTGGCAGTTTCTGCAATTGAGGACTATCTGATTCGGACAAAGAAGCGTACCGCTCTGTCGCTGATTCTGGAGTCTGCCGAGCCGCGCGACGTGCATCATTTTGCAACTTTGCTGGGTTATGGTGCAACGGCAATTAACCCGTATCTGGCGCTGGAGTGTGTAGGTGAGCTGATCCAAATCGGTATGCTGGACAAGGACTACAATGCAGCAATCAATGATTACTGCACCGCTGTCCGGGACGGCATTGTGAAGATTGCCTCCAAGATGGGTATTTCCACGCTCCAGTCTTATCGTGGAGCTCAGATTTTCGAGGCCATAGGTCTGAGTCAGGAGCTGGTGGATCAGTACTTCACCAATACTGTGACCAGAGTTGGCGGAATCGGGCTGAAAGAAATTGAAGAGATTGTGGATGAAAACCACAATAAGGGCTTTGATCCCCTTGGCTTGACTGTGGATACTACGCTGGATAGCCGCGGCGATCATAAATCCCGTCAGGGCTCTAATGCAGAGGATCATCTGTATAATCCTGCCACGATTCATCTGCTGCAGCATGCAACTCAAACCGGCAGCTATGAGCTGTTCAAGCAATATACTGCGCTCGTAGACGACGAGAACAAACCCCATACCCTGCGTGGCCTGCTGGATTTCTGCTTTGCAGAAGACGGCGGTATCCCTATTGATGAGGTGGAAAGCGTCGATTCCATTGTCAAGCACTTTAAGACCGGTGCAATGAGTTATGGCTCCATCTCTCTGGAAGCACACGAGTGCCTTGCAATTGCCATGAATCATCTGGGCGGCAAGTCCAACACCGGTGAAGGCGGCGAGAATCCGGAGCGGCTGAAAGATCCGGAGCGCAACTCTCAAATCAAGCAGGTAGCTTCCGGACGTTTTGGCGTAACCAGCGAGTATCTGGTGTCGGCCAACGAAATTCAGATCAAGATGGCTCAGGGTGCAAAGCCCGGTGAAGGCGGACATTTGCCGGCACAAAAGGTGTATCCCTGGATTGCGAAAACGCGTTATTCAACGCCGGGCGTGAGTTTGATCTCCCCTCCGCCTCACCACGATATTTATTCCATCGAGGATTTGGCACAGTTGATTTATGACCTGAAGAACGCCAACCGTCAGGCGCGTATTTCCGTCAAGCTTTGCTCGGAAGCAGGCGTTGGTACAATTGCTGCCGGTGTTGCTAAGGCTGGCGCACAGGTGATCCTGATCGCCGGATATGACGGCGGTACCGGTGCAGCACCTAAAACCAGCATTCACAATGCAGGTTTGCCCTGGGAGCTGGGCTTGGCAGAGACGCATCAGACATTGATCCAGAACAACTTGCGTTCTCGCGTCGTCCTGGAGACGGACGGCAAGCTGATGAGCGGTCGCGATGTTGTTATTGCAGCGCTGCTGGGCGCAGAAGAATTTGGCTTTGCCACAGCGCCGCTGGTGACAATGGGCTGCGTCATGATGCGGGTGTGCAACCTGGATACCTGCCCGGTTGGCATTGCAACCCAGAACCCGGAACTGCGCAAGCGTTTCAAAGGAAAGCCGGAATATGTTGAAAACTTCATGCGCTTTATTGCACAGGAGATGCGGGAAATCATGGCCAAGCTGGGCGTACGTACGCTTGCCGAGCTGACGGGCCGCACGGATTTGCTGAAGGTGAGAGATCACAGCGTTACCAAGCGGGCAGCTATGGTTGATCTGAGCAGAATTCTGGATAACCCCTGGCAGAACAGCGGTCTGGAAAACCACTTTATTCCGGAACGCGTCTATGACTTCGAGCTGGAAAAGACATTGGATGAAGCTGTTTTGCTGGAGCAGATGGGCAAGGCGCTGAAGAAGGGCAAGCCGATGCATATTGAGCTGAAGGTTACTTCGACGGATCGTTCTCTGGGAACCATTTTCGGAAGCGAGATTACCCGTCAGTACGGCAATACTCTGGCAGACGATACCTACACAGTGAAGTGCTACGGCGGTGGCGGACAGTCCTTTGGTGCATTCATTCCAAAGGGACTGACGCTGGAACTGGAAGGCGACTCCAACGACTACATGGGCAAGGGCCTGTCCGGAGGCAAGATTATTGTCTATCCGCCCAAGGGCAGCAAGTTTGTGCCGGAAGATAATATTATCATTGGTAACGTTGCACTGTACGGAGCGACCTCCGGTAAGGCATTTATCAACGGTGTGGCCGGTGAACGTTTCTGCGTGCGAAATTCCGGCGCAATTGCAGTGGTAGAAGGCACCGGAGATCATGGCTGCGAGTATATGACCGGTGGCCGAGTGGTAGTCTTGGGACGGACCGGCAAAAACTTTGCTGCCGGTATGAGCGGCGGCATTGCCTATGTGCTGGATGAGGACCGGGATCTCTACATGCGGGTGAATAAGTCCCTGGTGTCTATGATGCCGGTGAACCAGAAGTATGATATGGAAGAACTGCGCAGCCTGATCCAGGAACACGTAGATGCTACGGGATCCCCTCTGGGCAAGCGTATTTTGGAGCACTTCGAGGAATATCTGCCCAGCTTTAAGAAGATTGTGCCGCATGACTATAGCCGCATGATGCAGACAATTGTGCAGTTTGAGGAAAAAGGCGTATCGCGTGAGCAGGCTGAAATCGATGCATTTTATGCATGCACGAAGCAGTAAGAGGAGGGATTGTCATGGGTAAGAAAACTGGATTTCTTGAATATGAGCGCCGGGGCAATCCTGCCATTGCACCTTTGGAGCGCATTCAAAACTATAACGAATTTCATCCGATGCTGCCGGAGGATGAGCGACGGAAACAGGGCGCACGCTGCATGGATTGCGGCGTACCCTTCTGTCAGGCTGGTATGAATCTGGGCGGGGCCGGTTTTTCCGGCTGCCCGCTCCACAATCTGATTCCTGAGTGGAACGATATGATTTATGCTGGGAATTACTCCCATGCTCTGAGCCGACTGCTGAAGACAAGCAATTTCCCTGAGTTCACCAGCCGCGTGTGCCCGGCTTTGTGTGAAGCGGGCTGCACTTGCGGTTTGAACGGATCTCCTGTCAGTGTAAAGGAAAATGAATTGTTCCTGGTCGAATATGGCTATGAACATGGCATCATTGCGCCTCGTATTCCTGAGGTGCGTACCGGCAAGAAGGTGGCTGTAGTTGGAAGCGGTCCTTCCGGATTGGCGGTTGCAGATCAGCTGAATCACAGAGGTCACTCGGTCACTGTCTATGAGCGGAGCGATCGTGTAGGCGGTTTGCTGATGTATGGCATCCCGAATATGAAGCTGGAGAAAAAGGTTGTACAGCGCCGCGTAGATATGATGAAGCAAGAGGGCGTCACCTTTGTGGTTAATGCTGATGTGGGCAATACCACTTCGGCACAGACTCTGCTGGACGAGTTTGATGCAGTAGTGTTGTGCTGTGGTGCATCCAATCCCCGTAATTTGTCTGGCCCCGGCCGAGAGGAATGCAAGGGTATTTATTTCGCTGTGGATTTCCTGAAGGCTACGACCAAGAGCTTGCTGGATTCTAATTTGACGGATGGCAACTTTATCTCGGCAAAAGACAAGCACGTGGTGATTGTTGGCGGTGGTGATACCGGCAACGACTGTATCGGAACTTCGATTCGTCATGGCTGTAAGAGTGTGACGGCGATTGAAATGATGCCAAAGGCACCGGATCAGCGGGCGGACAACAATCCGTGGCCGCAGTGGCCCCGTGTTTGCAAGACGGATTACGGACATGAGGAGGCAATTGCTGTTTTTGGCTCTGATCCCCGTTTGTATCAGACTACGGTAAAGGAATATATTCCGGATGAAAACGGCAATTTGAAGGCCGTCAAGATTGTGCATTTGACGCCTCAGGTGGACGAAAAAACCGGGCGCACCAATATGGTGGAGATTCCCGGATCTGAGGAAGAACTGCCCTGCGATCTGCTGCTGATTGCGGCCGGATTCCTTGGCTCTCAGGATTATGTGGCCGAGGCGTTTGGCGTGGAGCGCGACAACAGAACCAACGTAAAGACAGAGGCAGGACACTACAAGACGAGCGTTGAAAAAGTGTTCACGGCTGGTGATATGCATCGCGGTCAGTCCCTGGTGGTATGGGGCGTTGCAGAAGGTCGCGGCGCTGCCCGGGAAGTGGATGAATATCTGATGGGTTATACAGTCCTTCAATAAAATTGATCCTTGTCATGAACGGGGCTTCGGTTGATCCGAAGTCCCGTTTTCAACGGTTGCGATATGGGGAAAAAGACAGTATAATAGAACCAATTGAGTAAAAAGGAGGGAACTGCGTTGAATCGAACGTTACATCGCAGTTTGCCTCCTCTTTTATTGGCTGTGCTGTTGCTACTGTCCGGGTGCAACGGAGTGGCACAGACAGATGCAACAGTGCAGTCTCCAGTGACAACGCAAGCAGAAACCAAGACTTGGGTGGTATCTGAATTTTACGATGCAGCTTATCATGAGGAACAGGCGGAGGAGATCCCCGGCGGGGGAATTGATCTTTCTGAGATGGGGCAGGGATATATTGCGTTATCTGTTGTGAATGAGTCCAGACTAAAACTTCAGATGATTCGGGAGGATATGACCTATAATTATGATCTGCCCAACGATGGCACACCGTCTGTTTACCCGCTCAATATGGGCGATGGAAGTTATACCATTCGCGTAATGGAAAACATCGCAGAGGATCGGTATGCAGAGCTTTGGTCAAGGACAGTGGAAGCAGATATGCAGGACGAATACCAACCGTTTTTGCGGCCAAGTGTGATGGTGAGCTATTCGGAAAGCTCTGATTGTGTAACGGTTGCACGGCAATTGGCGACAAATTGTGAGGATGATCTTGCAGTAGCAAGTGCAATTTATGATTATCTGGTAGAACATATCAGCTACGATTATGAGAAAGCAAAGAATGTTGAAAAGGGTTACCTTCCTGACCCGGATGAAACTTTATCCAGTGGAACAGGGATTTGTTTTGATTATGCGGCGCTGACGGCTGCCATGCTGCGCAGTCTGGATATTCCGTGCCAGCTGATTACCGGTTATGTCGGTGAAGATGCCTTATATCACGCTTGGAACCGGATTTACATTCAAGATCAGGGATGGCTGACGGTGGAAATCAAAGTGACAGGAGACACCTGGAAGCGAGTAGACATAACCTTTGCGTCAACTGGAACAGAAGCACAAACATTGGAGAATGACGGGAATTATACCACCCGTTATACTTATTGAGGAGGAGCATGCCATGAAACAACAGTTGAAGTCGCTGGAGATCAGCGTGTTTTGCAGAAATATGGCAATGATGCTGGCAGCCGGTGTTGCTCCGGAAGAATCCATTGTTCTTTTGCAGGAGGAGAACAGCAGCCCGACTTTTTCAAATGCAATAAAAAATCTTGCGGAGCAGATGGAACAAGGAAATAGTTTTGCACAGGCTGTGGAACACTGCGATGCGTTCCCGCTGTACGCAAAAAAGATGATTTATGCCGGTGAAATGGCAGGGCGATTAGAGGAGATTTTAACCAGCCTTGCAGATTATTATGAGCGGCAGGAAAGTCTGCATCAAATGCTGCACAGGGCACTGCTTTATCCGATGATTCTTTTGTTTATGATGTGCGGTGTGTTATTGCTGTTGGTTGAATTTGTTCTCCCTGTGTTTATGAACGTATACCAGTCTATGGCAGGAACGCTGGCAGCTTCTTCTTACCGTTATATTTTGGTTGCCTCTGCAATCAGCCGTGTCAGTCTTTGGCTGGTTGCGGGAATTTCAGCGATTGTTCTATTCTGTGGCCTGTTGAGCAAAACGAGAAGCGGCAGCGCTGTTTTGTCCAGATGGGGAACGCATTTGCCGGTGATACGGAATATCATGCGGCAAATGGCGGTTGCCGGTATGACGGAAATCCTGGCCGCATTTCTGGCCAGCGGATTGGACGGGGATACGGCAATGCGGTATGCAGCCGAGACGGTGCACCATCCCGGATTAAAAGGAGATGCAGAGAGCATCTGTCAGGAGCTGCAAAACGGAAAATCCCTTGCTCAGGCGCTGGAAGGCAAGCATTTATTTCATCCATTGGAAGAGAGGCTGTTGATCAGCGCATCAAGAAGCGGACGATTGGATGAAACTTTGAACCGACTTGCCAGTCATACTGAACAGGATGCAGAACAGAGCATTCAGCAGGTGGCAGAAGCGGTAGAACCGATTCTGACCGGAGGGCTGACAATAGCAGTTGGAATTTCATTGTTGAGTATTATGCTGCCGCTGGTGGGAATCCTCAGCGGAATGGGATAAGGGAGTTGAGAGGCTATGAGCACAAAACCAAGGCGCTGGATCATCGGGGCGGCGCTGGTTGTTGTAATGGCGGCTCTTGCAGTGTTTCTCCCGGGAAAAATTCAGCAGGATCTTGCACAGCAGAGTGCGCAATCCGTTCAGGAGGCAGTGCTTCGCAGTGCAGTGCAGTGCTATTCCGTTGAGGGAGTCTATCCAAGCAATCTGGATTATCTGGAAAAGTACTACGGGCTGATCATTGATCATGAGACCTACATTATAGGCTATGATGCTTTTTCCTCCAATCTTCTGCCTCAGGTTACTGTGCTGGTGCGTGGAGATGAACAGGGGGCAGGAGCATGAGACGATGGAATGCAGGCAGATGGTGCCAATGGATGCAGATTGCATTGTATGCAATGTTGTTGTGTGCGGTGATGTTCCTGACTTACAGCGGAAGCAGACTCTATCAGAATGTGAGTGCATCAAAAGAGCAGAATGAGGCGATGCGAGGGACATTAGCTTACTTGCAAAGTCAGATATCTGCAAATGCCGGGATCAATCTTCAAATTGAAGACACAGAGAACGGAAGTCTCCTGCGCATGCCTTTGGAAGAAAGCGACTATGATCTTCTGATTTATTGCGCGGATGGTGCATTGCGGGAGGAAGTGACTGCATCCGGCAAGACAGCAGATCCGGAAAAGGCGCAGGTGATTGCACAGGGGAAGGAATTCACAGCTCAATGGGTGAATCGGAGACTGCTGCAGTTGGAGTTGGATGGGCGAAGTACCCTTGTCAGTTTTCAGACCGGAGAGGTGCAACCATGAGAGAGAAAAGACGGACTTTATCCGTAAGCTGGGTAGTTCAGGGAGTCTTTCTGATGTGCTTTGTTGTCCTCCTGCTTCTGATTTGCAGTGTTTTGATGCAGGTCTATGCCGGAACTGCGAGGATAAGTCAGGAGGCAAAGGACTTGAATAATGCTGTCCAGCTTTGTCGTACGGCACAAGAGGCTTTTTATGGAACAGAATCTCTGGATGAAGCGGTACAGGTGCTAGGTGGGGAAGAAGGAGAGAGAGCACTCTCCTTTGACGAGCAATTGCATTGCGTGGAGCAAGGACTTTACCTGATGACATGGACAGAAACAAATACTGAGGACCTGCAAACCTGCGAGGTTTCTGTTTATTCCGAGGCGAATTTGCTCTATTCATTGACGATGGATCGTTACCAATCGGAGGTGATTTCGGAATGAAGCGCAGGCAGATGCGGCTAGGTACAGTAGCTGTGCTTTTTACGGTAGTTGTGCTATGCATTTCGGTGCTGGCAGTGCTGAGCGTTGCCACAGTTCGGGCGGATAAGGCGATGGCGGAGCGCTATGCCCAGCAGGTATCCGAACGGACAGATCTGGAAAATGCAGGGCAACGATGGCTAAAAGAAGTAGATGATGCGTTACAGACGAAAGGAACTGCATTGACACAGGATGATCTTCCGAAGGGGAGCAGTCTGGAAGGGGAAAAAATTTCAACCGTCTGCGTGGGTAACACAAGAACGCTGACAATTGAATTGGAGCTGGATTTTGCAGATTCAGTTCCATCCTATACGATTCTTTCATGGATCAATACAGCACAATGGGAAGAGGATACACAGCTAGAGGTGTTTCACTAAGGAGAATGAGATGGAACTTCTTCAGATTTTACAGCAGGCCGTACAAGACGGTACGTCTGATATTTTTATTGTTGCCGGATTGCCGCTGACAATGAAAATCAACGGAAAACAGCTGCGGATGGAACAGCAGGGAAAACTTCTGCCGAGCCAAACGGAACAAGTGATACGAACCATCTATCAGCAGGCAGGCCGAAATCCTGCGGTTTTGGAGCGGGATCAGACAGATGATGATTTCTCTTTTTCGGTCAGTGGAATCGGACGGTTCCGTGTGAACGTATTCCGGCAAAGAGGCAGTCTTGCAGCAGTGATCCGGGTGATTCGATTTGGTATTCCGACGCAGGAGGAGCTCAACCTGCCGGATGAAGTCATGGCGGTCACTCGATATCAACAGGGAGTTGTTTTGGTGACAGGGCATGCCGGCAGCGGAAAGAGCACTACTTTGGCGTGTATTCTCGACCGAATTAACCACACGCGATCCGGGCACATTCTCACGCTGGAAGATCCGGTAGAATTTGTGCATCATCATGATCAATGCATTGTCAGTCAGCGGGAAATTTACAGCGATTGCTCCAGCTATCTTTCGGCGTTGCGTTCTGCCTTGCGTGAAAGTCCGGATGTGATTCTGCTGGGGGAAATGCGGGATCATGAGACGATTGATGTTGCAATGACTGCAGCGGAAACAGGGCAGTTGCTTTTTTCCAGTCTTCATACTACTGGAGCGGCGAATACAATTGACCGAATTATTGATTCCTTTCCAGCCAATCAGCAGGCGCAGGTGCGCCTTCAGCTGTCCATGGTTTTGCAGGCCGTCATTTCCCAGCAGCTCGTGCCGGGCGTAGATGGCCATTTGGTTCCGGTGTTTGAAATTATGTATGTTAATCCCGCTATCCGCAATTTAATTCGTGAGAGCAAAACCCATCAGATCGATTCTGCAATTCAGGCTGGTGCTGCTCAGGGGATGCGTACAATGGATGCCAGCCTGCTTCAGTTGTATCGGGAGGGCAAGATTGACCGGGACACAGTTTTGACCCACTGCCTGAATTTTGATGCGACCAGACGAAAGCTGGACGCCATCTGAGTAAAACAGATAACTTCTTAGTAATCTGTTAAAAAAGGCTGATTTCATTGAAAAAGGTAATCTGGTGTGATATAATCCCAGATTAGAAATGTAGAATTGAAGGATTTTGCTGCAATGACTGAAGTAGTGTCCGTAGCGTTGCCGGTGTACAATGGTGCACAGTATTTGGAAGAACAACTGGAGTCCATCCTGGTTCAACTGAAACCGGAAGATGAGATTATAGTTGCTTATCAAAAATGTGAAGATGACTCGCTGAAGATTCTTCATCAATTTCAACAGCGTGATTCACGGGTGAAAGTCTACGTCAACCATCAGATCGGCGTGACAGCAAATTTTGCGTTGGCAATCGAAAAGTGCAGAGGAGAATATATTTTTCTCTCCGATCAGGACGATGTCTGGTTGCCGGGAAAGCGGGATCACATAGCGGAACTGTTGCGGGAAAGCAAGGCGGATCTTGTCGTACATAATGCGGTTCATACGGATGCAGAGTTACATCCTCAAGAGAAAAATTTCTTTGAAATTTACCCGATTGGCCCCGGAGTCTGGCACAATATTGTCAAACCGCGTATGAGCGGCTGTTGCATGGCTTTTACAAAGGAGTTCAAAAAGAAACTGCTTCCTCTGCCGGAAATTTATGGATACGATCAGTGGATCAACGTATTAGCTGAGTGTTGTGGAAAGGTGATCTATCTGGACGAGGTTCTTCTGTTGCATCGTCTGCACGGAGAGAATGTCACTACTTCTACGCGCGCGCTTCCGGTTGTCTTGCGTTGTCGGGCCAAATTACTTTGGTCATTGGGATTGCGGCTGCTTCGAATTCGCTGGAGAGGGTGAGCAGCATGGATCTGGCAGTAATTTTTGTGGTATATAATCGTGCTGTTTACGAAACAGAGACAGCACAGGCGCTGCGAAAGATGAAAGATGCACCAAAAGAAATTTTGGTCTACGATAACAGCGAGACGATAACAGATAACCGGCAAAAATGCGCTGAGCTTGGTTGGAACTATCTGGGCGGAACAGGGAATGTTGGGTTGGCAAAAGCCTATAATGCCTGCATTGACGATTTAATCCATAAAGGGTTTGATGGTGTCGTTTCCCTATTTGATGATGATACAGACATAGCCGAGGATTATTTTTCCTGTCTGCATGCAGTTGCGTCAGACCAAAAAGAAAAGAGTTTGTTCTTTCCTGTTTTGAAGGCAGGAGGAAAGATTGTTTCACCGCAGGTAATTCGTCCCAATCAACATGCATCTTTTTATCAAACTACTGAGGAATGCATGGCTTCGGATGGAACTGACCGCTATGCCTTTAATTCCGGCATGGCAGTGCGTATGAATGTGTTTCGTCAGGTGCGTTACGATGAGCGTCTCTTTTTGGATGGTATAGATTATGCCTTCCTACGGGAGTGCTATCGGCAGGGATTTTCAGCTGATGTGCTTCCGGTGGTGATGGAACATGGGTTTTCTGGAACGCAGAGGCCGGAGTTTACTGCAGCATGGGGGCGCTTTCGTCATTATGCAACAGATTACTCCATTGTTCTTGCGGATAACCCAAAGGGATATCGTTATTTAGTTGGAAAACGAGCATTACATCTTGCTCTTATTTACAAAAAGTTTATCTTCCTGCGAGTGTTTTTACATTCCAGGCGATATAAAGGAGGAAATTAGATGAAGGGAATTATTTTGGCTGGCGGCTCTGGCACACGGCTCTATCCCCTGACTATGGTCACATCCAAGCAGCTGCTTCCGGTATATGATAAGCCGATGGTCTATTATCCGCTCTCCACATTGATGCTGGCGGGAATTCAGGATATTTTGATCATCTCCACGCCTACGGATTTGCCCAACTTCGAGCGCTTGCTGGGAGATGGCAGTCAGTATGGAGTGCACCTGAGTTACAAGATTCAGCCTTCTCCGGATGGCCTGGCGCAGGCATTTTTGCTGGGCGAGGAGTTTATTGGCGATGACTGCTGCGCCATGGTGCTGGGCGATAATATTTTCTACGGCAATGGCTTTACGCGTTTGCTTCGCCAGGCTGCTGCCGATGCGGAGCAGGGCAAGGCCTCTATTTTCGGATATTATGTAAACGATCCGGAACGCTTTGGTATCGTAGAATTTGATGAAAACGGCAAAGCGATCTCGGTAGAGGAAAAGCCGGCTCATCCCAAGAGCAACTATTGCATTACCGGTCTTTACTTCTACGATAAGCGGGTGGTGGAGTACGCAAAGAAGGTGAAACCGTCTGCCCGTGGTGAGTTGGAAATCACGGATTTGAATCGGATGTATTTGGAAGACGGAACCTTGAATGTTCAGCTCATGGGCCGCGGCTACGCATGGCTTGACACTGGCACAATGGATTCTTTGGTGGATGCATCTGATTTCGTGCGCATGATTCAAAACCGTCAGGCAATTGAAATCTCTGCTCCGGAAGAAATTGCTTATATCAACGGCTGGATTACAAAAGACACACTGATGGAATCTGCACAGCGGTATGGTAAATCTCCCTATGGTGAGCATCTCAAGCGAGTTGCTGCCGGAAAGGTTCGGTATTAATTATGGGTAAAACAATCATTGTCACCGGCGGTGCCGGTTTTATCGGCGCGAATTTTGTCTATCTTCAGTTGCAGGAGCATCCGGAAGACCGGATTGTCTGCGTTGATAAGCTGACCTATGCAGGCAATCTGGAAACACTGGAAGAAGCAATGAAGCACGATAACTTCCGCTTTGTAAAGGCAGATATCTGCGATCGTGATGCAATGGATCAGCTTTTTGTAGAAGAGAAACCGGATATTGTTGTAAACTTTGCCGCAGAAAGTCACGTGGATCGCTCCATTGAGAATCCTGGAATTTTCCTGCAGACAAACATCATGGGCACCCAGGTGCTGATGGATGCCTGCCGCAAGCATGGCATTGAGCGTTACCATCAGGTGTCCACCGATGAGGTTTATGGTGACCTGCCTCTGGATCGCCCCGACCTGTTCTTTACAGAGCAGACTCCGCTCCATACCTCCAGCCCTTACAGCAGTTCCAAGGCAGGTGCAGATCTGCTGGTGAATGCTTATCACCGCACTTATGGTCTGCCCACGACCATCTCTCGCTGCTCCAATAACTACGGCCCCTACCAGTTCCCGGAGAAGCTCATTCCCCTGATGATTGCCAACGCTTTGGCAGATAAGCCTCTGCCTGTCTACGGTGAGGGATTGAATGTCCGCGATTGGCTCTATGTGGAGGATCACTGCAAGGCAATTGACCTTATCATCCGTAAGGGCCGTGTCGGTGAGGTATACAATATCGGCGGTCACAATGAGATGAAGAACATCGATATTGTCAAAATCATTTGCGAGGCACTGGGCAAGCCGGAGAGCCTGATCACTCATGTTACCGACCGCAAAGGTCACGATATGCGCTATGCAATCGATCCTACCTTTATCCATAATGAGCTGGGCTGGCTGCCGGAAACCATGTTCAAGGACGGCATTAAAAAGACCATTCAGTGGTATCTGGATAATAAACCGTGGTGGGAGAACATCATTTCCGGCGAGTATCAGAATTACTTCCAGAAGATGTATGGCGAACGCCTGGCGGACGCAGAGGAGAAGGCATAATGAAGGTCTTTGTCACTGGAGTTGCCGGTCAGTTGGGGCATGATGTCATGAACGAGCTGGCAAAGCGTGGCTATGAGGGCGTTGGTACAGATCTTGCTCCGGAATACAGTGGCATTCAGGATGGAAGTGCAGTTACCACGATGCCCTATGTATCGATGGACATTACCGATGCCGAGGCAGTTCGTAAAGTTCTGACAGAGGTTTGTCCGGATGCTGTGATTCATTGCGCCGCATGGACAGCAGTGGATCTGGCAGAGGATGAGGACAAGCAGGAAAAAGTACACGCAATCAATGTAGATGGCACTCGGAATATTGCGTTGATCTGCAAAGAGTTAGACTGCAAAATGCTCTATCTTTCCACAGATTATGTCTTTGATGGACAGGGAACAGAGCCATGGCAGCCGGACTGCAAGGATTATAAGCCGCTGAACGTGTATGGCCAGACCAAACTGGACGGCGAGTTGGCGGTCAGTTCCATTCTGAGCAAATATTTCATTGTCCGTATTGCCTGGGTGTTTGGCTTAAATGGAAACAACTTTATCAAGACCATGCTGAAGCTGAGTCAGACCCATGATAGCCTTCGGGTAGTTAGCGATCAGATTGGCACGCCGACGTACACCCTTGATCTGGCCCGACTTCTGGTAGATATGATTGTCACAGATCGCTATGGTTATTACCATGCTACCAATGAGGGTGGATACATTTCCTGGTATGATTTTGCCTGCGAAATTTTCCGCCAGGCGGGTGCGAAGGTAAACGTTAGCCCTGTTACAACGGAAGAGTACGGGCTGTCCAAAGCGGCACGCCCCTTCAACAGTCGGTTGGATAAGACAAAGTTGACGAAAAATGGTTTCCAACCTCTGCCGGAGTGGAAGGACGCGTTGCATCGCTATCTTGTGGAAATTGGAGTGAATCAATAATGGCTCAGATTAAAGTGACGAAAGCACCGATTGAGGGGCTGTATGTGATTGAACCCGCTGTTCATGGTGACAGCCGTGGGTATTTTATGGAAACCTACAACCAGAACGACATGCATGAATTTGGCCTTGATATGGTGTTTGTGCAGGACAATCAGAGCATGTCCACCAAGGGTGTCCTCCGCGGTTTGCATTTCCAGAAGCAGTTCCCACAGGGCAAGCTGGTGCGCGTGATTAAAGGCAGCGTGTTTGATGTGGCTGTCGACTTGCGTTCCGGATCGGAGACCTACGGAAAGTGGTTTGGTGTAGAGCTGACGGAAGAGAATAAGAAGCAGTTCTATATCTCCGAAGGCTTTGCCCATGGATTCCTTGTGCTCAGCGATGAGGCAGAGTTCTGCTATAAGGTGACAGATTTCTATCATCCTGGCGATGAGGGCGGTCTGGCGTGGAATGACCCCGCCATCGGTATCGAGTGGCCTCAGTTGGTGGGCGAGTACAAGGGCAGCTGCTCTGCAGAGGGATACACGCTGGAAGATGGAACACCCCTCAATCTGTCGGACAAAGATCAGAAGTGGGAAACGCTTGCAAATACATTCCAGTTTTAAAGACGGAACTGTGTGCGGTTGTATTCCACAGGGAAATGTATAAAAAGAGGCAGTATCTGAAACTTCAGATACTGCCTCTTTCCATGTACGTTTGAAGTGCATTTACGTTATGGGAGTGAATAAAACAAAATCCCCGTATCGCATAAGCGGTACGGGGTAATTTGTTCGTGTTCAATCTGATAAAATCAGACAGCACGGGTGACCTTACCGGAACGGAGGCATCTTGTGCAGACATTCACATGAGTGGGAGTGCCATTCACGATTGCCTTAACGCGCTTCACATTGGGCTTCCAAGTCCGATTGGAACGACGATGGGAATGAGAAACCTGAATGCCGAACTTGATGTCCTTGTCACAAAATTCACACTTAGCCATTTGCCAAACCTCCTCGCTTTAAGATATCAGCAAACTACGCATCGCCCGTTATTGTAACAGATTTTCAGCATAAAAGCAAGAGAAAAATATGTTTTTCTGGTGCAAGTTTTATTGAGCTTCTGCGAGGATCCTTCTTTGCAAAACAAATGAGAGAATCTGCATCGGAAGTCTTGACGAAAAAATGTAACTGTGATAAAATATCAAAGCTTGAGTGCTACTGTGGCTCAATGGCAGAGCATCTCACTCGTAATGAGAAGGTTGTCAGTTCGATTCTGACCAGTAGCTCCAAATAGGTTGATGAAAATCAACGCTGGAAAACACCGCACGGAAGTGCGGTGTTTTTTTTTCTGCCCTGAAAAGGGAGGCAGTGTTTAAAATCCATCTGCATTTGCATTTTTGAAAAAAATAACTTGACTTGGAGTGTACTCCAGGTGTTATAGTGTTGCCACAAACAAAGGCGGTGAGAAAATGACGATTCATGAGGTGAGTGAAAAGTTCGGCATATCACAGGATACGCTTCGTTACTATGAGCGGATAGGATTGATCCCGCCGGTCACGCGCACGTCCGGAGGAGTGAGAAATTATCAGGAAGAGGACCTGAATTGGGTGGAGCATACCGTGTGTATGCGCTCTGCAGGTGTTTCCGTAGAGGCACTGATTGAATATCTGCGGCTGTTTCAGCAGGGGGATGAAACCTTCGGAGCACGGCTGCAGTTGCTGTCAGAGCAATTGGAAAACCTGGAGCAGCAAAAAGAAAAACTTGAAACTACAATTGCGCGCCTGCAATATAAGATTTCTCGTTATAAAGTGGCAGTTGAAACCGGGGTACTGGATTGGACACCCACAGAGGACAAGGAGTGACGACAATGTATTTGGAACACATCAACGGACCTGAGGACGTAAAAAAGCTTGAAATCACAGAACTTCCAATGTTGGCGGAGGAAATGCGCCACGCGTTGCTGCTTCGCGCCAGCAGACATGGAGGCCATTTTGGCCCCAATTTTGGTATGGTTGAGGTGACCATTGCGCTTCATTATGTTTTTGATTCCCCAAGAGATAAGATTGTATACGATGTCTCCCATCAAAGCTATCCTCATAAGATGCTGACCGGACGCAAGGATGCGTATCTGTACAAGGAACATTATGACGATGTGACCGGATATAGCTGCCCGCAAGAAAGCGAACATGATTTCTTTACCGTGGGTCATACCTCCACTTCTGTCAGTTTGGCGGCAGGTTTGGCAAAAGCGCGCGACCTGAAGGGAGAGTGCGGAAATGTAATCGCAGTTATTGGCGATGGTTCTCTTAGCGGGGGAGAAGCGCTGGAGGGCTTGGATTTTGCGGCAGAATTAGGCAGCAATTTCATCATCGTGGTAAATGACAACGAAATGTCCATTGCAGAAAACCACGGCGGTCTTTATCAAAACCTTCAGTTGCTGAGGGAGAGCAACGGTCAGGCGGAATGCAATTTGTTCCGTGCCATGGGACTGGATTATTTGTATGTTGCACAGGGGAATGATGTTGCGGCGGTCATTGAGGCGATGCAACAGGTGAAGGACAGCAATAAACCGGTTGTTATTCATATCAGCACGCAAAAGGGGAAAGGCTACGCTCCGGCAGAGCAAAACAAGGAAGAATGGCATTATTGCGTTCCCTTTGATATCGAGACGGGGAAAGCGCTTTTTGAAGATGATTCTGAAGATTATTCCAGCGTCACGGCAGAATATTTATTAAAGAAAATGAAGGAAGATCCGGCCGTTGTGGCGATTACCTCGGCAACACCCGCTGTAATGGGCTTTACGGCAGACAAACGACAGGAAGCAGGAGCGCAGTTCGTAGATGTGGGCATTGCAGAGGAAACTGCGGTCGCCTTGGCCAGCGGCATTGCAGCCAATGGGGGAAAACCGGTCTACGGCGTGTACAGTACGTTTGTGCAGCGCGCCTATGACCAGATTTCTCAGGATTTGTGCATCAATAATAGTCCTGCGACGATTGTGACCTTCTGGGGCTCTGTCTATGGCATGAACGATGTAACCCATTTGGGACTGCAGGATATTCCGATGCTATCCAATATTCCCAACCTGGTATATTTGGCGCCAACAACAAAAGAGGAATATTTGGCCATGTTGGACTGGAGTATGGAACAGAGAGAACATCCGGTAGCAATCAAACTGCCTGGAGGAAAGATGATTTCAGATCATCAACAGGTCACAAAAGATTTTGGGCAGCTGAATCGCTACGAGGTAAAACAAAAAGGTAGCCGGGTTGCCGTGATGGGTTTAGGTGGATTTTACAGCCTTGGACAGGCTGTAGCCGAATCGATTGCCACGGCCACTGGAGTGCAGCCAACGATGATCAATCCTTACTATATTACCGGTCTGGACACGGAGCTTCTGGAACAGTTGAAGAAGGAGCATAGTGTTGTTGTCACATTGGAGGACGGATATTTAGACGGCGGCTGGGGAGAAAAGGTGGCGCGCTATTACGGAAATTCCAACATGAAGGTGTTGAATTACGGAATCCGCAAGCAATTTCTTGATCGATTCCATGCGGACGATGTTATGCAGGACAATCGCCTGACGCCCAAACAGATTACAGAAGATATCCTTTCCTTGCTTTAATATCTTTGAAAAAACATAGAAGTTACTAAAACGGTGCGCTCAGAATAAAACTGAGCGCACTTTTTATGGCAACAGATACGAAAAAAAGAGGACGCTTGAAAATATTGCAGGGTGACACTTGATTTTCATAAGGAGATATGGCATACTTGGTTAGTGAAAACTAACTGGATATTAAATCGAACGAAAGTGAACGGAATAAGAGGCGATTTGTAATGTTTATTGAGGTACATCAGATTCAAAAATCCTTTGGACAGGGAGAAAACAGAATTGAAGTGCTGCATGGAATCAATTTGCAAATTGAAAAAGGAGAATTTTGTGTGTTGCTGGGGCCATCTGGATCTGGAAAATCAACGCTGTTAAATATTTTGGGTGGAATTGACGAGGCTGACTCCGGTGAAATCAGTATCGATGGAGAACAAATGGGGGAGATGAAGGAAAAAAAGCTGACGGCTTACCGCCGCCGTCACCTGGGCTATATTTTTCAGATGTATAACCTGATCCCCAATTTGACCGTTCGAGAGAACATTGAAGTGGGCGCCTATCTCAGCCGGAATCCGCTGGATGTGGACGAGCTTTTGCAGACATTGGGTTTGTTCGAGCATCAGCGAAAGTTGCCGAATCAGTTATCTGGCGGACAGCAGCAGCGCACAGCCATTGGCAGAGCGATTGTGAAAAATCCGGATATTCTTCTTTGCGACGAACCAACCGGTGCTTTGGACTACCAGACAAGCAAAGAAATTTTGAAATTGATTGAAACCGTAAACCAGAAGTATGGGAACACAGTTGTTATGGTAACTCACAACGATGCAATCCGTCTTATGGCAGATCGGGTGATCCGCATGAGAGATGGCAGAATCCGAAGTGACGAGATCAATTCGAAAAAAGTTCCAGCGGAGGAATTAGAGTGGTGATGAAGCGTAAAAATCCACTGCGGCGCAGGATCATTCGGGAATTGAGAGAAGAAATCGGAAAGTATCTGGTTATTTTTCTGATGCTGACCTTAACAATCAGCTTTGTTTCCGGATATTTGGTTGCTGCAGGCAGTATGATTCAGGCATACAACGAGAGTTTTGATCGCTATCATGTGGAAGCCGGTCATTTTACCACGGCAAAGAAATTAAATCGCGCACAGCGAAAAGCAATTGAAGAACAGGGCGTCGCGGTTTACGATCTCAATTATGTGGAACAGCCATTGGCGGATAATCGCACCATGCGCATTTTTTCCCAGCGCACAGAGGTAAATCAGGCATGCCTTATGCAAGGGGCGATGCCAACATCGGCCGGTGAGATTGCGATTGACCGGATGTATGCAGATAATAATCAGCTTTCCATAGGAGATACAATTACCAGCAGTGACGGAAACAAAACGTGGAGTGTTACCGGTCTGATCGCTCTGCCAGATTATAGTGCACTGTTTCAGAACAATAACGACAGCATGTTTGACTCGGTCCAATTTGGCGTTGCTGTGGTTGTGCAGGAAGAATTTGACGCGTTAAACGCGGATTATATCAACTGGTGCTATGCCTGGACATACGACACAGCAGTTGCAGATGAAGCGGAGGAAAACGACCGCAGCGAAGAATTGATGAAGGCTCTGGCAGACGAGGTTAAGTTAGAAAGCTTTATTCCCCGCTATCAAAACCAGGCAATAAAATTTGCCGGTGATGATCTGGGCGGAGACCGTACCATGATGATTGCATTGCTTTATATTGTTATCGTAATTATGGCGTTTGTCTTTGGCATTACAATCAACAACACGATTACAAAAGAAGCAAATGTAATCGGAACATTGCGGGCCTCCGGTTTTACAAAAGGTGAACTGGTGCGGCACTATATGGCAGTTCCTATGCTGGTGACACTGATCAGTGCGTTGATTGGGAATCTGATCGGCTACACTGCAATGAAGAATGTATGCGCAGACATATATTATGGCAGTTACAGTTTGACAACCTATGTTACCGTTTGGAACGGAGAAGCGTTTCTTCTTACCACAGTGGTTCCGATTTTGCTGATGCTGTCCATTACATTTACTATTTTGTGGCGGAAAATGACCTTGTCTCCGTTGAAATTTTTACGGCGGGACCTGAGCAGGAAAAATAGGCGTCGTGCCATGCATTTACCGGAAAAGATGAGGTTTTTCCATCGCTTCCGGCTTCGGGTGATTTTTCAGAATGCAGGCAGTTATGTGGTTTTGGCCGTTGGAATTTTATTTGCAAACCTGCTGTTAATGTTTGGTCTGATTTTTCCGCCTGTGTTATCACACTATCAGGACACATTAAGCAATAATCTGCTGGCGAATTATCAATATATGCTCCAGGTTCCCCTTGAACTGACAAGAGAGGATCATAAGTTGGAAAATCTGATTGCTGCACTGCAGTTTCAATCGGCGGTGGAAACAGAGAATGAAGATGCAGAGGTTTTTAGTGCATATTCTCTGCGCACACTGGGAGATCGGTATCCGGCCGAGGATGTTCTTCTCTATGGGGTTGAAAACGATAGTAAGTATATCTCGTTAGAATCAGATGGAATATCCGTTTCCAAAGCCTATGCGGATAAATTTAGCTTAGCACCCGGAGATACCATTGAGCTGAAAGAAGAATATGAAGACAAAACATACACATTCCAGATTGATTCCATCTATCCGTATGAGGGTGCT
Source organism: bacterium (assembly GCA_963597355.1). GTDB lineage: Bacteria > Bacillota > Clostridia > Oscillospirales > Oscillospiraceae > UMGS1766. The sequence continues at coordinate 48,393 of CAVBPR010000013.1, read as the reverse complement.
TTGTGCGTCTTTATGAACCGGGAAAGCTTGAATACAACGTTTGAGCTAGGGCACGGTTATTATTGCGGATATTTTTCTGCAAGCAAGATCACGGATATTGATGAAAAATATATCGGATCGGTGATTGATCTGGATGCATTGACAAAGGTGTCTCGCCAGCTTGATGTCAGCATGGGGAACATGATGATTCTGGTGGATGGGTTTGCTGTTCTGATTTTCGTGGTGCTGATCTATCTGCTGAGTAAGCTGACCATTGAGAAGAATGCGCAATCAATTTCTATGGCAAAAATTCTTGGTTATACCGATGGTGAAATTGGCCGATTGTACATTCTTTCTACGTCAATTGTGGTTGCCGTCTTGTTGCTGCTCAGTTTACCGATTGAAACCTGGATTATGATTTTCCTTTTCCGGGCAGTAATGCTGGAGATGATGAGTGGATGGATTCCGTTTTGGGTAGATTCTGCAATCTACTGGAAAATGATCGGGCTTGGGTTTGGTTCATACGCAGTGGTAGCCGTGATGGAATTGAGGAGAATCAAGCGTGTTCCGATGAATGAGGCACTGAAAAATGTAGAGTGATAAGGAGCGTGATAAAATGAAGGACAGAAAACAGGTTTGTTATCGTATTGGTGCAATTGTTTTGTCGACTCTGACTGTAATTTCTCTGGTTGCTCCGGCTTCGGCAATCGCTGGAACAGGAGAAAAGGAAGAAACGGTTTATATTCAGGCGAATGCAGACGGATCGCCCAGAGAGGTGACGGTGGAAACTGCGCTGCGTGAGTTGGGGACGGCCGACCGAGTGTTGGACAAAAGCAGGCTCATAGACATCAAAAATACGGAAGGAGACGAAGAATTTACACAAAGTGCAGACGGTACCTTGACCTGGGAAAATCATGGAGAAGATATTCAATACGAAGGGAAAACGAATCAGGAACTTCCGGTTGGAGTTCAAATAACCTATTATCTGGACGGAAAAGAAATTGCTGCGGATGCCCTTGCGGGGAAAAGCGGACATGTGACGCTTCGGTTCGACTATCAGAATACCGCAACCAGGACGGTCACAATAGATGAAGCAGACTATGAAGTGTGCGTTCCGTTTTCTGCAATGACAGTGGCTACCTTAGACAGCACAAAATTCCGCAATGTTACCGTAACGAATGGCAAGTTGATGCGTATGGGTGACACAGCTCTGGCAGTAGGAATTGCTTTTCCGGGGTGGAAAGAGTCGTTGGAATTGGAGAGCTATGAGGCTGACTTAGACGACATAGATCTTCCGGAGTATGTGGAAGTTTCTGCAGATGTAACGGAATTTGAGCTTGATTTTACTGCAACAATCTTTTCCACGGGAGTATTCTCTGAACTGGATCTGGATGACATAGACAGTATTGATGAGTTGCAGGAGAACATGGAAAAACTGAGTGATGCTTCCGAAGCGTTGGTTGGAGCAACCGGACAATTCCGGGATGGCCTGTCTGAATTCCAAGGCTATTTGCAGCAATATCTGTATGGGGCGGATGCGCTTGCCCAGGGAACAGGCCAGCTTTCAGACGGATTGGCAGCATTGAGCGGACAGAGCAGCTCCATAACAGATGGCTTAGATACCTTAAGCATTGGTTTGCAAAAAATGAACGATGGTTTGGGTGCGCTTGATTTAAGTGGAATCGACGATTCTATCCGTCTTGCGTCCGAACGGATTCAGACGGATGCCGCGACCCTGCAGACTGTTCTGGCGCAGATGCAAACCGTTCTAAGCCAGATTGATCAATATAATTCGGATGTTGCGGCCCAGACGGAAACGGCATTGGCAGCGCTGAACCGGATCGATCTTTCCGGTGTGGATGAAACCGTGCGGCAGGAAGTGGAAACGGCAAAGACTGCACTGGAGAATATGCCAGCGAAACCGGAAATGGATTGTTCTGAGCTGATCAATACGGTGACGCAGACCGAAGAAGATCTTCAGGCGCAGATTGCAATGCTGCGTGCAAATGCCGCAGGATTACTGCAATTGACGGAGCACATCTCCATGTTTCAGAGCAACATGCAAATCTTATCCTCTGGAAGCCAGATGCTGCAAGATGGCTTTTTCCAATATGCATCTGCGGTAAGCCAGCTTGCAGAAGGTGCTGCGCAGCTGAAACAGGGAGCAAGTGCCTTGACTACAGCCGGAACGGCGATTTCCGGTGGATTCAGCACCATTACAGAGGCTGGCGATTCTCTGGCTGACGGGATGAAGACTTTTGATGAAGAAGGAATCCAATCACTGAGTCGGCTGACCGGGGATGATCTTACCCGATTGATTCAGCGGTTGAAGGCACTGAAGGAAGCGGATAGGACATATGATAACTTTGCCGGCCTGACAGAGGGAATGACAGGCAGTGTTCGATTCCTGATTGAAACGGATGAAATCGATACATAAAAATCGGCTGCAAGCGCAATTTTATTGCGTTTGCAGCCGATTTTCGTTATTTGCTGTTTGCATAAAAATATTGTCAAGTTCGATGGGAAAGATGGATATCTTCTTAAAATTCACGGTTTGCTCCTTTTTTTTGCCACGAAATGTGGTATGATATAAACGGATTTTTATTATAGGAGGTTCTCGATGAATCTTTCTTCAATACAGGATGCATTAAATGTTTTTGGAGCCAATAACAGCTCACCAATCGTTCAGGTGATTGCGGTTATTTTGCGCCTGATTTTGCCGCTGCTTTGTATTTGGCTGATTGTCCGGTGCACAAAGAGCTTGCTTCGCGGCCGGATTGAGCGAGAGATTTGGGGACGGCTTACGCTTCCCAATGGAGATTATGGTGAATTCCACCACTGGGAGAACACGGTTGGCCGTTCCAGGCGCAATGATGTTGTGCTGAATTCTCCTACGGTTTCCCGAAATCATGCGGCTTTTCTGCGGGATGAACGAGGCAATTGGAGCGTTTACGCCCTTACAAAGAATGAACTTACCGTCAACGGGCGGGAAGTGTTTGATCAGGAACATGTGCCGGTTCATGACGGCGATGAGATCAGCATGGGCGGAGTAAAGGTGACGTTTACTGCCCTCACCGCAGCGGAGGAGTTGGCTCAGGCCAAGCGCCGCACAAAACCCGGGCGGTCAGTTTCGCCGGGGCTTAATTTGCTTTTGCTTACGCTTATTCAGGCAATTCTTTGCACGGAACTTCTTATGGCCTATGCGGCGGATGCGGGAATTAAAATCGTAGTTACGTTTGCAGTGCTTTGCGCGATCATGTGGTTGATTTACACGTTTTACCGGATTATGCGGCGCACTGGCTTTGAAATTGAAACGTTAGCTTTTTTTCTAACCTCTCTGTGCATGACGGTTACGGCGAACAAAAAGCCGGGAGACCTTTATAAACAGTTGATCTGCATGGGAATGGGACTGATGTTCTTCTTCCTTCTGTCGTTGGTTTTGCGGAATCTGACGCAGGCAAAGAAACTTCGTTGGCCGGTGGCACTGCTTGCAATTGGTATGCTGGCATTTAATCTGGTATTGGGCAGCCGCCTGTTTGGCGCAAAAAACTGGGTTAGACTGGGGCCGATCTCGTTCCAGCCGTCGGAAATTGTGAAGCTTGCCTTTATTCTGGTTGGATCGACAACACTGGATCGAATGTTCAGCCGCCGCAATCTGATTTTCACGCTTTTGTTTTCCGCCTTCTGCGTTGGTTGTCTTGGCTTGATGAGTGACTTTGGAACAGCGCTGATCTTTTTTGCCACCTTCCTCGCAATCGCTTTCCTGCGATCCGGCGATCTTCCGAGCGTAGCTTTCATGGGCTCTGCGGCGGTGTTTGGCGGATTTATTATCATAAAATTTAAACCGTACATAGCGCGCCGTTTCAGCATTTTTCTCCATGCATGGAGCGACACTGCGGACCTTGGTTATCAGCAGACACGCACGATGTCGGCCATCGCCGGAGGAGGATTGTTTGGCCATGGCGTAGGAAACGGATGGCTGAAGAATATTGCCGCAGCAAATACAGATTTGGTCTTTGGCGTTGTCAGCGATGAATTGGGACTGCTGGTGGCACTGTGTGCGGTTGCAGTAATCATTATTCTTGCCGTTTTTGCGGTGAAATCGGCGGCAAACGCCCGGTCAACGTTTTATGTCATCGCGGCATGTTCCACAGCAATGTTGTTTGTGGTGCAAACCATGCTGAATGTGTTTGGCTCGGTCGATTTGCTTCCCCTTACCGGTGTGACCTTCCCCTTTGTATCCATGGGTGGCAGTAGTATGATCTGTTGCTGGGGATTGCTTGCCTATATCAAAGCGGCGGACACAAGACAAAATGCCGGATTAGCCATTCGATTGCCAAGTAAAAAGGATGTTCGGGCAGAACAGCAGCGTGTGCGACAGAAGAGAGAAGTCGACGATTATGAGATGGACACATACGATGAAAATTATGACGAGAACTTCTCGGATACAAGAGTTGCATCCTACCTTGATCGTGAAGAACCGACACGCCGTATGGGTGCAGCAATCGATGAACCACCGATTTCGGATGATGTGACCGATTTGATCCGCCGCACACTTGCAGACACGCAGGACTCTGATGCATTTGATTTTTCACTGGAGGATGATGCTTCTGCCGGAGATGCAGATAATTGGCAAGACTATTTTAACTGGGATGAGGATGATAAAAAATGAAACAACTGAAGCACCGCACCATTTTTGTCCTGATTTTCAGTTTGCTATTGGCGGCAGGAACGATTTTGTTCTGCGTACTCTATGGAATGAATGGACGAAAATGGGCATCCTCCCCTGTAAACCAGGCCGCTTATTCCAGCGGCAGATTGACCAGCGGAAAGATCTATGACTCCACAGGGACGTTGCTCTTTGATTGCGCCAATCAAAGCTATGGAGATAATGCACTGTTGCGCACATCTACGCTTCATCTTATTGGTGATTTGCAGGGCAATATTGCCACGGGAGCACGCAAGCTGTTTGCAGATAAATTAGTCAGCTACAATTTGATTACCGGTCTGTCCAGTACTGGCAATAATCTGTATCTTTCGGTCAATGCCAGCGTAAATGAAACTGCCTATCAGGCGTTAAATGGCCGTTCCGGTACGGTTGCAGTTTATAATTACAAAACCGGAGAAATCGTCTGCATGGTTTCAACCCCGTCTTATGATCCGGAAAATGAGGATGAAGTAGAGGCAGTCGCCAACGGCGACAGCGACTACAATGGTGCCTATATGAACCGCTTCCTTTCCTCTACCTTCACGCCTGGCTCAACATTCAAGGTTATTACGGCTGCAGCTGCAATTGAAAATCTGGATACCGCCAACTTTACGTTCCACTGCACCGGATCGCTGGAATATGGCGGCGGCAAAATTACCTGCACCTCTGCACATGGAGATCTGGATTTTGCGGGAGCACTGGCACACAGCTGCAACTGCGCTTTTGCCACACTGGCCCTGCAGCTGGGAGGCACCACCTTGCAGCGTTATGTTGAACAGGCAGGCTTGCTTTCCGGCGTTGATATCAATGGGTATACAAGTGCCAGTGGAAGCTTTGATGTTGCGGAAGACAATTCTCTGGAATTAGGCTGGTCCGGCTGCGGACAATATAACGACCTTGTAAATCCCGCAGCTATGCTGACGTTGATGGGGTGTATTGCCGAAAACGGAACTGCGGCTACTCCGCGGCTGCTGAGCAAGGTTACAACGCAAAGCGGACTTCCGGCCGGAATTATTTCTACGGACAAATCCAACATTGGCTGGAATTCTGCCACCTGTCAGCAACTGCAGGAAATGATGCGCAACGACGTGGTGGAAACCTACGGCCAGGAACAGTTTGGCAGTCTTGCAGTTTGCGCGAAATCCGGCACAGCTGAAGTTGGCAGTGATGTTGCGCCCCATGCATGGTTTGTAGGATTTGTCATGGACGATGCGCATCCCTATGCCTTTGTTTCGGTTATCGAAAATGGCGGTGGCGGTGCATCCCAGGCTGGATCTGTTGTTGCCACAGTGCTGGATGCAGTTGTTTCTGCTGAGGAGAGTTAATGAAAACACTTTACGACGATATTCGCGATCATCGCGTTTTTGAAGACCGAGGTTCCTGGCGAACTCTGCTGCCGCCTGCAATTTGCGCAGCCTGTGCCGGATTGTTTTTGCTGGCTTTTCAATTCGCCAAGGAAAAGAAAGCGTTGATAAATTGGATGATCCAGCATATTACGACGCCTTATAAGACGGCTGTGTCGAAATTCTGCGACCTGTTTCCCTTTGCTGTGTCTGAGGTTATTTGGGTTGTCGCAATTCTGGCGGTATTGTTTTTCCTTGTTCGGACAATCTATCTGCTGATTCGCTATCGAGGCCGTATCCTGCGCCTTGGGCGGAGGTTGCTGGCACTTCTGTCCGCTGTTTTGATTGTCTATTGTGGGTATACCGTCCTTTGGGGAATGAACTATTATGGGGATGATTTTTCGGATCTCAGCGGTATTGCTACTCGCGGCGCCACCACACAGGAACTTGCCACGCTGTGCGCTTCCTTTGCCCAGGCGCTGAATAACAGTTCCGATCAGGTGGAGCGGGATGAAAATGGCGTATTTACCACCGATTTGGATGCGCTTTTTTCTTCCACCGGCGGTCTCTACGATGGAATTGAGGCGGAATTTCCCTTCCTTGCCGGGGCGGAACATACCCCCAAAAGGATGGTGTCCAGCCCCATTATGAGTCGGCTGAATTTCACAGGCTTTCTGTTTCCGTTTACCGGAGAAACACTGATCAATGATGTTTCGCCCCAATGCCTGATTCCATCCACCATTCTTCATGAAATGGCGCATCAGCGCAACATTGCAGGAGAAGATGAGGCCAATTTTGTTGCCATTCTTGCTGGACTGCGCAGCGGAAACATGGTCTATTATTACTCATCCGCGCTTCTGGGTTATATCCACTTGTGCAATGCACTCTACTCAGCGGATGCTTCGGCCTATCAGCAAATCAGTTCTACGCTCAACCAGCAGGTGCGCGCGGACTTGTCTGCAAATAACGCCTACTGGAACAGTTTTGACAGCACATTGGAGAAGGCTGCTGAAAGCGTTTCATCCACAGTATATGAAGGCTTTTTGCAGAGCTATGGTCAAACGGACGGAATGAAGACCTACGGAAAGTGTGTTGATTTGTTAGTTGCTTACTACTTTGACTATTTGGGCCGGACAACGGATGCAACATGAACCTTGGTTATTACGAGATTTATAGGAGAATTATATGCTTACTTTTGATTATCAACGCTGTGTTGGCTGCGGAAGCTGCGTGCGGCTATGTCCCATGGGATATTTGACAATGGAAGAAGGAGCGCCAAAAATCAAAGAGCGTCGCCGCTGCATTGAATGCGGTCATTGCGAGGCCACCTGCCCCAAACAGGCAATTGCGCTTACTCCTTCCTTTGGGGAAAGCTTTTGCCCTGCGCCTGAGACGCAGTCGGAAAAACTGATTTTGAGCCGTCGTTCTGTCCGTCACTTTCGGCCGGAGCCTCCAGAGAAGGAACTGATCCAGCGGGCACTTGATATTGCGGAATACGCACCCAGCGGGAAAAATGCACATCAACATCACTGGACAATCTTATATGGCCTGAAAGAAACAGAAAAAGTTACGGAAATGGCACTTGAGTTTTCTGAGCGAACGGGAAATGCAAAAGAACTGATAAAAATCAAGAAGGCAGGAACCAATCTGCTGACTTGCGATGCTCCCTGTGTTATTATTGGCTGGTCACCGGACGATGCGTTAAACCCGGTGGCAGATCCGGTGCTTGCTATGGCGCTTGTGGAACTGCAGCTGAATGAGGCTGGCTTGGGTACTTGCTGGGGAGGATATCTGCGGCAGATCGCAGATGCAGATCCAGACCTTCGCGCGTATCTTGGAATTCCAGAAGGGGCGAACATGCGCTGTGCACTGATGGTCGGTTATCCAAAGGGAGAGCGCTATCCAAATCTTCCACATCGTCCTCGTTCTGCGGCGAACTGGATCGAAAAGGAATAACGGGATTTTTGTTGCGTTGAACGGAGTGCGGGGCTGTAAAATTTTGCAGAGATTCATCGGGTGTGTTATACTAAGGCGAAATCTGCGAAGAAGATCGCAGGAGGAGAGATTATGACTTATCAAACGGAAAGTGCCGAGGAAACGGAACAGCTGGGAGCTCGCTTGGCAGAGCATCTGAACGGGGGAGAAGTGATTGCTTATACTGGCGATCTTGGAGCGGGGAAAACCGCATTCACCCGGGGACTTGCTCGAGGTCTGGGAATTACTGAGCGCGTTACCAGCCCGACCTTTACCATCGTAAATGAATATCCCAATGGACGGTTGCCGCTGTTTCACTTTGATATGTATCGCCTTGGGTCGTCTGATGAACTGTATGACATCGGCTGGGAGGATTATCTCAGTCGGGGTGGTGTATGCGCAGTGGAGTGGAGTGAAATTGTTGAGGACGCAATGGACGGAGATGTGATTCGAATTGATCTGAAAAATGGAACTTCACCCAATAGCCGTTTCATTACAATTACGGGGGTAGAGATGTGAAAATTCTGGCCTTTGAATCGTCTGCAAAGGCAGCCAGTGTGGCGCTTTGTGAAGATGAATTTCTTATCGCACAGTCTTACCAAAATAACGGATTAACCCACAGCACAACGCTGATGCCGATGGCGGAAGATTTATTAAAACGATGCAATGTCAAACTGGAGGAAATCGATTGCCTTGCCGTTGCAAATGGACCGGGTTCCTTCACGGGATTGCGTATTGGTATTTCTACGGTGAAAGGTTTGGCATGGGGAGCGGAAAAAGCCTGTACAGGGGTGTCCACATTAGAATCCATGGCCTGGAATCTGGCCCATATGAATGCGATTGTCTGTTGCGCTATGGATGCGCGTCGGCAGCAAGTATATAATGCTGTTTTTCGTGCAGATGGCGAAAAACTGGAACGTCTGACACCGGATCGTGCAATTTCACTGGAGGAACTGGCAGCGGAATTAAAACAACTAAGAGAAACAGTTCAACTGCCGCAAATAGTTGTTGGAGATGGTGCCGAGTTGTGCTATAATGGGTGCTGTGAGCGCGGACTGTCTCTGCATTTGGCGCCGCCGCAGTTGCGATTTCAGAACGCATGGGGTGTGGCGCGGTGTGCACTTGAGAAAATACGCGCGGATCAATTGATATCCGGAAATGATCTCGTGGCCAATTATTTGCGTTTGTCGCAGGCAGAACGGGAACGTGCGGAACGCGAAAAGAATGTAAAGAACTGAAAGGGGCTTTTTTATAATGGCTGTTCATGTGTTAGATCATCCTTTGCTGCAGCACAAACTGTGCATTTTGCGGGATAAAAGTACCGGTACGCGTGATTTTCGAACTGCAGTGTCGGAAATTGCAATGCTGATGTGCTATGAGGCAACGCGTAATCTTCCATTGGAAGAGATTCAGGTGGAAACACCGATCGCCACAGCAACCGGTCACTGCATTGCAGGCAAGAAAATGGCAGTCGTGCCGATTTTGCGTGCAGGTCTTGGCATGGTCGACGGTGTGCTTACACTGATTCCGACCGCAAAAGTGGGTCATATCGGTCTCTATCGTGATCCGGAGACTCTGGAGCCGGTGGAGTATTATTGCAAAATGCCCCCAGATATTGCAGAGCGTGAAATTCTGATTGTCGACCCCATGCTGGCTACCGGTGGCAGCGCCAGTGCGGCAATTACCTTCATGAAGCGCTATGGCTGCAAGAACATCAAAATGATGAACATACTGGCAGCGCCGGAAGGCGTGGCTCGTATCGAGAAAGAGCATCCTGACGTAGAGTTCTATGTTGCAGGATTGGACGAGAAATTGAATGAGCATGGCTACATTGTCCCCGGTTTGGGCGATGCTGGCGACCGTATTTTCGGCACCAAGTAAACAGATGCTTCAAGGGGCGGCAAAGACGCCGCCCCCATTTGTTTATTTGCGTGTCGATTTGGTTTAAGTAGGAGGGATGTTTTACAATGTGTGGTATTGTTGGATTTGCAGGGAAGGAGGAAGCTGCTCCTATCCTGTTAGACGGATTGGCCCGGTTGGAATACCGCGGTTACGATTCTGCCGGTATTGCAGTCTATGATCCACAAAAGGGGTTGCAGGTCGTAAAGGCAAAGGGCAGACTGCAGGTTCTGCGTGACCTTGTGAATGACGGAAAGAATGTGCATGGACACGTAGGTGTCGGTCATACCCGCTGGGCGACCCACGGCCAGCCTTCCGATCTGAATTCACATCCCCATGTAAGTCAATCTGGCCGTATTGCGGTCGTACACAACGGAATTATTGAAAACTTTCTGTCTCTGCGCCAGCGTTTGGAAGCGAAAGGCGTTACTTTCGTATCCGAAACCGATACAGAGGTTGTAGCGCAATTGGTGGACTACTACTACACCGATAATATCATGGATGCAGTGGTAAAGGCGTTGAGTCAGATTGAAGGCTCTTATGCGCTGGGCATTATCTGTGTCGATAAACCGGACCAGTTGATTGCCGCGCGTAAGGACGGTCCATTGGTCTTAGGCTATGGTGAGGATGGCAGTTATCTGGCCAGCGATGTGACAGCACTTATCAAATACACTCGCGAGGTTGCCTATATGGAAGACGGCGAGATTGCGGTCCTGACAGCAGATGGAATTCAGGTCTTTGATTCCCTGTTGAATCCGGTAGAGAAAGAACATTCTACGGTTGATTGGGAAATTTCTGCAGCAGAAAAGGGCGGTTATGAGCATTTCATGATCAAGGAGATCATGGAACAGCCGGATGCGCTGCGGAAGTGCCTGTTTCCAAGATTGAAGGAAGATCGGGTTGTGCTGGAAGACCTGAGCCTGACACCGGAGTATATTCGTGAGATGCGCCACCTCTATATTGTTGCCTGTGGCTCTTCCTATCATGTGGGCATGGTAGGCAAGTATTTTTTGGAAAAAATGCTCCGAATTCCCGTTGAGGTAACTTTGGCGTCGGAATTCCGTTATTGCGATCCCATTGTGGACGATAAGACGCTGGTGATTGTGATCAGTCAGTCGGGCGAGACGGCAGATACCCTGGCAGCACTGCGCGAGGCTAAGAAATTGGAGGCGCGGACACTGGGTATTGTCAATGTAGTAGGCAGTTCCATTGCCAAGGAATGCGACGACGTGCTCTATACCTGGGCCGGCCCGGAAATTGCAGTGGCAACTACAAAGGCATATTCCACGCAGTTGGGCGTTTTGTATTTGCTGGGGCTGTATTTTGCAGATATACTTGGTCGAATCGATGGAGCGAATTACAGCCGGTTGGTCTCGGAACTTCGGCTGCTGCCCAGCTGTATGGAGGAAGTTCTGAACAACAAGGAAAACATTCAGTATTTGGCATCTCACTATTTTAATCATGAGTCTATCTTCTTTATTGGCCGCAATATGGACTATGCAATGGGCCTGGAAGGTTCGCTGAAGCTGAAAGAAATTTCCTATATCCATTCTGAGGCTTACGCGGCAGGGGAATTGAAGCATGGAACGATTTCTTTGATTGAAGACGGAACTCTGGTTGTGTCTTTGGCGACGTATAACCAGCTGTTTGAGAAAACGATGAGCAATATCGTAGAAGTTCGTTCTCGCGGAGCAGATGTGTTGGCGCTTACGACACAGCAGCATGTGGATGCACTGCAGGGACAGTGCGATGGAATTATTACAATTCCGGAGCTGGATCCCATGTTAATGCCGTCTCTTGCGGTTTTGCCGCTGCAATTGTTTGCATACTATGTGGCATTGAACCGAGGATGCGACATTGACAAACCTCGAAATCTGGCAAAGTCTGTTACAGTCGAATAAATGATAAAAAGGAAGCCGGAGTTGCGGTATATCAGCAACTCCGACTTCCTTTTTTGCGTGAAGGTCGATAACCTTATTCTTTTAAATATTCGATCAAGATAAACCGCTTTCAACGTATAACAAAAAATATCTCAGCTGAGCAGTGAACTGAGCATTTTACAGGTATCCGCCAGATAGTCTTTATTAAACGACTCCAGCTTTCCGGCGTCACAAGCGGCGGCCAGCTCAGGATCAATGGGCAGCTGTGCCAGCAAGGCGATGCCGTTGGCTTGAGCGGTTTCTTCGGCATGACTTTTTCCGAAGAGTTCATGGCGCTTGCCGCAATCGGGACAAAGAAAATAACTGAAATTTTCAATCATACCAAGGACAGGGATGTTCATCATCTGCGCCATCCGAATGGCCTTTGTAACGATCATACTGACCAGATCCTGGGGAGAGGTGACCACAATAATTCCGTCTACGGGAAGCGACTGGAATACCGTCAACGGAACATCGCCGGTTCCTGGAGGCATATCCACGAACAGATAATCCAGTTCACCCCAGCAGACATCCGTCCAGAATTGCTTGACCACGCCGGCAATTACCGGGCCACGCCACAGAACCGGATCTGTTTCGTTTTCCGTCAGGAGATTCAGGCTCATAACGGAAATTCCGGTGCCAGTCATAGCAGGCAGAATTCCGTTTTCGCTTCCAACCGCCCGTTCGTGGATTCCAAATGCCTTGGGGATGGATGGACCGGTAATATCAGAGTCCAGAATACCAACGCGATAGCCCATGCGCGCCATAGTTACAGCCAGCTGGCTGGTTACCATGCTTTTTCCAACGCCGCCCTTGCCGCTGACAACGCCAATGACATGGCGAACAACGGAGTGGGGATTGCAGGGAGCGCGTAAGTCCTCTTGACGGCTGCCGCAGGTTTGACCGCAGGAAGAACAGTCGTGGGTGCAGCCTTCCTGTTCCTGCTGAGCTTCGATGTTTTCGCTCATAGAGATTCTCCTTTTTTATTTGTGTTATGTTGCGTCAGGTGTACAGTGCCTGCTGAAATGGGACAAGCGGAGCTTTATCCAGACAAATCTGGTCGATTCGCTCAATATACTGCTGAGGGTATTTCGGGTTTGTGATACGCACAATTTTTCCGGTGGCGGGATCCGTAAGTTTTGTAGAACCGCCTGCACCCAGGGCAAGAATGGAGTGGAGTTCTTCCATAATGCAGATATTATAAAGTCCCTCTGTTCCGGGCTTGCACCACCCGATGTTTTCTAAAGCACCGGACATATATTTTTGACGATAAAGGTAATAGGGTTCCTGGCCGCTGGCGCGCAAAGCATCCCAGGCGTAGTCCAACATAGAGGCAGTTTCCTCTCCTGTGGGCAGACCCTCTCGTTCCATCATCAGCCGGGCGCCTTTTTTAAGGGCCAGTGTGTGAACGGTGATGTTTTCGGGGTCAAGGGAAAGAACGGTGTCCAGGGTATAACGGAAACCGCTGACAGTGTCTTTGGGGAGACCGGCGATCAGGTCCATATTGACGATGGGAATGTTGTTGCGGCGCACGATCTCATAGGCGCGAAGAATGTCATCTGCGGTGTGAGATCGCCCCATTGCAGCAAGTACATCGTCTCGCATGGATTGTGGATTAACGGAAACACGGTCTACTTCGAGGTCGTGGAGCACCTTCATTTTATCGTCCGAAATTGTATCCGGTCGACCGGCCTCGACGGTAAATTCAATCAAGCGATGGAGATCTAATTTTTCTCGCAGATGAGAGATAAGCCGTTCCAATTGCCTTGCAGAAAGGGTGGTTGGAGTTCCGCCGCCTATATAGATTGTCCGCACAGTTGAACCGGACTTACGGAGGTATTCGGCGGTCGCATCAATTTCCCGATCCAGAGCGCACAGATAAGGCTCAACCAGTTTTAACGCTCGATGAACATCTGCAGAAACAAAACTGCAATAGGCGCAACGGGTGGGGCAAAAGGGGATGCCGACATAAAGCGAAATGTCCCTGGCATCCAGTTTTTTCTCTGCGGCAAGGCTGGCCTTGGCGGCATCCAGTGCAAGTTCCGTGCGGGGAAGAGAAACAAAAAACTCGTTCTGGAACAGGCGTCGGGTTTGTGATTCACTTCGGCCTTCTTTTAAAGCTTTGCTGGCCAATTTTGCAGGGCGAATGCCGGTCAATGCACCCCATGGAGGTTGAATTCCTGTGCAATGGACAGCGGCCTTATAAAAGGATTGCTTTAAAATTCGCTGCAACAGGCGATTCCGGTTGAGATCATCTGCAAGTTGATCGCATTTTACGCGAGAAATGCCAACAGCAGTTTTTTCATTGTAGGATAACTTTGTGCGGGCGGTAGCCCAGGTGTTGCCGATGGTCAAAGAGGAACGGGCGCGATTTGTCTCCTGATGATCGGAAGCATAAACCGGCTTTTCGCCCGGAAACAGCACCAGCATAATTTGTTCCACGGCGTATTTGTAGTCGTGGTGAATCAGTTCTAGATACATAAGCTGTCAACTCAACAGTGCTGCATAAATGGATTGTACTTTCGTTCATACTCCAGGGTGGAGCTTCCCTCGTGACCAGGATAAACGCGATAATCACCGGGGAGTTCGCTCAGCCGTTTTAAGGAAGCCTGCATTTCTGCATAACTGCCGCCGGGAAAGTCGGTTCGTCCGCAGGAACCGCGAAACAGCGTGTCTCCGGTAAACAGCGTGTCGCCAGTACACAATGTGACGGAACCGGGGGTATGACCCGGTGTGCGCATGACAGTAAAGGTCAGATTTCCAACCCGGACCATATCTCCCTCGTCATAGAATACCATGGAATCGACCGGTCCCATGCAGTAGCCAAACTGACCGCCGTCTCGTGCCTCCGGATAGTCGATTTCGGTTAAATACACCGGTAAATCAGGATAGGCCTTCAGCAGATCCTGTACAGCCAGAACGTGATCAAAATGACCGTGGGTGAGAAGAATGCACTTAACATCCAACTGTTCTCTGTGGATAACAGCGAGAATTTTCTCTGCATCACCACCGGGATCGATGATAGCAGCTGCGTTTTCAGCGGTTTCATCCCAGACCAAATAGCAATTTGTTCCGATGATGCCAACTTGAAGGGTTTCCATTTTCATTGTCTATTACCTCATTGTACGGTTATTTTTTTCGACGTAGTTCCTGTGTGTCAAACAGTAAAGTGACGGGGCCGTCATTGCAGGATTCTACCTGCATGTCCGCGCCAAATTCCCCATGCGCAACAGAAAAGCCGCGTTCTCTGCATGCTGCCATAAAACGTTCATAGAGTGGAATTGCCAAATCCGGTTTTGCAGCATTTGTAAAGCCGGGGCGACGGGAACGCAGATCAGCGTATAAGGTGAATTGACTGACAACCAACAGAGAACCGCCAATGGAAGCGAGATTCAGGTTCATTTTTCCAGCTTCGTCAGAAAACACGCGGCAGCCGCAAACTTTATCGGCCAGCCATATGGCGTCATCTTCGGTATCCTCTGGCCCTATGCCAAGCAGCACAAGAAAACCACGGTCAATTTCACCGCTTACTGCATTATCTATGGTGACCTTTGCATGGGTAACTCTAGTTACAACTGCTTTCATTTTGACGGTTACCCCCTTGCACGGTTGACGGTCATAACGCCACTGATGCCGTTCAGTTTGCGCATGACAGTGTTTACCTCTCCGACCGAATGCACCTGCAATAGGGCAGTAATGACGGCAAAACCGTCGGGCGTATTTTTGGCCGACAGACTGTCTACCTTTACTTGGGCAGCGGACAAAGCGGCAGCTACATCCAGGAACAGATTCTGCCGATCTTTTGCTGTGATTTCCAGACTGGTCTGGTAGGCTTCGTGGTCCGTTGTGTCCGCCCAGGCGACTTCAATCCATCTTCCCTGATCGGCCGGTTTACGCTTTGCCGGATCCGCATTGGGGCAGTCCTTCCGATGAACAGAAACACCAAATCCCTTTGTAATAAAACCAATTACCGGGTCGCCTGGAACTGGCGTACAGCATTTAGCAAACTTGACCAGACAGTTATCCAGCCCTTCGACGATAATGCCATTTTTGGTTTGGCGTTTTGCTTTTGGAGCGGGAGCAGGGGCAACGGTAGCGGTTGCAACATGCAATCCCTCACCTCGCTCCAACAATTCCTGCTGAGCGGCCTGATCCTTCTGGATCTTGTTCAGTCGCAGGATTTCGTCACGAACGCGAATAACAGCTTTTTGCGCCGTCAAACCGCCATAGCCAATGGCAGCGTACATGTCGTCCAAAGAACCGAATTTCACCTTTTTCAGCACCTGAGGCAACACGTCATCCCGCATCATTTCAGACAGAGGTATGCCGCAGCGTTTCATCTCCGATTCGAAGGAAGCGCGTCCGGTGGCAATGTTTTCTTCCCGACGTTCTTTCTTGAACCACTGTCGGATTTTGTTTCGGGCCTCGTTGCTTTTACACACCTTCATCCAGTCGCGGCTGGGATGAGCATTTTTTGAGGTTTGAATTTCAACAATGTCGCCATTATTGAGGCTTGAGTCGAAAGGCACAATCCGGCCATTTACCTTTGCACCGGACATATGGTTGCCAACGGCAGAGTGGATGGAATAAGCAAAGTCGATGGGTGTTGCGCCAGCAGGAAGGTTTACTACATCGCCTTGGGGAGTGAAAACAAACACCTCGTCGGCAAACAAGTCTACTTTCAGCGAGCGGACGAATTCCTCGGCGTCGGTGTCCTGTTGACTTTCCAGCAGCTTGCGCACCCATTCGTAGGTAGCCTCGCTGTCCAGCTTCTGGTTGCCTACACCGGCCTTATATTTCCAGTGTGCGGCAATGCCGTATTCTGCAATCTGGTGCATTTCCCAGGTTCGGATTTGAATTTCAAAGGGGATGCCTTCTTTGCCAATCACCGTAGTGTGCAGCGACTGGTACATATTCGGTTTTGGCGTGGAAATGTAGTCCTTGAAACGATTGGGAACCAGATTGAACATTTCGTGGACAAAACCCAAGACCTTATAGCAATCCGCCAGATCATCCACAATTACGCGAAACGCGTACAGATCGAAGATCTCATACAGCGTTTTGTGCTGCGTGTACATTTTTCGATAAATTGAGTAAATGTGCTTGATACGACCGTATATTTTGCAATGTACCCCTTCCTGGTCCATGCGTGCCTGAATTTTGGCCTGGGTGTTGGTCATAAATTCCTGGTGAGCGGAAAACCGGGATTCCAATTGGTTCTTAATGTCGTTATATCCAACCGGATCAAGATATTTCAGAGAGAGATCTTCTAGCTCCCATTTGATTTTCTGCATGCCTAACCGGTGGGCCAGTGGGGCATAAATCTCCATGGTTTCCAGGGCTTTTTCCCGCTGTTTCTTCGGGGTTTGATATTGCATGGTGCGCATGTTATGCAATCGGTCGCAAATCTTAACCAGCACAACACGAATATCCTTGGACATGGCCAGCAGCATTTTGCGCAGATTCTCCATCTGCTTTTCTTCCCGTGTGTTAAACTGCACGCGAGTCAGCTTGGTAACACCTTCCACCAGGTCAGCAACCGTCGCACCAAAGCGCTGAGCAATGGCTTCGTGGGTGACACCGGTGTCTTCAATTGTGTCGTGGAGCATGGCGGCAATAATGCTGTCCTGATCCAGTTCCAAATCGGCAACAATGCTTGCAACTGCCAGGGGATGGGTGATATAAGGACTGTTGTCCTTGCGCAATTGGGAGGAGTGGGCATTGTCGGCATATTTGAATGCATCAAATAATTTTTCTTTGTCCAGATTTGGATTATAAGCAAGCACTTTATTTTCCAGTGCATAATATTGTTCCAGAATAGGATCCATGGTATACAACTCCAATCCTGAGAGAAATGATTAGAAATCAACCATACTGCGCAATGTGCGCATAATATGGGATGCCTCCAGATCAACCTTGTTCTGTGTGGGCTGAATGCGAATTTGAAGCTGATTGGCCTGGTGCGTAAAGCGGATTAAGCCCCGCTCCTGCAGAACTTCAAGGCAAATCATTGTGCGGGAATAGGGCTCCCACTGGCCGGCAGAACGGGCAATGTTTCGCGCCAAACGAAGCGGCGATTCCTGAAAGAGGCTGCTTGCGGCATGGGCGGAAAGATACCGCCAAACAGCGATAAAGTCCTGCCGCTCGGGCGTCAGCATGGCAAGCTCCTGCCCGTTGAATTGATCGCCCTGTTTCCAGCGTTCGTATAGCATGCGATCCAGCTGAGACAGGGAAGGTGTGACCTTCCAGTCGACGATGGACAGCTGGACGGAGCGATTGGAGCGGAATTCATTGATCTGAGCATGAAAAGCAAGATCTGCCCGGCCTCCAGCGGTCAGACCGGTATCTTCCGGCGGGCAGGAAAAAAGAATTGCATCAAAACTCTGGTCGCCATGGGAAATCCGCAGCCGTGTGTGCCGGCCTTTTCCGATTGGGGTAACGGCATTGACGGTGACACCGGTGAGGGAAAAGACGGGTTGAGGGTTTCCGGTTCCAAAGGGTTCCAAACGGGACAGCTCATCCACATTGTTCAAAGTCAGCAGGCCAGCGTTGTCCAAATGTGCATCGATCTGCAGGGAGGATGTAACTTGATGCTCGGTTGTATATTGCTGCACCAACTGGCTCATTCGAGCGCGAAAGGCGGGAATATTTTCCTCCAGAATCGTAAAACCGGCGGCTAATTCGTGACCGCCAAAGCCTTCCAGCAGTTCTTCGCATTGTTCCAGTGCCTGAAACAGGTTGAATCCGCCATAGGACCGGCAGGAACCTTTTCCCTTTCCATTATCCAGACAAATCATAAAGGCAGGGGCAGAAAAGCGCTCGGTTAGGCGGGAGGCAACAATTCCGACCACACCCTGATGCCAGTGGTTGTCAGCCAAAACAATGGCAGCCTGCTGTAATTCCGGCTGTTGCTCCAACGTGGACAGGCACTGAGCGTAGATGTCCTGCTCAATCAGCTGGCGTTCCCGGTTGAGCTCACATAAAGTTTGTGCTAATTCAGCGGCTTCCTGCCGATCCTGAGTGAGAAGCAGTTTTGCGGCTACCTCAGGACAACCCATGCGGCCGGCGGCATTGATGCGCGGAGCCAGGGTAAAACCAATGGAGGTGGATGTGATTGCTTTTTCCGCAAGGCCGCTTTCCTGAATCAGCGCCGCCAGACCGGGGCGTTTTGTGTGAACCAGCTGCTGCAAACCCAATGTGACAATGGCGCGGTTTTCACCCCGCAGATCCATTACATCTGCAACGGTTCCAATTGCAGCAAGGTCTACATAATCGCGGAAAACCGCACTGCGCTTTTCTGTCGGGGTGAGCGCCAGAATCAGCTTGAGGGCGACTCCCACTCCGGCGAGCTGTTTAAATGGATAGGAGCAGTCGGGGCGATGAGGGTTCACCACTGCAATTGCCCGGGGCAGTTCGTCCTTGCATTCATGGTGATCTGTGATAACAACATCCATGCCGATTGCGCGAGCAAAATCGGCTTCGCTTCGGTTGGTAATGCCACAGTCTACTGTGATTAAAAGCCGGGCTCCCTTGAGCCGCAATTTGGTCAAAGCATCTGTGTTCAGAGAATATCCTTCTGTGAGTCGGTCGGGAATATAAGGGATAACGTTCCCGCCGCGCTGTGCCAAATACGATGAGAGAAGACAGGTGGATGTAATACCATCCACATCATAATCGCCAAAAACAGCGATGGTTTCATTCTGCTCCAATGCTTGTTCAATCCGTTGGACAGCAGCAGGCATATCCTGCATTGTCATTGGATCATGCAGCAATTCTGTTCCACAGGCAAGAAAATCCGTTGCGGCGGATCCACTGGTAATTCCCCGACCGGACAGTACGAGGGCGGATAACGGAGAGATTCCGCTTTCCTGCAGGGCAATGGCAGCTGCCTTGTTTTCCGGAGCAGTATTCCATTGTTCAAACTTCATTTGTTTCCATCCTTGAGTGCCACCGAATAACGGTCGGCAAAAGTAAAATTATTCATATTCATTATAACAAGAGAATTAAGGGAATACAAGGCGAAAGACCTACAATCCTGGTGCAGAAAAAATCAGCAGAAAATTATATCAAAAAATAAAAATAAAAAATTTCAAAAAAACACTTGCAATTTAAAACACACTGTGCTATTATAATCTAGCTGTCAGCGATAAGCGATACGGCATGCGGCAGTAGCTCAGTTGGATAGAGTGACTGGCTACGAACCAGTAGGTCGGGGGTTCGAGTCCCTTCTGCCGTACCAGGAACACAGATTCTGTTTACAGAGTCTGTGTTCCTTTTTTTGCTTAAAATTCGATAAAATAGAAAATTATCTTATTTTTTGATTGGAAGCGTTGCATCCCACAATTAGGTGTGATAGTATTAGTGCAGTATAAAGTTAGGTTTGTTTTATTTTTTAAAGGAGCTATCAATTTCTTATGAATGGAGACACAGTCTCATCTATACTGATCATCGTTGTGCTGGTCATTCTTTCTGCCTATTTTTCCGCAACGGAAACAGCGTTTTCCTCCTTGAATCGCACAAGGCTGAAAACCATGGCGGAGAAGGGCGATAAAAGGGCGGATTTAGCTTATCGACTTGCAGAGGATTATGACAGGTTGTTATCCACAACCCTTGTGGGAAACAACATTGTAAACATTACGATGACCTCGGTAAGTACGCTGTTGTTCGTTCGTCTGTTGCCGGATCTTGGCGCAACGGTTTCCACGATTGTAATCACCGTTGTCGTGTTGATTTTCGGCGAGATCTCCCCCAAAAGCCTGGCGAAGGAGTGTCCGGAGCGATTTGCAATGCTGTCGGCGCCGATCATGCGGGGACTGATTACTCTGCTGACACCGGTAAATTTTCTGTTTACCCAGTGGAAACGGCTTTTGTCCAAGGTCTTTAAGTTTAAGGGCGAACATACGGTTACCCAGGACGAATTGTTGATGATGGTAGATGAAGCGTCTCATGGCGGCGGCATTAACGAAGACGAAGGCGAGTTGCTGCGCAGCGCAATCGAATTTAACGACCGATGCGCAGAAGATATTCTGACCCCTCGTGTGGATCTGGAAACAGTATCTGCCACGGCGACAAAAGAAGAGGTCGCAAAAGTGTTTTCGGAATCCCGCTATTCTCGCTTGCTGGTGTATGAAGATGGTATCGATGATATTGTTGGTGTGATCCATCAGAAGGATTTTTATTGTGGCACTGGTGTGACGGAGCGCCCGTTGTCCGAAATCATGTCTGTGCCGATTTTTGTGCCGGACACCATCAAAATTGGTCGCCTGCTGAAGCTTCTGCAGAAGAACAAATCGCACATTGCGGTGGTTAGCGATGAATATGGCGGAACCGTCGGTATTGTCACAATGGAAGATATCCTGGAGGAACTGGTGGGCGAGATCTGGGATGAACACGATGAGGTAGTGGAGCCATTCCAGAAGGAGGACGAAAACACTTATCGCGTGGTGTGTACAGAAGACCTGGATAAATTGGAAGAATTCTTCCATATTGAGTGCGAATCAGACTGCACTTCCATCAGCGGATGGGTGATGGAGCAGTTGGGCAGAATTCCTCGGGAAGGCGATCGTTTCACCTATGATGACATGGAGGTCGTCGTGACATCAACGGATGCACACCGGGTTTTAGAGATCGAAATTACCCGACATCCGAAAACAGAAAAAGAAGAAAAGCAATAAGATGAAATATTAGTTCCCTCTGTTGTTGACGATAAGCAGTAAAACGCCGGCAACAGAGGGAATTTTATTTTGCGGTAATTATGGTGCAAACAATGCAAATTTTCCTTGACAGGTTTCCTTTGCCGGAGTATTTTATGAGAATAAATGGAGCACAGAAAGTGTGCAGGAGGGATTCGATATGATCTTTGCAAAGTTAAATGCGACAACAGCGAAAAATGCCTATCCGAAGCCGGTTCAGCAGGCACTGGATTTCTTGCAAAAAACGGATCTGATGAAATTGGAACCGGGCAAATATCCGATTGATGGGGAGCGCATGTTTGCAAATGTTATGGATATGACAACCCACGGAATGGATGGTTCGCACCCGGAAGTGCACAAAAAATATGTTGATCTGATGTATTGGCCGGAAGGCGGAGAAAAGATTGGTGTAGCGCCATATCTGGGTACAGAGGACGTATTTGAGGCGCACCCGGAAGATGACATCTCCCTATTAGAGACGGTAGAAAACGAAAGCATCTTGGTTGCAACAGAAGGATGCTTTGGCGTGTTTTTTCCGTGGGATGCCCACCGACCGGCACTTATGCTGGGGGATACTCCGGCGACCAGCAGAAAATGTGTCATCAAAATTGCGGTAGATTTGTTTGAATGACAAGAGTAAGTGGAATTGCCTGTAGCAATATTATTAAAAAAACATTGGCCAGTTGATCCTAAAATCAACTGGCCAATGTTTTTTTGTGGAATGATAAGGATGATTTATGCGTTTGCAGATAAAACAGATTGAGAACAGCATTTCTTATGCTTCTGGTTTTCTGATGCAGTCAGAATGGGATATTGCGTTACAAACTCATTCCAGGCATCATCTGGAGAGGTGTCGATTGTTACCGGATTGCGTTCCTGTAATAGATCCAGGCATTGCTGCAGGAGAACAATATCCATTGTGTCTGCATCCTGATTCATAATGCGGTCAATTTCCCCATACAATGATTCCGTAGAAAGTTTATATAATTCATTGTTTATTTTCGAGATATGTGAGGAGGAGTTCTTTTTATTATTCATGTGTTATCACCTACCATATATATATTCCGTGAAAGAGGCATTTTGTGACACGAATTTTTAAAATTTATTCATCGGTAAATGAAATGCGGCATTTTTTCAGAGCGCGAGAAATGATTTTGCGACAGTTCACTTCAGATAACCCAAGCGCAGTTGCTATATCCTGGTAGGAGGCGCGGCCTTCAATCCTCATCTGCAATGCGAGGACTTCCTGTTTGCTTAACGATTTAGGAAAAAAAGTATCCAAAGAAGGCTCGATCATTGCAGTTGGCTCTGAATAATATTCCATTTGACAAGCAGTTATGCGAGATTTGACTTTCTCTGCTTTTAGCATTAAGAATTGCATTGTTTTGACAAGCCAGCCAACGGGATTGGGATGGTGCAGCAGTTCGGCGCTCTTTATGCATGCCACTATGAATACGGATTGCACTAAATCTTCTGACAGATCTTTGTTTTCTGTCTTTCGCAGTGCCAATTGCATCAGCATGGTGTATTGAGTGCGGTAAAGCATTTCAATGTAAACTCGTTCTTCCTGCAACATGTGTATCCCTCCCAGAAAAATAGTTCGTCAATATATTTTATTTTACCATATCAGTAATTATTTTACAATTTCATGAGTGAAGAATTTTAACAGGCAAAATCAACATAAAATTTGTCATATTTTTGATAAATATGACAAATTTTAAATATTTCAGAAAACCGTGTCACATAATAAAGGATCATCGGGATAAATATATAGAAGCACATCAATTTTAGGATGTGTGCTACACTGAGTAGGAGAGGGGTGAAAGAAGAGAATCATTTTTATCCGCAGGAAAGTATCAACAACGACGAGAAAGGAGTTATATCATGAATGGGGAGGAGATCGTACATGAAAAAAACAACAGTTCTTTTCGCAAGTGTCCTGAGTATATTGATGCTTTGTTCTTGTGGTAACAGCAGCGAAATTAACGCAGATATAAATTCTGATAATTACGCTCTGCTCAACAGCCCGAGTGCGATCGCA
The DNA here is from genome assembly GCA_963597355.1 of bacterium. Lineage (GTDB taxonomy): Bacteria > Bacillota > Clostridia > Oscillospirales > Oscillospiraceae > UMGS1766. The sequence continues at coordinate 24,838 of CAVBPR010000013.1, read as the reverse complement.
GAAGATGCAGCGCAGGCATTTGAAAAAAGTTATCAGTCTTTTTTCCTTGGTTGTGATGTCCCTGATGCATCTGATTTCGCTGAGGCATACTATCATATTGACTACGATTGGAACGCTTGGACAAATGAAGAATGCTTGGAAAAGGTACAGGCAGCCTTGATGCTGGAGGGAGAAGAGTATCAGGAGGCATACCTGAATATCAGTAAAGAAGATCTTGGTGGGGACTTAGGCGAAGTGTCGGAATATCATTACGAGTCCGATACACTTGTTTTTGGCATTGCGCCCACTGCTTACAGGACTTATTTTATCAGAAAATCGTTTACGCCCCAGACTGCCGGCAGAGATAGGGTTGGCTGTTATCGCATAAATCAAGGCGAAACGATTGATGGTATTTCGTATACTGTTTCCGGAGAAAATTATTTATTAACTGATGCGGTTGACTATTGCAATGAATATCTGGCATCGTTGAAAGACATTTTGGGGTATGAATCTGCATCACTGCGAAAGATATTTGTCTATCAGTTGACAGAGGATGAATCCGGATTGGAGAAGGGCGACTGCGTTTATTATCTCTATTATGAGAAAACCCAGGATGGCGTTACGTTAGAGTCTGATTGCACAACATACTGGGATCCCGAATTGCCAGCATTTGATGAACCTCAGATTGTGCTTCTGCTTGCGCAACCGGATCAGATTGCAATGTGGTATGATCAATCGACAAAGCATGTGACAAATAAAGAAGCGCTGGAGGGAGTGTTGCCGCTAAGCTATGCCTTAGACAAACTCGAGTCAGAAGTTGCCGAGTACAGCAACTACAAAATCAGTGCTATAGAGCTGAACTATGCTACGCTTCAGTGGCAGTGGGACAGCAGCACATTCTATTATGAGCCCTACTGGTGTATCCGGCTTGCATCTGGAGCTCCGAGGGGTGGCGTGACAAATACAGAATGGGATCCTTGCACAATGGCATATGTCAATGCGGTGACGGGAGACTGTTATGTTGTCAGCAGTATTCCTGGTATTCAACTCAGTATGGACCAATATTTCGAAAATCCGGAATGGGATCCAGAGACAAATCCGGAAGCACACTGGCGAGTAAAGCAATAAACTGAGTTTCGGAGGATGGTGACTGTATTATGAAGCTGTTTTATTTGGTTCGAGCAGAAGTGAATAAGAATATCTGCAGTATCAATTTCCTGGCCTGCGCTCTGCTCGTCACCGTCCTCTGTTTTACAACAAATGCATATACAAGTGCATCACTTGCTGGAGTGACACAGTCCTACACGGTGATCGAACTGCTTTTAAATTTTAATACCCAGTCTATCAGTCGCCTTGGCGTGGCGGCCGGATCGGCTCAGTTCCTGTTTATGCGTGGCATAGGAGAATATGGTTACTTATTCATGCCAATGATTGTTGCTGCTTCCTTTGTGCCAGTTTACTGCTCGGAGTGTAATTCCGGACTGGTTCGCTTTGAACTCATTCGCAGCAGTAAACTGCGCTATGTGGCGGGGAAGCAGATTTCGGCTATGCTGACCGGTGGATGTATCGTTACGGCAGGTTATCTGTTTTTTGGCTTTATTGTGGCGATTGCGTTTCCCTGGGCCAGTCAGTTCGCAGACCTTTCCCTTGAATTATCCATGATGACATTCCAATCCCTTTCGCTGAATCTGCTGGTGGCTACAATCGGAGCATTTCTATATGGTTCAGTATCTGTACTGCCGGCGTTTCTGCTTTGTTCTGTTTTTCGAAATCCGTATATTATTTCCTGCCTGCCTTTTGTGCTGATTTATATCAAGCACACTGCAATCACCCGTATTATTCAGGACAATCCAAAACTGGATCAAATATTTATGCCCTTCTATACGTATAGTATTCGTTTATTGTTTTATGGAAGCTCTGTTGGAATCAAATCAGCGCTTTATCTGCTGATTTGCTCGTTGGCGGTATTTTTGGCGTGTTGGATGATCGAGGAGAGGAGGCTGGATTCCGGTGCGTAAAATCAACCTGCGGAAACTTCTTCTCTGTGTTCGCTGTGAGTATGTCAAGTGGATCAGCGATGCGCGTATGGTCGTGTTTGTTGCGTTACTGGTGTTCATCCATAGCTTTGTGTTGCAGCCGCTGTTTTCCATGGCAGAGAAAATGGGCGAAAAGTTATCTGTCCTGGAACCGTTTACGGCAGTTTGCAATGTCCAGCTTATTATGCTTGCCGTACCGTTGGTGTTTCTGGTTCTTATCAGTGACTATCCAAGAGTAGATAACAACTCTGCTTTTTTCATTCCCCGTATCGGCCGGTTGAATTGGGTATTGGCGCAAATTGTGTTAATGCTGACACATGTGCTCAGTTACATCAGTGGCCTTTTCCTGTTTATTACCGGTGTCTCATTGATCCATTGCTCATGGGGGTCCGGGTGGAGCAGTGTGGCAGTTAATTATCTGCTGGCGTTTCCGGAAGAGGTGGGCAGCTTTGTTGGAACATTACTGACTGGCCAGCTTTATCGGCAGATGCTGTTGCCCGAAGCAGCGTTTCAAAGCGCAGCGCTGGTAGCGCTATTGCTGCTTCTCATCGGCATGATCCAGCTTGTGTTCAGCGTGCTGAAACTGCGGCGCATAGGATTTATTGTCTCTGCCGGTATGGTGGCGGTGGGGCAGGCGCTGGCATTCATCAATTCCAGTGCAGCCTGGCTTTTTCCGGTGGCACATGCACTGGTAAAAATGCATTTTTCGGATTATTATCGCAAACCCATTATGCAGTTGGAAGTTTCTTATATCTATTTCGGCGGACTGATCCTTGCGCTGATGATCGTATCCATCTGGCGCATTCGTAATTACAATTATGATTCCATTTTGGAGGTGCAGTAAATGAATGCGATCGAAGTAAAAAATCTGTCGCTCCAAATTGATAAGCACCAGATTTTGCAGGATGTCACGGTTTCTTTCGAGCAGGGACAGATCCATGGCCTTGTAGGCCGCAACGGAAGCGGTAAAACCATGCTGATGAAGTGCATTTGTGGCTTTGTGCGCCAAACAGAAGGAACTGTTCTCGTTCAAAACCGCCAGGTAGGGAAGGAGATCGATTTCCCGGATAATATGGGCATTATCATTGAAACACCGGGGTTTCTTCCGCAGTACAGCGGGATGCGAAATCTGAAACTGCTGGCTGCGCTGAATCACAGGATTGGCACAGAGCAGATACGCACGGCAATGCGAAATGTTGGCCTTGATCCTGATTTAAAACGCAAGGTGCGCAAGTACAGTCTTGGTATGCGTCAGCGTTTGGGCTTGGCGCAGGCAATCATGGAAGATCCGGAGATTCTGATCCTGGATGAACCGTTCAACGGACTGGATAAAGAAGGCGTTGGGGAGATGCGAACCTATTTGCTGGATCTGCGCAGGTTGGGAAAGACAATTCTGATTGCTTCCCATTCAACGGAGGATATTGCAATTCTTTGCGATACCGTTCATGAAATGGATCACGGAAAAATACAGAAGATTTCCGTATGATTATAACTCTAATCGTCGAAAACAAGAGAGGCCGGGGAGTAATATCCTCGGCCTCTCGTATTGGATTTTATAGTGGATGTGCGGGTGAGAAAAAAGATTATTTGCGTTTGCGGCCATGGTATCTGCGGCCGCTATAAGTGTTTCTGCGATGAATTATGACGATTCGTATAATGATCAGAACGATGATGATCACAGCGATCAATGTTACAATCAGCATAAATTGCCAGCTATGCAGAAAAATCGTGACACTCTGTTTAGCGGCAAGGAAAGAGGAGCGGGAGACGCTGTTTACGGCGACCAGATCAACCGTGCCATAAGATTCTCCGTCCAATGTAACCGTCAGCGAGCCAAGCACTTGCCCGCTTTCGATTGGTGCTTCGACCGATTCGGGAAGGTTCGTCACCAATTGAAAATCACTGAGATTGACATCGTTGGGTAGTTGCGCGGAAATGGACTGGGACACCTTTACCGTCACGTAATCATTTTCGCTGGAGAGGGTTACTGGAACTTCAGCAATGGGAGTAGAGGTATCAACAATGGTGCGATCTGAGAAATTTTTGAATCCCCACTCATAGAGTCGTTTGCTTTCCGAGAACTGCAACCGCTGTATGTTTCCGCTTGCATCGGTCGGGTTTTCGCAGCCCAGCATGACACAAATCAGAGTCTGATTGTCCTTCTGTGCGGCGGAAAGCAGGCAATAGCCAGCGGCATCCGTCGATCCGGTTTTGATGCCGATGCAGTTTTCGTAATAATAACCCAGATATTTTTTGTTGGAAAGGAGCCCGTTGGTGTTATAGAAATGACGGCGAGTGGTGGTCATATTCGTTGGCTCCACGTAATATTCTGTGGTGGAAACAATTTTGCGGAAGGTACTGTTGTTCATTGCGGCTTTTGCAATTTTATAAAGATCGCGAGCGGTTGTGTAGTGATTGATGTTGGGCATACCGTGTGGATTCGTAAAGTGGGAGCCGGAGCAGCCAAGCTGGCTCAGCTCATTGTTCATTTCTTCCACAAAGCTTTCGATGCTGCCGGAAACCGTCACAGCTAGGATGTTTGCGGCTTCGTTTGCGGAAGCAACCAGGAGGCAGTAGAGCAGATCCTCAACGGTCATTTCCTCGCCGACTTTAATGTTCTGGTTGCTGCTGGTGCTGTCCAGTCCCTGCCATGCAGTGTCACCGGCGGTGATCACCTGATCCAGACTCAGTGTGCCGGCGTCAACAGCCTCCAAAACCATCAGCGCCGTGAGCACTTTTGTAATGCTGGCGGGGTAGGTTCGTTCGTCTGCATTTTTCTCATAGAGCACATAGTCAGTATCCATATCGACCAGTAGCGCGGCTTTGGCTTGTACATCCATGGAAGTGAGAAGTTCGGAATTCACTGCGGCAGCACTGGATATGCAAAGGGAGCATACGGTGATGACGGCAAGAAACAAGGATATAAAACGCTTTTTTTTCATAGGAAACTCCTGTATCATATGATATAATAAAGGTAATTAGGACAAGGTGAACTGTCGCCGTCCATTATAGCAGATTTATGTTTACCATGCAATGAATGGGGAACGGAATAAGTATGAAGATGCGTTGGTATGAAATTTTGCTCCTTGCGATGACTGCCGCTATGACGGTGATTTTCCTGGTGGTATGGTTTTCTACAACCCAGACAAAAGGCGTGCAGATTTCTACCCAACGGGGTGGGGCATATCAGATATCAGGAGTTCCTGCAGTGGAGGTAAATAATTCGGATCCGATTGATCTAAATCAGGCTACGTTGGATGAGCTTATGACACTTCCGGAGATTGGAGCGAGCCGAGCACAGGCAATTATCGATTATCGCGATCAATACGGAAGGTTTCAAAGCGTTGCAGAATTGAAAAAAGTTCCTGGTATTTCAGCCGGCATTCTGGAAGAATTGGATGGTTTGGTAACGGTTTCATAGAGAGGAAGATCCCGTTGAAAATATTAGTCGTAGATGACGAAAAGATTATTGTAAAAGGCATCCGTTTCAATTTGCAAAATGAGTATGATGTGGATGTGGGTTATGATGGAGAACAGGCGCTGGAAATGGCGCGGGCAAATGAATATGATTTGATTATTCTTGATTTAATGATGCCGAAAATGGACGGATTGCAGGTATGCGTAAAAATTCGTGAATTTTCGGATGTCCCGATTATTATGTTGACTGCCCGCAGTGAGGATGCAGATAAAATCATTGGATTAGAGTCTGGCGCAGATGATTATGTGACGAAACCGTTCAATATATTGGAACTGAAGGCAAGAATTCGCGCGCTGATCCGCCGATCTGGAATGAAGGAGAAACAGCAGAAAAAGGAAGAGCCCGAAGTTCTGTCGGTCGGCACTTTGAGTTTGGATATGGCGAAACGTGTGGTGAGAAAAGAAGAGGAGGAAGTTCCTCTCACCGTTCGTGAATTTGATTTGCTGGAACTGTTTATGCGAAATCCAGGCCGGGTATACAGCAGAGACAGCTTGCTTGACCTTGTTTGGGGCTATGATTTTGAGGGGGATCCCAGAACAGTGGACGTTCACATTCGGCGACTGCGGGAAAAGGTAGAGAATGATTCGGCAAATCCCACCATCATTTGCACCAAATGGGGCGTTGGATATTATTTAAATCAGGGTTGAGATGAGGCAGATGAAGGACGATATGGCGAAAAAACAAACCCATCACACGCCATTGCATCGCAGCATACAGATTAAGTTTGCAATCTCCTATCTTGCGCTGATTCTTTCGGTTTTAATGCTGCTGAATATCTATCCTATATTCACATCTCAGGATTTGGTATTTAAAACGAAACAGACATCCATGCAAAATCAAGCGGCTGTAATTGCATCGACGGTTGCGTCTCTGGGAGAGCTTACCCAGGATGGCGTAACACAAGTGATGGAGATGTTGGATGAAAGCGGTATAACCAGAGTTCTGGTGACGGATCCGGACGGTTTGATTTTATATGACACAGAAACACCCTTTTCCGGTCGGCGTTACGCAATGCTGCAGGAGATCAGCCGGGCATTGAACGGAAAGGATGTTTTTACTTCATCTTATCGAGATGGCGTATTTCGCAGTTCTGCCGCAACCCCGGTTCAATACCGCAATGCGGTGATTGGTGCGGTTTACCTTTACGAATACGACAGCGAACAGGGCGGAATTATTGTCGGATTGCGGCAAAATTTGCTGCGCATTTCTGTTGTTTTGGTTGCCTTGGCTATGCTGCTCAGTCTGCTTTTGGCCCGAACGATGACGCGACGCATCAGTCGAATGATCACGGGAATCAACCAGTGGGGGGACGGGGTATATTCTACGCGGTTGAAGGTGTCCGGGCAGGACGAACTGACGGAATTGGCGACCACATTTAATGAATTAACCGAGCGTCTGGAAAAGACAGATGCGGTAAGAAAACGCTTTGTAGCAGATGCGTCCCATGAATTGAAAACGCCGCTGGCCTCCATTAAGCTTTTGACAGATTCCATCAATCAAAATGCGGATATGGACGAAGAAACCATTCGGGATTTTGTGACGGACATTGGAACAGAAGTAGATCGACTGACCCGTATCACAGAAGAATTGCTGGCGCTGACCAGAATGGATAACGGGAAAATGGTTCCGCATGGAAAAGTCAATTTGGCAGAAGTTGCGAAAGATGCACTGAGGATGCTGATGCCCATTGCAGAGGAAAGAGGCATTTGCATTCATTCGGATTTGGAGACAAAGTGCAACATCCTCTCATCATCGGATGAAATGTATCAGGTTGTTTTCAATTTGGTTGAAAACGCAATAAAGTATAATGTTGTCAACGGTGCGGTCTGGGTTACCCTGCACTGTGAATCCGGTTGTGCGCTTCTCACTGTCGCAGATTCCGGTATTGGTATTCCGGATGAAGATAAGGAAAAGATCTTTGACCGGTTTTATCGCGTGGATAAAGCCCGTTCCCGAGAGGCAGGCGGCACTGGGTTAGGATTGTCAATTGTACGGGATACGGTCGCATCCAGTAGCGGGACAATTCGTGTTAGTGATCGTCCTGAGGGGGGCACAATCTTTCAAGTGCGCTTTCCATTGCTGGAGAAAGAGGTTGATGCAGGATGAAACAACGGATTCTTGCACTGATGATGACGGTTGCGCTGATTTATGTGCCTGGCTGTGGGAAAAACGCAGAGCAGAATAATGCGATTGAGGTTTATTTTATCTCTGTTGCAGATGTGCTTTCCGGAGCTGCGATCGATTCGGAAACGCAGACAGTCGAAGATTTGACCGTTCCTTCTGTAATGGAACGATTGCTGCAATCGCCGAAGGATACCACGCGACTGAGCTCCTTTGCTCCGGATGGAACGAAGCTTCTGGGCTGGTCAGTAACAGATGATGTCGCAAGCTTGGATTTATCGGAGGAGTTTGGTCAACTGACGGGTATTAATCTTACAAAAGCGGAGTATTGCATTGTCCTGACCCTGACACAACTGGAGGGTATCGATTCCGTGTTTATTACTGTGGCGGGAAAGACACTGCCGGGGGCAGCGGCAAGTACACTTTCTTCTGATGATGTGTTGCTATACGGAGAAACAGAAGATCCGATCACCGTGGAAGAAATTCTCTATTTTCCGTTGGAGGACGGAACTGGGTTAGGAAACGAAAAAAGGACGCTTTCTGCGTTGTCAAATTCGGGAATTGATTTGGCAAACGAGATTTTAGAGCAGCTTGTAGCGGGGCCAAGCGATGAAACTATGACCGCTTTTTTGCCTACAGGAGGAAAGATCTACGCTTCGTCTGTCCGGCAGGGAGTGTGTACCGTTACCATGGATAAGATACTTTTGGAGAGCATCTGTCAGCCAACAGAAACCTATGAGTTAAAACTCTACGCAATCGTCAATTCCTTGTGCCAGTTGGAAGATATTTCATCGGTGCGTTTCCTTGAAAATGGAAACAAGATTGAGGGGTGGGCAGACACTTACACGGAGAAAAATTAAGAAAAACGCGAGTGCATTTTATTCGATGCACTCGCGTATTTTTTTCTGAATTGATTTCAGGTCGTCAAATGTTTCCGGGCGTTTGCTTTCATCGCGAAGCAGAGCGGAAGGATGGTAGATTGCAGTCATCCAGACGCCATCTTTTTGTATCCATTGGCCGTGTTCTTTGGTGATTTTATAATCGGATCGAATGAGACGGCAGGCGGCTATGCGACCAAGGCAAATGATGATTTTTGGCTGAATAATATGAAGCTGTTGATTGAGCCAATCGATGCAGGCATCTTGTTCGGTGTTTAATGGATCGCGGTTATGGGGAGGACGACATTTTACAATGTTGCAGATGTAGTATTGATTGCGGTTTAGACCAATGATGTCCAGCATCTGATCCAACAATTTTCCTGCGCGACCGACAAACGGTATACCCTGTTTGTCCTCCTGTTCGCCGGGGCCTTCGCCAATCAATACAATAGGGGTATCCGGACACCCGTCACCAAAGACCAGATTTGTTCGTGTGTCGGCCAACGCACATCGCTGGCAATGGGAGCATTGCTGCTGCAACTGAAGCAGTGCGTCACTGCGTTCACTCATGGATCAATCACCTCAAATGGTTTCATGGGAGTATTATAGCATTGATCCTGCCGGTTGTACACACTCAGCTCAATTTCCATGCAGCGGGATCGTAGGAATGCAATACATGTTTTAGACAAGATTACAGAAAAAATATATATTGAAAAAATAATTTGAAATTTTCTCAAAAAACACTTGATTTTTTTCTGCATATGTAGTATTATAATCAAGTCGCTGATGAGCGGACAATAAAATAGTTTCCGGGTGTGGCGAAGTTTGGTATCGCGCTTGAATGGGGTTCAAGAGGCCTTGAGTTCGAATCTCAACACTCGGACCAAAAACGACTGATTTTATACAAAATCAGTCGTTTTTTCTTTTAATAAGTTACCTGCTTTTTTTAACTACCCCAACCGTACCCCAACCAGAATATTACTTTGATTTAGATTTGGATATAATTTACAGCTTTTGATTTCTTGAATTGCAATTTCTGGAAAAGAGTTTTCCGTTTTTATTTTTCAAATTGTTATGAATACTACAAAACATCTGTTCGATATGGCGGAGTTCTGTAATTGCTGACCCGTTCCACCACATGAAAATGGAGTGTCGTGGAATCTGCACTACACCGGACAGTCCATCATCAACAAAATGGTTGGGGTAAAACTCGAAAAATTTATCCAGCAACTACCTCAGAAGATCTGCTAAATAATGTTCATCCTTTTTATGAGAACCGTTGTGATGCTTATATTCTTTTATGGCGTGTACTAATTTGTTGCAGTCCGCTCCATAATATTCGTCGTAAAATATTGTGCTGTTGTCATATCTTCTTTTGCCACATCGAATTTTATCTTTAGCAAATGTCTTTGGCTTAATCTTTGCTTTTACTTTTTCATATTCGTTTACCAGATTTTCGGAGATAATAAGTAGCATTTCTAATTCGGGTTTTGTACAGTATTTTTCCACCAGCACAATTTTCCCTTTATACTCTTGAGGGATTTTAAGAATTTCGTTTTGTGTGTCTCCGATACGCATAACATGTACTTCGCCTGGATACAAATCTAAAGCGATTTTTACTGCCGCAGAGGATTTTATCTGTCGTGCATGGTATGGAACTAGGCCAAGCAAATCGTCCGATGAAAATTTAAGCTCGTGATTTTCCAATAGGATGTTAATAATTTTTAACTCATTCGGGCCTTCGCACATAATCAATAACTTCATCTCATCAACATCCTTTTTAAGTTCATGAGCTCGTCGTAATTTACTGCTGTCTGGAAAGCGTTACTATAGAAGCGATTGCTTTTAAGCAGATCGGGGCGTACATCAAAGGACTCATACATGTTCTTGATAGTAACCTTATCGCTCGACTGACACACCCAGATATCATCTTGCCTGTTAAACAAATCTAATAATTCGCAGTAGTGTGTAGAGAACAAGAGTGTGGCACAGTGTGTATTTACGGTCTTGTCCATATAGAGACTCAGCATATTTTCTACCAACGTTTTGTGGAAATGTACTTCTGCTTCGTCAACTAGTAAATCAAATCCATATTTGAGTGAGGCCACGACTAGAGTATACAAAATGATTCCTTTTGTAGTTCCGCTTGATAACATATAGAAAAGGTCTGTATCAGATAGTATTTTCTCCTCACCATTGATAACAATACGGTATTTGTGTGGGTCAATCATCTGGATACTTTGGATACTACTATCAAATACGCGTACAATTGCGGCAAGTGTTACGTCATCTATCTGATATGTTTTTAAAAGACGGAATGCGGTTTGATATGTATTTGAACCCATATCATTGCTTCCATAAAAAGCAGCTGCCAGATGTTTCTTTTTTAATACAAAAAACAAATTAGAAGTGTCTTCCGGCAACTCTCCTAGATTTTTTAGCTCAGCAAAATCATCAGCATACAAGCAATTTAACTTGGTCTTGTAATATTTCTTCTTGTAGATATGCTGGTTGCAGAACATCGCTCTGTTTGCTAGAGTCAGATCTGATTTTAGCTCGGTCGCATATTTGTAAATAAACCCCTCATGATAAAAAATGATCTCAAGTATAATACCGTCATAGGAGTAATGCTTGTTTTCCAAACTAAATTTGCCTAGAATATCGTAACAGCAATCTAGTAGTTCGAGTGCGGTTGTTTTACCAGAGGCGTTCTTTCCTACAAACGCACCTATGCTATATACATACAAACCCTCGGCGACTTTCTGTAGTTCATATTCTTTATCTTCAGCAGTTTTTTTCGACTTTGCAACTAAATCGATAATTGTGTCATCTTGGCAGTTTTTGAAGTGGCTAGCTTTAATTCGTAATAATTTCATAGTATCACCTCCACGTTCAGTATACCACAAAATTAGATTTCAAACAAGTATTCTGTTTAAAATGAAGTATATCTTGATATTATATCTACTTGGCGGATTTAATTATGTAAAAATCGTCTGTATTTCTACGGGTGATCCATTTAGAATAAATGCAAATTATTATTCATTGGCAATCCCGGTTGTAAAATTTGACTACAAATTTTAATTTTCATGTGGTAACTACACTTGTCTATGTAGCTTTCTTAAAGTAGTAAAAACCACCATATAGGTATTTACCTACATGGTGGTTCTATTATTTTCCAAAGAGATCACTATGGGTTCCAGTACGAGCTAATAAAATAGTAGAGTTTTCTTTTATATGCAATTCATTTTTTCAAACACCAAGATATTTGATGTTTCAAAGAAATGAGTTCGACTTTTAAGTGCTACAAACTAAAACTCGTTAGAAAAAATCTTTTCAATTAGCTTTAGTGGTATCGGGGCGGTATCCACAATTTTTTGCAAGTCCAAACACCCAATCAATTCACGTGCGCGCTCTCCCTTGTGATAAGACTTATTGGTTGTCCCTAGCTTTCGCTGTGTAATAAATAATTGTTTAAGACGAGCACTACCTTTACGTCCGCTAGGTATATCGCCTGGCTGCAAATCGGATTTTAACCCCATAAATTTGCTAATTCCGTGCAAATCCTGTAGAAATATATCTTCGATTTCTGCATTTGCAGCTAAGTCTAAAACCTCGCTCGTACGACCCCGTTCTAGTTGTTGACGGAAATTTTTCCAGTCGCCTTCATAGAACTTTGTTATATCTGCATTGTAGGAATCTGTATCATAACACAAAAATACTGTCCATGGAAACGATCTTCCTTTGCTCCCAGTGCATTTATTGCGATACCATGACAGAGAGTTATGAATTTGTGTGATTGTACCAACGGAATTCATTCGGACGATATAAGAGCCAAACGGTCCACAAACTGTATAGTAATGTTCAAAGTTATCTGCGTCAACAGCCTCCGTCAAGATACATTCAGGGTGTTTCTGGGCAAAGAAGTGTAGTAGCTCATCGTAAAAAACACGTTCTGTATCAGCCTCAAGAATAAAGGCAAATCCGTGATCAAAAGAGAGTTCCATTATTCACCCTCCAGAAAATTCTGCAAGGTTTTTAATGCGATACTTTCACCAGACATTAGCTCAAACAGGTATTCGCCAACGGACAGATCATAGGTTTGTGCAGCGGATAACAATTTCTTTTCCTTAGAATGTGCAATTCGGAAAAACTGAGCAACACCAGCATCTATACTTGAACCAATATAAATTTGGCTCGGTTTTAAATACTGCACTAAATAGGGTGAATGACTAGATATTATCAAGCATGTTGACTGTAGAGATTCTGTGACAATTGCCAACAAATCTTTGAGCATTTTAGGATGAATACTTGTCTCTAATTCTTCGATACCAATGCAGGACACATTGTTGCAGCTGGCAATAAATATATTAGTTAGTAGCCAAAAGATTCTCTTTGTTCCTGTAGACATTGAAGCCAAGCTAACTGGCTGGTTGAGTGCGTTGCTGTGGACAATGACTCTATAGACCTTATCTTTGAGATGAAATGGGATTGCTGCTTCATTAGGTTGCTGTGTTTCTCCCTCAGATGTATTAGAATAAACCAGTCGTAAATTACTTTTCTCAGCAAGATTTAGCTCATGAGCCTGAATGTCTATTGACAGAAAATCAGGGAACAGCGTATAGATGGCATCTTCAAATAGGTCATATTGTTCTGGATAAAGTTCCTTCAATTGATAGAGGGCGCATGGAATATCTTCGTCATCAAAATGAATATGTTTTCCATCGTCATCCGCTAAGCGAATTGGAAATGGTTGAAAACGCGCCTTCACATCTAACGTATCACATACGCGATATTCGAATGCGCGAATTGCTTGCACAACTTCGCTGTATTCTAAGTCATCAACCGAAGGTAAGACATCAATAGCAAGTGTGTTAGATTCAAGCACAAGCTTGCGGAATGCGTTAGTCGATTTACCCTTACGATATTGATTTACATTACGCTTTAAATAAGCCGAATATCGTACGCTTTCAGACGGACGCATCTCTAGTATTTCGTCGATAATCCTCTGACCTGTTTTGTCGTCTCGATACCATAAGAAGGTAAAACCGTAGTGAACAAACCTATACTCAGATTGATTAGGTAATTCAAATTCAATATCAAATTGAAAAGGAAGGTGATCTATATTTTTGGCAATAGGTATTCCATCAACCCATGCCATCATCATGTTTCTCTGCTTAGCGCCAGCAGAAATGAAATTTGTTACAAAGTCAAATGCTTCCAACAAATTACTCTTTCCGTAGTTATTTGGAGAAACAACAGCAATTGTTTTATTAGAAAAATTCAAAAAAGTGTGTTTGATATTTTTGAAACCACTTACAGTTAACGATTTTAAGATCATGTCATTTTCCTCCCTTAACGAGCATATCAAATATGAGTTCTGATGTCAAACGAATTCCTGAGCAAATTTTACTATATAATATTGAAATTTGAGTTTTGAGCTTCACTTCATGTGTCATTTGGATTTTATCGCAGTTTGCAGTCGAAAATGGCATAGCTAATAAGGCTGAGAGTAACCCTATAAAAGCGGAGCGAGGTATTTCTGATAATAACAATCAGTCGTTACCTTCGTCCAGTCCTAAATACCTATCCAGTGTTGAAACAGCCTTTCTCTTTTGAGTGTCTTGCACATGCAGATATTTTGTAGTCATCTCAATTTCGGCGTGGCCGGTAAGATCCCGGATTGTTTCCATTGGCACGCCTGCTGCCTGCAACTGGGACACATAAGTATGTCGGCAACAGTGGGGAGTCAAGCAACGAACGCCGTCGAGCTATTCCATCCGACTGCGATACATCATGCGATATTTAGTAGGCTGCATATAATGCCCGTCTGAGGTACAGACAATATACGGCGTTTTAAGTGAGAGCAGTTCTTTGACGACGGGCCGCAAACTCACAGGCATTGGTATGATTCGATTGCTGTCCTCACTCTTTGTCTGACCGATTTTGGGGATTCCAGAAACCACGGTAATAGCTTGCTCTATGGCCATAGTAGATAAGTTGTCTGCAAAGTGTCTCGGTTCGAGGGCGAGGAGTTCTTGTGTGCGGATGCCGGTGCCAAGCATTAAACGGATTGAATTTCCGATTTGATCGTGCGGCAAATCACGCATCATTATTTTAATCTCACCTTTTGTAAAGGAATCCTTGAAGCGCCGTGGCCTCTTTTGCAGGCGACTCATTTTTACTTTATCTGCAAGCTGTACTGGATTCTGTTGGATAAGCTGGTTTGCAGCCGCCTTACGCATGATTTGAAACAGCATCGCCCGCAGTTTGCTAATGTATGAAGCTGACTTGCCTGCATCCACCTGTATGCGCAAGAAACGTTCGACGTCGATTGGAAGGATTGTTTTTATGTCTGTGTCTTCAAACCAATCCTTTAAAATTCGCAGGGTATATTTATAGGACGCATATGTCGATTCAGCAACAGAGGATCTATAATTTTCGTACCAGTCATCTGCCCACCCAGAATAGTACTTTGATCTTAAATTGGATATAATTTACAGTTATTGATTCTACATCCAGATAACCATAGCCACTCATAAAAATCAAATCAAATTAACTTATTCGTCAGAACAATCTCAAGATTTTATTCCGAATTTTAGAAAAATCATGTACATTGATTTTAGAAAGTGCTATAGTGAAGGTATACAAAAATTTGAAGTATTTTTATCCGCAAATCGTGCATTGAGACATACCAAAAGCAGAGTAACGCGAACGGTGTGGAGCTCTGCAAATATTAGTGAGGTGTAATTATGGCTGAAAACAGAATTGACAATCTATCCGCCGAGGAAATCACTGCACTGGCTAAGAAGCAAGAGCTCCTCACCGCTGCGGAAAATGACGTATTTGCCATAAGAGATGTATTTGTTTTTCGGATGGGTGAAACATGGAGAGAGATTTCCGCTATAAGTTGCCATCGAGTGCACCAAGCGGCTGGTTGGAAATTATCCTATAACTGCGAATGGGAACTGGATCCTCGGGGCGATTTTCGATTCTATGAGCCATTTAAGCTGAAGATTTCCAAAGAAAGCCTGCTTGATTTTTATACGGAGTACTCTGAGATTCCCACTACTGTACGTGGCCTCGATGGGTATCGTCGTCACTGTTACGATCAGTTCCAGGAGTTTATGAAATACACTCGGCTGTTGCCCAAATATCAGGTTCCATACAAAAATATGCTCTAATGATGAACTTATATCGAATATGTTCGACATCGAACTTTCCTTTCAGTATAACAGAAGGGCAAAGGATGACATCGCTCTTCAGCAGGTGCGTCGGAAAGTCTATCATGATTACAGTGATTGGCGCGAGTATTTTAACCTATAGCGATTGGAGGTAGTCTTCATGGCAGGATTGATTGCAAGTCTAATGGCAATGTGGTGGTTTAACCGCAAAGATCGTTATGTAGCCAGCAAGCACGATCAAAAATTTGACCGCGAATTTGAACGTCGGTTTGCACGGGGAGGCTTTGTCTCCTATGCCATTATCAAAGAAATATATTTTTTGCACGAGCACGACAGGCTTGCTATGTTGGATCGAGTAGCGGGGACATTAGACAGAGATTCGCCAGAATGGAAGGCCACATACCATAATATATATGGCACATCTGCGAAAAGATATATTGACGGTTACGAATACAACGTACATGATTATCTTGACAACGAATATTGCATGAAGGTGTACGGGAAAAAGTACCCTTCGTCCGAGGCATTTGATGTCATCTGGAGTCAAAGTAGAAATGCAAGTCGATAATATTACAATTAAAAACTTTTGTTATAATGAAAAGGAGAATTTTTATGGATGAATTAGAACAAGTTGCACTGGATTAGCTGGTCGATGTCTATGTGGCAAAGGCGAAAAAGCGGATCAAAGATTTATACCGGCAAACATCAGGACACTGTGCGCTGTCGTTCTCTGGCGGCAAAGACAGCACCGTGGTTTTAGCCCTCATTAAGATGTGTCAGGAAGAGGGTGTGATCCCGGAGAATGCAATTCCGGCAATTTTCTGCGATACAAAAATCAAATCTAAGGATATACCAAAAGCAGAGTGACACGAACAGTGTGGAACTCTGCACAAATAGGAGCGAGGTGCAATCATGGCTGAAAACAAAATTGCCAATCTTTCCGCTGAGGAAATCTCTGCGCTGGCCAAGCGACAAGAGCTCCTCACCGTTGCTGAGAATGATGTGTTTGCCATAAGAGATGTGTTCGTTTTTCGGATGGAGGAAAAGTGGATAGAAATATCAGCTTCCAAGTTCCGTCGCATTCATCAAGAGGGCGTCTGGAAGTTATACTATGACTGTGAATGGGAACTGGTTCCTCAGGGTGATTTTCAGATCTATGAGCCATTTAAGTTGAAGATTTCAAAAGAAAGCCTGTTTGATTTCTACACAAAGTCAGCTAAAATACCCTCTACCGCAACGGTTGGATTCGACGGATATCGCCGTCTCTGCTATAATCAATTTCAGGAGTTTTTGAAATACGCCCGGATGCTTCCCAAATATCGGGTTCCGTACAAAAATATGCTCCGATGATAAAACAAAACACCTATCTTCTGATCGAAAATAGGCATCATTGGTACATGTATCTGATGTAGATAGAGCAAGACCGTAAGGCGTTGGCCTTACGGTCTTTTCGTTGGTGGAGATAAGCGGGATCGAACCGCTGACCTCTTGAATGCCATTTGCTCCGTGGCAAGTTTGCCACTCCGCAAATGGCGGATTTACCTTCAAAACCCTCAATTTCTGCAACTTACTGCACATTGTTTTTTGAGTATATTTTATTTTGTTGTCCAAGTTGTTGTCCAAAAGATTTGGACAACAACGATACAGCAGGACACATCAATCATTCAAGTATGCAACGTCCTGCTTCATCTCCAAGAGGGGAACGATACGCCTTTGTACATCTTTTGAATACCTCTCAAACGAACTGCGCTGATGTGGCGGCAACTCTGTTTTTTGCGGCTCTTTGAAGCCGCTTTTTCTTTTTCTGTACGTCTATATTATAGTACCATTATAACGACCAGTCAAGAGCGAAGATTCGGTATAATATAGTCACAAGGTTGAGAGAGATAAGACCTCAGCCAAAACAAAATAAAGGAGTATTAACAACTATGAACAACATCGAAAGCAAAATGGAAGAACTGAACTACTACGCAGAGGAATGGGGAACGTCAACGGAGGACACGCTTGCGGAAATCCTCTTTACCTTCTACGAAGCAGCTGGTTTTGACAGTGACATTCTCGCCGAAGAGCTGGGCAGCAAGACCAATGAAGAACTCATGCAGATTTATCTTGAACTGTAACAGGAAATAAGCTGCGGCAAAGCGAGTGCCAATATAACGACCAATCCGAGAAAACCGTTTGCTATAATAAGTACATAAAGAACAGAGGAAAACACCTCAAATAAAATATGGGTTGCGACCAATCGCAAGCGCCAAGAGCGCAGAAAGGAAATTACAATGAACGCCATCTTCACTTACAACTTCATCAACAAGACCATCGTCGGCACCAAGTCCGCAATCAACCGTGCAAACAAGGGACTTTCCCCCGAATATGATATGCTCTGCGAAATGCTTGCCGAACATCCTGATTTTGCGGTTGCTGAGAAGCAGATCAAGCACAAGGCCGATAAGAAAAAGTACAACGGTCTGACCCTCCCCCGTATGGAGGCGTACATTGAGACGCAGCCCAACAGCAAGGAGCGCCTGATTGAGTTCGCAGCCATCCAGAAGGTTGCAAAGACAAAGGGTGCGTTGTACCCCCTGACCAAGAAGTGGTTCTTGGCTACCTTCCCTGAGTTCAAGGAAAACAATGTGAGCAAAGCCGAGATTTCTGCCAAAGTAGCCGCCGGAGAGGATGAGCCTGCAAAGGCAGCTGCCACACTCAACATTATCGAAAACGAGAAAAAGACTGCGTAATAGAAACAGGAGGACATGAAAATGGAAACGAAAATTGAAAAGTACAAGATGAATTTTGCCACCAAGACGCTGACCATCACCAAGAAATTTGCCGAAGCAGCCCTCAATTCTGAATCTGCGGAAGCCCAAATCATTGCAAACTGTCGTGCGGCTTGTCCTGACCTTCGGATTGCCTATCGCACACACAAGCCCACCAAGACGAGCAATCCCGCAAAGGGCATGACCTATGAGCGTATGGAGCGCTACATTTCTGCCTTCGCTGACGGCGCAGAAGCCCTTGCCGAGTTCGAGAAAGTCAAGGAGTTTTCCCTCAGTCAGTCCAATAGATACAAGTATGTACATGATTGGTTCGTGAAGCGCTTCCCTAATTACAAGGAACTGCCGACGATCATCAACGGAAAAGCGTATCTGAATCCCCCTATCGAAGAAAGGAGAGCTGCTTAAAATACTATGCAAAATTTTTTGAGCCTCTTTCAATATAAGCGCCTCAAAAAAACTTGCATAATGTTTATCAAAAATTTTTTGGGCAGTTCCCAACAGATCAATGAATAGATTTTGCAGTAATAGTGTAGAGAAGTGAGGTGAAAACACATGGAATTAGAAGAGGGCAAAACCTACTCGACCCAAGAAATGCAGCGTTTTATGGGAATCAGCAAAAGCACATGGGATCATTCGAGGGACAAATACTTGGAGAACTTCTGTCTGTATTATGAGTATGAAGTGATTTATGAAGGGCGCTCCACCAATTATCACATTCTCAAAAAGTTGGGCGATTACAAGAAGCCCCCATCCAAAAGGAGCAAAGAGATTCGTGACAAAACCTATGAAGAACAGATCGTCGAGGTCATAGAGGTTGACAATGTTCAAACGCCGAAAAATGTTGCACGGATTATCGGAAACGCCGACGCAATAAAAGCCTTTGAGCACACGGAGGGAACCGTTTATGAGTACACCCGTCTGCGAATGTTGGCGATGTTCGGCAAGCGTGTCGGCGAGAGTGGAACGCACGGCGCTGTCATTGATAAAATATGGTGCCGTGTGGATTTTGACCACAATATTTACATCCCATTAGAGGACGAAACAATCAGAGAATTTTGCGAAATGTTTGGAGCAATCAAAGAAAGCTCCAAAGATGCAGAATTGGAACTGCTCAACGACTATCAAATTGGGCTGATTACAAAGGATGATTTGATTGAGAGCATAGGCAGTCTCAGCTTTTCCAATTACCTGACAGCCCGCAAAGAATTTAAGGAAAAACATGGCTATTACCCATTCAAAGTGCCAGTTTACGCACTTGATGGTTTAGATATTATACGATTTGATAAAGGAGAATCAGAATGACATTAGAAAATTACCGTTTCCGTGAAATACCCGAATACTATGACTGGATGTACCTTGACGGCTTCACGCCTGACGAAATCCTATACGCCCTCCACAAGAAAATGAACAGACAGCAGGCAGAGCAGGAAGAGCTTGCGGATTCCGTGGATTCCATCAAGATCAAAAGCGAGGTGAAGATCAAACGATGAGCGAGAAGAAAGAGGACAAGAAGAAAAAGAAGCAGTCCGTTCTTGAAAAGGAGATTTTCAGCATTATGGAAAAATCCATGAAAACTGCGCTGGATGCGGCAGTGGACGATTTGCTGAAGGACTGGGACAAGGAAATCAAAATCAAACTATAAAGAAATGCGGCGAGCCGATTCAGAGAACGCAGTTTCCCAACCGTGGGGTTCTCTGATTGGCTCGCCTTTTTTTCGTTTCTGGCCGTTATCGCCGTATTTCGGTGAAAGAATTTTCTGTCGCTGACAGTCCCAACAATCGTGATTGGAAATCAAAATCGCTCTTCGTGGGAGGATTGTCCACGCCGAAAACACAAACGCTGTTGATTGAGCAAATCGCCCGAAATACTGCCCCACCCCATGAGAGCGAAGAAGCTGCCCTCCATGTTGCATGGAAGCGACCTTGCCGCAAATCTTTTGCCTTTTGGAGCAGTTACTCAGCGCCCTCCGAGGATTCCTTTTCGTATGCAATCAGGTCAGAGGGCTGACAGTCCAAGAGCGCACAGAGCTTTGCAAGGTTGTCCATGGAAATATAGCTCTTCGTTCTCAGCGATTGCAGAACGCCTTCGGAGAGCAGTTTTTCCTTCCTCAGCCGATTGGTGTTGTAGCCGTGCGCCTTCAATTCTGCGATAACGTCGAGCTTGTAAACGATTGGCATAATTGACCCTTCCTTTTGGAGCGCCTATAATTGGGCGCTCTATTTCATTGTAGCCATTATATCACAGAATTACACAGAAATCAATGTAAAATCTGCACAGATATTTACACGGATATTTGTGTAATCTGCGAATTGAAATTACACAGAAAATAGTGTATTATATAGACAGTTAAGAGAACAACACACCAACCGATAAAGGAGATTACAACCATGAGCAAGAACGAAATGATTACCAAGATCGAAGCCCTTCGTGAGTGGGAGGCGCTGATGGAAGAAGCCAAGGCAGAAGCCGAAGCCATCCGTGACGAGCTGAAACAGACCATGCTTGCCGCAGATGTGGAAGAGATGGAGGCTGGCGCTTACATTCTTCGCTACACAGCCGTCCTCTCCCAGCGCTTTGATACCACGGCTTTCAAGAAGGTAATGCCTGAAATCTACAAAGCGTACACCAAGCAGGTTTCCAGCCGTCGCTTCTCCATCAGCGCCTGAACGCTGAAATCCCTCTTGGCTCTGCAAAGGGAGCCAAGAGGGAGAGTTCCTAAAATTGTAGAATTACGAACAGCAAAAGCCCCTTGCTGCAAGGCTTTTTGAAAAACGCCGCAAAAATGCGAACTTTTCCTGCTCCAAATACGAACTTTCAGCCCAAAGGAGACGCCATGAACAAGAAAACCAAGGCTCTGACAACAGAGCAGTACAAAGAGATTATCGCTGCCATGCGTGAGGGCAGTTCCTTCTTTCGCCCCAATGAACGTGCTGCCACGGCGCTTGTGTTGGAGGGGAACTTGGGCTTGCGGATTAGCGACATTATCAAATTGCGCCCCTGCGACATTGTGAAGGACGGCGAGCGCTACCGTTTGGAGATCGTCGAGCAGAAAACGGGCAAGCGCAGAGTGTTCACCGTTCCCCTTGTGGTGAAGCAGTACATTGAAAACTACTGCCTTCGCAACGGCATTGGCGCAAGGGATTTGATTTTCCCCATCACAGAGCGAGCCGTTCAGAAACAGCTTGCGCTTGTCTGTGATTACTTGGGTTATGAGGGAATCGGAACGCACAGCTTCCGCAAATGGTACGCAACGGAGATTTACAAGGCAAATGGTTATGACATTGCTTTGGTGCAAAGGCTTTTACAGCACAGCTCTGCCGCAGTTACACAGCGCTATATTGGCATTGAGCCTCAGAGAATTGAAGAGGCGATTTTGAATCATGTGGATTTGATATAAAAAGTGGAGTGGACAAAAGTCCACTCCAAAATTGTTATCTGACACTTACAAAAAACTCTTCGCTTTCTCCGTTCGAGTTCGGCAGTGAAACTTTTACCTCCAACGGCTTATCCTCATTTTCCGAAACTTGGCTAGGAAGTTGGAAAATTCGTCCTTCCTTGATGGGGGTTCCTAAAACCTTCAAAGCCGTTGTAAAGCCTTCCTCTGCCTCAAAAGTATAACCAGCATCATAAATTACAGAAATATTTCCATACGATGGAACCTCGCTATAAGGTGTAAAATTCTCTGCGTCCATAGTGGGGGCAACATCCGTTTTGCCAATATTTTTTAAGGAGAATGTAACAACAAGGCACGGATAATCCATTGTGTCATTAAGAGCGCTTATGCCGAAAAAACTGTATCCAGGAAACATATCCTTTGCTTCAATCTGCTTAACGTTGCCGACCATCGCATAAGCCGAAGGGTGAGAGGTAACATCTTCTAAAGTAACCCATTTAACTTCATCAATGACGCACTCCACGCTATCTGTTCCAAAAGCTTCACCAATAGCATATTCCGTCTTTTTATCGGTTTCCGTAGTAGAGGTATCAGTAGCATTACCAGCCCCCTTATCTGCCGAAGTTTTCCCACAAGCCGCAAGGCTCATACACAGTGCAAGTGCCAAGAGTAACGCTAAGGTTCGTTTCAGTTTCATTTCTCTTTCCTCCATAAAATAAAAAAGTGCGCAGCCGAAGCTACGCACCGAAAAACGCATAGCCTCATTTGCTGCGACGCAATTCATTCGAGCAAGCCCAAAGGATGCCAAAATGGAGGGTGCGTTTTTACCGAAGGTAAAAACACATCCTTTACACTTGCTCCATTATTGAATTGCGTCGCAGGAATAGTATATCACAGCCACGCAAGAAATTCAATACAAGTTTACCATTATAACGACCTTTCTTTTTTCCTCTTGGCGTGGTATGATAAAGAAAAAACGCAGAGGAACGAGTGCAATGTCGAGAGAACCAAAAGCCAATCCCCAGCATGGACGAAAAGCCAATCAGAAAATGAAGCCTTATCTTGTCATGGAGTATCTGATGCGCCACACCGACGAAAACCACGCCGAGTCCGCAGACAATATCGCTGCCTATCTCCAAGAGCTTGGCATTGATGCAGAGCGCCGTTCTATCTACCGTGACATTGAAGAGATCAACAAGGCGCTTTGGCTCTTGGAGAACGAAGACGATGCCGACATTTTCGCCGCCGGGGAAGCCATTGAGACGGACGAGAACGACAGTGAGAAATTCATTGTATATGATCGGCACTTGAAGGGCTTTCGGGTTGTTCGCCGCAAGTATGAGCTTTCCGACATTCGCCTAATGGCAGAGTGCATCTATGCCTCCCGTTACATCTCTCAGAGCGAGGCAGAGCGTTTGGTGGACATCATCAAAGGCTTTGTAAGCGAAGAGCAGTCAAGAGAAATTCGCACCGATGCCCTTGTCACTGCCCGTCAAAGGACGCTGAACAAATCTACGCTCCGCAACGTCTCCACAATCTACGACGCCATGAGCAAAATGATCGAGGGCGAAAAGCACGTTCCCGAAAAAATCAGCTTCCAGTATCTGAAATACACCATTGACGATTTGGAGAAGCAGACGGAACGGCGCAAGGGCGCAAAGTATATCGTCAGCCCCTACAAGCTGATTATCAACGACGGCAATTATTATCTGCTTGCCTTCGACGATAACAGCCAGCAAATCCGCACCTACCGAGTTGACCGAATGAAGGCAATCAACCGCCTTGGCACGCCGAGAGACGGCGCAGAAGGCTTTGCCGCAATCGACACGAAAACATACACCCAGAGAACCTTTTCCATGTTTGGCGGCGAGCGTGAGCGTGTGAGCATCCGTTTTGTTTCTTCGCTCTTGGATACGGCAGTGGAGCGCTTTGGGCGCTACAATGTCAGCTATTCCCGTGCCGACGATCATCATTTTAATGTTTCGGCAGACGTGGAGATCAGCGACCAGTTCTTCGGCTGGCTCTGCGGCTTTGGCACAAAGGCAAAACTGTTTTCTCCCAATTCCGTGGTGGAGCAGTACAAGGAATACTTGCAGAAAATTCTATCCAAATACTAAAAGAACGGACAGCTGCGGACTGTCCGTTCTTTTTGCAAAAATGATTATTGAATTTCTGCAAACCCCATGACGCTCAGAGGTCAAAGGCTTTTGCGTATTTCTCCGTTGCAAGCCGCATTTGCCGCAAGTCTGTTTTGACATAGAAATTGAGGGTTGTGCTTGCGTCTGCGTGACCAAGTATCTCTTGGACGCTTTTTATATCTGCCCCACTGCTCAGAAGGAGGCTGGCGCAGGTGTGGCGGAGGTCATGGGGCGAGACATCGGGCAAGCCTGCCCGTGTCACAAATCGCTTCATGCGCCTTGTAACGGCGCTTGGGTCACGGGGTTCAAAGGGTGTGCCCTCTTTACAGAAGAGAAAAGCCGTTGCCATGAAGCAGTTTGGGTATTGCTTTTGGCGCTGACGATAAAGGACTTTCAAAAGGTTCGTCGTGCTTTCCACAAGGGGAATGGTGCGAATGCTTGTGGCGGTTTTGGGCGGCGCTACCACAATGCCGCTTTCAGGCGTGTAAGTCACTGCCCGCTCCACTCTGATAACACGGTTATCAAAATCGACGTCCTGCCATTGGAGGCCGATGCACTCGCCACGCCGCAAGCCCGTTGTGATAAGCAGTTGCAGAATACAGCGAAAGTCAAAATCCAGTGCGTTCAGCTCTTCAAAAAACCGCCGTGCATCCGCTTCGGACAGTGCATCCACCGCCCTTCTACGCACTTTTGGAGCATCCACCTTCTTCATGGGGTTCTTCTCAATCAGGTCTTGCTTTTCGGCATAGCCAAAAATGAAGGAAAGGATGTTGTAATGGTGCTTGATGGATTTTTCGGCGAGGGGCTTTCCGTACTGCGTCCGATAGTCGTTGCGAAGCCATGTTAAATACTGCGTGAT
>CAVBPR010000012.1:0-10200 GCA_963597355.1 bacterium | reverse complement strand
CTGCGTTTTAAGCAGTAATCTGAAAAAGGAAACGCTGGTAGAAAGAATAAGGTATGATGGATAGCAAGTAATATGTAATGAACTAGGTCTTAACGAAGAGGAGAAATAGATAACTTCCAGTTTGTTGGGATAGTGGAAAAAATATTTGTTTATTGTATTTTGCAATATGGTGTTGCTTTCCTAAGCAAACTCGCTTATAACTTGAATCGGAATATATTGCTATTATCCACAGTTACGGAGCGAGTGTTATCAATACCGATAACAAAATGATAACATTAGCCCATATAGGCAGGATAATATGGATAAATCAAATAATTGAAAGAAAAGCGAACAATGCAACAAATAATCTCTAAACAAAATTGATTAGTGATTGTCGAATTTGAATGATTTTGTAGGTTCAAAAAAGCCCATAAACACTGGATTTTTTAATCCTTGATGCCCCTTGTGGCAACGATTTGGCAACAGAACTTCATTATTCACATGAAAAGAGCTATCTGATTTCAAATGAAGTCAGATAGCTCTTTTTGTTTTGTCTGATTGCACGGAAATGCCTTATAGCGTATAAAAATGGGAAACGTTATTTCAAGGCTCTATTCTATGGAACCTGAAAAAAGTCAGCGCTATCTCGTCTGATGTGTACCCAGTTTTCTGGAACTGGATCAAGATTGAATTATTGAGTTTACATCATGGAGGCTTCCCTGAATCCAGAGGGAGGCATCCATTTTGTTTTGGCCTGGATTCTGCTGTTGTTGTAATAGTTGATATAATCTACACTTGCAAAAGGAAAGAATTTCTATAAATCTTACATTTTGATTTACTAACAGAGCGCAGATGTGTATACTATATTTTGGATGGTAGCAGAAAAGTGAGTGAAGGTGTTTGACGATGATGAGATATCTGGCGGGAAAAACAGATCCGAACAATGAGGCGCGTTGGCTTTCGCTTTGGATGCATCTGAAGGATACGGCGGAGGTTATGAAGCTTTTGGTTCGGGAATGGCTGCCGGACAGTACCAAGAATTTTCTCGGCATGTCGGAGAATTCGCTCATGGCATTGGCAGGCTTTCTCGGATACATCCATGATATTGGCAAGGCAACTGTGCTTTTCCAGACAAATATCACGGCAACCTTGCCGGAAGTGAGGTCAAGACTTTTGCGATATACGGCACTTACTTTTCGAGAAGCAAACAGAAAATGTACACCGCATGCATTGGCCAGTGAGGCGATATTGCTTAAGCTTGAGTGCCCTGCCGGAATTGCATCCATTGCGGGGGCACATCACGGAAAGCCGCAGGGGAATGCGGTGGAAGAGAATCCGGAAAGCTATCGCAGCAATTATTACCCAAAGGGTGGAGAGGAATTTTGGAATCAGTGCTGGAGTGAAATTCTGAATCGTGCACTGCGTGAAAGTGGATATGCAGACGTTGAAGAACTTCCGGAGCTAACACAGCCAGCGGAAATCATTCTGACGGGTCTGCTCATCATGGCGGATTGGATCGCCAGCAACACAGCGTATTTCCCGTTGATCTCCATTGAAGACTATGGAGATATGGCTTTGTATCCAGAAAGAAGCAATCAGGCGTGGGACAAGCTTCAGTTGACGTTGCCCTGGGAGGGCCAACTGGATGTGATGGAGAAAGAAGGCTTTCAGCAGCGATTTGGATTCACCCCCAATTCGGTCCAGCAGGCGGTACTTGACGCTGTGAATCATATGTCAGAACCGGGTATCATGATTCTGGAAGCTCCCATGGGAATCGGAAAAACAGAGGCAGGCCTTGCATTTTCGGAAGCGTGTGCGGCAAGGTTTGGGGCAGGGGGCATTTTCTTTGGTCTGCCCACGCAGGCTACAGCCAACGGCATTTTTCCAAGGCTTCTTTCCTGGGCAGAAAATCTATCCGATGACATAAGTCATTCGATAAGGTTGGCACATGGCATGGCAGAGCTGAATGATGCCTATCTCAAACTTCCGCAGATGGCGAGTGTGGAGGAGGATGCAGACACAGACGATGAACGCGTTGCTGTGCATCAATGGTTCTGTGGTTCAAAAAAAGCGCTTCTGGCAGACTTTGTCATCGGAACGGTGGATCAGCTGCTGATGGCGGCGTTGAAGCAAAAGCATGTGATGCTGCGGCATCTTGGTCTCGTCGGGAAAGTGGTGATCATTGATGAGGTACACGCCTATGATGCCTATATGAACCAGTATCTCGATCGTGCGCTGGAGTGGCTGGGATGGTACGGTGTTCCGGTTATATTGCTTTCTGCTACGCTCCCGGCAAAGCGCCGGGCAGAGCTTGTCAAAAAATATCAGTTAAAGGCGCAAGACGGTACATGGATGGAGTGTACCGGATACCCGCTTCTGACATGGACGGATGGGAAAAAAGTAGAACAGAACATGCCGGAAATCAACAAAACAGATCACAATGTCATCCTCCGAAAAATCACAGAAAATGAAATAATAGACATGCTCCGGGAAAGGATGCAGGATGGTGGGTGTGCCGGCATTATTGTAAACACGGTGCGAAAGGCCCAGAGGATAGCGGAAAGCCTGAAGGCAGAAATGCCGGATAAGGAAGTGATTCTCTTTCATTCGCAGTTCTTAATGCCGGATCGTGGGGATATAGAGCAGAAATTGATGGAACGCCTCGGAAAGCATTCGACACCGGAGGTCAGAAAGGATCTTATCGTTGTCGGCACACAGGTCATGGAGCAGTCGCTGGATGTGGACTTTGATCTCATGGTGACGGAACTTTGTCCCATGGATCTTCTGCTGCAGCGCATCGGACGATTGCACAGACACAAACGGCAGAGACCTGACCCAATGGAACAAGCAATATGCTGTGTTATGGATACGGGGACAGAGGATTTCGATGAAGGAAGTGCTTTTGTCTATGGAAAATGGCTTCTTCTGCAAACAAGAAAACTTCTGCCGGAAAGAATCATTCTGCCGCAAGATATTTCCGGACTGGTGCAGAAGGCGTATACATGGGATGCGGTTCATGCCGATCCTCTAGAAGCAGAAATGCATGCGGACTATGAGGAAAAGAGAGAAAAACAGAAGCAAAAGGCATCGGGATATGTGGTGCCCCAGCCAGAAATTCATGAAGCATTTCCAGAAAGGAATACCCTGGATGGCTGGATGCAGGAAGATATGGCGGGAAGTGATGCCGCATCCCGGGCGGCGGTAAGAGACGGAGAAATGTCGATCGAAGTGCTTGTCATGATGCGAGAAAAAGACGGTCGTGTGCATTTCCTGCCATGGCAGGAAGGTGGAGAAACCGTTCCGGGAGATGTGCCGCCGGAGCCGGAGACAGCACGAAAGATTGCGCGGCAGAAACTGCGGCTTCCCGCAATTTTCAGTGCGTCCTGGAATGCCCAAAGAGTCATTAAAGAACTGGAAGAGATGAACAGACAGTTCTTGTCCATCTGGCAGCTTTCGCCCATGTTGAAGGGTGAACTGATTTTGCTGTTGGACGATGCGTTGTCGGTGCATTTGGGCGGAATGATAATTCGGTATGATAAGGAAACGGGATTGAGCTACAGAAAGGATGAGGAGAATGGCAGAGATTGAATTCAACCTGTTGGACGAATCGTGGATTCGGGTGCGGCTTCCGGACAATTCTGTTCAGGAAGTGTCTTTGACGGATGCACTGCTTCATGCTCAGGAATATGTGGATCTGGCCGGAGAAACACCCACACAGGATGCTGCGGTGCTGCGGTTGCTTCTCTCGATTCCACTTACGATTTTCTACCGGGTGGATATAGAGGGAAATGCTGCACCGGTTACAAGTAGTGATGGGGCCCTGCTCCGATGGCAGAGTTTGTGGAAGCAGGGACATTTTCCGGAGAAACCGATTCGAGAGTATCTGGAACAATGGCATGAAAGATTCTGGCTCTTTCATCCGGAAAGACCGTTCTGGCAGGTGCCGGAGGCAGCGATCGGAACTGGATACAAAGCGTCCAAATTAAATGGAGAGATATCAGAAAGTGATAACAAGGCCAGATTGTTTCCATTGTATGCAGGTGAACAGAAGAGTTTGCTGACTTATGCACAGGCAGCCAGATGGATTTTGTATGTCAATGCATTTGATGATACATCATCAAAACCAAAAGGCAAAAACCTTCCTTCTGTCGGTGTTGGATGGCTTGGAAAAATCGGAATGATTCAAGCAGTAGGGAAAAATCTGTTTGAAACGCTGATGCTCAATATGACAGTGCTGAAGGATGGACAGGCATTGTGGGGAGAAAATATACCATGCTGGGAATTGGATTTGCCAAGGAATGGAGAAAGAACAGAGATTGCTATACCGGATAATTTTGTGCAGATTCTCACATTACAATCCCGCCGGCTTCTTTTGCAGCGTGAGGGAGATAAGGTGACCGGTTTGTCACTCCTGGGTGGGGACTTTTTTCAGAAGGAGAATGCTTTTACAGAACAAATGACGATTTGGCGCAGCCCAAAACCAAAGAAAAATGAACCGATAAGCTATGTGCCCAAAAGACATGATGCATCGAAAAGATTTTGGAGAGAGTTTCCGTCGATATTTTGCGAAGAAGAGGGAGTGCGAAAACCTGGTGTCGTACAGTGGATTGAATTGCTTCAAAATCGTAGATTGCACATTATCGATTCGAAGCAACTAATTCATTTCAAGGGTGTAGGGACACTGTATGGAGACAAAGACTTTTTTGCCAATGATTGCTTCTCTGATGTTTTATCATTCCAGATGAATGTATTAGACGAACTTGGAAAGGTATGGAGGACGCGTATCGCTAAGGAAATAGGCGACTGTGAAACTGCCGCAAGGTACCTTGGTGAGTTAGAAAGAGATCTTGCGGTAGCCGGTGGATTTTCCTACAGTGACAAGACAAAGGGCACTTTGGAAAAGCAGGCAGAAGCCGTACGGGGGGATTTCTATTTTGCCATTGACGATCCCTTCCGACGGTGGCTTCAGAGCATTGATGCAGAAGAGGATGATCTGGACGAAAAAACAGCTGAGTGGCAAAAAAGCTGTCGTACTCTGGCAATGACTATGGGCAAAAAGATGGTGCAGGAAAGCGGCAGTGCCGCGCTACTGGGACACTGGGCCGAAATAACAAAGGGTAAGAGCGAACTTTGGACATCCGCAAAAGCTTATAGCAGATTTCAGAGTAAGATAAGAAGTTTGTATCCACAAACTAAGAAAGAGGGAGGAGAACCGAATGGGAAGACAGCAGGAGATTAAGAACTTCGTATATGGAAGACTAAAGCGCCTGCAGGCATTGCCGGACAATCAGCGCCGGGGAGAGTTGGCGCAGCTTCGCCGGGGGATTGGACATGCACCGGGAGAGATCCCTGCACTGTGGGGAAGTTTCCTGTCGGAGATGCCGGATGAATTTCAAGGAGTCAAAACAGCGTCTCATGAGGAATGGGCCATTTATCTGGCGCTTACCTACTATGCGTTGCATCAACAGGGAAATGAGAAAAACATGAGTCAAGAAGGCTATTCACTCGGCAAAGCGGTTCGCGAGCTGGCAGAGCGCAATACGAGTACACAGGACTGGGAGAGCAGCAGTGTGCTTCGGCGATTCAATGCGCTGGCAACGGCAAAGGATATTCAGGAAATCAGTCATCATTTGAGAGGCTTGATTCAGCTTCTGCGATCTGCAAAGGGAGGAAGCATCCCCTTGGATTACCCGCAGTTGGCAGCAGAATTATACGGACTTCAGTGCGACATGCCGGGACTGGAACACATCCCTGCAGATATCAAGCTTCGGTGGGGACAGGATTTATACAGAAATAAACAGAACGAATCATTGGAAATGGAGGAAAATTAAAAATGGAAAAGCGTTTGTATGTGGATGTTCATGTGTTGCAGACAGTACCGCCCAGCTGCGTAAATCGGGACGATACAGGAAGCCCGAAGACGGCTGTCTATGGTGGTGTAACCCGGGCAAGAGTTTCTTCCCAAGCTTGGAAGCATGCCATGAGGAAAGCGTTTCTTGATAACGCACTGTTTGATAAATCGGATATCGGCCAGCGGACCAAAAAGATTCAGGACATGATTGCGGAAGAAATCAAAGCGCTTGATCCTGAAAAGGATGCAGATAAGCTTGCGAAGAAGGCCGTAGAGTATGTGGGGATCAAGAGCGATGATAAAGGCGCAAAGGCATTATTCTTTATGAGCTATGCACAGGCGAAAGCGCTGGCAGAACTGGCCGTGTCTGGAAGCAGCGACAAGAAAGAATACAAAGCGGCTCTGGCAGCGGCGCCATCGGTTGATATGGCATTGTTCGGCAGAATGGTGGCGGACGACGCTTCGCTGAATTATGATGCCGCATCACAGGTTGCGCACAGCATTTCCACGCATGCTGTACAGAATGAATATGACTACTTCACGGCAGTGGATGATCTTGCGGATGAGGACAATGCAGGAGCCGGACACCTGGGAACCATGGAATACAATTCTTCGACATTGTATCGTTATGCAACAGTCAATGTCATGGAACTGGAGAAACAGCTTGGCAGAGAAAAGGCAGTGGAAACGGTCAAGGGATTTGTGGAAGCGTTTGTTTGCTCCATGCCAACAGGAAAGCAAAATTCCTTTGCCAATCGTACCCTTCCGGATGCAGTCTATGTGACCATTCGCGAGGATCAGCCGATCAATCTCTGCGGTGCGTTTGAAAAACCAGTTCCGAAGAGCACCGAAGGATATGTCGTGGCATCGGAAAAGGCATTGCAGAAATACGCGAATCAGGTGTATGAGACCTTTGCAGACGCGCCGGTGAAGAGTTACGTGGTGGGAACGGAACTGACGGAACTGGGTGAACCGGTAAAGCTGAAGACCATGCTTTCGGAATTGGAACATACCGTGATGGAACTGTTGGATGAAAATGAGGTAAAATGATGGCTGTTTTACTGCTTCGTTTTGCTGCACCGTTGCAGTCCTGGGGCGCGGATTCAAAATTTGAAACCAGAAGAACCAATCGGGAACCCACAAAAAGCGCTGTGATTGGCATGCTGGCGGCGGCAGTTGGACTGCGGCGAGATCAGACAGAAGAGCTGGGAAAATTAAACAATCTCCGCTTTGGAGTTCGTGTAGATAAAGAAGGCGAGCTGCTGGTGGATTTTCATATGGCAAAAAATCCGGAAAAGAAGAATGCGGACTATGTTACCTATCGCCACTATCTGCAGGACGCAGTATTTCTTGTGGGTATCGAATGTGAAGATATGAAAATGCTGGAGGAACTGGAACATGCTTTGAGGCACCCTGCATTTCCTTTGTATCTTGGCAGACGTTCCTGCCCGCCCACATTGCCGCTGTTGCGTGGTATACGGCAGGGAAACTTGCTGGAAGTTTTGCAGGAGGAACCGGTACTTTGTGAAGAGAGCGGGCCAGAGTCGCTGCGTATTGTGATGGATGCGGAGGCAGGAGAATATGGTTCTGCGGTGCTGAAAGATGTGCCGATATCCTTCGATCCGCGGCATCGGCAGTATGGATATCGATCTGCAAAGGAAGTCTATGTCAGAAAAGAAACCGCTGTTTCAAATGACACAGTGCATGACGCGTTTTCGGAAGTGTAAAAGGGGTGCTTATGTATTTATCACGAGTGGAATTAGATGAAAACCGCCGGAGCACCATGGTGGCACTTGCTTCCTTGCAAAAACTGCATGGAGCGGTGGAAAGTGCATTTTCCGGAGAACGCAGGCGTAGGCTCTGGAGACTGGACCGGCTTGGCGGAAAAATGTATCTGCTGATCGTCAGCGAGGATGTACCGACCAATCTTATGCATATTGTTTCGCAGTTTGGCACCGGAAGGGAAGCGGAGACAAAATGCTATGACCCCCTGTTTGAACGACTAAAGCCTGAGAGCTGCTGGCATTTCCGGCTGACAGCAAATCCGGTGCATGCACGTCCGGATCCGAAACATCCCGGGGAACGTGGTGTGGTGGATGCACACTGCTCAGAACAGTTTCAGAAAAAATGGCTTATGGACAGAGCAGAAAAACATGGGTTTTCGCTTCAGGAAGATGATTTCATGGTGACGGGAACAAAATGGCTTCGATTCCGAAAACAGGGAAAAAACACGGTGACATTGTTGTCCGTTACCTATGAGGGATCGTTGCGTATTGTGGAACCGGAGGCATTTCAACAGCTGATGTGCCAGGGAATCGGAAAAGGAAAGGCCTATGGTCTGGGAATGATGACAGTGGTACAGGGAGGACCGCACAATGTCTGAAACTCCGGGAATGGTGCGTCCTGAGCTGCAGGCACTGCCGCAGATAAAGGACAGGATGACGTTTCTGTATGTGGAGCATTGCACAATCGGTCGTCAGGATGGCGCGATTACAGTAACAGATGAGAAGGGAATCGTGCAGATTCCGGCCGCCGGGATCTCTGTGCTGCTTCTGGGGCCCGGCACGAGAGTGACACACAGAGCCATGGAATTAATGGGTGATACAGGTGTTGGCGCTGTGTGGGTGGGCGAGCATGGTGTTCGCTATTATGCCCATGGTCGTCCACTGACCACCCATTCCCGCATGCTGCTGCGGCAGGCAGAACTGGTCAGTAATACGAGGAAGCATTTGGAAGTTGTGCGAAAAATGTATCAGATGCGGTTCCCGGATGAAGATGTATCCAAACTGACCATGCAGCAGTTGAGGGGCAGGGAAGGCAGCCGCGTGCGTCAGGTTTACCGCCGGGCATCCCAGGAAACGGGGGTGCCTTGGAACGGACGACTGTACCGTCCCGAGGATTTTAACGCAGGAGATGCAGTGAATCAGGCGCTTTCTGCCGGTCATGCCTGTTTGTATGGACTGGCTCATGCGGTTATTGTGGCATTGGGGTGCGCAGCAGGGCTAGGTTTTGTGCATGTGGGGCATGAATGTTCCTTTGTGTATGATATTGCAGATTTGTACAAAGCCGAGGTAACCATTCCAATTGCGTTTCAGGTGGCAGCAGAAGATCCGGAGGACCTTCCCGCTGTAGTGCGTCGAAAAGTACGAGACGCTATGGTAGAGCATCATATCCTGGAACGCATGGTTCATGACATCCGCTATCTTTTGCTGGATCAAGAGGAATTGGACGCAACGGAAGAGGCTGTATATTTGTGGGATAACCGGGAAGGAACGGTGGCAAACGGCAAAAATTATTCTGCGGCAGATGAGGAGTGATTTTTATTGTAGTGATCACGATGACAAATTGTCCGCCGCGTCTGCGAGGGGATTTGTCAAAATGGCTGTGTGAGATTAATACAGGCGTATATGTCGGAAATGTCAGTGGACGGGTCAGGGATGCGTTGTGGGATCGTGTCTGTCAGAATCTGAAAAATGGACAGGCAACCATGGTGTTCAATGCGGCTGGAGAGCAAAAAATGGATTTCCGTACCCACAATACGGCATGGGAAGCGGTTGATTTTGATGGGATTAAGCTGATGCGGCGACCGCACCCGATAAAAGAAACAGGGGTTATCGAGTTAAAGCCGGGATTTAGTAAGGCGGCTAAGCTGCAGTACGCTCGAACGACAGGAACCACGAAAACAAAGAAGAACGCAGAGAACGACTATACTGTAATTGATCTGGAAACCACGGGATTAAAACCGGATGCTGACGAGATTATTGAGTATGGAGCGCTGCGCGTGCGGGACGGTGTTCCGGTAGAAAAATTTTCTACACTGGTGCATATTGAAAAAGGTATCCCGGCCAACATTACAGAGCTGACGGGAATCAAGGATGCTGACTTGCTTGACGGTATGGAGTCGGCACAGGCGTTGCAGGCGTTTTTGGATTTTATCGGCAAAGATATTTTGATGGGACAATATATTTCGTTTGATATGGATTTCCTGAGAAAAGTCTGTGGAAGGTGGGAGAGACCATTTCCTACAAATAAAACAATTGATATCTCAAAACTGGCCAGGAAAAAGCTTCGGCATATGGAGAACTACAAGTTGCCGACGATGCTACAGCATTTTGGACTACCTTATCAGGTGGCCCACAGGGCTTTGCCGGATTGTGAAAGTGTCTATCAAGTCTATTGCAAACTGAATGAAAATGGCATAGAATAAAACTCGGAGGCACGGAAATACGGGATTTTTTTAGTCTGTTCCCCGCATGTGCGGGGGTGATCCTATTTGGATTAATGGCAATTATGGCGGTAGTACCTGTTCCCCGCATGTGCGGGGGTGATCCGCAAAGATGTGGTAGCCATACCGGACGCACCAACTGTTC
>CAVBPR010000011.1:0-20747 GCA_963597355.1 bacterium | reverse complement strand
TTACATAGCGGCTCATCAGGTTTGCGCAGATGTTGACTGCCTCAAGGCGGTCGATCTTCAGCTGCATTTCATCCAGCTTCAAAGCCAATTCTTCGTTGGTCATAATAAAATCCTCCTTTAAATTTTACAAAGTTACAGATTGTTCAGTTCCCTTACGCGATGGCAGGCTGCAAAGTGGCCAGGCAACACTTCTTCCAGGGCCGGCTGCACTTTATGGCATTGTTCCGTAGCGTAGGGGCAGCGAGAGGCAAACCGACAGCCGGGTTTCGGCTCAATCGGCGAACTGATTTCACCTTCCATTACCACCCGCTTTCTGTCGCGGTTGATCGACGGAATGGGAATTGCGGACAGAAGTCCTTTTGTGTAGGGATGCAGCGGCATCTTGAAAAGGTCCTTGGATGGGCTTTTCTCCACCATGCACCCTACATACATCACCATGATGTCGTTGGAAATATGCTTAACAACAGACAGATCATGGGTAATGAACATGTAAGTAAGACCACGTTCCTCCTGCAAATCCTGCAGCAGGTTCAAAATCTGTGCCTGAATCGACACATCAAGAGCAGATACCGGTTCGTCGCACACGATGAATTTTGGATTCAGTGCCAAAGCGCGGGCAACTCCGATACGCTGACGGCGACCACCGTCCAACTCATGGGGATAGGAATACGTCAGGCGGCGAGCCAGACCAACCGTGTCCATCAGTTCGGCAACGCGGCGCTTCAACTCATCCTTATCTTTGTATGCATGGTTAATCAGCAGAGGATCTGCAATCTGGTCCCAAACAGATTTGCGGGGATCCAGGGAAGAATAGGGATCCTGAAAGATAATCTGCAAATCGTGATAACTCTTCCGGCGGGCATTGCCCTTCAGATGCGTAATGTCCCGTCCCTCAAAGAGGACCCGACCGTCAGTCGCTTCGTTCAAGCCAAGAATTGCTCGGCCTAACGTTGACTTACCGCAGCCAGACTCACCAACGACACCCAACGTTTCGCCCTTTCCGAGCGTAAAGCTGACATCGTCAACGGCGTGCAGATAACCGCCCGGGGTTTTAAAATATTTTTTCAGATGTTCTACCTGAAGCAGTTCATTACTCATGAAGCGCACGCTCCTTTCCGTCCGCCAGCAAGCAGCGCACCAGATGCCCCGGCTCAATTTCGGTCAACTCCGGCTCATGCTGGCTGCATTCCGGAGTCGCCCAGGGGCAGCGGGGATGGAACTTGCATCCCTTTGGCAGGTTGCTGGGATCTGGCATTAAGCCGTCGATGGGATGCAACCGGTGCACATCCTTATCCAGTGATGGCAGAGAATCAAACAACCCCTTCGTGTAAGGATGCTGTACGTGGTTGAAGATATGCTCCAGCGTGCCATACTCCACAACCTCACCGGCATACATAATTGCTACCTTATCGCAGGTCTCTGCCACAACACCCAAATCGTGGGTAATCAGCAACATGGAGGTGCCCTGCTTCTCCTGCAGTGCCTTTATCATCTCCAGCACCTGTGCCTGAATTGTGACATCCAGTGCGGTGGTAGGTTCGTCCGCCAGCAGCAAAGCCGGATTACAGGCCAGTGCGATTGCAATCACGACGCGTTGCTTCATACCACCGGAAAACTGGTGGGGGTACTCCCCTGCCCGCTCGGGGGCAATTCCAACCGTCTTCAGCATTTCCTTTGCCCGTTCCATGCTCTCAGACTTGGAACAGTCCGAGTGAAGCGCAATCATCTCAGCGATCTGATCTCCAACGGTCAACACCGGGTTCAACGCGGTCATAGGATCCTGGAAGATCATCGAAATTCTGCCGCCGCGCATTTCCCGCAGTTCCTCATCTGTCATTTCCATGACGTTTTTCCCCTCAAAGAGGATCTCGCCGCCAACAATCTTGCCGGGAGGATTGGGAACCAGACGGAGAATGCCCAGTGCAGTCGTCGTTTTACCTGCGCCGGTTTCGCCGACCAGGCCAAGGGTTTCACCCTTACCAATAGCAAAACTCACATTATTAACTGCTCGAACTGTGCCGGAGCGCGTAATGTAATGGATCGTCAGATCTTTAATTTCCAATTCATTCATTGTCCACTACTCCTTAGTCCTTCAGTTTCGGATCCATTGCATCACGCAGACCGTCGCCAAACATATTAAAGCCGAACATCGTCAGCATGATAGCAATACCCGGGAACGTGATGAGAGGATAGAATTTGCGGATGAATTCGCGGCCTGCATTCAGCATGGAACCCCATTCCGGCGTAGGCGGCTGAACGCCCAGTCCGATAAAGCTCAAGCCGGAAATCATCATGATGTTGCCGCCAAGACGCAGCGTGCAGTCAACGATGATGGGTGCCAGGCAGTTCGGAATCACATGGGTCAGAATGACGCGAATGTTGCGGGAACCACAAGCTTTTGCCGCTTCGACATACTCTTCGCCCTGAACGCTCAGTGCCGTGGCGCGCATCATGCGGCAGCTGGGAGCAATACCACCCACAGCAACTGCTACAGCAGTCTGCCAAATGCCGTTGCCCAGCATGGAGCTGACGCAGATGGCGAGCAATGTGCCGGGGATAGCCATCAGCATATCCATCAGTCGCATGATCACCGTATCAATTTTTCCGCCGAAATAACCGGAAACAGCACCGATCAGTCCGCCGATTACAACCGAGAAAACAACGGCCATTAAGGAAACCAGAAGGGAGATACGGCCGCCATAAATGATACGACTGAGAATATCGCGTCCGTTATTGTCTGTGCCCAGCGGATGTGCCCAGCAGGGATACATAAGCCGCTCGCTTAAATTCTGATCGTTGATGCCATAAGGTGCAATAAAGTCAGCAAAAACCGCACAGAGAATCAGGACAATTACAATCGCCATGCCGACCATTGCAAGCTTGTTGGTCTTCAGCCGATCCCAAATCTCCAGAAGTTGGCTGCGTTTTTTCAGGCTGTTATCCGGTGCCACTGCCTTAGTACGCTTACTCATGCCTTCGCCTCCTCTGGTTTTTCGGATTTCTTGCGGCGCTTACTTCCGCCGGAGAATTTTGCCTTAATGCGCGGGTCGATTGCCGCATAGGCCAGGTCGACCAGCAAATTCATACAACACACGAAAATGGCAATCACCAGTGTAATACCCATAATCGTGGGATAGTCACGGTTATTGATGCCCGTCACCATCAGAGAACCAAGGCCGGGGATATTGAAGATGGTCTCAATGATGACGTTGCCGCCAATGATCATGGAAACCTGACCACCAACCATGGTGATAACAGGAATCAATGCATTCTTCAATGCGTGCTTGCGCACGATGGTCATTTCACGCAGACCCTTGGCCCGGGCAGTACGGATATAATCCTGACGAATTACCTCCAGCATGCTGGAACGGGTCATACGGGTGATACCGGCAAGGCTTTGCATACCGCTGGCCAAAACCGGCAATACATAATGCAATGGAGTACTCAAACCGCTGGCAGGCAAAACTCCAAGTTTGATACTAAAGATAACAATGCCTTCCAATGCCAGCCAGAAGCCGGGGATAGATGCCAAAAAGACAGCCAGAATTGTAATGGTATAGTCTGCAGCCGTTTTCTGTTTAATCGCTGATATTACGCCAAACGGAATACCCAGGACGACAGAAAGACACACGCCGAGCACACCGAGACGAACGGTAATCCATAACCGCTCAGCAATTGAAGCGGTAACCGCGCGGTTTGTCATATAAGAAGTTCCCAGATCAAAGCGGGTAACTACACCCCAAATGTATTGACCCAGCCGGACAATATAGGGCTGATCCAGGCCCAGTTCATGTTGCACCTCGTCATATTGTTCCTGGGTGTAGTTATCCGGCATCTGGTTCAGGACCGGATCACCAGGCATCATATAACTCAAGGTAAAAACGATAATCATAACGCCCAGTAAAACAGGGATCATTTGCAACAGACGTTTAATAATGTATCTGATCATGCTGTTTCCTCCTTTGTGCGTTGCATTGCACACGTTCAGCCCCGCCCACCGAAGTCGGCGGGGCTGAGAAACTCATATCGAGTAAGGTGCGATTAGCCAATCACGGCAATGTTCCGCAAAGAGGGAGAACCGGTGATAGGAATGTCGCAGTATGCAATCCGGTTGTTGTAAGCATAGGCAGTGCTCCACTGGCCAACAGGAACCATGCTGTAGTGATTGTAGAACCAATCCTGAATGTCGCTGTAGATCTGAGCACGCTCGGTCTCGTCCGTTGTGCAGCGGCCCTTCTCCAGCAGGTCGGTGATTTCAGGATCGCTCTGTGCAGTGCACTTGTAAGCAAAGCTGTCGCGATAGAAGGTGTAAACGTCAGCTGCTTCGTTGGTTGCAGTTGCAATTGCCGCACCGTTGATGAAGAAGTCGGTGCCACCGGACTGAGTCCAGTAGTCAGCCACTGCAGTGGACTGGTCATAGCTTTCCACCTTTACGGTGATACCGATCTGCTCCATGTAGTACTGGAAGCTCTCAGCAATCTTGGTGGAAGTGCCGGCCGTGTTGGTAACAAAGGTCAGAGTGGGGTTGGAGATGCCGCTCTCTTCAACCAGCTTCTTAGCAGCCTCAGGATCGTAGGTGTAAGCGTGACCATCCTTGAAGTAGGGGTTGGACTCATTCAGAGTGGACTTGGAGGAAGTGGCCAGGATGCCCCATGCCTGATCTGCAATCGCGTCCGCATCAACACCGATGCAGATTGCCTGACGAATCTTCTCGTTCTGCAGGATCTCGTTTTCAGGGCTGAGAACGATAACAGCAGATGCGTTGGAGCTGACCGGGATATAGGTGCCCAGGCTGGAATCAGCCCCGATCTCTTCGCAGTCATCAGAAGTGATGTTGATGGCAACATCGATTACACCGTTGATGTAGTCTGCCATCATGGTGGTGTCATCGGTGTACTTATAAGCGGTGATCTGCTTTGCAGAAGCCACAGTGTCATCCACTTCATCCTTCTGCCACCAATCGTCACGGCGTTCGAAGGTGATGGAGGTATCTGTAATGCTCTCTGTTACTGTGTACGGGCCAGAGCCGCAGACAGAATCCTTGGAGAACCAGTCAGGACTATCGCCCAGACCCTCAACAAAGGTTTTGTCCATCACGAAGATGTTCAAGCCGGACTGCCAGGGGCCGTATTCCTGATTGTACTGCAGATAAAGTGTCATGCCGTCATCCGAAATCTTGGTGTTGTCGAAATCAACGACGGTGAAGTTGGTTGCACCACGGGGAGAGGCGG
This sequence comes from bacterium, assembly GCA_963597355.1. Classification (GTDB taxonomy): domain Bacteria; phylum Bacillota; class Clostridia; order Oscillospirales; family Oscillospiraceae; genus UMGS1766. Next base: position 15,516 of record CAVBPR010000011.1, on the reverse strand, counting down.
CGAAACGCTGAATGGAGAAGAGAACATCCTCCATGGTCATCTGATCGCCATTGGAGAAATAGATGTTGTCCTTCAGTGTGAGAACCAGCTGGTTCTCTGTTTCGGTAGACCATTCATAGCTCTTCAGAATGTCGGAATACCATTTACCATCCGAGCCAATGCTGAACAGCTGATCATAGACCAGATAACCGGCAGCGGTAGAGCACTCTGTGCTGAACAGCTGGCAGATATCGAAGTGACCCAGGAACTGCTGCGCGGTAGATCCAACTGCAATAGAAGCGTCGGTGTCGTAGCTTGTTGCAGCTGCGCTGGTGGATGCGCTTCCGGATGCAGCGGATTTATCCGTTCCACCGGATGCATTTCCGCCACAAGATGCCAGCGAAAACGCCATGGTTGCTGCCAGAGTCAAGCCGGCAACACGTTTAAAGATGCCTTCTTTTTTCATTGTGTTTCCTCCTCAATTTTAGTGTAGCTCCTTCCTGCTTGATCGGGCCGGTATTCATTAAGCAACTCATTAAGCAACTCATTAAGCAACTCATTAAGCAACTCATTTATCATGTGTTGTAATGAATCGGGCCGAGTGCAGGATATCAGTGAACCCATCGAAAGGCTGTCGATCGGGTCACCTGATCTTGTTTCGCAGTATACCCACGGCGTTTGTCAAACGCAAGATTGAAGAATTGACCTGGGTGTCAAATTCTTGCGTGTGGCAGTTTTGGTTGTTTTTATCTTCTTCTTTTTTCGCAGGTAAAAAGCACTAATTTGAACTGTGATATCCTGAATAGCGCGCTCAAATCTATCAATCTGCCATCATTTTTACCTGAATATCGCTTGAAATCTGTACATTTTCACCACCAGAACGATATTCCTTATGTTAAATTAGCCTTCTCTATTTATTGTATTTTGTGGCTTATTTATGATATAATATCCTTGTAATCGGTCAGTTCCTTTCACTCTGACCGCGTTTTTGTGCATAAAAAGGAGTGCTGCAGCGACTATGAAACCCTCTCGCCAAAACCTCATTCTCATTTTTCTCCTTACGCTGATGGGCTTTCTAACGCTGGGCGCAGTCATCCTTGCCGGCTTTAAAGCAATGCCCCGGGGCGGAGGAATCATTGTAATTATTGTGCTGGCGCTTGCTATAGCAATCACTGCCTGCTCCTGCCTTCGAAAATATTACTTTCTCTTTCATCGCTCCGCTCAGGTATTGCCTGCGAGTCTAGCTGCACAGATGGATCATCTGAGCATGCCGGAACAGTATCACCTCCTTTGCAATTTGTATGCGGAACAAAATGAAAAGTTCAATCAGGTCACAGTCGAACGGCTGCTGGGGCGATTATTGGCCGATAACTCTCATACTCAGGTGGTCGAAAACCTGGGGGAACGCCTGCAGGATATCCTCCGCAGCGAGGCATTCGGCTATCGCTGGACAAATTACTGCCTTGTTTTTGTGCAATTGGAGGACTATGACTCCTACATGCTGAGCAATTGCAATGGTCATTTGCTCCTGACGGATCTGCGCAGAATGTATGATGTTGTAAATCACACCTTCGACAGCATGCTGAACAATCACCACACAGCCCACAGCGTGGAATATAAAAACGCTATTGTATTTCTGGTGAACCTAACCGGAACAACACCGGAAACGCCCCGGCCGGATTTGGAGCGTACAGTAGATATCCTTTGCACCGGTTGCGCTGATGCGGTACGAGAAATTGCCGAAGCGTTTAATCTCTCTGTTGTAGTTTCTGTTTCTACTCCTTTTTCTGACGTTGCTGAAACACACAACACCTTTGAGTGGCTGCTGACCCTTCGCCAATACAGCGACTTCGTTGGCAAGGGCAAATCGGTCCTGGGGCCCAGCGATTTCAGTCAATTCATTGAAACACCCCACAACGCTCCTGTTGTGATGGAAAAAACCTATTACACCGCCCTGCTGGCAGAGGATTTCTCCAAAGCAGAACAGGCACTTTACGATTTAGAGAGTTATGCCCTCAACAACAATGGTTACAGCATTTCAATTCTAAAAAACATCATGACTCTCTGTCTCAGTACCGCAGAAGATGTTGCAACATCCAATACGATCTCTACTGACAATGTGTCTTCCATCGACTGGCGAAGCAGCATTCAGGACTGTGAAACGCGCGATGAATTAAATGAAATCATTCACCGTTTCTTTCAATTTCTCATCAATCGCATGGAACCGCGACAGCACGAATCCTCCAGCACCGCAAAGAAGATCATCTCTTACCTGGATGATAATTACACCTGTCCTGATCTTTCTATTACCATGCTGTCCGAGTCTCTCTCCCTCAGCGCATCCTATATTTCCCGTATTTTTAAAAAGGAAACCGGGCAAAATGTGCCGGACTATATCCACAGCAAGCGCGTGCGCTTTGCAAAGGATCTGCTGGCTAATACCGATCTGTCCGTAAACGACATTGCCCTGAAGGTAGGATACTCCACAGCATGGACAATGAACCGAATCTTTAAACGACTGGTCAACATGACACCCGGCGCATGGCGCCAATTAGCCCAATCCAATCCGGAGGTTTCTGAATCATGACTCGAAAACGACTGCCTTTTCTCCTGCTGAGCATTCTATTGGTTGCTCTTTTCATTCAACCTACATTCGCAATGGAGAAGCCACTGACACAATCTGAAAGCGAATTGACCTGTGAAGGCGATTTGCCTGCCACTTGTGCAGAATCGAATTTAATGAATTTCGCTACTGATGCTGTGTTAGAGGCCAGCGGAAGCCAGCTTGCACTGCTCCCAGCTCAGTCCGTTACCGGAACGTTGGAGCAAGGCGCTGTATTTCAAAGCGATCTTGAGCGCATTATTCCCACCGATCAGCCATTGGTTACCGCTTCGCTCTCCCCTGCCGCCCTACGAGAACTGTTGGAAATCGGTGTATCTCACCTGACACGGGATACATCGGAAGGAATCGACGTTGCCGCTTCCGCATGGGACGGCTTTCCCCATCTGGCAGGAGGAGATGGTTTTAGCTGGGAGTATGACGTATCTGCTCCGGTGGGTGAACGGGTGCAATACATTAAATGGAATGGTGAAAATCTAGATCTTTCCGATACGGAAACGACACTGACTGTGACCTCTGTTTCCGCTATGTTTGACGGATCGTTTGGTTACGCTGTCACAGAAAGTACACCTACAAATCTCACCTTGCGACAGGTGCTTCATGATTATTGCACTGCCAGAGACAGTGTTTCAAAGCCGACAACCCGATCCAATGCCATCGGTACCAGCAACTACACCATCATAAGCAAATTCCCAAAACCGCTTATTCTTGCCATTTGCATTTTCATTTCCCTATTTGTCTGCATTCCAAAGTGGAAGTCCGAGAAGCTGTTTACATTTAAAAAATGAGCACGATAAAGGCGCTGTCAACGAACTCCGTTGGCAGCGCCTTTGTCTATCGTTTGAAAATTATTTTTCCTTATGAACGTGAATCTCAGGAATCGCAACCGTATCATATTGAACCGAAAGGTTCTCCGTATTCCCTGCGTCGAGCGACGGATCTGCAAGTGCTTCTTCCTCTACCTCACCGGTATGAACTTCCGGCACAGCAAGATTCTCGCTTTCATAACTGAGATGGAACTTATCCTTCCATTTTGCCAAGCGTTTCAGTTTCATAAATTCCCTCCTGCTCATTAGAACATGTTGATAAAGAAAGTTATGCACAGGCTGTTGAGGAAATCTGCAAACATACTGCCCACAATCGGTACCAAAAGATATGCCTTCACAGAATCAACATAACGATCTGTCAACGCCTGCATATTGGCCATGGCATTTGGTGTAGCTCCCATGCCAAATCCGCAAGTTCCAGCCGCTAGAATCGCAGCATCATAATCCCGTCCCATGATATTAAATACAACAAAATGGGCAAACAGGTACATTAAAATAACCTGCCCGAACAGCAAGACCACCAGCGGAAGTGCAAGCGCCGCCAATTGCCAAAGCTTTAGGGTAATCATGGCAATGCCAAGGAACAACGACAGACAAATACCGCCAATGTCGTTGATCTCACCCATATGAACTGTAAATACGCCAGTAAACTCACTGATATTGCGCATAAGCGCAGCAACAATCATCGATCCGATATAAATGGGAAAGGTCATCCCCGTCTTTGAAAGCAACCAGGAAACAATCGTTCCCAGCCCCATTGCAATTGCGATTTGGTATGCCGCCGGAGCGTACATACTGACCGAACGGCGATGCTTTTTTTCTTCCTCCACCAACGGTGTTTCGTCTTCCACAACGGCAGTTTTCAAAAGATCGCGCTTTACAATGAGCTTCCGCCCCAGCGGTCCGCCCATCAGAGACCCGGCAACCAGGCCAAAGGTTGCCGCAGCGGTGCAAACCGTCTGCGCACCACTGATGCCCATATCTTCCAGTATCGGTCCAAACGCTCCGGCCGTGCCATGGCCGCCAACCATCGGAATAGAACCGGTACACAACCCCAACAACGGACTTAATCCCATCACTTTCGCCAAGCCTACAGCCACAAAATTCTGTGACAAAATCAGTACAATCAACGCAAAAAGAAAAATAATCAAACTCAGACTGCTCCGGCCGCCTTTTTTTAACACACCGACATTTGCCTGAAATCCAACCGAAGTGAAAAACATGACCATACAAACGGTCTTCAAGGTTTCGTCAAAAGTAAATTCCAGAATTCCAAAGCCATGCAAGGCGCAGGAGATAATTGCAAATACCAGTCCGCCAACAACCGGAGCAGGAATGCAGAATTTGTCCAACACATGGATTTTCTTCTTTAAAAAAGCGCCCAGAAACAGAACACACACTGCCAGAGCCAACGTCTGATACATATCCAGTGCAATTGTTTTCATCCGGTCACCTCCTCAGGCAATCTGATCCTGTACTCCTCATCGTATTGTTTTGCCCGACCTAAAATTCCAATTTGTTTCCATCGCTTTCGCATTGTTTCAACTCCTTATTATATCAACTATTAACGCTGTAATTATACAGGAAATACTTTGAAACTGCAATTCCAGCAAATTGTCCTCATTTTTGAGCTTTATTTCTCACAACATCGCCATTATAAATCGAATTCGTTGTGAATTCACAACGAATTTTTTACAACCAATTGTTTCGGTTTCTTTTTAAATTGGTTGTTTTAAAAGTTTTTCATTCTAAAATATGACTGAAAATTATTTTCTCACAGACTGATTCATCAAAACGTAAAATTTGTATTTTTTAAACAAGAACTCTTTAATTATTATGGATAATGTAGTATAATCCAACCGTTGGGAGCTCCTTTAGGAGCATTGGAACAAGACTGATCTGCGCAGAAAATCAGCATCATTTATCACAACGCTTTAAAGAGGGGGGCGTTCAAATGGTGTACAACTGCCGGGTTTGTTTTGTTTCCTTGACAAGAAGAGTTTAAGAGGAGGAACATACTGTGCTTAAAAACAAAAAATTTGCACGCTATGCAATCGCGTTCTGCATTCTGGGCGTAATTTACATGTTCTTTTATTCCGGCCTGCAGAATGACCAAATCAACATTATTCAGGGTTTCTCTGCCTGGAGTGACAGTGCAACCCTGGCTCCCCTGACGGTGGGCAACCTGGTCTGTATTGTACTGACCCTGGTTTACGGCACCTGCTTTATTAAGTTCGGTGTTCGCAAGACCCTGATTCCCTGCATTTGTCTGTCCGCACTGGGCTGCGCCGGCATCGCTGCCGCAAACGGCCTGAGCTGCAACGGCGGCGTTGGCAACTATGCACTGTACGCTGTGTCTCTGTTCGTTGTCCGCTGCACCTGCATGTGCCTGCAGATGTCCGGCTTCCAGCTGGCTGCTTCCTGGTTCATCCGCTATCGCGGCCGTGTGCTGGGCATCGTAACTCTGGGTAGCCCTCTGTTCTCCGTTATCGGCACTTCCGTTATGACCACCTTCATCACCAAGAACCTGGGTGGCGACTATCGTCCCTTCTATTATGGTCTGTGCATCATCCTGATCATCATCGCTGTTCTGACCGGCACTCTGCTGCGTGACTACCCCGAGGATGTGGGTCTGTATCCCGACGGAAGCGAGACTGCTCCTAAGAGCGAGGCTGACGATTCCGTCAATCTTTCCATCGGTCAGGTTCTTTCCATGAAGAAGAGCTGGATCATGATCATCAACTTCGGTATCTATCAGTTCATCATCAATGCCTGCATGGCTTCCATGGTTGCATGGTTCACCCATCTGGCTGTCACAAACATTGATGCCGTTTCCACTGGCGCTCTGGCAGAAGCCTTCACCCAGATGGGTGGTCTGGAAGGCGCTGGTGCCATGGTTCTGTTCGTCGGTCAGGCTACCAAGTGGCTGTCTGTCGGCGCTATCCTCGGCATCCCCATGAGCTTCCTCTTCGGTGTTATCGACGATAAGCTGGGCACTCCGGTTGCCTCTCTGGTTCTCGGTATCACTGAGTTCCTGCCCGTTATCGGTCTGATGGCACAGAAGAGTGCCGTTGCCGCTACCGGTTCCTGCAATGTTCCTATGCTGATTCTGTGGGGCTTTGGCGTTGCCTGCATGACCGGCGGTGTTCCCACTATGCACCCCGCCTCCATCTCCTTCGCCTTTGGTCGTCGCGAGTATCAGGCCGCAAACCGCATCATCATGGCCATTCAGCTGGTTCCCTGCGCATTCGCAGCTCAGATCATGGCCAGCCTGATCAACTCCGGCAACGACATGTCCGGCTGGATTATGTGCCTGGTTCTGATTGTCATCGGCCTGATCTTCACCTTCCCGATGTTCAAGATGCAGGATGCCAACGCTGCTGACCGCGGCTAAGCATTCCCGCTCCATCTCCCCTCAAGTCAAAAAGCCGCAGCGTATGCTGCGGCTTTTTCTTAATATGATTCGATTCGAAAGAAACCCACCGGAGCCACCGGTGGGTTTGGTTTTTCTGATATAAATTTATTTTTTCTTTTTGTGGCGATATCTTACTTGATTCTCCTGTGCTTTCTGCGCTCTTCGTTCTTCCCGCCGCTTTTCCTGCACCTTGCCATACAAAATACGCAAATAAAGTGCAATTGCTGCAGGGACAATAATTATGCCTAAAAATTTAAAATAACCCATTTCCGGCATAAAGACTGTAATCAATATACCGGGAATCACTGCCAGCCCCAGAAAGACCCACATCAAAGCCAGCGTCAGGCTCGGATGAGACAGCAAATATCCGTTTACCTTTCTCAATGGATCACACATCCTGTTCTGCGTACACAACGCTCATTTTGTCCCATCATACCACATTTCATATCCCGCCGCAAGGAAATTTGCCTCTGCAAGGTTTGTCAAATTGCAGTTCTACATTTTGGAATATATAAAAATTCAGGCGCGCAGGATAACTTTATCCTGCGCGCCTGTGGAATAAAACATTATTCACCGAATTCCTTGAAGAACTTGTCGTGCACAACCTGAACTGCACGGTCAGCGTCTGCAATGTCAACCAAAACAGAAACCTTGATTTCGCTTGTGGAAATCATATTGATGTTGATGTCCGCATTGTACAGCGCACCAAACATATCCGAAGCAACGCCGGGATTGTTGATCATGCCAGCACCGACAATGGAAACCTTAGCAATCTGATCGCTGACTTCGATGGAATCAAATCCGATGGAATCCCGATAGGTTTCCAACAACTCCTGTGCAGCCGGCAAATCGGACTTTGTCACCGTGAAGCTGATGTCCTTCGAATCGCCGCGTCCAATGGACTGAAGGATGATGTCCACATTGATCTTATTCTTTGCCAGCAGGGAGAAAATACGGAATGCAGTACCGGGACGATTGCTCAAACCGACCAGAGCCAAGCGGGCAATATCTGTGTCCTTCGCGACACCAACAACATGAGAATTTTCCATAGTCTTTGTGACCTCCTTGACCTTAGTCCCCGGATTACCGGAGAAGCTGGAGATAACCTCCAGATTAACATCATAACGCTTTGCCATCTCTACGCTGCGGTTGTGCAGAACCTGCGAGCCGAGAGTTGCAAGCTCCAGCATTTCGTCGAAAGAAATTTCCTCAAGTTTGCGGGCTCCCTCAACCTTACGGGGATCCGCTGTATAAACGCCGTCTACATCGGTATAGATCTGACAGAGATCTGCACCCAGACTGGCTGCCAATGCCACTGCCGATGTATCACTGCCGCCACGGCCCAGGGTAGTAATATCATCGTATTTATTCAGTCCCTGGAAGCCGGCAACAATTACAATGCGCTTTTTGTCCAGCTCGGAACGAATTCGCTCACCATCCACTCGCTTGATGCGGGCGTTTCCATAGGTGGAGTTGGTCTTCATGCCAACCTGCCATCCGGTCAGGGAAATGACCGGAAAACCCATTCCCTCAATCGTCATAGCGCACAGTGCAATGGACTGCTGCTCACCGGTAGACAACAGCATATCCATTTCCCGCTTAGACGCGCGGGGATTCAGCTCTGCCGCCTTCTCAATCAGATCGTCGGTCGTGTCTCCCTGGGCAGACAAAACGACAACAACATCATTTCCCTCTTTATAAGTATCCGTGATAATGCGGGATACATTGCGGATGCGCTCCGCATTAGCGACGGATGAACCGCCAAACTTTTGCACGATCAGTCCCATTCGACTTGACCTCCATTACTCATTTTCGTGGCAACAGCCACCCTTAATAAACAAATTACTCCAGCACACGATAGCAAGCCAACACGCTGCCTTCCGGGCAAAGAGCGCGCACTTCGTTTTCATTGAATGCGTCTACTGTGAGGAAAGCTTCACATTCTGCATCCTCCGGATTGGACAGCGCAGTGCAGTTGTCCGGCAGCTTGGTACCCGCCTTCACCCGAACATACCAACGGTTTTTGACCTCGTCAATGGAATAAATAACGTCCTCGCCGCCTTTACCCCAGCTGATGTATTTGCGGGTTTTCATATGCTTTGCAGCGTCCATTACGTCAGCCACAACAGCGGAAGCCGTAGGAAGCTTGCCCGCTCCCCTGCCGTAGAACATAACGTCACCAATGGCATCTCCCTTAACCGAGATGGCATTGAACACATCCTCTACGTTTGCAAGAGGTGATTCGTCCGGCACAAGGTGGGGTGCAACATAGGCGCAAACCTTGTCATCCTCACGGCGAATGGCACGGCCCAGCAATTTAATTTTCATGTCACCGCTGCGGGCAAACGCCACATCAGACAAGGTAATCTGAGTAATCCCCTGGGTCGGCACCTGCTCCGGATAAATATGACGACCAAAGGCCAAAGATGCCAAAATGCAGATCTTGCGGCAAGCATCCGCGCCCTCAATATCCGCCGAAGGATCGCGCTCTGCATAGCCATTATCCTGCGCTTCTTTCAACGCCGCCTCAAAGGACAGGCCGGCGCGGATCATGCGGGTAAGAATATAGTTGGTAGTGCCGTTCAGAATGCCGGCAATTTCCGTCAACTCATTTGCGCCCAAGCACTGGCTGATCGGGCGAATAATCGGAATACCGCCGCCCACACTTGCCTCGAACAGGTAAGACACATTGTGCTCCTGAGCAAGCTGAAGCAGTTCGTATCCATGGGTTGCAACCAGTTCCTTGTTGGATGTTACAACACTTTTTCCGGCACTCAGTGCGCGACGCGTATAATCCAATGCGATGGTTGCGCCGCCGATGGTCTCCACAACAACATCAACTTCCGGGTCCTGCTCAATCACAGAAAAGTCATTGACAAACTTATCTGCAAAAATGCTGTCCGGAAATGTGCGTATATCCAGAATATACTTCAAATTGACCTGGTTTGCCACCTTCTCGGAGATATGGCTACCGTTTTTATGGATGACTTCAGCAACACCGGAGCCGACCGTACCAAAGCCTAGAATTGCTACATTTACCATAACTACACCTCTGCACTTCTTTATCTTGTCGTTTCTTGCTTATTTTATGACCGATCACCCGGCCAGCACTTCAAATTGTACAACGCCTTCTACGGCATTTAAATTGCGAATCAGTTCCTCCAGCGAAAGGAGCAAGCCCGAAGTTTCCGCACTGACCGTAACGGCAGCACAGCCGTTAACCGGGATTGACTGATTGATGGTTAAAATATTTGCTCCAGACGTTGCAAACAGATTCAATATAGCGGACAGCACGCCCGGCTCATCCCGAAGAAGAGACTGGAAGGTAACAATATGACCGCTCATCATATCATTAAATGGAACAACTGAATCTTTATACTTATAAAAAGCACTTCTGCTGATTCCGACCTTCTGAACCGCCTCGTTAATTGTACCTACTTCCCGCAGCTCCAGCATACGCTTGGCCTGCACTACCTTGAGGAAAACTTCCGGCAGTTTGCATGCCTCTACAACAAAGTATTTCGGGTCACCTGTCAAGGAATCCACCTCGCTTCGTCCGCCACTGGCGGTCATTTGTCTTTGCAGTGACAAGTAGTATCATAGCACAATGCATAAACCATTGCAAGGGCAACTGCACTAAAAAGTAAGGCAAATGCACAGAACGCTTTCGTGAAATATTCTAACTCCGTTTTATAAAAATGCCGGAGCGGCGCTCTCGAAATGGGAGCGCCGCTTTTTTTAGAAATATCAATCATTGTTCTCCGGTTCCGGTGTTGGATCCGGTGTTGGCGTTCCACCGCTTTTTACCGTAATGGTCGTGGTGGTGGATGTCGTCGGTGCGTACTCTGTTGCCGCGGCTGTAACCGTTATCGTTGCAGTACCTGCCCCAACAACAGTAACAGTACCATCTGCACTCACAGTTGCAACCAGAGGATTGCTGGATGTGTAACTCAGTTCACCGCCTACATTGCCTGCGCCGTCTACGCAAGTCGCATTCAGTGCAAACGGGCTGTCGCCCACCGTCTTTGTGAAGCTTGCGCTTACGCTGACTGTTTGCGTCTTCATCTTTTCCACGCGTTCCTGCCATCCGGCATCATGAATCGAGCAGGTGCCCTGTGCTTCAATCCAGGAGAGCATCTGATAGGTATCGCTGACCGTCACGGAAGAGGCTGCCTCATCCCGACGGAAGTCCAGCACTGCCATTGACATTTTGCTGCTTTCCGGGCAGTAGGCACCAGCCAAATGATACATGCCCGTGTCGCCAATCGGATCATCCTTGCAGACGGTAACCGATGTGTGTCGGGTGCAGTAGGTTGTGGGCGCATCGCCCTCGATAAAGTAGCCTGTCGCCGCGCAGCCAGCCGCAGAGCAGTCTGACGTTGCCAGATCACCGCTCTTTGTGCAATAGGTCGCAGATACCACATTTTTTGTGGTGGAAGTCAGACTCTTATCTTCCTTGCCCTGCATCATCTGAGACATAACCTGCTGCCAAAGGTTAATTGCCGGGTTTCCGCTTGCGTTGATGCTTTCAGAATATTCATATCCGATCCAGACAGCAGCAGTATAGTAACTCGTATAACCGCAGAACCACCGGTCATAGTTGTTGTTGGTCGTACCTGTTTTACCTGCAACCGTATAGCCGGAAATCTGCGCCTTTGTACCGGTACCTTCGGAAACAACCGCTTCCAGCATTTCGTTCATGTAATAGGTAGTGTTTTCGCTCAGAACCGCTTTGCCGGTTTCGTCGTTTGACAGAATAACATTGCCGTTCATATCGGTAACCGTAGTATACAGATGGGGCTTGATGTAAACGCCGCTGCGTGGGAACACGGAATAAGCACCCGCCATTTCAAAGGTGGACACACCTGTGGTCAAACCACCCATAGCCAACGGCGAATAATCGATATCCGACTTGACCTCTCCGTTTGCAACAACTTTATAGTCAACAATACTGGTAAATCCAAAAGTCTCTGTCAAGTATTCATAGGAGCGCTGCAACCCGACCAGATCCAGCGTTTTGACTGCAGCCGTGTTCAAGGATTTCTTGACTGCGGTTGTGATGTCCGTCAATCCGGAATAACTGTGGCTCGCGTTTTTAGGATAGGGATTTCCCTCCGAATCCAAACGGAACGGCGTATCGTCTACTGCGGAATAGGGCGTAATCAGTTTTTCCTCCAAAGCCGGTGCATAGACAGACAGAGGCTTGATGGAAGAACCGGGCTGGCGCTTGGCATCCGTTGCATAAACCGTGCCCCGGTTTACCGTTTTTTCACCCGTCTGTCCCAGGGCGATGACAGCGCCGGTTTTGTTATCCACCAGGGAAATTGCGCTCATCAGCTCCTGGCCCTTTCGCGATTGACAATTCGCCAGAACCTCAGGATTGTCATAAACTGTGTCAACAATGGCCTGTGCATCCGGATCATAGCAGGTACGGATTGTCAAACCGCCCTGATAAAGGACGTTGCTGGCTGCCTCACGCGTATAGTTATAGGTTTCCATCAAATCGTCCATAACGCTGTCAATAACAGCGTCTGTGTACCAGGAATTCAACCCGGAAGTCGTAGTTCCGGCCTCCTGCTGCTGAGTTGAGTCGCTTTGAACAAACTGCAGCGTCACCTGATCTTCATGGTAGGTAAACACCTTGTTTCCATCGCTATCCACGCTGCCATCCGAAATATAGCCAATCTCCGCCATCGCAGAGATTTCTTCATCTTCCGTAATATATCCCTGCAAATACATCTGCTTCAGTACGGCGGATGCACGTTTCCGGTTGTTTTCCGGCTTATTATACGGATCATAAAGCGAGGGGTTATTGGTGATGCTGATCAGGCAGGCGCTTTCCGCAAGTGTCAGATCAGATACATTTTTATCGAAATATTTCTTAGCCGCAGTATAAACGCCATTGCACTGACGACCAAGGTAAATGTTGTTCAAATACATTTCGATAATCTGCTCTTTGCTGTTCGCTTTATCAAATTCCAGTGCAGTAAAAATCTCCAGCACTTTACGGCGCACGGTCACATCATCATTCTGAGACAGGTTTTTGATCAGCTGCTGGGTTATCGTAGATCCGCCCTGCACATTCTGACCGGTAAACATATACACCGCTGCACCGATGGTACGTTTCCAGTCGACACCGTTGTGTGTCCAGAAACGTTTATCTTCAATCGCAACCGTAGCATTGATTAAATTCTGCGGGATATCCTTATACTCTACCCAGATGCGGTTTTCACTTGCATACAGTGTTTTCATCAGCACATCTTCGCCTGTTGTCTTGTCCACATAATAAATAGAAGATGACTGAGCGGAATTCCACCCCTGGCTGTTCAATGTGGCTTGCGCCGCCTCAGCCTGCGGCATAATCACATCGTTTACATAAGTTTTGGCATACCCTGCAATGAACAGGCACGTCATACACGCACCCAAAATCAGCGTGCCAAGTACAATGCCGATCCATTTTAATACAGTTGCCGCAGCATGCCCATTGGAATGACGGCGTTGCTTCTTTTTATTTGCCAAAAAGACCACCTCCGGTGGATTTGTACGTCCGAAAAAAGGACGAGATTCACATGTGCATACAGATACTATCTTACACATTTTATCACATCTGTCAAATTTGCTGTAGCTGTATATTCGAAATCGCTCTCAAAAGTAAAATTCCCTTTATCTTCCCTCTTGCATTTTTTTGCTCCAGAGGTTAAAATACAGTGGAACAAGGAAAGGTTGGTGACAACAATGAGCGAAGAGTTTGGTGCTGATTTTATCACCCTGACCGATGACGAAGGCAATGAATTTGAGCTTGAGTATCTCGACACAGTAGAATACCGTGGAAAGACTTATATGGCGTTCTTCCCTGCCGTGGAAGAAGGTCAGGACGAGGACAGCGATGAGTACGGATTGATCATCCTGCGCTCAGTTCCGGGTGAAACCGAGGACATGCTGGAAACAGTCGACGACGAAGAGGAACTGAATGCAGTTTACGATCAGTTTATGGATCTGTTGTTCGACGATGAAGAAGAGGACGATTAAGAGCTTACGCTCTTGAACGCAGACGATACCCTGCCGGGTGCGTGATGGTTTTCTATATGGCCTACACTATTTCTGGGGTTGCTGGAAACTCGCGCGGTGGATTGCAGGCCTCCCGACTGAAATCAGCCGGAAGTTGGAAGCAAAGAAGCCGTGCGGAGGCGACCCACCTGCATCTCGCAGGCACAAATGGGCCACACGGCCACGGCGGGGTTTTGTCGACTTTATATTACACTTTATATATCAGTATATTATTAACACTACGGCCTGCACCGAGCACTTCGGGTGCAGGTTTTCTTATGCTATTTCTGCCGTCTCTCTCATTCTCCCCTACCTCTACATCATGGTGCAAAAAAATCCGCACATTGCTGTGCGGAAAAACGGAAAATCCGTGAATTTTTTGTCTTAGCACCAGAGGCGATTGCTTCTGGTGCTAAGTGCTTGTTAAGAGAAAAGAGAGATGAAGAAGATGAAATAAATTCTGTGGTTTTCTTAACCACGGTCCTATCATATCAGTTCTATTCGTTTTCGTGGTGGACATTTTACGAAATTGTCGTGAAGAATTTATGAATGGCTGGTTTTACGGCAAAATTCACAAAAGAAAGCAGAAAAACGAAAATGAGATATAAAGAGAATAAGCGCGATTATGTAAGAAAACAAGAGATAGTAAATTGATAAATTAAAAATACAGAAAAAGAAGTTGACACGTCATTTTCGTTGTGCTATAAATATACCTGCGCTGATTTTGCGCCCCGTTTATTTTCAATAAATATTTACTATATAATTTGGAGGGAAACACCATGTCTACTTACATGGCTCACAAGGAGACCGTTACCCGCAAGTGGTACATCCTTGACGCAGCTGGCAAGCCTCTCGGCAAGACCGCTGCTACCGCCGCTCACCTGCTGCGCGGCAAGCACAAGCCCGAGTACACTCCCAACGTTGACTGCGGCGATTTCGTTATCGTCATCAATGCAGCCGATGCTGTTTTGACCGGCAAGAAGGGCGATCAGAAGTTCTATCGTCATCACTCCGGTTGGACCGGCGGTCTGAAGGAGACCAAGTATCGCATCCTGATGCAGGAGAAGCCCGAGTTTGCAATGCAGATTGCTGTTAAGGGTATGCTGCCCAAGAACACTCTGGGCGCTTCCGCACTCCGTCGTCTGCGTGTCTATCGCGGTGCTGAGCACAAGAACGATGCTCAGAAGCCCGAAGTGTACGAAGGTTAAGGAGGTAAACGATCATGTATCAGAGCAAGAAGCCTTATCTGTACGGCACTGGCCGCCGGAAGTCCTCCGTTGCCCGCGTCCGTCTGTATCCCAACGGAACTGGTTCCATCACCATCAATGGCCGTGACATCGACGATTATTTCGGCCTGGACACACTGAAGCTGGTCACCCGTCAGCCCCTCGTCCTCACCAACACTGTGGACAAGTTCGACGTTGTTGCCACCGTCGCTGGCGGCGGTGTCTCCGGTCAGGCTGGCGCACTGCGCCACGGCATTGCCCGCGCCCTGCTGCTGGCTGGCGAGGAATATCGTCCTCTGCTGAAGAAGGCCGGTTTCCTGACCCGCGATCCTCGTATGAAGGAACGTAAGAAGTACGGCCTCAAAGCCGCTCGTCGCGCACCTCAGTTCTCCAAGAGATAAT
>CAVBPR010000010.1:0-13495 GCA_963597355.1 bacterium | reverse complement strand
GATATCTGACGCCGTAATTCAGAAAGGCCTTTATTCGGCGTGTACTTGGTGCGTCCCTTCTCCAAAGAGCGGATACCTGCATTGCGGATATGCCAGGGTGTGACAAAATCCGGTTCTCCTATACCAAGAGAAATAGCATCCGGCATTTCTTCTAGAATATCAAAGAATTTACGTATTGCAGAGGGCGGCACCGCCTGAATGCGTTGATTCAGAACAGTGGAATAGTCAATCATACGAAATAGAACCCCTCTTCCTTATCCTGCTCTTTATTGAAGATCAGATGATTTTCTTTGTATTTCTTCAAAATAAAGTGGGTAGCTGTTGATTGCACTGCATCGATCGTAGACAGCTTCTGGGTAACAAAATTGGCAACTTCACGAAGTGTGCGGCCGGAAATAATAACCGTCATATCAAAGTCACCGCTCATCAAATAGCAGGATTCAACTTCCTCATATTGATAAATACGCTCTGCAACGCGATCAAAGCCATCTCCCAATTGGGGCTCTACCTTAACTTCAATCAGAGCAGTAACCGCTTCACGCTCCGTTTTATCCCAGTCAACGACCGCTTTATAACCGACAATCGTGCCGTCTTCTTCCAAACGCTTGACCTCTGCGTCCACCTTTTCCTCAGATGTGCCGACCATTGCCGCCAACTGTTTATGAGTTAACGTGCAATCGGCTTCTATTAGACGAAGCAATTGTTCCATGCATATTTCCTCCTTTTAAGGGTTGCCCAGATTTGCCGGGCAGAGTATGCGTTCATTATAGTGTTTTTTGTCTGTGATTGCAACGCTAGTTTGTGTATATTCACAGTTCTTCTAAAAAAAGCGGTATCAAAGGATTCGGGTTATCTTTCGCATAGTATAGTCGCAGGGACGCTCGATAATCTCCGGTGTCCAGCGGCAAATATACAAGATTGAGATTAATTTGCGGCTTCCAAGTGTCAAATTCGGGCAACACAGCAACCCCATTGCCAGCTGCCACCATCAGCAAAATTGTTTCAACATCATCCTCGGTGCTGATAATGTTATCCATCAATTCCGCGTTTAGGTACCGGCGCGGCAACTGCGCTGCTCCAGGAATGCTGCGTTGAAAATCATGAATAATCAGCGGCACATCTTTTAAATCTTTTTGACGAACCTGATCTAATGTTGCCAGTGGGTGATCTGGAGGTACAACAACTCGAATAGAATAAGTTCCTAGTTGTTGATAAACCGCTCCCGGATAGGTTAACAAGGGATGCTCCACCTGAAAAATTATATCATACTTTCCAGAAACAAAACGATCTCTTAATTTCATTGCATTCTCTCGTTCCAGGTGAAGCTGCACTCCGGGATATTTTTCATGAAAGCTTTGAATTGTGCTGGGAAAACGACTCATTTCAATGCACTTTAAGTAACCAATATCTAGCGATCCCACTTTTCCATCACGCGCATCTCGCACTCGTTTAATCGCATCTTCTGTCCGATATATAATACTGCGTGCCTCTGAAACAAAGACTTTCCCTGCATCTGTCAGCACCATTTTGCCGTTTTTTCGAGCAAATAATTTTGCATCCAGTTCTTCTTCCAGGTGATGAATCTGCTGTGTAACTGCCGATTGTGAAATGTAAAAAGCTTCTGCAGTGCGGCTGAAATTAAGGCTTTTCGCCGCATCTAAAAAATATTTCAGCTGTTGTATTGTCATGGTATCGTCCTCCATACTATAAGCATTTGCTTATTATACTGCCGTATTTCTGCGTTTGCAACGGGATATATCCGGCTTTATAATAAGCAATCGTTGAAAGGAGGAAGTTATTCCTATGTCAAAAATGTCAAAAGGCGAACTGATTCGGCGGTATATTTTCTTTGTCCTCGGTCTGTTCGTCAACTCTCTCGGAGTTGCCTGCATTACGAAAGCAAATCTTGGAACGTCGCCAATCACGAGCATTCCATACGTGCTTAGTATCGGGTTTCAACCGACAATCGGTCAGTTTACCATTTTCTGGAGCCTTGTTCTTATTGCCTGTCAGCTTTTATTGCTGCGCAGACAGTTTCAGCTTGTTCAGTTGCTCCAGATCCCGGTGTCCATCCTGTTTGGCTCATTCATCGATTTCTCGATGGACGTTGTCCTCGCGCAATTGAATCCTCAGAGCTATCCGGCAAAAATGATTTCTCTGCTCATTGGATGCATTATTTTAGGATTCGGTGTGTTTATGGAGGTCGCTGCAAATGTGGTAATGCTGCCTGGTGAGGCAACTGCAAACGCAATCAGCCGTATTAGCCGTCGTGAATTTGGAACTGTTAAGATTTGCGTGGATGTATCCATGTGCATCATTGCTGTTCTAATCTCCCTAATCCTGCTTCACAGCGTTCAAGGCGTACGGGAAGGCACAATTATTGCCGCTCTTCTTGTCGGCTTTATTTCGAAGTGCTTTCACCGCGCGTTTGGTAAAACGGTACAACAGGTATTTTTTGTTCCCCACGAAGACAATATTCCCCTCTCGGAAGAACCATCAGAAGGATAAGGTGAATCATTATGAAAAAAGAAAAGTATTTTTATCTGACATTAATTTTTTTCGTCCTGTGCGCATTGGCTCTTGCCATCGTTCCCGCTTTAATGATCTGGCGGTGGGAAATGATGTCGTTGGATGATCCAACCGTTGTGATCGGACTGATCGTAAGTTGGGCAATTGCTATTGCAGTGTTGTTTGGTTGTGGATGGTATCATCATCAATTTCGTATTCACTCGAACACAAGCAATCCTGCTCCCAATTGTGAACCTGTCGCAGAACACTGATCTTCAAGTTTGTACACTCTGTCGCAGAACGCAAACGAATTATTCATTGTTTTTTAGATATCCATCCAATCTTTCATTATTACGAAACTTTTTGCTTATATAAAAAAATCTTTTGTGCTACCATGAGACTGTAACAAAACCAGGAGACGCAGTGAGATGTACATCAGCAGTGGAAGTCGCAACGAGTGTTCGTATGACTTTCACTGCTGTTCTTTCTGTAATCTCCAAATAATGGAGGTCTATATTCATGCCACACAACAAAAGAGAAAGTTTAATTTACACTGTGCTAATGTGTTTCACAATGGTTCTTTGGATGAGTTTCTACAATGTAGCAATTCAAATGGGCGGGGTTCACGGCGCTGTATTCGTCAATGGATGGGTCGGCTTCCCTCTTGCTTATATTTGCGCTATGCTACTCGACTGGTTTGTTGTTTCGAAGGCAGCAAAATGGTTTGCATTTCGTTTTCTTATCAAGCCAGAGAGTAGTGACATGAAAAAAATTATCGCTATCTCCAGCTGCATGGTTGTTGGAATGGTGTTCTTTATGAGTCTTTACGGTGCCGGAGAAGGATGCGTCCATTCCGGAGAATGGAACCACCTTGTACTGAATTGGCTGATTAACATTCCGCGCAATTTTATCATGGCACTTCCGTTCCAGCTTTTGGTTGCCGGACCTCTGGTTCGTCGCCTATTTCGCGCTGCCTTCCCTATTGGCTGCGTTCAATAATTGTATCAAATTTGCAATATGTTGAATAAGAAACCTGCATTTCCTTTCAATATAGTATAATTAAATAGGTATAGCCTTTTTTTCATGTACTAATGATTAGGAATTGCTTTTCTACATTTTTGCACTTTATTAAAAGTCTTTTTTGCAATTGTAGAATGTTATTTTTAACAAACTTACATGTTTTAATGGTTTCTTTTTCTCTTTTTTGATACCATTTTCCTGCAAAATAACATTTGAAATTTTGCAGGACCGTGCTAAAATAAGGTTCGATAGCAGAAGCGAATAATTTTTAGTTTATCTGCTAATTCAAATCAGTTGCTACTCGTTGAAGAATGGAACAGGAGGCATCTTAAATGGATCAAAAATCAAGTTCCTCACCGGATCAGCAAAATGATCCCAAAAAATTGATCTATGTATTGCTTGTTGTTCTGATCATTTGCGGCGGCAACGGCATCGGCATTTTAACAGCCGGTCTGATTTGGAAGCTCACCGGTGCCATCGGCATCGCTGTGCTTGTCGCTGTTATCATTACCATTGTGGCTTTTTCCGCTGCAATGCTGTTGATGATATATCACAGCAAAAAACGTTGATTCCCTAAGTCCGGTAATTCCGGCGGTGGAAAGGAAGTGAGTCTTTATTTTATGAGTCTTGCAGAGTTTCTAAAGGAGGAATTGGTGGATGACACTGTATTCACCATTCCGATTGGAAATGGTATTGGCGTTTCTGAGTCAACTGTTGTCTCATGGGTTGTCATGGCGGTGATCATTCTGCTGTGTATCATCTTAGGCAGCAAACTCAAAGTTGACCACATTTCCAAACGACAAGCTGCGGCAGAATTCATCGTAACAAAGCTGGAAAACATTGTAGGCGGGATCGTTGGTGAAAACGGAAAAGGGTATGTCCCCTATCTGGTCACTGTACTTCTGTACCTTGGTTTTGCCAACATCATGGGCGTATTTGGATTCAAACCACCAACAAAATCCCTGGTTGTAACTGGTGCTTTAGCCATTATGAGCATCATTCTGGTAGAAGCAGCCGGTATCCGCGCAAAAGGTGCCAAGGGTTGGTTGCATTCCTTTATTGAGCCGATGCCCATCGTGGCACCGTTCAATATTCTGGATGTATTTACCCGTCCCCTGTCTTTGTGCATGCGACTATTCGGCAATGTGCTGGGTGCTTTTGTTATCATGGAAATTCTGGATCATGTCACCAAGGCATTCATCCCCGCAATTGCAAGTCTTTACTTTGACTTCTTTGATGGTATCCTCCAGGCATATGTTTTTGTTTGCCTGACTGGTATGTACATTAAGGAAGCCATCGAGGTGGCAGAGGATTAACCCATCCACCATTAAATCCATTCTGTTGAGTTATAATGTAAAGGAGATTATTACTATGACTGGTACTATCCTGGCCATCGGCGCCGGCATCGCCGTTATCTGCTGCTTAGGTGCTGGTATTGGCATCGGCATCGCTACTGCTCACGCTTGTGATGCAATCGCCCGTCAACCTGAAGTAGCAAGCAAAATCAACAGCACCATGATTCTGGGCTGCGCTCTGGCAGAAGCTACCGCAATCTATGGTTTTGTTATTAGTCTGATGATTCTGTTTGTTCTCTAAGTATTCTAGATATAAGGAGAATATCCTAAAAGAAAGCAGGTAACAAAGGTGCTTAGATTTGATATTAATTTAATCTTTACGGTTATCAATATCCTTGTTCTCTGCCTTGCTGTGCGTTTCTTCCTCTGGAAACCCGTTCACAAGATTTTGGCTGAGCGTCAGTCTGCGATCGATGCCGATCTCGCAGCAGCCAACCAAGCAAAGATTGAGGCGGAATCTCTTGTAGAGGAGCATAAAACCTTCCGTGCAAACATTGAGTCCGAAAAGGCAGCTGCTGTTGCCGAGGCTCGCAAGCAGGCTCAGGCGGAAAGCAACCGCATCGTGGAAGATGCACACGCTAACGCCGACAGCATTGTTCGCAAGGCAGAAGCAACTGCAGAGAAACGCAAGGCAGAGATCCTTCGCCAGGCACAAGGTGAGATTTCCGATATTATCGTCGCAGCAACCGCAAAAGTGGCAGGAGTTCCTGTCAGCGGAGGCAGTGATCTGTACGACGAATTTCTAAAGAAGGCGGGGGGTTCTGATGAGTAAAACCGCCTTAGAATACGCAACTCAGGGTGTTGCATTGGGTATCACCCGCAGCACATTGATGGATGCACAGGCTATTTTTCGCGACGTGCCCGCACTGGCAGAGCAATTAGCCGATCCAACGGTCAGCCTTGAAAAAAAACACAGCGTTATTGACAAGGTTTTTCCGCAGGCAGTTCGAGAATTACTGAAACTGTTGTGCGACAACGGCGACACTGATATGTTCGACAGCATCTGCGCTGAAGTCAATGCCCAGGCACGTAAAAACTCCGGAGATTTTTTTGTAACCCTTCGCTATGTTACTCCTCCAACGGAGGAACAACTTGCCGGCATCAAACAGTTCGTCTGCAAGCACTACAATCGTGACGACATTATCTTTGAATCCGTTGAAGATCCTTCCCTCGTCAGTGGTTTTAAATTGATTGCTGGGAATGAAGAGTTTGACTGGAGCGCCCAGGGACGTTTTGATCAGCTGAAGACGAAGCTGAATGATGTCCCCGAATGCAGTACTGACAGCATTATTTCTATTTTACGCGCTGAAATTGATGACTTTGACCTTGAAGCAAAGAATCAGGAAGTCGGTGTTGTAAAATCCGTTGGTGACGGTATTGCTGTAATTGACGGAATTGACCATGCTGCTTACGGCGAAATCATCGTCTTTGACTCCGGCGTCAAAGGAATGGTGCAGGACGTTCGTGCGGACAGCATTGGTGCCATTCTTTTCGGCAGCGACATGACGGTAAAAGAAGGAAGCCGCGTCATGCGCACTGGCAAAACGGCTGGTATTTTGACCGGTGACGCTATGCTGGGGCGCGTGGTAAATGCCCTTGGTGCTCCCATTGATGGTTTGGGTGATATCAAAGCAGAAGACTATCGTCCCATTGAGCACAAAGCTCCCGGCGTCATCGCGCGTAAAGAAGTTAACCAGCCCATGCAAACCGGCATTTTGGCAATTGACTCTATGTTCCCCATCGGCCGCGGTCAGCGCGAACTGATTATCGGTGACCGTCAGACCGGCAAGACTGCCTTGGCGATTGACACCATCTTGAATCAAAAAGGCAATGGTGTTATTTGCATCTACGTTGCGATCGGTCAAAAAGCATCTACAATCGCGCAGATTGTAAACACACTGAAGCAGCATGGCGCAATGGATTATTCTATTGTTGTCTCCGCTACTGCTTCTGATTCTGCAACACTGCAGTACATTGCACCTTATTCCGGTGCCGCTATTGGCGAACACTTCATGGACGATGGAAAGGATGTTCTCATCATCTATGATGATCTGAGCAAACACGCTCAGGCCTATCGCGCAATTTCCCTGCTGCTTAAGCGTCCTCCAGGACGTGAAGCTTATCCCGGCGACGTATTCTATCTGCACTCCCGTCTTTTGGAGCGCGCCTGTCGCCGAGATGAAAAGTTTGGCGGTGGCTCTATGACTGCGTTGCCTATTATTGAGACGCAGGCCGGTGACGTTTCCTCCTACATTCCGACAAACGTGATTTCCATCACGGATGGTCAGATCTTCCTGGAAACGGAACTTTTCCATGCTGGTCAGCGTCCGGCTGTCAATGTTGGTCTTTCTGTTTCTCGTGTCGGCGGCAAAGCGCAAATTAAAGCGATGAAAAGCGTTGCCGGTACACTGCGTATTGACTTGGCGCAATACCGCGAGATGGAATCGTTTACTCAGTTCAGCTCTGATTTGGACGATGCGACTCGAAACATGCTTGCTTATGGCAAAAGCCTGTACCAGTTGCTGAAGCAGCCCCTCTATCATCCATTGAGTGCAGCAAAGCAGGTTATTCTTCTTTGTGCCGCTAATGAACGTTTGCTGGTAGACGTAGACGACATGGAAGCATTTAAGGATGGACTGTTCCAGTTTATTCAGGATGAGCACGCGGAATATATTCAAGAAATTGAGTCCACTGGTAAGCTTTCTGACGAACTGAAGACCAGCATTGTCGAAGCCATAAAGCAATATAAGAGCAGGTGATTTCATGGAAAGCATGAGAGATATCCGTAATCGGATCACCAGCGTGCAAAAGACTATGAAAATCACCAATGCCATGTATCTGATGGCCTCTTCCAAACTAAAGAAAGCGCGCAAAACGCTGGAGGAAACAGAACCTTACTTCATTTCCCTCCAGCGCGCGATCAGCAAGATTATCATTCATACGGATCTGAGCAACGAGCGCTTCTTTGCTACTGACCGCGATATTCCGGAGGATAAGATTCGCCATGGCTATATCATTATCACCTCAGATCGTGGTTTGGCTGGTGCATACAACCACAATGTATGCCGCACAGCAGAAGAGGAACTGAAGAAACACGACAATGATATGATCTTCTGCATCGGACAGTCTGGTCACAAATATTTTGATCGTCATCCAGAGCTCCGCTTTCAAATCGATGAAGATTTTTGTTTTGCGGCGGGCACACCCAGTCTTTGGCGCGCACGAGAACTGGCCGATCGGGTAATTGAGCTTTTTCTAAGCGGTGAGTTGGATGCAGTGCACGTAGTGTACACCGAGATGCTGAATGCGCTGACTGCTGAAACTCGAATGATCCAAATTCTCCCATTGCGTGGAAACATGTTTCCTGATCGAGGCGTGGACGAGAAAGATATCTACATCGAAAATTATGACCCCTCCCCTTCTGCTGTACTGAGGAAGGTCATTCCCAATTATGTCAAAGGCATGCTCTACGGCACTATGGTAGAGTCTTATGCCGCTGAGCAGAATGCACGTATGGCTGCCATGGACAGCGCGACAAAGAATGCAAAGGACATTGTCAATGCACTTTCTTTGGAATACAATCGCATTCGTCAAGCCGCCATTACCACTCAGATCACCGAGGTGGTCAGTGGTGCCGCTGCTCAGGAATAACAGGAGGTACAAATGAAACAAGGAAAAATCTCACAGGTTATCGGACCTGTTGTAGATGTCGCCTTTGATGGCGACTACCTCCCCCGCATTAAAGAGGCACTGACCGTTGAGCTGCAGGGGAAAAAGCTGGTCATGGAAGTGTCCAAGCATTTAGGCGGGCATATTGTTCGCTGCATCCTGCTGGATGCAGCAGAAGGACTTGCCAGAGACATGGTCGTCACTGCTACTGGTGACTCTATTAAAGTCCCCGTTGGCGACCAAACGCTGGGCCGCATGTTCAACGTGCTGGGTGATACCATTGATGGAGGCGAGGAGATCGCTCCTGAGGCTCTGCGCTGGCCCATTCACCGCGATGCACCCTCCTTTGCAGATCAAAGCCCTGCCGTAGAAATTCTTGAAACCGGCATCAAGGTAATCGATCTCCTTTGCCCCTATGCAAAGGGCGGTAAAATTGGCTTGTTTGGCGGTGCTGGTGTTGGCAAAACGGTTCTGATTCAGGAGCTGATTACCAACGTTGCTCAGGAACACGGTGGCTATTCTATTTTTACCGGTGTTGGTGAACGTACCCGTGAGGGCAACGACCTCTGGTGCGAAATGACAGAATCCGGCGTTATCAAAAAGACGGCCTTAGTCTTTGGTCAGATGAACGAACCGCCAGGAGCTCGTATGCGCGTCGCCATGACCGGTCTAACCATGGCTGAGTATTTCCGCGACAACGAACATCAGGACGTGCTGTTGTTTATCGACAACATTTTCCGTTATTTGCAGGCTGGCAGCGAAGTTTCTGCTTTGCTGGGACGTATGCCTTCTGCTGTTGGCTATCAGCCGACGCTGGCCAATGAGATGGGCGAATTGCAAGAGCGTATTGCATCCACCCGCAATGGCTCCATCACTTCTGTTCAGGCTGTCTACGTCCCTGCAGATGACTTGACCGACCCTGCACCAGCCACTACCTTTGCCCATTTGGATGCAACAACCGTTTTGAGCCGTAAGATTAGTGAGCAAGGTATTTATCCGGCTGTTGATCCTCTGGAGTCAACTTCTCGTATTCTGGAGGCCGATGTTGTTGGTGCAGAGCACTATACGGTTGCCCGTCAGGTACAGGCAGTTCTTCAGCGTTATGAAGAGCTGCAGGATATCATTGCAATTCTGGGTATGGAAGAACTGGATGAGGACGACAAATTGACCGTCAGTCGTGCGCGTAAGATACAGCGTTTCCTTTCTCAGCCCTTCCACGTTGCTGAAAACTTCACCGGTGTAAAAGGCGTATATGTTCCTGTTGCAGACACTGTGGCTGGGTTTAAAGCAATTATTAACGGCGAAATGGATGAATATCCTGAGCTTGCTTTCTTTAACGTAGGCACAATTGATGACGTAAAGAAAAAAGCCGAAATACTCGCCGCCCAGAACTAAAGATTGACGGAGGAAGCAGCATGAAAACATTCAATCTGCGGATCTCCGCTATCCGCCGCGATTTTTATACCGGACCTTGTGAATCATTAGTGTTCACAACACTTGATGGCATGATCGGCATTCTGGCCGGCCATGTACCGACAGTTTTTGCTGTCACTTCTGGCGAACTTCGTCTTACAGTAAATGGCGAAACCAAGGTATTGGCTGTAGGCGATGGGTTAGCACGTGTAGCTGGCGATAAAGTAACCATTTTGGTGGATTTTGCTGAATTAGCTTCTGAAATCGATGAAATCCGAGCCAAAGATGCCGCAGAACGTGCTGAAGCTACCATCCGCGCTCACGAAGATGCTCGTGCTGTCGCCAATGCCGAGGCTGCACTGAGTCGTGCTATGGCAAGACTGAAGGTTGTACAGCACGCTAGTGGAAAGCGTTGAAAACCGAAAAAGGTGGGATCAGACATTTTCAACTGATCTCACCCTTTTAGCTCTAAAGAGCCTAAAAAGACTGCCTGATTTCGTTTTATCGGGCAGTCTTTTCTTTTTCTCTTTTTGATTTTTTATATGATTCTGTCGATATACATTTAATTCAGAAATTAAACTTTAGCTTCAGCCGGGATCACCCCCGCACATGCGGGGAACAGGCTCAACGATTGACATCAAGAAACCGATCACGAGGATCACCCCCGCACATGCGGGGAACAGGGTGAAATTCTGGATTTTGACAAACTGACAGAAGGATCACCCCCGCACATGCGGGGAACAGCTTCACACAGATGATATACATCCGTGTGAAGTAGGATCACCCCCGCACATGCGGGGAACAGTCATTTAGATTCATGGCAGATACCTCCGAAACAGGATCACCCCCGCACATGCGGGGAACAGTAGGAAATATCTTGCAAACACCCTGTCAAGCCTGGATCACCCCCGCACATGCGGGGAACAGCTGATAGCATGGCGGGGAGTGCAAGTAAAGGTCGGATCACCCCCGCACATGCGGGGAACAGTATAGTCCTGGTCTAGCCAGATCTGATCTAAAGGGATCACCCCCGCACATGCGGGGAACAGGTTACGAGTATTCCGCCCTAGCGGCACAAAAGGGGATCACCCCCGCACATGCGGGGAACAGCCTTCTGATGATGAGATGTCTACATATCAGATGGGATCACCCCCGCACATGCGGGGAACAGCGGCGCGGAAATGTGAAGCATTTTTCCGTCTTGGGATCACCCCCGCACATGCGGGGAACAGCGGCGCGGAAATGTGAAGCATTTTTCCGTCTTGGGATCACCCCCGCACATGCGGGGAACAGCGGCGCGGAAATGTGAAGCATTTTTCCGTCTTGGGATCACCCCCGCACATGCGGGGAACAGCGGCGCGGAAATGTGAAGCATTTTTCCGTCTTGGGATCACCCCCGCACATGCGGGGAACAGCGGCGCGGAAATGTGAAGCATTTTTCCGTCTTGGGATCACCCCCGCACATGCGGGGAACAGCGGCGCGGAAATGTGAAGCATTTTTCCGTCTTGGGATCACCCCCGCACATGCGGGGAACAGCGGCGCGGAAATGTGAAGCATTTTTCCGTCTTGGGATCACCCCCGCACATGCGGGGAACAGCGGCGCGGAAATGTGAAGCATTTTTCCGTCTTGGGATCACCCCCGCACATGCGGGGAACAGCGGCGCGGAAATGTGAAGCATTTTTCCGTCTTGGGATCACCCCCGCACATGCGGGGAACAGCGGCGCGGAAATGTGAAGCATTTTTCCGTCTTGGGATCACCCCCGCACATGCGGGGAACAGCGGCGCGGAAATGTGAAGCATTTTTCCGTCTTGGGATCACCCCCGCACATGCGGGGAACAGTCTTGTTCTTGAATCTCAGTTTCCAGTTAATCAGGATCACCCCCGCACATGCGGGGAACAGGGAGCGGCTGCACAAAGAACGGTGAGAGACGAGGGATCACCCCCGCACATGCGGGGAACAGGTGTGCTATATCGATCCTTCGAATTTCCCTTAGGGATCACCCCCGCACATGCGGGGAACAGTGACGGCACAGAGTACGAACTGCGGCGGCACACGGATCACCCCCGCACATGCGGGGAACAGACAATCTGCGACTGGCTGACAGACGGAACGACAGGATCACCCCCGCACATGCGGGGAACAGCATCAGATAGCTTTAAGCACACTTTGGAAGTCGGGATCACCCCCGCACATGCGGGGAACAGTGTGATGGGCTGATTTGGTTGACTGCTCCACAAGGATCACCCCCGCACATGCGGGGAACAGAAAAAAATCTACACACTTGCTCATTTATCAGTAGGATCACCCCCGCACATGCGGGGAACAGTGGAGTAAGAAGCGCGGCAATCCGGAGGCCACCGGATCACCCCCGCACATGCGGGGAACAGCATTTGCATTTACCTCTGCTCCTGTTGAGATTGGGATCACCCCCGCACATGCGGGGAACAGTATAGTCTTGATCTAGCCAGATTTGATCTAAAGGGATCACCCCCGCACATGCGGGGAACAGTTCCGCTCCTCACAGGTGAGGATATACCAGTAGGGATCACCCCCGCACATGCGGGGAACAGTTCGCTCGGAATAGCCAACCCAATCAGCGATTGGGATCACCCCCGCACATGCGGGGAACAGGAAACATCGGCTGACTACCAGTGGGATGTCAAAGGATCACCCCCGCACATGCGGGGAACAGTCATCTGCGCGATTTCGCTTTCAACCGCAACAAGGATCACCCCCGCACATGCGGGGAACAGATCAGATAGCTTTAAGCACACAATTCGTTGGTAGGATCACCCCCGCACATGCGGGGAACAGATGTGTGCACTCTTTATTGCAGTCATGGCGCTGGGATCACCCCCGCACATGCGGGGAACAGCCGCCAGACTTGCTTTCATTGATATACCAATAAGGATCACCCCCGCACATGCGGGGAACAGTCTGATTGGTTCCATCTGGCTTATTATTATTCTGGATCACCCCCGCACATGCGGGGAACAGGCAACGGCAGTGCAGATGTCGCTTGCATAGCTGGGATCACCCCCGCACATGCGGGGAACAGATAAGCTCCGGAAAACCCCGTTTATGTATAATGGGATCACCCCCGCACATGCGGGGAACAGATGCCAGAGCTTGCACTGTGGTCAGTACGAACAGGATCACCCCCGCACATGCGGGGAACAGTTCGCGCGGACAGGCCCAAAGCCGAACGCCCTAGGATCACCCCCGCACATGCGGGGAACAGTAACATCACAAAATTCGCTTGGGATGACGATGAGGATCACCCCCGCACATGCGGGGAACAGGATGCGGAAACAAGCTATTTCCATCAGCCGAGAGGATCACCCCCGCACATGCGGGGAACAGCGGTGGCAGCCATCGCAGACATGAGCGAAAGTAGGATCACCCCCGCACATGCGGGGAACAGCCGCCAGACTTGCTTTCGTTGATGTACCAGTAGGGATCACCCCCGCACATGCGGGGAACAGAACCAGCATGAATCTTTTCAATTCACGGGTCAGGGATCACC
>CAVBPR010000009.1:0-34289 GCA_963597355.1 bacterium | reverse complement strand
GCTTCCATCCTGACCGATGCTCTGATTAACTAATTTCTACCGTGCAGGTGTCCAATTTGCACTTGCAATTTGCGAGAATTTATTTTTGATATGAAAAAGCAGAACCAATCGGCTCTGCTTTCTGTATATTGAATTATAAGTGATCTCGGTGATTAGTTTCTGATGATTGCATCAGACAAACTTCACTTCTTTTCCTATAAAGCTGTCGTGGCTCTTGATTGTTACCCAACAGAGGATGGAATTAAAGTGGAAATCATATTCTTTTCCGTCAATAACGGCGAGACTGCGCTTGAGAGGTTCTGAAAACTCATAGTCTCGGTCTAAAACCAAAACTCGAATATCGGTAGAGCCAGCCTGAAAGTCGTCCACGATTATATACTTATTACTCAATTCAGCCGCCCCTTCTTCTCGAAATCATATACTCCAGCAATGTTTCATAATTCGCCAGATTTTCCCGTGTCACATTAGTTTCCTCTATTGGTATCTTATACTTTTCCGCAACAGCAATCAAGTACTTCTGCGCATCAATTTCTCTGCGTACTATAATTTCATCCTCAGAATAATCGGAAAACATATTTTTCCTATCCTGCATTGCGTGATACATTTCTTCCAGCACATCTGAGACTGTGGCATCATCCCGAATAAAAGCAAAGTTTCCGCCTGGCATATAAGAGGCATATGCTCCCTGCATTCCAAGATGCCGCTCCGCCCCCTCGCCACGTATAATAATGCCACCCTGCCGTAAAAACTCCCTCGTGAGTTTTGTATAGGTAGGCTTGTCAATGATCTCCTGTCCCTGTTCTCCGATTCGGCGGCGGTGAAGCTCTGCATACACTTTTCGCTTCTGTGCATTGATTTTGCCTTTATTCTCCTGATACTGTGCCCTTCGCATGGCATTCAGATCGCCGTTGGAAATCCATGCAAACTGCACTCTGTCTCGCTGTGCATTCTGTAAGGTGACAAGTAAGTGCTGGAAACAGGCAACCATCGGTGGCATAATGAGCTTGATCAAAGAGCTGAGTGTAATATAGTAATAATTCTATACATATGTTATAATATGTTTCACTAAAAGCTAGGAGGACAGCATGAATATTCTGTACTCAGACAATCGAATTGTTGTTTGTATAAAGCCGACTGGAGTTGTTTCCACCGATGAAGCTGGTGGCGTTCCAGACCTGGCTCGTAAGCATTTTAATTTAGATAAAAAATCTGCCTGCATTCGCACAGTCCATCGCTTAGATCAAGTAGTAGGTGGTGTAATGGTATTAGCCCGGTCACGAGAAGCCGCCAGACGGTTAAGCCTTCAGATTGAGTCACATGAATTTTATAAGGAATATCTGGCCGTCCTAGAAGGGGTTCCGTTGCACAAAACTGGGTGTCTAGAAGATTTCCTTGTCAGAGACAAGAAAGAGAAAACAACCCGCGTCACAGATATAGAAAGCAAATTTAGCCGGAAAGCAATTTTGCATTACAGCGCTATATCAAGCCATGGAACTTTTTCACTGATCCGTATCCGATTGGAGACTGGCCGAACGCACCAGATTCGAGCGCAATTCTCAAGCCGTAACTTACCAATTGCAGGCGATAAGAAATACGGATCCGCAATAGATTTAGGTCATTCTATTGCTCTTTGGTCAAGACAACTCAACTTTTTTCATCCTCAGACTGAAAAGGCTGTTTCCTTTTCAGCGATTCCGGAAAAAGTATATCCGTGGAATCAGTTTCCTGAACTTTGGGATGGCAGTATTGATTGGAGTATCCCTGTATGAAAACAATTGCTATTATTGGCGGCGGAGCATCTGGAATTGCAGCAGCTCTTAGCGCAAAACGAACCGATCCTTCTGCTCGAGTAATACTTTTTGAGGGGTTAGATCGAATCGGGAAAAAAATATTGGCTACTGGAAATGGTAGATGCAACCTTGGAAATGCCGATATTTCTTCTCTGCATTATCATTCGCACGATTTAAGTCAATTGAACGAATTTATTTTGCGTATGCCGAGCCAAATGACAACCGATTTTTTTCGATCTTTGGATCTCATGTGTGTCACTGGAGATATGGGACGGATGTATCCCTACTGCCATCAGGCAACTATGGTGCTTGATATCCTGGTTTTATCACTTAAACGTGCCGATGTTGAGGTACGGTGTTGCACAAAAATAACAAACATAAAGAAAGCAAACAGGCAGTTTCTTATTTCTACCGATAACGGAAATACATTCCTTGCCGATCGGGTGATTCTTTCTACGGGCGGTCAAGCTGCACCCAAACAGGGTGTAACCGGTATGGGGTATCAGCTTGCAAAAATACTTGGCCACAGTTGCACACCGCTTACACCCCAACTTGTTCCGCTGCAATGCAGCAAGATGCCTAAGGGGTTAAAGGGCGTTCGAGTGACAGGTGCATTAAAACTGCTAAACGGGAAACAAATTGTCGGAGAAGAAATTGGAGAAGTACAATTAACGGATTACGGCCTTTCCGGTATTCCCACATTGCAACTTTCGTGCCTGTTAGAATCATGTCACACACCATATCTCAGCTTTGATTTTTTTCCTTCTCTGTCGGAATCAGAACTAACCAAAGCTGTTTATTTGCAGCTTCAACATCATGATTCAGAATCTTTAGAAACTGCATTACTCGGTTCGATTCAAAAAAAAGTTTTGTTTTCGCTTTTTAAATCTGCTCACATTGAACCACTTTCTCGTCGCGCAGATTCGCTAACGCAGAATGAAATAAAAAGACTCGTTAGGATAATGAAAAATTGGGAACTTCCGGTTATAGGGCCATTATCCTGGGAGCATGCTCAGGTCACAGGCGGCGGTATTCCTTTGTCGGAAATTTGGCAGGACTTCTCTTCCAAATGTTGCCCCGGGTTATTTTTGACTGGTGAAATATTAGATGTTTCTGGAGATTGCGGCGGCTTCAATTTGCATTGGGCTTGGTGCTCCGGTATCATCGCAGGAACAACTGCCGCTGAAACCTGAACCTTATTTGTACGTGCACTTTGTGTAGTATTTAAAAACCTTGCCTAGATCTTTATAGAGTTTACAACCTGTTCAGACTGTTTTTCTGCAATCTATGGTATAATGGTACCAATACACTTAGGAGGGGCTCACATGAGTGCATTCGTTCAATTTGAGCATGTCGATAAAATTTATAAAACTGGTGATATTGAAGTTCATGCCTTGTCTGACGTTAACTTTGAGATTCAAAAGGGCGAATTTTGTGTTATTGTTGGTGAATCTGGTGCGGGAAAAACAACGTTATTGAATATTCTAGGCGGCATGGATACCTTAACGCACGGAATCGTTCGCATGGATCAAACGGATATCAGTTCCTTCAATCGCTTCCAATTGGAAAATTACCGACGTTATGATATAGGATTTGTATTTCAATTCTACAATCTAATCCCCAATTTAACAGCACTCGAAAATGTTGAAATCGCTGCACAACTTTGCTCTGATCCCTTGCCAGCAGAAGATATTTTAAAGGCAGTTGGATTGGGAGAACGAATGAACAACTTCCCTGCTCAACTTTCCGGCGGTGAACAACAGCGCGTTTCCATCGCGAGAGCACTTGCAAAAAAGCCAAAACTTTTGCTTTGCGATGAACCTACAGGTGCGTTAGATTATGCAACCGGAAAATCTATCCTTAAGCTGCTGCAAGATACCTGCCGTAAAAATGGAATGACGGTTGTAATTATAACCCATAATGCGGCACTAGCAGCTATGGCGGATCGTGTGATTCGAGTAAAAAGCGGAACTATTCACTCTGTACAATTAAACAAAAATGTCGTGCCTGTAGAACAGATTGAGTGGTGAACTATGACTAAGGGACTTAAAACGAATATCCGGCGATGCATCACAGGTAGTATGGGTCGTTTCATCGCTATCACATTAATTGTAATGCTCGGCGTTGGTTTTTTTACGGGATTGCAACTCACCAGACCAGATATGAGTGCAGTCGAAACAAATTATGTGCGCTCTACCCATCTGTACGATCTTCGTCTTTTATCGACGATAGGATTTGATGACAAAGATGTTGAGGCCACCATCCAATGTAATGGAGTAACCGCTGCAGTTGGCTCAATCAACGCTGATTTTGTTTGGGTTCGTGATGGAGAAGAAACCGTATGGCGAACGCACATGATCACACCAGGCATAAACGACCCGATCTTAGTGTCAGGTCGCATGCCGGAAGCCGGGAATGAATGTGTTGTTGATGCTCAACGTTTTACCGAAGAGGATATTGGAACTTCCATTGTAATCAATAGCAATGATAATAGTGAAGAAACATGTGAAAATTTCGCATATGATGCTTATACTATTGTTGGTTTGGTTGACAGTTCGTTATATATGAACGTCGAAAGAGGCACTACTTCTCTTGGATCTGGATCTTTAAGTGGGTTCTTGTTAATTCCGAAAGACGGCTACAATTATGAATACTATACAGAGCTGTACGTTAAAATGGGTGACGAATTAGATTTGTATAGCGCCGCATACGATGAGCAATTGGATCAATTAAAAGAATCTGTTGACGATGCAGTAACAGAGTCTGTCAATGCTCGATTTGAGCGATTAAAATCAGAGGCTCAAAGTGAGATTGCAGATAGTCAAAGTGAACTGGAGCAACAAACAAGTAATGCTCAACTTGATTTGGACCATGCAAAACAACAGTTAGATGATGCAAAACAGCAACTAATTGACGGTACAGCAAATTTAAATAGTGCAGAACAAGAGTTGGCATCAGCAAAAGTTCAGTTGGACGATGCTGCAGCCCAAATAAAACCGGATTATATTTCATGGCCCGATGCACTGAATTATGGCCGTACATCCTATGAAGATGGACTGAATCAATTGAATGATGCAATGACGGCAGCACAACAACAGTTGAATGAAAAGAAGTCTCAACTTGATGCAGCAGAAACGCAATATAATGAAGGTCTTGCCGATTATCAACAGGCTGTGGAAACTTATACCCAGTATGACAATCAATGGAATGCCGCAAAAGATCAACTGGATGTTTCTTATGATGATTATAATAACAATGCTTCTGAATGGCAGGTAGGCTGGGATAGCTATCTCGAAGCGAGGGCACGTTATGATGAAATCAGTCCTACACTGCCGGAAGATGAAGCCGCACGATGGCTGGAACAACTGGAAGACGCAAAAGCAGAATTAGAAAAAGAAAAACTTGCGCTGGATTTATGGTACGCCAAACTAGAAGAAAACAGCAATGAACTGAATTCTCAGCGGATCGAACTGGACGCTCAAAACGAACAACTTATCAACGCAAAATCTCAGTTAGATAGCACACAACAACAATTGATCAGCGGCCAGACTCAGATTGCTTCCGCTCAGGCCGAACTTGATGCGCAAAGGGAACAACAACTGGCAAAATTAAACGAAGTCAAAGCTTCTCTTGACCAGTTTGAAGATGGAATTGAGCAATATGAGGCTGGTCTTATTGCATATGAAAATGGGAAAATAACCTTGCAAAGCGGCCAATCCGAGTATGAAAACGGTCTGGCTGAATATGAAGACGGTATTTCCGAATTAAACGAAAAGACAAGCGATGCTCAGCAAAAACTCCTAGATGCACAGCAAGAATTGTTAGATTTAAAAGAGCCGGTTCTCTACAGCTTAGATCGCTCAACAAACACCGGCTATGCCAGTTTTGAAAGTGACTCGCAAATTGTGGATCGGTTGGCTGCAGTTTTTCCTGTATTCTTCTTCCTGATTGCAGCATTGGTGTGTTCTACAACAATGACGCGTATGATTGACGATGAACGCACTCAAATTGGTACATTGCGAGCACTTGGTTATAGCCGTGGCGCGATATTATCAAAATATTTGATTTACTCTGGAAGTGCTTCTGTTACAGGCTGTTTAATTGGTTATTTTGGTGGCGGCACATTATTCCCCCTTGTAATTTGGACGGCATATCAAATGCTTTACAACATCCCAGGCATGGAATACACCTTCAGTCTTCCCCTGTTCGTTGCTGCACTGGCTGCATCTCTCTTGTGTTCTGCTGGAACAACATTTTTTGCCTGTCGCCACGAGATGCGTTCAACTCCAGCCGATCTAATTCGGCCTAAAACGCCGTCTGCAGGTAAACGCATTTTCTTAGAGCATATCGGTCCAATCTGGAAGCGCCTGAAATTTTTGCACAAGGTTTCTCTTCGCAATATTTTTCGCTTTAAAAAGCGCATGTTTATGATGATTTTAGGCATTGCCGGATGCACAGCTTTGCTTGTCACTGGATTTGGTATTCACGATTCTGTCGCTAATATCGCAAACTATCAGTTTGATGACATTCAAAAATATGACTTGATTGTTTCCTTCGCTGATACCGTCTCAGATAGACAGGTTTCCGACATCTATACGAACTATGGGGATCAGATTCAAACCGTTGCCGTTGCTCTAATGGGTGCAGGCGATGTCACAGGTAATACAGCAACAAAATCAGTTAATATTGTCGTATCAGATGACAGTGAAATCGCCGATATTATCGATCTACATTTGAATGGATCCGCTGTCCCCTATCCGGATTCAGGAGAGGTTGTATTGACGGAAAAATTGGCTGAGCTGATAGGAGTGCAAATCGGAGATACCGTCACACTGTCTCTTGGTGATGATTTACGATCTGATTTTTTAGTTTCAGGCTTGACTGAAAACTATGTTAATAACTACATCTATCTTACTGGCAATAGTTATCAGCAAGCATTTGATGAGGAATTTGATGCAAAAACAGTTTTGATTCGCCTGAACGAGGGCGCAGATGAATATGCGGTCTCTGCATCGATTTCAAATGATGATGGTGTTTCTGCTGTTTCCGTAATATCCGACACAAGAAAACTGATTGACAACATGATGCTAAGCTTGAATTATGTGGTTGCTTTAGTTGTTGCCTGTGCTGCCGCACTTGCATTTATCGTTCTGTTCAATCTTGGCAACATTAACATTTCGGAACGGGTTCGTGAAATTGCTACCATAAAAGTTCTTGGTTTTCATGCAAGAGAAAGCGGAGCATACGTATTTCGAGAAAATATCATGCTTGCCATAATGGGAATTGTGTGCGGTCTTCCACTTGGACTTGCCCTTCACACCTTTGTGATGTCACAAATTAAGGTAGACCTTGTATCGTTTAAGTATGTCATACGTCCCAGCAGCTATATCATTACGGTCATCCTTGTCCTTTTATTTACTACAATCACAGATTTAATTATGAGAAAAAAGATAGCCGCGATTGATATGGCAGAATCGTTAAAATCTGTGGAATAATTTTACTAAATAAATTGCCAAAAGCATGATCAATTCTATAAAATCAATCGTAAAAATATACAATTGCATTTTACTGGTATTTGCGTTACCATAGCCGTGTGTGAATCTGCTCCGTGTGTTGTATGACACACGGAGCAGATATACTTTTAGCGCTGGGGGTAATCTCTTGACAAAAAATCTTACGGAAGGGAATCCGTTAAAACTGATTATTCAGTTTACCTTTCCCATTTTGCTGGCTATGCTATTTCAGCAATTTTATAATTTAATTGACACTATGATTGTCGGAAAATCGCTGGGTGAGAATGCACTAGCGGCTGTGGGTTCTACCGGTGCTCTGAACTTTATGGTGATTGGATTTTGCAGCGGTGTATGTGCTGGATTTGCAATTCCGATGGCACATGCATTTGGCGCTAATGATCAAAAAGCATTAAAATCCTACATCGGAAATTGCTTTTGGCTATGTCTCATTTTTTCCGTTGTACTGGCCGTTGGTACGGGATTGTGCTGTAAGCCGATTTTGAAACTAATGAACACACCAGCCGAAATATTGAACGATGCCTATTATTACATTGATATTATTTTCTGGGGTATTCCAGCGACATTTCTTTATAATATGCTTTCTTGCATGATTCGTTCTGTAGGCGACAGCAAAACTCCAGTAATTTTCCTTGCTCTCTCTTCCGGACTAAATATTCTATTGGATTTATTACTGATTAACATTGTACATATGGGAGTCGCCGGTGCAGCAATAGCTACCGTTATCGCACAAGCTGTATCTGGATTACTCTGCTTAGTCTATATTGCAAAAAAATTCCCCATTTTGTGCCCTACAAGGGCGCAATGGAGGATAAATTTAAACTGCTCGTTTTCGCTTTGCAGCATGGGAATTCCAATGGGGCTACAGTATTCTATTACTGCAATTGGAAGCATTATTTTGCAGGCTGCAGTGAATTCTCTTGGCACAACCAGTGTGGCTGCTGTTGCCGCAGCAACAAAACTGACTTTGATCTTTTGCTGTCCTTTTGATGCATTAGGTTCTTCTATTGCAACCTATGCGGGACAAAACGTCGGTGCAGGTCGCTATGATCGTCTGCGAAAGGGCGTTTCAAGTTGCATGCTTTTAGGTGCTATTTACTCACTAGTTGCTATCGTAATGTTTTATTATCTCGGAGGCGCTCTAACGACTCTATTTGCCGATCCTCAAAATATTGAATTAATTGAACAATCCCGAAAATTTCTATTAATCAATTCTTTTTTTTATATCCCTCTAACCGGTGTGAATGTTTATCGTTTCTGTATTCAAGGTATCGGATACAGCCCAATTGCCATTCTGGCTGGATTACTCGAAATGTTGGCTCGTACCAGCGTCGGTTTTTTATTAGTCCCCACCGCAGGATATATTGCTGTCTGTTTTGCTAGCCCTGCAGCCTGGATTGCAGCTGATTGCTTCCTTGTTCCCATGTACTTCTATCTGTTGCGAAAAGGCACACAACAATCTCAAAATTTATAAAATAAGCCATCCTGTTTCTTCACATCTTTTGCGGAAGAAACAGGATGGCTTTATTATGCCTTTATTCGATTGGAATTAAACGGTTCATTAAACAGGTACAATTACAATCGAGTTCCTTGTCTTCATGAAAATGTCCAAAAAACCAGTGCTGGAACTGGATTTCATAAAAAATCCATTCCAAATAGCCCGTCAGTTCAAGGTCATTTTGATGAGGTATGAAATTCATACGACGAATGATTTCCGTGGGCGCGGTATGAGTGAGTATATAATCTGTTTGATATTGCATTTGGAGCAGCGTCTCGCTTGCACGCTTATATTCCTCATTATTCGGTAATTCTTCCGGCCACCAGCACTTTTCTCCCCCGTTGCGTTCTAACAACAGGCGATAATTTTTATCGACACTGCCTGCACCACCCATTACAAAAAATTTTTTTCCGTCAATTAGGAAATGCTCTCCGCGCATTAAATGAATGACATGTGGTCGTAAAAAATGCACCTTTCCGCCATTCCAGAAAGAAACCGGCAAACGATTCAACGCATCAAAATTTTCATGGTTTCCATCGCAAAAACATATTGTAATTCCACTTTGTTCCATGATGTCCAGACGGTGGTGCTCTTGCTCATTGTCATGAAATAGAAAACCAAAGTCACCCGCAATCATGAGCGTAATATCGGAATTTATTCGAGACAAGTTTGACAATAGCTCTTTCATCCGCCCATCCCAATCGCCATGGGTGTCGCCCGTTATATATACCATATATGCAAAGACCTTAATTAAACTTGAAGATCTTTTTTGTTACACGATAACCGGCAATACCAATCTTTCGTCCAGGTAAACCGGGTAGATTTGCTGCGCAGGCTAGAGAGCGATAGCGAAGTTTTCGATAGAGTGCTTCGTTCTGCTGTTTGAGGTTCTGCCAAAGTTGATCTCGTTTTTGCAATGCTTCCTCTGTACCGTCAATTACTAGTAAAATAGAACAGATTGTATACATCATGGCAAGATAACGCACCATATATTTCCCTAAGCTGGGATACATAGCGTAAATTTCCTTTAAATCACAACAATCCGTCATGATGTGCGTTACGCGAATCTGCTGGTCTACCCGCTTCACCATCACTTGTTCATTCACGCTTTGATCCTGGCGGCCAATAAAATAACGATACAAATCCTCATCCATATAGTACATTGTTTTTACAAACGGAAGCGGTTGATAAACAAAAATATTGTCAACATAAAATGTATGTTTTGGTAGTTCCATTCCAGAATTGCACAAAAGTTCTGTGCGATAAATTGCGGAATGCATTAATAAATACTGAGACCCGCGGAAATGTCCCACATCGTCCCATCCAAAAATTTTTTTCTCGGGAAAAACATTTTTATAGTTTACAACATGACTTGTTTGATCCTCAACATGTTCATAGACATAATTACAAATCATCAGATCTAATTCTTGTCCCTTAGAGACAAATTCACGAAGTTCTTTCATAACACGGGCCAGCGCTTCTTCGTTGAGCCAATCATCGGAATCAACAACTTTATAGTATACTCCGGTTGCGTTACGCAAGCCTTGATTGACACCTTCACCGTGACCCCCATTGGGTTGATGAATCACCTTTACAATCGATGGATATTTCTCGGCATATCGGTCTGCTATATGAGGCGTGTCATCGGACGAACCATCATCTACAAGAATAATTTCTATATCTTCTCCACCGGAAAGTAGAGTTTGAATGCAATGTTCCATATAGGAAGCAGAATTATAACACGGCACGGCAAATGTTATAAGTTTCAAAAGAAACACCTCTCTGTTTCATGATTTTTACTCATATATTGTAACACATTCCATTCAAAAAAACATATAAAACAGATTAAGTTTTCCTTGATCGTTCTTTTAGTTGAAAAAAGATGAATATTTTGCTATAGTTTGTCTAAGGAGTTGATAGTGAATGAATAAAGATTGGATTGAACAAATTCCATTAAAAAATGGTACTACCCTGGTTTCTTTACCTGGTTATCTGGGTGACGAAGATTTCTACGCCATGTACGATATCATCTTAGAAATACTTCATCCCGATTCCCCTACTTACGGCGTTGATTCTATGGGAATCGATGGATCCTTTAAAAAGGATGGACTGTTAGTGCGCATGAGCAGTGAAAGTGCCTATGACCAATGTTGTTTTGTCTATGATCCTCAGAAAATGACCGAGGATGAGGTCAAAAAAGTTTTAAACTGGATCGAACAGGTAGTAACAGAGCTGCACAAACGGCGTCCCAAAGACTAAACTACAATATTTGTTACATAAGAAAACAGCCAAGCAAAGTTTTTGCTTGGCTGTTTTTATTTACATTATTGAATGAATTCAAAAATGTCCACTTGTCCGGATACAAAGGGTCTTGCGCAAAGAATTAGAACTTGTGATGCAGCTTGAGGATCTCGATCAGCATCTTATCGCGATAGCGAATGCATTCCTCGTTGGTGTGACCAATCTCATCGGAGAAATTCTTCATTTCTTCATCAACACCAGCCTGGCCCTTTTCCTTATAATCAGCAGGAATCTCAGTCCAGTTGGCAATGTCGCCGCAGAGGTTAAAGCCACCGGCCAACATATCCATCATGCCAGCAAGGCCATCCTTGTTGCCCAACTGCATAATCATGTTGTGACCAAAGATAGCCCAACGGATAGCAGGACCGAAGGTCAAAGCCTTGTCCGCATCCTCAACAGAGCAGACACCACGCTCAACCAGATCAACCATCTCACGGAAGACAGCCAACTGCAGACGGTTGCAGATGTAGCCCGGGCAATCCTTGTGAAGAACGACAGGCTCCTTGCCCAGAGACTGATAGAACTCCTTGGCAAGTTCAACATTGGCCATGTCGGTCTTGTCGGTCTTGGTGATCTCCACAAGGGGGATCAGGTGAGGCGGATTGTAGGGGTGACCGCCCACGCAGCGCTCAGGATGGACAGCCTTCTCGGTGATCTGACCCAGAGGCAGGCCGGAAGCGGAGGTTGCGATGATAGCGTCCACGGGAGCAAACTCCTCGATGGAGGCGAGCATGCTCTGCTTGATAGGCAAACGCTCGGGGCCACTCTCCTGGATGAACTTTGCATCCTTCACAGCCTCTTCCATGCTGGTGGTGAAGTGGATGCGAGCTTCAACAGCGGCAGCATCAGCGATAGCACCAGTCTCAGTCAGGAACTTCAGGTTGCCCTCAATGGTCTTCTTATCATTGGCAATGCAATCATCATTGATGTCGTACAGATAAACTTCCAGACCCTTCATAGCGAAGAGAACAGCCCAGCTGCCGCCGATGACGCCGCCGCCGATACCGGCAACAGTCTTAATATCTTCAACTTTCATGTTTTTCACCTCAAACAAAACTCAGAGCAGGATATACTAAGCAAGAAAAAATCAGCCCATGCCCTTTGCAGCAAAGTAAGTCGTGCCAAATTCTTCAGCAGCCTGAACTTTAGTTGCCTCAAGCTGCTCAATCGTAATGGCAGCCAGTGCCTTCTGAGTTGCTTCAAGATCCAGAGGCTTCAGGCCGAGCATCTCACGTGCTTCTGCCGGAGTAGCAATTTCATTGCCATATGCCTTGATTGCATTCGCAGCGCGTTCAACCAGCATCAGGTTGGTGGCCATGATCTTTTTGCCATCAGCGGTGCGGCCATAGACCACGTTGTCCTCCATGCCAACACGAACGTTGCCGTTGTTGGCCAGAGCAGCGAACATGACAGGCAGGTGACCCTTGCCGATACCGAAAGCGGACCATGTGCACTCAGCGGGCAGATCGCCGCGCTTCTGCATCAGTTCCATCTCGTCCAGCAACAGCTGCAGATCGTGAGGAGTTGCAGCCAGACCGCCAACAACACCCAAGCAGAACTGGAAGTGCAGAGGAGCCTTCACGAAGCCCTTCTTCCAGTACACACCGACAGCGCGCAGCATACCCAGGTCGAAGATCTCGAACTCAGGCTTGATGTCCTTCTCCTGATACAGGGTGCCCAGGTCACACAGCATCTTGGGAGAGTTGTGGAATACGCCGCCGGGGATGCCCCAGTTGAAGGAACCAGCATCAAAGGTGCCCATCTCAATACCGGGAACGTTCTTATGGTGAAGAACGCGAACAGCATTACCATAGGGAGAATCGTCGGAAACGCGGTTGTCGCCAGAAGAAGTGCAGTTCACAATAACATCACAGTCAGGATACTGATTGCGCAGAATAGAGATTGTTTGATAGAACTTCACAGGATCCATAACGCCAGCACCCTGATCATCACGCATATGGAGATGAACGACAGAAGCGCCAGCCTTCCAGCACTCATAAGCGCAGGCAGCAATTGCTTCTGGAGTTTCCGGCACATCATAGCCGTGGGGAGTGATTGCACCGGTCAGAGCAGCGGTGATAATAGTTTTTGCCATGAAAAACACGTCCTTAAAGAAAAGTTTTGGGAAGAGCGTCAGTAACGCAAATTCCTAGTTTTAGAATAAACATTCCCTCCCCATCGCATCCGCAATGAAATGATAGGATGGGGAATGAACGGATTTATAAATTAGTTGTACTTGTGCCAGCCTTCACCAGACTTGCGGCCGAACTTGCCCTCAGCAACCAGCTTCTTGACAGACTCGGGGCACTTCCAGTCGGTCACAGGCAGAGACTCCATGGTCTCAGTGACGTGCGGGAAAGTATCCAGACCAGACATATCCATCATCTCGAAGGGCCCGAGAGGATGATTCAAACCATACTTAATGGCAGTATCGATATCATCAACGGTAGCAACACCATCTTCATAGCAGTGGACAGCTTCCAGCATGAAGGCGAACAGGCAGCGGTTGACAATGAAGCCCGGGGTGTCGGTCTTGCACTCGACCGGCTTCTTGCCCATCTTCTCGGCGACCTCGCGGACAGTGGCCACGGTGGCATCAGAGGTATAGCAGGAGCGGATCATCTCAACCAGCTTCATTGCGTACACCGGGAAGAAGAAGTGCATACCGCAGCAACGCTCAGGATTCTTGCAGTCCTTGGTGATCTCGCCGATGGACATGGAAGACGTGTTTGTGCACAGAATGGCATCGGGCTTGCAGATCTCGCCCAACTGCACAAAGGTATCATGCTTCAGGGACAGGATCTCAGGAGCAGCTTCAATGACGAAATCGGCAGGAGCAACACCCTCCAGTTCTACTGTGGTGCTGATACGGGACAGAATAGCATCAGCAGCTTCCTGTGTGGTCTTTCCCTTGGCAACCTGCTTCTCCAAACCAGCTTTGATGCCGTTGACACCCTTATCGCAGAACTCCTGCTTGATGTCACGGATGATGACATTAAAGCCACTTGTAGCAGCGATCTGGGCAATACCAGCGCCCATCTGGCCTGCGCCAAGAACAGCAATTGTTTCAATAGCCATAATATGTTCCTCCTTAAATATTGCAAATATATATTGCCTTTTCCTACCTTTGAGGAATCGACGCTGAACTGCATTTCATTTATCCACACGGTGTGGATAAATGAAAACAGATTCATACAAAATCAGTTGTTGGTAAATACCGGAGTGCGCTTCTCAATCATTGCGGCCATACCCTCTTTTTGGTCGTGGGTATCAAACAACAAGGTAAACTCAGTAGTCTCCTGGCTCTTGCCAGCAGCAATGGTTTCAATTGCAGCCTTATTGATTGCAGCTTTTGCAGATGCAAGAGCACAAGCGGGCTTGCTCATCAATTTCTGCGCCACATCATAAGCCTTTGCCAGAATAGCATCATACTCAGCTTTTGCGGCAACAGCCTCAGCACTCTTGGATGCAGCCTTAGCTTCAGCCAAAGTAGCCTCATCGCCAGCAGCCTTTGCTGCCTTAACTGCAGCTTTTGCTTCCTTTGCTGCAGCATTCAGTGCTGCGTCACCTTCAACATACCAGTTGAGAAGTCCCAAATCATACGCCTGTTTACCGGGGACCATCTCGGTCAGCATAACCAACTGTTTTGCCTTAGCAGGCCCGACAATAGCGGTTGCACGAGCACAACCATTTGCACCGGGGATAATGCCCAGTCCCACTTCAGGGAAGGACAACGTAGTACGAGAACCACCAACGCGGAAATCGCAAGCAAGTGTCATCTCGCATCCACCGCCAAAGGCAAATCCACCAACAGCGGCAATTGTGGGAATTGGCAAAGACTCAAGAATGTTGTTAATTTCAATCGCCAGGCCACAAAATTCCTTTGCGTAACGGGGCGTAGCTTCTGCCATTTCCTTCACATCAGCGCCAGCGGCAAATGCCCGTTCAGAACCTGTCATAACCAGCAC
Organism: bacterium; assembly: GCA_963597355.1. GTDB lineage: Bacteria > Bacillota > Clostridia > Oscillospirales > Oscillospiraceae > UMGS1766. The sequence goes on along the minus strand of CAVBPR010000009.1, from coordinate 19,201 downwards.
GCGGACAGAGGGATCTGCTTTAACCAAATCGATTGCAGACATAATGTCCTGGTTGATAGCACTATTCAATGCATTCAAAGCCTTGGGACGATTCAGTTGGATGGTAGCAATTCCATTTTCAACTTTATAGATGATATTTTCAAACTCCATATGGCATTCTCCTTTTCTGTGATTTTTGACGGTTTATTCAGCGGGGATAGACTGACCGCCGTCGCACAACAGATAAGTTCCAGTCATATAGCTGAAGGAATCGGAGCACATCGCAAGAACAGGACCAGCAATCTCTTCGATCGTACCCAGACGACGAACAGAGGTTGCCTTGGACTGCTGCTTGTAGTATGCAGTCTCATTGCCATCCTTGTCAATAAAGAATTCTTCATTCAGCGGTGTTACGACATAGCCGGGGCAAATGCAGTTAACCGTGATATTCTCACGGCCGAAGTTGTTTGCCATTGTGCGAGCCAAACTCAGGCAACCTGCCTTAGACGCGCCATAGCCAACAACACCCTTGCCACCGATAAAGCCGCCGACAGATGCGGTGATAATGATTTTGCCGCCCTTCTTGCCGTTGGTTTCATTCTGCTTGATCATCTGACGAGCAGCTTCCTGGCAGAACATAAAGGTGCCGGTCAAGTTGGTAGCAATTACTTTTTCGAAGTCTTCGGGAGTGTACTCCTTGCGACCCTCACGATTTTCGACAATAAGGGCAGTAGGACCAGAAACGCCAGCATTGTTGATGAGGATATTCAGCTCACCGAACTCGGCAACAGTCTTATCAATGACCATTTTGATGTTCTCCAGCTTGCTGGAGTCAGCGGGGATGCCGAAAGCACGTCCACCCTTGCAATAATTCTCATTCAGGTCAGCGACAGCGTCCTCAACCTTTGCTGCAGTACGAGCAGTGATAACCACATTAGCGCCATATGCAGCCAGAGCGCAGGCAATGCCAAAGCCGAGGCCTTGAGTACCACCAGTAATAATTGCAGTTTTGCCCGTCAAGTCAAAGGACGGGATACCAATAGTGCGGTTCAGATGAGCCATAGTAAATTTCTCCTTCGATCAGTCAATTTTTGCAAATGGAGACCTTCCCCTGTACGAACGCACAGGGGAAGGATCCATAGGAATTACTTCTTAGCAGCAGCCTTGTAGCTATCGAACTTAGCCAGCATAGCACGAGGAGTCTTAGTCTCACGCTCATAACGCGGGCATTCCTCGTAACCGGGCAAACCAGCCAGATACTTGGCGATCTTCTTCAGCTCTTCCAGATCGTAACGGCTCATCAGCGTGATCTCCTCCATCAGGGGAGAACCGCCACCGTGGACACCAGCGACAGCCTGTGCGCCTTCAAAGGCATCACACAGCTTGTCTTCCATCATGCGCATGACACGATGGGTATCCTCAGCAGAATAAGCGGGATTACGAACAATATACTTGTTGCAGAGAGCACCAACATTGTCTTCTTCCATGTAGAAGTTCTCCTCGGTGGGCAAGCTTGCGCAAACGCCGCCGCACAGATCGGCGAGAATCTCATACTCATGGTAAATGTTGTGACCAGCCAGACGACGGCCAGCATTGGTCAGGATCTCATCGGGCACCCACTGACCAGAGGGGAACTCCACAGCGCGATAAGCGGACTGCTGACCAGCAGCAAATACCAACTCAGCGGTCTGGATGATATCGCACAGTTTGGAGCGGACATGTGCTTCCTTAGCAATGTCATTTACATCAGCAACCAGAGCAGCCTGAGAAGCAATGACCTCAGAAACAGCGGTCTTGCAGCCGGTGTAAGAATGACGGTGATAATGCGCAAACATCAGGGCGAGATAACCGGCATAACGGCAAACACCCTCGTCGTCGCGGCCGCACATAAACACGCGATCATAGGGAACAAACACATCGTCAAACACAGTCAGAGACTCAACGTCACCGATATGGGCCCAAGGAGCATCAATATGCTTACGCTTATGATGCTGACCGGGCAGTGCCATCAGCTTCAGGCCGGGCCAATCGGCAGGCAGTGCAAAAGCAACTGCATAATCTGCGTCGTCAGGGCTCATGAACTTTGTGGGGTTGACGATGATCTCATCAACATAAGGAGCATTGGAGTTGCAGATCTTAGCACCGCGAACGATGATACCCTTGCAAGGCTTGCCGTCAATGCCGATACCAGCAACATCAGTCTCAACGACATGTACGAACTGATCGGGGTCGGGCTGCATATGAGCACGCTTGTACTTGGGATTACGAGAACCCTTTACATCGGTCTGAGCGCAGTTGCACACCAGATCGTTTTCCTGACAGTACTCGATATACTTGTTCAGACGAGCATGATACTCAGTGCCGCAAGCCTGATCGCAGTCATAGGTAACAGAGAACAGAGCATTCATAGCGTCAGTGCCCATGCAACGCTGCATGCAGCCACCAACACGATGACAGATCAAGCGAGTCATCAACTGCTTCTTCAGCAGGTCGTCAACAGAATGATGAATATGGGTGCAACGGTTGACATAGTGACCAGTCAGATGGCTCTTAACCACGCAGACGTCCTCATAGCGCTCGTCATTAGCAGTATCATAGCACTGCTTCATAACATAGGTGCCACCGACAATCCAGTCAGCCAGATCGCGGCCTTCCCCTTCAACACCGTTGGAACGGTCAATCTTCTTGCCATGGAGATACACATTGGGCTTCATGCTCAGCAGTCTTTCAACATACTGATCATAAGTACCAACGCGCCAGCCGGCTTCGTAAGTGCGTTCGATAGACATTTGTTTTTCCTCCCAATAAAAGATAGCAATTTATCTTAAAAAAGATAACATGTTTATGAGATCGGATTCCCCATTCCCGATCAGTTAATGGTCATACCACCATCGACAGGAATCAATACGCCCGTCAGATAGCCACCAGCAGGAGAAGCAATAAAGTTAATGACGCCAGCCATTTCTTCCGGCATAGCATAACGACGAAGAGTAATCATACGAGTGACAGCTGCAACATTTTTCTCATCTGCCATAACATCCTTTGTCATATCCGTCAGAACATAGCCAGGTGCAACAGCATTAACCGTAATGCCAAAACGTGCTAATTCGTTTGCCATAATACGCGTCAGGTGCGTAACCGCAGCCTTCAAGGAACCATAAACAGTATCGCCAATCGGGCTCTTAATACCTGCTGCAGAGGAGAGGTTAATGATACGATAAGGGTGAGTTCCCTTTTCGCAACCCTGTTCCTTCATCTGCTGAGCAGCCAGCTGAGACATAAAATAGAGGCCCTTGTAGTCAGCATCGACATACTTATCGAAATAGTCCTCGTCCATATCGATCATTTTCTTGGGTTGACCGCCGAGGCCCGCATTATTGACCAGGATGTCCAGATGTCCAAACTTCTCAACCGTCTTGGCAATCAGATTTTCACGAGCAGCGGCATTTGTGACATCAGTGGCAACACCCAGAGCCTTTCCGCCCTCAGCTTCAATTGCAGCAGCCACTTCATCGCACTGTTCCTGTTTACGGCCAGTGATGACAACGGACGCGCCGTAGGCAGCCATAGTACGTGCAATTGCATTACCAATACCACGGGTAGAACCTGTGATAATAGCAACTTTACCAGTCAAATCGTAGGTAGGAAGCGTGAACGACATATAGATTCTCTCCTTTTTTGATAAAACAGAAAAATTGTTAATAGAACATTGTCAGGTCAACGCAAACAAAACACAAATTCAAAAACTGTGCAACATGAAAACAATGCCTGACCGCCTAGACACATTGAATTATATCATGTCATTTTAGATAATGCAACAAATCCTTTTGTTTTTTTTTCTGCATTTGAGTCAAACTGCACACATAAAGATTATCGTTGCCGTTCTATTTTAAAAGGCAGTGATCTTGTTTTATTTGTCTGTATATTTTATACTATAATTCGTAATAAATCTACAAAATACGCTAAAGCAACATTTTAGCAAGGTGGCGATAACATGCTGATTTATATTTTGGAAGATGATGAACAGATTCTTGAAATGACAACATATGCTTTAAAAAGCAGTGACTACGATGTGGAGGGTTTTCAAAATGCATTTGCTCTTTACCAGGCCATAAATCATCGCATTCCTGCATTGCTGTTATTAGACTTGATGTTACCTGACGAGGATGGATTAACCGTTTTAAAAAAATTACGCAGCATGCCGGAGCTGAAGAATTTACGTATTATTATTGTTTCCGCAAAGTCCTCTGAATTAGACAAAGTACGTGGACTAGATTTAGGTGCAGATGACTACCTAGCAAAACCATTTGGAATTTTGGAACTCCTCAGCCGGGTCAAGGCGCAATTGCGCAGAATCAATGATGACAATCCGCCCTCTCGCCTGCTCTGCTGTGGCGGACTGCAACTGAACCCGACTACAAGGGAAGTATTCAGCGATGGCACTCCAATCATACTGACTTATAAAGAATTTGAATTACTGCAACTACTGATTGAACACCCTGGCCAGGTCCTTTCTCGCACAATTATCATGGATCGCATATGGGGATATGATTTCGAAGGAACCAGCCGAACTTTAGATATGCACATCCGCACATTACGTCAAAAATTAGGCGCATGCGGTCATATGATTCAAACCGTTCGCAACGTAGGATATAAAATGGAGCATGAAAGTTGATGGAAGATCGTTTTACGCTTAATCTTATCTATATGGGTATTTTGTCTGCTCTTGTCGCTATATTTCTTTCAATAGCAGTGTTTTGCCTGGCGATACATCATCACGCATATGCAGAAATGCTAAACTTCATGGATGATGTTGTTACAGCATATAATAGCAATCTTCTTGATGATGATCAATGTCTAATTAATACAGTTACATATCATACGACTATATTAAATGCAGATGGCACAATAAAGTATGGTTATGCCACAGGTATTTCAAATATTTCTGTATCAGATGGAGAATATGAAACTGCAGCCTCCTTTCTTTCCTGTTCCACCCGTCTGAAAGAAGGAGCTTTGCTCGTTGTAACAACCGCTGCACCTAATTATCTAAACTGGCTTTCCTCTTCTCTTTGGGTTCTCTTGGTTGGTTTTATGTGCATTGTTACCATGTGTGTCGGATCAGCACTTTTCCTTTCTCGAAGGTTTATTCTCCCTATAAAGAATTTATCATTTCTTCTGGATGATAATGCTCAAACAGACATTGAAGATAACCTTTACCCGGAATTACGACCATTGCTGACTGAGATCACAACCCGTCGAAATGAACGTGAAACTATGCGTCAGGAATTTACAGCCAATGTCTCTCATGAACTGAAGACACCCTTGACCACTATCTCAGGCTACTCGGAAATGATCGCAAACGGACTGGTCAAATCAGAGGACATACCACGATTTGCCAAAAAGATACAAGCTGAATCAGAGCGAATGCAAACACTGGTCGGCGATATTATTGAGTTAAATGCACTGGATAGTGAACGCCCACAACAACATAACGAATTGGTTTCTATACAAACACTGGTACAAGATTGCATCGAACAATTAGCTCCACACTTTGCATCAAAAAAACTATCTGTTTATATTACTGGCGACGACTTTACAGTTCAAGGCAGCAAACGCCAGTTATGGGAGCTTGTTTATAATTTGCTTGATAATGCACGGAGATATAATGTCGATAATGGAATGATTCATGTTACGCTGTCAGATCATGTGTTATCTGTAAAGGACACAGGAATTGGTATTGCTCCGGAATATCAAAATCGGGTGTTTGAACGTTTTTATCGGGTCGATAAAAGCCACTCTCGCGCCACCGGTGGAACAGGATTAGGTTTATCGATTGTAAAGCACGTGGCTGAATTGCATAATGCCACCATTGAATTAGAAAGTGTTGAACACGTTGGGACCGAAATCCGCATTCGATTTTCTGAATGATTTTACATTGTTTTTACATTGTCTTGCGCTAGATTTTACAAACAATTGTTATCCTCCATTCGGTTGTTATAAGCAGTTGAATGGAGGATATTTTTATGACACCAGCAGATATCTTTAAATTGCTCGGCGGCGTTGGTCTATTCTTATTTGGCATGACGATTATGTCAAGTGGATTAAAAAATGCCGCTGGCGAACAAATGCGAGTTATTTTAGAGCATGCTACGAAAAATAAAATCATTGCTGTGATTGTCGGTGTTGCAGTCACTATGGTCATCCAGAGTTCTTCTGCCACAGACATGATGGTCATAGGCTTCGTAAATTCCGGTTTGATGACACTCACTCAGGCAATTGGTGTTATTATGGGCGCAAATATTGGTACAACCATAACTGCGCAGATTACAGCATTTAACTTGAGCACCTATGCTCCATTGATTTTATTCATTGGAGCAATTGCTTATTTGTTTATAAAAAAGAATCTGATCAAGCATATCGGAGAAGTCATTCTTGGCTTTGGCATGCTTTTTGAAGGCATTGCAATTATGAAGGAAGCCATAGTTCCATTGTCGCAAAGCCAGCCGTTTATCAATTTTTTGTCCACACTGTCAAATCCGTTTTTGGCTGTACTTTTCGGTGTCGCCTTTACCGCTTTAGTGCAAAGTTCTTCCTCTTCCGTTGTTATTTTTCAGGCATTTGCTGTTCAGGGAATGTTAACCTATGATGTAGCTGTGTATCTCGTTATCGGTGCCGCCATCGGATCGGTTACACCCAACATTTTAGCTTCCCTTACTACCAATCGCAATGGCAAACGCACGGCAATCTTAAATCTTCTGTTTAACCTGTTCCGTGCTGCCTTCTTGATGATCTTGATTGGTATTTTCCCCCAGATCACACGTGCGATACAATACCTCTCGCCAAATGATATCGGCCGACAATTGGCTAACACCCACACCATTTTCGCTATCACTGCTGTCTTAGTAGAACTCCCCTTTGCAAATGCAATTGTTAAGCTATCACAGCATATTATCCCAATTCGCCCAGAAGAACTTCGCAAAGATGAAGATCGGAAATTGTTATATATGATGAGCGGACACGATGCTGTTCCCTCTGTTGCAATCAGTCAGGCACGAAAAGAAATCGTTCGAATGGGGAAAATTTCGCGTGACAATTTGGAACGTTCCATCGAATGTTTCTTTACACTCAACGATGATCTTGCTTTAGAAGTTGAAGAAACAGAGGATACCGTTAATTACTTGGAACAGGCCATTTCTGAGGCATTGATTCATTTGCATGCCCTTGATCTCTCCGATCGTGACATGCAACGAGTATCCATGATGATGCGCGTCGTAGCGGACATTGAGCGGCTTAGTGACCATGCAGAGAACATTATCGAATACGAAGGACAACTAAAGCGCGAGCACAGAACACTTTCTTCACAAGCACTGGAAGAATTGAAAGAAATCGCAATTATGTCATTGAAATCTGTAGATTTTTGTCTGGATATTTTTGCAACAGATAATTTTGCATTGATCCCGCAAGCGGAAGCAATTGAAAACCGAGTGGATGACATGGAAAAAGAATTGGTTTCTAACCATATTTCCCGAATGATGGACACGCGTTGCGATCCGGTTGCCGGCATTATCTTTACTGATATGGTATCTGATTTGGAACGTTGCTCCGACCATGCCATTAACATTGCCTGCGCTCTCAGCGACACACCGTCTTAATGCATCTGAAGTCACTTAACGCAGCAAAGAGAACCCGTTTGATTTCCTAAAATCAGACAGGTTTTCTTTCTACAAAAAACAGGCTGTCCTGATCTGCATTTTCGCAAATCAGGACAGCCTGTTTTACTTTTAAGCTTTATGCAATTCATCCATAAACTTGATAATCTTTTCGCTGTAACCGCTGTCAGGTGTCCAGCCGGTTCCATTGGGATTATTTACAGAGCAAAGCCACTCCACATAAGGCGCCGTACCGCGACGCACCAGGTTAAAGCGAGGGTCAACGCAAGCATTGACTAAAGCATCTGTGGAAGCGTAGGCTTTCAAATGTTGCACCTGAGCGCGGATTCCCTCCTGCACAGAACAGAATGTCTGGAATGCTGAACCGTCTGCATTTTTAATACCGGCGAAATTCAGCTGAGATGCCTGCACCTGTCCACCATACTTCAGCCAACCGGTCTCCAGCATAGACTGGCAAAGCGCGACTGCAACATCAACGCCTTCCGCACTGCATTCATCCAGATATAACTGGCAGAACTGCTGCAACGTCATGCCATACAACGACTCATCAAAGGAAATGTGCTTCGAGTTCAAATAAGTCACCATCTGTGTCACTGTAGTAGTCTGGGTTCCCATGATATTGTGATAAGTACTGACGGTGCCGTTTCCACTCCAACCAGCCGCCTTGCCCCAGCGAACATAGTGGCGATAATAACCTGCCCACTGTTCGCCATAAACACTTTGCAGACTGCTGTATGTCGTCCGGTAGTAATCAACGTTGAACTCCGAACTTCCCTGCTGCTTCTGCCACATACCAGTTTCAACAAAATAGGCCAGTACAGCATAATCATCATAATTGCATTTTTCCGCAACATCAGGGTAACTTGCTACATAGAAGTTATAGTCATAGACGCTGGCGTAGTCCAGCCCATCTCCAGAATACTGCGTCACATAGCCCTGTAACTCTGCGCAACCTGTGCCATGCAGGCCTGCAGCTTTGCCCCAGCGGGCATAGTGGCGATAGTAGCCTGCCCATACGTCACCATACACCTGCCGCAAGTTGGCGTACTCATAGCGATAACTGATGGGGTCAAACTCCTCGCTTGCCTGCTGATGCTGGCCCATGCCGGTTTCAACAAAGTAAGCCAATACGGCGGAATCATCGTAACCGCACTTTTCCGCAATCTCCGGATACTTTGCTACATAATAGTTATAGTCATAAACACCGGAATAGTCGATACCGTCGGAATACACGGTCACATAGCCCTGCAATTCTGTACAGCCTGTGCCATGTAGTCCTGCAGCTTTGCCCCAGCGGGCATAGTGGCGATAGTAGCCTGCCCACACATCGCCGTACACCTGCCGCAAATTGGCGTACTCATAGCGATAGCTGATTGGGTCAAACTCATCGCTTGCCTGCTGATGCTGGCTCATGCCGTGCTCGACAAAATACTTTAATAGTGCAGATGGTGAAGAACCAACTTGATCTACTACTTCCGGATAATGACTGGTGTAGTAATCGTAATTATAGACCGGAGCATAGTCAATACCATCGTAAATGGTATAGTTCTTGTCTTCGCTCTTTTGTGTCAAGCCAAGATAATTTGCTATGCCGGTTGCATCAGCAACACCAAGCTTCTGCAGTTTCTCGTCACTGGATAGGAAATTGTAAAAGTCAGACTCATTATTCAAAAAGCCATGCTCAACAATAATGCCCGGGAAACCATATGCCTTGGAATAACGGTTGATTCCAAAGTAGTCCATCGCACTGCCATCATCGAATTTATCTTGATTTGCGTTTCGAATGAGCAGGCCGGAACTATGTGTCTTCATGCCAACTGCAACCAACTGATTTAAAATCTGACGACTCAATTCTTTTGCATCTGCACTGACCGAGCCATTGGTTCCGTTGGAATTCGGATAATACACCTCTGCGCCCTGAGCAGTGGTCGTTCCTCCATCCCCGGCAGAGTTAATGTGAATGCTGACAAGAATATCAGCTCCATACTCGTTTGCAAGGTCAACGCGATCACTGATCGACATAACGCCGTCATAATCACCGGTACGCGTCATATAGACCGTAACATTCGAATATTTTTCCAATTCCTGTTTGCAGTACTGGGCTATCTTCAGCGTGATATCCTTTTCCAGATACTCAACGCCATTGTAGGTAAAACTGGTTCCTGGATCAAGACCAGCACTTGCCGTTTTATGGGTTCCATGTCCCGGATCCAGCACAACGACATATTCTTTTTCCGATGCAACTGCAATTTCATCTTCAAGCGATGCAACGGAAATTGAGCTGGTGTCGGATGCGGCATCATAAAGGGCATTCTCCACAGAAGAGGCCAATTCTTCACTGCCGTTGTCAATTGTGGTCACATCAAAAACTACATTGGCTTCGCTATTCTCAGCTGTATCCGTATCTGCCGTATCGGAATCTACAACATAAGCGTCCGGAGCGGAAACCACGGAGGTATTTACGCCAAAAACAGCCTGAATCCCCACATCCTCAAAGTTAACAGTATATTCAACGCCATCTGCTGCATATGACACAGACATCAGAGCATACGTGCCACCTTCTTCCGCGCTGAAGCTCGGCTGAAATTTTGCCGCTCCACTGGTGAGTTCCACCGCGTCATATTCCGTTGTTGCACCGTTTTCCTGCTGATAAATTGTCAACGAAGCAGAATCTGCAGTAACTGTTTCATCACCAATACCGATCAGGATTTCTTCCGTTCCAGGGGCTTCCAGTTCTGAATCACTGATCACAGCATAGGTAACTGTACCCGTATTTTCTGCACTTACGCTGGCACCGTCTTCGCTCTCCAAAGCAAAAGCGCTTGGGACGACGGACATCGTCATCAAAATCGTCAGGCAAAGAGCCAGTAACCGCTTGAATTCTTTCTTCATGCTCCGTTTCCTTTCATTGATTTATGCTTATTCTGCATTCGTTGAAGAATAGGCAAATATACCACTGATCTTTACCGCCGACAGAGACTGCCCGCCCAATTGCCAAATAAGTTGAGGATCTGCCTTGTCAAAAACATACATTCCGCCAACCTGTTTACCGTTGGTTGATGCCGTCTTCAATTTCTTATTGATTTTGGTGCCATCCGCCGCAATCAACTGAATTTCCACATCGGACAAAATGCAGTTTTCTTTTTCGCCGGGATCCAGCCGCAACTTCGAAATCGACTGATTTGTTTCAATCGGGAAGGTAACGGAAAACCGTCCATATGGAACCGATGCGCTGGCGCTTTGTTCTTCGCAAAAGCTCGTTTTCTGAGTGGTGTAGAAAAGCTGGAACTCTGTTCCCCCCATCAAGCGGCAAGCTTCCTGTACCATCTCGTCGGTCATATTGACATGGGTTTCACCAATCACACGCAGAGATGTAATTTTCTTTCCAGAAGGAACATTCCACACAACCCAGGGGTCACTCTTTAAGAAACAAATTGCATTTTCCACTCTCGCGCCATTGCAACGGCATTGATCTATTGTAAATGTGCCAACGCTTCCGTCCTGATACTTTGCCAAAGCAAACAGATTCTCCAGAACAAACATACCGTCTTCACAGGCATCAAAACGAATCTCCTGTAAATCGGAAGCCTCTTCATCGGTAAAATCAAAGCGGACGTCAAAATCTCTTCCGTCATACTGGGCGTTTTCCATCAGGATTTCCTGCTGAGAAAAGCCTTTTCCATGGTTGAGATAAAGTGCGCAGCAGGAAATCACCGGTGCACGAGACTGCCACTGTTCGCTGATTGCGCTCATTGTCTCCTGGGCAACGCCCTTCCGGTTGCCGGAGGGGATGATCAGGGACATGTCCATGATTTTGTCTTGAATGAGCAGATAATTCTTCTTCCACTCATCTGCATTGTGAAGCGTGGCTGAGGTTTCTGTATTTTTCCACAGCCGATAGATCGAGGTGGCCTCCTCAATATCGGTAACGCCGGCAAAGGTGGACAGCCGCATCAGGTAGTCCCAATCCTCTGTTGTCGTGAGCGTTTCGTCAAAAATAAAGCCCATCTCGTGGAAATAGTACACCGGGAATGCCAGCCCAAGCAACGGGCAGCGATTCAGCCGCATTTGCGTTAAAATATCAAAGTTTATGCAATAAGTCGAAGCAGGCGCCGACATGGCCCGCAAGGCATTTCGCCCGGTTTCTGTAGCGACGGTTTCCCAATCCTGAGTGAATACATAAGCGTGCAGCACCATACCTTCATAGCCTTTCGCCGCCTGATGAAAGGATTCCACCCAATGATCCATCACAATGTCGTCGTCATCTAACACGGCGACATATTGACCATGCGCCAGTGCAAAGCCGACGTTCAGCGGTGTTGTTCGGTTGCCACGATCCAACTCGACAAAGCGAATCCGCTTGCGCAGCATCTCCGGCTGTTCCTGAACGATCTGCTCCACCATGGCCTTCTGGTCATCATTCAACTTATGACCAATTAAAACGAGTTCAAAATCATGATCCGACTGGCCGACCAGAGAAAGCAGCATTTCCCGCAGCATTTCAGGGCGCTTTCCCTGTGTGCGGGTCAGTACGGTCAGGAATGGCCGATGCTCCGCCCTTGCCTTCTCCTCCTGCTGAACCATAGGACGATAGGTGTTCTTGTAAAGATCGTTTTCCTGATTATCCGCAACCAGTTGATTCAGCCACTTAAAATATTGTCCCACCGAGGACTCTGACGGCATGTTTGCCAGCGGCTCCTCCATTGCCGTCAATTTCTGTTTTAAATTCATATGTAATCTCCTAATGATCAGAGGGTAAACCGATTTTCTGCATAATAGCCGCCATCCACAAAGCGACCGACCTTGTGTTCCGGATCGATCGGAGTCGGCAGTTTTCCCTCCCGCTCCAGTTGACGGTAATGCTCCGCCGCTTTTTTGTGGTTCGGATTTGTGCTTTCTTCGTAGGTCCAAAGTAGCTTCTGCACCCGCTCCGGATAAGACCACTTATGGGCCATCAGAATGGCCGCCTCCGCAGAGTAATACTCCTCTGCCGCAGTCGGCTTCCACCCTGCATTGAAGCTCAACCGCTTTGCATGGTAAACCGGAGCCAGAGGCTGATAGAAAATCTGATACCCCAACAAACGCACGCGCCAGGAAAAATCCACATCATCGCAGTACATGAAGAAGGTGTCGCTATCGTAACCATGAATTTGCTCAAAAACAGAAGTTGGAACGAGAGCACACGCTCCAGTTGCCCAATCTGTCTCGAAAGTAATCGGATCATACTGCTTATGATGTTCAATTGGAGTTTGACGTGCTTCCACTATACCAACGTTTGAATTCGCAAAAGGGTAAAGCATTTCAACAAAAAAACGCGGTGAAACGATAATGTCAGGATTCATAATCAGAATATAATCTGCTTTCGATCCCAATCCCAGCACATTCTGACCCTTTGCAGATCCGCTGTTAAAGCCAAAAAACTGATAGTGAAAATCTAAATCATCCTTGTATCGATTCTGAATTGCTTGCACATGCTTCTCTGTCAACACAGGTGTTTCGGAGGCATCCCCATAACAGAGTGAAACTCTTCCTATGTATCCTCTTTGCTCTCGTTCCACACGAACAGCATTTGCCATGTTGTCAATCGCCGTCAATAAAGACGGTATCTCGTTATTATATATAACCGACTGTGCTTGAATTGTCGGATTCGTCATCATTGCATACCTCACGATCATATTACCTATTTTGAATATATTTCAATCTAGAGTATACTCGCATTTTATATGTCTTACAAGCACAAAGTTAACAAAATAAAACGTTTTTTGTTGCTTGGCGTGCAATATTACCTTTTATTTCAAATTATAGCACCTGACATGACAATTATAGGTTATCATGTCAGGTGCTTCAATATGATTTTGATGTTTAATTTTTAATTTTTCTCTTAAAAAACATTGCAGTATGATTCAAAAAGAATCAAACATTATAGTCTTCAGGCTCATTGGAATGCTCGAAAACATAGGGATTTTCGATTTCGCCGGAAGCCACCTTTTCCCACCAAGCTGCCGCCTGAGTGGGCATGCTCTTCCAGATTTCTGCTGTCATCGGCTGCTCCATATAGCTGGTGGCATAGCGCCAGTCACTGGTACGGGAAATGTATTTCTCGTCCTGCTGGGAGGAATTCTCATCGCCCAAATCCCCTGCGGCAACGCGAAGCAGAGAGCCGTATTGCTCCGAAACGGTATGCAGCTTGAGATCATCCATCAACAACTTCTTCAGCGGCCGCTTTGCCAGGTTGGACATAATGGTGCGGTTTTCATAAGGCATGGTCTTCCACATCCGGGCGATCTCCCACGCTCGCTCCAGTGCCTTGCCCTTGGGAACCACTTCACTGACCATGCCGTATTTCAGCATTTCCTGGGCGGTAAATTGCCGGGTGGTCATCATGTAATAGTTGCCTACCTTAGTTCCCATGTAGTGCTGGCACATCAGCCCCATACCATCGCCGGGCACAAGGCCGCCCTGAGCGTGGGGCACTTCCATCTTCGTGTCCTCCGTGCAGATGGTCACATCGCACAGCATTGCAGAGTCCCAGTGAAAACCGGGGCCGGGAATGGCACCGATGGTGGGCACGTCAAGATCGAACACCATATTTTTGATCAGGTTGGTATCATCAAAATACTGGTGCTGGAAGCGCTGAGTGGGCAGCTCAGAATAGGTTTCCCAGCCGTTTGCATCGGACTCAATCATCCAGTTGTCGCCAATGTGGGTGAAAATAATGATTTCATTTTTATAGTCGAGGGACAACACCCGGGTCAGCTGAGAGCAGGCGCGGTGGGACATGCCGGAATGATGCATGGGGCCGTCGTTGGTCTTCCAGGTCACTTCCACAATGCCGTCTTCCCTTTTCAGGTTGGCAAACGCCTTGAACCACTCTTTGTATTCTTCAAATTCCGGCAGTTTTACGTAATCTGCTAAAGGTTTATTCATGTTATTATCCTCCTTGTTTTTTCTCTGTCAATTACTCCATCGCCCCTGATTATACTATTTTGAGCCGTTAAACACAACATATTTAAGATAAAAAGTCACTGTGCGTTTTACAAATCGGGAACAGAATGGTATAATAACAGGACAGCAAAACAAATGACTTAAGTTGCAAATCATATTGCATTTTTAAAGGAGAGTTCAACTATGGGTCGATATTTTGGAACCGACGGTTTTCGCGGCGAAGCAAATGTTACTCTGACGGTAGAGCATGCCTTTCGCGTAGGGCGTTTTCTGGGCTGGTACTACGGAAAGCGGCAAAACAAAAAAGCGCGCATCTTAATTGGCAAGGATACCCGCCGCTCCAGCTACATGCTGGAAGACGCGTTAAGCTCCGGTTTGACCGCTTCCGGTGCAGACGTTTATCTGCTTCATGTGACCACTACCCCCAGCGTTTCCTACGTCACCAGAACCGAGGATTTCGATTGCGGTGTTATGATTTCCGCCAGCCATAATCCTTATTACGACAACGGCATCAAGCTGATCAACGACCACGGTGAAAAAATGGACGAGGGAACCATTTCCGAAATTGAAGCCTATCTGGACGGTGAAACTCCGGAAGTTCCCTATGCTGTCCGCGATGACATTGGACAGACCTGTGATTACTCTGCCGGTCGAAATCGTTATATCGGCTACCTGATTTCTCTGGCTACCCGTTCCTATCGCGGGATGCGCATCGGCTTGGACTGCGCCAACGGCAGCGCATGGATGATTGCGAAAAACGTTTTCAATGCCCTTGGCGCAAAAACCTATGTGATCCATGATGAGCCGGACGGACTGAACATCAACAACGATTGCGGCTCCACCCATATCGATTCTCTGCGGGAACTGGTCATGGCAAAGCATCTGGACATCGGTTTTGCATTTGACGGCGATGCAGACCGCTGCCTTGCCGTGGATGAGCGGGGCAACGTGGTAGACGGCGACCTGATCATGTACATTTGCGCCCGCTTTATGAAGGAGCGCGGCACACTGCGAAACAACACGGTTGTCACCACAGTTATGTCGAACTTTGGACTCTACAAAGCCCTGGATGTGTGTGGAATCGAATATGAAAAAACGGCAGTTGGAGACAAATATGTCTATGAAAACATGCTAAAAAACGGGCATCGAATCGGAGGCGAGCAATCCGGTCACATTATCTTCAGCCAGTTTGCTACAACCGGCGACGGCATTTTAACTGCCATTCAGCTGATGGAAGTTCTCATGGAGAAGAAGTGCATGGTAAGTGAACTGGCATCGCCTGTCCGCATCTATCCTCAGGTGTTGAAAAACATCAAGGTAAAAAGCAAGCCTGAGGCGCAGAACGATCCGGATGTTCAAAATGCCGTGGCAAAGGTTGCCGCAGAACTGGGCGATTCCGGGCGCATACTGGTGCGGGAAAGCGGAACAGAACCATTGATTCGTGTCATGGTTGAGGCCGATACAAAGGAAGCGTGCGAACAATACGTTGATGCAGTAATCAACGTGATCAAAGCGAAAGGTCACACAGTATAATAGTCTACACAAAACGACCGTCTGATTTCAATTGAAATCAGACGGTCGTTCGTTTGGTAAAACAAGCCTTTATTTGTTTTGTTTCTTAGCCGGTGTCACCTTTACAGCAGTTGCAATGCGCTCCACGAGTGGTTCTAATTCCGGACAGGAGAAGCTCTCCAATGTTCCGTCATCCCCAAGCGCTGTGATATCACCTGACAGGGGTAATGCCACTTCAGTGCATCCCTTCGGCAAAACATAAGCACCAGCGCTTACCGTTTCCGGAGCAAAGCTTTTGTTCTCTACATATGCAATGGTGGGACTCATAAGCATCATGCACAGATTGATACAGCGTTGCACCGCCTCAACTGCCAAAGTGCCCGGATTGGTAACAGCAATTGTGCCATCCACAGGGAAGGTTGTATAGAGATCCAACGGAATATCGCCACAACCGGAAGGCATATCCAGTAGCATGACGTCCAGCTCGCCCCATTCTGTCGAGGTATACAGGTAGTTCACAATGTTAAACGCATCCACACCAGGCCACAGAATCGGATCCATCGGTTTTTCCAGAATCAGGTCTACGCTCATGACCTGAATGCCGGAAGCGGTAACGCAAGGCAACGGGCCACCGCCTTTTGCCCGATGAACCGGACCGGTGAGTCCCATCATGTGCGGAATGGCCGCAGTGTAAACATCGCAATCCAAGATTCCGACCTTTAAGCCTCTTTTCGCCAAAGCGGAAGCTAACAGCACAGTAACTGAGGACTTTCCCGCTCCGCCTTTTCCACCGTTGACGGCATACATGCGCTTGGCAAAGCGCGGCAATTGATTGCTTTCCTGCCGACTGTCGCAATCAGAAGAACATGATTCGCAGTTTCCATGGCACCCTTCTGCAAATGTCTGTTCAATTTGCGCATTGATCTCGTCATACATATCAGGGGTAATATCCTTCCATTTTGACGGATCGGTAATAAAACTCAAATCACCCATAGATTCTATCGCTCCTTATTGTTCAATATACATGTGGTAGTAAGTATATCATATATTTTTCTGCTTGATAACCGTTTTCTTTTGAAAAAGTAGCGCGGCGACTTTTTTTTCGATATAATAGGGAAAACACATCCTACCGGAGGTCGAACTATGGAACAGGCAAAAAAGAATCAATGCTATACCTTACAAATTGAAGGATACTCCAGCGAAGGAGATGGCATTGCACGTCTCAATGGAATGACAGTATTTGTGAAGGGTGCCATACATGGTGAAACCTGCCGCGTCAAATTGCTAAAAGTTGGCCGTACTGCTGCCTGGGGCAAGGTCGAAGAGATACTCACCTCCTCCCCTGCACGAATTTCGCCCGACTGCCCACACTTTCCGCAATGCGGCGGATGCGCCTTGCGACACATGAGCTATGATGAAGAGTTGCATTTCAAACGCCAGCGCGTGGACGATGCTTTACATCGCATCGGCGGCTTGAATATCAGTGTTTCCAACATCCACGGTGCCGCATGCCCTGAGCGTTATCGTAATAAAGCGCAATTTCCTGTGTCCGATAAAACCGGACTGTCCATTGGTTTTTTTCGTTCCCGCAGCCATGATGTACTGGACGTGCCAGACTGCCTTCTGCAGCAGAAGTCGGCCAATGACGCTGCACGGGCGATCAAAGAGTGGATGACATTCTATCATGTTCCGGCCTACAACGAACGAGAACACACGGGATTCGTGCGTCATGTCTATGTACGCACCAATCGTTCCGGCGAGGTGCTGGTTTGCCTTTTATGCAATGGAACAAAGTTTCCTCATAAGCAAGCGCTTATTGACATGTTGCGTCAGGCTGTTCCTCAAACTACCGGGATTGTATTTGGCATCAATACGGAAAAAACCAATGTGATCCTCGGAAAACAGTTTGAAACCCTTTGGGGAAAGGATTTTTTGTACGACACATTGTGCGGACTTGAATTCAAGCTTAGCGTTCCCTCCTTTTTTCAGGTTAACCCTGTTCAAACAGAGACTCTTTATCAAAAAGCGGCAGAATTTGCGCATCTTACCGGAACGGAAACAGTTGTAGATCTATACTGCGGCACAGGTACGATCAGTTTGATTTTAGCTCAACAAGCCGGTCATGTAATCGGCGCTGAGATCGTCTCATCCGCTATTGATGATGCAAAAGAAAATGCGCACCGAAACGGCCTGACGAATGCTGAATTTATTTGTGCTGATGCAGCACAAGCCGCAGCCGAACTAGCAAGAAGAGGACTTCAACCCGATGTTATTTCCGTTGATCCTCCACGAAAGGGAATGTCGGAAGAAGTAATTAGTCATATTGTTTCGATGCAGCCAAAACGGATTGTCTATGTTTCCTGCGATCCAGCAACCCTCGCCCGTGACTTAAATCGTTTTTCTTTGCAAGGCTATGTTGCTGAACGGGTTGAGGCAGTTGATATGTTTCCGAGGACAAAACATGTGGAGACGGTATGCCTCTTAGTGCGGAGAAATGGTCTACATGTCGACATTGACGTAGATGTGGAGGAAATGCTACAAGAGAAGCGCGGTCAGGCGACCTATGCGCAGATCAAGGATTACGTTCTGGAACAGAACGGTTTGAAGGTCTCCTCGCTGTATATATCGCAGATAAAACGTAAATGTGGACTTGATGTCAGCGACAGCTACAACAAACCGAAATCTGAGGATACGGCTGCACCGCAATGTCCACCGGAGAAGGAAGAAGCTATCATGAATGCGCTGCGGCATTTTGGAGTGATCTGAGAAGGTTGTGATGAAAACGCTGATTTCCTGTGAGTTTAATATGGACACAGCCTGCGTCGAGCTAAAATATTCAGATGGCACCATGCTTTTCCATTGATACCATCGCCGTAGAAAATGAAGTGGCTGATAATATGTACCTGCGTTCAGAGCTTGATTGGCTGATTACAATAAACCACTGGAGTATGCGCAACTTGTGCTCGGAAATGATCTGGAATCGTACCTGAAGGAAATCAACGGAGTATGGCTGACAAAAAGGTGCCCGTAGATTATCTACCAAAAGAAGACAGAAGGTGAAATAAATGAAAGGTTCCAATGGCTTCCTTGTT
>CAVBPR010000008.1:0-22902 GCA_963597355.1 bacterium | reverse complement strand
ATGGTCTGGCTACCCTCTGCATCGGCGGCGGCCAGGGCGTTGCTACCATCTGGGAGAAGTGCTGATATGGCAAAACTGATTGATTTTGATACTGCGGTTGGAATGATCCATGATGGCGCTACGGTTATGGTTGGCGGCTTTATGGGTTGCGGCAATCCGCATGATATCCTGGATGCGCTGGCAAAAAGCGATGTGAAAGATCTGACGGTTATTTGCAATGATGCAGCTATGCCGGGCGGCCCGATGGGCGAAGAGCACTATGGCATTGCAAAGCTGGTGCACAATCATCAGGTCAAGCGGCTGATTGCAACTCACGTGGGATTGAACCCGGAAGTTGCTACTCAGTCTATGCAGGATGGAACGCTTGAGGTACTTTTAGTGCCTCAGGGTTCCATGGCAGAAATGATCCGCGCAGGTGGTGCCGGATTGGGCGGCGTGCTGACTCCCACCGGTGTTGGCACCATTGTTGAAGACTCTCCTCTCTGCCTGGGTCGACAGACAATTCATGGACGCGATTACCTGCTCATGGATGCACTGCATGCAGATGTTGCGCTGATTGGCGGTTCAAAGGTAGATCCCAACGGAAACGTGTGGTATCGGGGAGCAACCAGCAACTTCAACATTGTGATGGCAACTGCTGCTGATACGGTTATCGTGGAGGCAGAAGAACTGGTTGCCCTGGGCGGTATCGTTCCGGAAGATGTTCGTACCCAGAGCGTTTATGTAGATTATGTGGTGAAGGGAGGCAAAAAGCGTGGAACGGTCTGAGATAAAAGCGTTTATTGCCCGTCGCGTGGCAAAGGAACTGCACGATGGTGACGTAGTAAATCTTGGCATTGGTTTGCCGACTTTGGTGCCTCAGTTCCTGCCGGATGATGTGCATGTTACTCTGCAGTCAGAGAATGGCATTGTAGCCTCTGCATCGGTCGACGAATGGACGCACGCTCCACTGCATGTGGTGGATGCCGGCGGAAATCCGTCTGCGGTAGCGGTTGGCGGTGCATTTATCGACTCGGCTACTTCCTTCGCAATGATCCGTGGCGGTCACGTCGATGCCACCATTTTGGGCGGTCTGGAAGTGGACGAAGAAGGAAGCCTGTCTAACTGGATCATTCCCGGCAAAAAAATGCCTGGTATGGGCGGTGCTATGGACTTGCTTGTGGGCGCAAAGCATGTTATCATTGCCATGGAGCACACAGCAAAAGGAAAGCCCAAAATTTTGAAAAAGTGCCGTTTGCCTTACACAGCGGTGAAATGTGTACATACAATTATCACCGAGATGTGCGTACTTCAGGTAACGGATCAGGGACTTGTCCTCACGGAATACAATCCTGAATTTACAATTGATCAGATTCGTGAGGCAACGGAAGCAGATTTCCGTGTTGCCGAGGATTTAAAGCCCATGTGCTGATTGAATCAGTTCCTACAGAAAAAGCGCATACAGGTCCCTGCCTGTATGCGCTTTTTATCAACTCAGTTTTAGCGAAGGAGGTCACAGTTTATGACCAGAAAAGAATTAAATCGTTTGAATACGATTGCAGATATAGAAGCTGGCTTCCTACGCTTGTATGAAAAAGTAGGGATTGACGGCGTTAATGTTGCATCAATTTGTCAGGAAAGCCACGTTTCCCGTTCCACCTTCTATTTGTATTTTTCCGATAAATATGCTGTCTTACAGCAGGTGGAGGAACGACTTCTGGCGCAGCTATGGGAATATTGCGGTAATTTGCCGGATGTGCTGATGCATGGAGAAGGTTCCGAGAACGCAAGAAAAACAGTTCAGCATATTCGGGAGAATATTGACTGGTATCGTGCCCTGTTGGGTCAAAAAGGCGACCCGATGTTTGTCTATCGGTGGAAACGCGATATTGACAAGAGTTTGCGGGCGAAGCTGCGCCGACGGAATGTGTCAGAGGAGGACGCAATTATACAGGGAGTGATCTTTGCATCCTCGCTGATCGGTTTGTATACATATACCATTTTTGAAGAACCGAATATTTCAGAAGAGCGATTGATCAGCTACATGGATCAATTGCTGGATCGCATTTTAATTCGCTGGAATTCGTAAATACTTGTGAAAAACTCACAACAAAAATGTTTAGCAGCGAACAAAAACTGTGAAAGTGTTCACTAAAAATTCACTGTAAAAACAGGTGTGCTATATCAGGCACACCTGTTTTGTTATACTACAGACAGTTAGAAAACGCGATCGGTTCAACGAAAAAGGAGACGAGAATTATGAGCCAAAGACCTGTTTTAAAACCTGAGGAACGTGCCTTGTCTTATTCTAAATATTATGACAAGCCCATTGCTCCCATTCCAGCAGAAAAGCTCGCAATTTTGGAAGCGGGTCCCATGAATCCGGAAGAGGCATTGCCAATTGAACGGAGAAATGATTTGTTCAATCCCGGGTACCTGCCCGGCGAGATTGGCTATTGCGTCATGCCGAACGGAACTGGCTATGTTGCAAACTGCACCAAAATGCCCGGCGTAACAGCGGAGATGTTCGAGTGGTGGTTTGCCTGGCACGGTCTGAATGATATGCGTTATCGTATCTGGGATCCGGAAGATCATTTTTATGCCCGTCAGCAGATGCCGGAAAAGGTGCTGGATCCCAATGTGCCTATGCGTGAAAAAACATGGGGCACCGTGCACGATGTGCTGGAGGATGTTGGCCCGGGTCCGGAGCGCCTGATTCTGGAATTCCGTTATCCTCATGAGCTGGGCTATGAGGAAGAGAAGGTTGGAACCGAGGCATGCCCCACCATGATGTGCGCCAACGGCCATGGTCCTACGCCGGGCGAAGGCGTTGCCGCCATTATGACTCACATGGTGCGCAACATTGAAGGCGGCATTGAATTGCGCAGCCGTTTCTGGATTGGCTATGGTCTGGTGGACGGCAAGCTGGTCAAGCTTTTGCCCGATGGCGTAAAGGTGCCTGTTGTTGTACCGCAGGGACTGTTCGCCCATAACCTGAAGGAGTTTGGAAATTTGGCTTCCTTCTTACCCAGCCTGTATGCAGAAGAAAAAGATAACTGGTAAGATCAAAAGAGGAGAGAAATAATATGTGCAAGAAGAGTAGTTTTCCCGTTGTATTCAACGTTTTTCTGGCATTCTTTATTACGCTGGCCGTTTCTATTTTCTCCCTGGCGGCACAAGGAAAATTGACCGGCATGACTTTGCTGATCAATATGATCTATGGATTTTGCCTGAACCTGACTCTTGAAACATTGATTGACCTGCTCGGATTCGGAAACATCTTTGTGAAAGCGTTCCATCTGAAAATGGAGAGCATCGGAGCATATTTTGTCCGCATCTTTTTCATCGTTGCGTTGCTGGTTGTGCTGATGAGCTTCATCCTCATGTATTGTGAATTTGGTTATACACTTGGTGTTGCGTATTTTGCTGTATGGGCCGGCAAGCTGCCTGCAATCTTCCTGGTCGCTTATATCACAGCGCTGATTGTGATGATTCCCAGCACAAAAGCAGCTCAGGCTTTGTGCGTTCGTGAGGGCTAAGCAGAATTTTAAAAGTCCTGAAATGACAGTTCAATAAGGAAATCCGCGGAGGAGCACACGCTTCCTCCGCGGATTCTTTTATTGAAAAAAATCATTCGGAGAAAAATATCACCCGATTTTGAAGAAAGAGATCCAAAACATATAATAATATGGTAGAATTAATGCATCTTTCCATTCGAGAAAAGAGCGTGTTGTATGGAGTATCAGCTGATTCGAAGCGCGAGAAAAACTTTGGCGATCGAGATTAGGGGAACGGATGTCATTGTCCGTGCGCCAAACCGATGTTCGCAGAAAAAGATTGACGAATTTGTCGCAGAACATGAATCCTGGATGAAGGATAAAATCAGAAAGAATGCGGAGAAAGAGAGAGAGGCGGAAAAGAGGGGGCTTCTTTCGAATGATGAAATAAAAATTCTTGCCCAAAAGGCACTGGAGTATATTCCCCAAAGGGTTGCTTTGTTCGCAAAGATAGTTGGTGTCACCTACGGGAACATTACCATTCGATGCCAGCGGACCAAATGGGGCAGTTGTTCCAGCAAAGGAAATTTGAATTTCAACTGTCTTTTGATGCTTACTCCGCCGAAGGTGATTGACTGCGTTGTTGTCCACGAGTTGTGCCATCGCAAAGAGATGAACCATTCTGAGCGCTTTTACAGGGAAGCTCGAAAAGCCTATCCCGAGTATGATAAATGGAATCAATGGTTAAAGGACAATGGCGGCATTCTTATGAGTCGTGTGAGATGAAGGGCGTTATCCAATTTTGATGAAAAGCAGAAAAATATAAAAAATGCGAGAAGAAAAGCCCTGGAAAAAGGTTTCTATGAAAGAAAGGGAAAGGACAACATATGGACAGTGTGCTTCCGGATTATTTACAGTAGAATTTTGAGCTTATAAAGGAGTAAAAAACATGGTTGAAGTTGTTGCGGCCTTAATATGGGATAAGGATCGATTTTTGATTTGTCAAAGACCGTCGAATAAAGCCAGAGCATTGCTTTGGGAATACGTTGGGGGAAAAGTAGAACCGGGGGAGACGAAAGAAGAAGCGCTTGTTCGGGAATGCAAAGAGGAATTGGGCATAATTGTATCTGTCCACTCGAAATTCTTTGATGTGGTACACGAGTATCCGGACATCACAATTCATTTGACTCTCTTCCATGCCTCTATTTTAGAAGGTGAGATCACATTACTGGAGCACAACGACCTTTGTTGGATCTTGCCAAGCGAAATTCCTGACTTTGAATTCTGTCCGGCGGATAAAACCATCAACGATTTTATCCTTGAATCCTACAAGGAGCACCAATGATTTGAAGCGCCTCGGCTGTCACGATGCGCAGCCGAGGTGATTTGCAAAAATAAAAAATTTTCCATTACTGCCGTTCAAGCGGGAAAATAATGCTTGACAATAAGAAGAAATATTTTATAATGTATATGTTAAAAATTGAACAGCCTTATCAAGAGCGGTGGAGGGATCGGCCCGATGAAGCCCAGCAACCTGCAAAGAAGACAGAGCGATCTGTCGGAGCAAGGTGCTAATTCCGGCGGTATGTATCGAAAGATGAGGGTACTTACAGAAGACACGTTCCGCCTTGGAACGTGATTTTTTCTTTTCGGGGCTGTTTCAAAAAATACTCATCGAAGAAAGGAAACAAGCCATGAAGAATCATATTTTTACATCAGAGTCCGTGACAGAAGGACATCCCGACAAAATCTGCGACCAAATTTCGGACGCAGTTTTGGATGCAATTCTGGAGCAGGATCCCAACGGCCGCGTTGCTTGCGAGACGGTAACTACAACCGGCATGGTGATGGTAATGGGTGAAATCAGCACCAGCGCATATGCGGACATTCCTTCTATCGTTCGCAAGACCGTAGAGCGCATCGGTTATACCGATTCCGCTTCCGGTTTTGATGCAAAGAGCTGCGCTGTTTTGACCAGCATTGATGAACAGTCTCCTGATATTGCAATGGGTGTTGACCATTCCATGGAGTACAAGGAGAGTGAACAGGATGCGGCGGATCTGGTTGGCGCAGGCGACCAGGGAATGATGTTCGGTTTTGCCTGCAACGAGACTCCGGAACTGATGCCGGCTCCGATTTCTCTGGCACATCAGCTGTCCCATCGCCTGACAGAAGTGCGTAAGAACGGCACTCTGCCATGGCTGCGCCCGGATGGCAAGACGCAGGTGACCGTCTCTTATGATGAAAACAACCAGGTAGAATGGTGCCCAGCCATCGTTGTTTCCACCCAGCATGCACCGGAAATTGCCTTGAAAGATCTGCGGGAAGCTGTAATTGAAGAAGTAATTAAGCCGGTATTGCCGGCCCAGTTCCTTCGGGAGGAGACAAAGCTTTATGTGAATCCTACTGGCCGGTTTGTAGTCGGCGGCCCCTGCGGCGACACTGGACTGACCGGTCGAAAGATTATTGTTGATACTTATGGCGGAGCCGCAGCGCATGGCGGCGGATGCTTCTCCGGTAAGGACCCAACGAAGGTGGATCGTTCCGCCGCATACATGGCACGGCACGTGGCAAAGAACATTGTTGCAGCGGGACTGGCAAAGCGCTGCCAGATTGAACTGGCATATGCAATCGGTGTTGCACATCCGGTTTCTGTCCTTGTAGATACGCAGGGGACGGGCGTCCTTTCCGATGAACAGCTGTCTGAGATTGTGCAGCGTACATTCGATCTCCGTCCTGCATCGATTATTTCCTATTTGGATCTGCGTCGTCCGATTTATGAGCAGACTGCAGCATATGGCCACTTTGGCCGTCCTGAGTTGGATCTTCCCTGGGAGAGATTAAACAAGGTGGACGAGCTCAAAGCATATCTGTAATGGAAAGACGTTTTTTAGCTGCGGCGGTGCAAATCGATACCAGCCACCCATGGGAGGAAAATCTTTCAACTGCAGAGCGGTTTGTGGAACAGGCCGCAGAGCAAGGCGCACGGCTGATTGTCTTTCCGGAAAACTTTACCTGCTATGACGGAGGCCGTACAAGAGTGGAGTCCCTTGAGGACAGTGTAACTCTGACGCGTATGGCCCAAAAGGCAAAGGAGCATAATATCTGGATCTTGTGTGGCACGATCTTCACCCCCGGAGAAAACGGACGGCATAGAAATACGTCGATTCTCCTGAACCCGAAAGGCGAGCGTGTAGCACGCTATGATAAAACTCATCTCTTTGATGTGACTTTGCCGGATGGAGAGGTCCGAAAGGAATCCCGATTGATCCAGCCGGGGGAGCGTATCGTTACAGCTGATACAGAGTTGGGGCATTTGGGTCTCAGTGTTTGCTATGACCTTCGTTTCCCGGAGTTGTATCGTCAGCTGACGGTTCGGGGAGCACAGATTTTGTGTGTTCCCGCAATGTTTGCAGCCCAGACGGGGAGAGCCCACTGGGAAGTGTTGCTGCGTGCCCGGGCAATTGAAAACACCTGTTTTGTCATTGCTGCGGATCAGTGGGGCGGTAAGGGGGATGCTTACGGGCATTCTATGATTATCAACCCCTGGGGAGAAATCATCGCGGAAGTAAAAGAAGGACAGGGGATTGCGTTGGGAGAAATTGACCTGGATCAATTAACCGCAGTTCGTGAAAAACTGCCCTGCCTTACACACCGGAGAACCGATCTATATTAAAACAAGATGTCGACTTACTGAGAAACCAGTAAGTCGACATTTTTCTGTTTACCGTTTACTATGAATTATGTTAGTATAAATAGGATGATATTGTGATTTATAGTGGATAAGGGGTGTGGCACAGTGATTTTAACAATTGACATTGGGAACATGAACCTGCTAATGGGAGGTTATGAAGGGAAAGAGCTTCGCTTTACGGCCCGTTGTGCGAGCGACCGCAACAAAACCGGCGACGAATATGTGTTGCTGATTCGGGATTTGCTGGGCATGTACAAAGTTGCATCTGCAGATATTGAAGGAGCGATCCTTTCCTCCGTTGTTCCGTCGTTGACGACGATTGTGTCCAATGCGCTGGAGCGACTGATTGGCAAGCGTATTCTGGTGGTCGGTTCCGGAATTAAAACCGGCCTGAACATTCGGATTGACGACCCGGGGCAGTTAGGCAGTGATATGGTGGTGAATGCGGTGGCCGCGCTGGAGAAATATCCAAAGCCGATTGCCATTTTTGACATGGAGACAGCCACAACCATGTCGGTGATCAATAAAGACGGTGCTTATGTTGGCGGAGCTTTGATCCCCGGGCTACGGGTTTCCGTGGATGCCATGTCGGCCAGTGCGGCGCAGTTGCCCTACATCACATTAACGCCGCCGTCGAAATTGATTTGTTCCAGTACGGTCAGCTGCATGCAGTCCGGTGCAGTATATGGCTGTGCAGCTATGATCGATGGATTGACGGCAGGTGTGGAAGAAGAATTAGGGGAACCGGTTACTGTGGTC
Source organism: bacterium (assembly GCA_963597355.1). Lineage (GTDB taxonomy): Bacteria > Bacillota > Clostridia > Oscillospirales > Oscillospiraceae > UMGS1766. The sequence goes on along the minus strand of CAVBPR010000008.1, from coordinate 14,973 downwards.
ATTACAGGCGGGGCCAGTCCCTTGGTTGCACCGTATTGCCGCAGGAAAATTCATCTGGATGAGTCGTTGCAGTTGGATGGATTGCGAATTATCTACGAAAAGAACACAGTCAAGCGCAAGAGAAATAAATAATAGAAAAATCCTCTGTCAGGACGACAGAGGATTTTTTATAAAACATTATATAGGATAATCAATACCGACAACCTGTTCCATGTAGCGTTCAGAAAAAGCAAGGAAATCCAGGTGACCTTGACTGGCGGGGTAGGCAGCGCAGTCCTCCGGCGTTTCAAAGGAGATGATTTGCACCAGATCGTAGAATTTCACGTGACCATCTGGGGTTTCTGTCGGCATGGGAAAGGGTTTTACACCGATTTCGCAGGAGCGAATAGTGGGAACTTGCTCTGGTAAAACCTTTAGGCGATTCTCCAAAAGCGCTATGGTTTCCGGTGTTCGGTATTCCGGCAAAAGCCGAAACATGGAAATATGTCGCAACATGGCAATCACATCTGCATTCCGCCACAGACCGGCAGAGCCATTCCGGTGACATGACCGGACAGATTGGAGCAGAGGTAGACCACGCTGTCAGCAACATCCTGCGTAGTGCCCAGCTTGCCCATGGGAATGACATGTTCCACTAAAAAGGCAGTGTCCTGACTGCCGGCGGCGACACTGTCTGCCATCAGATTTGTTCCTTCGGTCGGACCGGGACAAATTACATTAACGCGAATACCTGCTTTTGCGTTTTCAACAGCGGCAGTTTGCGTAATGGCGATTACACCGGCTTTGGATGGACCATAGGCGCCGAACATGGGGGCCATTTTCAAGCCGCCGATGGAGGCGGTGTTCACAATTGCACCGCTGCCCTGCTTCTGCATTTGAAGCAGTTCGTATTTCAGGCAATGAAAAACGCCTTTCAGATTTGTGTCGATGACTTTGTCCCAATCTTCTTCTGTAACGTCCGTCAGAGGAACAAACGGGATGTGAACGCCGTCCGCACCGCAGCCTGCGTTATTGAAGGCGAAATCCAGGTGGCCATAGGCAGCAACTGTTGCGTCGATTGCGGCCTTAACGCTTGCATCGTCCGCCACATCGCATGCGACGAACATAGCTTCGCCGCCAGCTTCTTCTACCATGCGAACCGTTTCTGCGCCAGCATCCGGACGCCGTGCAGCAACGGCTACCTTGCATCCAAGACTGCCAAAACGGACGGCGACGGCGCGGCCCATGCCGGATGCGGCACCGGTGACAAACAGGACTTTGTCTTTGAATTCTTCAAACATAGTTAATCTTCTCCTTTTGTTCAATTCTTTGTTTTTTTAAAATCGGTAGGGAAGTGGATGAATCTGAAATTAAAATCACTGAAAAAGGGATAGAGGTTATAAGAGGCCAGCGTAACCGGTTCGCTGAACCAGTTCCTCCTCACGCTTTAGGTTTTCTTCCAGAAACTGCACAAACAATTCTCCCGCCTGACTGATCGGTTGATTTTTTAATGTCCCGATACCGATGATAACAGGGGGCATTTCGTCGGTAATACCGACTAATTTTACCGGTGCGTTTGGATGTGCGGCAAGCATTTGGCATCCCATGACAATGGGAATGATCGCGGTTCCACGGTTGGCGGCGACAAGTCCGAACACAAGATCCGTGCTTTGAATTTCATATCCTACGTGGGGAATGAAACCGTTTTTCAAGCACACCTGGCGGAGATTATCGAGATGAAAACGGGAGGTATCACAAATGAAAGTTTCGTTTGCCAATTGCGAGAAGGAAATGACCTCCTGCTTTGCCAATGGATGATCCTGGTGCAGCGCAATTACGTACTTTTTTTGTCCCAGCAGACGATATTCAATGCGCTCGTCATTCAGTTTTTCGTTGGACAATGCAAGGTTGATACTGCGATCCAACAGCCGCTCGATCAATTGAGGTGTAGTGCAGTCTAATTGACGGATTCCCAGTTCCGGATGTGCACTGGAGAAGAGGGGAAGGTTGTCCGCCAGATAGCCGCTGATGTTGCAGCCGAGGGACAGCACGTACTGGTTGGCAGCATACATGCGCTGAATGTTTTGCGTTCCAGCGGCCAGCTCGGAAAAAATAATGTCTACGCTGGATAGAAACATTCGCCCATAATCGTTTAGTTCAATTTTTCCCTTGCGATGCTCAAACAAGGGCACCTGAAGTTCCTCCTCTAATCGAGTGATACTTTTGCTCAGGTTGGGCTGGGTGACGAACAATTCCGCTGCGGCACGGGTGATGTTTCCCGTGCGGGCAACCGCTTGAAAATATTTCAGCTGCGTTAAATCCATGGTCGCTTCAAAGGCCTTTCTGTGTGTAAATCGTGGAAAATACTGTTCAATAAAAATTCGGGTCATCCACCGCTGTCAGCAATGGATATAAAGCCAAAGGCAGGCACTTGGATCGGATACACTGTGCAATCTATCTCCAAATCAGATGCGCATAGCCGCGTGATAGGCCTCGTGATTTGCCCGGTAGTAGTTGCCGCCCCGAGCGGTACAATCTCCGACTAAGACAACCTGACTGCTGCCGTATTTGCTCAGCAGCTTCATGCCAAGGGCATTATCCGGCTTGACGCCAAGGGCATTGACAACGCTGTCAGCAGGGAAGAAGCGTTCTTCTCCAGTTTGCTGGTCAATGGTCCTGACTCCGCCGTCAATAGCCTGAATTTTCTGGTTTCCAACTAACGCAACCTGGTGTTGTTCCAGTTGATCCATCAGATCGGCCTTATTGAAGATTGGCATTTCCATTACAAAATTTTCTCTGGGCAGGAGATCAACGACCGTGACCTGTTTGCCCTCCTGGCTCAGTGTCAGTGCGCATTCCAAACCAGTGATGCCACCGCCGCAGACGACAACATTTTCGCCTGTTTCTACGGCATGGCTGTCTACATCACGGACAGCGAAAGATTCTGCTATGCCGGGAATGGGGGGTGTGAGATAAACAGAACCAGTGGCAACAATGATAGCGTCCGGATTTTCCTGCTCAATCAGTTCTTCCGTTACTTCCGTATTGAGCAAAATCTTTGCACCGCAGTGCATTGTTTCCTCAATGTCCCAGTCCAGATATTCGCGCATCAACTGCTTAAACGGGACCATACTTGCATCAATAAGCAGACCGCCCAGTTGATCCGCTTTTTCATAGAGGGTAACGGTGTGGCCGCGTTTTACCAGCGTTTGGGCGGCCATCATGCCGGCAGGACCACCGCCGATTACCATGACGCGTTTGCGCTTGGATTCGGGAAGCGGATCGATTTCTCCGGAAATACCGCAGCGAGGATTGATCGCGCAGCTCATGGCCGTTCCGTAGGTGTTGGCATTGCCGCAAAGGTCACAGCGGGTACAGGGGCGAACTCTGGAGCTTTCACCGGCAAGGGATTTGTGGACAATGTTTCCGTCCGCCATAAAACTCTTTGCCATGGCGACAATGTCAGCCTTTCCGGAGGCAATAATATCTTCGGCCTGCTCCAGCGTAGTGATCATACCTACGACGGCGACCGGAATATGCAGATGCTTTTTTACCTCTGCCGCATAATCCACATTCAATGGCTTGTGGGGAGTGCGGAAATAGGTGGGAATGGTATAGCGGGCGGAAAGATGAAAAATAGATCCCTGAGAGATATGCATGATATCTACATATTCCTGCGCCAGTTCCATAAAGGCCAGAGATTCATCAAATTCCAAGCCGCCTGGAATCCCTTCGGTGGCAGAAACCCGAAGCTCGATTACCATGTCATTGCCCACGGCCTCGCGAACTGCCTTTAATACCTCGAGGGGATATTTTCTGCGATTTTCAGGACATCCGCCATACTCGTCGGTGCGTACGTTGGAGTCAGGGGAGAGCCATTGGGCAAGGAAATTGTTGTGGGCGCAGTGGAGCAGAATCATGCGGAAGCCAGCGTGCTTACAGCGTACAGCGCAGTCCACAAAATTCTGTTTCATCTCGTCCATGTCACTGCGGGTCATAGTGCGCACATTGTCACCGGGGTTGAGCGGACGTTCGGCAGAAACAATAGCAGTAGGCTGGCCATCTGCAGGAGCGCGATTGCCTCGACCGGCATAAGCCAATTCTACAGATAATTCTGCGCCGTTTTTACGGCACTGTTCCACCAGTGCGTTCATACCGTGAATGCAGTCATCGTCGCACACATTCATCTCGCAGAGCCAGTGAGAGGTATTGTCGTGGGTGACCGGGGTGTCACCTACAGTAACCCAGCCGACACCGGTTTGTGCCTGCCAATCCATAAAATCTAACATGTCCTGACTCATGGAGCCGTCTGCATTGCATTTCAAAACAACGGTGGGAGCATATTCCAGGCGATTTTTTAAGGTCAAGCCACGAATGGTCAAAGGTTGAAATACGTGAGGATAACGGTTTTGTGTCATAATAAAGACCTTCCTTTCCTGCTGTTTTCTGCTCTAATCATACTATATGCAATGAAAAATAGAAAATGAAATATAATGTACTTCGCTATAACTCTAACGATATAACAAAGCGGAGCTGAATGCAAGATTCAACTCCGCTTTTTGGTATTGCTTTTCGATTCAGGGATTTAATTCTTTTATCAGTTGTGCACCGGTTTTGACCACCATCAAGTCGGGATAGTAAGATTTCTTGGACTGGCGCAGTCCCTCCACGCCCATGTCATCCTCGCGGTTCAGGTAGCGGATTTCGGGATGATTTTCCTGTATCCAACGCGCAAATTCCCGGTTGATCATGGGGTAGGCTCCGGCTACATCCGAAAAGGCTTTTTCAAAGTGAACATCATAAGTGTCGGTTGTTCCCATGCGCTCCCCCATAGTGAAGGCAACGACTTTGCCATCTACCCGTATCAGATAACCTTCCATGCCCATCTGTTCATAGCGGGAGATGCATTTCTGAAGGGCGACACCATCCTCCTCGAAGGTTTCTTCGCCATCAAAGCCTTCGTTTTCCTTGTGCCACAGTTCATTCATGCTCAGGCATTCCGCCAGATTTTCGACTGTGATGGGTTCGCCGCTCCAGTCCGGATGCTCGGACAGGAATTTGTTAATGTGATTGCGTTTGCCGTGCAGTTTTTTTCCTTTTAAAGTGGCCAGACGTTCGATGTCGTAGAGGTAATCATACCCATCCCGGTCGTCGGTATATTCAAAGCAACCGGGGAAAAGTTGCTCTAATTCTTTGCGGTGTTCGTCGGATAAACAGGCGAGTTGAAACCGGTTATTCCGCTGGAGCGCGTCCTCGCGCAGTGCAAGAATAGCGGCGCGGACATTGCCTCCGACAGGGTAGAGGTAGCAGGGGCCAAGGGAACCGGTCATATGGCAGGTAAGGCAGCCTTCTACTTCTGCAACCTGAAGCTGAAATGGTTCGCTCCAGGCATATAAATTTACAAACGTGTATTCGCAGCCACGTTCATTGCTGCGGCATAGAGCGGCATCAATCCATGGCTTGTCCTCAGGCGTTGCGTAGTGAAATGAGATCATAGGATTCCTTTCTTTTTATATCTTCCGATCAGAAATAAGCACAATGACTATTGTAGTCAATCATTTTTTATAAGTCAATTCCTAAAGATATGATAGTCTTTGGATAAGGGAAAAAATATGCAAAAAAAGGGCACGAGTAGAATCGTACCCTTTCTGGAGCAGGCAATGGGAATCGAACCCACCTCTAAAGCTTGGGAAGCTTTCATTCTACCGATGAACTATGCCTGCAAAGCTCATTTATTATATCATGTTGCATTGTATTTTGCAAGAAAAATGATAAAAATCTCCCCGCCTGATTTCTCAGACGGGGAAAACAGTAAGTCGAATTATCCTACGAACTTCATACCGGTGCCCTGTGTGGCAGTGTACTGTTCCGTCTCTTCATCCATCCAGTCATTGTATTTTTCTGAACGGAGGCTGTCAGCAGAAGTGACGCGCCAATAGGGAGTATCTGCAAAGCTGTCAAAGTAAACGACATAGCAAACGTGGTTGTCATCATCGCGGAAAATGTTGGTGTCGCCATTCTTGCGGGCATCATCAAACAGCCATGCAACAACGTCGTCGTTGTAGGCGTTTTTCGACAGGTTTTCGTGCAGACCGCCCTCGTAGCTGGAAGCATCAGAGGAATTGTTGTCAGCCAGAGTACCGAAGGATTCTGCTGTTTTATCGCCGGAATTGTATTCATCCAACAGAGATTGTGCGGTTTCTTCAACGGAATCCATATCGTAGTTGTCGTCGTCATCCTTTGTTGCATCAAGGCGAATCACTCGGGCGTTTGCACCGTAATACTCGTCCAGATAGCGTTGGTTGACATACATAGCATAGTAACCGCTTACGTTTCCGTTGCTGTTTGTGTTTTCGATTACACCGCTGGAGCCTGCCTGATGGCTGGTGTCATTCATCCAGGTTGCGAAACCGGTGTATGTGATGGCGCTGGAATTGGAGCTGTCGGTCGCACCGTAGGTTTCTGCCAGTTCAGCCGCCTTGTCGGTGTCGCCGGCAACCAAAGCATCTGTAATTTCCTGAGCGTGAGCCTCTGCTTCCGCGCGGTTGGCTTCGATGGTGTCTTCGTCCAGATCAACCGTGTTGCCGTCGGAGTCCTGCTCGGTGCGGTCAAAGGAAACAAGATAGCAGGTGTAGTCAATGGTGTCGATGGTGGCAGAATTCTCGGTATAGTAAGTGTCGATTTCCTCGTCGGTTACGTCAAAGCTCTCCTGCTTCTGGTTTGCATACTCTGTAGCAAGCTGAGCCTCGGTCAAAATGCGGCGATAATCCTTTGCAGTCATATACTTGCCGTAGCCGTTTTGCAAGTAATAGTTCTCAGAAACGCCGTAGAGCTTGGCATAGGCGGCGATGTTGTTAATGGTAGCTTCAACTTGTGACTGACCATCTTCACTCAGTTCATAGCCGGCGGCTTCCGCCTCCTGAGCCAGAATGGAAACGTTGGTCAGATAATTAATTGCGTTGTCTTTCAGCATCTGATCCCAAGTATAGCCCTCATAAATTTCCTGCTCGTCCAGAGGCTTTGAGGTGTCCAGGCCATAGGTGGATGCATAGTTGGAATAGTTGGAGTAAGTGGAGTAATAATAATAGTCTACATCAACGACACCGTAGGATTTGGTGCCGATGGTAACGGCCGTGGAGTGACGCTGGATTACACCATTGTCCCACACCAGCAATGCTATAACGCACAAGGCAACGACAATGCCGATGATAGTGTAAATAATAGCGTTTCGATGGCTCTTTTGGGCGGCAATCGCGTCCTGGCGCTGTTTCTGGGTCATTCCGTTAAAAGCGTCTGCCCGGCGCTCTTTTTTTGTTTTGGATGCGCTCATAGTTTGATATCATTCCTCTCGAATTGTGGGCGAGTTGCCCGGTCATCAGAATACCGAGACATTATACCGCAAAAGAAAAAATCTTGCAAGGCTTTCTGGTAATTTTGCACAAAAGCAGGAAAAATAGAAAATGAAGTGTATCTATTGTGGAGCGAAAAGGATGGCGGAAATCCATAAATCTTCAATCTAAAAACAAAAAAGATCCGAACCTATACCCAATCGGTATCAGATTCGGATCTTGGTGGAGATAAGCGGGATCGAACCGCTGACCTCTTGAATGCCATTGACGGCCGCGGCAGCGTCCGTCAGGGGCAAGCGCTCCAAAAGGAAAAACCGTTGAAATACAAGGGCTTTTTGCCCATTTACCCGTTTCGCACACTTTACTTTTCTGCTTCATGTGCGCTTGAATTTTTGAATAGATTGCGTGTTTGCGGAGCTGTTTACAGCCCCATTTCTTTTACCCTGCGATAGAACGTATTGGGCTTCAAGCCCAGCTCTTTCATGGCGGCGGTGGCGGTGATTTCGCCCGCCCGCCACTTCTTGCAAAGGGCTTTCATTTGCGCTTCGTCATAATCAATGGGCTTGCGGCCTTTATACTTGCCCTCGCTTTTGGCAATTTCGATTCCCTCGCGCTGACGCTCCAAAATGTTCTCCCGCTCCAATTCAGCCAGAGCGCCGAACACGGTCAGCATGAAACGCCCCTGCGGGGTGGTGGTGTCGATGTTCTCTTTCAGACTGACAAATTCCACGCCCTTTTCGGTCAGCTCGGAAACGATGGAAAGCAAGTCCCGCGTGTTTCGTGCAATTCTGGAAATGCTCTCGACTACCACGGTATCGCCCGCACGGACGAAAGCCATCATTTCCTTGAACGCGGCGCGGTTTGTATTCTTGCCGCTCGCCTTGTCCATAAACACCTTTTCGGCGTTCTGTTCCTCCGCCATTTTCAACTGACGCGCCTCGTTCTGCTCGATGGTAGAACAGCGCACATAGAAAACCCGCATTCCAAAAGCCCCCTTGCTTTATCTGTCCTTATTCTATCACAAATTTAGAAGTATGTCAATAGGATGTGCATGAAATTCGAAATATTTCAAAAATTATGATATAATATATGTGAAACAGAAAAGCAAGGGAATTTTCATTGTCATTGGGCTATACCCTAATGAAATGGATAGGAAAAGGAGCGGGACACGCGCCCCGCTCCATAAGTATCAATAGAACTTTCCGCCCTGATCGGGAGTGCCGCCCTTTTGTGCTGCCATTTGGTTGATTTCTTCCAAGGTGTATTCCGTCCCAACCTTATCTGCAAAATCGGCATTGTTGCCTGCGTCATATACACGCAGATAAATAACACCATTCTTTTTGCCGGACAACTTTTTGAGCAAGCCGGTAGTGGTTAGCATAGTGTTGTTGTAGCCGGTCACATCGGGAACGGGAGAACTCAAAACACCCTTGCATTGCTCGCACTGGAACAGATAGAGGTTGCCTTCCAACTTCATCTGCATTTTTTGGTCAAGTGCCCAATGAGGATTGTTAGAACCGCAGAATGGACATACCTTGACACTACGATCAATAAATCCCTGCGGCACACTTCCAGCAAAACCTTCCATTCTCTTGAATGCCATTTCGATTACCTCCTAATATTAGAATCCCACTATTGCGGAAATGATGAAATACAGAATTGCACCACCAATAGCAGTAATGATACTGATAGCAATGTAATTGATGCCAAATTCCTTTGCTCTCTGTACATTTGCTTTTGCAGCAACAGTAGCGGACTTGACAACGGGGAAACCATTTTCGACAGCCACAGTTGCAGTAAAGTCATTTCTAATCATTGCCCCATAACTGTTCTGGGAATCAACAAAGCCGGAAACTTGATAGCCTCGGGTGTCATCACCAACGATGGAAATCAAATCAACAGGAAACTGTGCGGACGCAGGGCCTTTGAGCTGATTGCAAACAGCAGGCTTGACAACAGCCATGATTTCTTGATTGGTCATAGTTATTCTCCTTTTATTCTCTTGTTAGATTTTCAACCGCAATGCGGATATTTGCGGGAACGCCTTTCATTTGAACATACTTTGACACGGAGGACGGGCTGCGCCCGATTTCATTCGCTACGGCGGTATAAGTACCTAATTGCCGATATAACCGCTGCATTTTAATGATTTCCTCCGGGGTGATTCTCGGCGCACCCATTATTTTCCTTTGTGAGCGGGCTTATCAGCGACTTTCAAATGCTTGTCCGTGTCATCCATGCAGGCTTTCCAAGATTCTTCCAGATAGGTCTTGAATGTGTACTGCTTGGCTCCGCCGCCGTCCTTGATAATACGATTGATCTCTTCCAGCTTTACCGCATAATTCCACGGCACAGTGATGGTTTTCTTGTCAGTATCGAGAATAACGCGCATAATCCATTCCTCCACAATAAAAAATGTGCAAAACACGCGCCACGCGCCGTTTGCACAACCCATTATATATATATATATATTGTCAAGGTTTTTCCCGAAATTTCTTGAAAAATGCAGAAAATTATAACGTGAACGTGTGAAAACAGCGTATGCTGTGTGATTTCAACGCGTTTTTCTCGGATTTCCCGTAATAATCAAGTGAAATACAACGGAAACGGAGAAAATCAACGCGTTTTCGTGTCCGACTTGCCCACGCAGAAGCGCCAAAAGAGAAAACGCGCCGCAACTTCCCGAAATATACCCGCCACCCCTTTTTTCATAGCGCTTTCATTCAGCGCCCTTTCTTTGATACAGTATAAAAAATTTGATATAATATACTTAGAAAGTTAAGAAAACCGTACTTTCAAATATAGATTTGTAAAGAAGGGGGGCGCAAAAATGGCGAATATCCAAAAGGACATTCTCTTTGACCATTTCATCAGCGGCATGGAAAAGGAAATGCAGGCAACGCTTAGAATGATGTATCTGAATAGCTGCAACATTGATGAAGCAAACCGCCGCCGGGAAATGGAGGAAATGAAAGAGGAAATCGTGCAGGACGTTCTTTCCCACATTTCCGCCACGGTGGACGTGTCAGAGATTTTTGACGCAATCGACGGCTTGAATGAGAAAATCGAAAGCCTCGGAAGATAATACATCATCGGCGGGAGGGGCGTTCCCTCCCAGCCGTTCCAATAGAGAAGGAGAAAACGGAGAATGCCGAACACAGTACCAAATCAACGGCTGATAGCCATACACAGAGAACGCGCCGCGTCTGACTTCCTCGGTATCAAAAACAGTCATTGGCAAGCTGCTGCGCGTGACCTCGGCGCACACGCGCTCATGCTTTACTTATACTTTGCGTCCAATGCCAACGGCTATCTGCTTGCGCTCTCGCCCGCTGCCATACGGCAGGCGGTGGGAATGCCGCAATCTACATACCGCGACCAATTCACCAAACTGATAGACAGAGGCTATCTTGTCCAGCGCGGGGACAGCAACACCTATGATTTCTATGAAACACCACAACGCGCCACGCATACAGAGAAAGACGATACGGCCAGCGGCTATGACTTTACGTCAGACGCTTTTGCAGCGCCGCAAGCCGTAAATAACGGAACGGCAGAGGACAGAGAAATAAATATAAATATTACAGATAAGATAAATAGTTTCGGCGGGGAGAAACAAGTTTCTCCCGCGCCGTTGGAAAGAAGGTTTGAATTTTAATGACAGTTTCGGAAATGCTGGACAGTCTGAACGCAGTCTATACGCAGATAAGAGCTGACCAAAAGAAAGAGGAATATGACGATATTCTCATTGCGGCGGAAGAATTGGTGTATTTCCTCCGTAGTGAATTGGGGGTCAATCCTTTTGCTTATGGAGCGATAAAGGATAAGCCATTTGTTTTCTGATAAAATGCAGTAGGAGCGGGAGGTTTGCACTTCCCGCTCCGTTTTTGTTGTCTGACAGATAAATACCGCCGCCATCCACGCGCCCCGTGTAAGGCCGTCAGCGGCCTTTGGCGGACATTTTGATTTTCGCGCCGCTCGCTTTCATTTGCGCCAGCGGGGAAAAGTTATCGTAGTTCTTTGTCAAATCCGCGTCGTAAATCGCGCAATAGTGCTTCGTCATAGCAAGGGTGGAATGTCCCAATAGCTTTTGGAGCGTGAACGCGTCCCCGCCGCAGTCAATCAGATATTTCCGCGCGAATGTGTGGCGGAACAGGTGAATAGAAGTCTTTTGCACCCCGCGCCGCGTGTTGTACCTTGCGATAGACTGCCGCAAGCCGTTCTCCGTGAGCTGTGTTCCCGTTTCCGTGCAAAAGAGATAATCCGTAGGCTTTCCGCCACGGTAACGCCCATACTCCCGCAGAATGGCAATCATGGGGCTGCAAAGAGGTATGACCTGCGCCTTTCTGTTCTTCGTGTGGCGGTAGAACACAACGCCGCCATCTAAATCCACGTCCCGAATTTGTATCGCCCTGACCGTCGCGGCGCGGCTCCCGCAGTTCAAAAGAAAGCTGATAATCACCCAGTCCCGATATTCCGCAAAGGTTGTCTTGCGAATGTCGGGCTTTTTCAGAAGCGCGGTCAGCTCCGCGTCCGAATAGGTTTCCTTTACGGTTTCCTCGGCTTTGTAGAGGGGGATATTCAGACGGGTCAGCCCCTGCTCATTGCACCAAGAGAAAAAGGATTTCAGAACGCGCGTGTAGCTGTTGATACTGTTGGGAGAAAGTCCCGCGTCCCGCATGGAAACAATCATGGTGTCCAAATCTGCCTTTTGGAGTGCGGCTATGTCCATTCCCGTATCCAAGTGCCGCGCCACGGCTTTCCATTGGGAGGAATAGCTTTCCAGCGTCTTTTCCGCCAGCCCCTTTGCTCTGCGGGAAAGGAGGAAATCCGCAAAGGTTTCGTCCAGTGTGGCGGTGCAATTCATCCTGATTTTCTTCATGATACCTGACCTCTTGATTTTCAAAATTTCCATCAAAAATCAAGCGCACAGACGGTTTTCGTAAATCCCCCGATTTTCTACTTTTGGAGAAGAAAAAACCTTGAAATCAGATGATTTCAAGGTTTTTCTTCACTCTCTCGAGCTTTTGGTGGAGATAAGCGGGATCGAACCGCTGACCTCTTGAATGCCATTCAAGCGCTCTCCCAGCTGAGCTATACCCCCATCTGTTTCGTCAGTCATGTGACGAACAAGCTGTATTATAATCAATTATAATTTGAATGTCAACTATTTTTTGCAAAAAAGAAAAACAAAGCAATTCGATTCAAATGAAACCGAATTGCTTTGACTGGTGCGGATGACGGGAGTCGAACCCGTACGCGCATTCACGCACAAGCACCTCAAGCTTGCCAGTCTACCAATTCCAGCACATCCGCAAATCAGCTTTGTTATTATAAACGGTTTGATGAACGTTTGTCAATACTTTTTTGCTATTCGTTTCGTTCCGGGAGAAAAAGCCGTTGTTTACAAAAGTAAAATATTAAGAGAAGGAGCTGTTTTTTTATGTCGGATATGATATAATGTGCCCATCCAAAAGGAAAGGAAGTCTTTTCATGGAACAAAACCTGTTTACCAATGCACACATTTTGGCATGGCTGCAATATTTCTCTGATCACACTGAGGTAGATTTGGAGCGCGTCAAAATTCTCGACATAACGCGCAAAAATAAGAACCTGATCCCTACAGTGGAGTCCAATCGCTCTGTTTTGGTGTTTACAGAGGCAGGCCACCCCGATATTTTCTACCGCATGTTCAATGCCGGACTGGGTGAGTGCACGGTTATTTACAACGACGGAAGCGAGCCGACCGGGCCGATTCGACAGAATAAAGTATATGACATGATCAATCGTGGAATCAACGCCTCTGCCGGCATGTTGATTCTAAACGACAATGCCCGCAGCACAATCAAGTTTGGCATGGACAATCAGGCGTTCACCCCGGGATCTGTTCGCTATGTCGGCTCTGAAATTCGCGCGGTGCTGTTAAGCAAGATGCAGGTTTCGCCCCAGAAAAACCTGTGCGTTATTTCCGGCGAGAGCATCGCAGTGGAAGCGGCAATCGTTGCAGCTGAGGGCACTGTAATCGCGGTGGAATATAATCAAAGAGACCGCCGCACATTGGAGGATAACGTCAATCAGTTCGGTCTGAACAATATTACCATTATTGATCACGTTGATGAGCAGACCATGGAAGGCCTTCCTGTACCGGATGTGACCATGCTGGTGGCATCCGCCAGCATGGAGCAGGAAATGCAATGCCTGCTCAAATTGAATCCTGCAATGGAATTTGTAATTTATACGCTGGACTTTTCCGTTGCTGCTGGTATGCCGGAGCTGTGCAAGCGGCTGGGCGTGACGGATATAGAGGTAATCCAGGTTACAGTAGCAAAGCTGAGTGCGAAAAATACCTTCGACACGCAGCCGGCACCCTGGATTATTACAGGCAAAGGAGAGAACGCATAAAGCGTCTGATTCATGCCGCATGGCATCTTAAATTGGTGCCATGCGGCCGTGCAATTGATCGTAAAGCAAAGAAAATCCCCCATCCGTCTAACCTCACGGATGGGGGATTACTTCTGTTCATTGGGCTCTACCATCAATTGTTTACCTCTCTTTCATTCGATTCACAACTGTGATGAACCTGTCGCCAGCGAATTCAGCTTTGGCTCAAATGCATCTAAACCTAGTAGCGGATTCCTTCGTGACTGTCTTTGTTAACAATATGTGCAACTTATTTCTGCTGCTCACTGTTCGGTTCGCTGACTTGGCTCGTTGTGTTGAAAAGGATCGACCTGCTTAATACATTGGCCTCATTCCTTTCTGTGACTATAAGATAACACATAGGAGCCGGTGCGTCAACTACTTTTGACAATATAATTAACAAAAGACCGGGTCGTCAATTTTTATTCTAATTTCTAATAAACTCAGTGCCGAGAAAATGCACTTTCGAAACCGTCTCTATCGCCCTTATACTCGCTCAAATCATAGTCGCTAATAGCGTTCATAACGTCGTTGCGGACTTCTTCATAATAGTTATAGCTTGCCATAATAAAAACTCCTTTTTCGTTTTGTACTTGCTTTTTTCGTGCTTGTCTGTACTCAGTCGGGGCGGTGTCCCGTTCCCTCCTTGCATGATTATAATAGCATATTGGGGCAAATATGTCTATTGATGTATTGCACATATTTACACCAATATTTTTATACATATCACCTATTTACATCAATAGACAAAATGCCTATAATATAGCTATACTGGGAGGGCGTATGTCCTCACATATAGAAGGGAATGTTTTGTATGCCAGCGACTAAAGCGGAGCAGGCGGCGGTAAATCGCTATGTGAAAAAGATGTATGACCGGATAAATGTCACTATGCCGAAGGGACGCAAGGAGCAAATTAAAGCCCATGCAGAGGAGCACGGGGAGAGCGTAAACGCCTTTATCAACCGCGCCATAAATGAGACGATAGCAAGAGACAACGACACCGATAAATGAATAACCTATATATAAGCCCCTTATATAGCCCTATACGCTATGAAGGGGCTTTTCCCATGCCTGTATAGAGTCCGGCATACCAGGCACAAAACCAGGCACAAAAAGAAGACAAGCGCCGTTGTCACTCACACATATAGAAAAAGCGCCCCCCGCCCTCAATTGGGAAGGCAGGCTTTGGCGAACTGGCTTAAATTTCACAGCTTGACAGTTTTG